>CAXXSU010000011.1:0-411958 GCA_963664465.2 Alphaproteobacteria bacterium | reverse complement strand
TCGCCCTGGCCGGCATTGTCGTCAACAACAACATTGTCCTGATCGATACCTACGATCGAATCCGCAAGACCGTACACAACCCGGCTTCGGCGATCCTGATAACCGGTGCGCAACGTCTGCGACCAGTCCTATTGACGTCAGTAACGACGATCCTTGGCTTAATGCCGATGGTATTGGGAATAAATATCGATTTCATAACGCGCAAGATTGCAATTGGCGGGCCCTCCACTCAGTGGTGGACCCAACTCTCCACCGCCATTGCCTTTGGCCTCGCATTCGCAACGATATTGACGCTTCTCGTCACTCCGTCGGCTCTCATGCTAAAGGCAAACGTCGCGACCTGGCGCGCGCGCAGGCGCGGTCCAGCAGGGGCTGCGACCATATCCAGTCCGGCAGAGTAAACACGCGCATTAGAACTGACTTCATTTCAAGACGTCATCTGCCTACCTCTGGTTTGAGCTAGGCCCCTTTGCGTGGCAAGATCACCAACATTGGAGATGCTTATGCTTCGTTCGGTCGCTATCGTTTTGATTTTACTCTGGTTTCAGGCCTCTGCTGCGGCGGAAAACCTGGAGTTCTGCAAGAAGGCCAACGAGGCTCAAAACGCTGGAGACCACGATTCCGCGATCTTGCACTACAGCCAATGCATCGACCGCGGAGACCTGACAACGAAGAACCTGTTTCTTGCGTTCTACGACCGCGGCAACGCCTATTTGGTTAAACTGCAATTTACGAAGGCGATAGCGGATTACGACCAAGCGACTCGTCTCGACCCGACTCACGCGTATGCGTTTAACAATAGGGGTAACGCATTAACGCGAATCGGACAGTTGGATCGGGCGATTCAAAACTACGACCAGGCGATCCAGCTTGCACCGACCGATGACGTACCGTTGTTCAATCGCGGCAACGCTTACAGCGTCAAGAGACAGTTCGATCAAGCAATTCAGGATTTTAACGCTGCCATTAGCCTTAACAGCCCGTTGAAAAAGGCGTCATTGACCGGGTTTCACGCCACGGCGAAGCATATCGCGGCGAAGGCGGTTTCGCCATCCTCCGAGACGATGAGGACGATCTGAACGACCAGGACGGCTCCAGCGGGCGTAACAAGCACGAACAAGGCGCCAATTCCGCCCGCCACGGCCTCCTTCGGGGTGCCGGCGCCGATGAGTTGGCGCATCAGCAACGATAGGTTGTGGCCGGCGACGTGAAGCAGGTATCGCTTGTGCACGTTCTCGCGGCCCCGAAGCCAGGTCCGGCGCATACCGCCGCGATCGAGGTTGTGGGCAAAGGAGCGCTCGACGATCTCGGCGCGCAGCTTGAAGGCTTCCCTGGCCACCCCCGATAACAGCCGGGTCCGGTTGTTGGTGACCGCCCGGCGAGCCGCATCATCTCCGTGCCAGCGCGCAAAACCCTTCTGCTTGGGCTCGGAGATCCGGCTCTTCCAGGGGCCGTCGTCGAGCGCCTTCAAGACCAACCGTGAGTGGGAGCCCTTATCGGTCACACATTCGGCCGGATCTTCGGCCGTCGGCGCCACATCCACCGCCTCGAGGTTTGCCTCGGCCGCCGCCAGGGTCTTGGGAAGCGTTGTCGTATCGCCCTCGTCGGCCGGGTGCAGCTCCGCCGCCACCACCGCGCCGGTGTCCAGATCCACCGCGTGCTCGGGCTTGTAGGCCAGGTGCGTGGTGCCGTCCTTCATCTTGGCGATCTTGGCCTCGGGGTCGCTCCTGGAAACCCAGTCCTGGTTCGAGAGCTTCTTGCCCTTGCGCTTGCGGTCCAGACGCGCCAGGTCCTCAGCCGTGGGTGTCTCGATACCGCTCTCCTGGGCCAAGCGCTCCAGCATCCCCCGGTAACCCTCGCCCGTGTCCCTCCGCACGATGTTGCGCAGCGCCGCGTTGGCCTCCATGGTCGAGGCATCCACCCCGATGCGCTCGCCCTTCACCAGACCCGCCTCGGCGATCAGCGCCAGGACCCAGTCAAACACCGCCGTGTGGACTTCATGGGGCAGGCGCGCGCGGGTCCGTGACAGCCAGGAATGGTCCGGCACCCGTTCCCGCATCTCCAACAGCAGGAACTCCCGTAGCGACAGGGAATCCGAGCAGCGCCACTCCAGCCCACGCTCAGAGTCGATACCCTCGAAGTAGCCCACCAGGTGCATACGGAAGTAGCGCCCGGGTGGCACCGAAGGCGCCCCCATCCTGGCCGCGTAATAGGGCTGGCAGACCGCCTCGGCGAAGCCGTCGAAGCCGCCCTCGATCAGTACCAACTGCAGGCGGTCGTAAAATACATGACCAGGCGAGCGCGGCATCTCCGACCAGCTCACCATCAAGTCCCCCTGACGATCCTTCTGCTGTCCCATCGCCATCAGCGAACCCCCCTTCAGGCCAGGACACCAGAGAATCAGACCATGCCGACTTCGTCCAGGGAAGACTTCGTCAACGGGCTGTTAACGGAGATAACGTTCCTGCCTTCAATAACCGCGGAAATGTTTATCGCCAGATCGGTGAATTTGACAAAGCGATACTTGATTTCAACGCAGCGCTTCGTCTTCACGCAACAAATGCCTTCACATACTACAACCGAGGCGTCGCCTATGCCGGCAAACGACAATATGACCTCGCCGATCAAGACTACAGCGAGGCCATTCGCCTCGATCCGTCTCATGCCAGCGCGTATAACGGCCGTGGTCGAACTCGATTTCTATCCGGCCGTTTCGACGTCGCCATAAGTGACTTCAGAACTTCGGTCGAACTTCAGCCGCAGGATCCATATTCAGCTATTTGGCTATTTCTTTCGCAAGTCCGTTCGGGCCGCGATGGACAGCGCGATCTTGTCGTCAATGCTGCGCCATTTAACCGAGAGCAATGGCCGGGCCCTATTATTGCAATGCTCCTGGGTCAGGCGACGGTCCTCGCCACCATCAATCAAGCGCATGATCCGAACCCTACAAGGCAACGCGAAAAGCGCACAGAAGCCTTGTTCTACGCCGGACAGTTTGAGCTCATGAAGGGTAGTCGCACAGATGCAATCGGCTACTTTCGAGATTCCATCGAAGCCGGGGTTAGCCATTTCATCGAGTATGTCGCAGCACGGGCGGAGTTGAAACGGCTCGGATTTTAATCTGTTGCGATCACATCGAAAATGCGCAGCTTAGTCTTGAAACTCAATCACGGCCGCGAAGCTTCGCGAGACAGTAGTGACCCAGCACGCGGCGCCAAATATCCAAGCAAACAACGAGAAATTGTCGGGCAGCAAACAGATCAAGACCAGAAAGGCAATCGTCTCGCTGCCTTCGGTCAAGCCGCCGAGGTAATACAGTGATTTGCGGCCGCGTACTTCGGTCGTAATACCCCTCTTTGCCGCCATGATGGCATAGGTAAGAAAGCTCGTGCCGGTACCGATAAAACTGAAGATCAAGAAGGCGGCAGCCAGCGCATTGTCCTCTGGCCGGGCAAGCGCGAATCCGAAGGGAACGGCCGCGTAGAACAGGAAGTCGCCGACAATATCCAGATACCCGCCGAGATCGGTGATTTGACTGTTCCGGGCGACCGCTCCGTCGAGTCCATCAATCAGCCGGTTTGTCAGGACAATAACCAAAGCCAAACCATACGCCTCAAAGGCCAACGCCGGTATGATGAGCGCACCGATCAGCAGACCGACTACTGTGACCGTATTTGCCCGGACGCCACTGCGGGCAATTTGCGCGCCGACCATGTCAAGCGCTGGTGTAATCAAACGCCGTGCAGTGGCATCAAGCATTGCGAAACGGACACTCTGCGGGTGGGCCGCGGAAGCGGCTATACGGACCGTAGGTTGGGCCGGTGCTGATCGCCAGATTCATCGTCGTCCGGCCCATCGTCTTTCTGATCCTCCGCCGAAGATGGCTCCGCCGGATCGGAGGGTCGTCCATGCATATGTTCCGCCTCCGCCTTCAACCGATTGAAGGAGCGTATCGAGAAGGGGAAACTCGTCATATAGGCGATCATACAAAGCGTAAGCGTGCCCCATGGCCGGCCGGCAGCGCCGGCAAACAGCAAGCCGATCGTGACCAGGAGTGGCAACACTAGCCGATTTGGAACTTTGATAGCCTTAAACGAGTAGGTCGGCAGGTGACTCACCATCAACAATGCGACAAACGCAATCCAAATCCCTGATACCGCTGGATAGGCCGCCAGATCGACACCAAACCCAATACTCACAACCATCGGCAATAGCGATAGTCCGGCCCCGGCAGGCGCCGGAACGCCCGTGAAGTAGTTGTAGGCATAGGGTGGCAATTTTCCCGACATGCTGCTGAACCTCGCCAGCCTCAGCGCACAGCAGACGGGAAAGAACAACGCCAGGCCCCACCCAAAGCCGCCTAATTCCTGCAACGACCAAAAGAACAAAACCATCGCCGGCGCGACGCCAAAACACAGAAAATCGGACAACGAGTCGAGGATCGCTCCAAATTCGCTGGTTACGTTGAGCAAACGCGCCATGCGTCCATCAAGCGCATCGAGAATACCAGCGATGACGATGGCAATTACGGCGAATTCCCATTTACCGTCGAGACCGAACCGAACGGCGGTCAGACCCACACACATCGCCGACACCGTGATGATGTGAGGGATAATCTTACTGATTGCCTGACCTTTGAGGCGTGGCGTGCGCCTAATTTGTCGCCTGCGTCCGAGCTTCATCGAATGTCACCAGTTCTCGCCGCTTCCTTGGATTTAAGGTCAGCAACGATTGTCTCGCCAGCTACCATGCGATGTCCAACACACACGAAGGGCGCAACACCGTCCGGTAGGAAGAGGTCGACCCGACTTCCAAACCGTATCATGCCGAAACGCTCACCGGCTTTCACGCTTTGCTCCGTCGTTAACTCGCAGAGGATGCGGCGCGCCACCAATCCAGCAATTTGTACAAATGCAAGGTCGGACCCATCCGCGGTCGACAGTCTCACCGATTGGCGTTCGTTGTCTTCGCTTGCCTTGTCGAGAGAGGCGTTGATAAATTTCCCTGGCCGGTAGGAGAGCTTGGTGATGACGCCGTCTGTCGGAATTCGGTTCACATGCACATCGAACACATTCATGAAGATACTCACGCGGGTGAGCTGGCCGTCGCCCATCTCAAGCTCTTGCGGCGGTTTCGCCAACGTTATCATCTCGACAACGCCATCGGCGGGACTGACGATCAATCCTGATCGCGTCGGCGTCACACGAACCGGATCGCGAAAGAAGTAGACGCACCAAACCGTAAGTCCGGCGCCGAACAGGCCGAACACCGGCCAGACCAACCACGCGAGCAGTGATATGAGCGCGAAGGCAGCGACAAATATTCGGCCTTCGCGATGGATCGGAACTAGTATGCGCTTCAGCGTGTTCGGCATGTTCAACGAGTCATTATAGTCTGCAGGCCGGCCTGGTTTCCGGCCGGATTCACAATAATAACGGTCACAACGCTTGAGGTTAAGGGCCGACGAATGATAACCGCTGCTGAGACAAGGATCGAAGCATTGTGCCGAAGTCGAATGCGGCTCTAATTGGTGGAAGGAACCATGAAGACCTGACCCGGATAGATCAAATCTGGATCGCGAATCTGATCGCTGTTGGCTTCATAAATGGTGGTGTATGCGATGCCGCTCCCGAGCGTCCATCTTGCGATTCGCCACAGGCTATTGCCGGGCTGGACGATAACCAGCGTCTCGTCTGGGACATTGGCAATTGGATCCGAACGGGAAAATGGTAGTTCTACCCGAGCAACGACCTTGCCATCCGTGCGCTGGTCGATACGAAGCGTATAAAGACCCGGCTCAACCAGCCGCTCCGGATCAAGCCGCCACCGCCCTTCTGCGTCAACGCCGGCACGCCCAAGCAATTTATCATCCAGATAGACGAGCACTTCGGAGTTTTTGGCGCCACGTCCCGCCAGCCTGACATTGCCATTTTCGTCATAATCGATGACGTCGACGGAAACGCCTGCCGCCGGAGGTGCATTGAGATCGCCCGTCGAGGGCGCCTGCAGTAGTCGGCTCGAACCGGTTCCCGTGCGGGGCACCTGTAGCGCCAACGGCTGCGACTCTTCCTGGACTGGCCGACCAGCGATATCCTTGCCATGTTCAGGGACGACAAGAACGATAATCGATTCTGATACCATCGGTTCGCCGTCGCCGACTTGCTGAATGACGGTGAGCTCGCGATTCCCCGTCGGCAGCGGTTCTTTTGGCACCAACACCCACTCGCCCCGCTCATCCGCCGTTACCATACCAATAGGTATTCCGCCATCGAGCACTGTGACCTTGGCGCCTGGCTCGGCGCGGCCCGCGATGACTGCATCACCTCGCGGATTAACGCGAACGACATCGAATTGCGGCGGGACTATTTTCTTTTCAATTTCGCTTAGCGGCGCTTCGCCAGGCGGTAGTTTTGCTTCATCTGTTTCGGCCGAAACCAACCCCTCACCCGAGGTTTGTCCACCGTTTTGAATGATCTCGTCGGCTGAACGGTTGGCGGAATAGTTCAAAGCGATGGCAACGACAATCACCACCACACCTATTCCACCAATCAAAAATGAACGATTCACGCTGCCTCGCGAGCGACACGCCGGCGTATGCGCCCAACGTAATACGCCCCTGCGGCCGAAGCAACGCCGCGTACTCGATGGACAACTACTTCTTCGGCTGGTTTCGCACCGGGGGTAGCGCCTTGATGTAAACAGCGATAGCGCGTCGGTCCGCATCGTTTAGTTTACTGGTCGATTGATCAATCACCTCGGTCATCGCTCCGCCGGCAAAGTCACCCTCCGGCGTCATACCGATCGAAAGAAAGTCGACAATTTCTTCGTCACTCCAAGAGCCGATTCCAGTCGCGTCATCGGGCGTGATGTTAGGTACGGATTTACCGTTCGGTCCTTCCGGATTCCCTCCGAGTTCACGACCATGATCCACCGCCCCGAATGCATTTCTGGGCGTGTGGCATTCGCCACAATGGCTTAGCGCACGTACGAGATAGCTGCCGCGGTTCCATTCCTCCGAGCGATTTGGATCGGCCTCGATAGGGCCTTCCCTGAAGAACAATGCGCGCCAGCCCCACATGAGAATTCGCAGATTGAATGGAAACTGGAGCTTGTGCCGCTCATCGGTGCGCGGGACCGCCGGTCGTGTTGAGACATAGGTCCAAAGATCAACGATGTCCGACCCGCTCATTCCGGTGAAGGACGTGTAGGGAAAGGACGGATAATAGGGCGTCCCGTCGGGCGCTATTCCCTGCCGCAACGCGGCTATGAAATCTTCCTGCGACCAGGAACCGATGCCATGGATTTGATTGGGCGTAATGTTGGGACTGTAAAAGCTCCCAAACGGCGTCGCGAGCACGCGGCCACCAGCCAGGGGTGGCCCTTTTGTCTTAACGTCGGTGTGACAGCCGGCACAGCCTGCCGCATTGAATACGTACTCGCCGCGGGTAACGCTCTCAACACTCGCGGCATGTGCTGGACCTCCACCCAGGGAGCCCAACACAGCCGTTATGATGGAAAAACTGTAAGCCGCCCTGCGCAACTAGTCCAACTCGGCGCGAAAGGAGTCGTGGCAGGCACCACATGTATTTCTGCCCAAAATACCTATCTGTGCCCATATCGCCGCCTTGTCGCCGGTCATCGAGATCTTCTCAAGCTTGGCGGCCTCTGCAACGAGCTCAACAGCGATACTTTCAAACTTGATTCTGTCGTTCCAGATCATCGCCAGCGCCGCCGTCTTGGGATCGGTGACCATATCGCGACCGGACTTGGCGGGAAACATGCCCGGCAGCATCTCCGCCGCGGCGCTGATTTCAGCAGCACGCTTTGCGATGTCCTCCGCGCTGCCTTCGCCCCGTTTCACAAACGCAATAATCGCCAGCAATTTCTTGTCAAACCCCTTCATAGTCATCTGCCGTTGCTCGATGGCAGCCTTGGCATCTTGGGCAAAGACCGGATTTCCAGAAGCGAATGCCGCAACCGCAAAACTCGCCATTGCTGCGAAAAACAAGCCTCGAACGACGTTCTCCATCACAATCCTTTCGATATATGGCGCCACGCAGGCACCCAAATGCTGGCGGACAAGTTTGCAAACATCATCATTAACAGCTTGCCGGCATGGTTTATTCCGTCTGCAAATCGTTACCCCCCGAAAGTACATGGCGCTATCTATTCCCGATGCAGGACGACGAATATTTACGGTTGCGTGACCATTCCCCAGTCTATTGTTATGTAGCTGCGGCCGCCCCAATTTCATGATGACATGCCACTAGGCTAACTCAAGACCAAGAAGAAGCTTAATAGGACGGAATTCATGACTGCAATTACTTCCCTCTGCGTCTATTGCGGATCGTCCAGCCATGGGCACGAGTCGCATCATAGGGCTGCGAAGCGACTGGGCGGCATTCTCGCCGACGCAGGAGTCCGCCTGATCTATGGCGGCGGCAGTGTCGGCGTTATGGGAATGCTGGCTGACGCGGTCGGTGCCGGCGGCGGCGAGGTCATCGGTGTTATTCCAAAGTTTCTGGACCAGCTCGAAATCGGACGTCGCAACTGCACGGAATTGATCGTCACCGACAGCATGCATAGCCGAAAACAACGAATGGCCGAACTGTCCGACGGCTTCGTGATTCTGCCTGGCGGACTCGGCACCTTGGACGAGATGTTCGAAATCATGACCTGGAAACAGTTAGGACTTCACGACAAGCCAATTGTCATTGTTGATGTCGACGGATACTGGGCTTCGCTCGACCGTTTGCTAGACAACATCGTTAGCGAGGGTTACACACAGCCGGAACATCGCGCGTTGCTCCACACGGTCAATAATGTCGACGACGTCCTGCCGACGTTAGCAACGATGCCTGCCGCCACCATAAGCGTCGATGCGAAGTGGCTATGAACGCACGATCATAAGCTCGCCCAACCGGCCTTTCGTACGCCTTCCGCCCGCGCTAGACTTCTTCTCCAGGACGTCATCATTGTGCCTGTGTCACTAGACGAGCCTGCCCGGAGCAATCGGATGAGCAAGATCAAGGTCAAAAATCCTATCGTCGAACTCGACGGAGACGAGATGACCCGCGTGATGTGGGCCGCAATCAAAGAAAAACTGATTCTGCCCTATCTTGACGTGAATCTTCGCTACTACGACCTTGGTATGGAAAACCGGGACGCGACCGACGACCAGATCACAATTGACGCGGCCAACGCGATCAAAAAACACGGTGTCGGCGTCAAATGCGCCACCATTACCCCCGATGAAGCCCGGGTCCGCGAATTCGATTTGAAACAGATGTGGCGATCTCCAAACGGAACGATCCGCAACATTCTGGGGGGCACCGTGTTTCGCCAGCCGATCATTTGCAAGAACGTGCCACGGCTTGTTCCGGGCTGGACCCAGCCGATCGTTATCGGCAGGCACGCTTTTGGCGACCAGTACCGTGCCACCGACTTTCTGGTGCCTGGAAAGGGCAAACTTACGATCACCTTCGAACCAGAGGACGGCAGCGCGCCAATCTCACGGGAGGTCTTTGATTTTCCGGGGTCCGGTACGGCTTTGGCGATGTACAACCTGGATGAGTCAATTCGCGGGTTTGCGCACGCCTGCTTCAAATACGGCCTCGGTCTTGGCTGGCCGGTCTACCTCTCCACCAAGAACACAATCCTCAAAATCTACGATGGCCGCTTCATGGATCTATTCCAGGAAGTGTTCGATGCCGATTACAAAGACCAGTTCAAGGAGCGCGGGATCACATACGAACATCGCCTGATCGATGACATGGTCGCCTGCGCCCTTAAATGGTCCGGCGGATTTGTCTGGGCCTGCAAGAACTACGATGGCGACGTACAGTCCGATACGGTTGCCCAAGGATTTGGCAGCTTGGGTCTTATGACGTCGGTGTTGATGACGCCGGATGGCAGCTCGATCGAGGCAGAGGCGGCACACGGCACGGTAACGCGCCATTTCCGCCAATACCAAGAAGGCAAAGAAACGTCGACCAATCCAATTGCCTCGATCTTCGCGTGGACCCGTGCGCTTCAATATCGAGGCGAGTTTGATGCGACGCCGGATGTGGAAGCTTTCGCCAAACAGCTAGAAGAAGTCTGTGTCGATACCGTCGAGCGCGGCTTTATGACCAAGGATCTCGCAATCCTGATCGGCGATGAGCAGCCCTGGCTTACGACCGGCCAGTTTCTCGATAAGTTGGACGAGAATTTAGCAGCGACACTGGCTTGAATCCGCAACAGGCCTCAAGATTGCCAGAATATCTGCGAAGGGATCTGCGCCCGAAGTGGACCGCAGGGCGTTAACGTCATCCCCTGAATCCTGCCAGGAAAGCCTGTCCTGCGCGACTTTGGAGGGAAAGCCGCTAGCCCGAAGTGGACCGCAGGGCGTTAACGTCATCCCCTGAATCCTGCCAGGAAAGCCTGTCCTGCGCGACTTTGGAGATCGTATCCCGAACATCGGGAAAGCGTTCAAGCACGGTTTTGAAGTCTTCGCTGTTAAGCATAAGGAGCCGGCATTCGGTCAATGCGATTATGGTCGCATTGCGCACGGTCGAGAGCAGGAGTCCGACTTCACCGAAGAAGTGCCCCTGTCCAAGGACAAGCGGCTCAGGGTGCAGTTCCACTTCAATTTCGCTGGAGGCGATGAAATACATGCAATCGGCCTTTTCGCCCCGCCGCACAATGGTATAGCGCTCCGGCACGACGACCGCATCCAGCAACCGCGCAATCTCAGCGATCGCCGTCGCGTCGAGAGAGGCGAATGCAGGAACCTGCGCCACCATGTTCCAGCTCACAACGAAGTCGCGCTTGCGGAGCTCTGCGGCAAAACTGGAGGCGAATATTCCGCACGCTTATGTCCAAAGCAGACGGCTTCGAAATCCTGCAAGGACACGTGTCCATAGAACGAACAGGGCAATCCCCGTCAACATGACGACACCGCCCAAGAGTTTGCCCAATGCGGTTACCGGGGTGACATCGCCGTAGCCGACTGTCGTCAAGGTCGCAATCGCCCACCACATGGCATCGGGAATACTGCCGAATTTCACAGGTTGCACCTTGTGCTCAGCCAGAAAGATCAGACTAGAGGCGGCGATCAACATAATCACCATGACCAGGAACGCCGCAACGATCGAGCGCCGTTCGTTGCGGATCACGGCAGCGAAGGTCTGCATCGCCGGCGAATAGCGCGTTAGTTTGAGAATTCGGAATATAGGGTATCCTATTCGCTCTCGTAGTGGCAAGATGTTGTGATGGCCGAGAATACTGCCCATCCCGTTGGCGGGATCGATTACCCTCGCACGCTTATGGAATTTGACGACTGGTTCGCTTCTGAGGCCGCCTGTGCGGATTTTCTTCGGCGTGTCCGTTGGCCTGCCGGGTTTCGGTGTCCGGCCTGCGGGGGAACCGAGGCGTGGGTGACGGCCAGGGGCCAACAGCGATGTGCGGGATGCCAACGTCAGACGTCGCCGACCGCGGGGACGATCTTCGAGGGTACGCGGAAACCGTTGCGGCTTTGGTTCCAGGCGATGTGGTATGTGACGCATCAGAAGCACGGCGTCAGTGCGCTTGGGGTTCAACGAATACTCGGCCTGGGCGGTTATCAAACGGCTTGGACATGGCTCCATAAGCTGCGCCGGGCCATGGTTCGACCGGGCAGAGAGCTTCTGAATGGCGAGGTCGAGGTCGACGAAACCTATGTGGGCGGCCGGGAGGTTGGCGTTACGGGGCGGAAAACAAACAAGAAATCGATTGTCGCGATTGCCGCCGAAATCCGGGGTCGGGGCACCGGTCGTATCCGCATGGCGCGTGTCGAGGACGCATCCGCCGAGAGCCTCATTCCTTTCGTCCAAACGGCTGTGTGCCCGGGAGCAACGATTCGAACCGATGGCTGGCGAGCCTACAACGGTCTCACGGGAGTCGGCTTCGAACACCAGCCGAAAAATATTTCCGCCAGCGGCGACCCAGCCCACATTGTCATGCCCCAAGTTCATCGGGTAGCCGGCCTCCTTGATCGGTGGTGGCTGGGTATTCACCATGGGGCTATTAGCGCCTCCCAGCTTGATTACTATCTGGACGAGTTCACGTTCCGCTTCAATCGCCGCCGATCCAAAGCTCGCGGCCTCCTGTTCTATCGACTCCTCCAGCAAGCAGTGCAACTGGAGCCCGTGCCATACAAGAAGCTCGTCGGGGGCAGACCCAGCCCTGCCCCCCAGATCTAGGCACTACGAGAGCGAATAGGATACCCTATTTATGTTATTCTATTACTTCTTCGAATAAACTTCGTTTTCCTGTGTAGTTTGGGCGTCTATTCCTTACGTCGTCGGAGTTTTGTGCCGCTATGCGCATCGTCATAATCGGACTGATTGCATTTGCGCTGCTTGCAGCGGGCGGAACCGCATTTCTCGTCAAGCGCCTGCTCGACACGCAGGCAACGGTTACCGCTGAGACCGAAGAGGAATCGGCCCCTGTTTCGAACATGTTCGTGTTGGTTGCCGATAGGGACTTGCCCGCCGGCGCGACGATTGCGAAGGGTAGTATTCGTTGGCAGCCGTGGCCGGAAGATGCTGTCGGCGACAACTTCATATCCGCAGATACCAAAGACGGAGAATTGGAAAAGAAGTTCGTCGGCGCTGTAGTCCGCCGCGGCCTGCTGGAAGGAACTCCGTTTAGCGAAGCAATGATTTTCCGGCGCGATAGACCGGGCTTTCTAGCCGGTGCGCTAAACCCAGGCATGCGTGCGGTCGCCATTCCCGTCACTGCGGCGAGCGGCGCCGCGGGATTTATTCTCCCGGGCGATCGCGTGGACATAATTTTGACCCACGACATACGCAAGGACTACAAGGCGCCGAGCGGTGAAGAAAATGTCACCCCCGTGATCGCTGGCAGCATTGTTCGTTACACGTCTGAAGCCATCGTCCGCAACGTACATGTCGTCGCAGTCGATCAGTCGTTTAACGACCTTGAAGGCGAAGCGACGATCGTCAAGACGATCAAAGTTGAGGTGACTCCCAAACAGGTCGAAGCGATTGCAACGGCAAAGGCAATGGGGCAGATCAGTCTGTCGCTGCGCAGTCTCGCAGACGACGCCGCGCAGGATAAGACCGGCGTGTTCACGACAGACGTTGAGATTAGCCCGACGCTGTCGAAGACGTTTGGCAACCCCGAGGAGAAGCAAGAGGCCACGCCAAAACCAACCGCACGGAAGTCCCCGCAGAAAGTGAAAGTGAAAGTCTATCGCGGTGACGCCTCTACCACACAAGAGTTCCCGAGCAAATGAGGCCAAATTGAAGCGTCCGAGCTCACGTGGATTGGCGGCAATGGTGCTCGGATTTGTCGTGTGGGCCGCCATTTCCGCTGTGGCAAGCGCGCAGCGCGTCGTGCCACTCGCGCTGGAGCCATTGGCTGCGCCAAACGAGATACCGCCACCGCAGTCGATAACGGTTCCACTCAATAAGGTGCATCTCGTCGATCTGCCGGAACCGGTGCGCGACATAATCGTCGCCAACCCCGAGATTGTCGACGCGATCGTGCGGACATCGCAGCAAGTCTATCTCGTCGCCCGCGGCCTTGGCACGACCAACCTGTTTTTTGTCGGGAACGACGGTGATGTCGTTTTGCATGTGGCCGTAAAGGTCGAGATCGACCGTTCGGCGGTGCGTCAGGCCGTTGCATCACCCTTGCCCGATGCGAGCATCAAACTCGAAGCGTTGAACGACAACATCGTCATTACCGGCACTGTTCGTTCGGCAAAAGAAGCAGTCGATGCGTCAGCCATCGCGCGCCGATTTGTCGCAGAGGAAACCGACGTCATCAACATGGTGACGGTGCTGGAAGATCAGCAGGTTCTGCTGCAGGTACGGATCGCCGAATTTCAGCGCAGCATTTTGAGAAATCTTGGCGTTGCAACGACGTTCAACAAAGTGATCCGTGGCGGCCGCACAATTTCGTTTACGACCTCAGGCGGCAGCGCCTTCGCAAGCGCCGTAAGCGGTAGTATTGGCATCGACTTTCAGGGCCTCGGACAAGTCGCATTCACGGCACTGGAACGCCAGGGACTCGTCAAGACGCTGGCCGAGCCGACGCTCACGGTGATTTCGGGCCAAACGGCGAATTTCCTCGCCGGCGGCGAGTTCCCAGTCCCGTCCGGCGTCGATAGTCAAGGCAACTTGCTGATTGATTTTCGCGATTTTGGCGTCAGCCTGAGTTTCACCCCCGTCGTTCTGAGCAGTAACCAGATCAGTCTGCGGGTGGCGACCGAAGTCAGCCGGCAGGCAGAGGAGAACAAGCTCGTACTGCCTTTTGGTACAAATAATCAAACGGTCGATGTCATTGGCCTATCGGTCAGGCGTGCCGACAGCACGGTAGTTTTGCCGAGCGGTGGCAGCCTGATGATTGCCGGTCTACTGCAGGCCGACGAGTTCAATCAGATCGACGGCGTGCCCTGGCTGAAAGATATTCCAATCCTCGGCGCGTTGTTTCGCAGCCCAGAATTTCAGCGAAACGAAACAGAACTCGTAGTGCTGGTTCGCGCTTTCCTAGTGCGGCCTGTGGGTGAAGGCCAAGAACTCTCGCTGCCGACCGATGGCTTTGTACCCGCGAGCGACTTCGACATGTTCATAATGGGCAGACTTTACAAACAGTATGCAAAACCGTGGAACCCCGACGAGGTTCCGACGTTGCGCGGCCCCTTCGGCTATATCATGGAGTAGATGACTTGATTCGCCTCGCACATCGCCTGACATTGGGCCTGACGTTGGGCCTGCCATTGGGACTGCCATTGGGACTGCCATTGGGACTGCCATTGGGACTGCCAAAAAATCTTGGCATTCCCGCTGTCCTCGTTGTTGCCGGGCTGTTGGCTGGCTGCGGACCGCGTGTTGCCCATCCGGATTTCCGTGCGCAATACCCGCTCAAGGTCGAGTTGAAGACCTTCGCGGTTGCTGTCCGTCTCGACGCCGATGGCGTAGCAAACGCATTGGACCGATCTGGCGCTGACGTGTTGGTCCGTGAATATCTGCGGCGCTCGCGTAGCCCGCTGATGATTGCAACATCGCCAGGCGACGACGCTGCAGGGGCGACCCGGCGCACATCTGGCGTACGCGAACGTCTCGTCGCCCTGGGCGTGCGGCCAAGGAATATTCTGCTGCTGCCGGGCAGGGCTCAAGTCGAAGGTGCGGATGCCGTGATCCTGAGTTTCCAGGGGTACGAAATCAAGGTGCCGGAATGCGGTGTTTGGATCGGTGAAGCCGGATTCAATCCGACCGAACTTCCTCATACCAACCGGGGCTGCGCCTACCAAAGAAACATCGGACTGATGCTGGCGGATCCTGGCGTGCTTATAAAACGAAATGCGCTAAGCTCGATCGATGCGCAGTATACCGACGTGATTCTTCAAAGATATCGCGCCGGCGAGCCGCTTGCGTCTGAAGAGGATGAGCAGGGCACCATAAGCGACGTCGAATAGCGGAGCGATGGATCGGGTATGATTTCGGCAAAACAGGGAGAGCACTGATTCTTAGGATTTCGATCAACGCTTTCGTCGAGAATGCTGAGACCGCGGCCGTAATTCAAGGGCTGCAGGAGGATCGTCGTGTCGCGCGCTCCAGTATCCTCGTTCATGACGGCGGCATCGCGCGTGCCGTCGAGTTTCTCGGTGATAACGATACTCCTCAGCTGCTCATTGTTGAAACGCTTGAGACTGGCGACGCGCTGTTTCAGGCATTGGAAGGGCTCGCGGATGTCTGCAGCCCAGGCGCTCAGGTTTTAATTATTGGCGGTACAAATGATATCGCGCTTTACAAGCAGCTTATGGAAGTCGGCATCAGCGAATATTGCTGTGGACCGGTGGATGCCGGACAACTCATCGCCGTAATCGAAGGGATCTTCTCGGATGCGGATTTGGGAAGTCTCGGTCGTGTTATCGCATTCATCGGCGCGCGCGGTGGGGTCGGAAGCAGCACACTTGCGGCCAATACCGCTCATCTGCTTGGGCAACAGTTCCAGGATAGCGTCATCCTCGTCGACCTCGATCTGGCGTTTGGAACCGCAGCGCTCGCGCTAAATCTCCAACCACGCCAAAATGTTGCTGAGGCATTGGCCGACCCGAACAGGTTGGACGACGTGCTCATGGAGCGCTTTATGCTCAAATATGACGACCATCTGTCGGTGGTCGCCGCCCCAGCAATCCTCGAGGGCAACACCAACATCGACCTTGATTCCTTTGAAATTCTGATGAGACTATTGCAACATATGGCGGCCTTCGTGGTTTTGGACCTGCCACATCAGTGGCCGATTTGGATGCCCGAAGTGCTGTTCGATGCCAACGAGGTCGTGGCGACGGCCAGCCTCGATCTTGCATGTTTGCGGGACGTCAAGAACATGTTCGACAACTTGGCGTCCAGACGCGGAGTCGATGCACCGATGCGGCTGGTGTTCAACCGTGTGGGAGCGGCCAAAAAGACGGAGCTGTCGCCCAGTGATTTTGAAGAACCGGCAAGAACCAGTCCATCGGCGCAGATCGCGTTTGATCCGGTCCTTTTTGGAACGGCATTGAATAATGGGGAGATGCTTGCGGAGGTAAGTAAGTCGAGTCGAGTCGTGAAGGAACTGACGAAACTTGCCAACGTTGTCAGCGCCCGCACCTCGGCCGGCGACGAAGCGAAGAAGGGTGGAACGTTGGCATCATTGTTGAAACGGGACAAGTAACGATGTTTGGAAGACGAGACGCCGCTACAGCGAAAAAAGAACCGGTCCAAGCGCCACCGCCGGTCGAACTGCCTGAGCAAGACGTCGAGGTCGCGAAGGCTGTCACAGAAACGGAAGAGGTTCCGGAGAAGCCGAAGCTGGAGGCTGTTCCGGCTCAGCCCGAGCCGCAGGCGGCACAATCTGAAGGACCGCTTAGCGAGAAGCTGCAGGAGGTCAAGATCAGTGTCTTTAACGACCTGATCGAAGCGGTGGATTTGACGCAACTCAACAGCCTATCCGCCGAGGCGGTGCGCGAAGAGATCAGCGACATCGTTGGCGAGATTATCGGCATGCGGGATTTGGTCCTGAGCGCCCAGGAGCAGCAGCAGGTCATAAACGACATCTGCAACGACGTATTGGGTCTTGGACCGCTGGAACCGCTACTGGCGCGTGACGATATCGCCGATATCATGGTTAATGGACCCGATAAGGTCTACATCGAGACCAGCGGCAAGATTGAGCTCACGGACGTAAAATTCCGGGACAACGCGCAGTTGATGAATATCTGCCAGCGAATTGTCACCGCGGTCGGAAGACGCGTCGATGAAGCTAGTCCAATATGCGATGCGCGCCTCATCGACGGCTAGCGCGTTAACGTAATCGCCCCGCCGCTCGCCATTGACGGCGCCGCACTAACGATCCGCAAATTTAGCCAAGACAAGCTAACGCTCGAAGATCTGGTTGAATTTGGCAGCATTTCAAAGGAAGGCGCCACGGTCCTTGAGGTTGCCGCCGCTTGCCGGTGTAACATCCTGATTTCCGGAGGGACAGGATCGGGCAAAACGACGCTTCTCAACTGCATGACTGATTACGTCGAACCGGGCGAACGCGTCATCACTTGCGAAGACGCAGCCGAGCTTCAGTTGAAGAACCCGCATGTTGTGCGCTTGGAAACACGCCCGCCAAATTTGGAAGGCATCGGCGAGATTACCATGCGTGATCTTGTGAGGAACTGCCTGCGTATGCGTCCCGAGCGGATCATTGTCGGTGAGGTCCGTGGTCCGGAGGCCTTCGATCTTCTGCAGGCGATGAATACAGGCCACGACGGGTCGATGGGAACGGTTCACGCAAACAACCCGCGCGAGGGTATCTCACGCCTCGAGAACATGATCGCCATGGGCGGCTTCAACCTCCCTGCCAAGGCAATGCGCGAGCAAATCGCCTCGGCGATACATCTCATCGTCCAGGCCTCACGTTTGCGCGATGGTTCACGCAAGATCACGCATGTGACCGAAATCGTCGGCATGGAAGGCGATGTGGTGACCCTGCAGGACCTCTTCGTCTACGACTTCACCGGCGAGGATGCGGACGGCAAGATCCTTGGCCGGCATCGTCCGACGGGGCTGCGACCGGCTTTCTGGGACAAAGCCAGATACTTCGGTTTGGAGTCGAAGTTATCGGAGGCGCTCGAGCTTTCAAATGTTGTCTGAGACCGCAGGCGCGCTAAACCCCAACGTCGTACTCGCAATTGGCGTCAGTTTGTTCATGCTGATGGTATTGAGCACGGTCGCGGTGACGGCGTTTACGGTCATGCGCCCGCGCATGCGTCTCAAGCGACGTATGGAAGATCTCGGATTGGTCGGCGTAACCGCCGCCGGAGGCGGCGTTGGTAACAAGGGTGGAAATCCGCGCCAGAAGCGAATTCAGGAAAAGTTGCAGGAATTGGAGGACCGCGGCAAGCAGAAGAAGCGCCGCAATCAGATTCGCAACGATCTGCTGCAAGCCGGCATCGAGATCAATGTTCGAAACTACTTACTGCTGACGGCAATCGGTGGACTGGTGGCCACAGCCTTGTCGATTCTGTTTGGCGTGCCGATCTTTGCCGTCATCCCCATTGGCTTAATCGCATTTTTCGGGCTCCCCAAGCTGGTCCTCAGGTTTATGGCACGCGGCCGGCAAAAAAAGTTTACGACACATTTTGCCGGCGCCATTGACGTGATCGTCCGCGGTATCCGTTCGGGCCTCCCAGTTGGTGAGTGTCTGGCCATCATCGGCCGTGAGATTCCAGATCCTGTGGGTCAAGAATTTCGCCTGCTGGTCGAGGGTCAGAAGATTGGCGTTGCCTTAGAGGAGTTGTTGCGGCGCGGTCTGGAGCGAATACCCACCTCCGAGTACAAGTTCTTCGCCATCGTCATGCAGATCCAGCAACAGACCGGCGGCAACCTAGCCGAAACTTTGGCGAACCTGTCCGAAGTACTCCGCGAACCGCAAGAAAATGAAGGATAAGGTGCAGGCCCTTTCGAGCGAGGCAAAATCTTCGGCGATGATCATTAGAGTCTTGCCGTTCTTTGTCATGGGCATGATCGCGTTAATAAATCCGGAATATATGGGGCTGTTGTTCACCGAGACGCTCGGCCGGTTCATGCTCGCAGCCGGCATGACCTGGATGGCGCTCGGCATCGTTGTGATGTCGAAGATGATCAACTTCGACATGTGAACCCATGTCATTCTTCCTTGATCCCCAGAACATCATCGTCATGCTCGCATTCGCGGGCGGATTCGCATCGATTTTGGCGATCACGTTACCCTTCCTGCAGCGTGACCAGCGCGCTGCCCGCCTAAAAGTCGTGGCGCGGCGCCGTGAGGAATTGGGTCAACAACAACGCGAACAAATGGCGCAGGAGCGTGCACGCCGCCGCCCACAGTCGCAGGCGCACGTAAACTTGATGAAAGCGTTGTTGGGGAAGTTCAAGTTGGAGAACTTGACCAATTCGCGCGAACTCAAACAACAGATGGCGGCGGCCGGCTGGAGAAATCAGTCAGCGGTATTCACCTATGTATTTGCACGTTTTGGTGCGGCCCTTTCCTTTGGCGTTCTGGCACTGCTGTTTCTGACATTTTCGGAGAAGTTTGCGCAGCCGCCACTCATTCGGCTCTTGATCTCTGGTGCTCTGGCCACTGCCGGATTCTATCTTCCGCGCCTAATGGTCAAGAACGCGATACAGAAACGCCAGGAGGAAATGACGTCGGCATTTCCCGACTCGCTCGACCTTCTGGTGATCTGCGTTGAGGCGGGACTGTCGATTGAAGCGGCGTTCGGGCGTGTGACGGAGGAGATCTCCGAGCAAGCCCCGATCCTGTCGCAGGAACTTGGCCTAACGTCAGCGGAGCTCGCTTTCTTGGGTGATCGCCGACAAGCATATGCGAACTTCGCCGAACGCACTGGTTTGCCGGCGGCTCGGTCACTGGCAACGGCCTTAATCCAGTCAGAAAAGTACGGGACGCCAATTGGCGTTGCGCTGAAGATATTGGCGCAGGAAAACCGCGATGACCGGATGGCGAAAGCCGAGAAAAAGGCAGGCGCGTTGCCGGCCCAGCTTACCGTGCCAATGATCGTTTTCTTTCTACCGGTGCTGTTCCTGGTGATTATCGGACCGGCCGCCATTCAGATGATGAGCTTATAGGCAGCTACTTCGACTTCAAACTCTGAAGCTATTGCGCACTCGGCCGTCGAACCAAACGCGATCTCAGTGCATCTTTTTAAATGTCGTCAGATTCTCTAAAGCGGCGTCCGCTGGCAGATCTTGGCGCGCCAGCTTCTCGGCACTCTTGATATCTCCAGCAAGCGCGTAGAGCATCGCCAAGTTCTGGCGTGTATGCGGCGTACTTCTCTTAGCGTTCAGTAGCTTCACAAGAATCGAGATTCCTTCGTCAATCTTGCCGGATTGGGCAAGCGACAAAGCCAGGTTGTTGATGACTGCCACATTGTTCGGCGATAGCTCGAGCGCCGCGCCATAAGCAGCCTGCGCCGCATCGAACTCACCGACATAATCATGAAATATGCCCGTGGTCGAAAATACATCCCAGTTGTCAGGCAGCAGCTCTGCCGCAGTCTCCAACGTCTCCCTTGCATCGTCAAAACGACGCGCAGTCAGCTCTGACTTCGCGAGTTCGAGCACGAATGCGGGGATCTGGCCATGCTTCGAAATGCCGGTCACCATGACATCAATGGCTTCGCCGGAAGATCCCAGGTAGCGGAGATTTCGCGCCACGCCCAACAGTGCCTCGGTATCGCCGCCATCGCGCTCGTACAGGCTGCGGTAGTGCGTCGCCGCAGCTTCGTAGTCGAAGGACTGGTGGGCAACGATAGCGGCGTCCCGCAGCGTCTCCTTATACGATACTTGTTTTTCGATGCTCCCGGTGGGTGCGCAGCCCACGACAATGGCTGCTGTAAGGCAACCGAGCAAATACGCTCTCATCGATCCGGATCGTATATGGCGGCGGATATTCATCATCGAATTTCAAGCAATGTTGCAAATTCAAATGCTTAGGCCGGTTTCACCGTAAGTTTATCTGCGCGCCGCTGTCATAGGCAAGTTGGTCGGAAGACCGATGATCTTCAGGCCCATAGCGAAGGATGTGTGTCCTTGGAAACGCAGTTGCCCAAGAATCGAATGGCCGCTAAGCTAAATCTTTGATTTTCAGACATTAATGCATGCGATTGGATGTTTGATTTGGCAGGTACGGATTGGCACCGATGATCCCCGCAAGATTCGGCGGAATTTGCATAGCGGTGGTGACGGCGCTCATGCTTTCCGTCTTGAGCTTTCCGGCGCTGGCCGGCGAACCGTTGCAGGTAACGCTGAACAAGACAACGATACTGCGGATCGCTCGTGATGCGTCGACAGTGACGATCGGCAATCCAGACGTTGCCGATATCTCGGTCGAATCTCCCCGGCTTATCTTCCTTGTCGGGAAAGAGGCCGGTGAGACAAACTTGTTGATCCTTGATGCAAATGACTCCGAGATTCACGATTTCGAAATTGTCGTCGTGCCGGAATCCCGGCGCCATCTGACCGTCCATCGTAGTGCGACCGATGTAACGACCTTTAACTGCGACCCTCGCTGTACGGCAGTCAAGACGCCGGGCGAGCCCTTGGCGGCAGGTGCCGGAGCAGCGAGTGGCGGCGCCGGTGATGCTCTGGGTTCATTGGGCAGCGACCCAGCAGCTTCGGCTGCAGCAGAATAGGCCCTGGACAGACATCCGTCCTAACTGTCTCGACCGATAAGCGGCCGGGATTCCCGACCTGAAACGGGGCACAAAAGAACGCCCCGGCGTCCAATCACGGACACCGGGGTATGCAAGCAAAGATTCTAAGAAGCCGTTTCCGGCTCACGGTCCTGCGGTGTTAGCCCGCGAGCGCCGCGACAATCGTTGCAAACAAGGTTGTCAGCTGGCCACCCACAAGGGCCGATCCGCCAATAATGACGACAGCGATACCGGCCGCAATCAGACCATACTCGATCGCGGTTGCTCCAGACGCGTCACCGCGGAACTTCTGTGCCTTGGAAAGAAGTTTGGCAATCATTGTCAAATCCTCCTTAAACTCAAAATTATTTCCGGAAGCGGGCGCGTACTGTGTTGTCAATTTACTTTACGCCCATTGATTTCTGGTGGTGTGAAAACGCACCAACCCCTGTAAATCCGTGCAGCAGAATATCATTCGCTGCGAGTCTCGAACAACATGATTCTACCTACGCAACGGCACGTACTCGAAAGCACAATATAAGCGATATTTATGCCTATTAGGGACTAATATTCCAACTGTCGTGTACTGATGGCGTCGGCAATCCGTCATTTTATTCCTCGAACTTTGTTCAAAAGCTCGGGAAGCGTCATCGACACGTCTGTGTAGGAATTCAAAACCTGGTCAATCTGGTCGCTATCGAGACGCCATTCTTCGTCGGTCAGCGATGCGATCACGCGATCGCAAAATGGCTTGTACTGGCCGATTGCTTTTGCCGCGTCACCAAAATGATCGGCAAGTATGGCAAGGGCGAGTTGTCTTGGCCCGCTTCCCATATAGCCCCACTCAAAGCCAGTGGTGGATATCTGCCGCAGATCGGTGCGCGGGTCGAGCGGCGTCCCGTCCACGGACACGGTGCAACCGTTCGCGCTACGCTGGCCATGATAGATCTTCATTTGCCGCTGGTCTCACAATGGGCAGGAGAAATTCCGATGACGGCCTAACACTCGCTCGTTCGATGACAAACGGCCCTAGCCGCCGACAATGTTCGGACAAGTATGCCGTCCCTAGGACGCGTTCTGACTGGTTCCGACTCGGGTCGAGGTAAAGGGCGGAAACGTGAAGCTGGCTGGTACACCTGGCAGGGTCTGAAGGAACAGGTACTGGTGATCAAACCCAACAATTTCAACCGAAACGATAGGCGTAACAACACCTGGGGTTTCAACACCGCCGGTGATTCCCGTATCGGTGTAGGTGATCTGCACATTCTCAGCGCTGAGTTCGGCGATGACCGCCTGCATCTGGCCAACGACGGCGTCAAACGAAGTCCCCGATGCGACAGCGCCGCCAGCGCAGGTGACCCCGCCCGCTGTTCCCTGACACACAATAGTGTTGGTCGTCAGATTGACAAGCGAAGCGATTGGCGTGTTGACCACTGCCACCCGCGCACCGCGACGGGTAGCCTCGCTAAGCCGATGATAATCAAACATGATAAGGGACAACTCTGCGACACCGAAGGTCGCCGTCGCAAGAATCGGTAGAATAAAGGCAAATTCGAGCGCCGTCGCGCCACCGTAAGCAAGCAGTAAGCGCCGTAAGTCGCAGGTTTGCTTAATTGCCGATATGTACCTGTTCATGGCTTGCATCGATCGAGATCTGTCCCAGCCCAAAATTAGCAATAAGGCCGGGCATGAGAAGATCATAGGGCACTGTTGCCTGCAATCGGACAACTGGTATGGTCTCGCCATCCACCGTCGCCGATGAAAATGAAATCGTTAGCTGAGCTCCGGGTTCTGCCCACCCTGCGGCCACCAAGGCGCCGGAACCATCTATTGTGCCGGTCTGGACAATATTAGTGACCTGCAATTGGGCATTGGCTGAAATGGGGAAGTCGCTGCGCGCCGCGAGCATGGCACCGGCCCGCATACCTTTTTCAACGGCCTGTGCCTGCGCCAGGCTACGTCCGAGTTCAACCACGGTGACGGTGACGAGCAGTATTATCGGCGTGATCAACGCGAATTCCACCGCGGCGACGCCACAGCACGAACCTCTCAGTTTAGTCAACAAGCTGAACATTTGCGTGAAAGTCCGCTGACGTGCTTTCCGTTACCGCACTGATGACTTCGGCGTATGCGGTCGCATCAGGTGGGCCGGGAACGGGCTCAGTGAGGAAGAGATCGACATAGCGGCCGAACGTCGGAAAGTCGCCCGAGCCTGCCACACTCTGCGCGACGCAATCGAGAATCGCCGCTTTGACTACGCGTCGCTTGGCGTCGGCTATAGGTGCCGTTGCCGGAACCCCGTTTGCCGGTATGTTCACGCTGGGCGGAGTGATGACAGCAAATCCCGTCGGCAGCGATGACGGAATCGGAAACACCGTCTGCTTGCCGTTGGCCGCATAGCTTTCGCCTAGCTCGTAGAGATACGCCTGATAACGGCTGGCGTTGGTAAGTTCGGCCGGGAGTGTCTCGCCGGGGTGTTCGGTCGTCCAATATGTTGCGGCATCCCATATCCCGTCGCCGAGAAAGTCGCCGGTTCCGCCGCCGACATGCGCGGAGTCGCGCGGATAACCAATGATATTGCGCGATGGATTATTCGCTCCGCTGGCACTGTCAAAACGCGAGTTGAACCCGTTTCTAATCTGCTGTGTCTTAGAACCGGGCGCGGTTGTAACGGAAGGTCCCTGGCACTGCGGTTGATTCACGGCCGCCAGCGCGTCACCGATTGCGTTTGCGCCGCACTGGCCGCTCACTGTGCAAAGCAGGCCGAACTGACCCGGCGCGGACGCGACTCCCCCTGGGCCTTCTTTCACGGCGAGTTGCTTTCCCGCATTCGTCGGACTCGAAAGGTCCAATGCGGCACCGCCGGTCTCTGCGGGGTTGCAGACCATTAGGGGCGGTGCTTCGCAAACGACCTGTGAATATTGCGCCGCCGCTGATGCGTCGAGACTCAATGTGTTGGATAAGCCCGAAGTTACCAACAGATCCAGGGCCGGCTGCATTGGCAACAGGATGTTTTTCGGCGTCATCGTGATTTGGGCGACGGCCGCATCACCATCACCGGTCGCCGCTACCGCCGGCGTGAACGAACTAAAAAATTGAATCAATTGCACGCTCAACGCCGTGCCATCAGAACTGTAGCGCGTGATCTGCTGTGCCGCCGATGTCGCCACGGAAGTCGCGCGCGCGCGCGCGCCAGCCCGCCCATCGAGCTGCGCGGCGGCGGCCGTGGCTGCGGCGTCGGCCGCGTTCTGCAACTGTGTTCGCAAAACCACGACGCGACCAACATCAATGGACAAGACACCCATACCCAGAATCAATGCCGCGAACAATGCCGCGTAGAGCGCGACGATACCGCGCTGATCGCGGATAAGCGAATAGCGCGGTATCGTCACCATATCCAATGCCGACCGTCGATGATCGACTTCCTTCACGATATCACTCGAAATCGGATCGCAGCGGCTAGCTATCGGCGCACCTGCGATAGGATGCGCCGGACGCTGCTAGTTTCGACGTTTGTGTCGGCAGTCGTGCCGCCGATACCAAGAAGCGCGTTGACCGCTTCAATCACTTCATCCGTTACCGGCTTGTTGGCTGCGTCGATCAAGGAAGCTTCCGGGTCAAGGGTCGCTAGCTCATCCTCGGCTGCAATAAGCGTCGCAGCGGCCTCCGCCAGCAGGGCGTCGCCGTCTTCAAGGAGCGCCGCCGTAGCCTCAAAATCGGCGAGCGCGTCCGCCGCCAGCGTTTCAGCCGCCGCGGCATCGCTTGTAAATCCGTCTGCCACCTCCGCCTGCTCATCGACGGCAAACTGCGCATCCGCCGCCGCCGCCGCCAGGTCTTCATCGTCAGGGTCGGCCTCGGCCAGGTCGGCCGCTGATTCGGCTTCCTCAGTTAATTCCGCGAGCTCATCCTCTGCTTCCGCAAGATCTTGTTGCGCTATTTCAGACGCCGCATCGAGCTCGGCCGCAAGCGTCTCCTTTCCTGCCAGCGACCCCTCTGCGTCTGCCAGTGCCAACTCGAGGTCGGCAAGCTCCTGTGTGAGTGTCGCTATTTCGGTTTCCAGCACCACCGCCGTCTCGTAGTCGGCGATCAGTCCGACGGTCGAATTCGGCGCGGCATGAAGCCGGGCGGTCGCCGACGCATGGGCGGCATTGAGCGAACCAAGTGCACTCGCCGTTTTACCCTGATCGCCATTGCTTGCGTTGTTGGCAGCGCTGCCATTAGCCGCACCGGCGTTCTGGCTGCCGCCGCCCTTGCCGT
This sequence comes from Alphaproteobacteria bacterium, assembly GCA_963664465.2. Taxonomy (GTDB): domain Bacteria; phylum Pseudomonadota; class Alphaproteobacteria; order UBA8366; family CAVOAK01; genus CAVOAK01. The sequence goes on along the minus strand of CAXXSU010000011.1, from coordinate 385,986 downwards.
TACCATTATTATTCTGGCCATTGCCGTTACCATTATTACTCTGGCCATTGCCGTTGCCTTGACCGCCCTGGCCGTTACCGTTGTTGCTATTTTGACCGCTTTTGCCTTGCGCGTTCGCGACCTTAAACGACAAGGTTCCGGAATTCGGGTCTATCGGCAAAAAACTTAACGCAAGTGCAAGCGAAACCAGCATGATCCAGCCGGTCGCGATCGGACACCGGAACCGGCGGCACATTGCTGCCGTCCCCAGACCCGCGCGTACGCCGGCAGTGAGAATATGGTGTCGATACGTGATCATGCCCGACCGCTTCCCCCTTTTATCGCGTGCCGCTTCTTCGCTCCTATCTTTCAAGACGTGCAAACCGCTTGGCCTATTCCGTCAATTCCTCCAAGAACGGCAAAAAGGCGGGCAAATATCCGCCAAATCGATGGCCAACGAATGACAAAAAAGGCAGCAAGAAACTTAGTAAGCGCCGGTCGGGAACGCGTGTGACGCCGTCTACCAGGCCGTAGGTCTATTGAGCTTCGTTCTCGCTGCGGATTTGGCGTAGCGCCGCCCCGATCTTCAGGGCGAGTAGTTTGGTTCCGCGTTCCGCCGACGCCCGGGTGGGATCGCCATTGACCCCGGTTGGACGCAAAAGTCGGCCTCCGCGCAGGGCAACCTTGTCCGGCCGAATGCCAGCTGGGAAGATCGCCAAGAGTTCAGATGTGTCACGGATGCCGGCGTGGCTGCCGATGCTGGACTCCGTCTCCTGCTGGGTCAGGAGCCAGTCAACTTGCCCATTTGCCGCGTAGTAATCACCGACGTGGATCACCTTTACGCCAGCTCCCTGCCATTCAGCACTGAGCCGGGTTGCCACCTGTTCCTGCATCTCTTGATTTCCGCCGCTGTCGCCAAGAAAGTAAATCGTCTCGAAGCCGTGTGCGCGGAGACTACGGGCGGTAAATTCGAGGATGTCGGCGAACACGTTATCAGGCACGCTGATGGTTCCCGCAAAATGCATATGGCCTGATGGCGGATTGATCGATCCTTCCGGCACAAAAGTGACAACGGGCGCGACCAGCGTATCTCCCAACTCACGGGCAATCCGCTCTGCCGCATAGCGGACGATATAGTTGTGTTTGCCCAGCACCATATGAGGGCCATTTTGCTCGACGCCGCCGGTTGGAATGATGACCGTACGCATTCTCTGACGAATCGCCTCGTCAACTTCGATCCAGGTGAGTTCCTCAAGATGAACCGTATCCGGCAGCGTGGTGCGAATGGGAATCGCCAGCGCGAGAGCGACGACAACCAACCCAAGGAGTATCGCCAGCGCAAACCTCTTCACCGCGCGATGTCCCGGACACGCCAATAGCCTGCAACTAGCTTCCGAAATGGGAGGAAATAGAGACGAATCACGCCGCTATACTCCAGATGCTCATCGTCGGCGAGGCCAAACGTCAACTGCTCCTTGCCCTTCGGAATGTACAGCGTGCCCGCCATCCAGTCCCAGAATGCGAAGATGAAGCCCAGGTTTTTGTCGTAGTGCTGCGCCGCATTGCTGTGATGAATTTGATGCAATGCCGGACTGATGAAGATATGGCTCAGCGCCCGCGGATAGGGAAGCCAGACATGGGAGTGACGCAGATTGTAACCTACCAAATAGTACAGGAAGAGAGCTGCATTCAGTCCGAGAAATAGGAATTGCTCGACACTTCCTGCATATACGAATTGGAATACGCCGCCGACTGTCCCTGTTAGCAATCCCACCATCGTCGCGGTCAGCAGGTCGTCTACAGGATGCATCCGGTAGACGGTAATGGGGGTTAACACCTCCGCCGAGTGATGGACTTTGTGAAACGCCCAAAAAAACGGCACCTTGTGCTGCAGATAGTGCGCGAGAAAGATTCCGGCGTCGAAGGCGACGATCCAGACCAGCGTTAGCAGGAGTGCCGCGCCAGTTCCCGGCGTGTGTCCGAGGCCCGGCTCAGCGCTCAACCAGCGCAAGAATTCGTCAGCCCAGGCAGCCGCCGTCGACGAACCTATGATCAGCGGGAGAAAGAAGATCACGAAGGCGATCCGGTTCACAAAGTAAAATTTATAATCCAGCACCGCCGACTTGTGTTTGTAGATCGACTGCGGCAAGCAGAAGCGAAAGAACCCTTTCACCCCAGAATCGCTGGATCGAACCCGATAGACTGCGAAGGCCAGCAGCACCGCGCCGAGCAGGTACAACCAGTAAATCCGCTGCGTCGAGAACAGCGGGTAGTAGAATGGTGAGAATAGGGTATCCTATTCGCTCTCGTAGTGGCAAGATGTTGTGATGGCCGAGAATACTGCCCATCCCGTTGGCGGGATCGATTACCCTCGCACGCTTATGGAATTTGACGACTGGTTCGCTTCTGAGGCCGCCTGTGCGGATTTTCTTCGGCGTGTCCGTTGGCCTGCCGGGTTTCGGTGTCCGGCCTGCGGGGGAACCGAGGCGTGGGTGACGGCCAGGGGCCAACAGCGATGTGCGGGATGCCAACGTCAGACGTCGCCGACCGCGGGGACGATCTTCGAGGGTACGCGGAAACCGTTGCGGCTTTGGTTCCAGGCGATGTGGTATGTGACGAATCAGAAGCACGGCGTCAGTGCGCTTGGGGTTCAACGAATACTCGGCCTGGGCGGTTATCAAACGGCTTGGACATGGCTCCATAAGCTGCGCCGGGCCATGGTTCGACCGGGCAGAGAGCTTCTGAATGGCGAGGTCGAGGTCGACGAAACCTATGTGGGCGGCCGGGAGGTTGGCGTTACGGGGCGGAAAACAAACAAGAAATCGATTGTCGCGATTGCCGCCGAAATCCGGGGTCGGGGCACCGGTCGTATCCGCATGGCGCGTGTCGAGGACGCATCCGCCGAGAGCCTCATTCCTTTCGTCCAAACGGCTGTGTGCCCGGGAGCAACGATTCGAACCGATGGCTGGCGAGCCTACAACGGTCTCACGGGAGTCGGCTTCGAACACCAGCCGAAAAATATTTCCGCCAGCGGCGACCCAGCCCACATTGTCATGCCCCAAGTTCATCGGGTAGCCGGCCTCCTTGATCGGTGGTGGCTGGGTATTCACCATGGGGCTATTAGCGCCTCCCAGCTTGATTACTATCTGGACGAGTTCACGTTCCGCTTCAATCGCCGCCGATCCAAAGCTCGCGGCCTCCTGTTCTATCGACTCCTCCAGCAAGCAGTGCAACTGGAGCCCGTGCCATACAAGAAGCTCGTCGGGGGCAGACCCAGCCCTGCCCCCCAGATCTAGGCACTACGAGAGCGAATAGGATACCCTATTGGTGAGATAATCTTGGCGAAGAGGACTGAGAGCTCGTCCATCTGTTCCAGGGCTTTCTACTGCAGGACACGCCTGGTTCTTGTATTGCGACTTGCCAAGTCGGCGTCCGGCACGCTGTCGTCAGGCCGCTAATGCAGCGATTCGATTCCTACCCGCCTGGTCCGGGCATAGGCTGCTTCATCCAGGTCAACATTGCCGAACACAAGATCGAGAACCGCCCGGCTTAAGTCGGCCACTTTAGCAACAATCACGCCTTCGTTTATAGCAAGCAACAATCACGCCTTCGTTTATAGCAAGCAACAATCACGCCTTCGTTTATAGCAAGCAAATTCTGCGCCTCTGTTTGCATAGCGGCACCTAACATGTTCATAGAGCTCCGCCGCACCTATCGGCCTATTGCGTACAGACCTACGCAAAGCACGTAATTATTATGCCCCAGCAAGCTAAAGACTAGCATAACTTGAGATTGGTTTGGCGGCCCCGGTTTCGCCGCGTCGACTGCGCTTTACCCGACCAATTTTGGTCTATAAACAGAGGTTTCCTTATGCCGACAGGAACTCATTTCTTGTGTCCCCGCAGTCACGGCCTAGCGCTAGCCTTCCAATATGAAGCGTAGCGCCCCATCGAGAGAACAATTGGCGACCCGGCACAGAGTCGCTGCGTTGATCGACAGCGGCGAAACTTCCGACGCGAAAGCGCTCGCGCAACGCGAGCTTGAAACGTCGCCCGAGGATCCATTCTGGCTATATGTTTTGGGCCATCTTGCGCGGCGCCACGGCGATTTCGAAGCCGCAGCCAGCCTGCTCCGGCGCTCGATCGCCAAGGATCCGGAACACGCACAGGCGCTCGACGAACTCGGCATGTCATGCCGCACGATGGGAAATTCCGCCGATGCCCTGCGGGCATTTCAACAGGCGATCCGTATCGACGCAGACTACATCCCGCCTTACCTCCACCTCGCAGGCCTGTTTCACGACATGGGACGCACCGAGGATGCGCGGCTCTGTCTACTGCGCGCGCGCGAAATCGACCCAAACAATGCGGTGATCGAAAAACGTTTAGGCCGCATCTTTCACCAGGCAGGCGAGTTGGCGCAGGCGGACGAAGCGTTTACAGCGGCGTTGACCCATGATGCGGACGACGGTGAGACGCAACTTCTTCAAGCTACTTTACTCCCGGAGTTCACGACCTCCGAGGCCAAGCGCGACGCTTGGCGAAAGCGCTACCGCGACGGCATAGAGCGCCTGGCACGCAGCCCGCCCGCTATCGCCGATCCGATGGAGGTTGGCGCGACTGGTTTTTATTTGCCCTACCACGGCCACAACGACCGAGTGTTGCAGCAAACGCTTGCGCAGGTCTACGCGGACGCCTGTCCGGCCCTGCAGTTCCGGGCCGCGCATTGTGACAATCCGCCCCCGCTGCCAGGAGACCGTCCGTATCGCGTCGGGTTCGTGTCCTATTTCCTGCGTCGGCACACCATCGCCAAACTTTGGGGCGAGGTGATGACGCGCCTCGACAGCGAGCGTTTCCAAGTCACTCTGTTCTCGCTGTCACCGACGGAAGACGCCGAATCGGGACGCTTGGAGGATGGCGTTGATCGGTTCGTCCACCTGCCGCGCTCGCTCGACGTGGCTCGCGAAGCGATTGCCGACGCCAAACTCGATCTTGTGTACTACACCGACATCGGCATGGAGCCGCTGACCTATTTTCTGGCGTTCGCAAAGCTTGCACCGGTGCAATGCGTCACCTGGGGTCATCCCCAGACGACGGGGATCCCGACCGTCGACTATTTTGTGTCGTCACACCTGTGCGAGCCCGACGATGGCGAAAGCCATTACAGCGAACGGCTCGCGCGCCTGCCCGTCATGGGCAATTGGATCCGCAGGCCGCAAATGCCAAAGGCCCTCTCGCGTGATGCCTTAGGGCTGCCGACGGCGGCGCGCCTTTATGGTTGTCTGCAGAGCGTATTCAAATTACAGCCTGACTTCGACGCTATTCTCGGCGACATATTGCGCCGGGACGATGCGGCGAAAATTGTCCTGCTCGAGGGGCATAAGCCCTATTGGACCGAGCAGTTGAAGGCCCGCTTGCAGGCGACGCTCGGGCCGGCATCTCAGCGCATCATCTTCATGCCGAGGCAGGATGAGGTCGGCTATCTGTCGCTCGCCGGCGCAATGGACGTACTCCTTGATACGACTCATTTCGGCGGCGGCAACACGACCTATGAGGCGATCGCCGCCGCAACTCCGGTCGTTACCCTGCCAAGCCCCTATCTGCGCGGCCGCCTCACACTCGGAATTTACAATCAGCTCGGCATCGACGATCTGGTTGCAGTCGACGAGGATAATTACGTAGAGATCGCTGTGTCGCTTGCTTGCGATCCTGACAAACGAAAAGAGCTGCAACAGCGCATCGACGAGCGTTGCGACCTGATCTTCGAGGACGATCGGGCCGTCACCGCGTACGAAGATTTTCTCGAGCGTGCGATCGCCAACAGGGAGGACAAAGTATAATTATAGCCATTTTCGCCCTTCGCCGACCCTGACACATGCGCGATTTCGACACGCTCCATCAACGTATTGCCCAACTGCGGAAGTTGCAGGTTTTCTTCGTGGTCGGTGCATCGAAGTCGGGGACGACTTGGGTCCAGAAGCTGTATGATGGCCATCTAAGAATCGTTTGCCGCGGCGAAGGACATTTCAGCGACAAACTGCTGCCTGCGCTCACCGAAGCAATAGGTGCCTACAACCGCCAGTCGGATGAATACAGGACGCGAGCCGAGGCCTTCGGGTATCCAGCTGACTTTCCACGCTATGACGGCGAACAACTTGGTTATCTCTACGCGAGTGCAATCGCGCTTGCGCTCGATACCTGGGCAGCGAACACAGACATCGATTGCATCGGCGAAAAAACACCTGAACATGTACTTGTGCTCGACCAGCTTGGTGCACTTTTTCCAGAATGCCGGTTCGTTCACATCATTCGCGACGGACGCGATGCCGCCACCTCAGGCTGGCATCACAACCTGCATTGGAGCCCCGACGCGGCAACGATCCGTAACAACGGATTCACCTGGTTTGTCGACGGATTTGCCAAGAGCTGGGCCAATCGTATCGCGAAGGCGCGGGCATACGGGCAAATCCATCCGCACCGCTACCTGGAGATCCGGTATGAGGAATTACATGCCGAACCCGAGCCCGTTATCGGCCAGATGCTGAAATTTCTCGGCGCTGACGGCTCTGCGGCGTCGATCCGGCAATGCTTGGAGGCGGGTTCATTCGAGAGTCTCTCGAAGGGACGCCGACGCGGCGAAGAGGACCGAAGCTCGTTCTTTCGCAAAGGAGTTGTCGGCGAATGGAAGACCCAGTTCGACGACAGTGCAAATGCAGTATTTGACCGCGAAGCAGGCAGCCTGCTTAGGGAATTGGGTTACACCTGAGCATCGGGTCGCTCTCGGTTCCACGAGCACATATTCAGTCGTCACCAAAACGAATACCCTGGGCGAGCGGTAGCTCGGCCGAGTAGTTGATCGTGTTGGTCGCGCGGCGCATATAGAGTTTCCACGCGTCGGACCCTGATTCACGCCCGCCGCCCGTGTCCTTCTCGCCTCCAAAGGCTCCGCCGATTTCCGCGCCGCTTGGACCGATGTTAACGTTGGCGATGCCGCAATCGCTGCCCTCGTCCGAAACGAAGCCTTCGGCCTCGCGCACATCGTTGGTGAAGACGGATGATGCCAGGCCTTGTGGCACCTCGTTATGCATCCGGATCGCCTGCTCGTAGTCGCGATACTTCATCACATAAAGAATCGGCGCAAACGTCTCCTCGCAGACAATTTCAGTTTGCTCCGGCATCTCGACGATGGCAGGTTCCACATACCAAGCATCGGGGTATTCCGCCGCAAGCGTGCGATTGCCCCCGGTAACGACGCCGCCGTCGGCTACGGCACGTTCCAACGCCACCTGCATCGCCTCGAAGCCTCGCATTTCGATTAGCGGTCCGACCAATGTCGCCTCCTCAAGTGGCGATCCAATACGAACATCGGCGTAGGCCCGCTTCAGTCGTTCGACGAGGGTATTGTGCACTTCCTCCTGTACGATCAGGCGCCGCAGTGTCGTACAGCGCTGGCCGGCAGTCCCCACGGCACTGAAAAGTATCGCTCGGACTGCCAGGTCGAGATCGGCCGATTCAGTAACGATCATCCCGTTATTACCGCCGAGTTCTAGAAGCGACCGGCCCAAGCGCTCGGCTACGATCGGCGCAATCGTTCGGCCCATACGGCAGCTGCCTGTCGCGCTGATCAGCGGCAGCCTGTCGTCCCTGACCATTGTTTCTCCAACATCGGCGCCACCGATCAAAACCTGGCACAAACCGCTAGGTATTTCGCCGAGACCGCTGGCCGCTCGCTCGAATAGAGCCTTGCAGGCGAGCGCCGTGAGCGGCGTCTTCTCCGAGGGTTTCCAGACAACAGGATCGCCGCAAACGATAGCCAGTGCGAAGTTCCAGGACCAAACGGCAACGGGAAAATTAAATGCACTGATGACACCGACAGGGCCGATCGGGTGCCACGTCTCCATCATCCGATGCCCCGGCCTTTCGGACGCGATCGTGAGCCCGTAAAGCTGGCGCGAAAGGCCCAAGGAAAAGTCGCAGATGTCGATCATTTCCTGCACTTCGCCCTCGCCTTCGACAAGGATTTTGCCCGATTCGACCGTAACCAGGCGGCCAAGCGCCGATTTATGGTCGCGCAACTGATCGCCAAACCGCCTAATCAGCTCGCCTCGTCGCGGTGCCGGAACGCTCCGCCATATACGAAATGACGAAGCAGCCTCTGCGATCTTCGCCTCGATCGCATCAGGCATATCGTCGGCGAGGCTCGCAATCTCCGAGCCGTCAATTGGCGATGTCACCTGCCGTGCCCCGCCGCCAAGACCGGCCAAATCGACGCCCAGCGTTGACAACAGATTCTGCACGTTCATGGCTACTCCCCCGAGCCGGGACCGGCCCGTCTTCCTAATCAGCCTGCGCGGCTTCCTTAAACGTAGTAGCGCCCATAGCGATTGTTCTGAAACTCCTCCAGTGTCACGTCTTCCTGGCGGATAAATCCCCCTCGTGGCAGGCGTCCCTCGCGGAGCAGGTCAACCATCGCGCAGGTCGCGGAAGCAGTTGCAACTTGGATCGCGCTCAAGGTCCGGTCGTTAATCTCTTGTGCGTATATTTTATGGGCATAGGACTCCTGTGACAGACGTCCCTCATGCATTCCGATGACAGTGACAAATATCAACACGACGTCCTGTAGCGTGATCGGTACGCCATATTCCAATACGTCGCGGAATAGCTCGCGGCGTTCGCCTAGCCGCAGGTCGTTGACCAGCATCTTGATCTGATCGCAATGCCCGGGATATCGCACGGTCTTGTAGTTGAGTTCGCGAACATTGCCTTCAAGAGTATCGCACAATGTCCCTAGACCACCCGACGTATTGAAAGCCTCGTAGGTGATGCCGTCGAGCGAAAATTGCTCCATGCCTTGCAGCGGTAGCACCTCGCGGCGCTCGCCGTCGTGGATGGCCTCGCATAAATTGCAGTACTCGTTGATCAGGCCATCGGTACTCCAGGTCAAATTGTAATTCAGCGCGTTGGTCGGATATAGCGGCAGTGCACCGACTCGCATCCGCACCGTGTGCAGGTCGTCGAACCGTTTGGCAAGGTCGTAGGCAACGAGCGAAATAAATCCCGGCGCAAGCCCGCATTGAGGTACGAAGGAGCCTGCCGCGCCGTTGGCCAGCGAACGTATGACATGCGCGCTCTCCACGTCCTCGGTCATGTCGAAGTAGTTGAGCTCGCGCGCACGCGCTGCTTCTGCGACGCTAACATTGAGGTTATAGGGCAGCGCGCTGACCACGGTATTTTGGCCATCCATTAAAGTGTGCAACACCTCGCTGTCGGAAATATCGGCGGTGTCACAGGAAACGTCGTCGCGTTTGATATGGTCGAGCATCGCTGCATCTCGGTCGGCGACAGTAATCCGGTAATCGCCGCTGTCGCCGAGCAAATCGACAATGGCGGCGCCGATTTTTCCGGCGCCCAACAACAATAGTTTTTCCACGCGTGGCGTCTCCTCGCGGCCTCGTCTCCATCAAGATGGGCGCATGCGCCGAGATTTGAAAGCCCAGTGTTGTCTCGGCGATGGATGCGCTATTAACATGCCGTGACGTGCTGATGTCGGCTATGATCCGCGCGACTATGATGCAGTCCGCACTCCAGCCAGGGTTTGCGGCCACGGAACTGAGTTGATCCGACAATATGAGCGTATTTCAAGCCGGAACAGATTAAGAAGGCCAGATGTCAGCCAGCCCAACAATTTTTCGCCGGCCCGTTTGCTCGCACGCCTCCTGCTCGCGGTCGGACTGGTATCTTCGCTCGCGGGGTTCGCCTCGCTGCAGGCCCTATTTGCACCAAACGCGGAACTCTGGGCGCGCTGGACAGCACACGAACCGCAAGCTACCTCGACAGTCGACCACACGGCGTGGAACCGATTGCTTAAGACATATCTAGTTCGCGACGGCAGCGGCATTCACCGCTTCGCCTATGGGCGCGCTGGACATGTCGAGGGTCTCACGGCAACGCCGGTCAGTCAGCACAACAGAGCCGAGCAGTTGGCCTTCTGGATCAATCTCTACAATGCGCTCACTGTGCAAGTCGTGCTGGCCGCATACCCGATTGAGAGTATCCGCGACATCAAAATATCGCCGGGCCTATCGGGCCTATTTGTCCGCGGTCCCTGGGGCAAGAAGCTGGTCAGCGTCGAGGATGAGGCTGTCAGTCTAAACGATATCGAACATCGGATTCTGAGGCCGATCTGGCAGGATCCGCGCATCCACTATGCGCTCAATTGCGCCTCAATTGGATGTCCGAATTTGGCACTCGACGCGTTCACTTCCGCCACAACCGAAGGCCTCCTGGAAGCGGCAGCTCGCGACTATGTCAACCATCCACGTGGAGTCTCAATCGAGAAAGGCACCCTGACCGTATCCAGCATCTACGTCTGGTTCGCAGAAGATTTCGGCGACTCCGATGCCGCCGTCATCGCGCACCTGAACCGCTACGCCGACGCTGATCTCGCCAAGAAGTTGAGTGGTATCACTGTAATCGGCGGCATGGGCTACAACTGGAAGCTGAACGACGCTGCCGGCTCCTAATCGACGCTCCGGCTAAGCCCTGGACCAAATTCATTCCCACGGTTTTGGTTCATGGCTAGCCCGGACCGCGACGAATTGTAAATCGCCGCAAGCATGTCCGGGGAAACGCCAAACCGGTATAGGATGTGGATCGTCAGCCAACCAAGGACGATGAAGATTGGATTGCGGCCCTCGAATCGGCGTGATGAGGTAATGAGCGGCGGATCCTCAATACCAACCGTCGGCCCGAATTTCTCTAAACAGCGGACGAAATTCAGATCTTCCATGAGTGCAATCGGACGCATGCCGCCTAAATGCTCGTACACGTCCCGTCGAACGAAAATTGCCGAATCGCCGTAGTGGAGCTGGCTGACCGCCGCAGTGTAGCGGCTTGAAGATATCCACTCCGGGACATCGACTGGCGATCCCAGTCGATGTCCGCGCTCGACACCCACTGCCCTTCGGTACCGTTGGTCAGCAGCTTGATGAGACGCTCATCCTGTTCTGTTGCCATTGCAAGGGACGCTCGCGCGCGCTTCGCAGACGACAGCAGGTCTTCGCTGGAGTCGATCAGCGTTGTGACCATTGCACTCCTAATCCGGGGGAATTCGGACGTTGGAAATTCTTTCCGGTACTGCGGTCTACTCAACTGACGCGGCGAGCATGACGGCGGCCAAGTCACTTCTTCACGAGGCTTAGGGTCGTCAAGAGGTTAACATCATGCTTTACGGCACTTGATGTCGTCGTCCATCCGTCGGCGGGCGGATCGACCCAAGTCGCTTGTTTGTCGCAGCAACGTAGTGAATTGCGGGGAAGCAAATTGCAGATACAGCGGACGTTGGATGGCGGCTGGGCTACATTGGAGACGTTGGCGTTTTCTCCGCGATAACCGCTACACGCCGCATCTGCAGCGCGGGTGCTTGAGCGAAGGAGGATTGAGCGATGGCCCGCGATCAGGTGGTCGAAACGGTGGTTCGAAACTGGGCGCCGCGCTTCATATCAAACGGCGTACCCCTGTTCGACTACCAGGAGGTCACCGACAGTCTTGAGGCTTGGGACGATTGGTGCGCCGCCTGGTCGGCCCGCGCCGCCGAGCATGAAGCAGCGGGTCACGCGGCGCTCGATGCCGGCCGCACCATTACCGCTGGACAATATTTTCAGACGGCGGCCGTTATCTATCATTTCGCGAAGTTCGTCTTCGTCCATGACATGGACCAGCTCCGACCAGCGCACGAAAAGGCATTGGCCTGCCATGCCTTAGCGCTGCCTCACATTCGGCCATCCGGCACGCGTGTCGAAATCCCCTATGAGGGTGGCTTGCTCTACGGCAACTTGCGTAAGCCGAACGGTACAGCGCGGTTACCGGTTGTGATCATGTGCATGGGTTTGGATTCCGCAAAAGAAGAGATGGGGACCAACGAGGTGCATTTCCTCGATCGCGGCATCGCCACCCTTGCCTTCGATGGACCTGGCCAGGGCGAAGCCGAATACGACCTGGCGATGAGACCCGACTATGAAGCCGTCGTCGCGGCGGTCGCAGACTTCGTGGAGACGCGCGACGACCTCAACGGTAACCGAATCGGCCTCTGGGGTGTCAGCTTCGGCGGCTATTACGCACCACGCGCCGCCGCCTTCGAAAAGCGCATCAAGGCATGTATCGCCATCTCCGGATCCTTCGACTTCGGCACATTATGGGGTGACCGTCACGGCCTGTCGCAAGAGGTATTTCGTGTGCGCTCACACAGCGCGAACTGGGAAGAAGCGAAGGTCGCTGCCAAGGCGTTCAATCTCGCCGGCGTGGCGGAAAAGATCACCTGCCCACTGCTTGTCGTCGGTGGCGAGAACGATCCGATCACGCCACCCGACAATCAACGCCAGCTGGCAGCGACGGCGTCGGGATCGACAGAATTACTGATGATCGAGCGCGGCAACCACTGCGTAAACAACCAGCGCCACCGTTACAGCCCGCAAAGCGCCGACTGGATGGCGGCGCATTTGGACGCATAATTGTGGCGGCGAGGCAAACCGACCTTGGCGGAAGTTCCGCCACGCCTCCGATCGACACGCGAAGCCTCGAACCGGACTGCGAAAACTGCACTGGGCTCTGTTGTGTCGCACACGGGTTTGCGAAATCTGCCGATTACGCGTTACCAAGCACGAAGGCGTTCCCTGCAGAAATCTGACGGAAGACTTCCAGTGCCGGATTCACGCCAGACTTCAACAACAGGGATTTACCGGCTGCGTTGAATACAGCTGTTCCGGCGCTGGGCAGAAAGTGACGCAAACGATCTATCCAGGTGTCGATTGGCGAACCGACTCCAGCCAAACAGCACGCTTGTTCGCGACTTTCTTAATCGTTAAAGAATTGCACGAACTGATCTGGGCGTTGCTCCAGTTGGCCGCCCTTTGTCCCGATGCTGACCTGCGCACGCGCCTTCATAGCAAGGCGTTCGAGCTGGAACAGCTCACATTCCAGGGTGAGCAGGTCCTCGACGCTATCGATGTCACAGCCGAAAAGAGAGCGAACCGCGAATTGGCGGACCTGGTCGAGGTGGCGCGAAGTGGTGCAGGCGGCTGAGATCGCAAGCAGCGTGTTGGAGGAATTGGGCCAAGCGCCAAATTCAGTGGTGGGCGCGGTTGGGATTGAACCAACGACCCCTACGATGTCACCGTAGTGCTCTCCCGCTGAGCTACGCGCCCGAATGTGGCATGTCCTGCCGCTCCGTCGCCAAAGACTGGGGCAGCAGCCCGGGGAAGTATCATCAAAGCAGGGCCCTGACAAGAGTGGCCGCGGTTGCCTCAAACGGTGTGGATTCCTGCTTGCCGCAGGCCGCGCGACGCGGCTAAATACGGACCCACCGCCTTTCAGGCTGGCTTTGCTATCTCTTTGACCCACCATCGTAATTGGCCGGACCCATAGGCCTTCCAGCTGATGCCCAAAGCCACCAGACCGTACGCCGAAATGACCGCACCCCTCGTCAGAGATGCCCGCTCAGAAGACCTCGACGCGATTACCGCGATCTATGGCCATCACGTGCGGCACGGGCTTGCGTCGTTTGAAGAATCGTCGCCCGACAGAACCGAAATCGAGCGGCGCTGGAATACGGCGTCAGCAGCCGGAATGCCCTATCTGGTTGCCGAACTCGATGGTGCCGTGATCGGATTTGCCTATGGCAGCAAATACCGCCCGCGGCCAGCCTATCGCCACACGGTCGAAGACTCGGTCTACGTCGCACCAGAAATGGCCGGCCGGGGCGCCGGGCGGGCCCTCTTGGCGGCGCTGATAGAGCGCTGCGCAATAGCCGGCTTCAAGCAGATAGTGGCGGTGATCGGCGACAGCGAAAACGACGCTTCGATTAGCCTTCACGCACACCTCGGATTCCGCCGGGTCGGCGTGTTGCAGGATGTTGGCTTCAAGCATGAGCGCTGGGTCGACACCGTCCTGATGCAGCGCGCATTGGGTTCTGGCTGAGGTCGGAAACCTCGGTCATGCTTCACACGGCAAAAAAACGGCCGCACGTTTGCGCGGCCAAGTTCAGGGAGGGAACGCCTAGTTGGCGTCGTGCATGGGCATATCCTGGCCAGTTCCGGCCGGCCGCCCACGCGGATACATCTTGATATGTGAATCGCTAACGTACAAATCAAGAACCCCAGCGCCCAATGGCGTATGTACAGGATAATTATAGTAATAAAATCAACAGATTATATCCTAAGGCGGTGGACACAGAAGAGGGAAATAAGGTCAGATTTTCGCCCGATTCGGCAGCAAATTAGCTGCGATCGCCGACCTGAACGCCATCACAGCGCGAAAATGGCATGCCGATTGCTGCATATCTCGCAGGAGGAAGGATATGCACGTTTCAATGGTCAATTTGTACGCAGCAGGAATGACAGCGTCCGCGATACTATTGGCGGCGTTGCACCCCGCGCCAGCGCACGCTGGTGCACCGGAAATGGATCAAATCTGCCGCGCCGCGATTTTAGAAGCCGAGCCGCAATGGGGTATCCCCGACAAGCTTCTTTATGCGGTCTCGATCGTCGAGACAGGCCGATGGGATGCAGAGAGCAAACAGAACCTTGCCTGGCCCTGGACGGTCACCGCCGAGAGCAAGGGGCGATACTTCGCTTCGAAGCAAACCGCTATCAGCGCTGTCGAACAACGTCAGTCGCGTGGCGTCAGAAACATCGACGTCGGTTGCATGCAAATCAACCTGCGCTATCACCCGGGCGCTTTCGCAAATCTCAATGAGGCCTTCGATCCTGTCGCCAATGTTGCCTACGCGGCGGCTTTCCTTACGGACCTGCGGGTCGAGCGAAAGTCGTGGACCCAAGCGGTCAAGCACTATCATTCGTCGACTCGGGAGTTGCAGGCGCCCTACCGGACTAAAGTCTTCGCCGCCTGGCGAGAAATTAGACGTACGAACAACCAAGCGATTCGGGTCGCGCGGAAGCTCCAACTTGCCGAGCGTAAGTACCAGCGCAAGAAAGCGGCGCTGCTGGCCGAATACGCCCGAAGCACCGGTGCAGTACTGCCGCCGATCGCACTGGCGGCGGATCAGACCAATTCGCTCATCGACCTTGCGACCTGGCCGCCGCGGTCCGTCAAGGAACAGCGGCGCGCAGAAGTTCGCGCGCGGGCCCGGGCCTACAGCACTTCGGGCTTGTAACGCGCCACTGGTAGACAGACGCTCACAACTGGCGGCTCCGAGGCACCTCTAGGATCAGGAAGTTACGTTTCGGCGTGATCTTCAGCCCGCAAGATCGGCCAACCGACGCTGCGTTTATACCAGGTTACAACAGCTATTCGGCAGCAAGCGCGCCACCACTCTCGACGTACCATCGATAGGTTTCAGACAGTCCGTCTCGGAGCGTGATGCTCGAGCGCCAGCCGAGCGCGCGCAACCGATCGACGTTCAACATTTTGCGCGGGGTCCCATCCGGCTTGGTCGTATCGAAAGCGATGTCACCCGAAAATCCAACGATCTCACAGATGAGACGCGCCAATTCAGCGATCGTGATGTCCTGACCGACCCCAACATTGATGTGCTTAGCGCAATCGTAGTGCGTCATACAGAAGACAGCTGCATCGGCCAGATCGTCGACATGGAGAAACTCTCGGCGCGGCACGCCGCTACCCCAGACTTGCAGCTGCGTCGCTTTGGAAATTTTGGCTTCGTGGGCCTTGCGGATCAACGCAGAGATTACGTGACTAGTGTCCAAGTCGAAATTGTCGCCCGGACCGTACAGATTGGTTGGCATCAGGCTGATCGCATTGAAACCATGTTGTTTCCTGTAGGCCTCGCACATCTTGAGGCCGGCAATCTTGGCGACTGCATAGGCTTCGTTCGTCGGCTCCAACGGACCGCCCAGCAATGCCTCCTCGGCAATCGGCTGCGGCGCCAGTTTTGGATAAATGCACGATGAGCCAAGAAACAACAGCTTGGTTACTCCGTGCTGCCAGGACGCATGGATCACGTTGAGTTCGATCGCAAGGTTTTCGCGAATAAAATCCGCAGGGAAGGAACTGTTGGCGTGGATGCCGCCGACCTTGGCAGCGGCAAGAAATACATAGTCCGGATTTTCATCGACAAAGAAACGTTCAACAGCTGCCGGATCGGTCAGGTCGAGTTCATCGTGCGTGCGCTCAAGAATGGAGTTGTGACCTTTGGCTTGCAAGCTGCGGCTGATTGCCGATCCGACCAAACCGCGATGCCCGGCGATATAGATTCGGGCTGCGGCCGGCAGTTCAGCCATGCGCAGCGCCACGGAGGTTCACCGCATGGCCGGCGTCCGAGAGCGTGCGTTCCTGGCGCGCCAACTCAAGGTCGTGATCAACCATCATCCGCACCAGCTCTTCAAACGTGACTTTCGGCTGCCAATTGAGCTGCGTCCGCGCTTTGCTGGCGTCACCACAGAGCGTATCCACTTCGGCTGGACGGAGATATCGCTCGTCGATACGAACATACCGCTCCCAGTCTAGCCCAGCATGGGAGAACGCCATTTCCAGGTAGTCACGGACCGCATGCGACTGACCAGTAGCGACCACGAAATCATCCGCTGTCTCATGCTGTAACATCAACCACATCGCTTCGACGAAATCGCCGGCGTAGCCCCAGTCCCGCTTGGCGTCGAGGTTGCCGAGGTAGAGTGTATCTTGGAGCCCCTCTTTAATGCGGCCAACGGCACGCGATATTTTTCGCGTGACAAACGTTTCGCCGCGTCGCGGGCTCTCGTGGTTGAACAGAATGCCGTTGGTGACAAACAAATCGTACGCCTCACGGTAGTTCGTCGCATACCAGAACGCCGCCACCTTGCTCGCACCGTAAGGGCTCCGTGGATGGAAGGGCGTGGTCTCCGACTGCGGCGACACTGCACTACCGTACATCTCTGAAGACCCAGCCTGATATATCTTGACCGTGCTGGCGCGCGCATCCATGTGGTCGCGCAACGCCTCCAAGAGCCGAAGCGTGCCGGTCGCCACGACGTCGGCCGTGTACTCGGGCTGATCGAAGGACACCATGACATGGCTCTGGGCGGCGAGGTTGTATACTTCGTCCGGCTGCACGCGTTCGAGCACGCGGCGCAGGCCCGTCCCGTCCGCGAGATCGGCATAGTGGAGAAACAGTTTGGCATCCGACTCGTGGGGATCCTGATAGAGATGATCGATCCGGTCGGTGTGGAATGTACTGGCGCGGCGAATCAGACCGTGCACCTCGTACCCCTTGGCGAGCAGGAATTCGGTCAAATAGGAACCATCTTGCCCGGTTACGCCGGTTATTAACGCGCGTTTCATCGCGTCACCCCAAATTGTAGACCTCTACCTGTGCTATCGCCAACCAGATGGCAGGTCAAGGATACCGCTCAGACGCGCTCTATGACGACGTGCATTCGGAACGCCAAAAGACGACCGAGAAGCGGCAGTAGCGCGCGCTCAAGCGCAAGAGTAGGCGCTACCGCAGCCCCCGGAATCAGGCTCCAGCTTCTAAATCCGCCACTAAGCGGATAGGCAAAGAGACTGAGCCAGTTGACATCCAAGATCCGCAATTCCGGAAAATTCTCGGCAAACGTCCTGCGATCGCTTTTTCTGGCGAACAGCAGGCTGGGAATCGCCTAATTCGCATCAAAGGGATCCCGACCAGGCGTTGCCTCCGCCGCCGCGCCAAGGGGATCCACACCGAACTCAACCGGCTCTGGATGAAGAAAATTGTACACCAACCAGCTCACCGGCGTGATTGCGGGCTCGATCATTACGAGACGTCCGCCCTTCTTCAGTACCCGCGCTGCCTCGGAAAAAAATACCTGGCCGTTCGATGTGATGCAGGACATCCAACAAGACGATGTTGGCGACGCTTCCGTGCTCAAACGGCAATGCTTGTGCGTCCGCGACGGCGTCAAGCCACGGTGCGGCCAAAATGTCGATGGCCACAACGTCATCAACTCTCTCTCTGAAGTGTCCGGAACCCGAACCGACGTCAAGGACCGGACCTGGAACACAGGCTTCAAGCATAAGGCGATGATAATCATCGTATACTTTCCGGGTCGCCGGCTTACCTTGCCAAGCCGCCCGATGCGCCAGCAACCGCGCGTCTTCCATGGCCTCAGAACGCCTTAAGTTTACGCCAAGCAAACAGCACCATGCGTAGAAGCAGCCAGCCGTGCTGAAAGCGCGATATCTGCGTTTCACCATACGCACGCTCGGCATACCGTATTGGAATTTCAGCAATTTTTAGATTTAGCTTGGCCGCGCCAAATATAAGATCGAAGTCGCCAAATGGATCGAACTCGCCGAAATATTCGCGATTTTCCGCGATTTGCATGTAGTGGCTGCGGCGCAACACCTTGGTGCCGCACAGTGTGTCGCTGAAACGTTGATTCACGAGAAAGGAGAAGATCACCGCGAAGGCACGGTTTGCAAGAAAGTTGAGGAATTGCATCGCGCCCTTTTCCATCGGGTAGACGAGCCGCGTGCCATTGATGAACTCACCCTTTCGACGCTCGATCGCGCTAAGGAACTTTGGCAGCACCTCGGGCGGCACCGTCAAATCCGCATCCAGGATCATCAGCACATCGCCGCGCGCAGCCTCGAACCCTTTGCGCACCGCGTCCCCCTTGCCTTCACCGTCTTGGACCAAGACTTTGATGTCGAGGTCGGCGTACTGAGACTTGACCCGGTGGCACTCGTCCAAGGTCCCATCGGTGCTGTGTCCCTCGACAAATATAATTTCCATATCTTCGGAAATGCGCGGCAGCCGGTCGAGCGCGACTAAGATGTTGCCTTTTTCATTGCGGCAGGGAACGATTACGCTGACCGACAATCCGCGTTCGGGTTTTTCCGGCAGCCTTCGCGCGACGATATAATTGCGTAGGCACGCGTGCCGGATAACAGGAAGCGTGGCGACATAGCGGTTTATCAACGTTCCGAAACCGAGCAGCCGTTTCGGCAAAAGCTGCCGCCATTCCCGCTTGATAACTTCGAAATCGGTGAGGTTGAGTAGGTTGGCGACATCCGCCGTTGAAAGCCAATTTTCCTCCACCTGCGGCATACGTTGTCCGAGTAGCGAAGCCAATTTCAGGATCGGCTCCCAGAGGTGCGACCAGTAAGTGATGACGATGCGGGTGTCGGGGCCGCACAAACGCCGCATCGAGGCCAACATCTCCTCGCAATCCTCAAGCAGCCCAATCAGATCAACCAATACGATGACGTCAAATGGTCCTTTGAACTGACGAATGATCTCGGGATCTTCGATATCGCCCGCGTGAAACTCGTACTGCGGATAACGCGAGCGGGCTAACTCGACCATCGCCTCGCTGATGCTGACGCCGACGCCATGGGAGGGCTTCAGTCGGTCGAGCACTATGCCGACATCACCGCCCAGAACCAGGACCCGCAGCCCTTGCGGCACGAGGAAGTTGAGATAGCGGAGGTCTTCTTCGTGATAATAAGCGTTGCGGGGATCCACTCATCACGCTCTGCGGCTATGCGGTCAGCAAGATCGCGAATTGCCTGTTTGCGCGGCGATAATTTGCTGGATGAAGACCCCATTCAGTCGGACCGTGGATCTGTGTCTGTCAGCCGATTAATCTCGTCCGCACCAATCAGCCGGTGGTCGCTGCGTGCGAGCCACACGATTCCACCAACGAGCCCAATGGCGACCAGACCCAAGCCAAATATCACGGACACGGTGACGGCGCCGCTCACCGATACGCCAACCAAGCCCAGCGCTGTGACCATTGCGCCTTCACGCACGCCCCATCCGGCGACGGAAACAGGGATGGTCGCCGCAAGGAAGACCAGCGGGACGAGCACCAAACAGTCATAAAAGGAAACCGGCAACTCGAGGTCACGCGCCAAGACGAACACCGCCAATACCGTAATGATCTGTACCGCCAGCGATAACCCTAAGACCGGCGTAACAAGTGCGGCGCTACGATACATCCGGCGGGTACCATCCGAAAGATCAGCGACGCCGGCGATGAGACGCCAGCGGCGCCAGCGATCAGGCAGCGACGCCATCAGGAGCAATGTCGCTATCGCCGCACCTCCGGCGAAGAGTATCACAGCAAGAGCGACCCGAGGACCAAGGTCGGGGAGTCGTTGCCAAGCGAGTGGTTGGCTCAAAGCAACCAATATCAACAAACCACTCACGCCGCCGACGCGATCAAGGAGGACCCCATTCACCGCTGCTCCAACCGGCATGCCGGCACGATTACAGCGGTACATGCGCACCGCGTCGCCGCCGATCGTCGAAGGGAGCACCTGGTTAAAGAACAGACCCTCATAATACAGGCGCAAGGCCGTTGGAAAGGGTAGCGGCCAGCCAAAGACCTTGACAGCGAAAGTCCAGCGCCATGCGCCGACGGCACCCTGAATTGCCAATAGCCCAAGGACCAGCGCTATGCTGCTGAAAGAAAGCCCCTGCAGGTGGCGTACGGTGTCCTGCAGCTCTACTTCACGCAGCACAAGCCAAAAAAGCGAGATTGTGACTGCCGTCTTCAGGAAAACGATTAACCAACGTCGGGTGGCGGAAGCGCCCATGGATTCGTTGCTTCGGTTGACGGCCCGGCCTCAATACCCCGAACGCTCACGAGGCGCAACACAACCTCTATTGACACCAGCAGGCGCGGCGAACATCCTTGCGCTGTGCTGTGTCGCTGGGGTGTTCGGTGACGCCGTCAGGCGTAACCGGGCTGAGAGCAAACCCATCGAACCTGATCTGGATCATGCTAGCGCAGGGAGCAAATGCAGCGGGCTTATATTCCGGCCGTAATTCCACCACCCGGTGTGGGCGCTCCCCTGCAAATGGAGAGTTGATATGAGGCGTGTTGCGCTGTGGTTTATCCCGGCGGCCGTGCTGTTGGCCTCGGCGCCGCTCGGAGCCTTTGAGGTTAATATTCCGGTTCTCGTTCCGGTCACGGGATTTCTGTCGCTGGAAGGGACGAGCCAGCGCAACGGCGCGCTTCTCGCCCTTGAAAACCCGCCGAATAACGTCACCGTAACATACGAAGTTGCCGATACATCCACCGCCCCCGAAATTGCTGTCAATGCGCTTGAGCGTGCCGTGAGCAGAGGAAATATCAGTGCGGTCGTCGCTTCGATGCTCGGCACGCAGATGCTGGCGATGCTGCCGCTGGCAATGGAGTACAAAGTGCCACTGGTAACGATGTCGGGAACCGCCCGCATCACCGAAATGGGAAATCCATGGGTCTTCCGGTTCTTCCCTGGTGACGCAATTACTAAGGTCGCGCACGCGCGCTATGCGGTCGAAGAACTCGGAAAACGAAGGCCGGCGATCATCTATCAAACGACGGCCTATGGGCAGAGCGGCCGCCGGCATTTGGCCGAGAGTTTGCGCAAGCTTGGTGTCGAGACCGTCTATGAAGAAGGCATCGATACCTCCGTCAAGGATATGCTTCCACTGATTAGCAAGGCGCGCCGTGCGATGCCCGATGTGCTGCTGCTGCACCTTCATTCAGGCCCGACCGCTCTATTCGTCAGGCAGGCGCGGGCCGCGGGTATAGATATTCCCATCGTTGCGGGCTCGGCCATGCACCAGCCTTCGACAGCGGCGCTGCTGGAGCCTAGCGAACTTGAAGGCGTTTGCGCCGAAACCGGCTCATCGCCGATTTCCGGAGGCAATGCGGAGATTGAACAGTTCGCCATAGACTACCGCAAGCGATTTGGCAGTGACCCAGATGCCTTTGCGCTCGGACAATACGACGCTACCACAATGGTACTAGCGGCGGCGGCGAGCGGTGCCACAACGCCTGAAGCTATCAGGCAGTATCTCTCGCAGACGCGGCATCGAGGTTTGGCAATGGAGTATTACTCCGACGGAAAGGGCAACATGGCGCACGATGCGGTCATCATTTGTTATGACGGCAGCGATCGCCTGCCCGACATCGTCAAGCATTACCGCGCAGCCGATCCGCAGAATTAGCGACCGCGGTCATGCTGTTCATCCAGCTCGCGCTGAACGGTTTGGCGCTGGGCGCCGCGTACGCGCTGGTCGCGTTGGGATTCGTCCTCATACTCAACGCGACACGCGCCGTAAACTTTGCACAGGGCGACTTGGTCGTTACCGGCGGCTTCATCGGAGCGGCGCTTGCATCGCAGCTCCCTGTACCAGGGTTCGTGCTGCTACCATTCGTCATGGCTGCAATGGCCGGGGTCGGCTTGTGTGTCTCGGCCCTCGCCTACTGGCCAATTAGATCCCGGCCGCCGGTTTCCGTATTCATAACCACGATCGCCGTTGGCATCATTTTGCAGAACGGCCTCAATGGCGTGTTCGGTCCGGAACCACGCACCGCGCCAGCACTTCTACCCGGCGCCAATTTTGAAATCCTCGGCCTTGCCATAAGCCGGCAATCGCTAGCCATCATTTGCGTCGCTGCACTCCTAATTGCGGGCCAACTATACCTGACCAACCACACGCAGGTTGGCCGGGCCATGCGTGCGACCGCGCAAGACCGCGACATGGCAGCTGCGCTTGGCATCCCTGTCGCACGCATGGTGGCCCTCACCTTCGCGGCGGCGGCTGCGTTGGCTGGCGTCGCCGGTTTGCTGCTTGCAAACCAGTTCTTCGTCACGCCAACCGACGGCACAAACTTCATAATTAAAGCGTATATCGCTGTTGTCATCGGCGGTTGGGGAAGGATTGGCGGCGCGCTCGCGGGCGCGATGCTAATAGCGCTGTTCGAAACGCTGGTATCTGCCTGGATCGATTACACGGTTGCCACGGGACTACTCTACGCCGCGGTTCTGACTATTCTTTTCGTTCGACCGAGCGGAATATTTGGCGAAGTCGAAGGTCGGCGCGCGTGATGGCCTGGCTGTTGCGCGGCGTAAACTTGCCATTGTCGGCAGCGGCCGCTGTGTTGATTCTTTGGTCTTTGGTCTCAAGCGACTCCTATAGTCTCCGTCTCCTAACCACAGCCGGCGTCTTCGCTATCGCGGTGCTGGGCTACCAGTTCATCTTCGGCTACGCAGGTGCACTTTCGCTCGCGCAAGGCACGTTCTTTGGGATCGGCGCTTACACGACTGGCATCATCGGCAGCCAGCTCGGATGGGGCTTCGAGGCGACCTTCGCGCTTTCGCTGGCCTTTCCCGTCCTATTGGCGATCCTGGTGGCAGCGCCCGTGCTGCGGCTTGACTCTCACTATTTTGCGCTCGCGACTTTAGGGATTGGCCAGGTCGTATTGCTGATTGCCATCAATTGGCAGAGCGTCACGGGTGGCGCGAACGGTATTCCCGGCGTCCCTGGCATCAGTGTGTTCGCGATTGATGTTCCCCGCGGATGGCCGCTCCTCATGTTTGTCTGGGGACTGGCAATCCTCGCTGCGACGATTGCGTGGCTGGCAATTCGCGGCATCACCGGACATGCCTTTGCCCTGATGCGCAGCGATCCGCTAGCGGCAATGGCGGTCGGCATCGACATCCGCCGATTGCGCTTTAAGGCGTTTCTTATCAGCGCGTTGCTAGCGGGCGCCGCAGGCGCATTGCATGTTCACACCAACCGCGTCATTTCACCGGACGCATTGGAATTCCACATCATGGTCGCCATCTTGGCGATGACCGTCGTCGGCGGGCGAACCCATATCGCGGGCGCTTTCGTCGGCGCACTGCTGTTGACACATCTCGCCGAGTGGTTCCGGTTTCTCGAGCACTACTATCTGCTCGCCTACGGTATTTTGTTGCTGTTGATGGTCGTTGCAGCACCTTGGGGCCTCGTCGGTACTGCCGAGCGGCTACGCGAACGCCTTCTACCGGAGCGCGCGCCGCCGCCGCCGCAACCAAGCCCCATCCGATTGGCCGCAAAACCGGTGAGCGGATTGGAGATCCGTGGCCTGAAGAAGCGCTTTGGTGGAGTTCGAGCCCTCGACGGAATCGATCTGGAGGTGCAGCCCGGTGAAATTCTCGGAGTATTCGGACCCAACGGATGTGGCAAGACGACATTGATCAACATCGTGACGGGCCTCGAGGCGGCGGACGAAGGCGAAATTCGTTGGGCGGGCAGACCAATAGACGGGGTGACGACGGATGCGTCGGCGCGCGCCGGCATCACCCGCACGTTCCAGAAAACCCGGCTGCTGGAGGACCTTACCGCGCTCGATAATGTAGCGGTCGGCAGGTGGGAAGGCGGCAAAGGTCCGCGCGTCGGGGTTGCGCGGCAACAGGCGATGGGCTTGTTAAACGAGCTCGATGCGACAGACGCCGCAATGATTCCAGCGAGAAACCTTCCCCAAGGCGTTCGTAGACGCGTCGAGATCGCGCGGGCGTTGGCAGCCAGGCCGAGCCTCCTTTTGCTCGATGAGCCAGCCACCGGACTGAATGAAGGTGAACGTCAAGCCCTCGCCGAAACAATCGAGCGGATTGCGCAACAAGGCCTCACGCTCGTCGTTGTTGACCATGACTTCGCCTTCTTGTCGGAATTCGCCCACCGCATGGTCTGCTTGGACCACGGCACGATCGTTGCTGCCGGCACGCTCGAGGAGGTTCAGCATCACCCGGCAGTGAAATCAGTATTCTTGGGTGGCCCCTCGTCACCCAAAGGCGCGCGTGAGCTCAATGACTGATCAACTCCTTTCGATGACACAAGTCGGCGTGCACTACGCCGCTACGGTGGCGCTTAACGCTGTTTCGCTATCTGTCACCCGGCATGAGATCGTTGGCGTCTTCGGACCGAATGGGGCAGGCAAGACAACGCTGGTGAACGCGGTCATGGGCCTTGTAGAGACGGACCGCGGCAGCATCGCCTTCGCAAATGCGACAATCGATCGATTGTCGACCGCTCGACGGGCTCGACTGGGAATTGGCTACGTCCCGGAGGGGCGCCGAATTTTTGCCGGAATGACGGTCGATGAGAATTTAGAAGTTGCGAGCCGCGCGCCTGCGGTCCAAAGGCGTCGACTTGCGGATGAAATGTACGAGCTCTTCCCACAACTCGCCGAGCGGCGACGGTCTATCGGCTGGCAACTCTCCGGCGGCGAACAACAGATGTTGGCGTTAGCCCGTGCCCTGATGGGCCGGCCGCAATTGCTCCTGGCCGATGAACCGTCATTGGGCCTCGCGCCACGTGCGGCAGTACAAGTTATGGATAAGCTCCGGGAAATCGCCACGCGTGGCACCGGCGTCTTGCTGTGCGAGCAGAATGTCGCATTCGTACGTACGCACTGCGACCGCATTTACACCCTTCAGCATGGTTTCATCGCTGCTGAAGGACTGCCAGCAAGTTGATGCGTTATCTTGGTATGAAAGACGGAGATTTACCGCCCAGAATTCCTTAGACGAAAACGTCGATGAGGCTCCCCCGGCCATTTGCCGGAGATATGGCCTGCTGTTGTTCGCGTGCTTCCTCGACGAGGCGGACGATCGATGCATCGGACTCCGCTTGGGTTTTCAGCGCAAGCAGACTCGACTGCTGACGGCTTCCAAGAGCCGCCTGAAGACCCGCGGAACTGACCTCAGATGCCATAAAGTCCATCCTTCATATGATTTCGCCTTTCAAACCAGATGGGCATTTGGATCGCCCAATTCAATCGAAGTTCCGGCGAAATTCCGGGTAGTTTTGGTACAAATCATAAACATATACCAAAAAGTCACCACCGGGACGCAGCGGATATATGCAACTGCGATAGTCCACCATGCCCCGGCGGTGGCCAACCGTTATGCGGAAACGTCCAAAACGCGGTCATAGGAAGACTGCCCGGTGGAATTGGTTTCCACCGGCTCCTGAACCGCTTCACGTGTCATGGAAGTTACCGCTACTTGCTGCTGCAATCGCAGTTTAATAGCAACAGAACTCGCCTGCGATACAGCAGACAAGGCACTGACAGTTTCGTTATCCATCGCTTCTGACCTTCTGTCGTTAGCGAGGCCCGTTCTGGGCCTTAACGACCTTTACATAGCACTACCCACGACAAAAATCCACATTTTGATGTAATTCGTGCGAAAAATCCCAGAAATGTGGGAGTTTTACCCTATTCAGCGGCGTCCGCCGCAACTTGGAGTTTGATGATCTGATCCGGGTCGTCAACGGCTCCGTTGTCGCCTTCTGACCCCTTTCTTATGCCATCGACGAACTGCATACCGTCAATCACCCGGCCCCACACCGTATACTGGCCGTCAAGATGCGCCGCACGCTCGAGTACGATGAAAAATTGGCTGTCCGCGCTGTCCGAACTGCGCGACCTGGCCATGGATACCGTGCCACGCAGGTGCGGCGTAGAATTGAACTCGGCCTTTAGCCTTTGCCCCGACCCTCCTCTGCCGGTTCCGGTCGGATCGCCCGTCTGAGCCATGAAACCGGCAATCACGCGATGGAACACCACACCATCGTAAAATCCAGTCCGCGTCAGCTCCTTAATCCGGGCGACATGATTGGGCGCGACTTCAGGCAGCAGTTCGATGACAACTCGACCATCCTTCAGGTCCATATACAGCGTATTTTCAAGGTCGGCCGCCCGCGCCGGCTGAGATAGAAAAAAGGCTAGCGGTGATGCCAGCAACAGCGCCCGGAGAAATTTCATTCCTGTCATGCTAATTCCTCCAATCGCAAAATTGTATGGGCGCTAAGGCAAGCCACTCATCGTTGCCAAAATAGATTACCAAAAATATATCTCAACGCAGCGCCGCGGCAATATTGCCGCCGTCGACGGTAACCACCGCCGCCGTTGTATTGCGCGCGAGTGCAAGATGAACAAACGCCTGGGCGACATCCTCCGCTGTAACTTCCCGGCCGAGGAGATTTCCCGACATATACTTACGCCTGCCGACGCCCCGTGCCGCTGCACGGGCCGCTATCATCTCGTCTGTTAACAAGCCCGTCCGGATCCGGTCGGCATTTACCGCGTTCGCGCGGATTCCGTCTGCCCCATGATCCAGCGCGTACTGGCGCATGAGCGCGAGGGTTGCGGTCTTGGGCAGTCCATAGGGTCCGAAATCCTGTCCAGGATTGACCGCCTGCTTCGACGTATTGAACAAGAGTACGCCGCCAGTCCCTTGCGACTTCATTATTGCGACGGCGGTCTGCGCAACCTCTTGGTGTGCGAAAAAGTTGAGCTCGAAGGACCGCCGCAGAACCGCATCATCAACATCGCCGACCCGGCCCTGCCAGGCAGCGCCAGCGTTTGATACCACGACGTCGACGCCGCCAAACGATTCACAGATTGCTGCAAATGCGGTTCGCAGCGATTTCTTGTCGGTCACGTCGCATTCGAGAGCGAGCGCGGTTTTACCAATCTTAGTCGCTGCCGCGTCAGCCGCTTTGGCATTCCTATCGAGTATGGCGACTTCTGCACCCTGTGCTGCAAACGCGGCCGCGGTGGCCGCACCGATGCCACTACCACCACCCGTGACGACCGCCACGTGGCGCGCAAGCGGTGCCTCCTTTGCCGTTCCCAACTTGGCCTGCTCGAGCGACCAATATTCGATATCGAACAAATCAGCTTCGCCAAGACAAGCATAGCGGCCGATCGCTTCAGCGTCGGTTATGGCAAGCACCGTCGCCTCGGCGATATCCGCAGCGACCGCCGCCGCATGTGACGACACACCCAAGCCGAACAGCCCAAGACCTGGCACCAAAATGACGCGGGGCATCGCGTCCAATTCCTGCTTCGATTTTCCGGCGCGCGCGTTATTGCGGGAGAAATAGGCATGGTAGCGCTCGACAAATGCGGTCACAGCCTCATTAACCGCTGTGGCGAATTTTTCAATCTGCCCCGCAGCCGGAGCAGGAAGGATGAGCGGTGTATTCTTAGTTCGAATCGTATGGTCGGGCGTGACCACGCCAACTTGGCTGTAGCGGGCCAGCGTCCTACCGTTGACGTAGTTGAGAATCCTCCTGCTCGTGCGGAACTCCAAGATCATACGGCGGTAACGGCCATCCGCCCCGTTCTGGGCACAGGCACCGCGCACGACCGGCGCCACCGCCGCCACGGGCGCAATCGAGCGCGGCAGGCGCGCGCGGGCAAATACACGTTTGCGCCCACGGGCGAGATGTCGTTCCGCGAGAGTCACCGCGGCGATCATCCGCTCATAGGCCTCGCGAGCTGTGGACCCGAACGTGAAGATTCCATGCTTGAGCAGGATCAACCCTTCGACGGCTGGGTCCTTGTCGAACGTATCCGCCGCCGCTTTCGCTAACGCGAAGCCGGGCATGATGTAGGGGACTAGACCCATGCGTTCTCCCCAGACCTCGCGTGCGAGGGCCGAGCCGTTAGGCTGGTTGGTGATACTCAAAACGGCGTTGGCGTGAGTGTGGTCAACAAACTTATGCGGCAGAAACGCGTGCAGCAGCGTTTCAACCGACGGGTTGGGCGAGCTTGCGTCGAGAAGATTTAACCGCTGGAAATTCACCATGTCCTCGTCGCTGAGCGCGTCGAGTTGGCGCAGCTCGAGGATTGGCTCAAGACGCACGGCCGGCAGACCGGCGGGCTCTATCTCACCCATATCCCAGCCGCTGCCCTTGACGCACAACACGTCGAGTTGAGCGCCGAACAGATCCTTGGCAGTCGTCTTAACGGAAGTGTTTCCGCCTCCGTGCAACACCAGCCGCGGTTCCTGACCGAGAAGCCGCGACGTATAGACGCGAAGCGACAAGTCACGGCTGGCGTTTTGCTTTGCCAAACGCCGTATCAAAGCCTTGGCATCGCAATCAGACCATAGATTTTTCATCGCGCGCCTCCCGACCGCTCCAATAACATGACGCCCGCAAGCGCGGCAAACGAGCGGCGTCTAGGTTCCATTTTCATTGCCGGTCGCCGAACAACGATACCAAGCCGGCGCGGCTTGCCTCGGCCACGCCACGCTCGGTGATAAGTCCAGTAACGAGCCTGGCGGGTGTCACGTCGAATGCGTAGTTGGCGACGGCGCTGCCATCGGGTGAGACTTGCACGGTCGTCACGCGCCCCTCGGCATCACGCCCGGTCATATGAGATACCTCGGCACCGTCGCGTTCTTCGATCGGGATGTCGCTCAAGCCGTCGCCTGACGACCAGTCGATCGTCGGTGACGGGAGCGCGACGTAAAACGGTACGTCGTTATCCCGAGCAGCGAGCGCTTTCAGATAGGTACCGATCTTGTTGGCAACGTCGCCTTCGGCGGTCGTCCGATCGGTGCCGGTAATGCACAGGTCAACCCTGCCTGTCTGCATCAGATGTCCGCCTACATTATCCGCAACAATCGTGTGATCGACGCCGTGATGGCCGAGCTCCCACGCCGTCAGTCGGGCTCCCTGATTTCGGGGACGCGTTTCATCGACCCAAACATGGACCGGGATATCTCGGTCATGCGCCATGTAGATCGGCGCGGTTGCCGTGCCCCAATCCACAGTCGCAAGCCAACCTGCGTTGCAATGGGTCAGGATGTTAACCGGAGCCCCCTTCTTGCGGCCGGCAACGGCTTCGATGAGGGCAAGACCATGGCTGCCGATGCCTCGATTGATTTCAACGTCTTCATCGCAAAGCTCCACTGCCTTTGCATAGGCTGCCGCCGCGCGCGCATTGTGTCCCAATGGAGCGAGCAGAGCGTGCATCGCCTGCAGCGCCCAACGCAGATTGACCGCGGTTGGCCGTGTCGCGAGCAAAAGGTCGTGTGCTCGGGCCAACATTTCATCCGATCCGTCGCTCTGCATAGCCAGCGCCATGCCGTAGGCTGCAGTTGCACCGATCAGTGGGGCACCACGTACCGCCATGTCGCGAATGGCGTCGGCAGCGGCCTCAACTGTGGTCAAGTGCTGAACGACGAATTCGAACGGCAGGCGGCGCTGATCGATGATCGCAACGCGCCAACCGTCATCATCGAGCCAAATCGATCGATAGTGACGGCCGTCGACATTCATGGGCATCGCCTCCTTCTAAATTCTTGCTGCATTCTCAATTCATTTTGGCTCAATTCATTCTGGTCCAATGCATTCTGGCTCGACGCATAATAGCTGACTGACCGCGATGCAATTGCCAAGTGAGCCTCGCTCGCGTGCAACCTGTTGAATATGACATGGCCACTCTGACGACACATCGTTTATGGCACTAGAGTCGGCCGTCGTGGGCATTTTGGAACACGGACTCGAGCTCTCCAGGACCGACCGCCAAGGGATTACCGAGAGCGCTCGGGTCTTCGGCGGCGGCGTGGGCGATTTCTTCGGCTTGCAGATCGTCGACGCCTATTTCTGCGAGACTATTTGGTATTCCAAGACGCGCGCGCAGGCCGAGGATCCAACTCATGACGCGCTCAAATGCGGGCTCGCCGAGATTGAGCAGACGCGACAGATGGGTTAGACGTTCACCAATCGCCGGTCGGTTGAAGGCGAGAACGTAGGGCAGAATTACGGCATTGGTCAGGCCGTGATGGGTGTCGTAAAGCGCGCCCACTGGATGGCTTAACGCGTGGACCGCACCGAGCCCCTTTTGAAATGCGGTCGCGCCCATCGATGCCGCCGCCATCATGTGCGCGCGCGCCGTGAGATCGGCACCATCATCGAATGCCCGCGGCAGCCAATCATGGATAATTCTTAAACCCTCAAGGGCAACACCGTCCGCCATTGGCTGAAAGCCGCGCGCGCAGAAGGCTTCGAGACAATGTGTCAAAGCGTCCATCCCAGTCGCCGCGGTAATGGCGGGCGGCAATCCGAGCGTCAGTGCCGGATCTGCAATGACGATACGCGGCATCATGTTTGGATGGAAAATAATGCGCTTTCGCCGAGCCTTCTCGTCGACGATGACGGACGCACGGCCAACTTCAGACCCAGTGCCAGCCGTCGTCGGCACGGCAACCAAAGGAGCGATACCGTTAGCATCCGCACGCTTCCAGTTGTCGCCTTCGTCGATAAAATCCCAGATTGATCTTCGTTGGCCAGCCATGAAGGAGATGGCCTTGCCTGCATCGAGCGCGCTACCGCCGCCGAACGCAATAATTCCGTCATGTCCGCCTGCCCGGAAGCAGACAACACCGTCCTCGATATTGGCCCCAGTTGGGTTGGCCTTGATTGCGGAGAAGATAGCGGTCGGCAGCTCTTCAACTGCATTTGCCGCGACCACCTCGGTCACCATGGTAGTTTCGGCCAGTCCAGAATCGGTTACCAGGAGCGGGCATTTCACGCCGAGCTCCCGGCAGACGGCCGCTACTTCACCGATTCGCCCAGCACCGAAGCGGACCGAGGTTGGCCAGCTCCAGACTCCGGACAAGATCGATTGGTCTGCCACTGCTTCCGCCATTTATGTCCGATTAACGTTTTATTTTAAACAATAATATTAAATAATACTAACCTTTATCAACAAGTGTATCTACGTTGACGCAGCTGTTTATTGGCTTCTTTGTTCGGCGTCAACGTTCCTCAATAGTCGATCCAAATGTCCGCTTTGGGTCATAAGCGGACATTTAACTATGCCGCCAGTTACGTCCGCTTTCGGTCGCTAAGCAGACCTATTCCAAACTCATGATGATGGTCTGCTTGTAGCCAGAAGCGGACATTCCGGCTGATTTTCTATGAGCGGCGTAGCCGTGTCTACAACAAGTCATTTCGACTTGGCGGTCCACTGATTCAGCATCATTCGCACTTCCTCCCTTTGCGTCCGACTTAGCTTACCTGCGGCCTTTTTGCTCATCCTCTCAGCATCCTTCTTGTACATTTTCAAATCGAAATCGAAACCCTCGTCAATCGCCGCCTGATACCCTGATGCAGAAAGTTCAAACCACATATGCGCTTGCACATAATCCTGCTGCACGCCGTTGCCCGTAAAGTACATGAGACCGAGATTGTATTGCGCGGACTTGTGCCCTTTCTCGGCGGCTCGTTGTAACCAAATGGCGGCTTTTTTGCTGTCTTGAGGCAGCCCTGCGTCTCCGTTCAAAATTCTAGTACCAATGGAATACTCGGCGTGTGCGTGACCCTGCTCAGCGGCCCGATGCCACCACTTCAGCGCCTCTTCGTCATTTCCCAGAAAAACGTACGAGGTGGCGACATTGCTTTGCAATTCTGGATTACCCTGATGCGCCAGCGGAAGCCACGCCTCCAATGCGGCGGCGTGCTCTCCCGCTTTTAATGCGGCGAGGCCTATATCCCAATTGGCGGCCTTCGCGTTTATGGCCCAGATTTCCGTTGCGCGAGCTTCCAACAGCGAAGCGGTCTCAAGCTTTCCCATCGTGCGCAACAGCACTACATATTTATTTAGGATCTTCGCGACCTCTTGGTGTTCGAACCCAAATACGTCCTCGGTGGTTTCCCACACACGATTGTATACGGCTTCCGCCTCCGCATGATTGCCTTCATTGAATAAGAGATCGGCAAGATCGTTTTCGATGGCGAGTGCCCTCACGTAGAACGGTTCGGCCTCCTCGAAGCGACGCTGGCGGTTGATGAGCCGCGCCAGCCCATAAAGGACCAAGGCGACATCCGGATGGTCCGGCCCGAGAGCTTTCTCGTGAACGTCAAGGGCGCGCCGATAGAGGGGCTCCGCCTCTTCGTATTTGCCCTGTTCGTCGTAGAGCACCGCCAGGTCGAAGAGGGCGTTGGCCACGACTGGATGGTCCGACCCCAGCGCCTTCTCCAAAATCGCCAACGCACGCTCATAGAGCGGCTCGACCTCGGCGTACTTGTCCTGGGCGCGGTAGAGCTCCGCCAGGTTAACGAGAAATATAGCTGTATTCTGGTGCTTTGGGCCGAACTCCCGCTCGGCCAGCATTAGCGCCTTCTCTGCAATGGGAAAAGCCTCTTCAAAGCGGCCCTGGGCATAAAGCTCCTCGTACCGGTTGAACGCGTCCATCAGCGCCGAGGACTGGCCGATGGTGGTTGCGGGCCAGAGCCACAGGACGGCAAATAGCGCTAAATATAGGCGAGGTGCTCTCATTGTGATTCCTCCCCAACTCCATGATGCCTGCAGCAATTCTCTTGGACAACTACCGCGAGTCAGTCAAAGGCGAGGAATGTCCGCTTTGGCTTCGGGGCCGCGAGAACGTGCACATGTTCACGTCGCCAGGACCTTTTGCTGGGTCAGAAGCGGACATGATCGCCAGTGCTTAAGGGAACCTCTAAAAATTCTCCTTTTTCGGGCGTCGTCGATTTAGAATCGGGTTGACGATTTGTTGATAGCGGGAGGCGTGGTTGATGGGTCAGATGGGGTTTTTCGATCTTGGGAACCGGTATTCCGGTCTTGACGCCAAGAACGAGCCGCTTTTGAAGATCGACGGGGTGGTTCCGTGGGAGGACTTGCGCGCCCGTCTTGAGGCGGTGTGGCGGCGTGCGGACAAGGTGCGCAAATCGCGGGCGGGACGCAAGCCGTGGGATGCGATTGTGATGTTCAAGACGATCATTCTGTGCGCGCTCTACAATCTCTCGGACGACCAAGTTGAGCATCAGATCCGTGACCGCCTGTCGTTCATGCGATTTCTGGGGTTGGGTCTAGAGGGCCGGGTTCCCGACGCCAAGACGGTGTGGCTGTACCGCGAACAGTTAACGCAAGCTGGCGTGATCGAGGCTTTATTCGAGACGTTCGATGGCTACCTGAAGGATCAGGGCTATCTGGCGATGGGCGGCCAGATCATCGACGCCTCGATTGTGGCGGTACCCAAACAGCGCAACAGCCGCGAGGAGAACGCGCGGATAAAGGCGGGCGAGACGCCGGCAGGCTGGGAGGACAAGCCGGCAAAGCGGCGCCAAAAGGATGTCGAGGCGCGGTGGACCAAGAAGCACGGCAAGAGCCATTACGGTTACAAGAACCATGTCAACGTGGACCGTCGGCACAAGCTGGTGCGGCGCTATCATGTAAGCGACGCGGCGGAGCACGACAGCCAAGTCCTCGACGATATCCTGGATGGGGACAACACGGCTTTGGGTGTGTGGGCGGACAGCGCTTACCGCTCGGCGGAGATCGAGGCGTCGCTGAAGGAGAAGGGGTTGCGGAGCCGGATCCATCGCAAGGGCCGCCGCAACAAGCCGTTGAGCGAGCGCGAGAAGCAAGGCAACAAGACCCGTTCGTCGGTTCGGGTCCGCGTCGAGCATGTCTTCGGGGCCCAGAGCAACGACATGGGCGGGACGCTGGTGCGTAGTGTCGGGCTGGTGCGGGCGAAGGCGCGGATCGGGTTGAAGAACCTCGCCTACAACATGCGCCGCCTGGTCCAACTGGAGCGTCTCGCGGCGGCCGTGTGACGATACTCGGAGGAGAAGACCGCCTGGGGACGGTCTTGAAGCGGAAATAACTCAATTGGAGCGTGGAAGACCCCGAAAATCTCGGCTCCGGCATGGCTGGAGCTGGTGACAGCCTAGTTAAACAATATCCTCCGGCAACTCACCAATTCTTAGAGGTGCCCTTAAATAGGTCCGCTTCCGGGGGTAAAGCAGAAATAACTCACTGGATGGCTCAATGTCCGCTATTAGCCAAAAGCGGACGTTCGTTTATTTATGGGAGTTGTGGGGCCTTGGGCAGGTTGCGCGATAATTACGCGTCCTGCCTCAAAGTGCGTCCCGCTCTATTTCAACATTTTTACGTCTATGGAATCAGCGAGCCCATCGGTGGTCTTTAGGTGGTAGTCATCACCGGCCTTATGGAACACCTCCCAACAGGCATCCTTGCCCTTGCGAACCTTCTTCCACGTCGCACAATAGGCGTTACCGTTGAGCCGCCATTTGCCGCTGTCCTTAAATCCGCTGATCGCGTCGAGCTTTACTGAACCATCTGGGTTGAATTTGGTCGTGTAGTTTACGCCCTTGGACGTCTTGCCGTGGGCTGTTGCGCCGGCAAACAAGTCTTCGAGTGCGGCACCGGTAATCTGTCCGTGATCCGCAAAGACATTTCCGCCGATCAATCCGACTGCTAAACCGGCACTAAGAGCTAGTTTTCGCATAGACAAGGTCCTTAAATTTCCCAAACACAATGAGAGTCGAAGGTGGCAATGCGAATGTCAAAGAAATTTCCTGCGCTAAGATGTGTTCAATTTAGCAGACGGATGTCGTCTGATGTCTGCTATGGGTCATTAGCAGACGTTCGAGCCGCTCACTACCGATGTCCGGTTTAGCGTGGAAAGCGGACGTCACCGCCGGTATCGGTGAATGTCCGCTTATAGCCACAAGCAGACATTCGGCAATATCGGCAAGTGCCAGTACAATGTTGTGTGAACCTCATCACAAAACTCCAGCCTGAAACTTGATATACTTCGAACGACCAATGGGCGAACGCACGCAAATTTGTCTGGGAAAAGGCGTTATGGACCGCATCATCGTCGCGATCGGCTTGATGTTTGCGCTTGCCGCTTGCCAGACCACCCAATCGGCGTCGCTGGAAGAGGCGAAACAGATAACTGCGACGTTCCAGGGCCGTTCTTTCACGCCACCGCCCAAGACCATCAAGGACATCACGGCGATCCTCGACGAACAGGCAGTGGCCAACCCCGAAGATATTCAAAGTATGAGCGATCTGGCAGATAGTCAGCCGTCGGAAGGCGCGAGGCCGAATGAGCTAGCCAACTTTTATCTAAAGCGTGGCCGTGCAGCTATCGCCCTTGGGCGCAGCGATCAATGGCTCAGGGATTACAGGAAAGCGGAGAGTTTTATCGCCGACGCGCAAGGCCTGAATCAAAACTTTATAACCGATCTTCGCAGCCGTGTAGGCCAAGCCGAGCAGTCCTTTGGCAATTTTGAAGATGCTGAAAAGCAGTTTCTTCTTATCCTGAACACAAAGGAAAGCGTCGGCACTATGCGTCATTTAGTGCGGTTTTATGAGGATATTGGCGATCTTGACGCTGCAGAGATAATCCGAGATCGGGCGGTAACAGCCCGTTGACGAAGTCTTCCCTGGACGAAGTCGGCATGGTCTGATTCTCTGGTGTCCTGGCCTGAAGGGGGGTTCGCTGATGGCGATGGGACAGCAGAAGGATCGTCAGGGGGACTTGATGGTGAGCTGGTCGGAGATGCCGCGCTCGCCTGGTCATGTATTTTACGACCGCCTGCAGTTGGTACCAATCGAGGGCGGCTTCGACGGCTTCGCCGAGGCGGTCTGCCAGCCCTATTACGCGGCCAGGATGGGGGCGCCTTCGGTGCCACCCGGGCGCTACTTCCGTATGCACCTGGTGGGCTACTTCGAGGGTATCGACTCTGAGCGTGGGCTGGAGTGGCGCTGCTCGGATTCCCTGTCGCTACGGGAGTTCCTGCTGTTGGAGATGCGGGAACGGGTGCCGGACCATTCCTGGCTAGTCACGGACCCGCGCGCGCCTGCCCCATGAAGTCCACACGGCGGTGTTTGACTGGGTCCTGGCGCTGATCGCCGAGGCGGGTCTGGTGAAGGGCGAGCGCATCGGGGTGGATGCCTCGACCATGGAGGCCAACGCGGCGCTGCGCAACATCGTGCGGAGGGACACGGGCGAGGGTTACCGGGGGATGCTGGAGCGCTTGGCCCAGGAGAGCGGTATCGAGACACCCACGGCTGAGGCATCTGGCGCGTCTGGACCGCAAGCGCAAGGGCAAGAAGCTCTCGAACCAGGACTGGCAGTTTCCAGGAGCTCGCGACCCCGAGGCCAAGATCGCCAAGATGAAGGACGGCACCACGCACCTGGCCTACAAGCCCGAGCACGCGGTGGATCTGGACACCGGCGCGGTGGTGGCCCTTGCGGAGCTGCACCCGGCCGACGAGGGCGATACGACAACGCTTCCCAAGACCCTGGCGGCGGCCGAGGCAAACCTCGAGGCGGTGGATGTGGCGCCGAAGCGGCCGAAGATCCGGCCGAATGTGTCCGACCGATAAGGGCTGTCCACTCACGGTTGGTCTTGAAGGCGCTCGACGACGGTCCCCTTGGAAGAGCCGGATCTCCGAGCCCAAGCAGAAGAGAGTTTTGCGCGCTGGCACGCGAGATGATGCGGCTCGCCTGGGCGGTCACCAACAACCGGTACCCGGCTGTTATCGGGGGTGTTGCCAGGGAAGCCTTCAAGCTGCATGCGCCGAGATCGTCGAGCGCTCCTTTGCCCACAACCTCGATCGCGGCGGTATGCGCACCGACCTGGCTTCGGGGCCGCGAGAACGTGCAGCAAAGCGATACCTGCTTCACGTCGCCGGCCACAACCTATCGTTGCTGATGCGCCAACTCATCGGCGCCGGCACCCCGAAGGAGGCCGTGGCGGGCGGAATTGGCGCCTTGTTCGTGGCTTGTTACGGCCCGCTGGAGCCGTCCTGGTCGTTCAGATCGTCCTGCATCGTCTGACGGAGCGATGGCCGACCAACCGCAAGTCGCCCTGACGATCCTTCTGCTGTCCCATCGCCATGGCGAACCCCCCTTCAAACACCAGAGAATCAACCATGCCGACTTTCCAGGGAAGACTTCAACGGGCTGATAAGGGCTCAATTTCACGCCACTCACGGTATGGGTCATTAGCAAGGAGCCGCTCACGACGATGCCCGGTTTAGCGTGGAAGAGCCGGACGTCACGAGCCGGTATCGGAAGGTCCGTTTTAGCCACAAGCTGGCATTCGGCAGATATCGGCTCGCCAGGTTGCGTGAACCTCATCCAACAACTCGGAGCCTGAAACTTGATTATTCGAACGACCAATGGGTGGCCGCAAATTTGTCTGGAAGCCGTTCATGGACCGCTGCATCGCCGCGATCGGCTTGATGTTTGCGCTCCGCTTGCCAGACAACCTCGATCGGTGTCGCTGGTATGGCGCCGGACCTGCGACGTTCCAGGGCCGTTCTTTCACGCCACCGCCCAAGACATCAAGCGACATCACGGCGATTCGACGAACAGGCAGTGGCCAACCCCGAACCTATCAAAGTTGAGCGATGCTGGCAACTCAGCCGTCGGAAGGCGCGAGGCCGAATGAGCTAGCCAACTTTTATCTAAGCGTGGCCGTGCAGCTATCGCCCTTGGGCGCAGCGATTGGCTCCTTGATTACAGGAAAGCGGAGAGTTGTTATCGCCGACGCGCAAGGCCTGAATCAAAACTTTATAACCGATCTTCAGCATCCGTGTAGGCCAAGCCGAGCAGTCCTTTGGCAATTTTGAAGATGCTGAAAAGCAGTTTCTTCTTATCCTGAACACAAAGGAAAGCGTCGGCACTATGCGTCATTTAGTGCGGTTTTATGCGGATATTGGCGATCTTGACGCTGCAGAGATAATCCGAGATCGGGCGGTAACCCAACTAGTGATTCTTGAAACGAAACATAGTACGAGTATTCCCCTGTTGGCGTATAATCGCCAGTATATCGAAGGCATGATCCATGCCGCCCGCGGCGAATGGCGGGAATCAGAACGGAATTTCAGAGATGCTCTTGAGACCGGCAAGCTGCATGCCAAATATTACAATTATTCTTATTTGAATACTTTAGCTGTAATTGGAAGATACTTAACTAATAGTTTGATCCGCCAAGGACGTATTTTTGAAGCTGAGGTTATCGCGCGTGAGTCCCTGACCACCATCCTCAAAGGATTTGGGAAGAACTCTCTTTATACGCCGTACAGCGTCACAACTCTGGCGCAGATCATGGATGCCCAAGGCCGCTATGCCGAGGCGGAATCTTTGTTGCGCGCCAGCCTGAATATTTACGCAGCGATTGATCATCCGCCGCAGGCAATCAGTGTCGCTACCGCCCGATTCCAACTCGGCAGAACGATGGTATCCCTGCACAAATGGGATGAAGCAATTTCTGAGTTTGAGCGCGTTGGAGACTCCCTTACCGATGAAAGCAGTGTGATCTACAAACAGTGGGTCAAACAGGGCATTGATGTTCCTTTGGCCCTGGTCATGGCCGGCAAGGCCGAGGCAGCCCACAGATTAATTTCTAAGCAATAGGGTATCCTATTCGCTCTCGTAGTGCCTAGATCTGGGGGGCAGGGCTGGGTCTGCCCCCGACGAGCTTCTTGTATGGCACGGGCTCCAGTTGCACTGCTTGCTGGAGGAGTCGATAGAACAGGAGGCCGCGAGCTTTGGATCGGCGGCGATTGAAGCGGAACGTGAACTCGTCCAGATAGTAATCAAGCTGGGAGGCGCTAATAGCCCCATGGTGAATACCCAGCCACCACCGATCAAGGAGGCCGGCTACCCGATGAACTTGGGGCATGACAATGTGGGCTGGGTCGCCGCTGGCGGAAATATTTTTCGGCTGGTGTTCGAAGCCGACTCCCGTGAGACCGTTGTAGGCTCGCCAGCCATCGGTTCGAATCGTTGCTCCCGGGCACACAGCCGTTTGGACGAAAGGAATGAGGCTCTCGGCGGATGCGTCCTCGACACGCGCCATGCGGATACGACCGGTGCCCCGACCCCGGATTTCGGCGGCAATCGCGACAATCGATTTCTTGTTTGTTTTCCGCCCCGTAACGCCAACCTCCCGGCCGCCCACATAGGTTTCGTCGACCTCGACCTCGCCATTCAGAAGCTCTCTGCCCGGTCGAACCATGGCCCGGCGCAGCTTATGGAGCCATGTCCAAGCCGTTTGATAACCGCCCAGGCCGAGTATTCGTTGAACCCCAAGCGCACTGACGCCGTGCTTCTGATTCGTCACATACCACATCGCCTGGAACCAAAGCCGCAACGGTTTCCGCGTACCCTCGAAGATCGTCCCCGCGGTCGGCGACGTCTGACGTTGGCATCCCGCACATCGCTGTTGGCCCCTGGCCGTCACCCACGCCTCGGTTCCCCCGCAGGCCGGACACCGAAACCCGGCAGGCCAACGGACACGCCGAAGAAAATCCGCACAGGCGGCCTCAGAAGCGAACCAGTCGTCAAATTCCATAAGCGTGCGAGGGTAATCGATCCCGCCAACGGGATGGGCAGTATTCTCGGCCATCACAACATCTTGCCACTACGAGAGCGAATAGGATACCCTATTTGACCGAAATGCAAGACTGGTGAGCAGGGACGCCTCTTCGAGCCTCGCTGGCCGGATTACAAACAGGGGACCCATCTTCCGCCGGCCGGTTACCCTCGATCCAGGTAATATTTCACCAGTGCCGTGGCTTCGGGCGTATCCCACTCAGCCATACCGTCCAAA
The DNA here is from genome assembly GCA_963664465.2 of Alphaproteobacteria bacterium. Lineage (GTDB taxonomy): Bacteria > Pseudomonadota > Alphaproteobacteria > UBA8366 > CAVOAK01 > CAVOAK01. The sequence goes on along the minus strand of CAXXSU010000011.1, from coordinate 346,044 downwards.
CGTCCAAGGACATGTCCATCGGCGCTGATCAAGAATGACGCCGGCAGACCCCTCACGCCTAATGCACGGGCGATGGCCATCTTCTCATCGATGTAGATGTCGAGGTTCCCGACACCAAGTTTCTCGAGAAAGGGTTGCGCCACCTTTTTGCCATCGCGGTCCGAATTTATGGCGATGACGGCAAACTCATCGCCGCCCAAGGCAGCTTGAAGGCGGTCAAGAGAGGGCATTTCGCGAATACAGGGTGCGCACCAGGTTGCCCAGAAATTCACCAATAAAACCTTGCCACGGAACGAATTAAGCGTGACTGTTTCGCCCGCGCCAGTCTGCATGACGATGCCGGGCACTGGCAGCGGCGTTTCGTTGAGGGTAAATTGTTCCATCCAGCCGGTAAGCGGCGGATTGTCGGCGAGAGCGTACTTGGCTGGCGACAACGCGACAGCAGCAAGCAGTACGATCGCCATGAGACTCAACTGTTTCAAATTGTACCTATTGGGTTTGATCGAATGAGCGCCAAAAAAAAGACGAGCGCGAACGATATGTGGGGCGGCCGGTTTGCGGCCGGTCCCGGTGCGGCTATGGAGCGAATCAACGCGTCCATCGACGTCGATAAACATCTTTTTTCTCAAGATATTGCCGCCTCCAAGGCACATTGTAAGATGCTGGTTGACCAGCGCATTATCAACGCAACCGATGGCACTTCAATCCTTGAAGGTCTCGACCGTATACACAAGGAAATCGCTTCGGGGGAGTTCGATTTCAAGCCCACTCTCGAAGATATTCACATGAACGTTGAGGCGCGGCTCGCTGATTTGATCGGCGATAAAGCTGGACGCCTGCATACGGCACGCAGCCGCAACGACCAAGTCGCGACCGATCTGCGGCTTTGGATACGCGATGGAATTGATGCGATTGATGAGGCGCTAAAAGAGTTCCAGAGTGTGCTGATCGATCGCGCCGAGGCGGAAGCCGATACGGCGATGCCGGGTTTCACGCATTTGCAGTCGGCCCAGCCTGTGACGTTTGGTCATCACCTGCTCGCCTATGTAGAGATGATCGGTCGTGACCGCGCACGATTTCATGACTGCCGGTCACGGCTAAACGAATCTCCACTTGGAAGCGCAGCGTTGGCTGGGACTGCTTTTCCAATCGACAGAAATGCGACCGCTGAAGCTCTGGGGTTCGATGCGGCCATGACTAATTCTCTTGATGCTGTTTCGGCGCGCGACTTCGTACTTGAGTTTCTTGCGGCGGCGACGATTTGTGCTGTGCATGCAAGTCGCCTGGCCGAAGAGATAGTGTTGTGGTGTTCGCAACAATTCGACTTCATCCGGCTCGGCGATTCCTTTACGACCGGCTCGTCGATCATGCCGCAAAAGCGCAATCCCGACGCGGCGGAGCTTGTGCGGGCAAAGGCAGGTCGAATTGTAGGTGGGTTGGTGACGTTGCTGGTGGTGATGAAGGGGCTGCCACTTGCTTACAGCAAGGACTTGCAGGAAGACAAACCGCCTGCATTCGATGTCGCGGAAAACCTCGGAATGGCAATTGTCGCGCTGACGGGAATGGTGACGGATATGGAGGTCCGGCGCGATGCCATGCGCGAAGCGCTCGATAGCGGTTATCCAACTGCCACGGATCTTGCCGATTGGCTGGTGCGCTGCCTCGATATGCCGTTTCGCGCGGCCCATCAAGTGACCGGACGGATCGTCGCGGCGGCTGAGGCGCTGGACTGCGCACTTGCCGATCTGCCACTAGAAACGATGCGAGAAATTGAGCCAGCAATTTCCGAAGAGGTATTCACGGTGCTCTCGGTCGAAGCATCGCTTGCCAGCCGGACCAGTTTTGGTGGGACGGCGCCCAGTAGGGTTAGAGAGGCCGTGGCGGAAGCTCGGAGGCGCTATCTATGAAACGCATGTTTAGCGCCTTTGTAATTGCATTGGTCCTTGCGGTTTCGCTTGCCGCATGCGGCAAGAAGGGTCCACCCAAGCCGCCGAGTGGCGACAGCCAATACCCGCAGCAATACCCAAAGCAAAAATGAGCCAATTTCGTTATCAGGCCGGCGTGCTGAGCGCCGAGGACGTTCAACTCGACCGCATCGCAGATGAGGTGGGTACGCCGTTCTATTGTTATTCTACGGCGGAAATTGAGCAGAACTACGCGGACTTTGTCGAAGCGTTCGGCGGTCAGGACGCATCCGTTTGCTATGCCGTGAAGGCAAACTCAAACCTCGCGGTAATCAATACATTGGTCCAGTTGGGCGCCGGCGCCGATGTTGTCTCAGAGGGTGAACTTCGCCGTGCGCTGAAGGCAGGGGCCGACCCACGCAAGGTTGTCTTCTCCGGTGTCGGCAAGACGCGCGAGGAGCTTAACTACGCGCTCGATCAGAACATTCTGCAGATAAACGTGGAATCGGCGTCCGAGCTCGACATGCTGAGCGGGATTGCGGCGTCCCGCGGACAGGAAGTCGAGATCGCTTTGCGCGTCAATCCCGATGTCGATGCGGGCACGCATGCGAAAATTACGACCGGGACCCGCTCAAGCAAGTTCGGGATTTCAATAAAGGATGGCGCGCAGGTTTTTGCCAGGGCCGCCGATCTCCCCGGCGTGAAGCCGGTCTCATTGGCACTTCACATCGGCTCGCAGTTGACCGAGCTGGCGCCATTCGAGGTTGCGTTTCGCACCCTGGCCGATCTCACTCAGGCATTGCGGGACAACGGCCATACCATCGACCGATTGGACCTTGGTGGCGGGCTCGGAGTTACATACGACGACGAGCGTCCGCCCGCAGTCGGCGACTATGCCGCGATGATAAAACGCACCGTCGGTCATCTTGGCTGCAGCCTGATCTTGGAGCCAGGCCGATTCTTGGTTGCCAACGCGGGCCTTCTGGTTTCCCGCGTCGTCCACGTAAAGGCTGGCGACGCGCGACCAATTATCGTTGTCGATGCGGCGATGAACGATTTGGCACGGCCTGCACTTTACGACGCCTTTCATGCGATTCTTACGGTTCGCGAGGCAGCCGATGGCAGCACTATGCGTGAGAATGACGTCGTTGGACCAATTTGCGAGTCGAGCGATACGTTCGCGCGGTCGGTAACCCTGCCATCGTTGGTAACGGGCGATTTACTGGTCTTTTCCTCGGCCGGTGCCTATGGTGCCGTGATGGCGTCAACATACAATACCAGGCGCTTGGTACCCGAAGTGATGGTTCGCGGCTCGGCGTTTGCCGTCGTCCGGTCACGCCCAGATTTTGATGACATTTTTGCGCTGGAATCGGTACCGCAGTGGCGTCAGCAACCGAGCACGCGCGGCGCTGCGTGAGGGTGAATTGACATCCACACGTCATAGCAGTCCGGAATATGGTGCATGGCGTCTCTGGCTGTCATGGTCAGCAATCCTATGGGAGCGGCTTTGGCGGGCGCTTTGGTCAGCCACGGCGGTTCTCGGCCTGTTCACGCTGGTGGCACTTGCCGAGGCCTTGCCGTTATTGCCTGGCTGGCTGCACGGCCTCCTTTTGGCCGGCATGGCGGGCATCTTTGCGTTTCTGGCGTGGCGTGGATATCAAGAGCTCCGGCTGCCAGGACCGCTTGAGGCCCGCCGCCGTCTGGAGCGAATAAATGAACTTCTTCATCGCCCGCTAGAGGCGGTGGAGGACACCATGAGCGGAGAGGCTTCGAGCGAAGAGTCGCGGGCCGTTTGGCGCGAGCATCAACAGCGCATGCGGCAGATGCTGCGGGGTCTGAGGGTTGGAGTTCCATCACCGCGCCTTGCCGCGCGCGATCCTTTCGCGCTGCGGATCATTCTGGCGGTGGCACTCATCGCCGTAGGCATCGTCGCCTGGGGCGATGGGTGGCCTCGCATCGGCAGAGCGCTAACACCGCAATTTGCGTTCCTGGCCCCTGCCGCGCCTGCCGTGCTTGATGCCTGGATTACGCCGCCGGAGTACACCGCTCATCCACCTTTGTTTCTCACCGCGCATGACGCGGACAGCAGTCCACTCAAGACGCCGTTTGAGGTGCCTGAGGGAAGCGAACTGGTGGTGCAGGTTAGTGGTGGAGACGGTGTCCCGCGGGTCACATTTGGCAGCGCTGAGCAGGATGTGGCGCAGGTCGAGAATCAAAGTTACAAGGGGCTTTTCGTTCTCGATGAATCGGGTCAATTGACGGTCCGCCAGGGTCGGGCGGTTCTCGGCGTCTGGCAGGTTATCGTTATTCCAGACGCGCCACCGACGGTCGCGTTCGCTGAGAAGCCATCGAGTACCCCACGTGGTGTATTGCAGTTGGAGTTCGCCGGCGCCGACGACTATGGCCTCGAAACGGTGGTTGCCACCATCCGCCGGGTCGATGTTCCGGACTCGCAGGACATCATCGAATTGGAACTCCCGCTCCCGTCGCTAAGCCCTCGACGCGCCGCCGGCAAAGGTTTTTTTGACCTAACACCGCATCCCTGGGCCGGTCTGGAGGTTACCTACCAACTCGTAGCCACCGACAGTATCGGGCAAACCGGGGCCAGCGAAATTGTGACTGAGATGTTGCCAGCCCGTAGCTTTGATCATCCTGTGGCGCGCGCAATTATTGCACAACGGACACTGTTAACGCGCGATCCGGTTGCCAATCGCCAGAGCACGGCGAGGGGCTTGGAAATCATTACGCGCCAGCCACATCGATTTTCCGACGATATCGTTGTCTTTTTGGCGCTCACGGCGGCCGAGCGGCGACTCTTGCACGACCAATCGGAGACTGCCGTCGCGGAAGTTCAACAGCTGCTCTGGGACACGGCGCTCAGGGTCGAAGATGGCCGCCTGTCAATCGCCGCCCGAGATCTTCGCCAAGCGGAGCAAGCCCTGCTCGACGCGCTATCTTCGGACGCGACGGACCAGGAACTCGAACGGCTGATGGCAGAGTTGGAAGCTGCGCTCAACGAATTTCTCGACGAGCTGACTGCGTCCCTCCAGGATCAAGATGCTGCGAGGGTGGACGAAAACCTGCTCGACCTGAATTCGAGACTGGTCGATCGCCAAGAGCTGCGGGATTTGTTGGATCAGATCCGTGAGCTGGCCCGCAGTGGAGCGAGGGATGCCGCACGTCAATTGCTGTCACAATTGCAACAGATGATGGAGGAACTGCGGTCGGGACAATTTGCTCGGGCACAACAAGGCGATAGCCAGGCCATGCGCACTTTGGGCGATCTACAGCGACTTATCCAGGGCCAGCAGGAACTGCTCGATCGGACATTCCGTGAAGCACAGGGATCGCAGTCAGGTCAGCAGCAGGGCAATCGCGGTCGGCAAGGACAACAGGGTCAGCAGGGCCAAGGCGGTCGACCAGACCAGGAAGGGTCTGACGGTCGCGGTACTGGCATCGGCCGGATTGGCGACTTGATGCCTGGCGAAGCAGTTCTCCAGGAGGCGCTGCGCAGGCGGCTTGGCGACGTCATGCGGCGGATTGGTGAGATGACAGGAGAAATTCCACTGCCATTCGGTCGCGCTGAGCGAGCAATGCGGAACTCGACCGACGCGTTACAGGGTCTAGATCCGGCGGCGGCGGTTGGGCCGCAGTCGGAGGCGCTGGATCAGTTGCAGCAGGCGGCCCGAGCCGCGACCGAGCAGCTGATGCAGCAGCTCGGTCAGCAGCGCCGGAACGGTCGTCAGCGGGGGACTGGCAGAGTTGGAACGCCGCGTGATCCGTTCGGGCGTTCGCTTACGCCTGGTTACGGTGGCATGGACCAAGCCGACGTTAACATCCCTAGCGAAAGCGAAGTACAGCGCGCCCGAAAAATTCTTGATGAACTCCGCAGGCGAGCGTCGCAGCGCAGCCGTCCGCAGCTTGAGCAGGACTATATCGATCGGTTGCTACAGCAGTTCTGAATTCGGCTCGCGCATTTGGCGAATTGGTGGCTAGTCGGCTGCCTTGGCGTTTGATGGCCTGCTAGCTACTTCGTCTCCGATTCCATTTCCTCTTCCGGGCGGGTAAACGTGATATCGAGCCCGGTCGCTCCCTGTGCCGGGTTTCGCGCTTCGGTTTCGTAGATGACGCGCTCGCCCGGCAGGACGCGTGGTTCTTCAGCGGTAAATGTCCATTTCTGTAATTCTGCACCCTTGGTATCACGCAGCGATGCGCGCAGAATCGGAACGTCGACGATCCGGCCGGTTGTGTTCTCAATTTGGCCCTTAATCGTAAGGACGCGGTCGCTGCCGTCGATACTGAGACCTGTTTCCGGTGTGTGGATGACCAAGCCGTGCCCCAACGTATCGATCGGCAGGTTGATCATCATGAACAGCTTGTTGGCCGGCGCATACATGACAACGATCGCCTTGCGCCAAATTACCGCCGCGGAGGAAAGGATAACGATCACTGCTACGAGGGCAATCCACCACTTGAGTGTCGATCCTTTTTGTGGAGCCGGTTGCCCGCCGCGTTGCCGTGGCGGAATTGGCGGGCGCTCCGGCGCCTCGTCGAGATCGATCTCAGCCGCAGAATCCGGTGGCGGTGGCGGGGGCGGTGTGTCTTCGGCCTCCGGCTGCGGCGGTGGCGGTGGCGGAGGCGGCGCCTCTTCGGCGGCCGGGGCCTGTGGCGGAGGCGGCGCCTCTTCGGCGGCCGGGGCCTGTGGCGGTGGCGGCGGAGGGGGTGCGGCGGTTTCAGCCGCCGGTGGCGGTGGAGGCGCTGGCGGGGGTGTAGCGGCCGCTGCCGGAGCCGGTGCTCCTTCGGGCATTGCATGCCACTTGTGGGCACACTTGGCGCACTTTACGGTGCGACCGTTCGTGCCCAAAGCTTCGGCTTTGACGTTAAAGCGTGCGGAACACGAGGGACAGCTGAGTATCATGCCGGTTGGGCGCTCGGAATTTTGAGAGTTTATAGGTTGTAGACCGGCATCTGGCAAGTTGCCTACGCTTTACGCAAAGTGGCGTTCCGTGGCATTGTAGCAGGGCAACTGGCAGCCGAATCGTCTAGCGTTGCGCGGGAGTTGGATTGCATTCGCCGTCATGCCGGCAAAAAAGCTGAAAGAACATAGGGCGGCCGACAGTGTGGTTCGCTTCGAGAATGTCGGTATGCGCTATGGCACCGGGCCAGAAGTTCTGCGCGACCTGTCCTTTTCACTGGAACCGGCATCGTTTCATTTTCTGACCGGTCCGAGCGGTGCCGGCAAGTCATCATTGCTCAAACTCCTGTATCTGGCGCGCCTGCCATCGCGCGGTTTGATCACGTTGTTTGGGCGTGATGTTGCGACAATTCCGCGCGCGGACATGCCAGAATTGCGAAGACAGGTTGGCGTCGTCTTCCAGGATTTTCGACTGCTCAACCATCTGTCGGTGTTTGACAATGTCGCGCTACCGCTCAGAATAACGGGCCTGCGTGAAGCGACGGCCCGAAAGCACGTAGTCGAACTCCTTACCTGGGTTGGGCTCGCCGATAGCCTCGACGCTCGGCCACCGACTCTCTCTGGCGGACAGCAGCAACGTGTTGCAATTGCGAGGGCGGTGATCAGTAGACCAAGCCTATTGCTCGCCGACGAGCCGACCGGAAACGTTGATGACGCAATCGCTGTGCGTTTGCTTTACTTGTTCGAGGAGCTAAATCGCCTCGGCACGACCGTTGTGATTGCGACTCATAACAATGCTTTGGTTTCACGTTTTGATCGCCCGCATATGCGGCTTGAATCAGGCAGTATGACGTTCCAGGAACCAGCGGCCGCCGCACCTTCGGTCAAAACCAATTCGGTCGACTCGCCTTCGAGCCAGACGACGTCCGAATCGTCCGTTGATCCGAATTCGGCCGATAGCATGAACGGGTGACGAGGATGTTGCGGCTATTTGCAGGGCGCTTTGATCTACCATTGTCGAGAGATCCATCGACAAAGCTGCTGCCGTGGATTGTCGGTTTGATGGTTTATCTTGCAACGCTCGCGCTTGCTGGCGCATTGCTTTTGTCGGGCCTTCTGAACGACTGGAACCAGGGTCTTAGCGGCAAGATTACGGTTCAGGTGATGCCGCTTGGCGATGAAACGGTCGAAGAGACAAGGGCGCGCGTCACCGAGGCAGTACGCACGTTGCTAAAAACACCCGGCGTTGCGGAAGCCAAACCGATTCCGTTGGCTGAAATCGCCGCCATGCTTGAACCGTGGCTCGGTGCGGCCGCGCAGGTTATGGAACTGCCACTCCCGCGACTCATCGATGTGACGTTGGAGGAAGACCGAAGTCCTGATTTCGACGCCTTGTCTCAACGCCTCGCAGAGACGGTACCGGGCTCGACGCTCGACGATCACCAGTTTTGGCGGGGGCAGCTCGTCAAATTGGTAACATCGCTCGAAATTCTGGCTGCTCTCGTTGTTGGCTTGGTTGCGGTTGCCGCGGTTGCCGTCGTCATATTTGCGACCCGTGGAGGGTTGGCGGTGCACCGCGAGATCATTGAAGTTCTTCATCTGATTGGCGCACGCGACGAATACGTGGCCGATCAGTTTCAACGCCATGCTTGGCGCAACTGTCTCCGAGGCGGCGGCGTCGGCGGCCTGTTCGGTGTTGCGACGCTCGTCGGCCTTCGCAAACTTGGCGAACAGCTTGATCCAGCCCTTCTCCCCACCATCGAGGTCGAGATTTGGCAATGGGGAACGCTGGCACTGGTTCCAATCATTGCCTCGCTCATCGCCATGTGGACCGCGAGGCGGACAGTAATGCGGGCGCTCTCCAGGATGGTTTGATGCGCCTGTTATTGCTTGATCGCGACGGTGTGTTGAACGAAGAACGCCCGGGTTCGGTCAAGGCGCCTGACGAACTCGTCATGCTTCCAGGTGCGGCGGCGTCGGTCGCGAAGCTTAACGGGTGTGGAATAAGGGTTGCCGTCGTTACAAATCAATCGATCGTGGGTCGGGGCGTGATCGACGAGACGATGCTGGATCGAATACACGACAGGCTCCGACAGGCTTTGCATCAGGAGGGAGGCTGGATCGACGAAATATTCTATTGTCCTGACCAACACGCAAACGCGACCGAGCGCCGAAAACCTCGACCTGGCATGTTGCGCGAGGCCCTGCAGAAGTTTGGCGCAGTCGCGTCGGAAACGCCGATTATTGGTGATCAATTGATTGATCTCGAGGCGGGCGCCGCCATCGGCTGTCCACGAATTCTCGTGAGAACGGGCCGAGGTAAAAACACGCAGGCTGCAGGGATGCCGCCGCATGTACAGCCGGTTTCTGTTTACGGCTCGCTCGCCGAGGCAGTCGATGCGCTTGTCGCGCAGGAGGCGTGAAGGCATATGGTACGGCTGTCGCCAGCGCGGCTTCGCCAAAAGCGGAGGGTCGCCGCAACTCTGATTCTGGTTACTCTTTTGGCGCTGGTCGCTTGGGGGGCTGGTTTTGTGCGATTCATCGGCCTGATACCACATGATGTCGTGGACACCGAGACCATCACCGATGCCGTCGTCGTCCTAACTGGCGGCAGTCTGCGTCTCGATACCGGATTGAAACTGTTGCAGAATCGCCGCGGCGAGAAACTATTCATTTCCGGCGTGCATCGTGGCGTGGAAGTTGAGGAGCTGCTAAATGTCGCGCGACGTTCGCCGGAGGAACTCGACTGTTGTATCGCGCTCGGCTACAGCGCAGACAATACTGTTGGAAATGCACGCGAAACCGCGACCTGGATGCGCAAGGAAGGTTTCCGCTCGCTCAGACTGGTAACAGCCAGCTATCACATGCCGCGTAGCGTGGCGGAATTTCGTGCTGCCTCTCCAGACCTCGTCATTATCGATCATCCGGTATTTCCGGTCCACGTGAAGATCGATGTATGGTGGCGTTGGCCGGGAACAACCATTTTGATCGTTGGCGAATATCACAAATACTTATTTGCGCGCGTCAGGCAGCTGATAGGCCGCCGTCCTGACGGGATGAACTGATGATCTTCGTGCGCTCGCTGCTTTTCGCCTTCGGACTTTATTTTTGGACCGCCGGGCTCAGTATCCTCTATTTGCCGTTGCTTCTCGTGCCGCGCAGGGTCCTTGCCGTATTCGTTCAGATATGGCTGCGCGGAATTGCCTTGATAGCGGGGTCAGTGCTGGGTCTTCGCTACGAGCTTCGTGGAGTCGAAAACCGTCTGGCTGGTCCGGCCATCTATGCGTCGAAGCACCAATCGGCATGGGAGACACTGTTTTTCAGGTTAATTGTTCCTGACTGTGCCTTTGTCTTAAAGCGGGATCTCATGTGGATTCCTCTTTGGGGTTGGTACGTCTGGCGCATGGGGATGGTTGGCATCGATCGGGGTGCCGGCGTGCGATCGATCAAGAAAATGATTGCCCGCGCCCATGGCGTGTTGGCTGCTGGACGCTCGATTGTCGTGTTTCCACAGGGCACACGCGTGAGCCCGGGTGCGGAGCATAACTATCTACCTGGAATCGCAGCGATTTACGGAGAATTGGGCACGAGCATCGTGCCGGTAGCGCTCAATTCAGGCATATTCTGGCCGCGTCGCAGATTTGTCAAATTTCCAGGCAAGATAACGGTGGAGTTCCTGAAACCCATTGGTCCGGGGCTCGATCGACGCGAATTCATGGCGCTTCTGGAGCGGCAGATCGAAGAGGCGAGTACTCGGCTTGCGGTCGAAGCGCGCCGGCAACTTGCGGCAAGTTCACCTTGCGGCGACATTGGGCTTGTCGGCAAAGAAGCGGCAGAAACCTCCGATTCGGAACCGAATCTACCCTAATTTTTTAAGTACAAACAATAGCTTAAGGTAGATCTGATTCCTCGATGCGGATGTTGCGGCCATCGCATTGAATTGATCGTGGGCGCTTGATCCGCTTCCGCTCTTCTCCTACCTATATATCCTGTCAAACGCATTCGAGGCCGCCGTATACGGTGCGGCCCGCCATCAACCCACCGGCACGCGAAAGGCAATTGGCCATATGGCAGCGATCACAGCCGTGGCCCAGCAAATCTGGGACCTCAAATATCGCCTGAAGTCGGCGGACGGCACGCCTGTGGATAAGTCGATCGAAGATAGCTGGGCTCGTGTTGCCAGGGCGCTAGCAGCGCGAGAAGAGCAGCCCGAAATGTGGTGTGAGCGGTTTTACAGCGCACTGGAAGAATTTCGGTTCCTTCCCGCCGGGCGCATTCTCGCAGGTGCTGGCAGCGAGCGTGATGTCACATTGTTCAACTGCTTCGTCATGGGAGCAATTCCCGACGATATGGGTGGCATCTTCGAAAGTCTTAAAGAAGCGGCGTTGACGATGCAGCAGGGTGGCGGCATTGGCTACGATTTCTCGACGCTGCGGCCACACGGCGCACCCGTGCGGGGTGTCGGTGCAGACGCTTCCGGGCCACTGAGTTTTATGGACGTTTGGGATGCGATGTGCCGCACGATCATCAGTGCGGGCTATCGGCGTGGCGCGATGATGGCGGCGATGCGTTGCGACCACCCAGACATCGAAGAATTTATCAGCGCAAAGCAGGATCCGGGACGGTTGCGTATGTTTAATCTGTCGGTGTTGGTTACCGACGATTTCATGCATGCCGTACGCGAAGACGCCGGTTGGGCGTTGAAATTCGGCGGTGTGACCTACGGGTCGATCAAGGCACGTGACCTCTGGGATCAGATTATGCGTGCGACTTATGCATACGCGGAGCCGGGCGTAATCTTTATCGATCGAGTCAATCGCCGGAACCCACTTTCCTATTGCGAGACAATTCAAGCGACAAACCCTTGCGGCGAGCAGCCCCTGCCGCCCTATGGTGCCTGCTTGCTGGGCTCCATCAACTTGGCGCGACTGGTCAGCAAGCCGTTCGGCGAGGACGCGGTGCTCGACGAGGCTGAATTGTCCCGCCTGGTGCCGCTCGCGGTACGGATGATGGATAACGTCATCGACATAACGCGTTTTCCGTTGGAACAGCAGCGCAATGAAGCGATTGCGAAACGGCGTATTGGACTGGGAGTTACGGGACTGGCGGACGCGTTGCTGATGTGCCGGGCCCGCTATGGCAGCGCCGAAGCGGTCGAATTGACGGAACACTGGATGGCGGCATTGCGGCGTCTCGCCTATGAGGCGTCAATCGAATTGGCGCGCGAGAGAGGGCCGTTCCCGCTGTTCGATTGTGATGCTTATCTTGCGGGAGAGGGCGTTCAAGAGCTCGATGCCGATCTGCGGCTCGCAATCGGGAAACATGGCATTCGAAACGCGCTGCTGACCTCGATCGCGCCGACTGGCACGATATCTCTGCTAGCCGACAACGTGTCATCGGGCATAGAGCCGGTGTTCAGTTTTCAACACCGCCGCAGCGTTTTGATGCCAGATGGCGGCCATCGCGACGAGTCCGTGACCGACTACGCCTACAGCCAGTTCCGACGATTGTACGGCGAGGATGCGGCATTGCCAGACTACTTTGTCGACGCACAGCAGCTTCTGCCAGACGAACACATCGTCATGCAATCGTCGGTGCAGAAATATGTTGATAGTTCAATTTCCAAGACCATCAACGTGCCAGGGAGCATCGACTTTGAGGCATTTAAGAATATCTATCAGCATGCTTACGACTTGGGCTGCAAGGGATGTACGACTTACCGTCCGAACGAGGTCACGGGATCAGTTCTATCATTGGACGAAAGCTCTCCAGGGGATGCGGTGGATACCGATCAACCGACGCTGCCGTTGCAGCTGGACTCCGACACTTCGGCCGGCGTCGTCTACATGACACAGCCGCTTGACCGGCCCGAAGCGCTGCCGGGAAGCACCTACAAGCTGCGTTGGCCTGAGAGCGAGCACGCTATTTACATTACGATCAACGATATCGTTCAGGATACGCGGCGGCGCCCGTTTGAGGTGTTCATAAACTCCAAGAACATGGAGCACTATGCGTGGACCCTCGCACTGACGCGCATGATCAGCGCCGTGTTCCGCCGCGGCGGCGACGTATCCTTTGTCGTTGAAGAACTCAAAGCCGTGTTCGATCCGCGAGGAGGTTATTGGGTGGACGGCAGCTATGTTCCGTCGCTGTTGGCTGCGATCGGCGGTGTGATCGAGCGTCACATGATCGACATTGGATTTCTCCCAACCGAAGAGATGCCGCTCATGAACGAGTCTCAGGAGAAGATCATGGTCGGCGTCATGCCCCGTACGCAGTGCCCAAAATGCGGCGGCTCCAGCCTCATCCACCAGGAAGGGTGCGATCTGTGCGCGACCTGCGGCTACTCAAAATGTGCGTGAACAAGAGTGGCGCGATAAGTGCTCACGCTGCGGAACGCCCATCCGTGGGCTTGTCGATGAAGGTCCAGGCTGCGGCCTCGACCAGCCGACTCCCATGCCGTGGTATCACGTCGTTGGTATGCTTATCTTGATGCTCGTGGCCGCCTGGACGTTGGTTGATTTTGATCGACTGACATACTTCATTACGCAGTTCGGGCCTATGCGTTTCGGCGAGTAGGGGCTGTTGGGGGCGCTCCGGAGATGCGAATGGACATTCGGCGAGTGAAGCAGCGCTGGATTGCCGGAGTTGTAGCGGTGCTGGTCGTCGTTGCAGCAGCTTACACAGGCTTTTGGTTCCTTGCGGCGGCAAAGACGGAGCGCCTTGTAGAACGATTGGCCACCGGCGAAATTTCCGGCTATCGGATCGCACACAGCGGCATTTCGACCGGCGGATTTCCATTCGCCATCAGGCTCCGCGTGGATGATCCAGAACTAGCAGCCCACGATCAGCGCATGCGCTGGGGATGGGACGCGGCCACGCTGGAGTTGCGGCCGTGGAACTTGCGGCGTTATCGCCTAGCGGTCTTCGGCCCTCACAACATTGAGATGGGCTCTCCACAGGACACTCGAGAGTATGCGATCGCATCCAAGCACGCAGTTATCGTCGCCGAGCTGAACAGCGGCGGCTCGCTGTCTCGAGCCAAGGTAAATCTTAGGGACCTGAACATCACCGAGGGCGCTGCACGCCAAGTCACTGCGATCGCCGAGCTGGAACTTCGCCTTGCTGTTTCCGATAACGCGTCGGAGGGCCACTCCAGCCCGTCGCTTGAGATGTCGCTTAGCGCTACCTCGGTGGCGTTGCCGCTCCTCGATGCACAGCCGTTAGGCAACGAGCTCAGGAGCCTGAGGGCGGGGCTCAAATTGCTCGGATCGATCAACCGATTCGATAAAGAGTCCGTCGATGCTTGGCGCCGCGAAGGCGGGACGTTGGAGCTTCAGTGGCTTCAGGCTAATTGGGGCGCGCTCGACGTACGGGCGGTTGGCACGCTTGCCCTCGACGATCAGCTGCGGCCTCTGGCGGCGTTGACTGCAGATATTCGCGGATTTGCCGAAGCGCTCGACGGTTTGGAGTCGTTGGGACTGATATCGAGAACTGCGGCGACGACAGGCCGTGTCGCATTGGGTTTGATTGCGAAACCGTCGACCGACGGGACCCTGCCCGTTTTGACTGTGCCGCTGACGGCGCGGGACGGCGGGCTTTATTTGGGGCCGCTTAGGCTGGCCCGGCTCCCTTCGCTTTTTCGCTAGGTTCCGTCGCCTCGAATGTGCCCGCTTGGCGCATATCGATAATGCCGCGACGAATCTCACGAGTCCGGCGAAACAATGCTTCAAGCGTTTCGCCTTCTCCCCATCGGATAGCCCGCTGAAGGGCCGTGAGGTCTTCTGAAAATCGCCCCAGCATTTCTAGGATCGCCACCCGGTTGTTGAGGAATACATCCCGCCACATTTCCGGATCCGATGCAGCAATGCGGGTGAAATCGCGAAAACCGCCAGCCGAGTAGCGAATCACTTCATTGGTATCCACAAGTGACGAATCCGCGGCGGCTTCACGGCTTAGCTGCGCTTCAAGGTCGCCAACGGTGGCGACGATGGAATAGGCGATCAGGTGCGGTAAATGCGACGTCACTGCAAGAACGCGATCGTGATGGTCCGCGTCCATCGTCTCGACTTCCATGCCGGCGCGCCGCCAAAACTGGCAGACTTTCTCAACCGCAGCTTCGTCGCAGTCCGCTTCGGGTGTGAGAATGCAATGGCGGCCAGCAAATAAATCCGCGAATCCCGATTCGGGGCCGGAATGCTCGGTGCCCGCGACCGGGTGTCCGGGCACAAAATGGACGCCAGCGGGAATATGGGGCCGCATATCGTCGATCACCGCGCGCTTAACCGATCCGACGTCGGTGATGATTGCGCCGGTCTTGAGCGCCCGGGCGATCTTTCCGGCGATTGCACCATAGCTCCCGACATGGGTGCACAAGAAAACGATATCGGCGTCGGCAACCGCTTCAGCCGGATCCTCGTGTACGCTGTCGACGAAGCCCAATTCTAGCGCTTTGTTGCGGGTCGCCTCTGTACGCGCGCAGCCGGCAATATGCGCTGTAAGCCCCTCGCGTTTCGCGACCAACGCAATCGACGAGCCCAGCAGGCCCAGTCCGATCAGCGCGATTCGCTGAAACAGCGAAGAGTCGCTCACGCTGGCGCCAGTTGCATTGCCATCACATCGACCAGCTCGCGCAGTTCTTCCTCAAGCCCGACGGTGAACCGGATGCAGTCGTTTAGGCCGTAAGGCGTCAGGTGATTGGTCATGATGCCATCGGCGATAAGCCGCTTGTACACCGCCTCCGCGGTTTCGGCGTCCTTAAATCGCGCCGTTACATAATTGCCAACGGACGGAGCCACTTCGAGACCCATCGCTTCCAGCTCTTTCGCCAACCATGGCATCCATTTGTTGTTATGTCCGAGCATTACATCGTCGTAATCGGGATCGCCGAGGGCCGCGGTTGCGCACTCCGGTGCCGGCGAACCGACATTGAACGGCGCTCGCATCGTATTGAGCGTCCGCGCTATCCCTGCACTGCCATATGCCCAACCAAGCCTGAGCGCCGCCAAGGAGTAGTATTTCGAGAACGTGCGGATCATCACGACATTCGAGAACTCGTCCGCCAACTCGATTCCCGACTTGTAGTCGTCCTCCATGACATATTCGGCATAGACCGAATCCAAAAAGAACACGACATGCTCGGGGAGGCCCGCGAGTAGCCGACGCACTTCGCTGTCCGGCAGGTAGGAGCCGGTCGGATTATTGGGGTTGGCGAGGAACACGAGCTTCGTCTTGTCCGTGACTGCGCCAAGCATGGCGTCGACGTCCACCATCCATCCCTTGTTTTTCACTTCTATGGGCGTCGCACCGCAGAGACGGGTAACACGGCTGACCATGCGGAATTCGTACTGACTGAACACGACCTCGTCGCCAGGCCCGCAATAACCCCGGATAATCATGTGGATCAGCGTTTCCGATCCACAGGTGACGACAGTCCTGTCGGGGTCACAGGAAAACCGCTTGCCGATTGCCGCGCGCAGTTCGCGATACGTGGGGTCGGGATAGCGATTGAGATTTAGCCCCCGCTTTTCATACGCTTCCAGCGCGCGCGGGCTTGGTCCAAATGGGCTCTCGTTAGTACCAAGCAGGAGGCGTTTTACGACGCCTTCTTGACCGGGCCTGCCACCACCGATTGGTGGAAGTTCGTCGATGCCATGAAGGGGGACTGGGGCACTCATCGTTAATCTCCTGTCACAGTTGGCTCGACAGACCCTGCCTCGCCTTCTGAATCACTCTGTAGTTCTGCGTTTGAAAGGGGCACCGCGTAGGCACCGATGACTAGTACACGTTGTAACATATCACGCGCCTCGAGGAGGTTAAGACGCGTATCCTCAGGGGTTACGAAATCCTTAACATCGGCCAAATGAAGCCAGCGATCCTGTTTGCAGGATGTGGTGAGAACGGGCTCCAGTTTGGCCTTGTGCAGCATGTCATTCAGTGCGGCACGGGACAAGGCTTCACTCGTCTCTAGGGCGAGGATGGTGTGGTCGTGACCGGTGCGCTCTGGCTGGCTGCGGGCAATGGCGAATGCCTCAATCGTGTTGCCGCGCGCGTTCCCTCTGCCGGCAAAGGGTAGTCGTATGATTATGCGCGGCGCATCGGGTACGCACAGACTCGGCCACCAGGGGTCCGAATCGTCGTCTGAAGGAATCGGCAGGACGCCGATGTTGGTTCTTCCGGCGGAAACTTGTGAGACGACGTCCCGCGCGACGGCATATGACGTCATCGGCGTCTGGCTACCGAAATGTGTACGGGCCAGGTCCCAATAACCCTGCTCGTTTTCTGCCGCGTTGATGGCAATGGTGTGAGCTCCCTGCATCGCCGTGACCGCGGCGATCATTTCGCGCCAGATCTGCACGAGCGAAGCCGCCGGAAACGGCCCTGTGTGGCGCTCGACGAGGCGTCGCATGATGTCCGCTTCTCGCCCAGGATGCATGACGACGATTCCGCTCTTATCCTTGATTTCGGCAATGCGTCGCACGACGTCGGTGCGCTGCATGATCAAGTCGTGCAGTGACGTGTCGATCCGGTCGATTTCGCGGCGCAACTCAAGAAGTGAGCGATTTGGTGTCGTCATGGCTTCGTTGGGGGTGATGGGGAAGCGATACTACTAGTGGGAGATGTCAATGAAATCAAAGAAAACATTGACAGTATGAGCAGGTGTTCGTAGCAATTCGCACGCTTCCGGACCACGACAACGAAACAGCAAGAATCGACCGAAATGTGCGCTCTTAACGCCATTCAGGCGCCGACAATCGAGCTACCGGGCCACCACGTGGTGCTTGGCAGCCATGAACCGCTGCGTCTCGACGGCGGGGCGGAGCTGAGAGATTTCCCGGTCGCGTACCAGACCTATGGCGCGTTGAACGCAGATAAATCCAACGCAGTGCTGGTTTGCCATGCTCTGACCGGCGACCAATACATGGCGGAACCCCATCCCCTAACCGGGAAAACCGGTTGGTGGGACCTCGTTGTTGGTCCTGGCAAGCCGCTCGACACAGATCGCTACTACGTAATTTGCGCAAATGTACTCGGCGGCTGCATGGGTACGGTTGGACCAAAGGAGACTGACCCAGCAACCGGTAAACCATATGGCCTTCGGTTCCCGGTTATCACGGTCGCCGACATGGTGCGTGCGCAAAAGCTGCTGATAGACCAACTGGGCATCGAACAGCTGTTTTTTGTAACCGGCGGGTCTATGGGGGCGATGCAGGCGCTTGAGTGGGCCGCGCGCTATCCGAAGCATGTCTTTGCGGCAGCACCGATTGCGGGTGCAGCCCGTCACTCCGCCCAAAACATTGCGTTTCATGAAGTCGGACGCCAAGCAATCATCGCTGATCCCGATTGGCATGGTGGCGACTATCTGAGCCATGGCGTGGTTCCCAGACGCGGCCTGTCGGTTGCACGCATGGCCGCGCATATCACCTACATGTCCGAAGCGGCGTTGCATCAGAAGTTCGGCCGAAATCTTCAGGATCGCGAACAACTGGCCTACGGATTCGACGCCGATTTCCAGGTCGAGAGCTACCTGCGCCACCAGGGCAGCACATTCGTCGAGCGCTTTGACGCGAATTCGTACCTCTACATTACGAGGGCGATGGACTACTTCGATCTGGCAAAAGAGTTTAACGGTTCGCTGACCGCCGCTTTCGCGGGAACCCCAGTGCGCTTCTGCCTGACGTCGTTTAGCAGCGACTGGCTGTTTCCCACTTCAGAGAGCCGGGAAATTGTACATGCGCTCAATGCGGCAGCCGCCAACGCAAGCTTCGTCGAGGTGAAGACCGATAAGGGTCACGACAGTTTCTTGCTCGACGAGCCGGAATTCTTTGACGTGTATTCCGGATTCCTAAACGGTTGCGCGGAGCACCGAGGTCTGTGACGCAGACGGAAGGGCGCGAAACTTCAATCCGCGTTGACCTGCAGATCATAGCAGACATGATCGATCCGGGCTCACGCGTGCTCGATATCGGCTGCGGTGACGGCGCGCTGCTGGCCTATCTGACGAGATACAGGCAGGTTGACGGACGCGGCCTGGAACTCAGCATGACGGGCGTCAACAAGTGTGTGCGCAACGGCCTTTCGGTCGTTCAGGGCGACGCCGATAAAGACCTGAAGGACTATCCCTCAGGCGCCTTCGATTACGCGGTTCTTAGCCAAACGCTGCAGGCAACCCACCGGCCCAAGGAAGTGCTGGAACACCTTGGCCGTATCGGCAGGCGGACGATCGTGTCGTTTCCCAACTATGGATTTTGGCGGGTGCGCCTTGGCTTGCTTTTCGGTGGCCGCATGGCGGCAACCGCACCCTCACACGAGGCTTGGTATGACACGCCGAACATCCATCGCTGCACGATCAGCGATTTCGTCGATCTATGTCACGACGTGGGGTTGATCATAGAGCGCGGCATTGCACTGGATCAGGCAGGCCGCACAGCGTCATTCGCCGCGACAAGCCGCATCGCCAATCTGTGCGGCGAACAGGCGCTGTTCCTGCTCAGGAGCCGATAGCACGGGTTTGTGTGCCGGGGCGCTAGCCCGTCAATCATTCGGCAGAATGCCTCCACGGGCTAGGAGGCGCCATCGAGTTTAGCTGTCGCCGCTGCCCGATACCTGCGTTTCGAGTCTGACGGGCGCTGCCGGCGCGCGACCTTCCTTGTCTTCGCCGAAGTAGATTGTCTGATGCGGGTACGGAATCTCGATACCGAGCTCGTCAAACCGTTTCTTGAGAAGGCGATTGAAGCCTCTCCGCACTGTCCATTGTTTGACGGGCTGGGTTTTGATTCGAGCGCGAATGACGACGGCGGAGTCGTCGAATCTGTCCAATCCCAGCACGTCTATATCTTCAACGATGAGCGGCCCGAACTCCGGATCGGCCCGCAACTCGGCGCCAACTTGTTTAATGACGTCGATAACGTCGTCTATGTTTTCGCGGTAAGCCACGCCGATATCCATCAGTGCGAACGAGAAATCCTTGGTCATGTTGACGATCGAAGTGACTTCGCTGAACGGAATCTGGTGCACCGTTCCTGATAAATCGCGCAGCCGCAGGGAGCGCACGGTGACGGCCTCGACCACGCCGGAATGGCTTCCGAGCTGGACGACGTCACCGACTGCAATTGCATCCTCGATCAGAAACAGAAAGCCGGTAATGACATCTTTGACCAAAGTTTGCGCGCCGAAACCGACAGCAAGCCCAACCACGCCGGCGCCCGCCAGCAGTGGCGCAATGTTGACGCCAACTTCTGAAAGCACAGTCATGGTGACAATCACGGCCAGGACGACAAAAATGAAGTTTCGAAGCAGCGGTAACAATGTGCGAATGCGTTGGCTCCGGGCGACTTCGCTGTCATCTTCATCGATGGTCTGCAAGTACCGCTCGATCGCCGCGCTGACCAACTCCCAGACGATAAGCGCTGAAGTGACGATAAGAATGATTGAGAAAATCTTCGACAAAAGCACACGTCCGGCGGGCTCAGCGAGCCAACCGTATACTTCTAATCCCCAGGCTTGAAGGACTGCAAAAAATGTGAGCAGGTAGACGAGAGAGCGAACCCCTGCATGCAGCAAAGGAAGATATCGATTGGCGCGGGTCTCGAGGCCGGGAAACCGTGACTTGATGTCCTGGCTAAGCCCGAATCCGCGCCTTATGCCGTGGTTTATGGCGGCGGCGATGAGCCGTGCGGCAATGACGATTACAATGGTGATCAAGGTCGCTCGCAGCGCGAACTGAAAGCCGCCGGCGACTTCAAACACCCACACGAGATAGATGGTGATCAGGTAAAGGATCAGCAAAATATGCCAGATGTCGGCGATGCGCTTGCGCACGTTGCCAATTGAACCCGCGCCGTCCCCTCGAATGCGTGCAGATACCTGCTCACGATTCTGCACGACGATCATAATCAACAGGAGGCCGATCGCCAAACCCAGCAGTTTGAAGAGCACGGCATGCGAGGCCGCGGGTAGGCCAAGCAGTAGTGCCGCATCGATCGCAAAGAAGCCGTAAATCGACAGATAGGTAAATCGCCTTATCCAAATAAACGTATAGTTCGCCGTCTCGTCCTCGATCGAAAGAACGCGCAGCGTCTCCACCTGTGGTGCGAGGACCAGCCGTGCAACGACAAGCACAGCCCGCGTCAGAAGGCCCGCGTTGATGACTGCTACGGCAATCAATCGCGTGGTGCGCTCCGGGTCGAGTAGCGCCAGTGCACCGTAGGCAGCGCCAGCGAAGGCAAGAACAGGCACGAGATCGAGCAAGGTCCGCATAATCAGCAGGGTAAGGCGCAGCCAAATCCGATCTTCAACTCTTGCCTCGACAGCGCCGCGCGGGCTCGTCAAAAGACTGCGAACGATCCACTGCGCAAGGACACCTGTTAGCAGCACGAGAATGATGCCGCCGACTGCCGTTGCCAGCGTGGAACGCGCATCAGACCGACCGAGCGACTCGCGAATCCAGCGGATCTGGGCGGGAACGTCGAGCAGGGTCGCAGCCGCCGTAACCAGCTGGCGGCTGATACCGTCGACCTGCTCGCTAATCTGGTCAAGGAATCGGGCGCCATCGCCGCCGGTAGGAGACGAAGGCCTCAGCGCGCGCTCTGCAGCGATCAAGGCTCGTAGTTGGTCGAGAAACTCTGCACGTTTTGCGTCGTCTTCGAGCGTTGCCGCAAGCGCTTCAAGCTGGGTTGCATTTGCGCCATCGATCGCGGCTTGCTGGGCCGCTAAGGATTTGGCGTTGACGCCAGTGCTCAGCACGACAGCCAACACGACACTCATTCGAATAAAGATCAGACGCATCAGGGAATATGGGTTACTCGCCGGCAGGTCGAGACTGTAGCTTGACGCCGGTCCTAAGTCACACGGATTTGGTTCAGCGACGACGGCGCAACGTCATAGTCGTTGCCAGCCCAATCCCTCGTGACCGAAGGAGAACAGGTCGGGGTGGAGGATTTCCGCAAGGATTTCAAGCGACTCAACAAGGCGCGGCCCTGGCCGGTTGAAGTAGTGATGGCCGTCCGTGACGAACACCTGACCTGCATTTACCGCCGCAAGCTGTGTCCAGCCCGGTTGACCTGTCAGCGTCACCGACTCGCTTCGCGTTCGCGCGAGATCGAAACCGCACGGCATGATCACGATCGCATCGGGGTTCGCGCGCTCAAGCGTGTCCCACTCGATCCAGGGTGAATGTTCCCCGGCGGTGCCGAGCAAATCTTCGCCACCTGCCATCTGCACCAGCTCCGGAACCCAGTTTCCAGCGGCCATCAAAGGGTCAATCCACTCGATGCAGGCGACGCGCGGCTTCGCGTGCGATGCGGCGCGCTTCCGTATCGCCTCCATGCGGCTGCTCAGCGCCGCGATCAGGCCGTCGCCGTCATGACCTGCATTCAGTGCATCCGCCACGAGCGATATATCGCGCCAGACGCCGGCGACATCTTGCGCGGTCAACGAAACGATACGCGGTCTCTTGCCCAACCAGTCGCCGAGTGCGGACTCGAGTTCCTTCTCGCTGATTGCGCAGACTTCACATTGCGACTGCGTCACAACGATATCGGCGGCAAGTTCTTGCAATGCGTCAGCATCCACGCGGTAGACAGAAAGTCCTTGTTCGACAATTTCCTTGATCCGCTGATCAACATTGGCGGAACCAAGGCCACTCTCGATTTTGGAGTCCGTGATCGCCGGCAATTTAGTGACGCTATCGGGAAAATCACATTCGTGGCTGCGCGCTACGAGTGCCGGCTCGAAGCCGAGCGCGGCGACAATTTCCGTTGCGCTCGGTAATAGCGCCGCGATGCGTGGCTGACTGCCGGCAGCGTCGGAGTCGGTGATCTTACTGCTTCCTGACGCGCCGGCGGCGCCACACGCGCGCGCCGCCAAGGCCGGCGGCGAAAATGCCGATAACGAGCGGAATCAGTGCGATATTTGCAAAGCGCAACATGCCCTGAAGTGATTCGATGTCCTGGCGCAGCGCCAACTGCACATCTCGCAATTCGCTTCGTGATTGGACCAGCTCTTGCCTGAAGGTATCGAGCTCTTCCTGTTGCTGTTCCGTGAGAATTACTTCGGCGCCATCTGTAGCGGCCTGTTTGCCCTGCTCCAACGACTGGAGTTTTTCTTGCGTTTCGGCAACTTTCTTCTGCAAGCGTTGTTCTTCCGCCCGGAAGC
The DNA here is from genome assembly GCA_963664465.2 of Alphaproteobacteria bacterium. Lineage (GTDB taxonomy): Bacteria > Pseudomonadota > Alphaproteobacteria > UBA8366 > CAVOAK01 > CAVOAK01. The sequence continues at coordinate 323,070 of CAXXSU010000011.1, read as the reverse complement.
GCTGTTCGGCAGCAGTCTGCAAATCGGCGATCAAGCTGAACGGACGATAAGCTGTGCCGCGGCTGCGCAGGCTGACCAAGTCGTTGCTTCCAGCGAGATTGTCCAAGGCGTTGACGACGAGGTCTCCGTTGTTTGCATGCGGGAAGATCACCCGCTCTCCAAAGAACTCCTGCTCCGTCGCCCAGAATCGGTCTTCCAGCATGTCTGCATCCGCAAACACGATGATATTCACTGATTCAATCGCCTCGGCGATATGCGGTTTGGGTTTAGGCGCTGGTTTGTCGTCGGCCTCCGCGGTTTCGCCGGTCGCCGCGGTTTCGCCGGCCGCCGTCGATCCGCCGACCGTCGTGACCCCCTCCAACGAATTAGATTGATCCGAGTCCTCTGCGGCAGTGTCTGTATCCACCGCAGTCCCCTCATCGTCGGTCGCGGCCGCACCTTCTTCTTCCTCGGCTTGCTTCTCTGGCGGCGGTCCATCGGGAAATGCCGTCGTAGCCTTGCCGCTGATCCGGGCTGCCAATGTGAAGATCTCGCCCGACGGTTCGAATTTTTCAAGGAGCCCCAAAACGTCGGGGACCTGTCCTTTTACCGCTTCGACATCGAGGATCTGAGTCTGGTCGGATGTCTGGAGCAACGGCGTAATGGTAGTCTGCGCGCCCTCCTTGGTCTGAAGCGTGCCGGCACTTGCCATATTGACCACTCTGACGCTGCTCGTCACCGCATCGTCTTTCGATGCGTTGGCTTCGGTGAGTTCGAGCCAGGTCACGTATGGCGCTGCCACGATCTCGTCATCGCCCTTGCCCGCGTTTACCAACCGCGCAACACCGATATCGCCAATCACTTTGCCGTCTTCCATCTCCAGACCCCAGGCGCCGAGCAGCGTCACCAAATTCGAACTCGGTGGGGAGGGGAATCCGCCGATACCAATTGCAGCGCTTTCATTGTGCGGGTCGATGAATGCTAATAGTCGGCCGCCGCGCAGAACAAATTGGTCGATCGCATATAGCGAGCGCTCCTGGAATGGTGGCGGGTGTATGAGCATCAGGATGTCGACATCGTCGTCGATCGCAGTGAAATCGCTGGTGATCTGACGAATTTCGAACAGAGGTCGGATCTGATCGACCAGAATCCAATTCTTGCCCGTCTGTCCCGAGAGCTGCGCGCGCGGATCGCCGAATACCAATCGGCTGGTAATGATGCCAACAACCGGCTTCTTGGCGCGCTGTAAGGCATATACAAGCCGCGCCAAATCATACTCGAGGAAGCGCCGGCGGTTGGGCTGCAGGAATGGGATGACCTCCCGGGACTCGCCGACTTCACCGACAATGCCGAAGTAAACTTTCTCGCCGGTCTGATCAATCGGGGCGCCTTGCAAGCCATCTTTGACCGCATTGTCCTCGATTTCGGAAAATGCCACGGGATCGTATTTTATGATGCGGATCTTGTCGCCGCCGACTGCCCTGAACTCGTTGAGCATATCACCGACGCGCGCAGCATAATTGCCGTGGGTTGGAATTTCCTTGCCCAGGCGGCTCGAAAAGTAGAAGCCGAGAGTGATAGGTGTCTCGATGTCCCGGATAATCCTTTTCGTGCCATCGGACAGCGTGAATAACCGGTCCTGCGTAAGATCGATGCGATAGCCCAACACGGCGGATACGGCAATGTTGATCAAGGCGAATGCCGCGATCGCCAGGACCGCACCGCCGATCCAACTTCCTTCACCTGTAATTAGTTTCCTGAACATCGGGCGCTCGCTCCTCAACTGGCCTTATTGCGTTGCACGGCGACCGCGGTCAACGCCAGAAACAGGGCAATAATGGAAACGAAATAGACCAAGTCGCGCAGGTCAAGTACGCCCTTGGAGATATCTGCGAAATGCGTGATGAAGCTCATATTCGCGATGATGCGCGTCACCTGCTCCGGCAACCACGCCCCAAATGTCGATAAGATGGCGGGCGTGCCGGTGACGATGAATATAAAGCAGACGGCGGCAGAAATGATGTAGGCGATGACTTGGTTTTTGGTGAGCGCCGATATGAAGGAGCCGATGGCGAGGAAGGCGCCAGCCATCAACAAACTGCCCAAATACGCCGCGAGAATGATGCCATTGTCCGGATTACCCAGATAGTTGATGGTTAGCCACATCGGAAATGTCAGCGATATGGTAATTGCGGTGAAGCACCAAGCCGCCAGATGTTTGCCGATGATCGCCTGCGGTAGCGAAATCGGCAGTGTCATAAACAACTCAATCGTGCCCGATCTCCGCTCTTCCGCCCAAAGTCGCATCGAAATGGCCGGCACCAGCACCAGATAAAGCCATGGATGGTACTGAAAGAACGGTTGTAGGTCCGCTTGGCCGCGTTCGAAGAAATTACCGAAGAAGAACGTCAACGTACCCGAGAAGGCGAGAAAGATGACGATGAAGATATAAGCGACGGGCGTCGCAAAATAGCCCGCCATTTCTCTTCTCAGGACAATCATCGTGTTGCGCATCGCCGGAGTCTCCCGTTACGAGCCTTGAGTCACTGCACGAAAAACATCATCGAGGTGACCATGCTCAACATGGATTTCTTCGACATCAATATTGTTCTCACGCAGAACCGCACCGACTATCGCTACGATGGGTTCCTGGTTTCTTGCTCGTAAAAACAGACCATTATCACCGACATCGTCAATTCCAGAAACCTCGGGTATGGCTGCTAGTGTAATTTTCGCTGCGTCTCTGGCATCTTTGACGGCGATCCGTACACCGTTGTGTCGAGGCGACTTGGCGGCCAGTTCCTCGGGCGTGCCGTCACTGACAATACGGCCGTCCGCGATGATGATCGCCCGTGAACATACGGCGCCAACCTCCTCAAGAATGTGGGTCGATATGATGATCGATTTATCTCCCGACATTTGCTTGATGAGTTCACGCACTTCATGTTTCTGGTTGGGGTCGAGACCGTCGGTCGGCTCATCGAGTATTAGGACTTCGGGGTCGTGCAGCAGTGCCTGTGCCAGACCGACGCGATGACGAAAGCCCTTTGAAAGCGTTTCGATCGGTTGTTGAAGAACCGATGAAAGCTGCGTCTTCGCAACGGCATCGGCGATGCGTATTTCCGCCTCGTTGCCGCTATAACCACGAATTCCCGCGCAGAATTTGAGGAGTGCGGATGGCGTCATATCCGGCCACGCAGGCGCCCCCTCAGGCAGATAGCCGACGCGTTTTTTGACTTCAAGCGGTTGTTTCAAAACGTCGAAGCCTGAAACGCGAGCCGTACCGGAGGTCGGTGCAAGGAACCCGGTAATCATCTTCATCGTCGTCGATTTGCCGGAGCCGTTCGGCCCAAGAAAGCCAAGGACTTCTCCCCGCTCGACAGTGAACGAAATATCGTCAACCGCAGTTATCTGCGGGAATCGCTTCGTCAAGTGGTCGGATTCGATCATTTATCCACCCTGCCGATCCGTCGTATCTCGTCCTGCCCCTAATCATAGTGGTCCGCTCGGCGGAGGACGGAGAGCGGAGCCCTAAATGGGTACCTCCGCGGATTTTTAAGCCCTCGAATTCCAAGCACTCTCTAATTGAGACTGCTAAGACAGGCTTGATTTAGGAAATGGTGGAATTCGAGTCAAGAGGAGGTAACGAAAATTTATTATTTATTTATTTCAATATGTTATTTGTTGAGCTCGCGTGTGGCCACGATTTGGCGATGCCTGCGGTATCCCGACTTTCGTGGCGCGATTGGAGTGTGCCGTGATCCGCAAGTTGCGTCTGTTGACCGGACTTGTTCTCTTCGTCTATGTCAGCCTTCATCTTAGCAATCATGCTGCTGGCCTGTGGTCGCTCGAGGCCATGGAGACGACGCGCGCCGTAGTCCACGCGATCTGGCGAACCTGGCCCGGGAAACTGCTTCTTTACGGGTCATTGTTTGGCCATACGGGTTTGTCGCTTCACGTCATTTATCAGCGTCGGGATTTGCGCATGCGTGTCGCCGACGCGGTCCAGATCGTATTCGGCTTGGCCATTCCCTTCCTGCTGATGATCCACATTCTGGGGACAAGAGGCGTGTTCCAGCTTTATGGGACCGAAGCGAGCTACGCATACGTCTTACTAGCGCAGTGGCAAACCATCGGCACCGACGGCGTGTTTCAAGTCATCGTGCTGCTGATCGCCTGGATTCACGGTTGCATGGGCATGCATTTTTGGCTGCGCTTGAAGCCGTGGTATGGGGAGGGTGCGAGTCTCGCATGGCAGTGATGTCTGCGGCTTGGTTCGTTGAGTTCAGGCAGCGATTGCCATGGCTGCTGCACGTGGACTGATGTTGTCGTTGGCCGGTGTGTCGGTTGCGCTGATCAGGGCCTTCCATGCCCGCTCGAAGCGGCCGGATTTGATCAGGGCGCGGAAGGTCAGAACAGCCTGTCCGCCGACGATCCGCCAGCGCATGCCGGAGCGCTTCATACGCTGTGTCACCAGGGTCTTGTTGGCAGCCTCGACCACGCCTGAGCCGATGGCGATGCCCTCTTCCTTCAGGGCGTGGTAGCGCATGCGATGGCGATGCTTGCGGAAGAAGGCGAGTTCCCGCTCGGTCTCGGCCCGGTCCGGCGCAGCGGCGGCATCGCGAAGGTGGCGCAGCGCCCGGATCACCTTGGCGACGCCACGGGGATCGTGACGGAGGATCTCGCGGTACTTCTCGAACCAGCCGGGCGCCACGGCATGGTCGGACGCGGTTTGCAGATGTTCGCAAGCATGCCAGAAGTCGATCACCTCGGTTTCGGGCGACAGGGTCTCCAGGAAGGTCCAGTTGTCGGCGGCGCCATCGGCGATAGCGACGATCCCGATCTCGGGGCGTGCTCGCCTGATGTGTGCGACTTCGCTTGCAAGCTGCGCCTTCAGCGTGAGCTTGCCGCTCTCCGGCATGCGGCCGAGATAGAGGGTCTTCAGGCGCTTGCCCTCGGCGTCGTGGAAGGAGACCGTGCCGCAGGCGGCCTCGCGCCAGGAGGCCTTGGCGCGACCGTCCTCGCCGGGTCTCAGCGGCACCATGACGCCGTCGAGGGAGACCGAGGCGGTGGTCGCGTCCTGCGGTATGCCCTCGGCCTCACGGATGCTGCCCAGCGTCTCCGGGCCGAGGCTCTCCCAGCATTCGTGCATGCTCAGGGTCAGGCGCTGCAGGGTGCTCACCGACGGCGTCATGGCGCCGGTCTTCGCAAAGAACGCCGCCGCTTCCCGGGCCGTGCAGTGACCCATCATCAGCAGACCGAGCTCGGCCGCCGGCCGCGTCAGGTAATCGTCGACGAGGCCCAGGCTCTCGTCGACCGGCACCGGCGATGCCCCGCTCGCGCCGCTGCGGTAACGCGCTCGCCGGTAGGTCACCGGACCGAGCGAGGTCATGATCGTCTTCGGCGTCACCGCGACCCGGAACCAGCTCTGCCCGTCCCGCTCGATCCGGGAAGCGCCATCGTCCCGGTTCTCGATGACGGCGCCCATGACATCGCGAGCGAACTCGTTCGTGGCCTCACGCACCCGCAACTCGACCTCCTCGGGCGCCTCGTGGCGCGGCTCGGAACGAAGCTCCTCGCGACACAGTGCGAGCACCCGGGCGGCCGCCTCGACGACCCGAGGAGGCAGGCCGGAAAGATCGATGGACGAAGGCGCCGGAGGCGGGGATACTGCCATGGGAATGCTCCCGATGTTGGGTTTCGAGACACGGCATCGTACCGCTTCTGGCGGTGCGGAGCGGTCCCACCTTCCCCTGCTCGACCCTGCCGTCGTGACAAAATCCTGCCTTGGAGCGGCCCATTGTCACGAATAGCCGTTTTCGGCCGTTCGTCTCTACACAGGGAAGCCTTCAAAATCGTCGAGCGCTCCTTTGCCCACAACCTCGATCGCGGCGGTATGCGCCGGACCTGGCTTCGGGGCCGCGAGAACGTGCACAAGCGATACCTGCTTCACTATCGTTGCTGATGCGCCAACTCATCGGCGCCGGCACCCCGAAGGAGGCCGTGGCGGGCGGAATTGGAGCCGTCCTGGTCGTTCAGATCGTCCTCATTCGCCTTTGCCTATGCCTTGTTGCTGCCGACGGTGTCGCTTTTGGGTGTGATGGAGGGTGCGCGCGAAGTCCTCGCCCGTGCCAGGGAGCCGGGTTGGATCGAATCTATCGCCGCTGGCGCCGCATGGCCAAATGCGGATCAATATTTGGAATTGTTGACAATCCACCGGAGCGCGATCGGCGTCTTTGCGGCGATGCTTGCAATGACAATGGCCGCGCGGTGGCTGCACCAGGTATGGGAGAGGCGAGGTCCGGTAATTTCAGTGCAGTATGACAGCGGCGCCTCGGTGCGGGTTCCGCAGGGTTTGACGATCCTTGAGGCAAGCCGGATCGCCAATGTTCCTCATGCCAGCGTGTGCGGCGGACGCGGGCGCTGCTCGACGTGCCGCGTCCGGATTCACTCGGGCGTCGACCAACTGCCACCGCCGTCGGCATCGGAGCGCCAAGTTCTCGATCGGGTGCGAGCGGGGTCAGATGTACGGCTTGCCTGTCAGTGCCGCCCGAACGGCGAAATTCGGGTTACACCTTTGCTGCAACCTGCGACGGCGGCGCAGCATCTTTCGGCGCGGCCCGAGTACCATCAGGGACAAGAGATGGAAATCACCGTCTTGTTCGTGGACATTCGCGAGTTCACCAACATCGCAGAGAGCAAGCTGCCCTACGATGTCGTTTTTCTACTCAACCGGTATTTCGAGGCGATGGGCCGGTCGATCGAAGAGGCGGGCGGTCAGATCGACAAATTTATCGGTGATGCGGTAATGGCGCTGTTCGGAGTTGAGAACGATGTGCGCCAGGGCTGTTATGCAGCGTTAGCTGCGGCCAAGCAGATGGGGATACGCCTATCGGCGCTTAACGCCGCATTCGCCGGCGATCTCGACGAACCGATGCGTATTGGCATTGGAATTCACCATGGACCGGCGGTCGTCGGTGAGATGGGGTATGGCGTTTCATCGCTGACCGCGGTCGGCGATACCGTTAACATCGCGAGCCGTTTGGAAACGCTGACAAAGGAATATACGGCTCAGCTTGTGGTATCCGAATCGGTTCTAGCGTTAGCCGAGCTCGACATCGAAGCGGGCGAGCGTCACGACGTCATGATTCGCGGCCGCACCGAGCCGCTTAGTGTGCGCGTGATAAATCAGACGCGGGAGCTGCCGCGCGACCTTTAGGCGCACGCCATGCGCGCCGGGTGAGGCCTCGGCTAGCTCCCCTTGGCCGCAATGAATATGGCAACCTTCTCTTTAAGCTCGCTATATTCCTCGCAACCAATAAAGCCGTAAATGCACATATCATTGAGCACGGTCAGCCGCTCCTGCGCCTTCGGCAGGTCGCCGACCTTCAAATAGAGTTCGCCGAGATATTCGTTTGCACCCTTGTGCGTCGGCTGAATTTCTAGAGCTTTCTGATATTGCTGCAGCGCGACGTCGAATTTTTCGAGTTTGCGGTTACTGAATGCCAGCAAGTTCCACGCATCGGCATTCTTGGGTTGCGACTTGACGACCTTTTTTAGCAACGGTATCGCGGCGGTGAAATTCTTGGCATCGACCAGCTTTTTGGCCTTGGGGAAGTCTGAGGTGGCGCTGGTCGTTGTCGTCGTGCTCGACGATCCTGCCGCGTGGGCGACCCCAGAGGCCAACATCGCGACGACGGCAAAGGCAGTTAACAGATACTTCATTAGCCGAACTCCTATCGTTTCATTCCGTCACAGCTTCCCGCTATGGGCACCTGTGCTTATGGACTGAGACCAATTTCTGGCGGCGCAGACAGGACACTCTGCGTTGCAAAAACGTATCCAACCATGGATGCTAACACGAGCGTCGATATGAGTATTCCCTCAGAACCGAATTAAACCGGGCGGCTGAGCCGCATAACCTCGTTCAGTTATATGTGGTGTAGGCTTTTTCCTCAATCAACGCTGAACCAAGCGCTCGATTGATATTTTGCTTCACGGCTGAGCGCCGATCGTTGGTGCGGTAAACATTGCGTGCGAGTTCAATAAAGCGCGAGCCAAAGTCACCGCGCCGCTCGCAATCGCGAATCTCGTCCTCTATGTCCCAGAGGCTTTCGTTGATTATCTTGAGCTCGCCGTATTCGGCTCCGATATCGACATCGCTTGCCAGGGCACGATCGCGCGCATCCGTGAGTAGCGCTAGTTCGCGTTCCACATTTGCAAGCGCTTTGTTGTCACGCAGGCGCTCAGCCTTGATTTCGAGGATGGAGATCTTGTCGATCAGTTCGCCCCAGGAAACTTCGATGACGACTGACATTCTTCAAATTCCCGATGACGTTTGCGGCCGGCGGAGGTGACCACGGCCCGGCGGCCATCATAAGCGTCGAAATCCATCTCTGCCACAACCGGGCGGGTAGAGTTATCGACCAACCCCAGGCGCGCATATCTTGAAGCCAGTTGCCTCTCAACTCCAGGGTAACTAGACGGTTGTGTCCACCTGTTTGCCTCTCCCGTCATCCGTTCCGCATTTGGCCTGCAGGTCTGCCGGCTGAGTCGTGTTGGTGCTGCCTGCCGCGCCTTGCCTTTGAGCTGCATTGAAGGTCTGAGCGGTGACGAGTGAACTGCTTCCCAGCGCCCGTACGCCACCGGCAGACGTCGAAACGGCACCTGAATCCTGTAGCGGTAAGCTTACATTGTCGCCCCGCGTCGCGCTTTCAATTCTCAATTTTAGGCGTGCCTCAACCGTGGCAATGACGTCACCGCGAGAATCGACCGTGGCGATATCCTGCACCGCTCTGTCGATAAACCTCCGAGGCGCACCGCCAAATAGAAGGCCGCCTATTGAAGACCTCTGAGGCCATCAATCGCCACCGGCACCTCCCCGAGCCAACCAGTGGACGAACGCTGAGATTGCGGTAGTTAGTTGACAATGTAAGGAGAATTGGCAAGTTGCAATGTTGAGCGGGTTGGACCGCCCAGTGCGGCACAAGGTGGTGCTTCTTCGCGCGGACTTGGCATCACGTTTCCCGTGCTGCAAAGTGGGGTGAGCGTAGGTCACGCAGATAATCCAGCAGCCGCCGATGTTTTTGCGCAATCTTTGGTACTTCGCGACACCAGGTCATCGCCTCAAGGCGGGGTCGTTGCAATCCAAGATACTGCTCGGTGAACCCGTCATGCTCGGTCGCACACTTGACGGCGAGCCGTTTGCACTACGCAACATTTGTCCGCATCGCGGCGCACCACTCACCTACGGCCGGCTGGATGGGAACGAGGTGGAATGTTGCTATCACGGCTGGCGTTTCGACACGCAGGGCCGATGTACGAGAATTCCATCGCTTGCGGAGGGGCAGACCTTAGATTTGGCCCAAATCACTGTCCGACGTTATGCCTGCCGCGAGGTTCAGGGAAACGTTTGGGTCTTCATGGACGACGAGAGCAACGCTATTGACCCGCCAGCACCGCCTGAAATGCTCGGAGTCGGTGAACGGCGTCCCGCTGTGACCCGCACAATGCGTTTTCCAGTGCATGCCGATCACGCAGTTGTCGGCCTGATGGACCCGGCGCACGGGCCCTTCGTCCATCAAGCCTGGTGGTGGCGTAATCGGCGCTCGATTCATGAAAAGGCGAAGCGGTTTGCCCCGTCGCATTTGGGCTTCACGATGGTCCGCCATACGCCATCGTCGAACTCGGCGGCCTATCGAATTCTCGGAGGTGAGCTCAGCACCGAGATATCGTTCCAGCTTCCCGGGGTTCGAATCGAATACGTGCAGGCCGGCGCCCGCCGGCTCTGGGGCCTGACCGCGGTGACACCGATCGATGAAACCGAAACCGAAGTGAACCACGTCATTTACTGGACCATGCCGTGGCTGACGGCGCTGAAACCGATCGTCTGGCATTTCGCCGGGGCGTTCCTCAATCAGGACCGGGCGATGGTCGCCAAGCAGCAGCAGGGCTTGAGGTACGATCCGACGCTTTCGCTGATCGACGACGCGGACACCCAAGCGAAATGGTACTACCGTTTGAAGCGCGAGTGGCAGGCGTCCGGAGAAGAGGGGAGAGCATTCAAAAACCCGGTCCACGAAACCGTTTTGCACTGGCGTAGCTGACGATTGTGACCGCGATCATGCGCTGTGGTCTGTTGCGGTCGGTTACCGGGAGATTTTGCCAGCCGCGGCATAGACTCCCGCCAATTTCGAACCTAGGGTCTGCGCAACTGGCCGGCTGGAGCGGTATGGTCGAGACGCTTTAGTTGCCTGCTGGTGCGACCTGGGACGAATTGTAAGGGGATTTGATCGATGCCTGGCGATTCGAAAAACGAAGATTCTCCGTTTCATGCCGGCGAGCATGCGGTCCAAGAACGTCTCGGTGTCCGCGATATCGAAGAGTGGGCGCGGAAGGTTGTGCGTAACGAACTGCCGGAAGAACATCGTGCGTTCTATACGGCGTTGCCGTTCCTGGTGGTTGCTGCCCGTGATGCACAGGGCCGGCCTTGGGCAACACTTCTGACTGGGCCAGAAGGATTCATCTCTTCACCTGACGCGCGATCTCTCACGATCGAAGCGGCGCCCGTTCAGGGAGATAGTCTTGAAGAAGCTCTCATGACGGGAGCCGACGTGGGGATTCTTGGCATCGCGCTCGCATCGCGTCGGCGTAATCGCGTAAACGGTCGAATCGTTGACGGCGGTTCAGGCAAGATTTCTTTTGGCGTCGAGCAGGCTTACGGAAACTTTCCTCAATACATCCGTGAGCGCGCGTGGCGGCGGGTTGAAGGCGAGCCGCCCGGAGCGCCGCTAACAGCGACCCGCCTCACGCCGACGCAGCAGGAGTGGATTGCCAGCGCGGACACATTCTTCATTGCGAGCGGCTACCGTGCCGAAGGCACCAGTGCCACATTCGGCATGGACGCGTCTCATCGCGGCGGCGACCGCGGTTTCGTGCGGGTCGTCAGTGCGCAACGCATTGAGTTTCCCGATTACGCGGGCAACAACCACTTCAACACGATCGGCAACCTCGTTCTCGACCCACGGGCGGGCTTTCTGTTTTTGGATTTTGAGACGGGCAGCCTGCTTCAGCTTACAGGCAAGGCAACGATCGATTGGCATTCGGAGCATGTTGATCGGATCCCCGGCGCGCGCCGTTTGGTGACATTCGATATCGAGGAAGTCGTCGAACTTCCTGCCGCAGTTGCCCTGCGATGGGATGCAGATGCGGATTCAGTGCGCTCGCTTCGCTTGATCGAGAAACTTCCCGAGAGCGATGACGTAACGTCGTTTGTATTCGAAGCGCGAGACTCAGGCCCATTGCCGATGTTCGAGGCCGGCCAACACCTTCCGATCGAACTTGAGATGGTGGGTGCGGCGGAGCCGGTCCGCCGGACCTATTCGCTCTCGGGCGCGCCAAGTCACGAGCGCTATCGGATCAGCGTCAAGCGCGAGGCCAAAGGCCGCGCATCACGCCACTTACACGATTCCGTCGAGCTCGGAGCGTTCATTGACACCCGAAAGCCAGCCGGCGATTTCATGATGTCCTGCGGCAAGTGCCCGGTCGCGTTCGTGAGCGCCGGCATCGGTGTGACCCCGATGGTGAGCATGCTTCATGCGGTGGCTGCGGAGGGCGGCCAGCGCCCGGTTTGGTTTCTTCATGGTGTGCGCGATGGCGGTCACCATCCGTTGGCGCGCGAAGTCAGAGAACTGGCGGCAAGAAGCGTCGGCATTCAAGTCCATGTTGCCTACAGCCGACCGCGTCCTGAAGATCAGGCCGGCATCGATTACGACAGCGAAGGTCGCGTCGATGGCGCGCTATTGGCAAGTTTCGTCGACGACACCAATGCACATTACTTTCTTTGCGGTCCAACGAGCTTCATGGCCGACATACAGATCGATCTTGAGCGCCGCGGCGTCTCTGCCGAGCACATCCACACCGAGATATTCGGGCCGGTCGGCTGATCGAACCCAAGATCACGGACCATCACGGACCATCACGGACGAACCGTTGGGACGCCTGTAGTAAGGCAGCCGCGTCAAAATGAGCGGATCTGAAATGAGTGTTGGCTTCTGTCTGTCGGCGGATTTGGGGACGCGACGTGATTCTTTGTTTTGGTCTCAGTGTGCGCCTCACAGGACTTTGTGTTGTGCGACCGGAATGCGCTGGCGCACCAACGCGAGATAGTCGAGGTCGAGGCGCGCCGTCACGAAGCCGACGGTGTCCTGTGCCCGGGCGATGACATGTCCCCATGGATCGACGACGAGCGAGTGGCCGTAGGTTGCTCGGCTGCCGTTGGCATGCGTGCCGCACTGCGCCGCTGCGAGGACATAGGTCTCGGTCTCGATCGCTCTCGCCCGCAGGAGAACTTCCCAATGGTCCTTGCCCGTCTGCAAGGTGAAGGCCGCCGGCACCGTAACGACCGACACGCCTTGCTTTGCCAGCGCCTGGTAGAGCTCCGGGAAGCGCACGTCGTAGCAGATGGTGCAGCCGACCTTGGCGCCGTTCGCGTCAAAGGTGACGAGTTCCTCGCCGCGGGTATAGGTGGCCGACTCCCGATACTCTTTGCCGTCCGGGGTCGTGATGTCGAACATGTGCATCTTGCGATAGCGCGCGACCTCACTGCCATCGGGCGCAAATACGACGCTTGTGTTGTAGAGCGAATTGCCGTCCGTCTCGATCAGGCTGCCGCCGTGCACATAGATGCCGTGCGAAGATGCCAAATCCTGTAGCAAGGTGTAGGCCTCGCCGCCGGGCAGCTCCTCCGCGGCGATGCGCTTCGCCTCTTGCCCCTCGCCCAGAAACACGAACATTTCCGGCAACACCACGAGCTCCGGGTGGTCTTCCGCGACGGCGTCGTCGACCAGCTGCTTAGCTTGGCGCAGATTGGCAGCCTTTTCGTCCTGCGAGTTCATTTGGATGAGCGAGACTTTCATGGCGCGGTCCATGCTGTTTCACCGCTCTATGGGCATCGCGGAAGCCGGCATTCGGTGTCGAATCACTCTGATGTGGATGTGCGCGCAGGTCAAGCTGGCGCAAACGGGTCGCTTAGAGCAAACGGTCGACTTCAGATGCCCAGCCAAATCGCCGGACGCTCAGGTCGAAACGTGGACAAGCTCGTCCGGAATGTCGTCGAAGGAGGCATAATTGAGCGAGTAGAGGCGCGCGTACAGGCCGCCGTGCTGCATAAGCTCCGGGTGCGTTCCGGTTTCGATAATTCGCCCGTTCTGCAAGACGATAATGCGATCGGCGCCGCGAATCGTCGCTAAGCGGTGGGCGATGACCAGGCCCGTCCGGCCTTCCAGCAGTCTTGCCAAGGCGGTCTGAATTTGCATCTCGGTATAGCTGTCAATGTTGGCCGTGGCTTCGTCGAGGACCAAGATCTTCGAGTCGGCAACGATCGCGCGCGCGAAACTGATCAGTTGTCGCTGACCGATCGATAAGTTGCCGCCGCGCTGCTCGAGCATACTCTCATAGCCGAGCGGAAGCTTGGTTATGAAGTCATGCGCGCCCACAGCCTTGGCCGCTGCCTCGATATCCTGGCGCGTCGCCTCAGCTTTCCGGTAGCGGATATTCTCCTGAATGGTGCCCGTGAAGAGGAACGGTTCCTGGAGCACCATCGAGACCTGTCGGCCAAGCGAGTCCTGTGTCACATCGCGGACATCGTGCCCGCCGATCAGTATCTGGCCTTCCCAAGTCTCATAAAAACGGTGGGCAAGTGCAGTTATGCTGGTCTTACCCGATCCTGTTGGGCCAACTAAGGCGACGGTTTCACCCGGGTTAACGCGAAAACTTATGTCATGCAGAATCGGCTGGTCCGGGAGGTAACCAAAAGTGACGTTCCGGAACTCGATGGAACCATCGATATCCTTCAGCTCAATGGAATTCGCATCGTCGATGATATCGACCGGCACGTCGAGCACTTCAAAGATGCGCTGGCCCGACGCCATGGCGCGTTGCATGATGGAGTACTGAATGGTTAGCGAGCGGATCGGGTCGAAAAACCGTTGAATGTAAAACATGAACGCGACCATGATGCCCAGGTCGAGTTCGCCGCCCAAAACGAGATTGCCGCCGATAATCACGACGATGGCCATAGCGCCGCCGCTCAGCGTATCGACGATTGGCACCATGACCTGGGCAAATTTTGAGGCACGGAGGTGGGCCCGTAAACTCTCACTTGCCTTGTCGTCGAACAGGTCGAAATTTACCTTTTCGCGCAACATTCCCTGAACGGTGCGTACGCCATGAATGCCTTCGGCCAACGCGCCGTTGACGACCGAGGCTAATTCGCGTGCGAGCAAGAAAGCCCTGCGTGCATAGGGCAGCCAGATGATGCGGACGATCAACAGCGTTGGCACAACCGAGAGTGTGAACAGCCCAAGTTTCCAGTCGAGCATTACCAAGACGATGGTGATGCCGCTCAACAGCACGATGTCGCCAATCGCGTAGACGGATGTCTCGAGAAACTCCTGCAATGCATTGACGTCGCCCTGCAGGCGGGACATCAACCGTCCGACCTCGGTTTTGTCCATGAAGGACAGTGACACCTTCTGCAGATGGACATACATGGCGCGTCGTAGGTCGAAGAGAACGCGCTCAGCGACCCGACCAACTGTGACCTGCTGAATTGAATTTGCGATGTAGTTGATGAAAATCATGGCGCCGAATGCCAGCGCTGCAAGCTCAAGCAAATCTCGATTTGTGGCTTCCTTAACCAGCGCGTTATCGATCACAAATCGGAGGATCAGCGGAATCGTCAATTGTGTGAGCGTAAAAACAATTACCGCGACAACCGCGATATAGAGAAAACGCCGGTAGGGTCTTACGAAACCAACGAATCTACGGATCACGTGGCCGTCGAACGCCGCGGCGAAGATTTTTTCGTCTCGACTGACTTGCGAGCCAACCACAGCCCGCGGTGGTCGCGGACGTGAGATTTGGTCTGATTTTTGTGTTGGCCTAATCGGCATATTACCAATCGCTTCCTAAGCGGCCGAATCGTCGTCGGGCTGGCCGGCCAAGTCGCTCATCACGCCATGGTCTTCGCCTGGTTTGATCTGTAGCTCGTAGAGATCGCGGTACTTGCCGCCTTGTGCGATGAGTTCGTCATGGCTGCCGTGTTCGACGATACGACCTTCTTCAAGGAACAAAATTTCATTGGCGTGCATCAACGAACTGAGTCGATGTGAAATAATGATGACCGCCTGATCCTTCGTGACTTCGCGAATCGAGGCCCGGATGCGTTGCTCGGTCGCTGCATCGATCGCTGCGGTTGAATCGTCGAAAACCATGATTGCGGGCTTCAACATGACGCTGCGCGCAATCGACAGCCGCTGTCGCTGTCCACCGGAAAGCGAAACGCCGCGCTCGCCAACGAGTGTCTCATATCCCGTCGGCAGGCGGCGCACATGATCGTGCAGCTGCGCGCCAACCGCTGCGAATTCGATTCGGTCACCGTCGGCCCACGGGTCGCCGTAGGCAACATTATTCTCAATCGATGCGGTGAACAGGAAGGTGTCTTGTTGGACAACACCAACGGCCTGCCGCACCGATTCAATAGTCAAATCGCGGATGTCTTGTCCGTCGATCATAATACGGCCGCTCGTCACGTCGTAATAGCGTGGAATGAGATGGGCTATTGTCGACTTGCCGCTGCCTGGCGGACCGACGATACCGATTGTTTGGCCCGGTCTGGCGCTGAAGCTGATACCGGAGAGAACATTGCCGACGCCAAACTCGTCGCCGAATGCAAAACCGACATTCTCGAAACGCAATACACCATCCGTCAATTGTAGGTTCTTGGCGTCAGGCTTGTTTCGAATCTGCGGCTCGAGGTCGAGAAACTCGAACAAGCGGCCGCCGGATATGGAGGCGCGGGCTATCGAGTTGACCATCATGCCAATTTGCCGAACCGGCATTTGCAGGATCGCCATGAATGCCAGAAACTCGGCCAGTTGACCGACCGTGATGTCGCCGCTGATGACTTTGAGTCCGCCAAACCACAAGACCAATCCCATAGCGATGAAATAGGCAAACGACATAACCGTGGTATTTCGCATGCGCACCGTGACACGCTCGTTTGCAAATTCGAACGCCTTGTCGGACATGTCGCCAAACTTTGAAATCTCGTAGTCCTGCGCAGCGAACGCGCGCACGACACGAATTCCCCCCAGATTTTCCTCCATGATTCTGGTCAGTTCACCGAGGCGTTCCTGTAGATTGAGCCAAATTCGCCGAAGTTTCAGGCGAGCGACGACCGCGCGCCAAGCAACAAACGGCACGAAACTAAGGCTGACTGCTGCCAAGGCAGCATCGGTGCTGACTAACAGGTACGAACCAACGGTAATGAGAATTACCAGCAGAATAATCCTGAGGATGCCTGCGTCGACGAACATCCGGACGCCTTCGACGTCCAGCATGCCGCGGGTAATCAGGTCTCCCGTATGGACGCTGTCGTGAAAGCTGAAACTGAGCTGCTGGAGCTTGGCGTAATAGGCCAACCGCAATTCATACCCGATACCATGACCGATGGCCTCCCCAATGTAATTGTGCACCATCGTAAACAGGCCACGACATATGGCGGCACCCAAAAGCAGGGCTGCCGCCACAAGCAGCGCGGACTGCGCTTCTGCTTCGGTTCCCGGCACACCAGCAAGCAGCCCTTGCGCGTTGTCGACGGCGTTTCCCAAAAACTGCGGTATGAGGAGTTGGAATATTGCCGCTACGATGACTGCGCCAACGGCGATCAGCATGCGCCAGCGGTAGCCGAGCGCCATCCGCGCGATGCGCAGCAAGGTACCGACGCTATGCTCGGCGCCGCTACCCAGTGCCTTCGCTTGACCGTATGATTCTGCTCGGCTTCCTTTTGGAGGTCGAGCGCTTTCACTTGTGGACGTCACTACACCCCTTGGACTCGAGGTAGGTCCTTGTTCTTCCCGTCATCGCGCCGAGCAAAAACACAATCTGCGCGGCGCGGCATACGCTCACCTGCGATGCCGAAGCGCACCGTACCGGAAATGCTAAGGTACCGATGAAAAGTATCCTCAATATGCCATGGATCGCGTGCCCGTTCTAGCTTCGAAATGCCAATCCGCGCACACGGTCGTCGTTTGCAGCCATGTTTCGTATAACTTAGGTTGATCACGAAGTGAATTCCGCCGAGAAATAGCCGGCGATTGGCAGCAAGAGCTAGGGTCGCGGACGATGGCGAATGATGGAGCGCCGACGGCGCAGCGGGCAAATTCGGCTGGACCGCCGGCGATCGAAACGCCGTCCGGCAAGGATCCGGCCTACGAGAACTTTCCCGTGGGTTCCTGGCTTTTGCCGCGGTCGCTGCGGCCCCATATAGCCTGCTTCTATCGCTTTGCGCGGGCCGCTGACGACATCGCCGACAATGCGGCATTGAGCGCCGAAGAGAAGATCGCGCGCCTCGACCAGCTAGGCGATGCGCTATCCGGGCGGACGTCAGTGGATCCGGCCTGCGAGACCGCCCATCGAATGCGCGCGAGCCTCGCCGAAACCGGCTTAACATCGCGTCACTGTGCCGATCTCTTGGCCGCATTCAAACAGGACGCCACCAAGCTTCGCTATGAGGATTGGGACGATCTGATGGGGTATTGCCGCCTTTCCGCGGCACCGGTCGGCCGGTATCTAGTCGACCTGCATGGCGGTTCGCGCAACGGCTACGCGGCGGCCGACGCACTGTGTATGGCATTGCAGGTTATCAACCATCTGCAGGATTGCCGTGAGGACTACCTGGACCTGGATCGCGTCTACCTTCCGCTTGACTGGATGAATGCGGAAGGCGTGTCGCTTGATGAACTCTCAGCGAGGCGTAGCAGTCCCGCGTTGCGCGCCGTTCTTGACCGAACGATCGAAGCGACACGGACGCTTCTATCGCGTGCCGCCGCATTGCCGGGCGGCCTCGCTAGCCGACGCCTGGCCATGGAGTCCGGCGCCATCGTTGCTATTGCCGAGCGTCTCATCAAACAACTCGAGCGCAGGGATCCGCTTGCGACTCGCGTCGAGCTCACGAAATCGCAGTATGTGGCGTGCTGTCTTAAAGGCGCGGCGTTGGGGCTCGTTGGATAAAGTTGTCGAGGTCGCGTCTGCAATGAGCAATGTCTATCTGGGCTTGGCGATAGCATCGTTGCTGCTTTGGGGCGGTATGATACTGCTTCGTGGCGGCTTCTGGCGTGCCAACCAACGCCTTTGCCGCAGAGCGGTCGATCGCAAGCGGTGGCCGGCAGTGTCGGCGATCGTTCCGGCCAGAAATGAGGCCAAATCGGTGTTTGATACGATCGAAGCGCTCATGCGGCAGGATTATCCAGGCTCGTTTTCGATCACACTTATCGACGACAATAGCGAAGACGGTACTGCTGAACTTGCGAGGACGGCATCGGACGGTTCGAGGCCGCTTCGTATCATCTCGGGCAAGAAACTCGCGCCAGGTTGGACCGGCAAACTGTGGGCCCTTAGCCAAGGTCTGGAGGACGCGCGCGCGCAGCAGCCGGATGCGCGCTACTATCTGCTCACGGACGCCGATATCGTCCTGAAACCGGACTTGCTGCGCCGCCTGGTGGCCAAGGCCGAAGATGAGGGGCTCGATCTCGTCTCGCTCATGGCGATGCTTCACTGTTTTGGATTTTGGGAGCGCCTGTTGATGCCGGCCTTCGTGTTTTTCTTTCAGATGGTCTATCCGTTTTCGCATGTTAACAATCGCGGTAGATCCGAAGCAGCTGCCGCCGGCGGCTGTATGCTGGTACGCGCGGTGGCGCTCGATCAATCTGGTGGATTGAGCACCATTCGTAATCGTTTCATTGACGATTGCGCGCTTGCTGCGGAATTAAAGCGGAACGGGCCAATCTGGATCGGTTTAGGCGAGAGCGTGGAAAGCCGTCGCGTATACCGCGGGTTCGCCGAAGTCTGGTCGATGGTCGCGCGCACGGCCTTCGAGCAGCTGAATCACTCGGCGGCCCGCCTCATCGGAACCGTAGCCGCAATGGGTTTGCTCTTCGTCATGCCACCGCTGTCAGCTGTCGGCGGCATCATTTTTGGAAACGCCGCGCTGGCAGTGATAGGCGGTGCCGGTTGGCTGGCGATGGTATTTGCTTATCGGCCGACGCTTCTTCTCTATCGCCAGCCGACTGTATGGGGCCTGACATTGCCCGTTGCCGGTCTTCTGTTCACGCTGATGACTGTAGATTCCGCGTGTCGTCGATGGACCGGTTATGGCGGACGTTGGAAAGGTCGTAGTTATCAGCGGTCCGCGCGGAGCTAGCGCGAGAACGGCCACTGGCCGATAACAGGTGCCATGGCAACAGACCAGACCTCGAAGAATGCCGCGGACAAGCCCGGCGGAGCCGACACTCCTGCGGGCCACGGTGCTCCTGACGTCGAAGCCATTGCGAGACGATCTGGCTCGTCCTTCTATTGGGCAATGCGTCTTCTGCCGTCCGAACGGCGTCACGCCATGTTTGCGCTTTATGCCTTCTGCCGGGAAGTCGATGACATTGCAGATGGGGCGGGCCATGCGGACGAAAAACGCGCAAGATTGCAGAACTGGCGTGAAAACATCGAACGTTTGTTTGCCGGCCAGCCGAAGCATCCGGTCGCCCGAGCGCTTCTGGACCCCGTCAGACGGTACGCGCTGTCCAAGGACGACTTTCTTCTCGTCATTGAAGGCATGGAGATGGACGCGGAAGACTCCGTGCGGATTACCGACATGGATGCGCTCAGGGACTACTGTGACCATGTTGCGTGCGCTGTCGGGCGCCTTTCCACACGCATTTTCGGGCTGAGCGAGGATCGGGGTGCTGAGCTTGCGGATGCCTTGGGCCAAGCGCTTCAATTGACCAATATCCTGCGCGATCTGGACGAAGATGCGCGCAGCGATAGGCTCTATCTTCCGCAGAGCCTTCTGCGTGTTCATGGAATTGCTGACTCGAGCCCCGCGGCAGCGTTTGCCGATGCAAGATTTTTTGCAGTATGCGACGAGGTGGCGCGGGTCGCACAACGAAAGTTTGAAGAAACAGCTGTCATTTTGAATTCATGCGAGCGTCGGCGTGTTCGCCCCGCCAGACTTATGATGGAGAGCTATCGCCGCCTGCTGGTGAGACTCATGCGTCGCGGCTGGCAACGGCGTAACGAGCGAATGTCGTTGCCGCTCATGCGCAAGCTTTGGATCGTCTTTCGTTATGGATTGCTGTAGCCGGCAACTGCCGAGGCCGTGCATGATGTTACAAATCAAACCATGCTTGGCCTTGACACAAGGTCGTATTTGGACGCACCAAGCCGCTTGCAGCGCGTCGACGGGGTGGCCACATGCGTGGCGGTCTGGCTGAAGGACGAGGAATTAGGACGGCAAAGTGAAAACGGCTCAGGACATAATTGAAACCGACGGCGATGCCTCGAAGGACGGGGATCGAGCTATTAGTTCCGCGCTCGACGAGACCATTGAAGCGGTGGCGACGTGGCTCGCGGACCGACAGGCTGAAGACGGTCATTGGGCTTTTGAACTCGAAGCGGATGCGACAATTCCGTCGGAATACATCCTGCTCAACCATTTCCTCGGCGAAATCGACATGGATGTCGAGGAGAAGCTCGCGGCTTATCTATTGTCAACACAGGGCGATCACGGTGGCTGGCCGCTATATCACGATGGCGATTTCGACATCAGCGCGACAGTGAAGGCCTACTACGCCCTCAAACTTACCGGGGAAGATGTTTCAGCGCCGCATATGAAGTTGGCGCGGGAAGCGGTTCTCGCTCATGGCGGGGCCGCCAAATGTAATGTTTTCACGCGCACGACGCTCGCCCTATTTGGTCAGATTCCATGGCGTGCCGTGCCGGTAATGTGGGTGGAAGCGCTGCTTTTGCCGAAATGGTCGCCGCTCAACATCTACAGAGTTTCCTACTGGTCACGCACCGTCATGGTTCCGCTGATGGTCGTGGTGGCGCTACGCCCGTTGGCGCGAAATCCACGCCAGGTCGATATTCGAGAGCTGTTCGTAGCGCCGCCGGAACAGGAGCGCCACTACTTTACTAATCCGACCGGCCACTGGTTAGGCGAAACCATGCTCGTCGTCGATCGCGTGCTCCGCGTGCTATTCGAGCCGCTCCGTCCCGGCATTCTCAAGCGGTTCGCAGTCAAAAAGGCAATGGATTTTGTCACTGAGCGGTTGAACGGCGTCGATGGACTCGGAGCAATTTTCCCGGCCATTGCCAATACGATTATGGCGTTCGATGCGCTCGGTTATGAGCGCGACCGGCCGGAAGTCGTCAACGCCCGGGAGGCGTTGCGGCGACTCCTAGTCCTTAAGGACAAGATCGGATATTGCCAGCCATGTGTTTCTCCAGTCTGGGATACCGGTCTAGCGAACCACGCCTTGTTGGAGGCTGGAGTCGCCGGTCAGGGTCCTGTTGTGACGCGCGCCGCTGAGTGGCTATGCGGCAGGCAAATCCTCGATGTTGTGGGGGATTGGAGCACCAACCGTGGCAATCTCCGGCCGGGCGGTTGGGCCTTTCAGTACCGCAATGACTATTATCCGGATGTTGACGATACCGCCGTCGTCGTCATGGCATTAGACCGTGCGGATGGCGATAGATACCACACGGCAATCGAACGCGGCGCCGAATGGGTCGTTGGCATGCAGAGCCAGAATGGTGGTTGGGGCGCGTTCGATGCAGATAACGAATACCGCTTGCTCGAATACATACCGTTCGCAGACCACAATGCGCTCCTCGATCCACCGACCGCTGACGTTACGGCTCGATGCGTTAGCATGCTGGTTCAATTGGGTTATGACCGCGGCCATCCGGCGGTAGCGCGCGGCTTGGAATTTCTAAAGCGCGATCAGGATGACGACGGGTCCTGGTTTGGCCGCTGGGGTACCAACTACATTTACGGTACATGGTCCGTTCTAAGCGCATTCAACATTGCTGGTGGTGACGATCTGAAGCCACTGATCGACCAGGCTGTGGTGTGGCTAAAGTCCCGCCAACATACTGACGGCGGCTGGGGCGAGGACTGCGCGTCCTACTGGGAGCATCGCAAAGACGAAGTCAAGAAAAGCACACCGACCCAAACTGCTTGGGCTCTTCTCGCCCTGATGATGGCTGATGAGGTGGATTCAACCTGTGTTCGCCGAGGGATAGATTACCTTCTGAATGCGCCGCGCGAGGGCGGTGAGTGGAAACAACAGCATTTCAACGCGGTCGGATTTCCGCGCGTCTTCTACCTCCACTATCACGGATACAACGCTTACTTCCCTTTGTGGGCGCTGGCTCGTTACCGTTCGCTCCGGTGGCAAAGTTCACCGACGCTGACCTACGGAATGTAAGTGAGCCGACTGGGTATCGTCACGGGTTTGCGAAGAGAGGTGCGGTGCCTGGCAGAATTTGCTCAATCCGAGCGTCCGACCGCTGGATGCGCTGGCGCTGACCCGGTACGAGCGCGCAATATCGCACAGAACCTACTGGCCGCAGGATGCGATGCCCTGCTGAGTTTCGGAATTGCGGGCGGGCTGGACCCTGCGCTTCGACCTGGCGATACGATAGTTGCCGATGCGGTTGCCACGGCGACAGGGCAACGAATCGCAACTATGGAGACGTGGCGGTTGGCTCTATGGGCCACTCTAGATGAGCTGCCGGGTGCGCGCCTGGCAACGGTTGCCGGTAGCGATATACCGCTTCATACGGTAGCCGAGAAACAGTCGATGCGTCACATATCAGACGCGTCCGTCGTCGACATGGAAAGCCATGCTGTCGCTGAAGTTGCCAAAGATGCGGAGGTACCATTCTTGGCTCTGCGCGTGGTCGCAGACACATCTGCAGATGTCGTACCCAAATGGGTCGCGGACTGTGTCGGCGAACAAGGGGACATCAGGCCTCTGGCGCTAACGGCCGGGATTTTGACGCATCCAGGCGACTTAAGTGCGCTCGTCCGTCTAACAAGAAGCAGCAGTGCAGCGTTTGCCGGGTTACGCCGCGCCTCGTTGATGGCCGGTCCGCGATTCCGGCTCGACTAGACTCGTCTTTACAAGGTCCTCGAACACGAAGCTGGCAGGCCGTTGGCTCGCGAGCGAAATTTCCGGAGCCATCTCTCCGGTCGTCCGCGGACCCCGTAGATACGACGCCAGCGCTTTTAGTGGGTGTGCAACCGTGTCGGCGATGGCCGTCGCCTCATAGCCGCAGTGCACCATGCAGTCCGCGCACTTTTCGTAGTTTCCCGTGCCGTACGACTCCCAGTTCGTCGTATCCATGAGTTCCCTGAAGGTCGTCGCATAGCCCTCGTTTAGAAGGTAGCACGGCCGCTGCCAGCCGAAGATGTTCCGCGTGGGATTTCCCCATGGTGTGCAGTGGTATTGTTGATTCCCGGCGAGGAAATCGAGGAACAGACTCGACTGACTGAAGCGCCACTTTCTGCCCTTGCCGGCGCTGAATATGTTGCGAAACAACATTTTCGTCTTTTGCCGATTGAGAAAATGACCCTGGTCGGGCGCGCGCTCATAGGCATAGCCTGGTGAAACGGTGATTCCCTCGACATCGAGATCATTGGTAACGAAGTCGAAGAATTCCACAGCCTCATCTGCGGTCATCTGATCGAACAGAGTGCAGTTGACGTTGACTCGAAAACCCCTCTTCCGTGCTGCCCGAATTGCCGATACCGCGCGTTCGAATACGCCTGTCTGACAGACTGAGTGGTCGTGATGTTTCTCCAGTCCATCGAGATGTATAGAGAATGTGAGGTAAGTCGACGGCGTAAATTGGTCGAGCCGCTTTTCGAGCAACAATGCATTGGTGCACAGATAGACAAATTTCTTACGGCCGATGATGCCGTCGACGATTTGCACGATTTCCTTATGCATTAGAGGCTCGCCACCGGGGATCGACACGATCGGCGCGCCGCATTCATCGACCGATTTGAGACAATCATCGGCACTGAGGCGTCGGTTCAAGATCGCGTCGGGATAGTCAATCTTCCCGCAACCGGCGCAGGCCAAATTGCAGCGAAACAGCGGCTCCAGCATCAGCACCAAGGGATAGCGGTCGGCGCCACTCATGCGCTGCTTCAGAATATAGGCGGCAACGCGAATTTTTTGGATCAACGGAATGCTCAAACCGATTCCCTTGTCTGCGAAGGTTGAACTTGGGCTACCGATTCATTCAATTCATCGGGTAGTTTGAACTGCACATTCTCTTCGATGCCTTCCAGCGTGCATACTTGAATCTCACCAAAATCGCGCAACCGCTCGATCATCTCTTGAACCAGGGCCTCCGGCGCGGACGCACCTGCGGTAATCCCTATGCACGCGGCTTCCTTGAACCATTCAGGATCAATGGACTGGGCATCGTCCACCAAGTAGGTCGGAACACCGAGCTCTTCGCCAATTTCGCGCAAGCGGTTGGAGTTTGAGCTGTTTTGTGCGCCGACGACGATTATAATTTCGGATTGCAGCGCCAACGCGCGGACAGCGCTTTGCCGATTCTGGGTGGCGTAGCAAATATCTCGAACGTCCGGGCCGACGATCTTCGGAAAGCGATTTCGGAGGGCGTCGATCACGTCGCGTGTGTCGTCGACGCTGAGAGTTGTCTGGGTAACGTAGGCGAGTGTGTCAGGGTTGCCGACATGGAGCCGTTCCACGTCCTTTTCTGACGAGACGAGATGAACGGTGCCGGGGATGCGTCCCCTTGTGCCCTCTACCTCCGGATGACCCTCGTGGCCAATCAGTACCACCTCGAAGTCTCGAAGCGCATAACGCTGACCCTCTTTGTGCACCTTCGCAACCAAGGGACATGTCGCGTCAATCACCGGTAGGTCTCTGCGCGTGGCTTCGTCAGCGACACTCTGTGAGACCCCATGCGCGCTGAATACCGTGTTTGCGCCATCGGGTATCTCGGATAATTCTTCGACGAAGACGGCGCCCTTTTGGCGAAGGTCGTCAACCACGCGCTTGTTGTGGACGATTTCATGGCGCACATAGACCGGTGGTCCAAACTTGCGAAGCGCCAACTCGACGATTTCGATCGCACGGACGACGCCCGCGCAAAACCCTCTTGGTTGTGCGAGTATGACGCGAATCGATCGATGTTTGCCGACGGACACTATGGTTTACTCCATGGCCTGCGGCAGTTTCGCACCGGTGCGCGGCCGCGACCCTCGTGTGCCGATGTTTCGCCAGCGACAATACCGCTCAGATAGGGGAATGGAAATACTGACGATCCCTGGCCGCCTCCTTGGCCGGCCGAACGCGACGCGCTAACAATATGGATTAGTCGAATACTGCGCACTGATATACCCTCATACGGTGTCAAGGTTGACGCCCAACCTTTGGGCCTGGCACCTACCGCCGAGCACCAATGGTTTATGACGTGTCTTCTAGGAGATGTTTGACGTGAGAGCTCTTCAAAGCGAACAACAGCCGTCGCACACCACAAAAGCTGCCGTTTTCGGCCAGCTATTGCGGTCGCCGGAGTTAAGCTTTGTGATGGAGGCTCATAATGGGATCTCGGCGAAGATTGTCGAGGAGGCTGGGTTTCCGGCCATTTGGGCGTCGGGCCTATCGGTTTCTTCGGCGCTTGGAGTCCGGGACCGCAACGAAGCATCGTGGACGCAGGTTCTTGAAGTGCTCGAGTTCATGTCGGATGCGGTCTCGATTCCAATATTTGTCGATGGCGACACCGGCTATGGAGATTTCAACAATTTCCGGCGTCTGACGGCCAAGTTGTGTCAGCGTGGCATCGCCGCTGTTTGTATCGAGGACAAGGTATTCCCTAAAACCAATTCCTTCCTCGATGGCGATCAGTCGCTGGCGGATATGGACGAGTTTTGCGGCAAAATTAAAGCTGGCAAGGATGCGCAGACGGATGACGATTTCAGCGTGGTGGCGCGCGTCGAAGCCCTGATCGCGGGGCGCGGCATGGCCGAAGCGTTACGCCGTGCCGAGGCTTATAGGGCTGCCGGCGCGGACGGCATCTTGATCCATTCGCGCATGTCGACAGCCGATGAGGTGTTGCAGTTCGCCAACGAGTGGGCCGGGCGGGCACCGTTGGTGATCGTTCCGACCAAATACTACATCACGCCGACCGACCGCTACCGGGAGGCCGGGATATCGATCGCAATTTGGGCCAACCATAATCTCAGGGCCGCGATTTCGGCGATGCGGGAAACCAGCCGGCAAATTATGAGCGACCAAAGCCTGATCGGCGTTGAAGGTAGGGTCGCCGATCTAAACGACGTGTTTGAGCTTTCCGGCAACACAGAGCTGGTGGAAGCGGAAGAGCGCTACCTGCCGGCAGGACGCGCTGGAATGACAGCGATCCTCTTGGCAGCGAGTCGCGGCAGCAAGCTCGGAGACCTAACAAACGACCGGCCCAAATGCATGTTGGAAGTTCGCGGCGAGCCATTGCTCAGCAGGTTAACCCAGCAATTCAGACACGCGGGCGTTCGCGACATCAACGTTGTTGCCGGCTACAAGCACGAGGCCGTCGACTTGCCCGACATCAACAAGATTGTAAATGCCGACTTTGCGGATACCGGCGAGGTCGCATCGCTCGCTTGTGCGATTGATGAGTTGCAGGGCGAATGCGTGCTGTCATACGGCGATATATTGTTTCGACGCTACATCCTGGACCTACTTCTTGAGGTCGATGGCGATATTGTTGTTGTGGTCGAAGCGATTGGAATCGATCGCGGTCACCATGCCGACACGCAGACCGCCGATTTCGCTAAATGCAGCGTTCCCTTCACGGACGATTATCTCGAAGATCAAGCGATTGAGTTGGAGAAGATATCGGCCGATCTCGGCGCTGACGCTGCGGACGGCGTATGGATTGGCCTCGTCAAGCTGAACGCACGCGGTTCGGCGATGATGCGCGATGAAATTGCCGAAATGAGCAAGGATGGGTCGCACGCAACCGCCAGCCTGCCGGACGTCGTCAATCGGCTGATAGCCAAAGGGGCCCGCCCACGCGTCGTTTATATCGCGGGGCACTGGTTGGACGTGAACGACGTCGTCGATTTGGCCAAGGCGCGCGACTTCCTATAGCCGAAATTGTGGCAGGTTTGAGCGCATGATTTCTGCAGGTAGTTTTCTCGGGGAAGCACGGCTGAGGGGCCAAGATTTCTATGCTGGCGTTCCATGCTCGTTCCTGACGCCGATCATCAACCATGTCATCAGTGATCGATCCACCGATTATGTTGGCGCCACCAGCGAAGGTGAGGCGGTCGCCATAGCCGCCGGCGCCTGGCTTGCCGGTAGGGGAACGGTGGTGATGTGCCAGAATTCGGGCCTCGGCAACGCCATCAATCCGCTCACCTCGCTGAACTGGCCATTTCGCATCCCGACGCTGCTCCTGGTTACCTGGCGCGGTCAGCCTGGTCTTGGGGACGAGCCCCAGCATGAACTCATGGGCGAGGTGACGCAGCGGCTCCTAGAGGATATCGGCGTTCGCCATCAGCCCTTTCCGATTGATGCGAGCCAGATCGCAAGCGCACTCGATGCTGCGCAGGCGGCGATGGACGAAACTGGGCTTCCGTTCGCCTTGGTCATGGAAAAAGGTTCTGTAGAGAGTGAAACTCTCGATGAATCGCCTTTGCGCCCGCAGGTCCGCGGACAGGCAAGCGATCTCACCGAGGGTGGGCTCCGACCCACGCGCATTGCCGCTCTAGAGTGTGTGCTGGCGACGGTTCCGGATGAGGCCGCGATTATTGCCACGACCGGCAAATGCGGACGCGAGTTGTTTACCTTGGCCGACCGACCGCAACATCTCTACCAAGTTGGCTCCATGGGATGCGCCAGCGCCATGACCTTGGGGGTAGCCCTCAATGTCGAGCGGCCGGTCATCGCCCTGGACGGCGACGGCGCGGCATTGATGAAGATGGGAACGCTCGCCACGATCGGCGCCCAGGCGCCGGAGAACCTGATCCATATCGTTCTCGATAACGGCGTTCATGACTCGACAGGCGGGCAGTCGACCGTCTCGTCGAATGTTGAGTTCGCGGGCGTTGCGTTGGCGTGTGGCTACCGGAGCGGGACCTCCGCCGACACGCTGGCGGGCCTTGAACAGGCGTTGCGGGACGCCTTGGCAGCCCAAGGGCCGCATATGATCCATTTGCGGATTATGCCGGGCAGTATTGACAAGCTTGGCCGGCCGACCGTTAAACCGGCCGAAGTTGCGCGCCGATTTCGCACATTTCTTCAATCTGACCCAAGCCTTGCACCGGCGAAAGGATCTGCTAAGTGACCAGCGGTCGTCGCGATCCGATCTTACTGACACCGGGTCCGCTAACGACGGCTGTTGCAACGAAAGAGGCGATGCTCCGCGATTTGGGGTCGCGTGACGCCGAGTTTGTCGCATTGAGCCAACAGGTTTGCGCGCGTCTTCTTGAGATCGCCGGCGATGACGGAAACTATGAATGCGTGCCGATACAAGGGAGTGGCACGTTTGCATTAGAGGCTATGATCGGAACATTCGTACCTCCCGGCGGCAAGCTCCTGATCCTTGTTAACGGTGCTTATGGCCATCGAATGGGCCGCATCTGCGGCTATTTGAAGCGTTCGTTTGCGATCTATGAGGTGGCTGAAGAAGAGATGCATGACGTAAGCCATCTTGACGCCCTTCTCAGCGATGACCCGGCGATTAGCCATGTCGCCATCGTTCACTGTGAAACGACTTCGGGAATACTCAATCCCCTGTCAGGCGTCGCCGACGTGGTTTATCGCCACGGTCGCTGCCTGCTGCTCGATTCGGTTAGCAGCTTTGGCGCAGTGCCGATCGACTGCCGGAAACTACAACTTGGTGCGCTCGCTTTGTCCGCAAATAAATGCCTCGAAGGTGTCCCCGGCATTGCCTTCGTCATTTGCCGGCGGGATATGCTTGCGGCGAGCGCTGGCAATGCGCATTCCTTGAGCCTGGATCTTTACGATCAATGGGAGTCGATGAGAGGCAGCGGCCAGTGGCGCTTCACGCCGCCGACGCATGTCATAGCCGCCTTTCACCAGGCGCTCCTCGACCATGCGGAGGAAGGCGGCGTCGAGCACCGCCTGCAACGATACTCGGCGAACTGCCAGATATTGGTCGAGGGAATGCGCAAGCTCGGATTCAGAACATTGTTGCGGGACGAACAGCAGGCGCCGATCATCGTTACCTTCCATATGCCAGCAGATCCGAAGTTCGAATTCGATGCCTTCTATGACGGTCTGCGCGAAAAGGGCTACGTCATCTATCCCGGAAAACTTGCGAAGGCCGACAGTTTCCGGATCGGTTGTATCGGTCATTTGGATGCAACAGAGATAGAAGGTGCGCTCGCGTCGATTAGCGAAACGCTCAAGGAGATGAAGGTTCTGCAAACGGCACCGGCTTGCTAAAACCGCAGCGGCGGGTGGATAAGCACTCGCCATGGACGGTGCTGGCGATACTATCGCGATGATCAACTCTTGACGCTTTTGGTTACCGGTGCATCGGGCTTTGTCGGTTCCGCGGTCGTACGTCGGCTGATCGCGGACGGCAACGATGCGCGCGCCCTGGTGCGACCTGCTAGCCGTCGCGACAACCTTGATGGGATCGACGTCGAGATCGTCGAGGGCGACCTAACAGATGTTGCGTCGCTGCGAGCCGCGGTCTCCGGTTGCGAGGGCATGTTTCACGTCGCTGCTGACTATCGGCTTTGGGTGCGAAACCCGGATCAGATGTACCGAGCCAATGTCGCCGGCACCCGGGACATCATGCAGGCAGCGGCCGACGCGGGCGTTGAGCGGATTGTCTACACGAGCAGCGTCGCAACCCTTGGGCTGCCGGCCGAAGGTGGACCAGGTGATGAAGAAACGCCGGTCGCCGAAGGTGACATGATCGGCGTATACAAGCGTTCGAAATTCAGGGCCGAGGCGGAAGTTCGACGCCTCATTGAAGAGGCGCGTCTCCCCGCGGTCATCGTCAATCCGTCGGCGCCGGTCGGTCCTCGCGACCTCAAGCCGACGCCAACCGGGCAAATGATCGTCGACGCCGCCTCGGGGAGAATGCCGGCATACGTTGATACGGGTCTCAACATTGTGCATGTGGACGATGTGGCTGATGGACACCTGCTGGCCTATCAGCACGGTCAGGTTGGCGAGCGCTACATTTTGGGTGGCGAGGACCTAAGTCTCGAGGAGATTCTGCGTGAAATAGCGGCGATCGTTGACCGTCCGGCTCCACGCTTTCGTCTGCCGCACAATCTAGTCCTGCCGATCGCATACGCGGCGGAGGCGATCACGCGCATGACCGGTGGCGCAGAACCGTTCGTCTCCGTTGATAGCGTCCGCATGGCGAGAAAAAAGATGTACTACTCAAGCGAAAAGGCGATTTTGGCGCTGGGTTATAACGCCCGGCCGGCGCACGAGGCGCTGCGGGATGCAATCGCTTGGTTTCGCGGGCACAACTACCTTAGCTGAAGCTTATTGCCATACAACACGTCTCGATCGGCTTGCCAGGCCAGTCGGCACTCCAGGCCAGTCGGCACTCCAGGCCTGTCGGCACTAGTGTCCGATAATGTGCAGGACCAGCTCCCTGTCGCGGGGAATGCGCCGATGCTCGAATAGATAGATGCCCTGATATCTGCCGAGCATCATCTCTCCCTCACTTACGGGAATGCTGAGATTAGTTTGTGTTAAGGCGCCTTTGATATGCGCTGGCATGTCGTCCTCGCCCTCGGCAATGTGGCTATAGAGTTCGAGATCCTCGGGAACGAGCTTGTGGAAGAATGTCTCCAGGTCACGTTCAACATCAGTGTCGAAATTCTCTTGAATTAAAATCGACGCGGATGTGTGGCGGATATACACCGTCAGCATGCCTTTGCGCACCGTCTGGGTCGCGACCCACGATGAAATTTCCGCGGTTATCTCGCGCAGACCCTGTGTCTCCGCCTTGATCGTGATTAAGTGCTGCCTCTGTTGCATGAATAATTCTGTAGTCTGTACGGTCATGTGCGTTTCTCGGCTCAATATGCAGATGTTGCAAGGGCTGACATTGCGTGCGCGTTTTACCTTGTCTCACTGTTGCGGTTTCTTCAGACAAGTGTGATTACGCCCTCGCAGCGCGAGAGATAGCACGCAAGCTGCGCCCATCGGGAGTCCCTACTATTGGCAAATCTTTTAAACAAATGTTCACAGAATTCTGGCCTGCAGAGTTTGGCGCGCCCGCTTGCTCGCTCTGGCGTCACGGCTTATCAGTGTCATTGGGCCGGCTGAGATGAGAATGGCGCCGATGGGGCAGGACAGACTTGGATGGCGGGGCGGGCGATGAAGGCAATCATGCTGGCGGCCGGCGTAGGTAGGCGGCTCTATGGCGACGATGGCACACAGGCGCCCAAGCCGCTGCTCCGTTTCGCCGGCAAGAGCCTGCTCCAGCGGCATATCGAGAACTTGCTCGACATAGGTGTTGAGGAATTGGTTCTGGTCTGTGGTTATCGGATGAAGGAACTTGTCGCGGAGGCGGAGTCGCGGGCGCCACCAGGTTTTGTGCGGCCGCTCTTTAACCCCGATTTCCGCGAAGGCTCGATAGTCTCGCTGTGGACCGCGCGCGATGTGCTGCGGTCGGGCGAGCACATTCTGCTTATGGATGCAGACGTACTGTATGATTCGTCCCTGCTGCGCCGCCTCGTCGAGGCGCCGGAGGAAAACTGTATCCTGCTGGATCGGAAGTTTGAGGATGGCGACGAGCCCGTGAAGATTTGTCTGCGGGACGGCGCGCTGGTGGAATTTGGGAAAATCGTTGAAGGCAAGTTCGACGTCGTTGGCGAGTGGCCTGGCTTCCTGCGAAAATCGCCGCGCGTCGCGACGCGGCTTGCCGAGGCCAGTGAATTCTACGTCAACAATGGCAAGCTTGATGCGATCTGCGAGCTGGCTATCCGCGACGTCCTGATTTCGGAACCGAGCGGTACATTTCGGGTCGAAGACATCACCGGTATTCCATGGATCGAGATCGACTTCCCGTCCGACCTTGAACATGCGAGGGACGTTGTCCTGCCACAGATCGAACGCGGCGATCAGGTCTAGTCGTCGGTTCCACCGCTAGACGCGAAAGAAGTACTCTTTGCCTGGCTCGCGCTCGATGTCGGGAGGGTAGGATCGGTGCTTGTCCGCATAGTAACGGTCGAGATTGTCACCAGCCGAAAGGCGGTTATACGTTACGTAATAGAGACGGCGTGAGAGTTTGCTTCGATTGGGTTCCGACGCGTGGGGCGCGTAACAATCAAAGAAGATAAGGTCGCCTGGTTTGGTTGGGCAAGGTACGAATTCCATGCCCTTCATTTCCGTTTCGTCGAGCGGTTCCCACATCCGGAACAGGCCTCGTTTGTGATGGCCGCGAACCAATTTCAGGCAGCCATTCTCCTCGGTTGCTTCATCGATGCACACGAGCACATTAACGAAGAAGTCGGCATAAGCGTCCCATCCAGCTTGAGAGTCTTGGTGCGGCTTAAAGCCATCTCCTCCGGGCAGTTTGAAATTAATTTTTTCCTTGAACAACACCGACGGCTCGCCCAGTAGCTGGCTAACGGGCTTTTCGAGGGCGGCGGTCAGCTTGGCAAATCCAGCATGATTGCGGGAAATATTCTCGATTCGGGAGCGAATTTTTCCGTTCGGGTTGATGAGGCTTTTTTCCCAATAGACCCAGTGCTTGCCGGGCACTTCCGGCATCGCCGTCAACTCATCGCACCAACGCTCGATACGCGCCGTGGTCTCGGCTCCCAAAGCGCTGCGGACAACGAGGAAACCTTCGCGCTCGAAGTCGTCGATCTGCTCGTCGCTAAGAACGGGTATCTCAAGCATCAATGGGACCTTGGAGTGAACCTAGTCGTGCGCTCGTTTCTAGCCGTGCTCCAAATGCCGGGGAACGGGGCCGATATACATGACGATGGCTTGGATTGTCCAATTCGTGCTGCTAAACACACGCAACGAGTGCCTTCGGCGAAATGCATTGAGCCATAACACGTGGATACATCGTGGCCTTCGGCCGTTGGTTCGTCCGCTTGCCGCGACACCGCTGACACCGAACCACATTACAACTTTGCGCCTGCTGACGGGATTTGCGGCGGCGTTCGCGGTGTCTGTGGGGTCTGGTGTCTTTCCGCATGTCGGCGGCTTACTGTTCACGCTTTCTGTTTTGCTCGATCGCGCCGACGGGGAGCTGGCCCGGATTTCGGGGAAGACAAGTCAGTGGGGACATCGCTTCGATCTGGTATCCGACGCGGCTGTCAATATGGCGATCTTCATCGGCCTAGCGTTTGGCCTGCGGAGCGGCGCATTCGGGTCGTGGGCGATACCGATGGGCGTTGCGGCAGGACTTTCGGTCGTCGTGATTCAGTGGAAGGTGATGCGTGTCGAGGCTCTGACCGGCAAACATAATTCAGCACAGTTGCAGAGTTTTGCCGGGTTCGATGTAGATGACGCGATTTTGATAGTGCCGCTTGCGATTTGGGCGGGTGCCGGCGAGCCGTTGCTTGCCGTTGCAGCGATTGCGGCACCGATTTTCGCCCTATTTTTCTTAATAAGATTTCGTCGCGTCGTGGAACCGGGAAAGGAAGGATAGCGTCGTCATTCCAAGAGGACGTTGTTGCCTGCTATCGATCCGCCGAGCGGCGTTCTGCGATCAAGACCCAAGACGTCCATATAACGTAAATGGCGGCGCCTATGCCCGCCGCCACAAAGAACGGCAGGAGGTAGCCAAGCCAAGTGATAGGCGCCAAGAGGTAAATGCCGTCTTCGAGCTCGAACCCTGCAATTCCGGGATATCCAACCGTCTCGCTGCCATTCCCGGCATTGAGTAAGCGATCGCGTCCAAGATTTAGAAAGAGCGCAATGACCGCGGACGCTGCGCCTGCCGCACCCAATAACGTTGCCCAGCTGCCAAGCGGACCGTGGGAGAGGCCAAGCCCCATGCAAAGAAACAATGCGGCGTATCCGCTCGCACCTGAAATATAGTCAAAATGGTACCCGAAGCGCGACGTCGCGCCTTTTTGACGCGCGAGCTCGCCGTCAAAATGGTCCAGGAATCGGGCCAGAACAAACAGGCCGGCACCCCAATTGGCAGCTTTCGGGTCGCCGACGGCAAATAGGGCTGCACCCGACAACGCGAGCACCAGTGTCGCTGCCGTCAGCTGGTTGGGCGTGATCGGCGTGCGCAGGAGTGGCCGGACGAGAACCCGCGCAATTCTCTGATCCCAGGGGGGATGTTTCACAGCCCGAGTGCCGCCATGCGCGCGCTTAAAACGTAATCCTTAATTGCGACTATCATAGATCGGCCGGCTTTGGTCACAGTGATTTACCGATACCACATTGTTCGGATGGCTGCCTTGTCCATAAACCTCGAACGACGTAAGAAGCGAGCTCTACGACACCGTTTTGGGGCTCCGTAATCGACGCCATTGCACAATTCATTGCTGATGCCGCCACCCGATGGGTTGATTTGGTTCGGCGCTTCGCTACGGGCGTGGTCGTGCTGGGAGTGGTGATCACCTCAGTCGTTGGCTGGTACGCGTTTGAAAACGCGTCGATCAATACCGACACCAGCGACATGTTATCGCCGGACCTGCCATTCAGACGAAATGCGCATGCCCTCAGCGAGGCGTTTCCCCAGTTCTCCGACAATATTTTGATCGTCATCGATGGTGATGTAGCTGACGCAGCCGATGACGCCGCCTCGGCGCTGGTCGCCCGGTTGACCCAGGCGCCGGAATTGTTCGGCAGCGTCTATGACTTGGCGGGAGAACCGTTCTTTCTTCGCCATGCCCTGTTGTATCTGGAACAGGACGAGCTAGCCAAACTCAGCGATCGTTTGGCGCAAGCGCAGCCGTTTCTTGGCACGCTGTCCAAAGACCTGAGTTTGCGAGGATTGTTCCGTCTCATCGAACTCGCTGTCGAGGACGCGGAGCGTTCGGCGCCTCCAGTTGATTTGGCGGATACTTTGCAGGCCATTGCGGAGGTTATGGAAGCGCAGCTGGCTGGCCGGCACGGCCTGCTCTCCTGGCAGTTGCTGCTTTCCGGTGATGGCGACCAACCATCGCCATATCGGCGGCTCATATTGATTCAGCCGGGGCTCGACTACGGCTCGCTGCAGCCAGCGAGCGCGGCCATCGCTGCACTTCGGAGCATTGCCGCTGAATTGCATCTCGACGGCGCCGATGGCGTGCGGATGCGGCTGACTGGCTCTGCCGCGCTTGCCCAAGAGGAGCTGAAGAGCGTTGAGGAAGGCATGGGACTCGCCGCTCTCTTGGCAATTACGCTTGTGTTGTTTCTGTTGTTCGTCGGACTGCGCTCAATGCGGCTGGTCGTGGCCGCCCTCGTGACGCTTGCATTCGGGCTCGTATGGACCACAGGCTTCGCAGTTGCTGCGGTCGGCCAGTTCAACCTCATCTCAGTGGCGTTCGCGGTCCTATTCATCGGACTCAGCGTCGACTTTGGCATCCATTTCACGCTCAGATACCGGGAAGCGATCGAATTCGGCGCTACGCACGCCGCCGCCCTCGCTACGACAGCTTCAAGTGTCGGTGGTGCGCTTGCTCTCTCCGCGACCGCGGCGGCGATCGGTTTCCTCTCATTTCTGCCAACTGCGTATTTGGGTCTCGCAGAGCTCGGTCTCATCGCCGGTGCCGGCATGTTCATCGCGCTATTTGCGAATATGACCCTGCTACCGGCATTGATGACCCTCGCGCCGATAAGCCGCATATCCGAGCGGAGCCCTGGCGGCGCTCGCGGCATCGCCCACACGATCGTCGACCGGAACGCCCGGCCAATTCTCTGGACCGTGCTGGCGCTCGGAGTTGGCGCCGCGGTACTCCTCCCGCTGGCGCGCTTTGATTTCGACCCTCTGAATCTACGTGATCCAAATACCGAGTCGGTTGCAACGCTGGTGGATCTGCTGGCTGACAAATCTACCAGCCCCTACGCGATCACAGTCCTCACGGACAACCTGGATCGAGCCATGCAATTGGCTGCCAGGCTGCGATCGTTGGAGACCGTTAAGGCTGCCCTGACGCTTGCCGATTTTGTCCCGGTCGAGCAGGACGAAAAACTTGCGGTGATCGACGAGATGTCACTGTTCCTGTTGCCGGCGCTGAGTGTCGATGAGCAGGTTTTGGCGCCGACCCCAGCGCAAAAGCAGGCGGCAGCGATCGATCTTCTCGCCCGGCTCGACAAGCTCGCCGTGTCTGTAAAGCAAAGTGAGCTCATCGCCGCCGCACAGCGCCTGTCGGAGGCGTTGACTCGTCTGCTGTCGCCGTCAAATGATGGCAAACCGCTCGACGAGTTGGAGCGCCGCCTTCTTCGGTCGTTTCCAAATCAGTTGGAGCGGTTGCGCCAATCGCTACAGGCCGGCAAGGTTGGCCTAGAGGATCTTCCTCGGGGTCTGGTCGAAAGACAGATGGCCAGCGATGGTCGCGCGCGTTTGGAAGTCTTCCCGGCCGAGAACCTGCGCGATCGTGAGGCACAGCGGCGCTTCGTTCGCGACGTCGTAGCGCTAGCGCCGGATGCGACGGGCGCGCCAATCGTCATTTTCGAAGCTGGCAATGCGGTTGTGGCCGCATTCATTGAGGCCGCTGTAATTGCCGCAATACTCGTCCTCGTGTTGTTATTGGTCGTGCTGCGCAGCTTGCGCGACTCGTCTCTGGTGTTCGCGCCGATCGCGCTATCGGCGCTTTTAACGGTTGCTGCCTCGGTCGTCCTCGACCTGCCGTTTAACTTCGCGAATGTTATTGTGCTGCCGCTTCTGTTCGGGCTCGGCGTGGCGAGTGGCATTCACATGGTGTTTCGGGAAAGAGAGCGGGCGCGAACAGTGGATGTGTCACAAACCTCAACACCGCGCGCCGTTCTTTTTAGCGCGCTGACGACCATCGGTTCGTTTGCCAGCATTGCATTATCAAGCCACCCGGGAACCGCCAGTATGGGTGTGCTGCTGACAATGGCCATATCATTCACCCTGCTGTCTTCGCTGATCGTACTACCGGCCTTGATGATCGTTTTTCCGCCGGCGGATGGGTCCCTCCAAAAGTCGCTACGGTCGGACGGGAGTTGACTGCGCTGCCAAATCAAGATTCAAATCCGGTGGCCGGATCCTCAGCGGTGTTCCCCTTAGTGCGGCACCTATCACGCCACCTGACACGGGCTCTGGCGAAGCTCCCTGTAACCGCAAACCAAATCACAGCGGCCGGTCTGGCAAGCGGTCTTGCTTCTGCCTGGCTGATGACGTGGCAGACAAAGACCGCGTCGATTCTTGGCGCGGTCATGTTGGTCCTGTGCTACGTGCTCGACAACAGTGACGGAGAGATTGCCCGGCTCAAACAGCAAAGCTCTGAGTTCGGCCACAAGTTCGACACGTTTGTCGATTGGTTGGTCCACGCGGCCTTCTTTGCTGCGCTCGGATGGGGTGTGAGCCGGCAAAGCGGATTAGAGATCTGGTGGTGGCTTGGACTGGCCGCTGCCGCAGGGGCGACGATCAATTATCTGCTTGTTCTCGTTTCCGAAATCCGTAACCGCTCAAAGCGAACGGCACATCAGCCTGAGATTGCAGAATTTGGCGCGCATCCGACAAACTGGATTGAGTGGCTGATCTTTATGTTTCGCGAGCTCGCCAGGGCGGATTTTTGCTTCGTTGTGCTCCTGCTTGCGTGCGTCGAGGCAGCACACGTTCTGTTGCCGTTGGCAGCGTTCGGCGCACATGTCTACTGGCTAACCCGATTTTATGGGGCGGCCAGGAACTTTCGCGTTTGACGAAACCTGTCGCTGCCTATGCGAATTCTCAAGATACTCTACCTGATTGCCGGCATCGCACTTCTGGTCTTGGTGTTGTCAGAGGTCGATATCGCCGAAGTCATATCCCGGGTCGGTCAGGTGGGCTGGGGGTTCAGCGCCGTGTTGGGCATCTATCTGATGGCGTTTCTGGTCGACTCCTTCTCATGGCAACTGGCGCTGATATCCGTGCCGATAGGGGTGCGATGGCTCTATCGCCTCTGGAAGATTCGTATGGTTGGCGAGGTATTCAACGCCGTGATGCCCGCGGCTGGTATGGGCGGCGAGCCGGTCAAGGCGGTGCTGCTGAAAAAACACTATGACGTTGGTATTCGCGAGTCGACTGCCTCCCTGATTCTCGCCAAGACCATCAATATGATAGCGCTGGTCGCTTTTCTGACCGTCGGCTTTGCGCTGATGTTGGCGTCGCCCGACTTGCCCGGCGCACATAAAGCTATTGCCGGCTTAGGGCTCGCGGCCTGCGGCATCGGAACGGCAATGCTGTTCCTCCTTCAGCGGCTGAAGGTCTCCTCACTTACCGGGTCGTGGATAAGCCGTACGCGGTTTGGTTCGCCGGTTTTGCGCATCGTCCACCATTTGGAAGACATGGACACGCGTCTTGCCACTTTCTATGTACATCATAAGCGCCGCCTCGCGTTCGCAGTCGGGATCGCATTTGTAAACTGGGTGCTTGGCGTTATTGAAATCTTCTATGTGACGGTGTTCCTCGGAAATCCAGTCACATTCACTGAAGCGTGGATTATCGAGTCGGTGGCTCAACTGGTGCGGTTCGGGACTTTCTTCATCCCTGCCAGCATCGGCGCACAGGAGGGCGCCTTTCTTCTCGTCGTTACGGTGATCACCGGGTCGCCTGGGCTCGGCGTCGCGGTGGCGGTGGTCAGACGCATGCGAGAGCTTGTGTGGATTGTTTGGGGGCTCACCCTTGGCGCGTTGTTTGCGCTCAAGACACCACATCCTAACGCTGACCAAACGCTTGACTGATGGCGATGGAAGAGCGGGCAGGCAAAATCCGCTCGGTCAGGTCCCGGTAAGGTCTTCTGACTTCTTGTTTAGTGCGGAAATCAAACCGTCAATTCCTTCTCGTCTTAGGATGGCCGAGAATTCTGATCGGCGAACAGCCAGCTCGCTGATACCCCCGTCAAGCAGCACATCGACGACGCGCAGTTTGCCACCTGATTCTTTCAATACATAAGTTAGCGCCACGGGATCCTCGTCCGGACTCTCTATCTCGGTATCGACGAGTTGTACGCCGCGCGCAGTGACGCGAACGCCTCGCGTTCGGAAGCTCTGACCGGAGAATCCGTCGAAGCGCGACGCATAGGTACTGACACTCATGCGCGTAAAGGCGCTCGTGAGTGCCTCGCGTTCCAGCGCTGAGGCGGCTCTCCATGACGAACCTGCCGCGATGCTTGTCATTAGGTTTAGGTGAAAGGCATCTGTAATCGGCGCATACAATTGATCGTAGCGTCCTTGAACGCCGAGTGTTTCCGCCTCTTTCATTACCGACAGGAGAGATTCATGAAATGTCTCAACAACGCGGATGGCCTCACTCTGCTGGGCTCCAGCGGTCGAGGCGGCGGCGCTCAGCGCAAAAAGGACGAGCGTAGCAAGCAATCGAAGCTGACGGTAACAAGCGCTGCGTGCGGGTTTCATCGCCGGGCACGTCCTTAATTCCAGGGCACCTCTAAGAATTGGTGAGTTGCCGGAGGATATTGTTTAACTAGGCTGTCACCAGCTCCAGCCATGCCGGAGCCGAGATTTTCGGGGTCTTCCACGCTCCAATTGAGTTATTTCCGCTTCAAGACCGTCCCCAGGCGGTCTTCTCCTCCGAGTATCGTCACACGGCCGCCGCGAGACGCTCCAGTTGGACCAGGCGGCGCATGTTGTAGGCGAGGTTCTTCAACCCGATCCGCGCCTTCGCCCGCACCAGCCCGACACTACGCACCAGCGTCCCGCCCATGTCGTTGCTCTGGGCCCCGAAGACATGCTCGACGCGGACCCGAACCGACGAACGGGTCTTGTTGCCTTGCTTCTCGCGCTCGCTCAACGGCTTGTTGCGGCGGCCCTTGCGATGGATCCGGCTCCGCAACCCCTTCTCCTTCAGCGACGCCTCGATCTCCGCCGAGCGGTAAGCGCTGTCCGCCCACACACCCAAAGCCGTGTTGTCCCCATCCAGGATATCGTCGAGGACTTGGCTGTCGTGCTCCGCCGCGTCGCTTACATGATAGCGCCGCACCAGCTTGTGCCGACGGTCCACGTTGACATGGTTCTTGTAACCGTAATGGCTCTTGCCGTGCTTCTTGGTCCACCGCGCCTCGACATCCTTTTGGCGCCGCTTTGCCGGCTTGTCCTCCCAGCCTGCCGGCGTCTCGCCCGCCTTTATCCGCGCGTTCTCCTCGCGGCTGTTGCGCTGTTTGGGTACCGCCACAATCGAGGCGTCGATGATCTGGCCGCCCATCGCCAGATAGCCCTGATCCTTCAGGTAGCCATCGAACGTCTCGAATAAAGCCTCGATCACGCCAGCTTGCGTTAACTGTTCGCGGTACAGCCACACCGTCTTGGCGTCGGGAACCCGGCCCTCTAGACCCAACCCCAGAAATCGCATGAACGACAGGCGGTCACGGATCTGATGCTCAACTTGGTCGTCCGAGAGATTGTAGAGCGCGCACAGAATGATCGTCTTGAACATCACAATCGCATCCCACGGCTTGCGTCCCGCCCGCGATTTGCGCACCTTGTCCGCACGCCGCCACACCGCCTCAAGACGGGCGCGCAAGTCCTCCCACGGAACCACCCCGTCGATCTTCAAAAGCGGCTCGTTCTTGGCGTCAAGAACGGAATACCGGTTCCCAAGATCGAAAAACCCCATCTGACCCATCAACCACGCCTCCCGCTATCAACAAATCGTCAACCCGATTCTAAATCGACGACGCCCGAAAAAGGAGAATTTTTAGAGGTTCCCTTAACATGGTGATGTTGTCGGTCTCGCGTTTGATCGGCGAGGGGCGTGATTTGAGCCCAAGGCGATGGGCCTAACCGATCACGGCGTTACGGGTCGTTCCGCCAAGCCGATCAGCGATCTGGCTTGCTGAAAGCCCTTCACCCCACAATTTTCCTAACTTTGCTGCGCGTGTATCCGTCCACTCCATCTCGACCCTCACATCCAGATATATAGTGGTTTGCCAAGAGAAAACTACTATATCCTGTGTTCCTTGGCGCCTCAAGCCATTTTGAGTCACAAACGGCGTGACGCGCGGCATCTGTGAACTTGGGTGAAGGTGAATAAGTCTTGGCGGGAAATAAATTTGGCCCGGGCCGCACCTGCCAACAGCCAGGGACCGCCGAGACTCGATAGTTAGGTCGGTCGCGTGGCGATATCCTTCGAACCGCAGCCTGTGCATCGTACGTGGATGCCGACGTCGGGCACGGGAAACTCGGGCCCCAACTGCGCAATCAACTGGGCAGCCGGAACGATTCCTTCATGACCGCAGCGATTGCACCAGCAAAATACATTGGCGCATCGCCGCAACAGGTCCCCGAGAACCGGCGCATGCCGCCGCCGCTCGGCGATGTCTATGAACTCTCTTTTCACGCCGGACATGTGCGTTTGTCCCACCCGGACTTGTGCGTTTGTCCCACAGCGCCCACCCCATCGCAGAGATCCACGCACTGACCTCCAAATTAAGTTCGCGAGCCATTTTGAAGGATAGAACATAACAGGAACATCCGGCATCCGTCAATCCGGCGGTTGGAGAGTTCTCATATGTTTTGATTCTGATTTCGCTTGCGTCGGCCTATTTGAGCAGCCGAACGCCCGAAACAGCTATCTAGCCCGCATTATTCACGCTTGGCGGCCGATTTGAGCGAGGCGAGCGGTATCGGCCGGGTTGACGGCGGCTTTCGGGGCGGGTTTTCGTTACGGGTTGGAGATTGACGTTCGAGGTTCATCCGGCGGCACGCGCCGCTAGGATCAGGGGCCTTGTGCGGCGATGGAGGCGGCCATCGCGATCAGGGCGTTGCGATATGGGTAGGCCGAGGGCAGGGCGATCTTGATGCGAGTGTTGAGCTCCTCGATGCGCACGGCGATCTTGAGGAATGCCCGTCGTAGCGTCTCGAACGTCGCGGTGCGCCACGGCGAGCGGCGGGGCGCGGTCCGGCGCAACTGATGCAGCAGCCAATAGGCGGCGGTGTGCAGGAACAGCCGGAACTGGTTGGCTTCCCATCGGTGACACGAGGTGCGGTCGGATTTGGTGTAGAGCTTGTGCTCCTTGATCATGTTTTCCATCCGGCCACGGGCGCAATAGACCCTCTCGTAGAGCAATTTGGCGCGGCCCGGCAGGTTGGTGACGACGAAGCGGACATCCGTCCCCCTTGCGGTGGCCTCGACGCGGGCAACGACCTTGCGCTCGCGTGACCAGCTTTTGGCCTGGTAGCCGGTCTGGAAGAAACGGCGCACCTTGTCCTTGCCTGATTGCACCCGGCGCAGCGCCGCGTCCTCGCACCACGGCTGGCCGATCTCGCTCAGCCGGGCGTTGCCGGGAAGCCCGAGAATGTAGCCGTGGCCCTGATCCTCCAGCAGGTCCATGACCTCGGGCGTGCCGTAATGGCCGTCGCCACGCACCGCGATCTCGACCCGGGGCCAATGGCGCCGGATGCGGCCGATGACGTGGCGCAAGACCCGCGCCGCCTCGTCACCAGATGGCCGCTTGCCCGGACGCAGCAGCGACAGCACCGGCTTGGCGGTCGCCGCGTCGAAGATGTGGATGGGCTGAAAGCAGTACTCGTCGTAATGGGCGTTGAACAGTGCCAGTTGCTGGCCGCCGTGGACGGCATCAGGGGTATCGTCAATGTCGAGCACGATGCGTTGGGGCACGCGCTCGAAGCTGTCGCAAAACAGATCGATCATCGTCAGCCCCATGCGCGCCAGTTCGCGCCATGATGGGGCGTTCTCGAGCCTGGACAAGGTCGGCTGCGACATCAGATCGCGACCGCTCTCGGGCAGGCGACCACAGGCCAGCTTGAACGCCGGATCGAAGCGCAGCACGTCGAGGTCGTCGCAATCCTCGTATCCGCAGGCGATGGCGAACATGCGCGCCCCGATCATGTCGGCGTATGAGTGGGTGGTGCTCGCTGGATCGCGCGCATCGGACAGGCAACCGGCTAGGCGCGCGGCAAGGCCGAGACGCTTCTCGATCTCGCGCAGCACCAGCACGCCGCCGTCCGACGACAGCCGGCCGCCGGCGAACCGGACGCACAGTTCCTTGTTCTCGACGGGTGACAGTCCGGGGAGATAGGCGGTAATCTCATCCATGGTGAGCCGGGTTTCCCTGTTGCCGTATGGTCTTGGCCAGACACCAGAATCATACGGAATCTCAACAGTTTAATCCACGCTCACCACCTCTTTCACGCCGTGCCGTGAATAATCCGGGCTAGGATGCGCTTGCCGTTCGCTGTTAGCGTCGCGAGG
This sequence comes from Alphaproteobacteria bacterium, assembly GCA_963664465.2. Taxonomy (GTDB): domain Bacteria; phylum Pseudomonadota; class Alphaproteobacteria; order UBA8366; family CAVOAK01; genus CAVOAK01. The sequence goes on along the minus strand of CAXXSU010000011.1, from coordinate 279,858 downwards.
AGACGAGTCGCAACGGCCGTTCGAACACCGTTAGGACTTCTCTAATCGTCGATGCCTGTCTCAGCTTTTCATAGCCGTTGAAGACGATGTAGTCGCAGTTCACACCATTGGCGCGCTTTGCGATGGCGAAAAGCGGTGTGTCAAAGGTGTTGCGAAATACGGAGAATGTGGCGACGGGGCCTTGGTGGTCGATTGCGTAATCTCTCCACTCGCCGGTCGCAACGCGCCGACTATAGACCTCGAGCAATTGCCGCAATTCGTGTCGATCAAAAAATACCGGCTGTCGTTTTCTGCTCTTAAAGCCGGCAAGACTATGCAGATGCCTCATGCCGCTGGCGCCTTGCGTGCCTTGTATCTGTGGTTGCTGAAAACCATGCGATCGCTGCGGTCCTGCTTGGGATGAGCAGTGCAGCGCGGCATCGCCTACTTTACCTGCTGTGCGCCGGTTCCATAGGGATCAGGCGTTGCGTAGCACTCGATCGCGCCAAGCGACCGGTAACAATAAAGCGGTCGTTGAAACACCTGTACCGGATCATGACAAAATGGCGCGCCGGTCCTAATCGCAGCCAATGTGTCACACTGTTTGCCGGTCGCCAATTCGCCGATGTAATCGGTCGGAAACTTGTCGGTGTGAATGAAGCTCGCGACGCCGGCGCCGACGATCGCAACCGATTCCGTGCCGCATGCCGCTATAAGCACCGCGGCCGCAAACATAACAGCCGCTTTGACTCCACACGCTTTAGTAACTTTCGAATTAGCCACCGCAAACCGTATCGCATTTTGTCGGCCCAAATCGACGCACAAATACGGCGCACAAGGGTCGAACAACCAACATATTGTGGCCGAAGGGAAAAGCTTACGCAAGTCCAGGATGTCCGGCGTCAACGAGCTGACATGGTATTTACTTCAAACCTATGGCTTTATCACCTAAATATGCTGGTGACATGCTACCGCGCTAGGGAGATGTTTCATGGTCGCTACAGAACAGCCGTTGATCGACGTTGGGTGGCAGGCACCGGATTTCGAACTGCTTGGCGTTGACGGAAATCGCTATCGCCTTTCCGAGTACAAGGGTGCGAACGGGACGGTCGTCATGTTCATTTGCAACCACTGCCCCTACGTCCAGGCAATCGGCGACCGGATCGCCAGGGATTGTGAGGAACTCAAGACGCATGGCGTGGCCAGCATTGCCGTAATGCCGAACGACGTTGATACCTATCCGACCGATTCGTTCGAGCATATGAAAGAATTCGCAGCGCAGCATGGATTTGGCTTCCCCTACGTAATCGACGACACGCAGACGGTCGCGCAGGCTTACGATGCGGTTTGCACCCCCGATTTCTTTGGATTTAACAGTGACCTGCAGCTGCAGTATCGCGGCCGGTTGGACTCGTCTCGGAATCAGCCGGCAGCGGCCGACGCCCGTCGCGAGTTGTATGAGGCAATGGTCGAAATTAGCCGGAGCGGAAACGGGCCGGCACAGCAGAACGCCTCGATTGGTTGCTCTATCAAGTGGCGCGATGCTGCATAACGTGACGATTGCTGAGCTGGCGGTCGATATGCACCGCGGTTTAGCGACGGTGAACCTAGCCAGAACGCGCGTTGGAGTTGGATGTGTCTGAAATATTTCGCGAAGTCGACGAGGAACTGCGGCGCGACAACTGGCAAAAGGTTTGGCAGCGCTATGGCAAGTTTGTCATTGCTGTTGCTGTGTTAATTGTTGCGGCAACCGCTTTTAACGTGGGTTGGCGCGAGTATGGGGAGAGCCAGCGAGCGAAATCGAGCGAGGCATTCCTGACGGCGCTGCAACTGGCTGAGGCCGACCGGGTTCCCGAGGCATTGTCTGAACTTGCGGTTTTGAAGGAGGAGGGGACGAGCGGATACGCTGTCCTGGCGCAATTTCGCGAGGCCGCGCTGCGCACAGAGGAAGGCGAAACTGCGGCCGCGAGCGAAATTTACGACCGAATCGAAGGTGATTCCTCAGCCGACCAGATGCTGCGCGAACTGGCAACGCTGTATTCAGTGATGCTGCAGTCTGCAACCGGCGATCCGGCGGCGCTGATCGGTCGTCTCGAGCCGATCAGCGAGGAGCGCCGCCCCTGGCGCTACTCGGCGCGTGAAACGACCTCCGTATTGCACCTGCGCACCGGCGAGACGGCGAAAGCGCGTGACGGCTTTGCGGCACTGGTCGACGACCTAAACGCTCCCCGCAACATGCGCGCCCGCGCGGCCGAGATGTTGCGTGTGATCGACAATTAGGTAAGCGCCGATGACCGCCAAATCAGGGTTTCGGGTCCTTGCACTGGTGGCTGCCGCACTGTTGTTGTCGGCCTGTGGCGCGTGGCTTGGCGGTAAGGAGGCCCTTCCTCTGCCTGGCGAGCGCATTTCCATCATGCTGTTCCAGCGTGACCTTACGCCTGACCCAAGGATTGCCGACCTCGACATCCATTTGCCGAAGCCCGAGTTGAACAGTGATTGGCCGCAATCTGGCGGCTATCCCGACCATGCCATGCATCATCTAAAGGTCGCGACCAACATCACCGAGGTTTGGCGCGTCGATGTCGGTGCTGGCTCAGGTGGGGATAGACGTCTGTTATCTGCGCCTGTCGTCGCTGACGGAACGGTTTATGCTGTTGACGTGAACTTTGTTGTCAGTGCCTACGATGCGAGCGATGGCGCCCGCCGTTGGCGCTTTGATCCCGAAGTTCCGAAGAACGACCGCGAGGCATTCGGCGGTGGCGTCGCACATGATGGCGGCCGCATTTTCTTAACCACCGGCTTCGCGATGATCTTTGCGATCGATGCAGCGAACGGCCAGGAGATTTGGCGCCGCGCCACATCCGGTCCGATACGCGCTGCGCCGACAGCTACCGGCGGACGCATTTACGTGATTACGATCGATAACGAAATTACCGCCTACAACGCCGCGAATGGTGAAACTTTGTGGTCGCATGCTGGCTTTGCCGAGGCCGCCGGCCTGCTGGGTGGGGCCAGCCCCGCGGTATCGGGTAGTACGGTTGTGGCGCCCTATTCGTCGGGCGAAATCTATGCACTGCGGGTCGAAAATGGACGCGTCATTTGGTTCGATAACCTCGCGGCCCTGCGCCGCCTCGATCAGATTTCCAGTTTAACGGACATTCGAGGTCGTCCAGTGATCGACCGTGGTTTGGTCTTTGCCATATCGCATTCGGGCCGCATGGTCGCAATCGATCAACGCACCGGCGGGCGCGCTTGGGACCGCAATATAGGCGGCGTAGAGATGCCGTGGGTTGCCGGCGATTTTATTTTTTTGATCACCAATGATTCCGAACTCGTCGGCCTCACGCGTCGCGGTGGACGCGTTCGCTGGATCAGGCCATTGCCGAGGTTTGAGGACGCCAAGAACAGAGAGGACCTCATCCACTGGTCAGGGCCGGTGCTGGTGAGCGATCGGCTTGTGGTGGTTGGAAGTTATGGCGAGGCGTTGTCGATCTCACCGTATACGGGAGAGATTCTCGGTCGTGTCAAACTACCCGCGGGCACGTCCCTGGCACCGATCGTGGCGGGCGGTACGCTATATATTATTACCGACAAGGCGCAATTGATCGCGCTGCGTTAGTATCCGAAGGGCAATCATGCCGCGCTCATGACGAAATTCGCGGCGCCGGTCGTAAGACCGGATATTCGGCACTAGAGACTCCCTAATGGTGGAAACCGTAGTCATTGTCGGCCGGCCCAATGTCGGTAAGTCGACCCTGTTCAATCGGCTAGTCGGCCGTCGTCAGGCAATCGTCAACAAAACGCCGGGGCTTACGCGCGATTGGCGTGAGGGCATGGCCGATCTCGCTGGCCTGGAATTCCGCGTTATCGACACAGCCGGACTTGAAGAGGCGTTCGATGATTCGCTACAAGCGCGCATGCGCGAGCATACCGATCGCGTAGTGGCCGAGGCGGATCTGGTGATCTTCCTGTTTGACGCCCGCACCGGCGTTACACCCATGGATAGTCATTTCGCCGACTGGCTGCGGCGGCAGAGCTCACCGGTTGTCGTCGTCGCCAACAAGTGCGAAGGCGCGTTCGATATCGCTGGAATCAGCGAGGCCTATGCCTTGGGTTTTGGTGATCCTGTGGCAATCTCCGCCGAACATAACGAAGGGTTCGCCGACTTGTTTGCTGCAATTTTGCCTTGGACTGAGGCAAGTACGGGGCAAGACGCGACCGAAGATCAGGCCGTTGAACGCGAAGCGCCGCCACTGCAACTGGCCATTGTCGGACGACCGAATGTCGGCAAATCGACGCTGATCAACAAGTTGATTGGCGAGGAGCGCATGCTTACCGGCCCGGAAGCCGGAGTCACGCGCGACGCCGTTGCTGTCGACTGGAGCTATAAGTTACAGCCGCTTCGGTTGGTCGACACCGCAGGGCAGCGCCGCCGTGCCCGTGTCAGCGACAGTCTTGAAAAATTGTCGGTGGGAGATGCCGAGCGGGCAATCCGCTTTGCGCATGTTGTGGTCCTCGTACTCGATGCTGAGGCGATGCTTGAGCGCCAGGACTTGTCGATTGCCCGGCAAACCGTCGAAGAGGGTCGGGCGCTCGTGATTGCCGCTAACAAATGGGACCTCGTTGCCGACAAGAAGGCAGCGCTTGAACGGCTTCGAGATCGGCTGCAAACCTCGTTGCCGCAAGTGCGTGGCGTTCCGTTCGTGACCATATCGGCGCTCAACGGCCAGAACCTGGAACGTCTTCTCGACACCGTCTTAGACATCTATGGTGCCTGGAATCGGCGCGTTCCAACAGCCCGGCTCAACAACTGGCTTGGCCTGGTCTCCGAGGACCATCCACCACGGATGGATCGTGGCCGCGCCGTCAGGCTGCGCTACATCACTCAGGTTAAGGCGCGACCGCCGACATTTGCGATCTGGGCGACGCGGCCAAAGTCAGTGCCTGACAGCTATATTCGCTACCTCGAAAACCGCCTGCGCGACGAGTTCGACCTCGATGGCATTCCCCTGCGCCTCCACTTGCGTAAGGGTCGGAATCCGTACGCCACCGATCGCTAAAGCGAGGCGTCTAAATTCACTGTGCCTTGATGATTTCGCCGTTGCGCTTGCAATCGGCTGCGGCCAATTCGACAAACAGATCGGTAACCTCGTCGGGATGGCTCAGGCTTGCGGGATCCTCGCCCGGCATCGCCGCGGCACGCATACCGGTCCGCAGGATGCCCGGATCGACCAGGTTGGCGCGCACATTTGTATTCGCTACCTCCCGCGCGTAGGTGCGTACAACGGCGTCGAGCGCGGCTTTGGTCGTCGAATAGAGCCCCCAATAGGCATGCAGATTCTTGGTTGCAGCCGAAGTCACAAAGATGGCCCGGCCCGCCGCCGATTGCCGAAGCAGAGGATCGAAACTTCGAATCAACCTGTAATTTGCAGTCACGTTGATTTTGAATGTTTCATCCCAAACTTCGGGTTCGATATGTCCGATAGGCGAGAGCACGCCCAGCGCGGCTGCGTTGCCGACCAGAATGTCGAGCTTCCCGAAGCGCTCATGGAGCCGTCCGCCAAGTTCGTCGATGGCAACGAACTGCGTTAGGTCGAGTGGAACAAGCGTCGCCTCGCCGCCGGCCGCCTTGACGGCGTCGTCGGTCTCTTCGAGGCCACCGACGGTGCGTGCGACGAGAACGAGATGAGCGCCTTCCGCCGCATAGCGCTTGGCGATGGCAGCACCCAGTCCGCGGCTTGCCCCGGTGATCAACGCAATGCGGCCGCTCAGACGTCCGCTCCTCGATCTCAGCTCCGCCATTACATGGATTCGGTCAGCAGCGACAACTGCGTTGAACGCGAACCGTCGGACCGATCGGTGAGGGGAATCGGGTAGTCTCCCGTAAAACACGCATCGCAATACTGCGGAGAGGTCGCGTCGCGGCCGGGCAGCCCGGTCGCGCGATACAATCCGTCGATCGATACAAAAGCAAGGCTATCCGCGCCTATCAAATCGCGCATGTCTTCAACGCTATACTTCGCAGCCAGCAATTGATCGCGTTCAGGCGTATCGACACCGTAGAAGCAAGAGTTGGTCGTCGGCGGACTCGAGACGCGCATATGAACTTCCGCCGCGCCCGCGGCGCGCACCATTTCAACGATCTTCTTTGAGGTAATTCCGCGGACGATCGAGTCGTCGACAAGAACGACGCGCTTGCCCTCGATGAATATGCGGTTGGCGTTGTGTTTCAGCTTGACCCCGAGATGGCGAATTTCGTCCGTGGGTTCGATGAACGTTCGGCCGACGTAATGGTTGCGAATGATTCCAAGCTCGAAGGGTATTCCCGTTTCCGCTGCGTAGCCGATCGCCGAGGGCGTGCCGGAATCCGGAACCGGCACGACGACGTCCGCGTCGACACCGTTTTCACGGGCAAGCTCAGCGCCAATTCGCTTCCGTGTCTCATAGACGGAGTGGCCTTCGGCAACACTGTCCGGCCGTGAAAAATAAACATACTCAAATATGCAATATCGCTGACGCATCTTCGGGAAGGGGTGCACGCTCTTAACGCCGTCGCCATTGATGACGACGATTTCGCCCGGTTCTACATCGCGAATGTGGGTGGCGCCGACGATATCGAGGCCGCAGGTCTCGGAGGCGAGAATATATGCATCGCCGATCTGGCCGAGCACGAGCGGCCGCACACCGAGCGGATCGCGCACGCCGATCAGCGCGTCGTTGGTCAAGGCAACCACCGAATATGCGCCCTCCACTTGTCGCAACGCCGAAACGAGGCGTTCCACGACCGGTCCGTGGCTGGTTGCCATCAGGTGAATAATGACTTCGGTGTCGGAAGTGGACTGGAAGATACAGCCTTGCTGCACGAGCTCATGTCGAAGCTTCAATGCGTTGGTCAGATTTCCGTTATGGGAGATCGCCAAGCCGCCGAATGCGAAGTCGGCAAACAGGGGCTGCACATTGCGCAGTGATTGTTCGCCGGTCGTCGAGTAGCGCGTGTGACCGATAGCGCTGAAGCCTGGTAGTCGCTCGATAATCGAGCGGCTGGCGAAGATGTCGCCGACCAGGCCGAGTTCGCGATGCGCATGAAACTGGGAGCCATCGCACGTCGTGATGCCGGCGGCTTCCTGGCCGCGATGCTGTAATGCATGAAGGCCGAGCGCGGTATGGGCCGCCGCATCGTCATGGCCGTAAACACCAAAGACGGCGCACTCGTCATGAAAGCCGTCGCGTGTCGTGGACGTTTCGTATGCCGTCATGCTCACCATCGGTTTTGCCACAAGGAGCCATCAATGGAAGTGAAACTATGCAGTGGGATATCCATGTTCTCCGTAATCTAGACAAACTTCGAGAACATTATTTCCGGATTATTCAAAATCCCCTCGGCAATCAATTGAACCATGTGCGCATTATCATAGTAACGCTCTTCAACAACTAGGCCGCCTTCCCATTTTTGCCAGGACAATCCGTCGATCTGGTGATCCGTCCCTTCAGAATCGGTGAACGTCGAGAGATTACGAAAAACGAAAATACCCTGTTTATCAACGACTTTTATATCGGTGATCCGACCGCTGATCGATTCGGCGGCAGCAATGAAAGGCTCTTGTTTGGCACGGCCTTCGGCGGCGCCCGACGCGAAAAGCACATCGTTCGCGTACATCAAAACGATCTCGTCATAAAATGCGTCGAAAGCTTCGAGCGGCTTACCCACCTCAAGCAGCTCCACCTGAGCTGTCACCGCTTCCATCAACGTCGCATGAGAATCAACAGTCAGCTTCAAACCCCGCCATTTCACTTAGAAAGCTATGTCGATACTACTCTACTCATCATCGATCGTGACATCCGATTCCAGTTGTAAAACCAGTCAGTTGCTCTCGATCAGTCGCTGCATTTCCTTGCGCTCGCGGTTGCCATAGGCCGGTTGTGTACTGCCTGTTGCATCGCCGTTGGCCTTCGGCTGGGGCTGTGTCAAAGCCCGCAGCGTACTCTCGATTTCACTCGACTTACCTGTGCCGAACGCACTCGCGTCTCCCTCTTGAGTTTGCTGTGGCGCCAGCGCCAACAGCAATTCGGCGCCACTTTGAACGACAGGCAGGGATCGCGCTTGGAGAAAAAACTCCGGCAATTCCTCGACTGTCCAAATCCACGATGCCCCAAGGTAGAGCAGGCAGATCAATACCGCGCCACGTGCCAACCCGAACACGAACCCCAGCGCCCGGTCCAGGGCGCTCAAGGCACTACCTTTCACCCTCCTCGAAATTGCGTGGCTGATGAGATTGAGTGCCACAAGCGTGACGATGAATATACCCAAGCCGGTTACGATGTTAGCGATCAGTTGGACGCTAATTACCTGTTGAACATAGGTTTTTGCGAACGTGAATCCGTAAAGCGTCGCCAACGCCGCGCCAACCCATGCGCCAACGGCGAGCACTTCCTTGACCAGTCCGCGCATATACGCAAGCAACGCCGACACCAGCAGGACGCCAGCTATGACAATGTCGGCGAATGCGAAGGGCAGGGCGTCCAACTAGTTCACGCTCGCACGTGCCGGACTGTCGGCGTCTGCGTCGAGCATCCCGGTTAAACGGTGCAGATCATCGATCTCGATTCGCTCCACCCCGTCGACAGTGGCCCCGCGTCCACCACGCCGTCGCGGCGTAAGGGCACATCGGAATCCAAGTTTTCCGGCTTCCTTGATACGTGACTCGGCCTGACTCACCGCTCGTACTTCACCGGACAGACCAATTTCGCCAAACACGACCATATCGCCGGGCACGGCCTGCCCCGTAATCGATGAGACAAGCGCTGCGGCGACAGCGAGGTCGGCCGCCGGTTCGGAGATGCGCAAGCCCCCAGCAACATTCAGATAGATATCATTTCCTGCAAGCCGCAGTCCGGCGCGCGCTTCAAGAACGGCGATCACCATCGCCAGCCGTGCATTGTCCCAGCCAACGACGGCGCGTCTAGGTGTAGCGAGCGGCGATGGTGCCACCAGCGCCTGTATTTCGACCAGCACGGGACGGGTTCCCTCCATCCCGGCAAAAACCGCCGCACCGGAAACATCGTCCCGTCGATCGGCGAGAAATAGCGCAGAGGGGTTCTCGACTTGAAGCAGACCCCGGTCCGTCATCTCGAAGACACCGATTTCGTCTGTTGGTCCGAAGCGGTTCTTGACCGCTCGCAGGATGCGGAACTGGTGCCCGCGGTCGCCCTCGAAATAAAGCACCGTATCGACCATGTGTTCGAGTACTCGGGGACCAGCGATCATTCCTTCCTTTGTAACATGGCCGACGAGCAGCACGATGATGCCACGACGCTTGGCCACGCGAATAAGTTCCTGGGCACAGGCGCGGACCTGTCCAACTGTTCCGGGCGCCGACTCCAACATGTCAATGTACATCGTCTGAATCGAATCAACGACGGCGATCGTCGGACCGTTCGGCGTGTCGAGAACGCTCAGGATATCGTTGAGGTTGGTTACGCTGGCCAGCTCAAGTTTGGCTTCAGCGATGCCCAGTCGCATGGCGCGCATGCGAATTTGATCGACAGCCTCCTCGCCTGAAAAATAGGCACAACGGGTATCTGCGCTAAGGGCAGCGACCGCCTGCAAAAGCAACGTCGACTTGCCAATACCAGGATCTCCACCAATCAGGACGGCTGTTCCATCAACCAAACCGCCACCGCATGTGCGGTCGAGTTCACCTATTCCGGTGACTCTCCGTGGCGGCGTCGAAGTTTGGCCCTCAAGTTTCACCAGTTCGAGAGCCTTTGACTTGTGGGCCTGGCGCTTTCGGCCTCGCTTCTTGCCGCCAAGCGGCGCCGTCTCCGCGGCCGCTTCTTCGGCAATCGTATTCCACTCGCCGCAGGATTCGCAGCGCCCGACCCACCGAGCATGGACACCGCCGCAGGCTTGGCAAACAAATCGCGTTGTCGCCATATCAGCTCACCCCGATCGGTCGGCAATATACCAAGGTGGCCCGCGTGGGCGTCACAATCGGCGTAGCTCCATTTTTATCGGTCCTTCGGCTTGGCCATGGATGAACTGGTCGACGAAGGGATTCCCGGATTTGTCGATAGTATCGGTTGGGCCAGTCCAGATGATCTTTCCTTTGTACAACATGGCAATGCGGTCTGAAATCTTACGCGCGCTCGCTATGTCGTGGGTGATCGAGAGTGTCGTCGCGCCGAGCTCTTGAACGCATTTGACGACGAGGTCATTGATAACGTCACCCATGATCGGGTCGAGGCCGGTCGTCGGCTCGTCGAAGAATATGATCTCCGGTTCCGTGGCTATGGCCCGGGCGAGACCCACGCGCTTCTGCATGCCACCGGAGAGTTCCGCCGGTGACAGCTCGCCTACTTCTGCGCCGAGTCCGACCGCCGCAAGTTTTTCCAACGCGATCTCTTTCGCGGCTTGTCGTTCTTTGCCTTCGCCCTGAATCAAACCGAAAGCGACATTTTCCCAAACATTGAGACTGTCGAACAATGCGCCGCCTTGGAACAGCATGCCGATCTGACGGTTGACCGCCTCGCGCTCGGCCGCCGGCATGCCGATGACCGACTTGCCATCGATCTCAATATCGCCTTCGTCCGGCGTCAACAGCCCAAGGATGCATTTGATTGTCACCGACTTGCCGACTCCGGAGCCGCCGATAACAACCATCGATTCGCCGCGCTCCACGTCGAGGTCGAGGCCGTCCAGCACGACTTTATCGCCAAATCGCTTGTGTACGTTCCGCATTCTGATTTTTGGCGGGCTCATGATCCGAAAAATAGCTCTGTGATGACATAGTTGAAGGTGAGGATGAGGATCGATGCCGAAACGACTGCATTGGTCGTCGCCGCGCCGACACCCTGCGCGCCGCCGCGGCTGTTAAAGCCGTTGTAGCAACCCATGAGGGTAATCAGGAAACCAAAAACTGCCGCCTTGACGAGCCCGGAATATACGTCCTCGAACTCGAGGAACTGCCAAGTGCTGTTGATGTAGCTAGCAGGGTTGAAACCGAGCTTGTAGATCGCAACGATATAGCCGCCGAACACACCGATAATGTCACCGATAAGCACCAGGATAGGCAGCATGAGAGTGCCGGCGATCAGCCGCGGTGCAATCAGATACTTGGACGGGTTTGTTGCTAACGTCGCCAAAGCGTCGATCTGCTCGGTGACACGCATGGTGCCAATTTCAGCAGCGATCGCAGCCCCGACTCGACCGGCGACCATGAGGCCAGCGAGCACCGGCCCGAGCTCTCTTGTCATCGAAAGCACCACGACCGTCGCGACCGCGCCTTCAGCCGAGAATCGGGCAAAGCCGGTAAAGCTCTGCAGCGCCAAAACCATGCCGGAAAACAAAGTTGTGAGGCCGACGACCGGTAGCGAATAGTAACCGATGTCGATCATCTGCCTGACGATCAAGCGCGGGTAGAATGGCGGACGAATGCAGTGTGAACTAGACGTCAGCGCAAATATGGAAAGCCGTCCCGTGGCGTCGAGAAAGCCCAAGAAGGCCCGGCCAATTGGGCGTAGGGGATTCATGTGCGACCACCCGTGTAATGCCGCCGGTAGCGCTGGCCCAAACTGGTGAGAATCTCGTAGCCGATCGTACCCGCCTCAGCGGCCAGCGCGTTGATATCATGCCGCGGGCCGATCAAATCGACCATATCGCCGGGCTTCGCCTGTGAGACGTCCGTGACATCGAGGGCAATGAGATCCATGGAAACCCGACCAACGACCGGCACGCGGGTATCCCCAATGTAGGCCGTGCCGCGACCACTTAAGCTCCGCAGGTAGCCGTCCGCATAACCCGCCGCGACAGTGGCAATAAGCGACGATCCGGCAAGCCGATGCGTCGCACCATATCCAACGGTCTGAGGGGTGTCAACGGCCCGGACTTGCAGGATTTTTCCTTGTAATTTAACGACTTGGCGCATTGGGTTGGGTGCATTCTTGGTCGGCGCCACACCGTAAAGTGCGGCCCCGGGGCGCACCAAATCGAAGTGCCACTCGCGACCGAGAAAGATGCCTGACGACGCGGCAAGACTCGCACGCATAGCCGGAAATATTGCGACGATAGCGGCAAATCGCTCGCGCTGTGCCTGATTGAGTGGGTGTTCCGGTTCGTCGGCACAGGCGAGATGGCTGGTCAGGCAGGTGATCGCGACGTCCGCCAGCCGGTCCTGCTCGGCGATCAGCTTTTCAGTTTCTGCCGGCGTTAGTCCAAGGCGCGCCATTCCGGTATCAAAATGCAGGGCTGCAGGGTGTGCGCCCTCTGCGGGAGGCGTCTTGGACCAGATATCGATCTGATCCAAATCGTTGAGGACGGGAATCAGCCGGTGCCGGTGGAATTCTTCAGCCTCGCCTTCGCTTACGCCGTTCAGGACGAAGATTTCGACTGACGGCAATAGGGATCTTAGGGCAATACCCTCGTCGAGCAACGCAACGAAATAGGAACTGCAGCCTGTCGCTGCGAGGGTTTGGCTGACCGCCTCCAGCCCCAATCCGTAACCGTTGGCCTTGACGACGGCAGCACAAGAAGCGGGCGCGGATCGGTCCGATAGACGCTTGTAATTGGCGGCAAGGGCGTCGAGATCGATCGTCAGATGGGTCGGCGCGTGGGCCGGACCGGATGCCTCAGGGATAGTCATCAGCGACGTGGTGACGATCGAAATCCGCGAACCGTGTCAGTGCTCCATCGAAATACAAGTTGACGTTGCCGACTGGTCCGTGGCGTTGCTTTGCGATGATCACCTCAGCAACATTCTCCACTTCCGACTTCTTTATTTGCCACTTTTCTAGCTTGTCCTCGTAGCGTGAACTATCTTCGTCAAAGTCCCTGAGCGGTTTGTCCTTTTCGAGATAATATTCTTCACGAAAGATAAACATGACGACATCGGCGTCCTGTTCGATCGAACCAGATTCCCGCAGATCTGCAAGTTGCGGTCGTTTGTTGTCGCGGTTCTCAACTTGGCGACTTAACTGCGAGAGGGCGAGAACCGGCACGTTCAATTCCTTGGCAAGAGTCTTCAATCCACGGGTAATTTCCGAGATTTCCTGCACGCGATTGTCGTTTCGCCGGGTCAGCCCGGGATGCATGAGCTGCAGATAGTCGACGACGATCAACCCCAGGTTCTTTTTGCGCTTTAGGCGTCGCGCGCGCGTTCGCAGTGCCGACACCGTCAGAGCGGGCGTATCGTCGATGTAGAGTGGAGTTCGATGAAGATCCTGACTTGCGACGACGATTTTCTGAAACTCATCATCCTTGACGTCGCCGCGACGGATCCGGTCGGAGGGTATTTCCGACTGCTCAGAGAGAATACGCGTTGCCAGCTGTTCCGACGACATCTCGAGCGAGAAGAACAACACAGTGTCGCCGCTCTTCGCGGCGTTGAAGGCGATATTGGTGGCGAGTGCGGTTTTGCCCATCGAAGGCCGTCCCGCGACAATGACGAGGTCGGAGGGATGCAGGCCGCCAAGCTTGTTATCGATGTCCTTCAGGCCGGTGGCGACGCCGACGACATGACCGTCGCGCCGGAGTGCAAGCTCGGCCATTTCCACGGCACTCTTTGCGGCATCCACCAAGTGTACATAGCCGCGCTCGAACTCACCCGTCGTGGCCAGGTCGTAGAGCCGTTGCTCGGTCGACTCGATCTGGTCCATTGCGCTGATGTCGATGTCAGGCCGGTACCCGTCATTGACCACGTGCTCGCCCAACGTGATCAACTCGCGACGGAGATAGAGGTCATGAATCGTCCGCCCATATTCGGCGGCGTTGATGGTCGAGAATACGGATGTCGCAAGCTCCATCAGGTACTGGGCGCCACCGACGGCGGCGAGCGTATCGTCTTGTTCGAAGAAGTGACGCAATGTCGCGGGCGAGGCCTGCTGCCCCAATTCAATCAGCTTTGCGGCTGCCGCGAAGATACTTTGATGGGCTGCAAGAAAAAAATGTTCGGCATAGAGAAAGTCGGCGACTTGCTCATGCGCTCTGTTGTTGGAGAGAATCGCCCCCAACAATGCTGCCTCGAGTTCTTCGTTCCGCGGTGCGGTGTGTAAGAGCGGGCCATCGGTTTCGTCGCTCCGCAGAGCGGCGACATTACTTTCTTGTGCCGAAGTCTCCATGGACCGAGGTGTACACCAGCCAGACGTTTACCACATGTCGAACATAACATGAACACGTACCTGTGGAAACAAGGATATCGGGGATAACAGGCAGTCTCTGCCGCTGGCGGAATCGATTGTCGCTAGCAGCAGCCTTCGTGACGGCTGTGCTGCAAGAAGTTCAGCTTTCCCCGGGGGCCTTTTTGGACTCGTCCTCGTTATCTTCAGCGGCTGCTTCCTCGCTCGCCTCGGCGGGCGCTTCCTCGTCATCCTCATCAATGTCGACTTCGCTTGCAATTTGCAGCTCTTCGAGCGTCGCTGTCCTCTCCTCGAATAACTCTGTCGCGTCGGCGGCAGTTTCCGGATCTTCGGCTTCCGCTCCTTCGCCAACAATCGCGTGACCGAGTACCTTTTGTCGCTCAGCTTCATCCGCGGTTCGCGCAACGTTTACGGTCAAGGTTGCGTCCACTTCGGGGTGCAGACGGATGCGGATTGGATGCAGGCCTAATACCTTCACCGGGCGTTGCATAATGACTTGGCGACGCTCGATGGTGAATCCAGCCTCCTTTGCTGCGCTCGCGATGTCGCGGGCGTTCACCGACCCATACAATTGGCCGGACTCTCCCGCGCTCCGTAGCACGGTCGCCATCTGACCGTTGATTTTCTCAGCGACCTGTTCTGCTTCACCCCGGCGCTCGATATTTGTCGTTTCGAGTTGCGCGCGCTGAGCTTGAAAACGATCGATATTTTCTTTGGTTGCCCGGAGGGCGCGTTTTTGAGGAAGCAGATAGTTGCGTCCAAAGCCGGGCTTGACGGTTACGACGTCACCCATTTGCCCAAGATTCTCAACCCGCTCCAACAGAATTAGCTGCATGTCAAACTTCCTCGCCAGGGCTGCCAGGGCTCGGTGCCGCAAGGCGTCGCCGCAGGCCATACCAATTTTCAAAGACACCTAGGACAGTGACGATGATGACCGGCCAACCCAAGGCCATCATCGTGAAGTAGAATAGGAACAGCAGGAATCCGCCGACCGTAAGGCGGCGGCACAGCGAATGGACCATTGCCAAGCCGACAAAGAAGAACGGCGTGAGCAACACCAGCATCAAGTTCTGGCCATAATAACCAAGGCTGCCCGGCAGCAACCAAATAGCAATTGAAACCGCGGCGAGAATGGTCGCCCAGTGTGGCAGCTCCAATGACGCGATGTCGGGCCAAGGTCTCAGGTTATGGCCGAAATGAACCAGTAGCTTTTGTGCGAGGCTGGAATTGATGATGGCCATGACCAGCCAACCCACGACGACCGTCCCGGGCAGAATTGGAATGACACGGTTGATAAGCCTGTCGCGCCCGCCTTGAGACCCGGCCGGCAGGATCTGTTCCATGATGGATTCAACGAACAACGTTACGCTGCCTTCCAGTCCTTCCGGCTGCGCTGCAAGCCACACCGTCGCGACCGTCAAAATAATGGCGCCTGCGCCGGTCAGCCATCCGAGCAGCAGTCCAGCGGGATACCAATGAACGACCCCTTGTTGCGTAGTCTGGGATAGCAGGGCTTGGCGCGTAAAGACAACTACTGGAAGGGCATTGACGATCAGGTAGACAAATGCTGCGAAGAAACCGCCGACCAATACTACGATCGCCAAAACCGCCGCCGCACTTGCGGCCATGCTTGCGGTTCCACCAAGGCTGAGCGCTGCGAGAAAGAGCGGCAGCTGTGCGAAATACGTAAGCAACATGCCGAACAACGTGCCGCTACCGGCAAACAGGAAGGCCAGCGCACTCGCCAAACCCGCGCCTAAAGAAATCGCCCAATATTTCCAATTTCTCACGTTCGATCTCGTCGGATGTTGCTACTTTACAACATAGGGCAGCAGGGCGAGATATCTCGCCCTTTTGATCGCTTTCGCCAATTCTCGTTGCGCTTTCGTGGAAACCGCCGTGATTCGGCTTGGAACGATCTTGCCGCGTTCGGATACAAAACGCAGGAGCAACTTGACGTCCTTGTGGTCGATGGTGGGGGCGTTCGGCCCTGAGAATGGACAGCTCTTACGGCGCCGAAAAAATGGACGGCGGGAAGACGGTCGGCGGCCACCACCGCCGGAACCTGTAGGTCTACCTGAACGCCCTCTGCTGGAAAATGCCATTGCGTACTACCTCTAGTCTGCGGATTCTTTTGCCTTGGCGGTCTTCTTCGCCGCGGCGCGCTTTGGCTTTGCAGCCGGTTTGCTCTTCGTTTTGTCCGCGCTGGCCACTTTTTCATCCTTGACCGCTCTTTTCTTGGTCTCGGCCTTGGCTTTTTTCGGCGCTGCGCGCCTTGGCTTTGCGGGCTTGGGCTCGCTGGCTTCGTCGGCGACCGTTTCCATGTCGACCGTAGGCTGGTCGGCCGGGGCATCCGTTGCAGGCGCGTCAGCGGCAGTCGTTGCTTCGGCCGCATCTGGCTCCTTTTCGGCCACGCTCACGTCCGTCTGGGCCGTCTTGGCTGATGCATCGTCTGTCTCGGCTGGTGCACCTTCCGGCTTGGCCGTCTTGGCTGATTCATCGTCTGTCTTGGCCGGTGCATCGTCCGTTTTGGCTGATGCATCGTCCGTCTTGGCCGCCTCGACGCGCGTTCCATCGCGTGACGCTCGGTCACGGTCGCGGTCGCCCTTGGTCAGCATGATCGGTGAAGGGGCCTCGGGAAGGCTATCCAGCCGGACCGTGAGTTCGCGCAAAACGTCTTCATTAAGCCGCATCTGGCGGGCCAATTCGCGAACCGCTTCCGACGGCGCGTCGATATTGAAGAGCACGTAGTGGCCCTTCTTGTTCTTGTTGATGCGATAGGCCAGCGTTCGCAGGCCCCAATATTCGCGTTTGGCAACGCTGCCGCCATGCTCGCGGATAATTTCTTCGAAGCTGTCTGTGATCGCGTCCACTTGTGTGGACGAAACGTCTTGGCGCACGATAAATATGTTCTCGTACAACGCCATAGCGACTCCTTTCGGCTATATGCGATCCGGCGTCTTCGGCGACCGCCCGGATCTAGCCGGCGGGTTACGCCGGCAAGGAGTGAATGAGGGCTGCGCACTATACACAATTCGTTTCGTGTACAAATAGAAATCGACTTTTAGAACTGGCCAATTTGTGCATGGTGCGTCGCTCGCTTCGCCTAGCGGCGTGGAAACGATCGATCTGGATTGAAAATATGACGACAGCCTTCGTATTTCCTGGGCAAGGCTCGCAGGCGGTGGGCATGGGCCGCGATCTCGCGGCCGCGTTTCCAGCTGCGCGGCTTATCTTCGAGGAAGTGGATGACGCACTCGAACAACATTTGGCGAAGTTGATGTTCGAGGGACCAGACTCCGACCTGATGTTGACGAAAAATGCGCAACCGGCGTTGATGGCGGTCAGTCTCGCCGTCATCCGCGTGCTTGAAGTCGAGGGCGGAATGAAGCTCGGCGACGTTTGCACCTATGTCGCCGGCCATTCTCTCGGCGAATATTCCGCGCTTGCTGCCGCGCGCGCTCTGGAGTTGGCGGAGGCCGTGCGGCTTCTGCGGTTCCGTGGCAATGCCATGCAGGAAGCGGTACCGGTTGGTGCGGGAGCGATGGCAGCGCTGCTGGGACTGGATCTGGAAGACGTGCGGTCTGTTGCTAGCGATGCGGCCGCGGTCGTTGAGGGTGAGGTGTGCGAGGCAGCGAATGATAATGCGCCAGGACAAGTTGTTGTCAGCGGCAGCGAAAAAGCGGTAGAGCGCGCCATCGAGCTGGCGACCGAGCGTGGCGCCCGACGGGCAATTCGGTTGCCGGTGAGCGCACCATTTCATTGTTCTCTAATGACGCCTGCCGCAGAGGCAATGTCAGAGCTGCTCGAAGGGACCGCAATCGTTGCACCCTTAGTCCCACTGATAGCGAATGTGACTGCCGGCGAAACCAGCAATCCGGAAACCATTCGCCGACAGTTGGTGGAACAGGTCACCGCCATGGTTCGCTGGCGTGAGAGCGTCCTTTACATGCGGACGAATGGCGTTGATAGATTGGTGGAGGCTGGCGCCGGTAAAGTATTGAGCGGCCTGACGCGCCGTATCGATGGCGAGATGACGGCGCTGTCGCTTCAGGATCCGGCTGATATCGAGGTATTCGTAAAAGAGTTCTAGCAGCCTGTCGGACTTGAGCCGGGAGTCGAAATAGGATTCGATGGTATCAGTTGATTTGCCCGCGCGTGATGGAGACCGTCATGAGCAATTTCCGACCGGTCGACCGGGAGACGGGGTTTCTGCTGCCGCCGTCGGTGGAGGAATGGCTTCCCGAGCGGCATCTGGCGCGCTTCGTGGTCGAGGTGATCGAGCAGTTGGACCTCTCGGCGTTCGTGAAGGCCTATCGCGGCTCGGGCTCGGCGTCCTATCACCCGAGCATGCTGCTGGGGCTTCTGGTCTACGGCTACGCCACGGGGGTGTTTTCGAGCCGCAAGTTGGAGCGCGCGACCTATGATTCTGTCGCTTTCCGCTTCATCGCGGTCAACGATCATCCCGACCACGATACCATCGCCGCGTTCCGGCGGCGTTTTCTCGACCGGATCGAAGGGCTGTTCGTCGAGGTGCTGCTGCTGGCCCGGGAAGCCGGGGTGCTGAAGCTCGGCACGGTGGCGCTGGACGGCACCAAGGTGCACGCCAACGCGAGCCGGCACAGCGCGCTGTCGTGGAAACACGCCTGCGAGCTCGAAGCCCGGTTGAAGGCCGAGGTGGCGGAGTTGATGGCGTTGGCGGAGGCGGCCGATGGGGCGGATGTGCCCGACGGGATGTCGGTGCCCGAGGAACTGGCCCGGCGCGAGGATCGTCTGGCCCGCATCGCCGAGGCCAAGGCGGTGATCGAGGCGCGGGCGCGCGAACGCCTTGAGCGGGAACGGGCCGAGTACGAGGCGAAGCTCGAGGCGCGCGCGGAGAAGGCCGAGAAGACGGGCCGCAAGCCGGGCGGCCGTCCACCCGAGCCGCCGGTGGCCGGGCCCGGGCCGAAGGACCAGGTCAATCTGACCGACGCGGACTCGCGCATCATGCCGGTGGCCGGCGGCGGCTTCGAACAGGCCTACAACGCCCAAGCCCTGGTGGCGGCCGACAGCCTGCTGGTGGTCACCAACGACGTGGTCCAGGCCCCCAACGACAAGCGACAAATCGAACCGGCGCTGGAAGCGCTCGCCCGCCTTCCCGAGGCGCTGGGCGCGCCCGAGACCCTGCTGGCGGACAGCGGCTACTTCAGCGAGGCCAACGTGAACGCCTGCGCCGAGGCCGAGATCGCGCCGTTGATCACGCCCGGCCGGGAACGCCATCATCTCTCCTGGAAGGACCGCTTCGCCGGCGCGCCGCCGCCCCCGGAGAACCCGACGCCGCTGGAAGCGATGACACATCGACTGGCGACGCCCGAAGGCCGGCAACTCTACGCCCTGCGCAAGCAAACGCCGGAACCGGTGTTCGGCATCATCAAATCGGCCATGGGCTTCCGCCAGTTCTCGCTACGCGGCCTGGACAAGGTCACGGGCGAATGGAACCTGGTGACCCTGGCCTGGAACATAAAGAGAATGTTCACCTTGCAATACGCTTGAGCAGGCGGCCGGACTCCGTACCTCGCGAAAAGGAATAAGAGTATGCTCGCCTTGCGGCACGCGCGAGCAAGCGAACATACTTCGTGCCCTCACGAGAGGGCATAAGAGTATACTCACCCTGCGGTACGCGCGGCCAAGCGACCGCACTCCGTGTCCTCACGAAAGGCGCTCGATCCCATGACCTCTCCACATCGCGATCCGTCCACACCCATTCTCGCGGACCTCAGTCCGACAGGCTGCTAGGGCCTATCTTGATGTTTGATCTTTCTGAAAAAAATGCCCTCATTACGGGCGCGTCCGGCGGGATCGGTGGATCGGTCGCCCGGGCGCTTCATGGCCGTGGTGCGAGCGTGGCTCTTTCTGGGACACGCTTGGATGCACTCGAGTCATTGAGCGCCGAACTTGGCGACCGCGCCCACGTTACGCCGGCTGACCTAAAGGACGCGGATGCGCCCAATCGCTTGGTAGAGCAGGCGACGGAGGCAATGGGCGGGGTTGATATCCTGATCAACAACGCCGGAATTGCCGACGACATGCTCGCGATTCGCATGTCCGATGAAACTTGGCAGAGCGTCCTCGACGTTAATCTAACGGCCGCATTTCGCCTTAGCCGTAGTGCGTTGCGTGGCATGATTAAGCGTCGTTGGGGACGCATCATTTCGATTTCATCGGTCGTTGGAGTTACCGGAAATCCAGGCCAATCAAACTACGCCGCGGCGAAGGCTGGCATCATTGGCATGTCGAAGGCCATGGCGCGCGAAGTCGGCAACCGCGGTATTACGGTAAACTGTATCGCGCCCGGCTTTATCGAAACGGCAATGACCGATGCATTGTCTGACGAACAGCGTGAGAAGTTGCTGGCAAACGTTCCGGCCGGCCGCTTTGGTGCCGTCGATGAGGTCGCCGCCGGCGTGGTCTTTCTTGCGAGCGAGGAGGCGGGCTATGTGACCGGCCAAACGCTGCATGTTAATGGCGGTATGGCGATGATCTAAATTGGCAAATGCGGCATGAATTCGGCCAAATCCTGCGTTGTGAGTGGCGCTGGTAAAGGCCAATAAAGTGTGTTACGTAACGCCGCCGTCCAGTGCATTTTGGCGCTGTGATCGTTCGGCGCATGCATTCAGACAACGCCAGACAACGCGGGTATCCGCCGTTCCAAGAGGCCAATTACAATGAGTGACGTTGCAGATCGCGTTAAGAAAATCGTTGTTGAACATCTTGGCGTTGACGAGGCCAAGGTTTCAGATGGTGCTAGTTTTATCGATGACTTGGGGGCAGACAGTCTCGATACCGTCGAGCTGGTTATGGCTTTTGAAGAGGAATTTGGTTGCGAAATTCCTGACGATGCGGCCGAGAAGATCCTTACGGTAAAGGACGCAATCGGCTTCATAAAAGAGCACGCTAGCTAAGTGCGTTCTAACCGGCTGACCAGTCGGCCGCCTCTTTCACTATAATGCGACGTGTCGTCATCACCGGCATGGGGCTTGTTACGCCTCTTGGCGTTGGTATCGATCATGTGTGGCGGCGGCTCGTAAACGGCGATTCGGGGATAACCGCCATCGAGCGGTTCGACGTATCCGATCTTCCGGCGCGAATCGCTGGTCTGGTTCCCACCGGTGAAACTGCGCTTGGAAATTTTGCCGTCGACGATTGGGTCGAGCCCAAAGATCAACGCAAAATGGACCTGTTCATCCTCTATGGGTTGGGCGCGGCGGTTCAGGCCATAGAGAATTCAGGCTGGAAACCCGACGACGACGAAGGTTGCGAACGAACCGGGGTGATCATCGGTTCAGGAATCGGTGGACTGGCTGGCATCGAAAAAGGCACCCTAACGCTCCGCGATCGCGGACCGCGACGCATCAGCCCATACTTTATTCCTGCAAATCTCATCAATCTGGTCTCCGGACAAGTCTCGATACGTTACGGGTTTCGAGGACCCAATCATGCAGTGGTCACTGCATGTTCCTCCGGTGCGCATGCCATTGGCGACGGTGCGCGTTTGATTACGGAAAGCGATGCCGACGTGATGGTCGCCGGCGGTGCCGAGGCTGCTATTTGCCGAATTGGCATCGCTGGATTTGCCGCGGCCCGCGCGTTATCGACCAATTTTAACGAAACGCCTGAACGGGCCTCGCGACCGTGGGATGTCGATAGGGACGGATTTGTCATGGGTGAGGGGGCCGGCGTCGTCGTGCTCGAGGAGTTGGATCATGCCAAGCGCCGTGGAGCGAACATCTACGCCGAAGTAATCGGTTACGGACTTTCCGGCGACGGCTACCATATGACAGCGCCGCCGCCGGATGGGGGCGGTGCCTATCGGGCCATGGCTGCCGCGCTCGAGCGCGCATCGCTGGCGCCAGAGGATATTGATTACATCAATGCCCACGGGACATCGACGCCGGTCGGCGACGAGGTCGAAGTCACCGCCGTCAAGCGTTTGTTCGGCGATCACGCCAACGCACTTTCAATGTCGTCGACAAAATCGGCTATTGGACATCTCTTGGGAGCCGCGGGCAGCGTTGAAGCCATATTCTGCATCAAGGCGATCAGCGAAGGCATAGCGCCGCCTACACTGAATCTTGAAAATCCGTCGCCGGGCTGCGATATCGATCTTGTCGCCAAACAGGCGAAACAGCGAACGATCCGCAATGCATTGTCCAATTCGTTTGGCTTCGGTGGGACGAACGCCTGTCTCGTATTTGCCGCGGCACCGTAAGTTCATAGCGTAGCGATGCGGTCGGCAGTCCGTACGGTTGCCATCACGTGTCTCGCCGCCGCGCTTTTCGCCGGCGGCGTTGTAGTTTGGAGTCTTGCCGTACTTCGGGCTGCCGGACCGCTAAACGGCTACGCGCGCTTGGTTATTCCGCAGGGCGCAAGCCTGACGCAGACGGCGGCGCAACTTCGCCATGTTGGCGTAATCCGACATCAAAATCTCTTTGTCATCGCCGCGCGGATTCGGGGCGTGACGGTCAAGGCAGGCGAGTTCGAATTCGCCAACCATATGACGGCGCTCGACGTGTTGCAGTGGCTAGCCGAGGGAAAAACGGTGGTGCGGCGTCTCACCGTGCCTGAGGGGTTAACGAGTCGTGACGTTAGGCGCCTGCTGGAGAATGCTCCAGGGTTCGCCGGCACGATCTCGGCTGAAATCGCCGAGGGTTCGCTGTTGCCCGATACCTATCACTATTCCTATGGCGACAACCGCGACGAATTCGCTCGGCGCATGACCCAGGCGATGACTCGGTTACTGGAGGAGCTGTGGTCACAGCGTGCGTCTGGTCTGCCGATAGAGTCGCCGCAGGCGGCGCTGATCCTCGCTTCGATAGTTGAAAAAGAGACCGCCGTCGCCAAGGAGCGTCCGCGCATCGCTGCCGTCTTTCTAAATCGCTTGAGGAAAGGAATGCGGTTGCAATCCGATTCGACTGTCGCCTATGCGCTTTCGCGTGGCAGCACCTCCGCACTGGCTCCGCTTACCCGACATGATCTACAGTTCGATCATCCTTACAACACCTACCGGAATAACGGTCTGCCGCCTGGCCCTATCGCAAATCCCGGGCGTGCGGCACTCGAGGCTGTGCTCAATCCATTGCAATCCGACGAGTTTTACTTTGTCGCGGACGGTAGCGGTGGGCACTCATTTGCGCGTACGCTGGCCGAGCACAACCGCAATGTCGCGCGATGGCGTGCGCTCCAAAAGTTAGAAAAAACGAAATGATATCAAAGTGTTAATGGATAATGTAGTCGAGAAGCTTTAAGGCAATGTCAGAGGAGAGGTCTACATTGCGTGTTGCCATTGGCGGGTTGGGTGCGATTGGTATGGCCGTCGCGCGTCAACTCGACAGGGGCATCGATGGACTGGCTCTTGCGGCAGTTTCGGCGCGAGACCATGAGGCTGCGGTTAAGCGCCTTGCCGACTTCCAGAACCCGCCACCGGTTGTCGCGCTCGAGGCGTTGGCCGCGTTGGCCGAGATCGTCGTTGAATGCGCACCGGCAGCCGTTTTTGAACATGTCGCCGAGCCTGCGATTCGCGCTGGACGAATATTCGTGCCCTTAAGCTGCGGCGCGTTGTTGTCGCGACCGGACTTGGCGGAACTCGCGCAGGCGAGCGGCGCCCGGATTGTCGTGCCGACCGGTGCCCTGCTCGGACTCGATGCGGTGCGTGCGGCGGCCGAGGGACAAATCAACTCCGTGCGCATGATTACCCGCAAGCCGCCCGCAGGTCTAAAGGGCGCTCCATACCTCACCGAAAACGATATCGATCTAGATAATCTCGAGAAACCGCTCAAGGTTTTCGATGGAAGTGCACGCGATGGGGCACGGGGATTTCCGGCTAATGTCAACGTTGCAGCGGCGCTCAGCCTCGCGGGCCTTGGCGCCGACGAAACGGCGTTGGAAATTTGGGCAGATCCAGACCTTTCACGCAATGTCCACCGCATCGAAGTTGAGGCCGACAGCGCAAGCTTCTCGATGGTCATCGAGAATATTCCGTCCGAAGAAAATCAGCGGACCGGTCGAATTACGGCGCTCTCGGTGATCGCTTGTTTGCGGGGCCTCACCGCGACGCTTAAGGTCGGCACCTAGGTGGCCTCGACAGGGTCAGGTCGTGTCGTTTGCGTTGCCGCAGAGCTCCGGAGCCCGCGAATGCTAAAGCCACGATACCGTTCGATCATCGTCGCCGTACTCGTCGACACGTTTTTACTCACGAATTTACTGTGGGCACCCGCGACGCACGCTCAGAACGATCCGGTCGTCGAAGCATTCAACCGGGGCCAGGCGTTCTACAAGGTTGGCAAGTACGACAAGGCCCTGCCGAAGATGCGGGAGGCGCTAAAGCTGAGCGAGGCGAACTACGGTCCCGAGCATGCCAACACGACGCTGATACTCAACTATCTGGGCTTGATCACGCGCAAACTCGACGATTTCGTACAGGCCGAGAACTACTTAAACCGCGCCCTGAAAATCCGTCAGCGGACGCTCAATCCCAACCATTACCAAATTGCCGTTTCGCTCAACAATCTGGCCCTCCTTTATCAAGACAATGCGAAGTTCGAAAAGGCGTTGGAGCTCTACCAGCGTTCGCTTCCAATCATGCGAAAGGTGAAAGGTTCCAAGCATGCTGAGACCGGCACAATCATTGGTAATATTGCCAACATGTACCGCGCCCTCGGTCGTCTCGAGGAGGCGGAACGGGAGCAGCTCCGAAGCCTCGCGATCCGCGAAGAAGCGCTTGGTTCCGACCACGTCCAGGTCTCGCACGCAAATAACAACCTGGGCCGAATCTACAAAGATCAAGGGCGCTATGACGAAGCGGAGGAAGCTTACAAGCGCGCCCTGGCCATCCAGTCTGCAAAACTGCGGCCGGATCACCCAAGTATTGCGTCAACACTCAATAATCTCGGAATCGTCTATCGGAATCAGGGGCGGCTGGATGAAGCCGAGACATTGTACAAGCGGGCACTGGCCATCTGGGAAAAGGCGATTGGCAAGGAGAGCCCCACCGCGGCGTTCGCGCTCAACAATCTTGCGGTGGTCTACACGCGGCAGGGTAAATACGAGGAAGCGATTGCGTTGCACGAGCGATCGCTGGCGATCAAGACTAAGGCATTGGGACCGGGTCATCCCGACGTTGCCGGCACGTTGCAAAATCTTGCCGAGATTTACCGCCACTTGGAGCAGTATGCGAATTCCGAGGAACTCGACAAGCGAGCGCTTGCGATCCGAGAGAAGGCGCTCGGACCCGAACATACATATGTCGCGGATAGCCTGAACAACCTGGGCAACGTCTACGCTAAGCAATCGAGATATGCAGAAGCTCTGGAACTCTATAATCGTTCGATTGCGATCCGCGACAAACTCCATGGCCCAAACCACATTGTGACGGCCCGCGACCTAAAGAATGTAGCGCTGGCGCACGAAGCATTGGGGGATCTCGCCAAGGCTTTTTCCGTAACGCGCCGGGCGACATCTATCTTTCGTTTGCGCGCCGCGCAAGCTAGCGGTGGAGTTGCGACCGGTACCATCGGCGAGCGCCGCACTCTATTCGGGCTATTTCTTCTACATGTACACAACGCTCTTAACCTGGCGGAGCAAGAGCCCTCGCAGAGCAGTGCGTTGCAAAGCGAGGCCTTCGAGGTTGCCCAATTCGCCTCCGATACGACGACGGCCGCGGCGGTTGCCCGCATGTCGGCGCGTTTTGCAGCAGGTGACGATGCCTTGGCCGTGTTGGTGCGCGAACGCCAGGATACGGTCGACGACTGGCGCCGCGTGGATCAGGAATTGATCGCGGCGGTTGCCAAGGCAAAGCGCAATCGGCGGCAAGAGGAGAAATTGCGCGAGAAATTGGCTTTGCTTGACGCGGCAGTCGCGGAAGCCGACAAGCAGCTCGCATCTTCGTTTCCCAACTACACCGCATTGGCAAGCCCGCAGCCGCTATCCATCGTCGAGACCCAGTCGTTATTGGCGCCGGATGAAGCTCTCATCACATGGCTGCTTGGCGACGAGGAGAGTTTCTTGTGGGTCGTGCGGGTCGACGGTGTCTCGACACACATTCTGCCGGTCACCGCCGACGAGTTGTCAGCCGCCATCCAGGCGCTCAGGCAATCGCTCGATCCCACCGGGATCGAGCGGCTTGAAGACATTCCCCGCTTTTCCACCACCCAGGCGTTTAAGCTTTACCAGCAGCTGTTTGCGCCGGCCGCGCCCTTGCTTGAGGGGGTGCGGCACGTCATTGTGGTTCCCAACGGCGTACTTTCCAGCCTGCCGGTTGGCGTGCTCGTCGCCGAGGCGCCGCAAAAAGCCGTCACAGAATTCGTCGACTATCGCGACGTTCCTTGGCTTGCCAAGCGCTACGCCTTGACCGTCTTGCCCTCCGTTGCCTCCCTCAAGGCGCTTCGCCTATTCGCTACGCAGGCACGTGCCACCAGTCCCTTTATCGGATTTGGCGACCCCGCCCTGCTGGGAAAACCGGGTGGGAGCCGGTCTTTGTGGCCTCTGCCCTGTTTCAAAAGCGCGGCGGCGTCGCGGACGCCGATGAGGTAAGGCAGTTGCCGCGACTGCCAGAAACCGCGGACGAGCTGCGAGCGCTGGCGAGTTCCCTGGGCGCGGATCCGAAACAGATATTCCTCGGCGATAAGGCGAGTGAACTGGTCGTTAAACGCATGGACTTGTCGCGTTATCGCGTCCTGGCATTCGCGACGAATGGTCTCATGGCCGGCGATTTCGACACGGTTGGCGAGCCGGCGCTTGTCATGACGCCGCCGAAAAGAGCCACAGCTGGAAACGACGGCTTGTTAACCGCTGGCGAGGTCGCGCAGCTAAAACTCAACGCCGATTGGGTTATACTCTCCGCCTGTAATACGGCGGCGCCCGATGGTACGCCTGGTGCCGACGGCTTGTCCGGCCTCACGCGGGCGTTCTTTTATGCCGGTTCCCGGGCATTGCTGGTTTCGCACTGGCCCGTCGAATCGGAGGCCGCGAAACGCCTGACGACACGTTTATTCGAGGTTGCGGCTGCAGATCCGAAGATCAGCCGCGCCGATGCGCTCAGACGATCCATGCTGGAATTGATGCAGACCGATGATCGCCCACACTACGCTCATCCCATGTTTTGGGCGCCTTTCATCGTCGTCGGCGCAGGCGGGGCTGCAATGGGTGGTTGATTAACACGACCCTTGCGCGTATCTCGCTGTCGAGTGGATCAGTACAAATCAAGGAATGTCGGAATGCGGAGAGTGAAGGCGATCATCGCTGCCTGTGCAACAGTCTTGGTATCGGGACCGGCATTGTCTGCTCCGGCAGCCGGGCCAGCCGTGGATCTGACGAACCATTGGGCCGGCTACACCTCTCTCGCAATCTTCGGATTTGCCTATCTGCTCGTCATCAGCGAGGAGACGATCCACCTCCGCAAATCCAAGCCGGTGATGATCGCCGCGGGTCTTATCTGGGCCCTGGTGGCGTTGGCGCTCGGCGCCGCGGGTGATTTCGAAACTGCCGAGGCCGCCGTTCGCCACAATCTCCTCGAATTTGCAGAGCTGTTTCTGTTCTTGTTGGCAGCGATGACCTACATCAACGCGATGGACGAGCGCGGCGTATTTGGAGCCCTGCGTTCTTGGCTTGTCTCGCTTGGCCTGTCGCTTCGCGCGATTTTCTGGGTCACCGGCTTGCTCTCGTTTCTGATATCGCCGATTGCCGACAACTTAACCACCGCGCTTCTCATGTCGACGGTCGTTATGGCAATCAGCACAAACCCACGCTTCATCGTCCTTGCCTGCATCAACATCGTCGTCGCTGCCAATGCCGGCGGGGCTTTTAGCCCGTTCGGCGACATCACGACGCTCATGGTCTGGCAAAAGGGCATCATCGAGTTTCAAGGATTTTTCGCCCTCGTCGTGCCGTCGATTGTCAATTGGCTCGTGCCGGCGGTAATTATGGTTTTCGCGGTGCCACGCGAGCAGCCTGAGTCGAATGATACTGAATACCGTTTGCTCGATGGCGCCTGGACAATTGTCGGACTGTTCCTCTTTACGATCTTCTTGGCGATATCGTCGCACAAATTTTTGCACCTTCCGCCCGTCATGGGAATGATGACCGGACTCGGCGTGCTCAAGCTCTATGGCTATTACCTCAAAACACGCCGTTCCGGCTTCCCGGAGCCGGCCGAAGGTGATCTGGGTGATGTCGGCCTTGAACTGGAAGTCACGTCCCCTGCGACGGCCGAGCGCGCGCGCGAAACAGAGTCATTCAATATTTTCAAAGCATTAGAGAGGGCCGAGTGGGATACATTGATGTTCTTTTACGGCATCATCCTATGCGTCGGTGGATTGGGAACGCTCGGCTATCTCGAACTGGGGTCGCAGTTCCTGTATGGCGAGTTGGGTCCGACAACCGCCAACATCCTGGTCGGTGTATTGTCCGCGATCATTGACAACATCCCCATCATGTTTGCCGTGCTGACTGTGCTTCCCGAGATGTCGCACGGGCAATGGCTGTTGGTTACGCTGACGGCAGGCGCAGGTGGGTCAATGCTTTCGATCGGATCGGCCGCCGGCGTAGCGGTCATGGGTCAGGCGCGCGGAATTTATACCTTCTTCGCTCATCTGAAGTGGTCCTGGGCCATCGGACTCGGATATGCCGCCAGTATTTGGGTGCATTTTCTGATCAACGCGAGTGCGTTCGAATAGCCTGGGCGTATGGCTCGACCATGAACCGCGCGACAAAAATCGAACTCATGCAGGCAGTGATCGAGCATGGACTGAACGGCACACCCCGAACGCAGGTATTTGCCGAATTCTGCAAGCGCCTTAATGCGAACGGTATAGCCCTCAAGCGTGGACAGATCGTGCAACCGGATTTACACCCAATGATCGCCGGTCGCGGTATCCGTTGGCTGCGCGATGAGGACGAGACGGGCACCCAGGAATTTAAAGGGACGTCTGAAGAATTTGAGGCAAAGAATTGGCGTCGCAGCCCGCTCTACCATCTCATCAAATCCAAAGAGATGACGTTGTGGCAGCGGCTCAATGAAAGCAATCGACCTTTTAAGTTTTCAGTGTTTGACGAGTTTCGGGAACAGGGGGATCACCGACTATTTGGCCGTTAAGACGGAATTTGGGGAGGCCGATCGGCTCGGCCCGGTCACGGGCATAATCTCTTCATGGTCTTCCGACGCGCCAGAAGGTTTTCGCGACGAAGAAATCTTGGACATAGAGGAACTCGTACCAACCCTTGCGCTCACCTTGAAGAATGCGTCGACATTCGATATCGCCAACAACGTCATCAAGACATATCTCGGCGGAGATGTCGGGTCTCGCATACTCAGCGGCGAGATCCGCCGCGGAACGCTCGAGACAATTCGTGCGGTGCTATTTTATTGCGATCTCCAGGGCTTCACCAAAATTGCAGACACGACACCACGCGACGAGCTCGTTGGCCTGCTCGACGATTATTTCGAGTGTATGATCGAAACGCTCCACGAACACGGCGGCGAGGTGTTGAAGTTTCTCGGCGATGGCTTGCTTGCGATCTTTAAGTTGGACGATGGCGAGGATGTCTGCCGAACCGCGCTCAACGCCGTAGAGGTTGCGCTCGCGCGTGTTGAGAAGCTCTGTGAACGTCGCGAAGGGGCCGGTCTGGCGTCATCGCGCTTCTATTTGGCGCTGCATTACGGCGACGTGCTTTATGGCAATGTCGGATCGCCGGATCGCCTCGACTTCACTGTCGTTGGGCCCGCGGTCAACGAAGCCGCGCGGATCGAGGCGATGTGCCGTACGCTTGACCAAAATCCAGTGATTTCCTCAGCTTTTGCCGAAGCGGCCGGTGCGAGTCGCGATCGACTCGTATCGCTCGGGCGATACGCATTGCGTGGCGTGCAACAGCCACAGGAATTGTATACCCTCGATATGTCGCGAGCGAATGGGCAGATAAAGGCTGATTGAAACTATGGAAGATCCGATCCGCAGGCATCCTACACGTGTTGAGCAGCTCGATATCATGGCGACGTTGATTGCCGACCACGCCAAGCCCGGCGATCGCCTGCTCGATCTCGGATGCGGCGTTGGCTATGTGGGGCATCTATTCCTTGATCGCCATCCTGATTTGAAATTCGTCGGTATCGACCGTTCAAGCGATGCGATTGAAGCGGCAAGAGTGAACCTGGCCGATGTCGAGGAAAGGGCGACTTTCATGGAAGGTGACCTCGAAGTGCTTGGCGAATTAGATCTCTCGGAGGAGCCATTTCAATTCATAACGTCGGTTCTTGCATTTCACGAGATCAGCGACGCGGCAAAACAGGTTGCCATCGACTGGACGTCCGACCGACTCGACGAACATGGATATTTCTTGCTCTACGACCGAGTCAGGCTCGACGAGTCGTCGCTGTTTTCACTCCAGCAGAGCCTTTGGCGGCGCATTGAACGCGTTCACGGCGAGCCGATGCGTACGGCCGAAAGCCATGAGGAATACACGGAGAGCTTTGCCAACAGGGCCCCTCCAGCGAGTTTGGACGACTATTTGGGTTGGTTCGACTCGGCCGGCCTCGCGGCCGCATGTTTGCATCTGCATGGAAACACAGCGCTGATCTGCGGCGCAAAGCGTCCGTGATGCCGAAGAATTCCATGCTGTCCTGCGCGAAAGCGCGCGTGTCATGGGCTACCTGCAGGGGCCAAAGGCGATGAAGCTTACGTGGATGATGGTGGTCTACGTCATTGGCGGTATCATACTCGGCACGGTGCTTGGCGCCTGGCTGGGCCAGCCCGTATTGGTTGGCATATTTGGCGCCTTTGTCGGTGCCGCGCTTGGAGTCGCCTTTAGACGTTAGAAGGTCGCAGGCAGCTCGGCTAACGACTCCTGCTGACCTGTTATTTTGCGTCGGCTGTAAATCCAGCGCCCTCTATGCCTGCAATCGCGGCCGCTTCGTCATTGTCCGAGCTATCGCCGCTGATTCCGACTGCGCCAACGATCTCGCCCGATCCATCTCGGATCAGCACGCCGCCGGCGACTGGGACTAACTTACCGTCTGATGCGGCAATGGCACCGGCGATAAAGTGGGGGCGTTCGAGCGCGCGCTGCTCGAGTGTACGCGAGGAAACGCCCATGCCAACCGCACCCCAGGCCTTACCAGTGGCAATATGGGGTCGTAGCGCAGCGCCTGGGCCATCCTGGCGGGCAAACGCTTTCAGGTGACCACCATCATCAAGGACGGCGATCGTAAGCGGCATGAGATCGAGTTCACCTGCTTTGGCAATCGCGCCGTCAATAATCTGTTGTGCTTCAGTCAGTGTGAGTTTGGCCATCTGGTCGTCCCCCCGTTCGATTCGCACCTCACCAATTGGCGCTTTCCATATACGCGTAGCCACGCGAGCGCAATGTCGGGAGGGAAATTGGCTGAGTGAAAAAACTTGAGGCCGCCCAGACTATCACGCCAGGGCGGCCCCAATGGGAAGTACGAAACTAAACTGTCAGAGAATAGTTAGTTGGAAAGATACCGGAGCTAAATTAGCCTGGTGACCGTTTCGAGAACAACCACAGGATAATGGCCAAGGCAATCAAACCAACCAAGCCGTTGTTACCCAACGACTGGATGATGTCGATTAGGTTGCCGACAACATTTGATGACAAGAACTGATTGCTGCCGAATAACACCTGCACGACTATAGCAAGAGCAATGAGCAAAAGTCCGAGCTCAGTGATCTTGCCAATCCAACCCTTCACTTTTTCCATCATATCAGGCATGTCTCCTCCTTCGAAGGCGGTTAGCACCTGAAGAATCCACATATAGGTGAATTCAAGCGAAATCCCACTATATATCGTGCTCGTTGTCAACAGTTATCGACTACATCTTGATTTGGGTGCTCGGCGCCGGCACCGCCTACCGCAATTTTGTTTCTCTCGAATGCGTTGCAGGACGGCCCGATGGACGCGCGGAAATGCCTAGTGTGCAGGTACGCGACGGTGTCTAACTGGCGGCCGGAATTCCAACCGAAGGGCGCCGACATTGGCATCCGAAACTTCGATGCGCATCGCCGGGCTTTCTGGAAATGTCCGCGGCATGGGCTTGGTCTTTGTATCGACCCTAGGCCGGTCGACACTCCACGCCCTCGTGCGGCTGGTATCCGCTGACCTACACCCGTTCCAGATTGCGTTTTTTCAGAACTTCTTTGGCCTGTTCGTCGTGTTGCCGTGGTTCATACGTCGCGGATTCGATCCGCTACGGACCAAGCGCCTGCCGCTGCACTGCTTGCGCGTCGTCATTACCCTCATATCGCAGCTCGGACTGTTCTACGCCATTAGCGTTACGCCATTGGCTCTGCTCGCTGCACTTGGTTTCACGGTACCGATATTCACGACCCTTCTGGCCATGGTGTTCCTTCGCGAAGCCGTGGGCGTCAGACGCTGGCTGGCCATCTTCGGAGGGTTCTTGGGTACGCTCGTAATACTCAGACCAGGCATCGTCGAGGTAAGTTTGGGATCTCTGGCAATGATTGGATCCGCACTGATTTTCTCATTCGCAGTCCTGTTGACTAAGATCCTGAGTCGAACCGAGTCGACGATTACCCTCACCAGCTATTCGGTCGTACTCCTTGCGCCGATGAACCTGCTGATCGCGGCATTTGTCTGGGAGTGGCCGACCTGGGGACTGCTTGGCTGGTGCGCGGCTGTCGGGCTTGTTGCGACGTCTACGCAACTGCTCTTTAACCAGGGCTTGAAGGAGGCGGAGGTCAATGTCCTGATGCCGCTCGATTTCTTCAAGCTCATCTGGGCCTCGGTCATCGGCTACGCATTCTTCTCTGAAATCCCGAGTGTTTGGACTTGGCTCGGCGGCATCATGATCTGCGCGAGTGCGACCTATGTTGCGTGGCGCGAATCGAGGGGGGTTGCGTTCATCGCGCAATCCTCAAGTTCACCCGTTTCGTCGGCGCCGGGCTCTTGAAATTGCGTCCGCGCAGCATCTGCGAAACTCCGCGCAGCATCTGTGAAACTCCGCGCAGCATCTGTGAAACTCCGCGCAGAGTTTGTGAAACTCCGCGCAGAGTTTGTGAAACTCCGCGCAGCATTTGCGATACTAAATGAAGGGTCTTGGCGGGATCTTCGGCAATCTGCCGGGCAACCTGCAGGGCATGGGTTTGATGGTCCTGGCGGGCTTCCTTTTCGGTATCGAGTTTGCGTTGATCCGCCAGTCGACCGAGACGCTGCATCCCTTCGAGGTCAACTTCGTTCGCAACGTTTTCGGCCTGATGGTTCTGCTGCCGTGGGTCATTTGGCACGGCGGTGCGTCGCTAAAGACGTCAATCATTCACCTGCACCTCCTGCGCGCCGCCCTGATGGTCGCCGGCGGACTGTGCCTGGTATTTGCGATCAGCATCGCGCCTCTCGCCCGTATTGCCGCGTTGGGATTTCTGGTGCCGATCTTCACGACGATCGGCGCCATCACGTTCCTAGGCGAACGGGTCAGCCTACGTCGTTGGACTGCAATATTTTTCGGTTTTGCCGGAACCTTTGTCATCGTTCGACCGGGGTTTGAAGCAATCGACCTTGGCACGATGCTGCGCCTGATCTCGACGCTCATCTTGGGCGGCATGTTGACGTTGATGAAGGTAATGACGCGCACCGACTCGAGCGTCACCATCACCCTCTATGGCAGCTTGATGACCACTCCCTTGTTCTTGCTCGCCGCGCTGCTCTTTTGGGAATGGCCATCCTGGAACGAATTGGCCTGGCTCGCGCTGATCGGCGCTATTAGCACCGTCTCGCTCCTGACGTTTGCGCAGGCGCTCAAACTCGCGGACGCCAGTGTAATCATGCCGCTCGACTTCCTCCAGCTGATCTGGGCTACCGCGTTCGGCTTCATGCTGTTTGCCGAAGTGCCCGACCGTTTTACGTTCATGGGCGGCTTCATGATTTTCGCCAGTACCACATATATCGCCTGGCGGGAGAGCCAATTATCGCGCCAAACTGGGCTCGACAGCACGAGCTGAACCCATGCCCTGCCGCCGCCATCCGCTTGTGGGCATAGCGGAACAGACGATATAGTCACGGTCCATCCCGTCGCCTGTATTTCCCCATTCAATGAACCTGACGACGCTTCGAGACTGCAGATCGTGACAATTTCCAGCATGACGGGCTTTGCCCGCGCAATCGGTGAGGACGGCCGCTACTCCTGGGCGTGGGAGGCGAAAAGCGTGAACGCGCGCGGTCTCGACGTGAGAGTTCGGCTTCCGCACGGCTTGGAGCGCCACGAAGTCGGCGCTCGGACGACAGCCGGCCAGCATTTCAAACGCGGTTCCGTGACGCTAGCTCTCTCCCTTGAAAAAGATGACGGCCAACCGTCGTTGCGTATCAACGACGACCTTTTGCAACAGGTCCTGGCGCTACAGAAATCGCTCGATGGAAAGGTGTCACACGAACCGTTGCGGCTGGATTTGCTGCTCCAGCTGCGTGGTCTGGTCGAGGTCGCCGATGAGAATACGGACGACACAGATGGCCTTTGGTCTTCCGGACTTTCGGCCTCACTCGATGAAGTGCTTTTGGCGCTACACGACGCGCGAACTCGCGAGGGAGCGCGGTTGTCAGGGTTTGTTGCTGAGTTGATCGATCGAATCGAGATGCTCTGCGGCGAGGCTGTTAGCACCGCTGCGACGCAGCCGGGCGCCATCAAGGCACGGCTAACTGCGCAGCTTGAGGAACTCCTGAGTGAAGTCTCTGCGCTGCCCGAAGAGCGACTCGCACACGAGGTTGCGTTGCTCGCGGTGAAGGCGGACCTGCGAGAGGAATTGGATCGCTTATCCGTTCATATCGACGCAGCTCGCGATTTGCTTGCAGGGACCGGTCCGATTGGCCGCCAGCTCGATTTTCTCTGTCAGGAGTTCAATCGCGAAGCCAATACACTATGCTCAAAATCGTCAGACATTGAGCTCACGCGGATCGGACTAGAGCTAAAGGCAGCTGTCGATCAGTTGCGCGAACAGGTTCAAAACATCGAGTAGGCACGGACCAATGCAAGAGATAAAACGCCGCGGTCTGATGCTCGTTATCTCCTCGCCCTCCGGAGCAGGCAAGACGACGATATCCAGAGCGCTGCTCAAGCGCGATGGCAATATCAAGATGTCCGTATCGGTGACAACCCGGCCAATGAGGCCAGGGGAAGTCGAGGGTCGCGATTATCGATTTATCGACAAGACCGAATTCAATCTGATGATTAATCGCAGCGAATTGCTGGAGCACGCGAAGGTATTCGAGCACTATTACGGTTCGCCGAGGGAGCAAATTCTGGAAGCGCTGGAGGGCGGCAACGACGTACTGTTTGATATCGACTGGCAGGGTACCCAACAGCTGGCGGAAAACGCCCGGGAAGACCTTGTCAGCATATTTATACTGCCGCCTTCAACACAGGAACTGGAACGTCGTCTTATTGAGCGTCGTCAGGATAGCCCGGATGTCGTGTCCAGTCGCATGGGGCAAGCCTCAAGCGAAATGAGTCACTATCGCGAGTACGATTATGTCTTGATCAATCGCAAGGTTGAAGAGAGCGTTGCGAACATTCAGGCGATTCTCGCCGCCGAGCGCATTCGCCTCAACCGCCTGGTTGGTCTCGGCGAGTTCATCAAAGGTCTTCGCGAAGGGCAGTAAAGGCGCGCGCCAGCGCGGCGAACTCCGCAACACTCAATGTCTCGGCACGAGCTGTCGGCTCGATGCCCGCGAATTCGAGCAGGGCGGCGGGCTCAACCGGCAGGCTTCTGAGCGCGGTGCGCAACATCTTTCGGCGCTGGCCAAAGGCCGCTCGGGCGACTGCCTTGAGCGCGGCTGCATCCGCCGGATAAGGCGGCGATTCGAATGGCGTCAGCGAAACCACGGTGGAGACAACTTTTGGCGCGGGTACGAACGCGCGCGCCGGTATGTCGAAGAGGCGCCGAACCTTGCAGTGCCATTGTACAATTACCGATGGCCGACCGTATGTCTTGGTGCCAGGGTCGGCGACGATGCGATCGGCAACTTCCCTTTGAAACATCAGGATGAGTTGGCTGAATGCCGTGGCCTGGTCGAGCCAATTCATGAGCAGCGGCATGGCGATGTTGTAGGGGAGATTGGCGACGATCCGACGTGGGGTGTTGCCGAGCGACGCCGCATTGGCAGCGCGGGCATCGGCTTGGACGATCTCGAGCCGCTGTTGGGACGCGTCCACCAGCGCACCCAAGGCCTCCACACATCGCCCATCGCGCTCGACGGCAATAACATGCGCTGCGCCTTCAATCAGCAGTGCGCGGGTAAGGCCGCCAGGACCGGGGCCAATCTCAATTGTGGTTCCGTGGCTGAGATCGCCTGCGGCGCGTGCAATTCGGCGCGTAAGTTCAAGGTCCAGCAAGAAATGCTGACCGAGTGAACGCCTTGCTCCAAGTCTGAATTGCGCAATGACGTCCCGCAATGGCGGCAGAAGCGCAACCGGGTCTGTTATTTCCTGCCCCGTCGCCGTTGGACTAGACACGCTGCGTTTGGGCCGTCTCCGACTGGCCGCGTTGGTTGCTTGCCGCCCGGTTGGCAACGTTGTCGGCAGCAAGAATCAATGCCGAAACGAAACTGGTTTCGTCGGCAACGCCGGTACCCGCGATCTCAAAGGCCGTTCCGTGGTCCGGTGACGTGCGCACGAAGGGTAAGCCCAGCGTCACGTTGACGCCGTTTCTGAAATCGATGGTCTTGACCGGGAGCAACGCTTGGTCATGGTACATACAAACGACCGCGTCGTAGGTCTGTCGTGCGCGTTCGTGAAATAGCGTATCAGCTGGTGCGGGGCCACTCACGGAAAGTCCATGGGCCTTCAATTCGGCAACCGCGGGCGAAATAATATCAAGCTCCTCGCGGCCCAGAAAACCGCCTTCGCCGGCATGTGGGTTTAAGGCGGCGACGGCAAGATGCGGGTGGTCGATTCCAAAGTCTCGGACCAACGCAGCAGCGGCGGTTCTAACCGTCGTGACAATGTTGCTCTTGTCGAGCGCGTGAATGGCTTCCGCGAGCGCGAGGTGAACGGTCACTGGGATGACCCGGAGATCTGGACAGACCAGCATCATGACGGGCACGTGGTCGCCGCCGGCGAGTTCCGCGAGGAATTCCGTATGACCCGGATGCGCAAACCCGGCCTCATAAAGCACCTGCTTATTTATGGGATTGGTAACGATCGCCGATGCCTGTCCAGCCATGACAAGTGCGGTTGCTTCTCGCACGGCCTCGATAACCATCGGGGAGTTGGCACGCTCGGGATGGCCGGGCGTACAGGGGCCGGGCAGCGGCCGTGAGAGCACCGGAAGCGCGGTTGAAAAGTGTTTTGCCGTATCGAGCGGCGAGTCGATGGCAACGATCGGTACGTCCCATTCAAGTCGTTCGGCCAATCGCTCAAGCCGTGTGGAATCGTCGATCACGAAAAATGCTGGGAGTTGCCGATCATCACGATGGAGCCACGCCTTGAGTACGAGCTCGCCGGAAATTCCGGCCGGCTCGCCCATGGTAACTGCCAGCGGCTGCGCGAGGACCACGGTCATACGCGATACTCCACGAATGCTGATCGGCGCAGGTCGCGTAAATAGCGTCGACCCAGGAGATCCAGTTTTTGCAAGCCCAGCCGGGTCTGAATCTGTTCGCGTGTCGGCAGTTCGATTTTCGCCTCGATTCGGTCGCATACCAACAGCAATAGCACTGCCGTCTTTGTAACGATTGGTTGGCTTACGTTGCCAGTGTCAAGATCGATGACCGCATGTCGCAGATTGGCCGGCAGGTCTTTAATTGCAATCTTTCCGAGCGAGCCAGACAGTGGCGAATCGATGCTCTTTGCCACGGCCGGAAGCGCCTCGCAACTGGTTAGAGCCGATCGCGCGTCTAGCGCGAGCTTGGTCTTGTTTGCGACCTCCGTTGCCGTGGCACCAGCCGCTATCGGGACAACGAGTTGCTGCAGTTCGAGGACGGTATTTTCGGACGTGGCATCTGGTGATCGCTGGTCGCGCAACAACAAGATGTAATAGCCGGCGAATGTACGAATCGGGTCGGTTATCTGGCCTGGGCTGCGTTCTAGGAGCGCGAGATCAAGCGCTTCATCCAGCTGCCCCTGGGCAACCCATCCCAACTCTCCACCGGACGCGGCGGATGCACTTCTTGAGAATTGCCTTGCCAAGGCGCCAAATTGGGCGCCTTGGCGGATTTGCTGAACGAGTCGTTCTGCTGCCGCCCGAACTTCACTTTCTTGATCGGGGCTATCAAATGTCAGGAGAATCTCCGCCACGCGGTTTTGTACCAGCCCTTGGTTGGTTAGGAGGCGCTGCATCGCTTCGTCTACTTCTTCATCGCTGACTGCAATCTGGCGTCGCATCCTCCGCTGCACCGTTTTTGTCCAGGCAATGCGCGCCCGCAGTTGCGTGACGAGCGAAGATTTCTTGACACCCTGCTGGCGCAATACTCCGTCCAGGCCACCCTGCGGCACGCCGTTTTGGCGCTCGATTACTCGAATCTCGGCTGCAATGTCCCGTTCGCTGACCCGAATGCCCATGCGCGCGGCTTCCTGGAGCTGCAATCGTTCGTCAACAAGTGCGCGCAGGATCTGCCTGGCGAGGCGCCGGCGGGTGTCGCCGGTATTGGGGAAATTAGCGGCAAAAATGGTCAGATCGATGCGGCCCACGAGATCGAGCACCGAGATGATCTCGTCATTGACGATAGCTGCGATCCGCGACACGTCTTGCGCCCGTGTCGTCGCGGAAGCGGCCGCAAGCAAAATCGTCAGCCCGCAGATCGCGATAGCGGCGATCGATCGAGGCCTCCACTTTCCGTTGTTAGTCAGACACATGGAGCACACTGTCTTCAATGATATGCCCTCTGTAGGCGTTCGGTGTCGCCTCGACACGAGAAACATTCATGTTCGCGATAGGCGAACGGATATCGCTGTTATGCGGTGGACCGAATTCTTCGAGTTTGCCCCGTTATCCATCTTCAAGATGAAGCAGGCTCGCGACCCCCAAAGCTAGACTAACTCCCGCTGGCGTCCAAGCAGCCAGAAATACTGGAATGTTGTCCGAAATGCCAAGCGCGTAAACAACGTCCTTCAGAAAATAAAGGAAGAATCCTGACGCGACGCCGCAGACTATCATGACGCTGGTATTCCAATTCTTGCTGACTCGCATGCAAAACGTGGCGGCAATCAGCACGACGGCGCAGAGCAGAATTGGTATGGCGAGTAGAGAATGCCAGTAGAGTCGGTGTCTGTGTCCCGAAAATCCAGCGGCCTCCAGGGTTTTTATGAATGCAGGTAGGTCCCAAAACGACATCGTCTCTGGCGACGCAAAACTGTCTTGTATCTTGTCGAGCGTTAGGTCGGTTTTCTGTTGAAATCTTTCGACGTAACGGGCGGCTTTATTTGGCGCTGAGATCCATGCTTTGCTGATATCCCAATACCCATCCTCCAACTTTGCGCTTTCGGCATCGATGCGCCCGACGAAAGTGTCTTTGCCTTCAAACAAAAATAAGATGACCTGCTGCAAGGTCATGTCGCTCTGCGACATGCGGGTGGCGTATATCGCTGTCTGCCCACGCTTGTCGGCCTGCCGTAGCCACAATCCGTTTTTCGATAGCGCAAGCATGCTCGTCGTATGTTTGAGATAGCGACTTTCAAGTTGCTCGAATTTCGTGAGCATTAGGGAGGCCAACGGGTTGAGCAATCCGACCTGCAGCACGCCGACGACGAGCGAGATGGATAAGGCTGGAACAAGAAATTGCCAGGCCGAGACGCCCGCGGCACGGGCGACCACGAGCTCACGGCCTCGCGCCAACTTCCAAAACGAAAACATGGCGCCAAACAGCACACTGAATGGGAGCATTTCCTGAACCAGTTGAGGAAGCTTGAGGGCGCTCATCTGCAGCACGATCGCCAAGTCCGTGTTCTCCTTTCCCGATGCCCGTCGCAACAATTCGACGAAATCGAACAAGGCTACGATGCCAAGCAAGACTAAGAACACGCAGCACAGCCAAAACGCAAAGTGACGTGCAAAATAAAGGGAAATTGTTGGCGAAACGCGCATGCAAGTGAACGCCTCTTAAGGGACCTTTCCGACTAGGACGCCGATGGCGCCAGCTCGGCAGGCTGACCACCGGCTCGCCGTTTTGGTGGCACCGCTAATAGGTAGAGGCCAATCATCAAGGGAACAATGCTATTGGCGTACAACAGTGGCATGAGCACCGGGCTTTTGGTGACGAGATGCGGTAGGCCCAGACTTGTGATCAATAGGGTAACTGTCAGCGCAATGGCGATCAGGACATGATAAAACTGTCCTCGACGGTTGTATGGGCCACATAACAGGACTGCCATAGCAATGACGCTGTAAGTCAGCGGCAATAATGGCGAGGCGAGGCGGCGGTGGCCCTCAGCGATCAGTTTATCGTGATAGAATCGGTCGCCCTTTGATTGGTCTGGCCTGAGCAATTCGTCGAGGTATCTCTCCTGCGGTTCACGCCAGCGGACTTGGTCCGCGAGTTTCACTTGGCCGATGTCGAAGGGCAGGCGGTCAAAATACAGCATCGACAACTGCCCCTTCGTACGGTCGACCTGCTGTCGGTTGCCATTTACCAACATCACCCGCGGCCCGTTCTCGCTGTGGATGAGGGCACCGCTCTCGGCCTGGTAAGTTACCGGTAAATCTGGATTCCGGTTGTCGTGCACCATGATGCCATGCAGCTCGCCGTTGGCGTCTCGCTCACGCACATAAACGGTTATTCCATCTGCAACCGTGTTAAACACGCCTTCTTGAAGCAGAACCAGCGAATAATCGTTTCGAACCTTGTGCTGCAAATCCTTGAAGTTGCGGAACGACGCCGGAACCAGATAGAGGCTTAGTGCGTAGGT
Source organism: Alphaproteobacteria bacterium (assembly GCA_963664465.2). Taxonomy (GTDB): domain Bacteria; phylum Pseudomonadota; class Alphaproteobacteria; order UBA8366; family CAVOAK01; genus CAVOAK01. The sequence goes on along the minus strand of CAXXSU010000011.1, from coordinate 238,856 downwards.
CGCCAAAGTTAAGATTGATGCTGCGATGATCCCAGGGCTGGCGATCGCAAAATGACTCGACCCGGCCGCACGCAACACGACAATTTCGTTGTCGCTTATGAGCTTATGGTAGGTAAATAGCGTTGCACCAAATACCGCGACCGGCAGAACGATGGCGAGGAAGCGCGGCAATAGCAGCGTCGCGAGGTAAAAAAACATTGAAATTGGCAGGCTGCGGTTGATGATCAGCTCGACGAGCCGCAGCGATTGCGTCATCCACATCGCAAAGCAGATCGCCACCGTCGCGAACAACGTTACGATTAGAATTTGCCACGTCATGTAGCGGCTTATGCTGGACATAGCTGAAGTATAGTCCAAATTACGCTAATTACTAATCGCCAATTCTTAGGATACTGAATGGAATGAAGTGGGTGTTGGCTGATCACTTGCCAGGAAGAAGTTCATGCCTTGCCTATCCGGTTATCACCCACACCCACTATATGTAGTGTGTCTCCTTGGACTGCAGGCAAGGGCCGGCGCAGGCGCATTGAGGAGGCGATCCGGCTAATTCTTGAATAGGGTATCCTATTCGCTCTCGTAGTGGCAAGATGTTGTGATGGCCGAGAATACTGCCCATCCCGTTGGCGGGATCGATTACCCTCGCACGCTTATGGAATTTGACGACTGGTTCGCTTCTGAGGCCGCCTGTGCGGATTTTCTTCGGCGTGTCCGTTGGCCTGCCGGGTTTCGGTGTCCGGCCTGCGGGGGAACCGAGGCGTGGGTGACGGCCAGGGGCCAACAGCGATGTGCGGGATGCCAACGTCAGACGTCGCCGACCGCGGGGACGATCTTCGAGGGTACGCGGAAACCGTTGCGGCTTTGGTTCCAGGCGATGTGGTATGTGACGAATCAGAAGCACGGCGTCAGTGCGCTTGGGGTTCAACGAATACTCGGCCTGGGCGGTTATCAAACGGCTTGGACATGGCTCCATAAGCTGCGCCGGGCCATGGTTCGACCGGGCAGAGAGCTTCTGAATGGCGAGGTCGAGGTCGACGAAACCTATGTGGGCGGCCGGGAGGTTGGCGTTACGGGGCGGAAAACAAACAAGAAATCGATTGTCGCGATTGCCGCCGAAATCCGGGGTCGGGGCACCGGTCGTATCCGCATGGCGCGTGTCGAGGACGCATCCGCCGAGAGCCTCATTCCTTTCGTCCAAACGGCTGTGTGCCCGGGAGCAACGATTCGAACCGATGGCTGGCGAGCCTACAACGGTCTCACGGGAGTCGGCTTCGAACACCAGCCGAAAAATATTTCCGCCAGCGGCGACCCAGCCCACATTGTCATGCCCCAAGTTCATCGGGTAGCCGGCCTCCTTGATCGGTGGTGGCTGGGTATTCACCATGGGGCTATTAGACCGCCAGATCGGCGACCCAGGATACCCACATTGTCATGCCCCGCAAGTTCATCGGGTAGCCGGCCTCCTTGATCGGTGGCGATGACAACTGGGTATTCACCATGGGGCGATATTAGCGCCTCCCAGCTTGATTACTATCTGGACGAGTTCACGTTCCGCTTCAATCGCCGCCGATCCAAAGCTCGCGGCCTCCTGTTCTATCGACTCCTCCAGCAAGCAGTGCAACTGGAGCCCGTGCCATACAAGAAGCTCGTCGGGGGCAGACCCAGCCCTGCCCCCCAGATCTAGGCACTACGAGAGCGAATAGGATACCCTATATTCTTGATTGTTCTGAAAACCGAACCGGAGTTTAATTCACGTCACGTACTTAACATCGGGGGACGGAACGGTGGCGACCAAGGAAAAAACGAAAAAACCCACGGCCAGACGGGAAGCTGCTGATGAAACGACATCGTCTGAGCGATTGACGGCACTAGCCCGCATTATTCACGCTTGGCGGCCGATTTGAGCGAGGCGAGCGGTATCGGCCGGGTTGACGGCGGCTTTCGGGGCGGGTTTTCGTTACGGGTTGGAGATTGACGTTCGAGGTTCATCCGGCGGCACGCGCCGCTAGGATCAGGGGCCTTGTGCGGCGATGGAGGCGGCCATCGCGATCAGGGCGTTGCGATATGGGTAGGCCGAGGGCAGGGCGATCTTGATGCGAGTGTTGAGCTCCTCGATGCGCACGGCGATCTTGAGGAATGCCCGTCGTAGCGTCTCGAACGTCGCGGTGCGCCACGGCGAGCGGCGGGGCGCGGTCCGGCGCAACTGATGCAGCAGCCAATAGGCGGCGGTGTGCAGGAACAGCCGGAACTGGTTGGCTTCCCATCGGTGACACGAGGTGCGGTCGGATTTGGTGTAGAGCTTGTGCTCCTTGATCATGTTTTCCATCCGGCCACGGGCGCAATAGACCCTCTCGTAGAGCAATTTGGCGCGGCCCGGCAGGTTGGTGACGACGAAGCGGACATCCGTCCCCCTTGCGGTGGCCTCGACGCGGGCAACGACCTTGCGCTCGCGTGACCAGCTTTTGGCCTGGTAGCCGGTCTGGAAGAAACGGCGCACCTTGTCCTTGCCTGATTGCACCCGGCGCAGCGCCGCGTCCTCGCACCACGGCTGGCCGATCTCGCTCAGCCGGGCGTTGCCGGGAAGCCCGAGAATGTAGCCGTGGCCCTGATCCTCCAGCAGGTCCATGACCTCGGGCGTGCCGTAATGGCCGTCGCCACGCACCGCGATCTCGACCCGGGGCCAATGGCGCCGGATGCGGCCGATGACGTGGCGCAAGACCCGCGCCGCCTCGTCACCAGATGGCCGCTTGCCCGGACGCAGCAGCGACAGCACCGGCTTGGCGGTCGCCGCGTCGAAGATGTGGATGGGCTGAAAGCAGTACTCGTCGTAATGGGCGTTGAACAGTGCCAGTTGCTGGCCGCCGTGGACGGCATCAGGGGTATCGTCAATGTCGAGCACGATGCGTTGGGGCACGCGCTCGAAGCTGTCGCAAAACAGATCGATCATCGTCAGCCCCATGCGCGCCAGTTCGCGCCATGATGGGGCGTTCTCGAGCCTGGACAAGGTCGGCTGCGACATCAGATCGCGACCGCTCTCGGGCAGGCGACCACAGGCCAGCTTGAACGCCGGATCGAAGCGCAGCACGTCGAGGTCGTCGCAATCCTCGTATCCGCAGGCGATGGCGAACATGCGCGCCCCGATCATGTCGGCGTATGAGTGGGTGGTGCTCGCTGGATCGCGCGCATCGGACAGGCAACCGGCTAGGCGCGCGGCAAGGCCGAGACGCTTCTCGATCTCGCGCAGCACCAGCACGCCGCCGTCCGACGACAGCCGGCCGCCGGCGAACCGGACGCACAGTTCCTTGTTCTCGACGGGTGACAGTCCGGGGAGATAGCAGCCCGTTGGAAGTCTTCCCTGGACGAAGTCGGCATGGTCTGGGTGTCCTGGCCTGAAGGGGGGTTCGCTGATGGCGAACAGCAGAAGGATCGTCAGGGGGACTTGATGGTGAGCATGGTCGGAGATGCCGCGCTCGCCTGGTCATGTATTTTACGACCGCCTGCAGTTGGTACTGATCGAGGGCGGCTTCGACGGCTTCGCCGAGGCGGTCTGCCAGCCCTATTACGCGGCCAGGATGGGGGCGCCTTCGGTGCCACCCGGGCGCTACTTCCGTATGCACCTGGTGGGCTACTTCGAGGGTATCGACTCTGAGCGTGGGCTGGAGTGGCGCTGCTCGGATTCCCTGTCGCTACGGGAGTTCCTGCTGTTGGAGATGCGGGAACGGGTGCCGGACCATTCCTGGCTGTCACGGACCCGCGCGCGCCTGCCCCATGAAGTCCACACGGCGGTGTTTGACTGGGTCCTGGCGCTGATCGCCGAGGCGGGTCTGGTGAAGGGCGAGCGCATCGGGGTGGATGCCTCGACCATGGAGGCCAACGCGGCGCTGCGCAACATCGTGCGGAGGGACACGGGCGAGGGTTACCGGGGGATGCTGGAGCGCTTGGCCCAGGAGAGCGGTATCGAGACACCCACGGCTGAGGACCTGGCGCGTCTGGACCGCAAGCGCAAGGGCAAGAAGCTCTCGAACCAGGACTGGGTTTCCAGGAGCGACCCCGAGGCCAAGATCGCCAAGATGAAGGACGGCACCACGCACCTGGCCTACAAGCCCGAGCACGCGGTGGATCTGGACACCGGCGCGGTGGTGGCGGCGGAGCTGCACCCGGCCGACGAGGGCGATACGACAACGCTTCCCAAGACCCTGGCGGCGGCCGAGGCAAACCTCGAGGCGGTGGATGTGGCGCCGACGGCCGAAGATCCGGCCGAATGTGTGACCGATAAGGGCTACCACTCACGGTTGGTCTTGAAGGCGCTCGACGACGGCCCCTGGAAGAGCCGGATCTCCGAGCCCAAGCAGAAGGGTTTTGCGCGCTGGCACGGAGATGATGCGGCTCGCCGGGCGGTCACCAACAACCGGACCCGGCTGTTATCGGGGGTGGCCAGGGAAGCCTTCAAGCTGCGCGCCGAGATCGTCGAGCGCTCCTTTGCCCACAACCTCGATCGCGGCGGTATGCGCCGGACCTGGCTTCGGGGCCGCGAGAACGTGCACAAGCGATACCTGCTTCACGTCGCCGGCCACAACCTATCGTTGCTGATGCGCCAACTCATCGGCGCCGGCACCCCGAAGGAGGCCGTGGCGGGCGGAATTGGCGCCTTGTTCGTGCTTGTTACGCCCGCTGGAGCCGTCCTGGTCGTTCAGATCGTCCTCATCGTCTCGGAGGATGGCGAAACCGCCTTCGCCGCGATATGCTTCGCCGTGGCGTGAAACCCGGTCAATGACGCCTTTTTCAACGGGCTGATAGGCGGTAATCTCATCCATGGTGAGCCGGGTTTCCCTGTTGCCGTATGGTCTTGGCCAGACACCAGAATCATACGGAATCTCAACAGTTTAATCCACGCTCACCACCTCTTTCACGCCGTGCCGTGAATAATCCGGGCTAGTCGAAGAAAGCGACGCGCTGGCACGAATCGTTGCGGAGAACCCGTCCGCGCCTGTTAGTCTCCGGCGCGTTTTGAGTCGCAGCGAAGACGAAGCGACACGCAAGAACGTGATCCTCAATCCGTTTACTCCATATGACGTATTGAGCGAACTTGAAAACCAGTTCACAGAGCTATTTGTGAATAATCCGGCACTCGAATCCTACAATTCAATGAAGCTCTGATTTCCTGGAATATTCCATCGGTGTCGTTCACCTCCGATTTCAGATAAATTTCAATGAAGTGACGGTCCTTTATGCAACGTGGCGTTTTGCCAAATCCGACTCAATGATTAGGATTTCCGCCACGCTAAAGTGTCGCCTAAAAGCCGCTACAATGCCGTCCGAGTCCCTGCTCGGCATCGCCGTGATATCTCCGCTTCGACCTGCACCGAGCTTTACTCAGGATAAATGGGTGCACACTACATATAGTGGGTGTGGGTGATAACCGGATAGGCAAGGTTCATGCTTCGATGCCGGAGAAAACGTCAGGCGTTTCGCAAGTATGTAAGAAAGCAAAATAATGCTGTCTCAATGATTAGGATTTCCGCCACGCTAAAGTGTCGCCTAAAAGCCGCTACAATGCCGTCCGAGTCCCTGCTCGGCATCGCCGCAGATATCTCCGCTTCGACCTGCACCGAGCTTTACTCAGGAAAATGGGTGCACACTACATATAGTGGGTGTGGGTGATAACCGGATAGGCAAGGTTCATGCTTCGATGCCGGAGAAAACTCAGGCATTTCGCAAGTATGTAAGAAAGCAAAATAATGCTGTTTCACAGCCAAGTATTTCTATTCGTATTCTTTCCAGCGGTATTAACTAGTTATTACTTATTCTCAGGAAATCGAAATGTTCGAATTTGGATACTAATAATATCCTCATTTATATTTTACGGATATTGGGATATTCGGCTGATCCCGCTTCTTGCGGGCTCCATTGCTGTCAATTGGGTCTTAGCGCGCGCGCATCGGCGGTGGCCGCGCATGCCGCTAATCCTCTTGGGAGTCTCAGTAAATCTATTGGTTTTGGGCATTTTTAAGTACGCGAATTTCGCCGCCGAAACATTCACTTGGCTTTGGCAGGTCGAGCAGCAGCGCTGGTCGATAGTTCTACCGCTTGGCATCAGTTTTTTTACCTTCCAGCAAATTTCATTTCTTGTCGACACTGTCCGTCGAAAGGCGCCTGCATACGAATTCGGCGAATACACGCTCTATGTGTGTTTCTTTCCGCAGCTGATTGCCGGACCCATTGTCCGGCACAATGAACTTATCTTTCAGTTTGAGCGTGATCCGAAACACGATGATTTGTATGAGAATCTTTCGCGCGGTGGGATCTTGCTCCTACTTGGGCTGATTAAGAAGGTATTCATTGCCGACCATCTTGCACTTGTGGCCGACCCGTTGTTTGCGGCAACGACTGCCGGAAGTTTGCTCGGCCTTGTTGACGCGTGGATGGCTCCGGTTGCATTCGGCTTGCAAATCTACTTCGATTTTTCCGGCTATTCAGACATGGCGATAGGCCTCGCGCTCATGCTCGGGCTGCATCTTCCCGTCAATTTCAACGCCCCTTACCGTGCCGCGTCGATCCGCGAGTTTTGGCGGCGCTGGCATTTGACGCTGTCACGTTTTCTGCGGGATTACGTCTATATCCCCGCGGGAGGAAATCGCGCCGGTCCCAATCGACAAATGCTGGCGATAATGATCACCATGCTGCTCGGCGGGTTATGGCACGGCGCTGGTTGGACATTTGTTGCCTGGGGCGGATTGCACGGAATTGCCCTGGCGGTAAATCACCTTTGGACGCGCGCTGGCGGCAAGCTTGCGCCACCGCTCGCCTGGTCTGCGACAATGCTCTTCGTCGTCACGACTTGGGTGTTTTTTCGCGCGGAGACATTTCCCGGCGCGGCAACCCTGCTTTGGTCAATGGTTGGCGGAGGCGTCGGTGTCGCGGACTCCGGCATGGTAAATTATTTCGACGCGGGATGGCTGATGATCGCTGCCGCATTGGTTGCGGTGGTTGGCCCAACGAGCCAGGAATTTGCCCGCGAACGGGTGCAGCCCAAACCGGCGATTGCTGCGCTCGGTGGGCTGGCCTTGGTCGCCGTCCTGTTGCAGGTTGGCGGCGGTGCAAACGCTGAATTCATCTATTTTCAGTTCTAGGACGCCGTATGGGTTGGTCGACATTTTGGTCCGTGTTCGTTGCAAGTACGGTGCTCACCGTCGGCCTGCTTTATGCCTTCGTGCTGGTGGTCGATCCATACGGCACATTGCCATTCTCGCCCGACTTCGAGCGCGAGCCGGTAACGACAAACCAACGGTTTTCCTTTCCCGCGCTTGCAGCCAGTTCACGTTTTGACAGCGCCATATTTGGAACTTCGACCACCCGTTCGCTAAACCCAGCGAATTTCAACGATTTGTTCGCCGCGCGGTTTGCCAATCTTTCGATGAACAGTGCGACAACCTATGAACAGGAGCGTCTCTACAACTTGTTTGTCGATCATCATCCCGCGCCGCATATGGTCATATTCGGGCTCGACGAAGAGTGGTGCAGCATCGAGCCGTCACTGGCAAAATTTACCTTCCGTCCGTTTCCGCCGTGGCTCTATGACGGCAATTCATGGAACGACGCCCTATATCTGTTCAACTTTAGTGCACTGGAGCAGGCGGCGCGCCAATTCGGCTATCTGACGGGATTGAGGAAGCCCAAATACGGTCGTGACGGTTACACAAACTTCCTTCCACCGGTCGAGCAGTACGATATCGAGAAGGCGCGCTTTAACATATACGGTGCTGCCGGACCGGCGACGAAGAGCGTAATTACGGCGCCGCCGCAGGACTACGCGGCCCAGCGGCAAGCGTGGCGCTACACCGTGCATCAAAGGATGCGCGACATGCTGGCGCGGCTTCCTGACGAAACGGCAAAGGTCTTGATGTTCGTGCCCTATCATAGTGTTAGACTGCCAGACGAGGGGACAATCGAATGGGCCCGCTGGGACGAATGTAAGCGGCGGCTGGCGACAATGGCGGCGCAAAGCCCGAATGCCCACACGATCGATTTCATGGTTCGCTCACAAATCACCATGTCTGACGAGAATTATTGGGATGCCCTACACTACACGAACGAAATGGCGAGTCGGCTAGCTGAACTCATCGATATCGGAATTTCCGAACGTCGCGGCCAAGTCGGTCTCTTCGACTACATTGAGCCGAAGTAACCGACCAATGCGGCGGATGCTGTGGCTCACGATGTGCAGGCGACATCGGTTCGGGACTTTCCTTTTTGGCATGAACGGCTAAAGTCGCGGCACGTACTCTTCGCATTCCCAAATTTGGGCGCGAACTCTCGTACAAACCTTTCCAAATCTGTGAGGAACCCATGAAGATTAATTTTGTCGGGCCTGCGACGCCAAAATCCGGAGCAGTGGTCGTCGGTGTCAACGACAAGGGGAAATTTAGCCCGTCGGCACGGCGTATTGACGCCGCAACCAAGGGTGCACTTCGTCGGGCGGTTCGGAACAGCAAATTTAGCGGCCAGCAAGGTGAACTGCTTTCTGTCATCGCACCGGCAGGCGTCTCCTTGTTGCTCGTAATACTGGCCGGCCTCGGCAAAGACATAGATGAGCTCGAGAGCCAAAATCTCGGGGGTCGGCTGGTCGCAAATTTGGACAGTGCGGGCGTAGAGACAGCGGCGTTCTTGATTGATGAAGGGTCAGGAACACCAAGCGCGCCGGATGTTGCGCTTGGCGCACGTCTGCGGGGATATCGCTTCGATAAGTACCGAACAAGAGCCAAGAAGGAGAAGAAGCCCCGTCTTGCGAGCTTCGCGTTGCATGTAAAAAGCGCCACCGGAGCGCGCCGCGCCTTTGCGTTGATGGACAAGGTGGCCGAGGGCGTCGCCTTGACGCGCGACCTCGTCTCGGAACCGCCGAATGTTCTCTACCCCAAGTCGTTTGCGGCGGAAGCACGCAAGCTCAACCGCTTCGGTATCAAGGTAGAAGTGCTTGGCGAGCGAAAGCTGCGGGAGCTTCGCATGCGCACATTGCTTGCCGTTGGGCAAGGCGCAGAGCATGAAAGTCAGCTGGTCGTCATGCAATGGAATGGGGCTGCGAAATCCAAGACCCCCATCGCGTTTGTTGGAAAAGGCGTTTGTTTCGATTCCGGTGGCCTGTCGCTCAAGCCTGCTGGGGCCATGGAACAGATGAAATGGGACATGGGCGGCGCCGGGGTTGTGACCGGTTTGATGAAGGCGTTGGCCGGCCGCAAGGCCAAAGTTAATGCGATTGGCGTTATCGGCTTGGTGGAAAACATGCCGTCAGGTGGCGCGTTACGGCCGGGCGATATCATCACCTCAATGTCCGGCCAAACGATCGAGGTATTGAATACCGACGCCGAAGGCCGGCTCGTTCTTGCCGATGCCCTTTGGTATACGCAGTCGCGTTTCAAGCCGGGGTTCATGGTCGATTTGGCGACACTGACGGGTGCGATGATTGTCAGTCTGGGCCACGAATACGCTGGTGTATTCTCGAACGACGATGGTTTGGTTGAAAACCTGGTTGCTGCCGGTCAGGCAACGGGCGAGAAATTGTGGCGCCTGCCGCTCGACAAGGCCTACGACAAGAAAATCGACTGTGACGTGGCCGACATGAAGAATATAGGTGGGCGTGACGCAGGCTCCATTACTGCCGCCCAGTTTCTCCAGCGTTTCGTCAACAAGGTGCCATGGGCGCATCTGGATATTGCTGGCGTGACTTGGTCGAGCAAGGACGCTCCAACGGTGCCGAAGGGTGGTACGGGTTTCGGTGTGCGACTGCTCGATCGCATGGTACGGGACAGTTACGAGGGTTAACGGCCTCGCGACTGACTTGGGTTACCAGCGGTGACAGAGATCAGATTCTACCATTTGCAGCGGACACCGTTGGAGCGCGCGCTTCCGGCTCTGCTCGAGCGTGTACTTGAGCGGGATTGGCGTGCCGTCGTCATGGCCGGTTCGGCGGAGCGGGTGGAATATCTGAACGGACATTTATGGACCTATAACGATCGGGCCTTTCTGCCACACGGCAGCGGCGCCGACGGTTATCCAGAACACCAACCCGTTTGGCTAACGCACCTTGATGAGAACCCCAATCGATCCGACGTACTGTTTCTTACTGACGGCGCAACATCGAGCAACATTTCCATGTTTTCAATATGTTGTGAGCTATTTAACGGCAATGATGAGACGGCTGTGGCATCTGCGAGGCAACGCTGGAAAGACTATCTTGAGACTGGAAACAAGCTTACCTACTGGCAGCAAACTTCGTCGGGAAGCTGGGAAATGAAGTCAGAAGCGAATGCCTAGGGCGCTGCTGCGTCGACGTCTGGAGAAATGGATCGCTTGCCGCCCGCAGCGTGTCCGTCTATAACCCCGCCGCTTCTACTTCGAACCTGAATTTAGATCGGAAACGCCGCATGGCCGTTGAACGAACGTTGTCGATTGTCAAACCTGATGCGACACGCCGCAACCTCATCGGTCAGGTTGTCGCAAGGCTCGAGGAAAACGGCCTGCGCATCGTTGCCATGAAGCGACTGCGGCTTACGCGTGAGGAGGCGGAACAATTTTACGCGGTGCACAGCGAGCGCTCGTTTTTTCCAGACCTTTGTGAGTTCATGACGTCCGGCCCGGTCGTGGTCCAGGTCCTGGTGGGTGAGGGGGCGATTGCCAAGAACCGCGAGATCATGGGAGCGACGAACCCCGCGAACGCCGATGACGGGACAATTCGCAAAGATTTTGGCGAATCGGTGGAGGCGAACACCGTACACGGTTCGGATTCCGAAGAGACGGCGGCGCGTGAAATCGCCTTCTTTTTCAGCGAAATCGAAATACACCCTTAGCAGCCCGTTGACGAAGTCTTCCCTGGACGAAGTCGGCATGGTCTGATTCTCTGGTGTCCTGGCCTGAAGGGGGGTTCGCTGATGGCGATGGGACAGCAGAAGGATCGTCAGGGGGACTTGATGGTGAGCTGGTCGGAGATGCCGCGCTCGCCTGGTCATGTATTTTACGACCGCCTGCAGTTGGTACTGATCGAGGGCGGCTTCGACGGCTTCGCCGAGGCGGTCTGCCAGCCCTATTACGCGGCCAGGATGGGGGCGCCTTCGGTGCCACCCGGGCGCTACTTCCGTATGCACCTGGTGGGCTACTTCGAGGGTATCGACTCTGAGCGTGGGCTGGAGTGGCGCTGCTCGGATTCCCTGTCGCTACGGGAGTTCCTGCTGTTGGAGATGCGGGAACGGGTGCCGGACCATTCCTGGCTGTCACGGACCCGCGCGCGCCTGCCCCATGAAGTCCACACGGCGGTGTTTGACTGGGTCCTGGCGCTGATCGCCGAGGCGGGTCTGGTGAAGGGCGAGCGCATCGGGGTGGATGCCTCGACCATGGAGGCCAACGCGGCGCTGCGCAACATCGTGCGGAGGGACACGGGCGAGGGTTACCGGGGGATGCTGGAGCGCTTGGCCCAGGAGAGCGGTATCGAGACACCCACGGCTGAGGACCTGGCGCGTCTGGACCGCAAGCGCAAGGGCAAGAAGCTCTCGAACCAGGACTGGGTTTCCAGGAGCGACCCCGAGGCCAAGATCGCCAAGATGAAGGACGGCACCACGCACCTGGCCTACAAGCCCGAGCACGCGGTGGATCTGGACACCGGCGCGGTGGTGGCGGCGGAGCTGCACCCGGCCGACGAGGGCGATACGACAACGCTTCCCAAGACCCTGGCGGCGGCCGAGGCAAACCTCGAGGCGGTGGATGTGGCGCCGACGGCCGAAGATCCGGCCGAATGTGTGACCGATAAGGGCTCCCACTCACGGTTGGTCTTGAAGGCGCTCGACGACGGCCCCTGGAAGAGCCGGATCTCCGAGCCCAAGCAGAAGGGTTTTGCGCGCTGGCACGGAGATGATGCGGCTCGCCGGGCGGTCACCAACAACCGGACCCGGCTGTTATCGGGGGTGGCCAGGGAAGCCTTCAAGCTGCGCGCCGAGATCGTCGAGCGCTCCTTTGCCCACAACCTCGATCGCGGCGGTATGCGCCGGACCTGGCTTCGGGGCCGCGAGAACGTGCACAAGCGATACCTGCTTCACGTCGCCGGCCACAACCTATCGTTGCTGATGCGCCAACTCATCGGCGCCGGCACCCCGAAGGAGGCCGTGGCGGGCGGAATTGGCGCCTTGTTCGTGCTTGTTACGCCCGCTGGAGCCGTCCTGGTCGTTCAGATCGTCCTCATCGTCTCGGAGGATGGCGAAACCGCCTTCGCCGCGATATGCTTCGCCGTGGCGTGAAACCCGGTCAATGACGCCTTTTTCAACGGGCTGTTAGGCGGATTGCCCTGCTGGCTCCTCAAGAGAGGCTCTCGCAGCGGGTTCGCAGTGTGACGCGGTGTGACGCGGCGTGCGAAATTAGAATGCGCCGCAGTACAGCTAGACGAACGCCCAAAATAAAAGCAGCAATGTCACTGCCGTTAGGGTTGCGGAGATGACTAACAACTTGGTCACTATGGACCAGGTTTTCAGGTTTGCCTGTGGAGCCTGAAGAAATTGAAGGTCGGGCGCTGCCATCGGCATGTCTCCTGTAAACGCCGTTGCGTGATTGCACACACAATAGTCTGCCAAATACGCATGAGTCTGCCAAATACGCATGCGGTTGACACCGGCGATGCATGATTACGCCAGCGGTTCGAATACCATCTGCGCCGGCTCCGGCAATCCCGTGATAATTACACGCTCGCCTTCAACGCGTACCCGGCCTTCGGCGATCAGACGCAGCGCCAATGGATAAACCTGGTGTTCCGCCGCCAAGATGCGTTTCGACAATGAATTTGCGTCGTCACCCTGCAGGACCGGTACGGCAGCCTGTGCGACGATCGGACCGGCGTCAGTTTCATGACGCACGAAGTGCACCGTGCAGCCGGAGAGCCGAACACCTGCGTCGAGCGCCTGTTGATGCGGATCGAGGCCTCTAAACGAAGGCAACAGTGCCGGGTGGATGTTGAGCATCCGGTCGCGCCAGCGCTCAACAAATTCGGCTGTGAATAATCGCATGAAGCCCGCGAGGCAGATGAGCTCTACCCCGTGGGAGTTGAGCTCTTGGTCGATTGCGCGGTCGAATTCCGCGCGGTCGGAAAACTTTTCGTGTTGAATAACGGCTGTTTCGATGTCCGAATCGCGCGCAATGCCGAGTCCGGCGGCGTCCACCCGGTTTGAAATGACGCAAACAATTTCCGCGGGATATTCGGGCGTCTTACAGGCATCGATCAGGGCATTAAGGTTGCTGCCGCGGCCCGAAATGAGCACCGCGGCTTGAAGGCGCTTCATGCGTCAACACCATCGATCAAGATGGCTGGTCCGTCTTCGCGCGGTTCAATGTTGCCAATGCGATGCACTGTTTCGCCAGCCTCTCTTAGCGTCTCCTCGATTTGGTTGGCGTGTTTGGCGGTGACGATGGCTGCCATGCCGATACCGCAATTGAAGGTTCTCAACATTTCCTGCTCAGCAACGCCGCCTTGATGTGCGATCCACTCGAAAACAGGCGGCCTGGGCCAACTCGTATGATCAATCTTCGCGGTGAGGTCCGATGGCAGTACGCGCGGGAGGTTTTCCAGGAGCCCGCCCCCGGTGATATGTGCCAACCCGTGGAGCCCCTCCAAACGCAACGCGGCGAGGCAACTCTGGACATAGATGCGGGTCGGCAGCATGAGTGCAGTGCCGAGACTCAACTCCTCGGCAAAGGTTGCCGCGGCCGATAAGTCGAAGCTGCCGAGCTCGATGATTCGACGGACCAGCGAGAATCCGTTTGCGTGAAGACCGGTCGACGCAAGGCCAAGTACAATGTCGCCAGCTGCAACCTCTCGGCCGGTCAGCAAAGCGCCTCGTTCGACCGCGCCGACAGCAAATCCGGCGAGGTCGTAGTCGGACTTTTGGTAGTGACCAGGCATTTCCGCCGTCTCGCCGCCGATCAGGGCGCATCCGGCTAGCCGGCACCCTTCAGCGATACCGGCGATCACCGATTCAGCGATCTCGGGCCGTAGCTGCCCGGTCGCGAAATAATCGAGAAAGAACAAGGGCTCTGCGCCTTGTACGACGATATCGTTGACGCACATGGCGACGAGGTCGATGCCAATCGTATCGTGCAGTCCGGCTTCGATGGCTACACGAAGCTTGGTGCCGACGCCGTCGGTTGCAGCGACAAGTATTGGCTCGCGAAAGCCGGCGGCCCGCAGGTCGAATAGGCCGCCAAATCCCCCCAACTCGGCGTCGGAGCCCGGTCTCCCGGTTGTGCTCGCAAGCGACTTGATGGCCTCGACAAGCGCATTTCCCGCGTCGATATCGACGCCGGCATCGCGGTAAGTCAGGCCATTGGCGGATGTCTTCCGTACTATGGCTTCCTCACAGGTGAGCCTATATTAGACGGATGAGAGTCGGTTGCCGAAGATACTTCATCCGGGATGGTTTGCAATGGCGCTTCGCGTAACTATGCGGAAGGGTACATTGCTTGGTTCCGTCCTTGTCACCCTTGCCGTGTCGACCATCCTGCTGGCGCCTCAAGCGGTAGCTCAGTCGGCGGGCGAAACTCTCTTTACGTTGGTCGGTGTCTCGGTTGACGAGACCGGTGCGGACGCTCTGACGGCCAAAACTGCGGGTATGCTGAAAGCACAGCATCGCGCATTGAGGGCTATTTTGGAGCGCGTAACGTTGCGCGATGATCATGATCGGCTGCCAGAATTGGACGACAACGCGTTGGCGCAAGTCGTCCGCGATTTCGCAGTGGAGGGAGAAAAATTTGGTGGTGGCCGCTATTTGGCCACGCTAACGATCCGCTTCAAACCGCGCGAGATTCGCCGGCTGTTGCAAAACGCAGGCATTTCCTTTGCCGAGACCGCAAGTCGCCCCGCGGTTGTCCTGCCCGTCTATGCGGTCGGCGGTGCAACTCTGTTGTGGGAGGATCCCAACCCCTGGTTTGCCGCGTGGGCGCAGCGTCCGGGAAGCGATGGTCTTCTGCCGATCGTAGTCCCGCTTGGAGACCTCTCCGATGTTCTCGAAATCAACGCGGAACAGGCCCTGCAAGGTGATCAAAGACGCATTATGTCGATTGCCTCAAAATATGATGCGTTTGGTGCCTATGTTGCCTTGGCATCGCTGTCGATAAATCCCCGCAACGGTGCATTGACGCTCAACGTGTCGCTCGATCGCCATGGCGGCGGACAGTCCGAACAGACAAGGATCTTGACCTTCGCCGGTGCGCCGGGCACGCCGATTGACGCGTTGCTGCGCGATGCAGCGGAGCGGCTTGTCATCGAAATCGAGGAGACATGGAAGCGCGAAAATCTGTTGCGCTTCGAACTCGAACAATGGATTAGCGTTCGCGTTCCATTGACCGGACATCCATACTGGATTGCGGTTCGAAAACGTCTCGACGATATCGCGGAAATCAGGAAGATAGTCTTGACGCGGCTCTCAGTCGGGGCCGCCGATGTTGATCTACTGTTCGTTGGCGAGCCGGAACAGCTGCGTGTTGCTATGGCGCAAAGTGACCTCGCCCTGGCCTATCTTGCGAGCGAGGGGACCTGGACAATAACCTACGGTGGCGCACAGTGAACTCGGCATCCAACCATGAAGGCATCGACAAGGCGAATGGCCTGGTCGGTTCGCTCGGTTTGCCAAACTTGATCACTCTGGCCCGCCTGCTCGCCGTACCGTTGGTCGTATGGCTGATTGTTGCCGACCGTATGGCTCCGGCATTTTGGGTTT
This sequence comes from Alphaproteobacteria bacterium, assembly GCA_963664465.2. Lineage (GTDB taxonomy): Bacteria > Pseudomonadota > Alphaproteobacteria > UBA8366 > CAVOAK01 > CAVOAK01. Next base: position 223,116 of record CAXXSU010000011.1, on the reverse strand, counting down.
TCGTGTTGGCCGGCCTATCAGACGCTGCTGATGGCTTCATCGCAAAGCGCTTCAATTGCGTAACGGAATTCGGACGATACCTAGATCCGATTGCCGACAAAGCTCTGCTGGTGAGCGTTTATGTGACGCTCGGCCACGCAGGCTATTTACCGACCTGGTTAGTCATACTGGTGGTCTTCCGGGACGCATTCATTGTTGGCGGCATTCTGTTTCTCCGTCAACTGGATGGCCCCGTACGATTGCATCCGCTGTTCATCAGCAAACTCAACACGACGATGCAAATCGTCCTCGCGTCGACGGTTCTCGCCATGTTGGGATTCGACGTATCGGATTTTGGACTGATCGAAGTCCTAATTGTCGTCGTTGCGGCGACGACAATGGCGTCTGGCATTGCCTACTTAATGCGTTGGGGCTTGGGTCCGGCTGGAATTGCTGCCGCGCCTAGAAAGGATGCGGGTCGTGAGCAGCCGACGCTGCCGGCTCACAGTGAAACGCGGACCAAAGAACGGATCGGTGGATGACCGTTCAACAACGTTCTGTCGCATGGATCGTCGGCTTCGCCGTCTTTCTTGCGGCTGTGTTTATACTGCGCGGCATTCTATTGCCGTTTGTAGCGGGAATGGCCGTCGCCTATTTTCTCGATCCGGCCTGCGATCGCCTGGAAGCGCTCGGCTGCTCGCGTAGTATTGCGACGACGTTGATAACCGCCTGTTTTTTTGTGCTCGTTGCGCTTGCGTTCGTTCTCGTCACACCCCTGCTTCATGCTCAATTCGTCGCCTTCGCTGAACGCGTTCCAGCCTATCTCGACGCGCTCGACAAGGCGGCTGCGCCCGCAATGGCGTTCCTCGTGCAATATACGGATGTCGATAGTGGTACTGAGCTACGCCAAGCGCTCAGCGGCTATTCGACTGACATTGTGCGCTGGGCGACTCGGCTGCTTGGGCGGCTCCTGAGTGGCATCAATGCGCTCGCTGGCCTGGTTGCTCTCGTCGTCATTACACCGATCGTCACATTTTATCTGCTGCGCGACTGGGATGGCATCGTCACGCGGATCGATCGGTGGCTGCCGCGCGCACAAGCGGACACAATTCGCGAGCAGGCGGTGCTGGTCGATAAAACCTTGGCCGCCTTCGTGCGCGGGCAAGCCATCGTTTGCCTCTTGCTCGGCGTATTTTATGCCGTGGGCTTGTCGATTGTCGGACTCGAATTTGGAATTATCGTCGGCTTCTCGACCGGCCTTATCTCATTCATTCCGTATTTTGGAATGTTGCTGGGTTTCCTCGTCGGAACCGGCATGGCGATCGCACAGTTTGGCGAACTCGTTCCGGTTTTGCTGGTCGCGGGCGTCTTTGTTGTAGGACAATTCATCGAAGGAAATTTCGTAACGCCGAGAATCGTCGGCAAGAGTGTTGGCTTACACCCGGTTTGGATAATTTTTGCCTTGCTTGCCGGTGGTGCCCTGTTCGGGTTCCTAGGGGTGTTGTTGGCGGTTCCGGCGGCGGCGGTCATCGGCGTACTAACGCGGTTTCTCCTCTCGAGTTATCTAGCGAGCGCCCTCTATTCGAGCCACACAGACACCACCAACTCAGATCACGAAGAAACTGATGGCGGTGAAGGAAGCGAGGCGTGACGGCACAGCTACCGCTGTCGCTGGGACATCGGCCTGCTCTCGAAGATAGCGACTTTCTCGTCGCACCGTGCAATCAGGACGCAGTCGCGTGGCTCGATCGTTGGCCCGAGTGGCCGGGCCCCGCGCTGGCCATCCATGGTCCGGCGCGCTGCGGCAAGACCCATCTCGCCCACGTCTGGCAAGCCCGCAGCAGCGCTAAGCTTATCGTGCCCGAACTCTTGTCCGCCGATGCCCTGCCGGAGCTTCTCAACGGCGTTTCAGCTTGTGTCATTGACGATGTAGCCGAGCGCATAGATGAGCGGGCGCTGCTGCACCTTCACAATCTGCTCAGTGAGCGTGGCGGATATCTGCTGCTGACCTCACGTGAACCGCCGGCGAGATGGCCCCTGAAGATTGCCGACCTGCAATCGCGCATGAACGCCGCATCTGCGGTCGGTGTCGGCCGGCCGGACGATGCGCTGATTAGCGCTGTCCTGATCAAGCTCTTTGCGGATCGGCAGTTGCAGGTGGGAAGCGACGTGATCGCATTCTTGCTTGCGCGAATCGAACGATCGTTTGCAGCGGCGCACCAGGCCGTTGCGATGTTGGATGAGACCGCACTTGCGGGCCATCGCCGGATAACGGTGCCACTTGCCCGCGACGTTGTCAGCCGTTTGGACTCCGGAGAGGAATAGTTATGGATCTGGGAATTGCAGGTCGCATGGCGATCGTATGCGCGGCCTCGAAGGGGCTCGGGAAGGCATGTGCAATGTCACTCGCGCGCGAGGGAGTGGCAGTGACGATTAATGCCCGCACGGTCGAGACTCTCGAAGCTACGGCTGAGGAAATTCGAGCGGCGACGGGGAGTGCCGTGACGACAGTTGCTTGCGATATCACAACTGATGAAGGACGGGCGAAGACACTCGAGGCATGCCCGAATCCCGACATTCTCGTCAACAACGCGGGCGGTCCGCCGCCTGGCGATTTCCGTGATTGGGATCAGGAAATCTGGTTCAGGGCACTCAATGCCAACATGCTGACAGCGATATTTCTGATTAAGGCGACAGTTGACCAGATGATCGAACGCAACTTTGGTCGGATCGTCAATATCACGTCGGGTTCTGTCAAATCGCCGATCCCGGTGCTCGGATTGTCAAACGGCGCGCGTGCCGGGTTGACTGGATTTGTCGCTGGCGTAGCGCGCGAGACCGTACGCAACAATGTCACGATCAACAATCTATTGCCGGGTTCGTTCGCGACCGACCGCGTCATGGATACCATCCGCGCCGAAGCCGAACGTGAAGGAAAGACGGTCGAGGAGATGAAGGAAAATCGCGAGCAGCTCAATCCTGCTGGTCGGATCGGAGATCCGAACGAGTTCGGCGAAGCCTGTGCTTTCCTGTGTGGCGCCAACGCTGGCTTTATCACCGGACAAAACCTACTGATCGACGGCGGTGCGTTTCGCGGCACGCTGTGACGCGCGATCAGTTGGCAACCCCGTCTCCAACCGGGACAATGAGTCGTACCAGCCGGCCGGCACCTTTCTTCACATCGACCCACTTTTCCAGATCGAAACTGATTTCAGCGAGTGCCGCTGTCGGAAAACCGCCATTGAGTCGTTCAAGTTCTTCTGGATCGCCGTCTGCTGCCAGCGTGGTGGCGAGACGGGCAACGCCCGGGCTGTGACCGATCAGCATCACGCGGAGCGCTGGCACATCGAGCCGGTTCAAGCGCACGGTAAGTTGTTCGGCGCTGGCAAGATAGAGCGCCGAATCCACGTGTATGGCAACGTCACCATCCAGGTGGGGGAGCAGGAGGCCGAGAGTTTCGCGCGCGCGGCGGGCACTTGAGCCAAGAATTGCCTGCGGCGCCAGCCCGACGCGACGCATATACTCACCAATCTCGCTCGCTTCGGCGCGCCCGACCGGCTCAAGTGGCCTGTCAACATCCTCCACGCCCGGCTGATTCTGATGGGCCTTTGCGTGACGTACGATATAGAGATTCAACATACAGTTTTCTCGGTATTGATTCAGCCGGTCCCTCGTTGCGATCCACACTCGCCAGACCGCAATCTGCAGCTATGTTCGCTGTCCAATCTGAGGCCGGTTTGTGGCGCCCGCCAGCAGTTTGATGGCATTGCGGTTGACCGCATGCTACATCCTAAGGCGACAATTTGTGCCGGATTTTGACCTGGCACGCGAGTTTATTGCCCGGATTCGTGCGGAGGAAAAGATTGGCGACCGTCAGAAAGACAGCTGACGATATTATTGCAGCCGATGCGGGCAACCGGTTCATCAATCGGGAGCTCTCTTGGCTCGCCTTCAACGCGCGCGTGATGGAGGAGGTCAACAACCAAAAGCACCCGCTACTCGAAAGGCTGCGCTTTCTCTCTATCTCAGCGAGCAATCTCGACGAATTCTACATGGTTCGCGTAGCCGGTCTAAAGGGCCAGGTCAGCGCGGACGTGACAACCCCTAGCCAGGACGGGTTAACGCCGGCGCAGCAGTTGGTCGTCATCAATCGAGCGGCTGGCGAGATCATGCAGGATCAGCAGCGTTGCTGGACGCGATTGCGCAAAGACCTTGAACGCGCTGGCCTATCGGTCACCGAACCGGAGCAATTGACGGAGGAAGACCGGGGCTGGCTCGACGATTGGTTCAGCGAGCATGTGTTGCCGGTACTCACGCCGTTGGCAATTGACCCGGCCCATCCATTTCCATTCATTCCCAACGCGGGCCTCGTCATGGCGCTACGGCTGCTGCGCCGATCAGATCGTACTCAAATGGACGCGCTCGTCCACATGCCCCAGCAGCTTGGTCGATTCGTCCGTTTGCCGGGTCGGTCGGTCCGATTCATCTCGCTTGACCGCCTGGTCAGTGTCTATTCCGACGTCCTGTTTCCAGGGCTGGACGTCTTGGGGAAAGGATTGTTCCGCGTCGTGCGCGACAGCGAAATGCATATCGACGAGGAGGCGGAAGACCTGGTGCAGACGTTCGAGTCCGCGCTGCAGCGCCGCCGTCGGGGACACGTGATCAGGCTCGAGGTGGAAGTCGGCATGCCGGCCGACCTGCTGGGCTATGTCGCGAAGGAACTGCAGGTCGAGCAGGCAGACATTTTTCCGGTCGAGGGCATGCCTGGCCTGGCCGATGCGGACCAACTCATTAATGGCGAGCGTCCGGAGCTTGAGTTCAAGCCGTTTGTCGCCCGATTCCCTGAACGCATTCGAGAATTTGACGGCGATTGCTTTGCTGCCATCCGGGCGAAGGACATCCTCGTTCACCATCCCTATGAAAGCTTCGATGTGGTGGTGCAGTTCCTGCGCCAAGCCGCAGGCGATCCATCCGTCGTGGCCATAAAGCAGACGCTCTACCGGACGTCGGATAATTCACCCATCGTCAAGGCCTTGATCGAAGCGGCCGAAGCGGGCAAGGCGGTTGCGGCCCTTGTCGAACTCAAGGCCCGGTTCGACGAAGAGGCAAACATTCGCTGGGCGCGTGATCTTGAACGAGCTGGAGCGCACGTCGTGTACAGTTTCGTGGATCTCAAAGTTCATGCAAAAGTCTCACTGGTCGCCCGCCGCGAGGGCACGCGCTTGAATACGTATGTGCATTTCGGAACCGGTAACTATCACCCGATCACCGCGCGGACTTACACGGATCTCAGCTACTTCACATGTGACGCTGCACTGGGACGCGATGCAGCGAGATTGTTCAACTACATGACGGGGAACACCTCGCCGGAGAAAATGGAGCGGCTTGTATTCGCGCCATCGAACTTGCGTGAAACCCTATTGCGACTGATCGCGGAGGAAATTGAACACGCGCGCGCCGGGCATCCGGCACAGGTCCTGGCCAAACTGAATGCCTTGGTCGATCCTGAGATTGTCGAGGCGCTTTATGCGGCGAGCCAAGCAGGGGTCGAAATCGATCTGGTTATCCGCGGCATATGTTGCCTTAGGGCCGGCGTACCCGGTCTATCGGAAAACATTCGCGTGAAGAGTCTGATTGGCCGATTTCTCGAGCATGGCCGGATCGTCTGTTTCGGCGCCGGCCATGGCTTGCCCTCCGAGGAGGCGAAGGTCTTTGTCTCGTCCGCGGACTGGATGCCGCGAAATCTGAACGGGCGCGTTGAGGCAATGGTTCCGATTGAGAATGAGACCGTAAAGAAGCAGATTGTCGAACAGATCATGGTTGCGACATTGAACGATACGGCACAGAGCTGGACCATGGGTCCCGATGGTACTTTCCGTCGTATTGAGAGCGACACCGAGCTGTTTTCGGCACACGAATTCTTCATGACCAACCCCAGTCTCTCCGGACGCGGCAGTGCACTCGAGCAATCTCAGCCGCCGCCACCCCTAACTGCCAAGAAATCTTAAGTTTGGCTTTCCGTCAGGCTAGATGACCGTGAACCAATCCATCGGAAGTCACGGTTCCAACCCTCGTCACGAGGCGCCAGTGGCGGTCGTGGATGTTGGATCCAACTCGGTTCGGCTCGTCGTCTACGAGAGCGCCAGCCGCGCACCAATACCTGTCTTCAATGAACGGGCGTTATGTGGCTTGGGCCGGGGACTCGGTGAAAATGGCCAGCTGCCCGACACAGCGGTTGAAAATGCTCACCAGACGCTCGAGCGCTTCGCGGCCTTGTGTCAAGCCATGGGTGTTACGCATGTTCATGCCATTGCGACAGCCGCCGTCAGGGAAGCTGAGAATGGTGCGGCCTTCGTCGACGATGTCGAAAAGCGATGTGGGCTAAGAATTCAGGTTCTTAGCGGCGCGGAGGAAGCGCGTATTTCGGCGTTGGGTGTCGTCTCGGCCTTTCCTGCAGCGGATGGCGTCATGGCCGACTTGGGAGGAGCCAGCGTCGAGTTGGGCGAACTCGATGGAGGGCATATCAAGACTCTTGAAACGTTTCCGATCGGACCGCTTCGCTCACGGGATACACAACGCATAGAATTTGACACTGATGCGGGTGTTGTCGATGGAATAAGCCGTAGTGGCTTGTTTGCGCAAGCACGCGGCAAGCGATTCTATGCGGTTGGCGGGGCTTGGCGGGCCCTGGCCCAGATCCATATGACGCAGCGCAACTACCCGCTGCGCGTGGTTCACGGATATGCAATTCCGGCGCGTGACGCGCATGACTTTATGACCATGATCGCCGGCTTGGGCCGTAGCACATTGCGACGTATTCCCGGCATTGACCGCCGACGCATCGAGGTTATTCCGTATGCTGCGACGCTGTTGACGCGCTTGCTCGAAGCAGCACGGCCGGAAGAAGTCGTATTCTCTGCCTTCGGTGTCCGTGAGGGCTGTCTATACGAGCAGCTTGATGCGGACGCCCGCCAGCAAGATCCGCTGATTTCGGCCTGCCGGAGTATCGCTCTACGCGACGGACATGCCGCGAGCGGGGGTGAGGCAGTGTTTCGCTGGATGTCACCGCTCTTTGCCGAGGAAACAGACGAGGAAATGCAGCTGCGCCAAGCGGCCAGTCTGTTGGCTGACATTGCCTGGTCGGAGCATCCGGTTTACCGCGTCGAGCACGCCTTTCTTAGGGTGTTACGCCTGCCAATCGTCGGCATCGACCATCCCGGGCGGGCATCGATTGCACTGGCGGTTGCTGCGCAGCACGCTGCGGTCGACGAGCGGTTGGTTGAGCAATACATTCACGGGCTGATCGAAGACGCGACGGTGGAACGGGCACGAACAATCGGCCTGGCACTGCGTTTGGCTTATACGCTTTGTGGCGGCGTCACTGCTGTTCTTGAGGAGTCGCCTTTGCGGTGCGATGAGTCGCCTTTGCGGTGCGATGCGGAAACGTTGACCTTGGTGCTACCTGCGATCCACGCGACCCTTGCAGGAGATATCGTAACTCGGCGCCTTCAGTCGCTTGCGAAGCTGTCGGGTCGAAAGGCGGCCGTCGAGGTTGGGACCGATATCGCCGCTGCGCGTCAGCAGGGCGCGCGCGCCGGCGGAATCTAATCGCTTTTATTGCACCAGAATCGTTCGCGTGGCCTCAGCCGCAGGCGTCAATTTGCCGTCGCTGTTACGCATAAGCCGATACTCTCCAACATAGCGTCCAGCCGCAAGCGACGGTCCCTTGCGTTTGATTCCGCCGAAGCGATACCGCGCCGCCTGTGCCTTTGCGAGTGTTTCGACTTTTTCAAACAGGATCTTGCCATCCGGACCGACCAGGCGCAGTTCTTCCTGATCGCCCAACTGCGTTCCCATCACTTCAACCCAGAACACCAGTGCACTCGCGCTCTTTGCGATCGTCTTGCGGGGGTAAAGACCATGCTGAGCCGCCGTGCGAGCGAGTTGGTGGTTTGCAAATCCAGCAGCCAGCATGGCGCTCGGCACGTATTTCACGGCTGCCAGAACATCATCACGCCAGAGCGGATTATCGCTGGTTCCGCAGCGACCGGGCGCCGTGAGGCCGGTGAACGGGTCGATCACCATTCCCTCGAAGCGTACTGCGAAATCAAGGTGTGGAAACTCGGTCCTGCCGGACAGGCCGATCAGGCCCAATCGCTGTCCACGTTCGACACGGTTGCCTTTTTTGACCGCGACACTGCCTCTACGAAGATGACTGTATTGTGTCTGCCAACCGCCTTCGTGCTCGATTAGAACGCTATTGCCGGCGTCATTTCCAAGCAATGCCGCGACGCCTACCCGACGAACACTCACATCCGGCATTCCATCACGAGTCGCGCGGACAGTTCCCGTTGCGGCCGCGACAACGGCAACCCCACGCTCCATATCGACAAAGTCGCGGACCCGAAAATCGGTTCCCTTGTGGCCGTCATAACTCAATGAGCTGCATTGGTAATCCGACTTCCCCGCACTCGGATCCTGGTCGACATATTGCTGGATGAAACAAACCGATCCCATCTTGCACTCGACCGGCAATCCGAAGTTGATCGCTTCGCCCGCGCTCGCCGGCACCGCGCATAGGAAGAAGGCGATCGCTGCCGTGACGCGGATGATCATCTTAATTTGGCCACCGCACTACTCGCTTCGGTCAATTCGATGCGCTTGCCCTTCACCGTGATCGCGAGGCGACCTTGTTTGAACGCCAAGGCCTGTTCGCCGAAGATTTCCCGTCGCCAGCCATGAAGGGCAGGGACGTCCGCGTCGTCGGATGCGGCGATGCGCTCCAGGTCGTCAACGCTCGCGAGGAGTTTGGGGGCGACGTGGTGAGTTTCGCAGGCGTGTTTGAGAAGAACCTTGAGTAGATCGGTCAGTGGTCCGATACCCGGCGGCAAAGACTTGCGTTCGGGAACTTTGGGCAGCTCACGCTTTGGAATCGCCTGCGCACGAGATACGGCGGCGAGAATTTCAGCTCCCCCGCCCTCTTTCGCGAATCGCTTTGGCAGTCCCCGCATATTTTCCAAGTCTGATGCCGAAGCTGGTTCGTGACCGGCAATGCTGACCAAAACCTCGTCGCGAAGGATCCGTCCGCGCGGCATGTCGCGGGACTGTGCCTCGCGTTCGCGCCACGCCGCGAGTTCCTTTAGGACAGCCATGAACCGAGCATTGCCATTTCGCTTCTTGAGCCGCAGCCAGGCGTCGTCTGGATCGGCGCGATAGATTGCGGGATCCGTTAGGACCGCCATCTCTTCCTCTAACCAATGCGCCCGTCCTGTCTTCTTCAAACGTTTGGTTAGACTTTCGTGGACCTGCCGCAGGTGGGTGACGTCGGCGAGTGCGTAGCTGAGTTGGTTTTCTGTCAACGGACGTCGCGACCAGTCGGTGAAACGCGAAGCCTTGTCAATTCGTGCGCCGGCAAGCTGTGACGCGAGTTTTTCATAGCTTGCTTGGTCACCGAATCCGCAGACCATAGCTGCCACCTGCGTATCGAATATCGGCGTCGGGATGCGTCCCGTAAGGTAAAAAATTATCTCGAGGTCCTGGCGCCCGGCATGAAATACCTTGAGCACATTGGGGTCGCTCAGAAGGTCCAAGATTGGCGCCAAATCGAGCGCCGGAGCTAGGGGGTCGATAACACGCGCGTCATCAGGGCCGGCAACCTGTAGGAGGCAAAGCTTCGGCCAATATGTGTGATCGCGTATGAACTCGGTATCGACAGTAATGTATGCCGCACCTCGCTGCCGTCCACAAAATTCAGCCAAGTCGGCGTTCTCGGTAATAGGTGTGATTGCCATGAGTGGGAGGAATACACGCATTGGAACGGGCAAGAAAGAACCGCGCATCGCCGTATCTTGACAACGGCGCCTTTTCAAGGCTTTTGCGCTGAATGCCGGACACCAAAAAAACTCCTGCGATGCACCCATATCGAACCCATACCTGCGGCGTGTTACGGCGTGCCGATGTGGGAAATGCCGCCCGACTCGCCGGTTGGGTGCACCGCATGCGCGATCACGGTAACCTGTTGTTTGTCGATCTGCGTGATCATTACGGCATCACCCAATGCGTCGTCGACGGATCAAGCGACGTGTTCCCAGCCGTTGAGGCGCTTCCTCTTGAAACCGTTGTGTCGATGACCGGCGTCGTGGTGGTGCGCGGCGATGACACAATAAACCCTGAGCTGCCGACGGGAGAGGTAGAGCTCGGCATCGAGTCGCTGGAAATTCTCGGGCCCGCCGAGCCTTTGCCAATGCCGGTGAACTTGGATGCCGGGTATCCCGAAGACATTCGCCTGCGCTATCGGTTCCTCGATTTACGCAGAGAGAAGATGCACCGAAACATAATGCTGCGCGCCGAAGTCATTCAGTCGATACGGCGGCGCATGATCGAATCGGGCTTTACCGAGTTTCAAACGCCGATTCTCACGGCGAGCTCACCAGAGGGCGCGCGCGACTATTTGGTTCCCAGTCGACATCATCCGGGACAATTTTACGCTCTTCCGCAGGCGCCCCAGCAATTCAAACAAATGCTGATGGTGGCCGGTTTCGACCGCTATTTTCAAATTGCGCCATGCTTTAGAGACGAGGATGCGCGCGCCGATCGCTCTCCTGGTGAATTCTATCAACTCGATTTCGAGATGTCGTTTGTCACTCAGGACGATGTCTTCGCAGCAATAGAGCCGATCTTTTTTGGCCTCTTCGAGGAGTTTTCCAACGGGCGCCAGGTAACGTCATTACCGTTCCCGCGTATTCCCTTCGACGAAGCCATGCTGAAATACGGGACCGACAAGCCCGATCTTCGCAATCCACTTCTTGTCTGCGAGGTGACCGAGAGCTTTCGCGGGTCCGGATTCAAGATCTTCGCACGCACGGTTGACGAAGGCGGCGTGGTTCGCGCCATCCCAGCTCCTGGTGCGGCAGCGCAGCCCCGTAGCTTTTTCGACAAGCTTAACGACTGGGCCCGCGAAGAAGGTGCAAAGGGTCTCGGTTACATCATTTTCGACGATGGTGTCGGCAAGGGTCCCATTGCCAAAAATCTGGAAGCCGAACGCGTTAAGGCAATCGCTGAGGCGACGGGGCTTGGCGACGGCGATGCGGTATTTTTCGTCTGCGACACGCCGCGCGCCGCCGCCCGCTTCTCGGCAGCCGTACGCACCCGGCTGGGGGAAGAACTAAATCTCATCGAAGGAAACGCATTTCGCTTTTGTTGGATCGTCGACTACCCGCTCTATGAGTTGGACGAGGAAACAGGCCGGATCGAGTTCAGCCACAATCCATTCTCTATGCCACAGGGCGGTCTCGATGCACTGATGACCGAGGATCGACTGTCGATCAAGGCATTTCAGTACGATATCGTCTGCAACGGCGTTGAGCTTTCCTCGGGCGCAATTCGCAACCATTCGCCGGAGATCATGTACCGGGCGTTTGAGATTGCCGGCTACAGCCGCGAGGACGTCGAGTCGCGATTCGGAGGTATGTTGAATGCCCTGAAATACGGGGCACCGCCGCATGGTGGTGCAGCGCCCGGGCTTGATCGCATCGTCATGCTTCTTGCCGACGAAGCGAATCTCCGCGAGATCGTCGCATTTCCGATGAACCAGCAGGCGCAGGATTTGATGATGGGCGCGCCAGCTCCCGCCGAAGACAAGCATTTACGCGATTTGCACATCCGCGTGGTGCAGCCGCCGAAGGCGGAAGACTCTCAACCTGAGTAGTCCCCTGGGTCGTCCCAAAGTATGATCTAGGGGCGACATTGAGCGTTGCAATCGCGTTTGAAACAAACTTGAACTTGCCAAGGCGATGTTAATGGTATCTTCTTAAAAAAATACTAAGCCGAATTGGCAGACGAACAGCCACAGGGGTTGGGTGCGAGGATCAGGTTCGCGGTATTCGCCGTCCTATCGCTTTTGCTTAGCGGTTGCCTGCTTCCGCCTGCCTATCAGATTGCATCATGGACAGTAACCGGGTTCAGCTACTTGTTCACCGGCAAGAGCATGTCCGATCACGCGCTGTCGGTCGCGCTCAAGAAAGATTGCGCCTTTCATCGAGTGGTTGCCGGAAGCCGCGTTTGCTTGCTGCATGACGGCGAGCCGTTCGACGACCTCACGGCGGTCGCGTTGCTCGGTGATGAGCTTGAGGGAACCGCCGGATATCCAGTTGCTCTCGACCCGGTAACGCTGCCATCGCAGTTGGGCGATTTGGTCGGCGTATTGGGCGCTGCGGCGAAGCCAACGTCGTCGCCGGACGCGCTGGCTGTGTTGCCATTGCTCGGAGGCATGTCATCTCTGCCACAGGCATTGAACGACATCGCGCCGGCGGCTGGCACGACAAATCACGATACAGTTTGGCGTAATGCGTTGACTTCCACGGTCTCGGGGTTACTTCCGCCGGACCGTCTGCGGGCAGCAAGCTGGGTCAAATCTAATCCAGTGTTGTCGAGCGATGGCGCGAACCACTACTTGGTTATTGGCAGCTTCCTCAGCTCCGGAAATGCTGCGCGATTGAGCGTGCGGCATGCGAGCATTGGTGCGGCGGTTCTCCGTACCGAACGCGGCGGCGAAACTTGGTATCGCGTGGCGGCGGGGCCGTTCACACATCATCAGCTGGCTGGCGCTCAGATACTGCTCAAGACGGCTGGCATCGCCGACAGCTGGGCGCTGCAGCGCTAATTCTGAGAGATTTTGGGTGAGTCCGCTGGACGTGAGTTCGGCAGCTAGTCACGCAGTACGGACAACTAGGTCCGACTCACCATCCCGGTGCAGCTGTAACCTCTTTACCACGCGGTCCATGAGTGCGTCGGCCTCGTCGCCGGATCGGTAAAACTCGACGCCGACACGGCCGCCGATGGCGAATGTTCTTCCGCATGTAGAAATATTCGCGTCGTGCAATCGTTGCTCCAACGCCTTACCGCGGCGTTCACCACGAGGCCAACTGGTATGGGTGAAAAGTACGGCAAATTCACCTTCGCTGATACGCGCGATATAGTCGCTCTTTCGCACCGTATCCTGCAGAAGCTCGGCCACCGAAGTGAGAATAAGTTCGCCGGTCTCTTGATCCTGATGGTCGAGACGGTCAATGCCGACGAGCAGCAACACTCCAGTCCCACCATTGCGTTTTGCACGGTCTAGTTCGCGATCCAGCACATCGCAGAATCCACGCATATTGAGAAGACCCGTCACCTCGTCGGCGGTGGAATATTCACGCAGTCGATTTAGTTGCGTCTGCAATTCCTTCACGTGGTGCTCCGCATCAAGCGCGCGGGCGAGGATGGGATCGAATAGTCGGTCTTCCTTTTTCCCAGCCAGTCGCTCAGAGACGGTGGGCAATAGTCGCGCGATTACGGCCTTGGTTTGTGCCGACACGGTCGAATCGCGTCGTGTGAATTCTTGGGCTCTTTGCGGCAAGTTCATTGCGCTTTCATTTCCCGGTGGTGTTCACTGCCGTGCGGCAGATGTTGTGTAAAGCGCAATCCCTATGCCACCGTTTCGCGGTAGGAAATCCCGTATAAATGATTAGAGTACAGCGCTATCGGTACATCGCCCGCTCGGCAATAACTGCCGTGCACCATGCACATCTTGCCCGGCTCGATACGGGCAAGTTAGGCTTCGCCACAATACCCACAGCGCTTTTTGAGGGCGGTCCAATGTTCGGAATTTCGACACTCTGGAATCGAGCAACGGATTGCTCAACTGGCTGGCTCTTTGTCATCGCGGTGCTGGCGAGCGCCGTTGCTGAGAGGGCGCTGGCTGCTGCGAGCGTCGTGCCACATCGGGCCGCTTATGAGCTGTCGCTGAAGACGACATCCGGCGACAGTGAGGTTGTGTCGGTAAGCGGAGGGATGACCTTTGAATGGGCGGACAAATGCGACGCGTGGGAGGTAAGAGAAAGCTATCTCATGCGCGTACTCAACAATAGGTCGCATGAAGTCGAGTTGGCAGGCGACTATCTGGGTTGGGAATCGAAAGATGGACTTCGCTATCGATTCGAAATCAAACGGAGTGAATTCGGAGAAAGTAAGGTGCTCCGCGGTTCGGCCTGGTTGACCGAAGTCGGTGGACCAGGCATCGCGGAGTTTGAGGAGCCGGAGCGCGATACGTTCGTTTTGCCATCGGATACCGTCTTTCCCACTCAGCACACGCTATTGCTGATCGACGCAGCCCAGCGGGGTGAAAGATTTGACCGGCGAATGCTCTTCGACGGCAGCGAATTCGAAGGTGCAATTCCCGTATCGTCGGTTTTGTTGGACTCCCGCCCCGCCCGCCGTTCACCAGCCCTTTCAAAGCAGATTACCCGAACACCACTATTCCTCGATGCGATGTGGCCGATGACGATTGCATTTTTTGATCCGGCTGTGAGCGACGCACCTGCGAGTTTCGAATTGCAGTTGGAAATGCAAGCCAACGGCGTGGCGACGTCAGTTGTTCTCGACTATGGCGATTTCAAGGTCGACGCTAAATTGGCCCGATTGGAGGCGTTGCCGGCGACCGAGTGCTAGAGACCGCGGCCCTTCGAGATGGCTTTGTTGCCGAGCTTTGCGCGCACGGCGTCGATCGCATGCTCCACTGCGGCTCTGTGGCTTGCCTGCGGATCAAGCAGGTCGGCGGGATCCGCCTCGGCTGCGTCCGTCAGTTCGCCGGCGCCAATTCCAATCAGGCGAAAGCGTCTTCCGTCGGCTTCCTTTTCGAGGAGCGGCTGAGCCGTGCGGTAAAGGGTCTCGGCAAGCTGCGTCGGCGCGGCCAGCGTTCGACTTCGCGTAAGAATTCTGAAATCCCGGGTCTTGAGCTTGAGTGTGATGCGGCCTCCTGCGAGATCGCCGTCCTTCAGTCGCCTTGCCACCTTCTCGCAAAGCGGCCACAGACGTTTCGCCAGCGCGCGGGACTCTCGCAGGTCTTCATTGAAGGTTGATTCGGCGGAAATACTTTTCGCGCGCGAGTGCGGTGACACCGTGCGATCGTCACGGCCATGGGAAAATCTGTGCAGCCGTCTGCCGATGACGCCATAGCGGGCCACGAGTTTTTCTTCGTCACTGGCGCGCAGTTGACCCATCGTCGTTATGCCGTCAGACCTTAATTTCTCTTTGAGTGCTTCGCCGACGCCCCAGATGGTGGACACGGATCGGCGTGCTAAAAATTGTACGGCCTCTGCGCGGCCAATCACCGCGAAGCCGAGAGGCTTGTCCAAGTCCGATGCGACCTTGGCCAGGAACTTGTTGTAACTCAGACCGATACTCGCGGTAACGCCGATTTCACGCTTGATGCGGTTGACGAGGCGCGCAAGCGTGCGTGCCGGGCTGCCATGATGCAGTTTTTCCGTTCCGGAGAGGTCGAGGAAGGCCTCGTCGATCGACAGCGGTTCGACAAGCGGCGTGGTCTCACGCATCAGGGCGCGCACCTCTTTTCCAACTGACGCGTACTTCGCCATGTCGGGTTTGATCACCACCGCATCCGGACAGGCCTTGAGCGCTTGAAACATCGGCATTGCGGATCGGCAGCCGTAGAGGCGGGCTACGTAGCAGGCGGCCATAACCACGCCACGTTTGCGGCCCCCAACCAATACCGGACGTTCTGCGAGGTCGGGATCGTCGCGTTTTTCAACCGTTGCGTAGAAGGCATCGCAATCGATATGGGCGAGCGAAAGACTGTTCAGTTCGGGATGGCGCAAAAGGCGCGGAGATCCGCATTCCGGGCACCGCTCATCAGCCATACCCTGCGGCCATTCTTCGTGGCAATCGCGGCACAGTGCCGGCATCGGCTCACCCTTCATAGCGGCCACAGCCAAGCTGCTCCCCTGACACCGCTTGAGTCACCGTGAGTTGGTGGCACGAGCTGGGTGTCAACGCGATCCGAAAATACCCACTGGTGCCAAAGGCCGGGGACATGGTCGTAAAGTCGTTCGACATTGGACATGCCACCACCCAGCACGATCATATGGGGATCAACGACGTTGATGAGTGACGCCAGCGCCCGTGCGAGCCGATCCTCGTAGAGTCCGAGGCTTGTTTCGGCCGCGTGATCTCCGCTCGCAGCGCGTGCGATAATCGAGGCGGCGTCGAGAGCCTCGCCAGTCCGCGCGAGATGATGGTGGGCGAATCCGGTGCCAGATAGAAATGTTTCGATACATCCATTTTGGCCGCAATAGCAGCTATTTCCGGGCCGCTCGTCATCGCGTGGCCAGGGCAGGGGGTTGTGGCCCCACTCGCCGGCAATTGCGTTGCATCCTTGAAGCAGTTCGCCGCGTACCACGCAGCCGCCGCCAACGCCGGTGCCGAGAATGACGCCGAATACGATTTCCGCGCCGACTGCCGCACCGTCGGCTGCCTCCGATAGGGCAAAGCAGTCGGCATCGTTGGCGATGCGGACTTGCCGCTCCAAGCAATGTTCGAGGTCACGGTCGAGCGGCTTGTCGATCAGCCAGGTTGAGTTGGCATTTTTTACGCGGCCGGTTGCCGCGGAAATGGTGCCGGGTATGGCGACGCCGACGCTGCATCGCTGCCCGAGTTCGTGCTCCAGTTCGTGCACCAGCCGGGTCATCAGCTCCAACGTCGCGTCGTAGTCTCCCTTCGGCGTCGCCTCGCGTCGGCGGATCGCGATGCCGCCACCGGCCGCAAGAGCAGCCGCCTCGATTTTTGTGCCACCCATATCGATCCCGAGTCTATATGGCCCGTCGCTGGCTTTCATCGGCATATCACATGTTGTGCGGATTTAGGGTTCCGTCCCGTCATTCGCAGCCCCTAACGAAACAAGCCGCCCGGGTAGGGCGGCTCGCACAAGCTCCGACAACGCACATGAGTTTACTTGATCTTGCCTTCCTTGAAGGCGACATGCTTACGGACGACAGGATCATACTTTCGCATCTCAAGCTTGTCGGTCTGAGTGCGCGGATTTTTCTTTGTTACGTAGTAGTAGCCAGTGTCAGCCGAACTGACGAGCTTGACCACGATCGAACTCGGTTTCGCCAACGGTCAGCCCTCCCAAAAAAAAATTGAATGCATTGGATTAGCAGGCAAAAATAGCGCGCGCTTGCGTCAAGTCAAGCGCCGACATCACGCAGGATCGCGCGTCGGCAGCGGTGGAACATCGTCGGAACCGATCGCGTTTGTAGATGTCGCGGGCAAGTCCGATGTCTAACGGCCTGATTGAGCGCGAATTTCGTCACCATGGCGATGGCGCCGTCACGAAACACCTCGGGGATCGATCGCCACCTGATGTCGGACAGTTCGTTTGAGTCGCGCGCCGCACCAAATGCGGCATTGCCATCAGCCGCGAAAAAGCGCGTGTCGAAGCGAATAGGGCTGAATGTCGGTGTGATTGCGCGGGCGATATATGTGAGCGCGCCGAGATCAGGCGTCAGGCCGGAGTTGCTAAACGCCTGCGTTATGTCGTCTGTTATCTGCGGGCTCTCGCCCGTTCCGCCGTCTAACGACCGGCCGACCAACAGGCCTGTTTCCTCCCATGTCTCGCGTATCGCGGCCCATGCCAGAGCCTTCGCGCGGCGGCGCGAACAATGTACCGATAGCAGTGCCATAGCCGTCTCATCAAGCTGAAGGCTTGCCGCCGCGCGAGCGTCATCGGGGTCGAATGCGCCGCCGGGAAATACCAAGTAGCCCGGCATGAACCGGCTCTCCAACGGCCTCCGCCCGAGCAGGACCTGTGGCGATGATCGCTCGCCGCGCAACAATATCAAGGTTGCAGCATCGCGCGCGCGCGCAGGTCGTTGGCTCGTCGCTTGCGCCGCGTCCGCTCCGCGAGAATGCGTCACGATCCTGCGGCCGGTCGCGCGAGTTCAAGTGCGCGCCGATATAGCGCGGGTTGGGCTAGTAGGCGCTCGGCGACTTCCAGATCCACGTCCTTTCCCTTGCGCGGTCGCCACGGGCACAGGGAGAGAATTATCTTGACGCTGTTTTCGTCGGTGATGTCGGCGGCGCGGCGCGATGCGTGGTCGCGCTGTGTGAAATGCGCACCCGAATTCAGGGATTTCTCCAATGCGCTATCGGCGTCCTCGACGTTGCTCGTGCAAACCGTCGGCAGCACACCGAGGCGATGGAGCGCATAGCCGGACGGCGCATAAATCCGCGCCCATGTCAGAATCAATTCGCCTTCATTCGGCATCCGACGGACTGTTTGCACCGTTCCCTTACCGAAGCTCGTAGTGCCGATGACGACGGCACGGCCGTGATCCTGCAATGCGGTGGCAAGAATTTCGGCCGCAGATGCCGATGTGCCATTCATGAGGACAGCGACAGGCAACCCGCGGGCGAACACCTCGACTTTGGCGTCAAATCGCTGCTCACTTTTCGGATGGCGCCCCCGCGTGCTGATAATCCGCCCGTTGGCAAGAAACAGGTCCGCAACGTCAACGGCTTGATCGAGTAAACCACCCGGATTGTTTCGCACGTCGAGTATGATGCCCTTTATGCTCTCGCCAATCTCAGATTGAGCCTGGGCAAGCGCCTGTCTTAGACGCTTTTCGGTTTCGCGGTTGAAGCTGGTAACACGTACGTATGCGCTCTCTCCGCGCGGTTCATAGAACACGGTATTGGTGACGATGTGCGCTCGCTTGAGAGTCATTTTGAGCATGTCGTTGAGCCCGTCGCGTCGAACGGTTATGCGAGCCGTCTCGCCGACCGGTCCTCGCAGCAGGCTGACGACTTTGCGCAACGTCTGGCCAGCGATTGAGTCTTCGCCTATGGCCACGATTCTGTCACCGACAAGGATGCCCGCCTTGTCCGCCGCCATTCCGGTTGTTACCGCTATAACCTTCGCACCCTCCCTGTGCGACTCTATGGCGACGCCTATGCCCCCGAAACCGGTGCGTGCAGCTCTGTTTTCGCGTGCTTCCTCGCGGCCCGCATATCGAGAAAACTTGTCGAGTTTGCCGAGCACTGCGTCGAAGACGGCCTTGTAGAGCGTCTCGGGTCGAGTGCCCTTGAGGTAGCTCGAAGCAGTCTTTGCTTGGGCAAAAACCCGTGCTGTGGCTGTAGCCCATGCGGCTGCGTCGCCGCCAGTCGGCTCGTCGACGCTACCGACATATACGCCATCGATCGTCAGGACGATCTGCCCGCTCACGCTCGAAATCTCGGTGCCCGGATCCAATTTGCGGAGCCCTTCGAGAGCCGCAAGCGCCAGCGTCCTGGCGTTCAGGTCTTCGATGTATCTGTCTTGGATGTCGGTAAAGCCGACGCTTAGCATTCGCTCCGTCGCTTTGTCGGGACGGGCGTCATTCGCACCGATGGATACGCCGGCACACGCGGTGAGGGCGACCAGCAACGGGGTAATTCGGAGTGGTCTAAGTAGTGCGCGGGCCCTCAAACGCGGCATCATCGTCTGGTTCGGGTTTCGTAGGTTGATGGCATGAACTTGTCCTGTGGGCATTACTCACTAAGCGAAGTCGCACAGGTGTTGCGACTCCGGACCCAAGCGCAGGTGGCGTGCGACTTCGGTTGTTTCATGGCCTATCTCGCTCTTCGGCGCCCCGAACCTTTGCGGCGATTGCTTGTCCGTTTCGCTGCTGGCGGGCCGATTCGCCGGATTTTCTTGCTGGACGTGCGTTGGCTTTCGTATACGCCACCGTCGACGACGGAAAAGACCAACCCGCCCGTTATCAAGTTGGCCTCCTCCAATCGAACTTCGAGACGGTCTCCGAAGCGGAAAGTGAGGCCGGTGTTTTCTCCAACCAGGCAGTGTCGGACATCATCATGGACATAATAATCATTTGGCAAAGTGCGCATGGGGACCAGCCCGTCGGTGCCTGTCTCGTCTAGAGTAACGAACAGACCAAAGCGCGTCACGCCGCTGATGCGACCGCCGAAGGTGGCACCCACGCGATCGGCAACGAATGCGACGGCAAAACGGTCGAGGGCATCGCGTTCGGCCGCTGCGGCCCGGCGCTCGGTGTTGGAGATGTGCTGCGCGATCTCATCGAATTGCGCTTCGTCTTCTCTCGCAAGCCCGCCATCGCCGAGCTTCAACGCGGCGATCAACCCGCGATGAACGAGGATATCGGCGTAGCGGCGGATGGGTGAAGTGAAATGGCAGTAGCGCCGCAAGGCGAGCCCAAAATGGCCGCCGTTCGTAGAATCGTAAACTGCCTTCGCTTGGCTTCGCAATATCAATTCACTGATCAGCTGGAGATGCTCGCTTTCCGCGGCCTTTTTCAAGATCGTAAGAAAGTTAAGTGGTTTCAATATGTTACCCTTGACCAACCGGTATCCAAGCGTGTTCAGCGACTGACGCAATGCTTCGAGCTTATCAAGCGGGGGCGCTTCATGAACGCGGTACATCGCCGGCCAATCCGCCGCCCCCAGCGTTTTTGCGGCGGCCACGTTCGCGGCAATCATGAATTCCTCGATCAGTCGGTGGCTGTCCAACCTTGCGGCCGGGACGATGCGTTCGATATGGCCGTCATCGCCGATCACGACATGGCGTTCGGGGAGATCGAGGTCGAGTGTCCCGCGCGCCGCGCGCGCGCGGGCAAGGCTCGCGTATGCGCCATAGAGCGGCGCAATCACGCTCTCGGCGAGTGGCTTTGTCATGTCGTCGAAATCGCCTTCGTGCGCCCGCTCAACCTGTTCGTAGGTAAGGCGTGCCGCGGACCGCATTAGTCCACGGACGAACTTGTGGCGCTTGAGCATGCCGTTAGCGCCAATCCAAAGATGGACCGCGAGGCAGGCGCGATCCTCGTGTGGTTTCAGCGAGCACAACTCGTTGGACAATGCTTCCGGAAGCATTGGCACAACACGATCGGGAAAGTACGCGGAATTCCCACGCTCACGGGCCGTCCGATCCAGTGCGCTCTCGCTCCGCACATACCAGGCAACATCAGCGATGGCGACGATGAGGTGCCAACCACTCCTATTGCCGGCGTCTTGGTCGGGCTCGGCCCATACGGCATCGTCGAAGTCACGTGCGTGCTCGCCGTCGATGGTGACAAGGGGTAGGTCGCGAAGATCGATCCGGCTCTGCGGACCGACCGGGCGCAATTTCTCGGCTTCAAGCAGTGTCGCCTCGTCGAATTCGTCGGGAATACCGTGCGTCTGAATTGCGATCAAGCTGAAGGTGCGCGGATCGGCAAGCCTTCCCAGCCGTTCAGTGACTTTAGCCTGCCGCCGCAATGCTTGACCGGCAATGGTTTCGGCGTGAACCAATTCACCGGATTGCGCACCATTGCTGTTCGGCGTGGTTACCGAGTACGAGTTGCGGATGCGCCGGTCGGTCGGTCGGATGACGCCTCCGTCGCCAAGGCGCTCGAATACGCCGAGGATGCGACTCGGGGCGACGCCGATGACTTTGATCGTGCGGGCCTCATAGACGTTTTCGCCGGAACGTCGGAGCTTAGCGAGCACACGGTCACCTTTGCCTGGCGCGGCCTGCCGATGCGTTGCCGGCGCCAAATAGATCAGGGGTGGCGTATCGCCACGCCACTCGACGGGGCGACATACGACTTCACCGTCTGCGTCGATGTGGCTGACCTCGAGAACCGCAACGTCTGGCAGTTGTCCAGCTCTCGAAAGCCGCCGACTCCGACCCCTGCTGAGCTCGCCGTCTACTTGAAGCTCCTTCAATACCGTTTTCAGCCAGGCGCGATCGACACCACGGATGTGAAAAGCACGGGCGATTTCGCGCTTCCCTACAGGCGCTTCGCTTTCATTGACAAAATCCAGGATGTCTTGCTTCGTCGGACGCGGCGCGTCTCTTTGGGCGCGAGGCGGCACCTCAATCAATCGCCGTCGGGGGGCTGCGCTTTGGCGGAGGACCGCTTGCTGCCGGTCGTCGTCGACCTCTTGGCCTTCTTAGGGGTGGCGCCCTTCTTATTGGCTTTGGCCGCGAGCAATTCAATGGCCTGCTCCAGCGTAACCTCTTCGGCGGACATATTCTTTGGCAGTGTCGCGTTGACCCGCCCGTGCTTCACGTAAGGTCCGTAGCGGCCGGTGTGTTGGGTTACAGGAGCGTTGTTGCCCGGATGTAGCCCTAGTTCGCGTCCGCTGTTGCCGCGGCTCTTTGAATCCGCGATCAGGGTGACCGCCCGGTTCAGCCCAATGGTCAGAACATCGTCGTCGCGCAACGACACATAGGCCGAGCCGCGCTTTATGTATGGTCCAAAGCGACCGATGCCGGCGGTGATCATGTCGCCGGTTTCAGGATGCAGACCGACCTCCCGGGGAAGCGAGAGCAAGTTTAATGCGGTTTCCAGCTCTACGGACTCGACGCTAACGCCTTTCGGCAAGGAGACCCGCTTCGGCTTAACCGCCTTCTTATTCTTTGCCGCCGGCTCTGCTTCGCCAAGCTGGATATAGAGTCCGTAGGGACCTTTCCGCAGCGTGACGTCGAGCCCGCTCTCCGGGTCACTACCAAGTGGCTTTGGGCCGGTTGCCAGGCTTGCATATTCCGCCGATGCGTCGCCGTCGGCGTCTTCGATCGCAAGCTGTCGCGTATAACGGCAGTCCGGGTAGTCGGAGCAGCCAATGAACGCGCCGAACTTGCCAAGTTTGAGGCTGAGTTTGCCGTTATTGCACACCGGGCAGGCGCGTGCGGCGTCCGCGTCTTCGCCGTTCTTGGGCGGGAAAAAATGACGCCCAAGCGTATCGTTGAGCGCATCCAGGACCTGCGTGATCGAAAGCTCGCGGGTGCCCTCGACGCTGTTCGAGAATTGCTCCCAAAACTGCCGGAGTACGCGACGCCAGTCCTCGCGTCCGCCGGATATCTCATCCAGTTGTTGTTCCAAGTCGGCGGTGAAATCGTACTCGACGTAGCGTGTGAAGAAGTTGGCCAGAAAGGCTGTCACCACTCGGCCACGATCTTCAGGGACGAAACGGCGCTTTTCCAGCCGCACATAGTCGCGGTCTTGCAAGACCTTAAGGATCGACGCGTAGGTCGAGGGTCGTCCGATGCCGAGTTTCTCGAGCTGCTTGACGAGGGTTGCCTCGGAATAACGCGGTGGCGGCTGTGTGAAATGCTGCTCAGGATCTACCGACTTGAGTGCAGTCTCTTCGCCCTCGTTCATCGCCGGGAGTCGACGGTCGCGTTCGTCGCCTCCATTCCCATCTTGGCCGCTGCCGTTTGCCGATTGATCGCCAACGTCGTCGCGGCCTTCCTGATAGACTTTGAAGAAGCCATCGAACTTTACGACTGAACCCGTTGCGTGCATCGCTACCGAGCCGCCCATTGCAGCAATATCCACGGCAACCTGGTCCAGCACAGCGCTTGCCATCTGACAGGCGATCGTGCGTTTCCATATTAATTCGTAGAGACGCGCCTGTTCGTCATCGAGGCGGCGCAGGAGCGACTGTGGCGTGCGGAACATGTCGGTTGGGCGGATCGCCTCGTGCGCTTCCTGGGCGTTGCGCGAGGTAGTGCGGTAGGGGCGAGGCGCGTCGGGTAGATAGGCCTCGCCGAAGTCGCGCTCAATAAAGGAGCGGCAACCGCGGAGAGCCGATTGGCTAAGCGTTACGCTGTCGGTGCGCATATAGGTGATCAGGCCGACGGTTTCGCCGCCGATGTCCAGGCCTTCGTAGAGGCGCTGCGCGATCTGCATTGTTCGCGAGGCACTGAAACGGAGTTTACGGCTTGCTTCCTGTTGCAGGGTCGATGTCGTGAAGGGTGGGGCTGGATTGCGCCGAGCCTGCTTGCGCTCGACTTTATCGATCCGATATTCCGCCGCCGAGGCCCTGGCAACCGCGTCGTCGGCGGCCTGTTTTTCGCCGAGGCTGAGCTTGCCGAGTTTTTTGCCGTCGAGATGCGTGAGTTGCGCTGTATAGGGGGCGCCGCTGGCTGTCGTGAAGCTGCCGTCGACCGTCCAATATTCGTCGGCCCGAAACACCTCGATCTCGGCCTCGCGCTCACAGACCAGGCGCAGCGACACCGATTGCACACGGCCCGCCGAGCGTGACCCCGGCAGCTTGCGCCAAAGGACCGGCGAGAGCGTGAAACCGACGAGATAGTCGAGGGCCCGCCGCGCCAGATAGGCATCCACCAGCTTCTGGTTTACATCGAGGGGGTGCGCCAGGGCCTCCAACACCGCATCCTTGGTGATCTCGTGGAAGACGATGCGCTTGACCTCGACACCGTTCAGCGCCTTGCGCTGCGCCAGCACTTCTTGCATATGCCAGGCGATGGCTTCGCCTTCACGATCCGGGTCGGTTGCCAGGTAAAGTTTGTCCGCGCCCGCCAGCGCCTTGGCAATCACGTCAATGTGCTTTTTGGCCTTGGGGTCGATCTGCCACGACATCGCGAAGTCGTGATCTGGCTCAACGGAGCCATCCTTGGCAGGCAGGTCGCGCACATGCCCATAGCTCGCGAACACCTGGTAATCCGAACCAAGATACCGATTGATTGTCTTCGCCTTGGTCGGTGATTCGACGACGACGACGTTCATGATCGGGCCGGTGAGACTGGTGTCTGCTGCAGCAAATCAGGTTCCTGACGCGCTCGGTATTGCTGGGGGCGCTGCTTCACACTTGGCACCGTAAATCCAATTCGTCAACTCTCTGGCGCATGGCTGCCGCCGAATGCGCGCCGCGATATATTTGATTTTGGCCGGGTTGTCCACACGTGAATTGACCACTCGGCAGCGCCGTCATGAGACCAATTTGCTTCGATACTTCAGCCAGCTTCGCTCGTTTGACGACGCGTAAACCGTGCGTGGGAACCGAAGTCAGTCTGGTGGCCAGGTTCCTGCAAACGGATGCTGCAGCGCGCGCTCGACCATTTCCAAATGGTCCTGGCCGTAGAACATGTCGCCGTCGACAAAATAGGTCGGCGAACCGAACACGGACCGCTCGATGGCTTCGCTGGTGTTCTGCGCATAGGCCGCCTGGACCTCCGGCGTTAAGGCGGCGTCGAGCAATGGCGCCGGGTCGAGGCCAAGGCGATCGCCGATCCGCGCCAGGGTGTCGCGGTCGGCCAGGTCTGCGTCCTCCCGCCAGTGCGCTTCCAGCATGCCGTGGGCCAATCTGTCCATCTCTGCACCGCTGGCTTGTCCGGCGATCAGCATGCAGTTTGCCAGTGTCATGTCGTTGTCGTGATGGGTTGGTCGCCGCCCCAACACCGGCGCTTCGCGCGCCTCGGCCCAACGGTCGATCTCGCGGCCAAAGAAATACTTCACATGATTGGTGGGCCGTGGGCCGGCCGGCGCAATCGCATTGGCCGCGAGGACTTGGCGCAAATCCATCGGTTTGTGGTTTATCCGCCGGTTCGCGGCCGCCGCAATCACCATCAATCGGGCCGAGCCGAGATAGGCAAAGGCGGAGTGGGCAGCAAAAAAATATTCGATCTCGGGCATGGTATTCTCCGGCTCCTTGGTGACGCGGCGTCAATAGAGGGTATCACCCACTTTCGCTTTGTCGAAGGGAACCAGGTCTGTGACGGCACCGTTCCGGATGAGTTGCGGCCAGGCGGGATTTGCGATCAGGGCGCGGCCGACAGCCACCAAATCGAAATCGCCCCGATCGCGCGAAGCGTGCGACAAGTATCGGGTCTCATCGCACCTGCGCGTAGCTTCGGACTTGAGCCGGTGACTGCAGACTGTGTGAGGTGTTCGCATAGTCAACCTAAGCTGTATCGTCCGAAAAGTCGGACTGCAAGTCATCCCAAACCAAACAAGGGAGGTCTCCATGCAAACCTACGTCTTCCTGGCGAAGCTGACGGACCAGGGTATGCGCAATATCCGCAAGTCGCCGGGCCGCATGAGCGGCGGCAAGAAGGCCGCCAAACAGTTCGGCGGGCGCTTTCTGTATTGGTATTTGACGATCGGCGCCTACGACGGCGTCTTCGTGGCGGAATTTTCCGATGACAAGGCGGCCGCCCAGTTTGTACTTGCGCGCAGCGCCAACGGTAATGGCCGTTTCACCATGCTCACGGCCTTTTCGGAATCCGAATTCCGCAAACTTATCAAGTCGTTGCCACCGGAGTGAGGAGGGCCGGTCGCTACGCCGTGTATGTTCGCAGTGCCGCCGGCAGGACCTGGATGTCTTCGTCGCTGATCGGTGTGTCGGTCCACAATAGGCGCTTGCAGCCGGCGAGCACGAGCGTCCCGTCGTAGCACTGGAGGAGGCGGCTCTCGAATATCGACATGTCGTGCATCGAATCGATGTCGTTGTCCTCAATGCCAAACGCGGGATACAGCTCCTGCTTCACGAACAATCCGTTAAATTCCGTTGTCGCGACGAGCTCATAGCCCTTGGATTTTCCAAGCTCGATCAGCGCCAGCAAGGAGGACCCGTGAAAGACCGACGGGTCAACGTCCTGAACAAAGAAAACGTCATTCGACATCGACGGATTGAATTCGATGACAACAAGCCGCGGTGCGAATTTCGTCAACGACTTCCAGATATGCCAGTCCATGCCGTCGACATCGATACTCATGAGGTCCGGCTCATCCGGCGCACCGACCCGGGCGAGTATGGCGTCGAGCGATTGTTCGCCGACGGTTTCAATTGGGGATTATATACGAGAGTGCCATTTTCTTCTTGAATCAGCCACCCATCGGCCTTACATTAGAGTGCCACAGGGGGGCGGATCATGAAGGCACCCGGAAAATCCCACCGCGAAGGCATCAGTCTCAAGAAGCTCATGAAGATGTTCCCGGACGATGCCGCGGCCCAGCGGTGGTTCGAAGCGCAGATCTGGCCGGACGGCCCGTACTGCCCGCGCTGTGGCTCCTTCAACGTCCAGGCTGATATCCGGCACAAGACGATGACGCACCGCTGTCGCGACTGCGACGGCAAGCCGCGGTTCAGCCTCAAGATGGGAAACGTCATGGAGGGCTCGAAGCTCGGCTACCAGACGTGGGCGATCGCGATCTATCTGGTGACGACGAGCCTCAAGGGCGTGTCGTCGATGAAACTGCATCGGGATCTCGAAGTGACGCAGAAGACGGCCTGGCATCTGGCGCACCGGCTGCGGAAGACGCTTGAGCAGTCCGAAGCGCCGTTCTCCGGCCCGGTCGAGGCCGACGAGACCTATATCGGCGGGAAGCGCAAGAACATGCCCAAGGCGAAGCGGAAGACGCTCACCGGCCGCGGCTCGGTCGATAAGACGGCGGTCCTTGGCGCCAAGGACCGCGCGACCGGCACTGTGGCCGCGCGGCCAGTCGCGAAAACCGATAAGGCGACGCTGCAGGGGTTCATTGGCGAACACGCGGCACCGGGCGCCAAGGTCTACACGGACGAGCACGGTTCATACGAGGGCATGCAGTTCGACCACGAGGCGGTCAAGCACAGCGTCGGCGAGTATGTCCGCGGGCAGGCTCACACGAACGGCATGGAGAGCTTCTGGTCCATGCTCAAGCGCGGGTATCAGGGCACCTTCCACCACTTCTCGGAGAAGCACACCGGTCGCTACGTCGCGGAGTTCGCGGGCCGGCACAACGTCCGCGACGCCGACACGGTCGACCAGATGGAATCGATGGTTGAGGGGATGGTCGGGAAGCGGCTACGCTACCCCGACCTGATCGCTAACTGACCGCCTCTCGCCGCCAAGCACCGAGGCGCTCCCCCTCCCGGCTGCAACAATAGCCGGGAGGGCTCGGCTGTGTCTACTTCCCGAACGCCTGATCGATCGCGTCTCTCAATTGAAGACACTCTATTACGGTCTATCAGAAGAGCAAGCGGAACCGTGCCGTAGTTTGCTCCAAGGATACGAAAAACGAGGTGCGCGTCTTGTGGGTTACGCGGGTCCACGTCCACCACGATCCAAGACCGCTCAATCCGACCCTTCGGCTCAACATATTCCTCATTCACGGTAGCTGCTCCTTCCGTGGGTGATGTGCCTCCCCGGGGCCGCTGGAACGGCCCGGGGAGGCCATAGTCTACCGGCGTTTGGCTCCAAATGCTCCGAAGGTGTTGCAGCGCTCGAAGATGCCGCCGGCATCGGAGTGGCCGGGGCCGTAGAACTTCCCTTCGATCCGCCCCTGCGCGCGAGATGCGAAACCATCCCCGGTCATCGGCACATCGTCGAACGGAATTGCCTAGTTTATGGTCTTTCTTTGCGCTAAAGCCACGGCACGACCAACGAATACAAGAGGCCGAAGCCCACGAGGCCGACCACGAGCCGTGTAATGGGGTGGAGGGGTTCAACCCCGCCGCGATCTCCCGGGAGACGCCCAAAAATCGCGCCCAAAATCGGGGCGGCAATACCTCCCACCATGCAAAGCACCAGCAAGACCGCTGAAAGAGCCGCGGCCGGGACGGCAACAGCGTAGTAGAGCACCTCTAGCGCGGCGCCCGCCCAGATCGGCAACTCGATCATTTCGGTCGAACGCTCTTCCACTGGTCTATTCGCGGGCCACCCTTTTCACGACACGCTCCGCCGAAGGCGTTGCAGGCGGATCGAATCGATCGTTTGGCGGCCGATGGTGAGGCATAGCCCTGACTGCTACGGGCGATAGCGCCGTGAGGCGAGTAGCCCTTGTGCAATTCCCAGTGCCACAGACCGTCTTCTTCCCATCGTTGCAACCTGAAATGATCTCCCTTCATTAGGTTCTCCTGTCCTAACTGTTGTCGCCAAGCGCGGGGAGCTACCCCGCGCCGGGTAGGGCTGTTCTATTCAGCGGGCGACCCGACCAAGCGGGCTCGTCCGGTGATTGCCGGGAAAGGGTAGGGGATGACGGGTGGTCTGGTAAGCAGTATGTTACTTTTTACTCATAGGGCAGGGTGACAGTGATGCCGAATCCTTTGAAGAAGAAGCCCATCGTTCGGGTGCGACCGTCCGCGTACCAGCCGAACAAGGCCGAGCTTGAGGAAGACGTGCGCCTAGACGCCACGCCGGAAGAGCTCGCGCGCGCCGTCCTGCGGCCCGTCCAAGTCATCGAGGACAAAAGCGCCTAACTGGCGACCATTCTGAAAGTCTGGTAGAAAGCCAAACGCCGGGGCAGCAACCCCGGCGCTTGATGTAACCGAGGGCGCACCCCTCGGGAACACGGATCTTCCACGGGTCAAAATACCCTATTCCGTGAACCGGTCAAGTGCGCCCTCCCAAGATGGAGGGCACCGTGCCCATTCACGCCGAGACCGGCATCGTCGTCATGCAGGAGTTGGGGATTCGCGGTCTGAACTGTTTAGCCGTCTTCGAAAATCGGCGGATCGCAGAAGAACGGGAATTGGACCGGGCGTAGAAGGCCCTGCGAGAGAGACAGCGCGAAAAGCATTGGTGCTACTGCTGACGAACGGCTCGTCGACGACGCCGACGCCTAGCCGGGCCGGGCTGGCACTCTCGTATATAATGCCCTTTCAATTAGCCCATTCAGCAAGGCCACGTCTTCACGATCCGCATATTCGGCCTGGAGATCTGTAAATCTCGCCTCATTTGCCTCGATTAGCAGGCCAGACCAACCCTGATTTTTTATCAGGTTCCAGGTGTTGCTGTTGTGCCTTCCATCCCAGGCGCCAAACTCGACGCAATATTGGTTTGTAACACCCGCGATCTCGAAAATTTTCTCGATGAGTCCGTCCTCGCCTGTCTGCGAGGCAACATTGTTGCGAAATTTCTGTAGAAAGGCAGATGCTGATTTGACGCGTGATTTTCGTCTAAATTCCACTTGCATGGAAAAATGCTCCCATTTCGGGTGGCGATAAATCCATACCCTCGGCGGCTCGGGCAGACTTCATCCACCGTTATCCAGGTTACCGTACCGCCAGGCGGGGATCAATTCGTGCGCGTCCTCAGCGGTGTCGAAGGCGCAACCCAAAGATCGACGAGATGCGGAATAAGTAAGCCGTCGCGTCTGTTAACTCTTCTGAAGCCGCCCGGCTTCATCTCGGCTTCATCTCGGTTTCAACACGTGCTCGTATGGTGACAAGGTCCGCGAGCGATCTGGAGGACGATATTCCATGAAGAGATTTGCGATTGCTTGTGCGCTTTGCCTTGTGACGCTCATACCTGCGGTACAAGCGCAGGACGCGAAAATGAGCTTCTTCATCACCAGTCAAGGTTCTGGCGACGGCGCCAATTTGGGTGGTCTCGCAGGCGCAGACGCACAGTGTCAAAGCCTGGCCCAAGCCGTCGGCGCAGGCGGCAAGACCTGGCACGCCTATCTCAGTACACCTGCCGCCAATGCCCGCGACCGCATCGGCAGCGGGCCTTGGTACAATGCGGCGGGCGCGATGATCGCCAAAGATTTGGCCGCATTGCATAGTGACGCAAACCTGATCGACAAGCAGACCGGGCTCACCGAGAAGGGTGGGATGGTTAACGGACGCGGCGACAGCCCCAACATGCACGACATTCTGACCGGCTCGAGCCCAGTGGGCATTTTGATCGCCGGCAAGACATGTGGCGACTGGACCCTGAACGGCGAGGGCAGCGCCGTCGTCGGCCACCATGACCGTATGGGATTGAGCGACGACGCGCCGTCGAAATCGTGGAACTCGTCGCATGACTCGCGCGGTTGCAGCCAGAGCAATTTGGTAGGTACCGGTGGCAACGGCCTGTTCTACTGTTTCGCCGTCAAATGAGTCTGGGCGGTTGAAGTCATAGCTGCGTCTGGTGCGCCGCCGGACCGGGAGCAACGATCGAGCGATGCGGCGGCGTGGATCGGCTCCAGTCGTGGGTTTGCCTGCTTCGTGCTACCATCCTTTGTCCGACTGGGAGCCTCCGCTGCCTCGCGGCTAGATCATCGCTGCGGGCAGTGGTCCAATTCGCTGGAGCTATGCATCCATGGAAGTGCGTCAACTCTCTGAGTTTATCGGCGCTGAAGTGCGTGGTCTCGATGTCAGCTCTAGGGTCGACGCCGAAACCATGCAGCAGATACGCGCCGCTTGGTTGGAACACCTCGTCCTGGTCTTCCCAGAGCAAACGCTGAGTGACGATCAACTCGTGCTTTTTAGCGCTCGGTTCGGCGATCTTGAAGATGCGCCAATCGGCGAAGCCTCAAATCCTGCGAGTGACGGCAGTGTACCCGATCTGCCGAAAGTGAACGTTGTCTCGAACGTGGTCGAGGGTGGTGTGATGATTGGCGTACTCGGCGCTGGCGAGGCCATCTGGCATACGGACATGTCGTATATTTCGAAACCGCCGACGGCGAGCCTGCTCCATGCACTTGAGGTCCCAGCCAGCGGTGGCGATACAAGTTTTCTAAATATGTACGAGGCCTATGACGCGCTTCCGGAAGACTTGCGCAACAAGGTCGGTCGGCTCGAAGCAATCCATGATGCGAGCTACAATAGCGCGGGCGAGTTGCGGAAAGGATTTCAGCCCGTCACCGACGTCAGCAAGATACCCGGCGCGAAGCACCCAATGCTCCGAACGCATCCTGAGACCGGCCGCAAGGCGTTGTATCTCGGGCGCCGCCGCAACGCCTATGTTGGAACGCTTCCAGTAGAGGAGAGCGAAAACCTTCTCGATACGATTTGGCGGGCCGCGATCAACACGCAATACACTTATACGCACAAGTGGCGTGTCGGCGACCTGTTGGTTTGGGATAACCGCTGCACCATGCATCGCCGTGATTCATTCGATCCAAATGCGCGGCGTATTATGCATCGCACCCAAATCAGGGGCGATAAGCCCGCCTGAGGTGTGCTCGGCGATGCCAATATCACAATTCGGGTCGTTACCGCGGACGAGCCTCGATGTTCCACATGGAGTAGTGGGAGCCGTTCGCCGGGTGCCGTAGGATATGGATACGCGACATAAGGAGGCACGGATCGTGGCCGACATAACGTTCATTACCGCCAATAAGAACTACTGTCTTTGGCCGCTTCCAGCGTGGTTGTGCCTCAAAGCTGCAGACCTCGAATTTGATGAGATCACCATTCCTTTCAGCGATCCCAACGCGCGAGAGTTGTTCTTACAACATACGCCGACGGGCTCGGTGCCCGCCCTCAAGCACGGCGATTTGATGCTGTGGGATTCCATGGCGATCTGCGAATACATAGCAGAGCTTGCCCCCGAAGCCGGCCTCTGGCCGGATGACCGGTCGAAGCGAGCTATCGCGCGCTCGTTCGTTGCCGATATCCATTCCTTTAGCGGCGCCCATCGCGCCGAAGTTCCGTCCATAGATGTTGGTAGGGTCATGCCAACGAACATCCGGGAGCGAACGGATAGGATCAAGGTGCCGGCCGACATTCAAAAGGTCTTCGACCGCAATACGAACGTGTGGCGCGAGTGCCGTCTCAAATATGCCGCCGATGGTCCATATCTCTTCGGTCAGTTTTCGATTGCGGACGCCATGAGCGCCCCATTCGTCAACCGCTTTGTGACCTACAGCGTGCCGCTCGGCAACATCGAGGCAGACTATCGCGATACCATGCGGGCGCATCCGAATATCAAGGAATACATTGCGATCGCTGAAGCGGAACCTTGGTCTCACGAGTATTCGGACCGACCGTTTTCTTGAAGCGACGGCGTCGCCGAAGGGAGATCTGCAGATGACCGACTTGACGCTGATCACCGCCAACAAGAATTACAGCCGCTGGCCGCTTCCGGCGTGGCTCTGCCTCAAAGTTGCGGGCCTCGAGTTTGATGAGGTCACGATCCCCTTCAGCGACCCCGATGCGCGCAAGCGTTTCGACGCGCTTAGTCCGACGGGTTCGGTGCCGGTCCTCAAGCACGGTGATCTGACAATCTGGGATTCCGCGGCGATCTGTGAGTACGTGGCGGAGCTTGCCCCCGAGGCTGGCCTGTGGCCCGATGATCGCTCGACGCGGGCTGTCGCGCGATCCGTCGTTGCCGATATGCATTCATTTAGTGGTGCCCACTGGGCCGCGGTGCCGTTCGTTTCTATCGGCGCCGTCATGCCAACGAACGTCCGGCAGCGAACGGAGAAGATTACGGTGCCGGCTGACATTCAACGAATCTATGACCGCAACACCAAGATCTGGCGTGACTGCCGTTCCAAACATGCTGCGGACGGGCCCTATCTCTTCGGCCGGTTTTCCGTCGCCGACGCCATGAGCGCGCCGCTCGTCAACCGCTTTGTAACCTACAATGTGCCGCTCGAGGAAATCGAAGCGGACTATTGCGACACCATACGAGATCATCCGTTGATGAAGGAATATATTGCACTCGCCGAGCAGGAGCCGTGGGTCCATGCGCCCTCAGAGCATCCGTTTTCTTGAGTTCGCTGACGATAAGTATGGTCCGAAAGAATTAAGCGACACTTAGGGAGGGAATCATGGATCGAGAAACCGAACGGGGCATCGAGTGGGAATGCGAACGGGTCATTCGCCAGTTCTACCACCTCACTGACCATTACGAGTTCGACGAGGCGGTTAAACTGTTCACCGAAGACGTTGTTTGGAAGGTTGCCGGACTCGACCTCAAGGGCCGCGAGCAGCTTCTGGATGCCCTGCATGGCGGCATCGGTAACGACACCATTCGCCATGTCATCACCAACACCATCGTCACTGTAATCGACGAGGATAATGCGGACCTGTTGAACTACACCAACATTTACTATTCGCGTGAAGGACGCAGGGACGAGATGGACGGCCCGCTTCATTTCGAGGGCCCGCACCGCTTCGCCGATGGTGTCGCGACGATGCGGCGGGTCGGCGATGAGTGGCAGATCGCGGCTAGAGAGGGCGGACAATTGATTTTCAGCGCCCGAACGAACCGGTGGCCCTCGATGATTGGGCTAGGGAGGCGGGCGCGAAGAAACTGTAATTGTATACGCAGACGAAATTGGGAGGAAAATCATGGATAGAGAAACCGAGCGCGGCATCGAATGGGATTGCCAAAAGACTTGGCGCCAATACTACCTCTACGTCGACCACCATGAATTCGAGAAGGCCGTTGCACTGTTTACCGAAGACATCGAGTGGAAGGAGATGGGGCTCGACCTCAAGGGGAGGGACCAACTTCTCGAGGCCCTGTACGGCGCGCTCGGCGATGACACAATCCGCCATTGCTTGACCAACATGGTCATCAATGTGATCGATGAGGACCATGCCGACGCAGCAGCGTACAACACGCTCTACTACTCGCGCGAAGGACGGCGAGAGGATATGGACGGACCGCTAAAGTTCGAGGGCCCGCACCGGTTCGGTGACAACTACGCCAAGATGAGGCGCGTTGGCGATACTTGGCAGATTGCCGAAAGACAAGGTGGATTGAGCGTCTTCAGGCGTCCAAACGAGCCTGCGACCTTGGAAATCTGGGCCGAGAGAGAGGGCAAACTCGCGTGACCATGAGCGACAACGGACAACGCAAGAAGGCGGACGATTTTCGTGCCCTCCACCTCGGCGAGGCGCCGTTGGTCCTGCCTAATATCTGGGACCCGGGCTCGGCCGTGATTGCGGCCGATGCAGGCTTTCCCGCACTGGCGACGACCAGCGCCGGGGTCGCCTGGGCGTTGGGTCATGCCGATGGCGAACACATGAGCCGGGACAAGATGCTGAGGGCGGTCGCTGACATCGCTGCGCGGGTTTCGCTTCCGGTGACGGCGGATATGGAGGCGGGTTACGGCGGTACGGCGGAGGAAGTTGCCGAAACCGTGCGGTTGACCATTGGCGCTGGCGCCATCGGGATCAATTTAGAGGACGGCGTGGATCATGCCGCCGGGACGCTCCTCGCGCAGACTGCCGCCGTCGAACGTATCGCCGCGGCACGGGCGGCAGCCGAGGACACTGGCGTGCCCCTGGTCATTAACGCGCGCACCGACGTCTATTTCAGCCAACAGGCGTCGGAAATTGAGAAAATCGACGAGGCGGCCGGACGTGCCAATGCCTACCTGAACGCCGGCGCCGACTGCGCCTTCGTTATCGCCGTCGACACGGCTCAGGCGATCGGTGATCTGGTTCGCGAGATCGACGGTCCTCTCAATGTGATTGCGGGAGCCGGCGGCCTCGACATCAACGCCCTCGTATCGCTCGGCGTTAAGAGGATTTCCCTGGCCGGCGGCCTGTCCCGTTCTGTTCTCGGCCTTCTCAGGGACGCCTTGGCGGAAATCCGGGACCACGGAACGCTTGGGTTTCTCGAGGGGGGGCTTTCCCACCCTGAATTGAACCGGCTATACGGGAAATAGAAACTGGCTGCCTGGTCGGGGTGTCGGTATCCAAACTCGGCGCCGGCGACCACAAACACTTCAAGATCATCGTCGATATTGTGCAACTGCCGTTTTCCGAGCGAACGGAGGTCTTGGGGCGCATGCCTAGCCACATCCGCCGACATCAAAAACGACTGCTCCAGTGTCTTGCATTCCTCACTCAAACGAGCGGCGACATTGACCGCGGTACCAATCACTGTGAAATCGAGCCGGTTCGGGACTCCGACGTTGCCGTACATCAGATCGCCGAAATGGAGTCCGATGGCGCATTGCAAAGTTGAACAATTCGGTGCCGCAGGCATCGCCGCAACCCGTGAGACGATGTCCTGAGCTACCGTACGCGCTCTCCAGCAGGCTGTGCTTATGGCCTCATCGTCGGCGTTGTCACCATCCAGGGGAAATATTGCCAGCACTGCATCACCGATAAACTTCAGTACTTCTCCGCCAGCAGCCAATATGGGCTCGGTCGCGCGCTCAAAAAAGCTATTCAGCAAATCCAGATAGGTCTCACGAGAAAGCGACTGTAGAAGGGCCGTCGAATCGCGCAAATCGCAATAGAGGATGACGGCACGTATTTCTTCTCCATCTCCGCGATGGGTCAGCCCGTCGAGCACCTGCCGCCCCGTTCTTGCGCCAAGGTAAGTTTCGAATAGGACGGTGGCGTTGCGCCGCAGTGTTAACACCTCGAAAAATCGACCCAATGCCAGAACCGCTTCAAACGTTTGGCCAAGAATGGCGGTCGAGAAGCCGTCAGGATGATCGGTTGCAATCGTCAATGTCTGGAACTGACCGTCAGAAAAGGGCAACGGCATGGCAATGTAATCGGTTCCACCGTTTGCGCGGAGCTCGTCCATGATTGGAAACTGAAACTCCGGCTCATCGACATCTAGGCGCTGACGGACTCCGCCTAAGCCCTCGCTGACGTGGCGCACGGGGCTATTGAGATATGCTGGATGCTGCAACACACCGTAGGGCGTGTCGCTTTCGACAACGCCATCGCCGTCCCGTGTCCAGGTAAATCGCTGACCTGCGAGTTCGGGGTGAAGCGTCCATAAATTGATACCTAACCGCCAAAGCGGCATGCTAATCATCTGCAGGCGCTCGGCAAAGCGCTCGGTGAGTTCCGCAGGCGTCGTGCACAACCAGGCTTGTTGCAAGAGCCAGCCGATCAGTGGGCTGTCGCCGACCTGCTCAATCTCAACCGACGGCAGGGGTTCGTCGGACAACAACTCCTCCACCACGTGCGGGTAGAAAGCGATGTATCCTCCGACGCGCAATGCCTCGCGCAACGGGATTTCGTAACTCCACGCAGCGTTTTCAATAACGCGGTCTGAAAGTTGAAGATGCCAATGGTGGGCGGTGCCCTTGAACGGACAAAATGTCCGGAATGGCGACGCGACGAGAAGATCGTCGATCAAGTCGCCTTTTGGAAAATAGCATTGGGACGGTAGATAGGTTTCATGCATCACCAAGACATCGAGGCTGTCTGCGACAACTTGACCGTCGATCTGGGCACGTACGCGGCAACCGCCCGGTTCCACGTCGACGTGATAAATCGCCTCGCTTTTCGTCTGGTCAACCAAGCGACACCCCGCTACCGGTCTGGTTTCCAACACATGGATTCTCGCGTTCTAGGAGAGAATTTGCGCCGTACTCAGCTCCGTACTCAGCTCCGTACTCAGCTCCGTACTCAGCAAAGTCCCTCCTGAGATAGACCACTGGTGAGATAGACCACTGGCGCCAATCTCCCAATTGATGCCGACGACGCGATAATGACGTCCCGCTAAAGCCGTCAGACGTCGCCCTCGAACTTGAACGACACTTTGAGCCGAACGCGGTAGGCGGCGATCTTGCCATCCTCGATGTGGAGATCCTGCTCTTCGACTTTGGCGACGCGCAAGTTGCGCAGAGTCTTTCCTGCCCGCTCGACCGCAGCGGCGGCCGCTTTCTCCCAGGACTCGGAGCTTGAGCCGACGAGCTCGACAACCTTGTAGACGCTTTCCGCCATGACATCCTCTCTAAGTTGATATCCCTGGATGATCCCTTATTCCGCCGCCCAAAGTAGCCGAACAGGCAGGACCTGGAAACCATCGCGTACTTCCCGGGATCGGTCCACAAAATCGAGTGCCACGACCGCCGCAAGGTCGAATGGAGGTCTCAGTTGGCGTGGAGCTTGTGGTAAAGTTGCGCCGTGGCGGAACCTTATCTGAGTAAACTGAAGTCGATCGTCGAGCGGTTATGTGAGCCGCGTGAAACGCCAGGCGGCATCGCGTGCAAGCATTTCTTCGCTGGCGCGGCGGCCTATGTCGATGGTCGCATCTTTATGACACTCACCAGCGCTGGTCTTGCCTTGAAGCTGCCGGAGGACGAGCGAGTCATCCTTCTCGGCCGGGGCGCTAACCCTCTGAAATATTTCCCGAAATCACCGGTGAAGAAGGAGTATGTCGTGCTGCCGGCACAATTGGTCGGCGACCGGAGAAAATTGAGTGGCTGGATTTCTCGGAGCATCGAGTTTGCCCAGGAATAGATCGCTCGCGGCGTGTCGCGGGCGAACGACGTTTGATTCAAATCAACGCTGCCGGCACGGGCGCATGTCACAACACATCCTATCGCAAACTAGGATGCGGGCGCGGTACTTCAGGGCTGTGCTCCGATTGAAGGATCGAAGTGTTCACGGAATTGCTTGGCGCCTCCCAGCCGTCGGTCGGTCGGCAACGATACAACCTCGTCGCGCCGTTCTACGATCTTCTCGACCTACCCTTTGAGTATAGCCGCTACAGGGCACTGCGGCCGCATCTGTTCGAAGGTGTATCTGGAGCCATTCTCGATGCTGGCGTCGGCACCGGGCGAAACATGCCGTTCTATCCCGAAGCCAGCCGGGTCACCGGAATCGACTTCAGCCCCGCCATGCTCGTCCAGGCAAAAAATCGCCGGGCCGCTCTGAACAATGACGTTGCTCTCTTGGAGATGAATGTCCTTGCGACGGCTTTTCTCGACCAGCATTTCGACGCCATCATCGCCGCCTTCTTGTTCTGCGTGCTTGACGACGAGCTCCAGCTTCCCGCGCTGCGCGAGCTTGCCCGGATTTGCAAGCCGGGCGGCGAATTACGCTTTTTCGAATACGCCTATTCGGAAGATCCCCTGCGGCGCTTTGTGATGCGGCTTTGGGCGCCCTGGGTGCATTGGCTTTATGGGGCGACCTTCGACCGGAAAACCGAGCAATATTTCCCGCATGCCGGGCTCGAGTTGGTCGAAACGCGATTTCTCTACAAGGACACGATCAAACTGATTGTTGCCCGGCCGGTGGGCGCTTAAGTATGGCGCATAAGTCTGGTGTATCACCAAAAATGCGCCGCCGAAGTACAGCGTGAGCTCGCGGAGACCCGATGGAACCGGCCACCTCTACGCCGAAATCAGCGTGACGACGTTTCCAGGCTGCCGTTCGAGGCGACCGGCGAGCTCCAATTCGAGGAAGATTGAGCGCACGGTGCCGACTGGCAGAGCGAGGCTGCGGACGATCTCATCGACCGAGACCGGCGAGGGTCCGAGAGCGTCGACGATTGCATCGCGGGCGTGAATGAGGCCGCGGTCGCTCACATCTCCGGGCTGTGCTGCGAACCCCGCATCTTCCGGTTCGGCCAGGGCTGAGCGGGGCATCGCCACCAGATCCTCAAGGATATCGGCCGCGGATTCGACAAGGGTGGCGCCCTGACGAATCAGGTTGTTGGCGCCGCGCGAGCGAGGATCGAGCGGCGAACCCGGAACCACGAAGACGTCTCGGCCCTGCTCGCCGGCAAGCCGGGCCGTGATCAGGGAACCGGACCTCATAGCCGCTTCGATCACGACGACGCCACTCGAAAGCCCCGAAATGATTCGGTTGCGCCGCGGGAATAGAGGACCGCGTGGCTCGGTGCCAGGCGGCATCTCGGAAATAACGGTCCCGCCCGCGCAAATCTTCTCATAGAGCACGGTGTTCTCCTTCGGATAAATCACATCGTCGCCGCCGGCGAGCACGGCGACGGTACCGCGCTCGACCGAAGCTGCATGGGCTGCGGCGTCGATCCCGCGGGCTAGACCCGATATGATTGCAAGCCCGAATTCCGACAGGTCGGTTGCGATTTGGGTTGCAATCTTGCGGCCGTTGATCGAGGCGTTGCGCGCGCCGACGATGGCGACACTGCGCTCGCTCAATAGGGAGATGCGGCCGATTACTGTGAGGACCGGGGGTGCATCTTCGAGTGCGGCCAGAGCATCCGGATACGCGGACTCGCCCCAAAAAAAGTGGGCGGCGTTCATCCCCGCAACTCGTTCGATCTCCTCCAAGCCATCTGCGCGCCTGCATACTTTTAACGCCCGGCGTCGCCCGCCTCGTTGGGCCAGTTCGGGGACTGCATCGAGAGCCGTCTCCGCCGAGCCGTAGTGGGCGAGGAGCTGACGGTACGTGACAGGGCCGATATTTTCGCTGCGGGCAAGGCGCAGCCTGGCGAGCTTTTCGGTGTCGTCGAACCGCTTTGATGCAGCATCTGCCATTAAATCTGCCTTAGCAGCCCGTTGAAAAAGGCGTCATTGACCGGGTTTCACGCCACGGCGAAGCATATCGCGGCGAAGGCGGTTTCGCCATCCTCCGAGACGATGAGGACGATCTGAACGACCAGGACGGCTCCAGCGGGCGTAACAAGCACGAACAAGGCGCCAATTCCGCCCGCCACGGCCTCCTTCGGGGTGCCGGCGCCGATGAGTTGGCGCATCAGCAACGATAGGTTGTGGCCGGCGACGTGAAGCAGGTATCGCTTGTGCACGTTCTCGCGGCCCCGAAGCCAGGTCCGGCGCATACCGCCGCGATCGAGGTTGTGGGCAAAGGAGCGCTCGACGATCTCGGCGCGCAGCTTGAAGGCTTCCCTGGCCACCCCCGATAACAGCCGGGTCCGGTTGTTGGTGACCGCCCGGCGAGCCGCATCATCTCCGTGCCAGCGCGCAAAACCCTTCTGCTTGGGCTCGGAGATCCGGCTCTTCCAGGGGCCGTCGTCGAGCGCCTTCAAGACCAACCGTGAGTGGTAGCCCTTATCGGTCACACATTCGGCCGGATCTTCGGCCGTCGGCGCCACATCCACCGCCTCGAGGTTTGCCTCGGCCGCCGCCAGGGTCTTGGGAAGCGTTGTCGTATCGCCCTCGTCGGCCGGGTGCAGCTCCGCCGCCACCACCGCGCCGGTGTCCAGATCCACCGCGTGCTCGGGCTTGTAGGCCAGGTGCGTGGTGCCGTCCTTCATCTTGGCGATCTTGGCCTCGGGGTCGCTCCTGGAAACCCAGTCCTGGTTCGAGAGCTTCTTGCCCTTGCGCTTGCGGTCCAGACGCGCCAGGTCCTCAGCCGTGGGTGTCTCGATACCGCTCTCCTGGGCCAAGCGCTCCAGCATCCCCCGGTAACCCTCGCCCGTGTCCCTCCGCACGATGTTGCGCAGCGCCGCGTTGGCCTCCATGGTCGAGGCATCCACCCCGATGCGCTCGCCCTTCACCAGACCCGCCTCGGCGATCAGCGCCAGGACCCAGTCAAACACCGCCGTGTGGACTTCATGGGGCAGGCGCGCGCGGGTCCGTGACAGCCAGGAATGGTCCGGCACCCGTTCCCGCATCTCCAACAGCAGGAACTCCCGTAGCGACAGGGAATCCGAGCAGCGCCACTCCAGCCCACGCTCAGAGTCGATACCCTCGAAGTAGCCCACCAGGTGCATACGGAAGTAGCGCCCGGGTGGCACCGAAGGCGCCCCCATCCTGGCCGCGTAATAGGGCTGGCAGACCGCCTCGGCGAAGCCGTCGAAGCCGCCCTCGATCAGTACCAACTGCAGGCGGTCGTAAAATACATGACCAGGCGAGCGCGGCATCTCCGACCAGCTCACCATCAAGTCCCCCTGACGATCCTTCTGCTGTCCCATCGCCATCAGCGAACCCCCCTTCAGGCCAGGACACCAGAGAATCAGACCATGCCGACTTCGTCCAGGGAAGACTTCGTCAACGGGCTGTTAGGGTCAGCGGCCAGGCGGCGAAGCGGTGCTGGAGCTAGTTGCCGTCCTCTGCGGGTTTGCTGAAACTGATGCGCGGCTCCTCGCCCTTGAGAAGCCGCCTAATGTTGCTCCAGTGTCGAATCCAAACGATCAGTGCCAAGGCCGCGAAAACTTCGGTGCGCTGCGGATCGGCAAGCCACCAGGCATAGAACGGCGAGGCTGCCAGGGCGAGCAGGGCGGAAAGCGATGAGATGCGGGATGCGGCGGCAACGGCAAGCCATGTCAGGCAGGCCAACAGGCCGACCGGCCAGGCGGCTGCCAACAGCACACCCAAGGTCGTCGCTACGCCTTTGCCACCCCGGAACTTGAGCCAAACCGGAAACAGATGTCCCAGGACCACCCCCGCTGCGGCAAAGACCATCATGTCAGGCCCAAAGTGCGCTGCAATCAGGACGGCGACGGCGCCCTTGCCCAAGTCGAGAATCAGCGTCAGGGCGGCCAGTGATTTGCTCCCCGTACGCAGGACGTTGGTCGCGCCGATGCTGCCGGAGCCGATGTCGCGGATATCGCCCAGGCCCGAGAGTCTCGTCAACAGCAGGCCGAAAGGGATCGAGCCCAGCAAATATGCCAGCGCAAATCCGGCATAAAACGGCCAGGTGAAATGGATGCTGCCAAGGATATCGGGCATCGCTTCAGCCTCCGTCCTGATAGACATTGCGGCCATCGACGATCGTCCGCCTTACCCGTCCCTGCACCGGTCTGCCGTCGAACGCGGAGTTCTTGGAAATACTGTGGAGAGCCCCCTCGCTGATCTGCCATGGCGTGTCCGGGTCGAACATGACGAGGTCGGCCGGTGCGCCGCGGGCCAGCCGTCCGCTCGGCAGGCCGAGGATGCGCGCTGGTGCCGCTGTGACCCGGTCAAGCGCTTCAAGGAGCGGCAGATGTCCGTTGTGATAAAGCTCAAGCACGAGCGGCAGCAAAGTCTCCACACCGACGACCCCGAACGCGGCGTGGGCGAAGGGCAAGCGTTTGGATTCCTGATCGTGAGGCGCGTGGTCGCTGGCGATGGCGTCGATCGTGCCGTCGGCAAGTCCCCGGACCACGGCTTGCCGGTCCGCTTCGCTGCGCAGCGGTGGCGAGACCTTTGCGAACGTCCGGTAACTGCCGAGAGCGGTTTCATTGAGGGCGAAGTAGTGGGCTGCCGTATCGCAAGTGACGTTGAGCCCTTGAGATTTTGCTTCTCGGATCGCTTCGATGGCACCAGCCGTGGAGACATGTGCCGCGTGATAGCGGCCACCCGTGAGCTCGGCCAACCGCAAATCCCGTTCGACCATGATCGCTTCGGCCTCCGGCGGGATACCGGTCAGACCGAGGCGGCTGGCGATTTCTCCCTCGTTCATGACGCCGTTTGCCGCCAGGCATGGTTCCTCGGGGTGTTGCACGATGAGGGCGTTGAACGCGCGCGCGTAGCTGAGGGCCCGCCGCATGACCAGCGCATCCGCCGTAGCGGCTTGGCTATCGGTGAAAGCGAGCGCGCCCGCATCGAGCAAGAGTCCGATTTCCGTCAGCTCCTTGCCCTTTAATCCGCGGGTCAAAGCGCCATAACAGAATATTTTCACCAGCCGCACTTCGCGAGCTCGCCGGGCGATAAACTCAACGACCGAAACATTGTCTATAACCGGGTCGGTATTCGGAAGGCAGA
The DNA here is from genome assembly GCA_963664465.2 of Alphaproteobacteria bacterium. Lineage (GTDB taxonomy): Bacteria > Pseudomonadota > Alphaproteobacteria > UBA8366 > CAVOAK01 > CAVOAK01. The sequence goes on along the minus strand of CAXXSU010000011.1, from coordinate 180,469 downwards.
CCATGGTCGTGACGCCACCTGCCGCGGCAGCCCGGCTTCCGGAGGCGATGGTTTCCTGATGCTCATCGCCTGGCTCGCGGAGCTGAACGCGCATGTCGATCAACCCAGGCGCAAGGCATAGTCCCTCGCAGTCGACGATCTGGTTCACCGATGGTGCCCCGTCGCTAAACAGCTCCGGCCCCAGATCGGCAATCCGGTCGTCCTCGACCAACAGCGCGCCAATCGAATCGAGACCGCTTGCTGGATCGAGCAGCCGGGCGTTTAGGTAGGCGACGCGGCCGTTCGTCATCGCGAACTCATTGCGAACTCATTGCGAACTCATTGCGCGTTGCTCTGTTGGTTGCGGGTTAGCAGGTCGAGGCAGGCCATTCGTATGGCCACGCCCATCTCCACCTGTTCCCTGATCAACGACCGGTCGATGTCGTCGGCGAGTTCGGAATCAATTTCGATGCCACGGTTCATGGGGCCCGGATGCATGACCAGCGCGTCGGGGTGGGCCACAGACAGTTTCTCGCGGTCAAGCCCATAATAACGAAAATATTCACGGGTTGAGGGGACATAGCTACCATTCATGCGCTCGGTCTGCAGGCGCAGCATCATGACGATATCGCAGTCGCGGAGACCGGCCGCCATGTCCGTGAAGACATCGACACCGAAACGCTCGATCTCCGCTGGCAACAGAGTTGGCGGCGCGACGACACGGACCCGCGTGCCCATGGCCTGCAGTAGATAGATATTCGAGCGTGCCACGCGGCTGTGCAGAATGTCGCCGCAGATGGCAACCGTGAGATTGTTAAGTCTTCCGAGCCGGCGGCGAATTGTCAGAGCGTCAAGCAGCGCCTGCGTCGGGTGCTCATGGCTGCCATCGCCAGCGTTGATGACGGCACAATTTACTTTCTCCGACAGCAGTTTGACCGAACCGGATTCCGGATGACGCACCACCAGCACGTCGGGATGCATAGCGGTCAGCGTCATTGCCGTGTCGACCAGCGTTTCGCCTTTTTTGACCGCGCTCGTGGCCACCGACATGTTGATGACATCGCCACCCAGCCGCTTCCCGGCCAGCTCGAAGGACGTTCTTGTCCGCGTCGATGTTTCGAAGAAAAGATTGATTATGGTGCGGCCACGCAGCACCGTGCTTTTCTTGTCCTCGCGGCGGTTCTGATCGACATAGGTGTCGGCGAGGTCGAGGTAGGCGGTAATTTCATCTGGAGAAAGCTCTTCGATGCCAAGGAGATGACGCTGGGAGATCTTCAGCGAGCCGGTATCGGCGGAAACTTGAGGTTCTGTGTTCTCATGCTGCGCCGACATCCAGAGCCGCACTTTGTCCATTGTCGCCGCTGTCGGAGAGCGCTTTTCACGCAGGTCGAAGACAAAGTTAGGGTCGTTCATGGCCGCGCGGCCAAACCGCGTCGAGTCCATGCCTGTAGTGGATAAATACTCCTCAATCTCCTGGCGGAATTGCTCGGTAATGGTCATCGTGTGAGGATATTAGTAGGATGCATCCTATCTCACAATAGGAGCGTTGACTGGCTGCTGTTGGGATACAATCAGATGACTTCCGCGTTCCGTAGCTCTGAAATCTCACCGTCGCCTAACGCCAGCAATTCACGCAACACTTCGTCGGTGTGCTGGCCCAGCATCGGCGGCGGGCGGCGATGACTTGGCGGCGTCGCCGACATCTTTATGGGGCTCGCAACGAGCGGCACCTTCAGATCTTCGGCGGCCGGATGATCCAACTCGATCCGCATGTTGCGTGCCTTGACCTGCGGGTCCGCGAAGACACGGTCGACGGTATTGACGGGGCAGCAGGGTACGCCGGCCTCGATCAGTCCGTCGATCCAGTACTGCATCGGTTTCTTGGCCGTGATCTCCTTGATGCGCGGCATCAGCGTGTCGCGATTGCGGATGCGTTTGTCATTCGATTCGAATTCCGGGTCGTCGGCGAGTTCGGGGACCCCGGCAAACTCGCAGAATGAGCGGAACTGGCGGTCGTTGCCGGCGGCGACAATGACGTGGCCGTCGGAGGCAGGGCAGGCATCGTAGGGCACGATGTTGGGGTGGGCGTTGCCGACGCGGGTTGGCCGCTTACCCGAAACCAGGAAGTTTTCAGCTTCGTAGTTGAGCCAGGCGACCTGCGTATCGAGCAGCGCCATATCGATATGCTGGCCTCGCCCGGTTGCGTCGCGGTGGCGCAGCGCGGCAAGGATCGACACCGTGGAATACATACCGCACATCATGTCGGCGATGCCGATCCCCACTTTGGCCGGGCCGCCGTCGGGCTCGCCCGTCAAACTCATGATGCCGCCCATGGCCTGGGCGAGAAAATCGTAACCGGGGCGGGGCGCATAGGGTCCGGTCTGACCGAACCCCGTTACCGAACAGTAGACAAGCCCTGGAAATTCCTCCCGCAGATCCTCATAACCGAGGCCGTAGCGCGTGAGATTTCCGGTTTTGAAGTTCTCGACCAGGACATCGCATTTGGCGATCAGCCGGCGGGCGAGTTCCTGCCCCTGGGGTTTTGCCACATCGAGCGTCAGCGATCGCTTGTTGCGGTTGGCAGCAAGAAAGTAGGCCGCTTCGCTTGTGTCGTTTCCGGCCTTGTCGCGCAGATATGGAGGACCCCAGCGTCGCGTATCGTCGCCGGTGCCCGGTTTTTCAATCTTGATGACATCGGCGCCGAGATCGCCCAGCACCTGCGTGCATGTCGGCCCGGCTAGGATCCGTGTCATGTCGAAGATTCGCAACCCGTCGAGCGATCCGGTCATCGCTTCCCTCCGGATATGGAGATGTCAATTGCGCCGGCTGAACTCGATTGGTCAGCTCGCTGCAGCCCGCACGTCTTCCGAACGATCCCAGATATTTGGTGTCTCGGTATTGGTGTAACCGGTCACCAGGAGCGTCGCCTTGCCAGTCTTCGGTTCGTAGAGGTGGCGCTCAACCGCACCAATATTTGCGCCGTAAATGTGGATACTGATCGATGCGCGGTCATTGTAGGAGTTCTCGACCGCATGAATGTCGCCGACGGTTGGCGAGACCGCCGTCACATCGCCTGGCTTGAGATGCATGACCTCGGTTTCGACGAGGCCAGTGCCATCGCTGCCAAGCTCGTAGTTTGTCGAGTTTTCCGCCCCGCGCAGCATGCCGATCAGACCCCAGACGGTGTGGTCATGGACCGGTGTTTTCTGTCCTGGCCCCCAGACGAAGCTGACGACGGAGAAGCGTTCATGGGGATCGCAGTATAAGAGGAACTGCTGGTAGCGCTCCGGATCCGCCGTGGCAAAGGCGTCGGGCAGCCAATCGTCTTTTGCCACGAGATCGGCCAGTAGCGGACGGGCGCGTGCAACGAGCATCGGTTCATCATCGCCGACCTCTTCGACGACGCGCGTCATCTCTTGAATGAAGTGTCGCAGCTTGCCGATATTCGCCATCGTTCTAGTCCATCTCCGGGCTTGCAAGTCGAGGCGTCGTCTTCCAGGCTACCGTTCTATCATGCGCGCTGTGCCTGATCGAGCGCACCTTGCAGAATATAGGCGGCGGCGGCCTTGTCGACGACCTTGGCGCGGCGCTTTCGCGTCAAGTCGGCCTCCTTGACGAGCATGCGTTCAACCGCCGCGGTCGAGAGCCGTTCGTCATGAAAGGCGAGTGGCAGATCGATCCGCTCAAGCAAGTTTGTCGCAAACTGCCGTACCGACTGGCAGGCACGGCCCTCGCTGCCGTCCATGTTGAGCGGCAATCCGACGATGAGACCACCGACGGCATGCTCGGAAATGACGGCCTCGAGCGCTTGCGCGTCCCGCGTGAATTTCGTCCGGCGGATCGTTTGCAGCGCGCTGGCGACCGTATGCGAAGGGTCGGATAAAGCCAGCCCCACGGTCTTCGTGCCGACGTCGAGACCAAGCAACCGTCTGCCACTGGGCAACTGAGCTTTGAGCTCCTGGAGTGTGCAGATCGACATTTCGTGGGTCTTGCGCCTGGTTGGTTCGGGCCGGATTGGGTGACCCTGCTTGGAATTGGGGGAAGCTAGTCGCGGGCGGCGGCCGGCGCAACGGACACGCGCTTCGCTGTGTGTCATGAGCTTGCTGTTCCGCGTGGGACGATGTTACGGTCTGCCGCGGATTTCAACGCATTCAAGCCGGGCGTAGAGCACGGCCAGCAGACAGGGAGACGGCCAGGATGGCGCTTGACCGAACAACGGTGCAAAAGGTGGCGAGCCTCGCGCGTATGGGCATAGAAGAGGCGGCGCTCGACGGACTTGCCGGCGAACTCTCCAATATTATCGGCTGGGTTGAAGCATTGTCGGAGGTCGATACCGAGGGTGTGGAGCCGATGACGTCGGCGGCGGAAACAACCCTGCATATGCGCAATGACGAGGTAACCGAAGGTGCCCTCGAAGACGAACTTCTGCTGAACACACCGGAAGCCGCCCACGGATTCTATACCGTGCCGAAAGTCATAGAATAATGGCTGAGCTCGTTGGCGTAACAATCGAGCAGGCACGCGATGGGCTTGCCAAGGGCGAGTTCACGGCCCGCGAACTCACGACCGCGCATATCGCGGCGGTCGAGGCGACGCGGCAACTCAATTGCTGGATTACGGAAACACCGGAACGTGCACTTGAGCAGGCCGCCCAGTCGGACGAGCGGCGAGCACGCGGCGAGGCCGGCGCTTTGGAGGGCATCCCGATAGGCGTCAAGGATCTGTTCTGTACCGAAGGCGTCCTGACGACCGCTGGCAGCCATATTCTCGACGGATTCAAACCGCCCTACGAATCGACGGTGACGGCCAATCTGTGGCGTGCCGGTGCGGTGATGCTGGGCAAGCTGAACATGGATGAATTCGCCATGGGCTCGTCCAACATGACCAGCTACTACGGACCGGTCGAAAACCCGTGGAAACGCTCCGGCGACCCGGAAACCAAGCTGGTGCCCGGCGGCTCTTCCGGCGGCTCGGCGGCGGCGGTCGCCGCGCGCGCCGTGATTGCAGCGACCGGGACCGACACCGGTGGATCGATCCGCCAGCCAGCCAGTTTCACCGGCATTGTCGGCCTGAAGCCAACCTACGGCCGCTGTTCACGCTGGGGCATCGTCGCCTTTGCCTCATCGCTCGATCAGGCGGGGCCGCTAACCCGCACGGTCAGAGATGCGGCAATCATGCTTGGCGCGATGGCCGGTTACGACTCAAAGGATTCTACAAGCGTCGATCGTCCGGTTCCGGATTACGAAGCGGCGTTGACAGGCGATGTGCGCGGTCTTCGCGTTGGCGTGCCGCAGGAATATCGGGTCGAGGGCATGCCGGCTGAGATCGAAGCGTTGTGGCGAGGAGGCATCGACTGGCTGAAGAGCGCCGGTGCCGAGATCGTCGAGATCTCGTTGCCACACACGAAATACGCATTGCCAACCTACTATATCGTCGCGCCGGCGGAGGCCTCCTCGAACCTCGCGCGCTACGACGGGGTGCGCTATGGACTGCGCGTTGACGGTGGCACGATTCAGGAGATGTACGAGAATACGCGTGCTGAAGGCTTCGGCGCCGAGGTCAAGCGCCGGATTTTGATTGGTACCTATGTGCTGAGTGCTGGCTACTACGATGCCTATTATCTCAAGGCGCAAAAGGTGCGCACGCGGATTGCCGACGATTTCCGCACAGCCTGGGACAAGGTTGACGTGGTGCTTGCGCCGACGGCGCCAAATGCTGCCTTTGCCCAGGGCGAGAAGATGGACGACCCGATCGCCATGTATCTGAACGACGTGTTCACCGGTCCGGCGAGTCTGGCCGGTCTGCCGGCTATCTCGGTGCCCGCGGGGCTCAGCGCGGAGGGCTTGCCATTGGGCTTGCAGCTGATTGGCCGGGTGTTCGACGAAGAAACTGTACTGCGGGCCGCCCATGTGCTGGAGGCGTCGGCTGGCTTCGATGCGCTGCCGCAGGTCATGGCTGGCAGCAGCACCTAGTGGGGGAGCGGACGCGATGTCGGATCTGATAAAAGGACGCACGGGCGACTGGGAGGTCGTCATCGGCTTGGAGATCCACGCGCAGATCGTCAGCGGCGCCAAACTTTTTTCGGGTGCCTCGGCCAAATTCGGCGCCGAACCCAACGCTCATGTCAGTCTGGTCGATGCAGCCATGCCGGGCATGTTGCCGGTCATCAACGAGGCCTGCGTGGAACAGGCTGTGCGCACTGGGCTCGCGCTCAATGCCGAGGTCAATTACAGCTCCGTGTTCGCCCGTAAGAACTACTTTTATCCGGATCTGCCACAGGGCTACCAGATTTCGCAGTTCGAGAAACCGATTGTTGGCGAAGGCGTTGTCGAGGTCGACCTGCCGGACGACGTGACGAAGAAGGTCGGCATCGAGCGTCTGCACATGGAGCAGGATGCCGGCAAGTCGCTGCACGACCAGCATCCCACCAAATCCTACATCGACCTCAACCGCGCCGGTGTCGCCCTGATGGAGATTGTTTCCAAGCCGGATTTGCGGACTGCCGAAGAGGCTTCGGCCTATGTCGCAAAGCTGCGCTCAATTTTGCGCTACGTCGGATCCTGCGATGGCAACATGCAGGAAGGCTCACTGCGGGTCGATGCCAACGTCTCGGTTCGTCACCCGGGCGAGCCTCTGGGGACGCGCTGCGAGATCAAGAACATCAATTCCCTGCGGTTCTTGCGCCAAGCCATCGACTACGAGGCGAGACGCCAAGTCGAGCTGATAGAGGACGGCGGCGAGGTCGCACTCGAAACCCGGCTGTTCGATTCGGGCGAGGGGACGACGCGGCCGATGCGCTCGAAGGAAGAGGCCCACGACTACCGCTATTTTCCTGATCCCGACCTGCTGCCGTTGGAGTTGACCGACGACTATGTGACGAAACTCAAGAAAACGCTGCCCGAACTGCCCGACGCTAAGAAGGCACGATTCATGTCTGACTACGGGCTTTCGGCTTATGATGCTGGCGTACTCGTCGCCGAACGCGACACGGCCGACTATTTCGAAACGGTTGCCAAGGGGCGTGACGCGAAACAGACGGCGAACTGGGTCGTGTCCGAGTTGTTTGGACGCTTAAACAAGGGCGGTATCGAGCTCTCAATGTCGCCGGTTTCGGCTGCGGCGCTCGGCGGCCTCATCGACCTTATGGCCGACAACACGATCTCCGGACGCATCGCCAAGGATGTCTTCGACGAGATGTTCAAGACCGGCAAGGCGGCGTCGGCAATTGTCGAGGACAAGGGCCTGCAGCAAATGACGGACTCCGGCGCAATCGAGGCCGTTGTCGACCAAATCATTGCCGACAACGCAAGCCAGGTTGAGAAATATCGCGCTGGCAACGAGAAGGTCATCGGCTGGTTCGTTGGGCAGGTCATGAAGGCAACGCAGGGCAAGGCCAACCCGCAGATGGTCAACCAGGTGTTGCGCGAGAAACTGAAGGCGTAGCCGCCTTGGCCGCCCGGAATGCCGAGCATGAGGCCTTCGTTCGCCATATTCTCAGCGAGATAGCTGACGCGCAAGCGACGGTTGGCAGCGACAGAGCGGCGCTGGCGGAGGCGTTGAATGCGCGTGGCGTGACCTCGCGCCGCGGCCGCCCGTGGAGCGCGGAGACGCTGCAGAAGTTCCTCGCGAGTCCCGGTGTGAAGCGTCTAGGCGAGTCTATGTGGCGTGGGTCTTGACGAGCCCGATATTGTTGCCGTCCGGGTCCGCAAAGATCGCTATTGTGACCCCGACATCCTCGACCTCCTGTGCCGGCATCACCGTGGTGCCGCCGGCCTCGACGATCTTGTCGAGCGTGGTCTGCGGGTCGTCGACTTCGATGTAGATCATCACTGCCGGTGCCCTGTCGCTCTGCGCAAGCCCGCCACCGATACCACGCGCAGCGCCTTTCTCGATGAGCGCGTAGTTTTGCGGGTTGTCGGCGTTTGCCTCCCAGCCGAATACACCGCCGTAGAAGTCAATAAGCCGCTTGCTGTCGCTGCCGTGGATTTCGAAATGAACCACCGGATTGGCCATTGCTAACCCTCCCTGAATGATGCCCTTGATAGTCCTAACCTGATGCGTCCGCATAACCCGGCAAGCGTCAATCCGCTCGTAGGTCACTTTTTGCCTGCCGTTAGGTATTTGTCGGGATAAGCATAGCGCGCAATCGCACACCGACGCTTGTGCCGGCTTGTGTTTCGTCGCCTAATGCGCGCCAACCGTAATCCGGTTTTCCTTCAAGCGAATACTCCAGGGGAGGGTATTGATGATTGACCTCTACACGTGGCCGACGCCCAACGGGCATAAGGTCCATATCATGCTCGAGGAGCTCGAGCTGCCCTACAACGTCATACCGATAAATATTGGCAAGGGCGACCAATTCGACCCCGAATTTTTGAAGATCAGCCCCAACAACAAGATGCCGGCGATGGTCGATCCCGATGGTCCGGAGGGCAAACCAATCGCGATTTTCGAGTCTGCGGCCATCTTGCTCTACCTCGCCGAAAAGTCGGGTCACCTGATGCCGCAGGACATGCGCGGCCGCTACGCCGTTATGCAATGGCTGATGTTCCAGATGGGCAGTGTCGGGCCGATGCTCGGTCAGGCGCATCATTTTCGTGGATATGCCCAGGACAACCTGCAATACGCGGTCGACCGCTATACCAACGAGGCGGGGCGGATCTACAACGTGATCGATAAGCGCCTGAAGGAAAGTGCGTGGATTGCAAGCGACGACTATACGATCGCCGATATCGCCATCTTTCCATGGCTCCGCAGTTACGAGCGTCAGGGCCAGGACCTGAACGAGTTTCCTCAGCTCAAGAAGTGGTTCGAGACAATAGAGGCGAGGCCTGCAGTTGTGCGCGGCGTTGCCGTCTTGGCCGAGGCCCGGAGGCAGGGCGAAATGACCGACGAGGAACGCGAAAACATGTTTGGCGCCGCCCAGTACGCCCGGCGCTGAACACGCACAAACTACCGTCCATTATCTGCGGCGTGATACGGCCAAGCGGGGCAGGTGCCCTGACATTCCGATTCCGAGGAACAGCGACTCATGACAATCGAGCTACATTCCTGGCCCACGCCAAATGGCCGCAAGGCTTTGATCATCCTCGAAGAGCTTGAGTTGCCCTACGAAGTTTTCCCGATCCATATCGGCAAGGGCGAACAGCATGATCCCGCCTTTCTGAAGATCTCGCCGAACAACAAGATCCCGGCAATCATCGATCCGGATGGGCCCGGTGGCGAGCCGGTTTCGGTCTTTGAGTCCGGCGCCATACTGATTTATCTCGCGGAGAAGCATGGCCGGTTTATGCCGCAGGAGCCGCGCGAGCGGATTGCGACACTGGAATGGCTGATGTTCCAGATGGGTGGCGTCGGCCCGATGTTCGGGCAATCCAACCACTTCCGGTTTATTGACGATGAGGTCCCATACGCCATCGAGCGCTACGAAAAGGAAAGCTACCGGCTCTGCGGTGTGATCGACCGGCGCATTGCCGAGGTGCCCTATCTTGCCGGCCAGGAATATACGATCGCCGACATCGCGACATTTCCCTGGGTCACGAGCCGCAGAAACCAAGACATCGAGTTTGGCGACTATCCCCATCTCGACCGCTGGATTGATGCGGTCGCATCGCGCCCGGCGGTCAAGCGGGCAATGGCCTTCACGAACACCTAAGGCTCGCGTTGACAGAATTCTGTCGAGCCTCATATGGTCATTCGAAGCTGCGGAGGGTTGGCAGAGCGGTAATGCAGCGGATTGCTAATCCGTCAACGGGTAACACCGTTGCGTGGGTTCGATTCCCACACCCTCCGCCACTCCCGATTTCCATATGTTTTCAGAGAACTCCATATCATCCCAATATTTATGGGGATTCATGGTTATACTGTTCTTGAGTGTGCTCATGGACAGCCCTATATTCTCACTCCTAGTGTTGGGCACAATGATGGGCAGAGCGTATGTTCAAGCTCACTGCAGCAAAGATCAAGACGACCACCAAGACGGGACTGCACGGCGATGGCCGCGGCCTCTACCTGCGTGTCGCGCCCGGCGGATCAAAGGGATGGATACAGCGAATTTCGATCGATGGCCGCCGACGCGATATCGGATTGGGCGGCTACCCGACCGTTTCGCTCGCCAAGGCACGCCTGCACGCCGACGCAAACCGCACTGCAGTAGCTGAAGGACGTGATCCGCTCGCGGAAAAGCGTAGAGCTCACACCCCGGCGTTTCGCGAGGCGGCCCTGCGCGTGCATGAGGCGAATCTGCCGCGCTGGCGAAATGGCAAGCACACCACTGGTTGGCTGCAGTCGCTCGAACGTCACGCCTTCCCGGTCATCGGCGACATGGCCGTCGATCGCATCGACCGCAGTGACATGCTTCGCGTTCTGGCACCGATATGGGGATCTAAGCCGGAGACCGCCCGAAGGGTGCGCCAGCGTATCCGCGCCATCCTGCGCTGGTGTTTGGCGCATGGCTTTGTTGAGCACAATGTTGCCGGTGATATGATAGACGGAGCGCTCCCGCCCATGCCCAGGGTGAAGGCGCATTTTCGTGCCCTGCCCTATCAGGAGGTGCCGCCAGCCCTGGAAGTCGTGGCTGCGTCCAAGGCGTCCCTTGCAGCCAAGGCGTGCTTTCGGTTCTTGGTCTTGACCGCTGCGCGTTCGGGCGAGGCTCGAGGTGCAACGTGGAGCGAGATCGATATTGAGCGCCGAGAGTGGCGTATTTCTGCCGAGCGCATGAAAGGCGCTGTGGAGCATCGCGTGCCGCTGTCTGACGCGGCTCTGGGCGTCCTCGAACAGACGCACCCCTTGCGAGACGATTCGGACCTGATCTTCCCTTCCCCATCCAAGCCCGGCCGCCCTTTATCAGACATGACGTTGACGAAGTCGCTTCGGGCAGTCGGCTTGGGAGACCGTACGACCGTCCATGGCTTCCGGTCGAGTTTCCGCGATTGGGCAGCTGAGTGCACCGACGCTCCGCATGCTGTCATGGAGTTGAGTCTGGCCCATGCCGTGGGCAACGCCGTCGAGAATGCCTATGCCCGCTCGCCGCTGCTTGAGAAGCGACGTGCGCTGATGGAGCAGTGGGCGGCTTACCTGGAGGGAGACGGAGGCAAGGTTGTGACTATGGCCCGAACCGTGGAAGATGCCCGCGGATGACCATCGCCTGACTGGGTCGAGCGATGGTTTCATCTACGCAGCTTCGATGCTGGTGTTGCGACCGCACCTTCGGCGAAGGCGGCGTTCTGCAGATGCCGGCCAACCGGGAATGGCTGGAATTCCAATTCGGCAACGACACCCCGCCACCGGGGATCTGCGATGAATGTGCGGCCGAGCGCAACGCCTGTTTGCGTTGCGGACGGGTGCCCGGCTTGGCTGAAACCGGCAACGCCCGCCTTGAGACGTGGGCGTTGCAGGATGAAGACGAGAGACGACTGGAGGATGCCGGTCTTGGCGACCTAGCAGGGCTCTGCGAGCCGTGCCTCGTACGCGACTACCTCATGGACGACCGCCCTTCGGAGGCTGCCCTGTCCAAGAAAACTGCCTTCGGCTTGGCTGTCATCATCGCGCGTCATTGGGCAGGTGCGCTCCATCTCGGGCAACAGGGATTGCCGGCTCCAGACATCGAGCAGGTGGAGCAATTGGCCGCGATCATCTGCACGACGCTGATCAAACGGCCGGAGACCCTTACCCACGTTGTTGCCAATGAAGCCCGCGACCCGACCTTCCGGCGCGCTCTGGGGATGCTTGCGGAGACCTACATCGCGCAGGAAAACGCGATGCCACCGTTGCTCAAGGAGTGGGTAGGGCTTCGCGATGCAGGAAGGCTATCGAAGCAGCGCGTCAACCGACCTGTAAAGCAACACCAGACCTTGCTGATTACGCTGATTATTTGTTGGATTGGCAATCTACCGTGGGTTTCCGAATCGGGGTTGACTGCGACCAGAAACAGAGTACCGACATGTCCTAGGGACCCCGATTCTGACGGAGGCAACGAACCCGTCAAAGGCTACTCCGTGTGCGACGCTGTACACGAGGGATTGAAGAAAAACTGCCCCCAACTCACGTACTACGCCCTGGAGCAGATCTACGGGCGTGAGCTGGTGCGAAGGGGAGTGTGAGAGCTAAACGGGGGATGGTGAAATCGGCGAGCACGTTCCCGGCACCCGCGTCAAGGTGCTGCGCGGACCGGACGCGCCGCACCTTGACCGGGAGGAATTCAGACGCTTTGGTACGGCGTTGGAGTGGCACAAGGGGAAACACCCCTGGCAGGTAATACACGATTGTGTCTTTCAGTAGAGTGCCAGCAAAGCCACCACCTGTAGGCGAACCTCAGGCCCAGATACAGCGCTCGCAAGGACGCCGGGATCGGGGAGGCGGCCCCCACGATCTCCACCACAGGGTCGCCAGCCACGTAGTCTCGAACGGATTTCCCCTGCCGACAATGGCCCGTCTGCTCGACCACCGTCAGTTCCGGACGAGGCCGCATTACGCCCATTTCAGCGATGGCGAAGGAAACGTCGCCTCCGAGCGCATCAGCACGATAGTCTCATCTATAGCTGCGGGGTGAGCCAGGCTTGTTCGTCGTCGGGCCGGTGTTCGGCGTCCCGACTGCGCTCGAACTCGATGATTACATCGTCGGCGTAGGGCACGACAATGGTGCGGCTTTCGGCCCGTTTCCGATACTCGCGAATCGCCAGCGCGATTCTCGCCTTCATCTCCCCCGAAAACCTGCGCCGTTACCGATCACGCATCCTATCGTCACTCGGCGCAATACACGCTAATCGCCTGTCCTATTTTCGATAGTTACCTCTGGTAAAGCGCTACGCGGTACATCTCCTTCCCCAACCAAACACCGCGAAGGGCCATCGTTTGCGCACTGTTGCGCTGTCGCGACCGGGCTTCCTCGGGATCTCACGTGGAGCGTTCCCATAACGCCTTGTACACGAAAACGTTTGTCGGACGAAAGGTCCGGAAAATCCGCAGACTGTTGGGCATCGAACGTTCGAAGTGAGGTGCGAGATGCCCCAAACGCCGATACCAGCCGCATGGTCTGTCCCTGAGCGTCTGTTGCGCCGCCGCGAGGTGCAAGCGCTCACCGGCTTATCCTCGGCAACAATTTACCGAATGATGAGCGACAACGCATTCCCTCGCCCCCGCAAGATCGGGGCGGGGCCGACGGGCGCTGTGGCCTGGCGACTAAGCGACGTTCTGAGCTGGATCGCGGATCTCCCCATAGCCGCCCCTAATACAGCAGCTCCTCCGCAAGACCCAAAGCAGGCGAAAAAATGAATGCCTCCGGCGAGGAGTGTCGGGAAGGCATTTTGGCGGCGGGCGGATGATGTCCGCCAGACGTCGACCCAATCCCCGCGCAATCAAGTTACATCGTAACTATACCGTCGACGAAGCCGCGCGCGTGGTGGGAGTCTGCAGGGGCACGGTCCGGCGCTGGATCAGGAACGGATTGCCGGCTCTCAGCGATCGGCGGCCGATCCTGATCTTGGGGGGAGATCTAATCGACTTTCTCAACAATCGATCCCGCCCACGGTTCCGCTGCGGGCTTGGCGAGTTGTATTGCGTTAAGTGCCGTGCACCACGTACGGCGGCCGGAGGCATGGCCGACTTTATCCCGCTCACACCGAGGGTCGGAAACCTGCAGGCGATTTGCGAGACGTGTGGCACGCTCATGCACCGCGCAGTCTCCCACTGCCAGTTGAAGGCCTTCAAACCGATTCTCGACGTTTCAATCAGGGAAGCGACGCCACGCATAGCCGATTTCGCTTTCCCCCCCCCCCCCCCAAATGATCACTTGGACGAGGAGACGGATGGCCACCGGTCGTAGACACCATCCCGAAAACGAGCGTATCAAGCACCGATACCTGCTCTACCTGCGTGAGGCCAAGCGGCTCTCCAATGCAAGCGTGGACCAGGCGGCTTCGGCTATCGCTGCCTTCGAGAAAGTGACCGGCTTCCGGGCCTTTAGAAATTTTCACATCGAGCAGGCGAGGCGCTTCAAGAGGGTGCTCGGTGAACAGCGGAACCCGAAGACGGGCGAGCCGCTGGCCAAAGCGACGATCCACACCCGGCTGATGGCCGTAAAGGCTTTCTTCGTCTGGCTCGCGGATCAGCCTGGATACCGGTCGCGAATACGCTATACCGACGCCGACTACTTCAACCTCTCCAATAACGACTCGAGGGTGGCCAAAGCGGTACGCGAGCGCCCCTCCCCTAGTATGGAGCAGATTCACCTCGTTTTGAGTACCATGCCGACGATCACAGACATTGAACGGCGCGACCGCGCGGTGATTGCTTTCACGATCCTCTCCGGTGCGCGCGACAACGCCATAGCCTCGCTTTCGCTCAAACACATTGACCTCGCCCGCCGAAAAGTATTCCAGGATGCGCGGGACGTGCGCACCAAGCGAGCAAAGACGATTAACAGCTACTTCTTCCCCGTCGGGCAAGATATCGAGGCAATCGTGACCGAGTGGATCGAGTGGCTGCGTACTACCAGGCTTTTCGGTGACGACGAACCGTTGTTCCCAGCAACCAAGGTAGCTCGCGGCTCGGACGGCCTGTTCGGAGCGATTGGCCTCGATCGAAGACACTGGCGCAATGCCGGTGCGATCCGCCGCATTTTCCGTGAAGCCTTCGACGCAGCCGATCTACCACGATTCCATCCGCACAGCTTTCGCAAGACGCTGGCAAGCCTCGGACAGCGGATGTGTACTACTCCCGAGCAGTTCAAGAGTTGGAGTCAGAATCTCGGCCACGATCATGTGCTGACCACGTTTACGAACTACGGTGCCGTCTCCGCTGATCGGCAAGCGGAGATCCTCGCAGGTCTGCGACAGACGACGGGGGTGCCACAGCGGACTGAGTCCGAAGAACAGTTTCTACGCGAGTTCTTTGAAAGGTGGCGGCAACACCGCTCGCAAAGCCCGCCTACGTCTCAGTAAAGCGACATGTGGATGCCGATGCAAACCACGGCGTTGTCACGTTAACCACCGTGTAACCAGCTTGTGGGCGCCGACGCCGGAGATTATGCAACGGTCGTCACTTGCCGCCACTGTCTCATCGCGTCGCCGCGGAATTGGCGGAGTGTTCGGCGGGAGACCAGATGGCGTTGGACGTTGAAGAGGTTGTAGACGGTCGCATGGACGGCGAGGAACCGCTGCGCGGACGCGGGCGATTTGAACCGCTGCATCTTTCGCTCTCGTCGTCGCACCGGCTGATGTGAATTTTCTGCCCGATTGTTCTTTCGCAGGCCTTGCTCATGCTGAGCCGAGAGGGCAAGCAAACGGATCGCGGTGCCGTAGGAGCGGAGTTTATCGGTTACAATCGTCGCCGGCGCGAAGCCCTGCTTCTTCAAGAGTTTCGGTAGTGGGTCAGTTTGAATTTCTCAGCCATTGACTTGACTCTAGCCGTTTGGGATGAGGCATGCCATATTCATTGACATGGCCAGACCCAAGAGACCACGCGACACCAACCAGCTCGCCAAGCACATCGTGGATGTGGCAACCGGAGAATCGGAGACAACCCTGGAGGTTCCCCCGGCGAACGAGTTCGCGAGGGCTGGTGGCTTGAAGGGCGGTAAGGCCCGAGCCAAGGCTCTAACCCCTGAGCGACGTAAAGAAATCGCCGAGAGAGCGGCAAATGCGCGGTGGAAGGTCAAGCGGGAAGAGTAGACCGCTCTTCTTTCATTTGCCGCTTGATGAAACTTGACAAAAGTGGCACGGCAAACAGGTATTTGCCATATCTGTTTTTGTATATGAGACCGGCATCGCTAAGTGACACTAGCATCTGGTTAATATGGCTACTGTTAAAGGGCTTTGCCGGTCGGGATTTCGATAGGTCTGCCACCTCTTGGACCGTAAACTCGGAATCGCAGTTTGGTAGGGAGGCAATGACTTCCATTAACTCTCTCTGTCGGTCTGTAGCACGTGACCAGCGGCCCACAAAAAAATCTGTGTCTAGCTTCCTTAAAATATCCGCGTTAACAACAGACATCGCCTGCCCTTTGTCGTGCTGACTCAGCCAAACATCAAAGTATTCTCTGCAGATAAATTGAATGAAGTATGGATATCCCCCGGACATCTGGCTAATTCTCTCGACCGTCTCCGACTTGAAGGTAATCGGGCAACTTTCGTCTTCAATCGGTTTTGTTATTGCGTCACGGCTATCTTCATCGCCCAATTGGGAAAGGAACAGCATATGAAACATCCGCTCAGTGTATGTCCGAGCCTCTACGAGATTTGGGAATAACGTCGGGAGGCCGGTCAATACAAGCAGGTACGGGATCTCCATTCTTTGTATGGACTGGAAAACATCAAGCATAAGCGAGAGTGGAAACTCACCTTTCTTCGCATGGTCCGATAGGTTCTGCGCTTCATCGTAGGCAAAAACAATCCCCGGGATGCTTCCTGGAGGAAGGGCTTGCCACACAAACAATAAAACTGCCTTAAGTTTGTCTGATGTAAGACCGGGTGTGGAATCGAAGATTGAGCGAAGAGATTCGTATCCTAAGGAATGGTTCGCTTCGATTTCCTTGCTTACAAACCCCATTTGCAATTGCTTTTCTGTTCGAACAAGCAACCCCGATGTCACCACAGCCAAATCAGCCATCATTCGCTCGGAGAGATTCTGCTCAGTTAAACTTGCTGTCTCAGACAGGTCTTGGCCGACCCAGAGCCAACTAGCCTGTTTTGCAATTGGCTTTAAAGTCTCAAGCAGAACTGTTTTCCCTACACCACGCAATCCGGTGAGTATCACGTTCTCTAGGATTGTCTTTTGGCGCAAAGCTTTTCTGAATTCATCCTGCTCATTAGTCCGCCCGGCTAGGTATGGGGGCATATGCCCAGCGCCAGGCTTGAATGGGTTCTCGAAGGAGTAGCTTTGTTCGGTCATGGAATTACCCGGGTTTAGACGCTTGGATAAATTTAGCCCTCCGACTAACATTAGTCAACGGGGTAATGACGGGTAATTTGACCTTTTTGCTTGACTGTCAAGCATAATGGTCATATATTGGGGGCATGAACAATTTGCCCCTGAAGACCCGCAAGCTGATCATCCGGTGCCTCGTGGAAGGCCAGGGCATCCGCTCTACGGCGCGCACCGCCGATGTTTCGAAGAACACCGTCACTAAGCTCTTGATTGACGCCGGCAAGGCCTGCGCTGACTATCAAGACAAGGCGCTACGTGACCTTCCGTGCCAGCGCATCCAGGTCGATGAAATCTGGTCCTTCATCTACGCGAAGCAAAAGAACGTTGCTCGCGCCAAGTCCGCACCACCGGAAGCGGGCGATGTCTGGACATGGACGGCTATCGACGCCGATACCAAGCTCGTCCCGTCATGGCGGGTGGGGGATCGTTCAGGCGAAACCGCCATTGATTTCATGGACGATTTGCGCGGGCGGCTAGAGAATCGGGTGCAACTGACCAGCGACGGTCACAAGGCATATCTGGAAGCGGTGGAGGGCGCATTCGGCGGTGACGTGGATTACGCCCAACTGGTGAAGCTCTACGGCTCGGAAGGCGGCGTATCGTCAGACAAGCGGTATAGCCCCGCTGAGTGCACGGGTATTCGCAAGCGCCGCGTCGAAGGCAATCCCGATCTAACACACGTCTCGACCAGCTACGTCGAACGCAACAACCTCACCATGCGCATGTCGATCCGCCGGTTCACGCGGCTGACCAACGCGTTCTCCAAGAAGATCGAGAACCACACTCACAGCGTGGCGCTCCACTTCATGCACTACAACTTCTGCCGTCAGCATAAGAGCCTCGATGGGATCAGCCCTGCGATGGCCGCTGACGTCACGGACCGGCTTTGGGATATAGAGGACATCGTACGGATCATCGACGAAGCGGCTTCGAAGCAAACGCGGCGCGGTCCCTACAAGAAAAGAAATTCAAACTGACCCACTACCAGAGTTTCCGCATCAGCCGAATTGCCGCCCGAGCGTTCCTGCGGGATTGAACCAGAAAATCCAGGACTTCGCCCTCACTGTCCACGGCACGCCAGAGATAGAACTGCCTCCCTCGAATTACGACGACCATCTCGTCCAGGTGCCAGCGTTCGGTCGGTCGTGGCCGCCGACGTTGAATCCGCCGCGCATAGGCCCGACCGAATTTCAAGACCCATCTTCGAACTGTCTCATACGAGATGTCGAGACCACGCTCGGCAAGCAGGTCCTCAACGTCCCGATAGCTCAGCGTGAAACGGCAATAGAGCCAGACGGCATGCTGGATGATGACCGGTGGAAAGCGGTGACGACGGTAGGATATCTTGCACATCCAGAGACGCTAAAGCACCGGCCGTGCCGAAGCCACGCTGTTAACGTGACAATGCCGTCCGGACGCAGACCCCACAACTCGGCCAAGTTGAACATTTTTGAAAGCACCCCGAGGGTCCGGTTGGCCTGATAGGGAGTCTCCCGCATGCCGTGGTGCAGTTCGGCGATGTCGCTCCGCTGGATCTCCGTCACCTTGCGGGTTCCGATCCTGGGGTCGATGAAGAACTTCACCGAACGGCGGTACTCGTAGGCCGTGCTCGGCTTGCAATGGACCGGGACGTACTCTTCCAAAAACCGCTTACCCAGAACCTTCATCGTTGCCGCCTTGCGGCCCTTGTCTCGAAGGGCGGCCGGATCCTTACCGCCCTTGGCCTCCGAGATCAGCGCCATGGCACGCCGCCGTGCGGTCTCCGGCGTCACCGCCCCATGGCGGCCCAGGGTCATGCGGCGCAGCCGGCCGTTAGCGCGGAACTGGACGACGTAATACTTGCGTCCCGAGGCGCGGACGCGAAGGCCGAAACCGGAGATATCATGATGCACTAATTCTCTCGCATCGCCACGGCTGCGCAGAGTTGCGCAGGGGTTCGAAAAAGTAGCGGTTTTCCTACCTTTCTAGAAGGCCTCCGCTACTCTTTCCCGCTTGCGTCCCTGTCAGGGACGCGCCATGATGCGCCCCGGTTTGAGGGCGGTCGCTTGCATGGTGCTTACGGATCGTCCGAGCACCATGATCTCACGTATGACTTTCTGCTCGGCCCAGGCGTCGGTGATGCGTTTGGCGCGAACCCGGCCGATGCCGGTCACCTCGCGCAGTCGTTCCGGCTCCGCCTCGATGATGTCGAACACCTTCTCACCGAACGCCCTGACCATCTTCCCGGCATAGACCGGCCCGATGCCGCGGATCATGCCGGAGCCGAGGTATCGTGAGCGGGGCGGCTGTGCGACAACCGGAAGCGCCGAACTGGGAGGTCCTGGCCGGCCTCGTCGAGCGGGTGACGTTCCACAATGCCGATAACGGGTTTTGCGTTCTGCGCATCAAGGTACGCGGCCATCGCGATCTCGTGACGGTCGTCGGCCACGCTGCCATGGTCTCGGCCGGGGAGTGGATAACCGCATCGGGGGAATGGATCAACGACCGCACCCATGGTCAGCAGTTCAAGGCGCGCTTCATGCGCACCTCGGAGCCATCGTCGATCGAGGGCATCGAGAAAACGTGCCGAGCGTATTGGCAGCCAACAACTTCCTGATCAGATCGAATTGCCGCGTCCGCTCCAAGGCCGACGCCGGGTTTTCGAAGGGTGCCTCGTCGTCTTCCATGTTGGCCAGGTCGTTTTCGCGGCGCTCACGCTCTATGCGCGCAAGGTGCGCCTCTAGCTCATGCGCCGTAAACATCTGCCTCACCCGCGAAACGAACCGGGGTAGTGCGCGGGCGAATTCGGGATGTTGGGCGGCGGCCTCGGCGAAGTTCAGAAGCTTCTCGGCGACCGCATAGTCAAAGGCCGCCTTGAGACCGTACCTCGCCACTCGCCACCCAAACTCCGTGTCTTGTACCCGATACAAACGGATCAACACCTATCAAAATCTGTGCCAAGTCCATGAAAGGACGTGGAATTTCGGGTGAGATTTCGGGTCACTTTGTTCATTGGGCATGCGACTTGATGTCCTCAATAGCTGGACCACTCAGGTCGTCGCCCAGAACAAGGCCAGCGACATCGCATATGCGCCCCAATATCCGTGCCACATCCATTTTTGAGAAGTTCGTACCAACGTACCAACCATCTGCAACCTTGCGGGAGTAATGGCTCAGATCGTGCCGTCCAGGATACAATTCCTGCGGGTCCCTAGCCAAAATCGGACGTATCCGGCCACTTTTCCGACTTATGCGGGGGAGGAAATTGTCGTCGATTTTGTGGATGGACAGCAATACCGACACCAAGACATCTGCGAGTGTATCCACGGAACACGGCTCCCCGAAGATCTCGAAGTCATACTTCTTCCCAGAGCTTGAAGCCGTTTCCGCAATTTCGGAGTCCGTTTCCAAAGAGTTGGGTTCGGTGAATTCAAGGCCCTCCTCTGAGGCGAGCGGAGCCAACGTATTTCTAACGGGCACCTCTAAGAATTGGTGAGTTGCCGGAGGATATTGTTTAACTAGGCTGTCACCAGCTCCAGCCATGCCGGAGCCGAGATTTTCGGGGTCTTCCACGCTCCAATTGAGTTATTTCCGCTTCAAGACCGTCCCCAGGCGGTCTTCTCCTCCGAGTATCGTCACACGGCCGCCGCGAGACGCTCCAGTTGGACCAGGCGGCGCATGTTGTAGGCGAGGTTCTTCAACCCGATCCGCGCCTTCGCCCGCACCAGCCCGACACTACGCACCAGCGTCCCGCCCATGTCGTTGCTCTGGGCCCCGAAGACATGCTCGACGCGGACCCGAACCGACGAACGGGTCTTGTTGCCTTGCTTCTCGCGCTCGCTCAACGGCTTGTTGCGGCGGCCCTTGCGATGGATCCGGCTCCGCAACCCCTTCTCCTTCAGCGACGCCTCGATCTCCGCCGAGCGGTAAGCGCTGTCCGCCCACACACCCAAAGCCGTGTTGTCCCCATCCAGGATATCGTCGAGGACTTGGCTGTCGTGCTCCGCCGCGTCGCTTACATGATAGCGCCGCACCAGCTTGTGCCGACGGTCCACGTTGACATGGTTCTTGTAACCGTAATGGCTCTTGCCGTGCTTCTTGGTCGACCGCGCCTCGACATCCTTTTGGCGCCGCTTTGCCGGCTTGTCCTCCCAGCCTGCCGGCGTCTCGCCCGCCTTTATCCGCGCGTTCTCCTCGCGGCTGTTGCGCTGTTTGGGTACCGCCACAATCGAGGCGTCGATGATCTGGCCGCCCATCGCCAGATAGCCCTGATCCTTCAGGTAGCCATCGAACGTCTCGAATAAAGCCTCGATCACGCCAGCTTGCGTTAACTGTTCGCGGTACAGCCACACCGTCTTGGCGTCGGGAACCCGGCCCTCTAGACCCAACCCCAGAAATCGCATGAACGACAGGCGGTCACGGATCTGATGCTCAACTTGGTCGTCCGAGAGATTGTAGAGCGCGCACAGAATGATCGTCTTGAACATCACAATCGCATCCCACGGCTTGCGTCCCGCCCGCGATTTGCGCACCTTGTCCGCACGCCGCCACACCGCCTCAAGACGGGCGCGCAAGTCCTCCCACGGAACCACCCCGTCGATCTTCAAAAGCGGCTCGTTCTTGGCGTCAAGACCGGAATACCGGTTCCCAAGATCGAAAAACCCCATCTGACCCATCAACCACGCCTCCCGCTATCAACAAATCGTCAACCCGATTCTAAATCGACGACGCCCGAAAAAGGAGAATTTTTAGAGGTTCCCTAACGTTCGAGGTGAGGCGTTTAAGATCGAAAAATTCGAGAACTCGTCGATAAAGTGTCTCTTCGTCGATAGTGGGGTGGGACTGGAAAAGGGACCGCATCACAACTTTAATTTCGGAGAATGGTAATTCCTCGAAGGTGCGTGGCCCGCGAGTTCTGAGAATCACAGGTGGGCAACCAGCGGAACGAACGACGCTTTCAAGTCCAAACTTTGTACCGTCGCCTCCTTCCTCAGTTTCGATGCGTTCCGATTTGAGGGCGATATCGGTGGCTCGCAGGAACCGCGAACGCAGTTGGTTTCCGATACGCTTTATCCCGGCTGCGTCGGTATAGAGATGAAAGGCTCGGTGAAGAAGGACGGGTCCTTCAGCCTCAATGATTTCAACCAGTCGATCTGCGACCTCGTTATGTGGCTCTCCCCTCGGATAAGGAAGGGGATGTCGATTCCAAGCCCGGTAAGGTTGGGTCGAGTCGGTGTGACCGACGTGTAGGGGTGGTTCACGGGTCTCGCCCGGGGCCGTGAGGGGTTCTTCCGCTTTGCCAGCCTCCTCCCGTTGTGCAAAATCGTGCGCGTGTATAAGCCGCTCGGGTACTTCCGTTAAAGTTAGGGGGGCCTCGGATACCGGCAAGGCAACAGCTTCACCCTCATTGGGAACCACACCAGTTTCGCCCGCGCCTTCGGATTGTCCAGCCTTGGCCCCGTCAAGTGGAGCGTGGGTGCCGGACTCTTGAATTTGAAGCGTCGAGGTGCTCTTTTCGATCCCCACCACCGTGACGACCCGCTTGCCGCCTCCGGCTGGTATCTCCAGTTCCTCGTCAACCACAGCACCAAGGAGGGCCTCGGCCAATGGATGCCCGACCCGGATAACTCTCATGTCGGGATTATGCTCGGTTTGGCTGATGCTGATGGTGTGTTGGCGACCTGTGTCGTCGTTGTAAGCGATCAAAACACGGTCTTCCGACTTCGATTGTCTCGGACTTGTCCTCGACCTCTGTAGGCGGGGTTGAAGGTGCTCGAGTCGCCGCCTCCCCAGCGTCAGGAGCCCCAGAAAGCAAATCTGCTACTCGTGGTTCCCGGTGCGGCTCCATGGTTTCCACTACCAACGCTGGCTCCTCGACCACGGGAAGCTCTTGCTGTTCCGCACCCACCGCCTCCCCCGTATCAGGAGCCTCCACTTTGGGGGCCTCGACAACACGATGTTCGGTGTAAACGTTTCTCGGAGCTTCGCTGCCCAACGGCTCGATGCCCAGGGAGCCGAGCGTCTGGACCAAATCGTCGATGCAGGAGTCGGGGTCGAGGTAATAACTGGAGCCCCAACACCGCCAGAACCGCCAACCCATCCGTTCCATGGTCCGCTGACGAACAAGGTCATCAATCCACTGCTCGGGTGGGTGGTACTTGTCGCCGTCCAATTCTATGGCGAGACGCTGATCATGCGCCCCTTCCACGACCATATCGATGGCGTACCCCGCCACACTTACCTGTGGCGCAACTCGGTAGCCCAGATCGCGAAGTCGTCGGAACACGTCCCGCTCAAACTCTGACTCGCAGAGTTCTATTAAGTCGTCCCCAACGGAAACGGTGATCTCCATCGGTGACTTGAAGTGGCGTATCGCAGCGGCCTTCAGGTCATCGGGATTTAGTTCATCCTCGTCCACAGAGCGGAATAGGTACATACGGTCGCGGGCGCGGGAAAATGCTACGTTGAACCGCTGTTGCCAAAGCAGCGTCGTCTTGGCGGATTGGGTTTCTGGGCACTCGACCATGCTCACGAACATGATGTTGCGCTCTTTGCCCTGAAATGTGGCGGGATTGCCGCAGGTGATATCGTGCAGGCCGGACACCGAAACCCGGCAGGCCAACGGACACGCCGAAGAAAATTTGAAGTACGCCTCCTCTCCAATCCGGGTAATAGGGTATCCTATTCGCTCTCGTAGTGCCTAGATCTGGGGGGCAGGGCTGGGTCTGCCCCCGACGAGCTTCTTGTATGGCACGGGCTCCAGTTGCACTGCTTGCTGGAGGAGTCGATAGAACAGGAGGCCGCGAGCTTTGGATCGGCGGCGATTGAAGCGGAACGTGAACTCGTCCAGATAGTAATCAAGCTGGGAGGCGCTAATAGCCCCATGGTGAATACCCAGCCACCACCGATCAAGGAGGCCGGCTACCCGATGAACTTGGGGCATGACAATGTGGGCTGGGTCGCCGCTGGCGGAAATATTTTTCGGCTGGTGTTCGAAGCCGACTCCCGTGAGACCGTTGTAGGCTCGCCAGCCATCGGTTCGAATCGTTGCTCCCGGGCACACAGCCGTTTGGACGAAAGGAATGAGGCTCTCGGCGGATGCGTCCTCGACACGCGCCATGCGGATACGACCGGTGCCCCGACCCCGGATTTCGGCGGCAATCGCGACAATCGATTTCTTGTTTGTTTTCCGCCCCGTAACGCCAACCTCCCGGCCGCCCACATAGGTTTCGTCGACCTCGACCTCGCCATTCAGAAGCTCTCTGCCCGGTCGAACCATGGCCCGGCGCAGCTTATGGAGCCATGTCCAAGCCGTTTGATAACCGCCCAGGCCGAGTATTCGTTGAACCCCAAGCGCACTGACGCCGTGCTTCTGATTCGTCACATACCACATCGCCTGGAACCAAAGCCGCAACGGTTTCCGCGTACCCTCGAAGATCGTCCCCGCGGTCGGCGACGTCTGACGTTGGCATCCCGCACATCGCTGTTGGCCCCTGGCCGTCACCCACGCCTCGGTTCCCCCGCAGGCCGGACACCGAAACCCGGCAGGCCAACGGACACGCCGAAGAAAATCCGCACAGGCGGCCTCAGAAGCGAACCAGTCGTCAAATTCCATAAGCGTGCGAGGGTAATCGATCCCGCCAACGGGATGGGCAGTATTCTCGGCCATCACAACATCTTGCCACTACGAGAGCGAATAGGATACCCTAATGAAATAATTCAGTATTGTCGCGTGCGGTCGGCAATTATTGTTGAAAAACCGTGATTTAGCCAATTTCTGGAATGCAGATTCGCTGCCGAGTGTATGCATTTCGACCGTCCGAGTCGTTGGAGCGGTCGAATTGACATGGATTTCGAAGTGGGCCCATGCCTAAAACTTCGCCGGATAATGCCAGTTTGAGGCATAGAGCGCCTCGCTTAATCCACGTAACTCGTTGAATTTTACATGAGTTGTTTGGATCTTTGTTTGCTGCGCCAGTCCGCATCGAGTGGAATCGACTTGTTAAGTCCGCCATATCGTCGCTAAGTTTGTCGATACAGGGAGCGTCGACGTGGCCATTGCGGATTCGCATCATGTATGGCTCGGCTCATGCCGTTGTCGTCGTTCCAACAGAAAAGTAAGCACACGAGGTGAAGGGTGTCGGACGAAACTCAGTCTGAGGCAGACGCAGCTGAAGAAGTCTCCAGCCCACCGGCTAGCGCGCGCAGATTAGACAAGATCGGCTTGCTGGAAGATCTTCCAGCCAGTGCGCTCCGCGAAATCGAGCCGAAATGCCGATGGCTGGAGTTTGGCGCCCACGGGACTGTGCTCGATCGTGACGACAATACGCATGAGGTGTATTTCATCGTCGCCGGCACTGTGCGGGTCATGAATTATTTGGGCGATGAGCGTGAAGTCGCCTTGGCAGATCTGCAGGCAGGCGATCATTTCGGGGAGTTATCGGCGGTCGATAGTCAAGAACGTTCGGCGCGCGTTGTCGGCAGCGACTATTGTGTTATCGCGGCATTGCCGCGAGAGCATTTTCTCACTTTATTGCTTGAACATCCGCGCGTCGCGCTACGCCTGCTCGATCATTTTGCAAATATCATCCGGAATATGAACCAGCGTGTTTCATCGCTCAGTTCGATGACGCCGCATCAGCGCATTTACTCCGAGTTACTGCGTATGGCCGAGCCGAATCCACGCGGCGACGGAAGCTGGTTGATTAGAGCCGTACCCCATCACAACGAAATTGCCAGTTGGTCTGGAACGGAAAAACCGGAGGTTGCGATGGCCATCGGCAGCCTGGTGCGTGACGGCGTCTTGCAGCGCAAGCACAAGACATTCGTGATCAAGGATCACGCTCGGCTGAAACTGTTAGTGAACATGTAACGAAGGCTTTGAAAGATGCGCGGTTGCCGTTCCAATCAGAGCCATTTTTGACGAAATAGAATCGACAGAAGTGCGATCACAGGAGAGACGAGAGGGTGTCCTGTCCGGCGATTCGAATCTACCGCCAAATTTGGCGCGATATAACTGGCGCGACAGCCATGGAATACGGATTGATCGCTGGCGCCATCGCCATTGTTATCGTCGGCAGCATCGCCTTGCTCGGTGGACAAGTGGCTGCTTTGTTTCAATTGGTCGTTGATGCGTTTGGAGGATAAGTATTTGATCGCTACACGATCGAGGGTGCGCGGGCTCTTGGTGAGCCTTCTGATCGCGGGATTAGCAACCCTTGCCGCGTCTTCGGTCGATGCCGGCGAAACGACCGGCTGGGCTGCGTACAAGAGCGGAAACTATGCCGCGGCTTATAAAGCCTTTTTGCAGCGTGCGGATGCCGGAGACGCCAACGCCCAACACAATTTGGCGGTCATGTATGATCTCGGCCAGAGCGTGCCGCAGGATCTTGGGCAGGCAGCAAAGTGGTACCGACTGGCCGCCGAGCAGGGCCATGCCGTGTCGCAAAACAACCTCGGCATCATGCTCGAGAACGGTCGCGGCACGGAGCAAAATCCAGCTGAGGCCGCCAAGTGGTATCGCAAGGCAGCCGAGCAGGGCCAGGCGATCTCGCAGCATAATCTCGCATTGTTGCTCGAGAAGGGTGCCGGTCTGCCGGTCGACCATGCCGATGCGGCACAGTGGTTTCTGAAAGCCGCCGAACAGGGACTGGGTGACGCGCAGCACAACATCGCCTGGATGTATGCTCAGGGCATCGGCGTGCCGCCGGATCGGGCAGAGGCGGCGAAGTGGTATCTCAGGGCGGCTGAACAGGGTCGCGCCATATCGCAGAACAATCTTGGTAATCTCTACGAGTCCGGCCACGGCGTTGAGCGCGACTATAGTGCTGCAATGATGTGGTATCGCCGCGCCGCCGATCAGGGGCTCGCAAACGCTCAGTACAATGTTGGCTGGCTATACGCGAACGCCATCGGAGTTCCGCGCGACAACAAGGAGGCCGCGCTATGGTACCGGCAGGCCGCTGAATACGGTCTTGCCGATGCCCAATTCAGCCTAGGAGCGCTCTACGAGATTGGCAATGGCCCGCAGAAAGACTACGGCGAGGCGTTGCTGTGGTATCGTTTGGCAGCAGAGAACGGTCACGCGCAAGCTCGGATCGCGATGAAAGCGCTGAGCGCACGCGGCGTCACGGTTATCAGCCAAAAGACGAAAAACTCGAAGGGCGCGTCCCCGTTGATTTCGGCGGCAAACGCCGCCGCCGCCAAGTTGGCGCCGAGGCCAGTTCCAAAGCCAAACGTGCCGTCGGCGCTTGACGCGATTGATATCGTCAAAGCTCAGGGCGGGTCGACACTCAATTCTAGCGCGGCGCAGCATTCTAGCGCGGCGCAGCATTCTAGCGCGGCGCAGCGTGTGTCTCTGACTAAACCGACGGCCAGCTCCGCCAAGGCTGCTAACGGTAAATTTGCTGTGCAAGTTGGCGCATTTCGCGAAACCGAAAACGCCGGGGATATGATGCTCGATTTGGCCAAGAGCGGGCACCAGGGGAAAATTATCGAGCGTCCCGACAAGAAAGGCCAAATCTGGTTTGTCGTGTGGGCCGGCCAATTCGAAGACAGGCGCAGTGCCAATCGGCTGGTGGGACGTTTGAAGAAGCAAGGCCTATCCGCATTTGTCGTTTCGACCAAGCAGGCGGCATTTCGACCAAGCAGGCGGCAAACTAGCGGGCGCCGCCAAATTGGCGGCCCCGGGTGTTGAATATCTATTGGCCTGGAGATATGCCTGGACACATCGGGCGTGCTAAATCTCGAGGTATATACGACCAATTCTGCAGGAGAGATTGAATGTCGGAACGGCAGAGCGAAAATATCAAGAGCTATCATGCGCATGTTTATTACGACGCCGCGTCGAAAGAGGCAGCCGCACATGTACGGCTCGGACTTGAAGCGCAGTTCGACGCCGTTTACGGACGCTGGCACGACAAGCCGGTTGGGCCGCATCCCCGGTGGAGCTACCAAGTCGAATTTGATAGTGAGCTGTTCGACAAACTGATCCCCTGGCTTGCACTCAATCGACGAGACCTGACCATCTTCGTGCACCCGAACACAGGTGAAGCAATTCCCGACCACACCGACCACGCCATGTGGCTTGGCCCGAGCGTGGATCTCAATATTGATGCCTTAGGCTGAGTTTGTTGCGCAGATCGTGATGCGAATCGGTCCGCAACGCATGCCCTATAACTACTTCTTGCGGAATTTTTCGAGAGTTACGACGTTGTCGTCCGCGGTCGCGGACGGCGGCGCCGGCTCATCGGAAGGTGCGAGTTTGATTGCGCTCCGCTTTTGCGTTGCGGAGCTCAGAGCAGGCTTCTTGTCGTCATCTTCAATATCCCCGTCTGACTGCTTATCGTTAAATTGAAGCGCAAAATTGACGGACGGATCGGCGAAGCTCGTAATGGCGTCGAACGGGATGTATAAGCGCTCGCGCATGTCGTCAAAGCTGAGCGAGACGGCAAATGCATCGCTCTCTACTTCAAGACCCCAGAATTGATACTGCAGCACGATTGTCATATCGCCTGGATAACGTTCGCGGAGATGATCGGCGATCTCAACGCCTGGATGGTCCGTCAGAAATGTTAAGTAGAGCTGATGATTGCCCGGCAGCCCGCGTTCGGCGACCTCGGACAGAGTCGAGCGGACGACGCCCCGCAACGCGTCTTCAACCATCTGGTCGTATTTCAGGAGATCGTCGCTCATCGTTCTCCGATATTTCTCGCGCCGTACTGGCTGTCGGTTGTATTGCGGATCTTGCCTAGCTCCAAGACGACGATTACACCAAACAATAGTGGGGGGCTTCTGTTGCCCGGTGCCCCCCGAACCGCGCTTACTTTGAGTCGCCGTTAGGCGAATTAAGCAGCGAGTGCGAGTTTGTTGTCATTCGCACCTAAAGGTAGGCCCGATAACGGCGGTACCATGCCGGGAACAAACCTTGCCTTTACCACGCGCGTCGATCCTGTTTCGCCCCCTCATTGAGTGCCGGCCGTCGGCACGTAAAAGGGAATGGTGGAGGCGCCGGGTACTGCCCCCGGGTCCGCTACGTTTATTCCACAAGGCGTTTAGCGCCATAGTCGGTTGCCCGACAGACTTAATATAGGAACTGTGGTGGTCGATAGACAAGGGCGCACACGTAACTGCGTGATCAAAACGCAAAGCACGCGATACATGCTGAAACATGCCCACATTCGTTCGATCCGCGGTCGACAACAGCTTTCTCGGATCGCCGTAGTCCTGTAACCTAGGCGTCATGCGGCAGTATCTTGACCTCCTGCGCCACGTGCGCGAGACGGGCACTCGCAAGGACGATCGTACGGGCACGGGAACGCTCAGCGTATTCGGCAGGCAAATACACTTCGATCTCGGTCAAGGTTTTCCGCTTGTCTCAACCAAGAAGCTGCATCTGAAGTCGATCATCCATGAGCTCTTGTGGTTTCTGCAAGGTGGCACAAACAACGGATACCTCAAACAACATGGCGTTCGAATTTGGGACGAGTGGGCCGACGAAAACGGCGATCTTGGCCCAATCTATGGCGCGCAGTGGCGCTCGTGGCCTGCACCGGACGGTCGGCATATCGACCAGATTTCAGAGTTGGTCGAGGGAATAAGAAGCAACCCCTCGTCGCGGCGCCACGTGGTCAGCGCCTGGAACGTGGCTGACCTTGAGCATATGGCGTTGATGCCCTGTCATTGCCTGTTTCAATTCTACGTCGCCGATGGCCGGCTCTCGTGCCAACTCTATCAGCGCAGCGCAGACTTGTTTCTTGGCGTCCCATTCAACATCGCCTCCTATGCACTCTTGACGATGATGGTGGCGCAGGTAACCACACTCCAGCCTGGTGACTTCGTGCACACGTTCGGCGATGCGCACGTCTATCTAAACCATCTGGAGCAGGTGGATGAGCAGTTGGAGCGCGAACCCTATGCAATGCCGAGGATGCTGTTGAATCCAGCGGTGGGCGACATTTTCAATTTCGATTACGACGATTTCACGCTCGAGAACTATCGCTTCCACCCGCACATTCCAGCACAGATCGCGGTCTAGAATCGGCGGACGCAGAGCAGTGCGCGTTTCTTTGGTGGCGGCGATGGCGACCAATCGAGTCATTGGCCTGGACGGTGCGCTGCCCTGGCGTCTGCAGGCGGACCTTAAACATTTCAAGCTCGTTACCATGCACAAGCCGGTTGTCATGGGCCGCAAGACGTGGGAGTCGCTTCAGGTCCGGCCGCTGCCGGACCGCCGGAATATCATCCTGACGCGCGATCCCGACTTCAGAGCAACCGACGCGCTGGTCGCACATTCGCTGGACGAGGCGTTGGCCACCGCGGCCGACGATGACGCCGACGATGACGAAGTAATGGTGATTGGCGGCGAGGAGGTCTATCGGCTGGCACTGCTGCAGGCGAACCGCGTCCACCTAACAGAGGTGCACGCAAACTTCCAAGGGGATGCGCTGTTTCCGGATCTCGACAAGACGGTGTGGCGGGAGGTTGGGCGTGAAGATCACCAAGCCGAGGCGCCCGCACCGGCCTTCAGTTTTGTCGTGCTGGAGCGCACCGAGGCAACGAAGGTCTAACAATTCTTGCGTGCGATCGTCGCGGCGTCACGGGTTGAGCGCGCGGGCGTGCCAGGAGATGTGATCGCCAACGAAGGTGGCGATAAAGAAGTAGCTGTGGTCGTAGCCGTGCTGCATGCGAAGCTCTAACGGGAGTCCTGCCGCCGCACACGCATCGCCAAGCAGATTTGGCTGAAGCTGTTCGTCGAGAAACGGGTCGGCGGTTCCCTGATCGACTAAAATTCGTTCGGCCCGTGCGCCTTCGCCGATCAGCGAACAGGCATCGTATTGCCGCCAGGCAGTCTCGTCCGCACCGAGATATCCGCCGAGCGCCTTCGTTCCCCATGGACAGCGCGTCGGCGCGCAAATCGGCGAAAACGCGGAAACGGAGCGGTAGGTGTCAGGATTGCGCAGCGCACAGACCAATGCGCCGTGACCGCCCATCGAATGGCCAAAGATGCCTTGCCGCGAACTGTCGCCCGCAAAGTTGGCGAAGACCAAATCCGGCAGTTCAACCGTCACGTAGGAATACATGCGGTAATGCTCCGACCAGGGAGCCTCCGTCGCGTCGACGTAAAAGCCCGCCGCGCTGCCGAAGTCATAATCGTCATGTTCGCCGGGCAGGTCGAGACCACGCGGACTGGTGTCCGGCGCGACCAGTATCAGGCCGTGTTGAGCTGCGAACTGTTGCGCGCCGGCTTTAACGGTGAAGTTCTCTTCGGTGCAGGTAAGGCCCGAGAGAAACCACAGAACCGGTACCGGCGCCAACTTGGCCTGTGATGGCTGAAACAGGGCAAACTTCATAGCTGTGCCTGTTTCGGAAGAAGCGTGGCTGTAGACGCCTTGGACGCCGCCAAAACAGTTCTGCTCGCTGATCGTTTCGATTGCGCTCATGGTTCGTTACCGAGGTAGTGGGGCCGAGGTAGTGGGGCCGAGGTATTGGGCCGTGGTATTGGGCCGAGGTATTGGGCCGAGGTAGTGGGGCCGAGGTAGTGGGGCCGAGGTAGTGGGGCCGAGGTAGTGGGCCGAGGTAGTGGGCCGAGGTAGTGGGCCGAGGTAGTGGGTCGAGGTAGTGGGCCGTGGTATTGGGCCAAAGTATTGGCAATGATTGGCGCGTCGCCCGCCGCGGCAGGACCTGCCACGGCGGACAGAGGCTGCGGTCGGGTTCTAGAACAAGACGACGCTGCGGATCGATTTGCCTTCATGCATCAGGTCGAAAGCGTCGTTGATCTTCTCCAGCGGCATGGTGTGGGTGATCAGGTCGTCGATATTGAGCTTTCCATCCATGTACCAATCGACGATCTTCGGAACATCTGTGCGCCCGCGCGCGCCACCGAATGCCGTCCCCATCCAGACACGGCCGGTGACAAGCTGGAAGGGTCTCGTGGCGATTTCCTGACCCGATCCGGCCACACCGATGATGACTGAGACGCCCCAACCCTTGTGGCAGCATTCGAGCGCCTGGCGCATCGTATTGACGTTGCCGATACACTCGAAACTGTAGTCGGCGCCGCCGGTCAATTCGACGAGATAGGGCGCAATGTCTCCATCCACCTCTTTCGGGTTAACGAAGTGCGTCATGCCGAATTTCTCGGCCAGCTTTTTCTTGCTGTCGTTGAGGTCGACACCGACGATCATGTTGGCGCTCGCGAGTCTGGCGCCCTGGATTACATTCAGGCCAATGCCGCCAAGCCCGAAGACAACGACGTTCGACCCTGCTTCGACTTTGGCCGTGTTAAGCACCGCGCCGACGCCGGTCGTCACACCGCAACCGATGTAGCAGACCTTGTCGAACGGGGCGTCTTCGCGGATTTTGGCGAGGGCGATCTCCGGCAGCACAGTGAAGTTCGCGAAGGTCGATGTTCCCATGTAGTGGAGCACCGGCTTGCCGTTGAGCGAGAAGCGGCTGGTCCCATCGGGCATCAGCCCTTGCCCTTGCGTCTCGCGGACCGCCTGGCACAGGTTGGTCTTTGGGTTGAGGCAATAGTCACACTGGCGGCATTCCGGCGTGTAAAGCGGAATGACGTGATCGCCGGACTTTACGGACTGAACCCCAGGTCCGGTTTCGACGACGACGCCGGCGCCTTCATGCCCGAGAATTGCCGGGAACAGGCCCTCCGGATCATCGCCAGAAAGAGTGAATGCGTCGGTGTGGCAGATACCGGTCGCCTTGATCTCGACCAGGACTTCGCCCTCTTTGGGCCCCTCGAGTTGAACTGTTTCGATCGTCAGGGGTTTGCCCGCCTCGTGGGCCACGGCTGCGCGAACGTCCATTTTACTCTTCCTCCCGCTTGCTGTACGCCGAGTTGTTTGTTTCTTCTTACTTCTGCAAACCTGTCAGAGCCAATCGGTGATGACAAGTCCTACCGTATTGCGTGCGAACTGGCGGCGCCCGCACTATGCGTTCCTTGCCGATTGAATGGCTGCGCCTGCGGCATCGACTAAGAGCCGCGCGTCCGACATCAAGGTGACAAGCTGAAACCCCTTCGCTGCCATTTCACGCGCCATGTCGGCGCTACCGCAATGTATCCCCGGAACTATGCCATGGCGTTGCGCGGCCGCAAGAATTGTATCGATCGCCTCACTGACTTCTGGGTCCTTGGGCGCATATTGCGGCTCGAATCCGAGGCTCACCGCCAAGTCGTTAGGTCCGACATAAATCGCATCGAGCCCCTCGGTCGACATAATCGCGTCGAGATTTTCCATGGCCTCCGCCGTCTCGATCATGGCGATTGCCAAGAGGGTATCGTTCGCGTGTTGGAAATAATCAGGCCCGCCATAGATCAACCCGCGAACAGGTCCCCAGCTACGGTAACCAACGGGCGCATAACGGCAGGCGCCGACAAACGCCTCGCAGTCGGCGCGATCGTTGACCATTGGGCAAATCACGCCATAGGCACCCGCGTCAAGCGCCCGCATGATCCAGGCGGGATTGTTCCACGGGACCCTCATCATCGGCACCGCGTCTGTTGCCGATATGGTCTGGAGCATGGGAATAGCAGCGTCCCAGTCCACCAGCCCATGTTGCAGGTCGACCGTCATTGAATTCCAGTCGAGCTGGGCTAAAGCTTCGGCTGAAACGGAGCTGTTGATGGTGAGCCAGCAGTTGACGGCCGTTCCACCCTCTTGCCAAAGCGTACGAAGCCTATTTTCACGCATGACGTCCCCCAAGCCCTCAGTGTGTTGCGGCTGGTGCGCGAGTGTTAGCGCTGCCCGAGGCTTAGCGCCCAATAGTGGTGGTGTCGGGCGCGCCCGACATCCTCGGAGAGGTAGATATAGCCGACTCCCGCCTCCACTACGTGGCTGTCAAGCATGGCACTGCGGTGGGAACTGGACTTGATCCATCCCTCCACGACCTCGCGTGGCGTGGCCTGACCGGCGGCAATGTTTTCGCGAATGCGGCGCCATGGGTAGCCAAAACGCTGCGCCCTCTCACCGGCACTGCTGCCGTCCGGTGCGACATGGTCGAAATAATCGTTATAGGCCATATCGTTGGCATGCGCCTGCGCGGCCTTGTTTAGGCGAACGTCAATCGCCAAAGGCCGAAGGCCGTATTGCGCGCGGAACGTATTGACGCGTTCGAGGACTTGGTGCTGCCAGTCGGCCTCCGCGGCACGCGTCGGTTCGCCGAGAATGAGCACCCAAAAATGATCGAGCTTCTTGCCTTCGATGATCAAGTTGGTCGACGCGTAGCCAACGCCGGCTTCGACCAAATTTGACGACAGCAAGGTTCTGCGGCTCGCTGCCCGTTGCATCCACATATCGACGACGCTGTCGAAGCCGGGATAGCCAAGCGCCAACTGCTCGGCCACCTGGCGATAAGGATAGCCGGCGCGTCGGACGCGAATTTCGAGCGAGGAACCGTCGGAGCCGCTGTCGCTGAAAAATCCATTGTTCGCCATATCCTCGGCGTGGCGCTGAGAGGCCAAGGCCAAGCGCGCCTCCATCGCCAGGGGCTCGAGGCCGTGCTGTGCACGAAACAGATTAATGCGCTTAAGCGCCCATAGTTGTTGGTCGGTACCGCTGGCAAAAGCAGGGGCGGTGGTTGGAGCCGCAAGGAGGGCAACCGCGACCAGACTTAGTGCAACGATGAGATGCCGCATTATTGGACGACGATTTTCGGTGCGCTTCGTGTTGATGTCTCGCTATCGACAGTTAGCTTTTCCCAAATGCGGTTGGCGATCTCCATATAGGCCGCCGCATGGACGCTGTCGGGCTGACTGATCACGATTGGCCGCCCTTGATCGGACGTTTCCCGGATCGCAATGTCGAGGGGTATTTCACCGAGAAATTCGGTTTCCAGTTTTTCCGCTTCCGTTTTTGCGCCGCCATGGCCAAATATGTCCGCTCGATCGCCGCATTTGGGACACACATAATAGCTCATGTTTTCGATGAAACCGAGCACCGGCACGTCGACTTTTCGGAACATATTGAGGCCTTTGCGCGCATCGAGCAGCGCAATGTCCTGCGGTGTCGATACGATTACGGCGCCGGCGAGCGGGACCTGCTGCGCCATAGTTAGTTGCGCGTCTCCGGTCCCTGGCGGCATGTCGACCACCATGATGTCGAGTTCTCCCCATTCGATCTCGCGCAGCATTTGCTGCAGGGCGCTGGTGACCATCGGTCCGCGCCAGATCATCGGCGTATCTTCGGGCACGAGAAACCCGATCGACATGACCTTTAAGCCATTGCTTTCGAGCGGCTCCATCGTGTCGCTGTCGCTCGTCTCCAGCTTTCCCTTGATGCCAAGCAATCGAGGCTGCGACGGCCCATAAATGTCCGCGTCGAGCATGCCGACGCGCAATCCCTTGGCAACAAGGCCGAGTGCGATATTGACGGCGGTTGTCGATTTACCGACACCACCCTTGCCGCTGGCGATGGCAACGATGTGTTTGACACCCGGCGGGCCCATACTCGCGTCCCGCTGTGGGCCGGTCTGCTGACGGGCTGGGCCGGGTGATCCGCCGGGTGATCCGCCGGCTGCCGCGCCGGGTGACCCGCCGGCTGCCGCGTCGGAGGAAGCCCGATCCGCGGTCAGCACTGCCGAAACCGATAAAACGCCAGGTAATTCCGCGACAATCTTTTCCGCCTGCTTGCGCAGCGGCTCCAATTGTTGTCCGCGCTCCGCGTCCACTTCGATTGCGAATCCAACATTGCCGTCTTTGATGATGATACCGCCGATCATCCCAAGCGAAACAACATCGGCGCCACGGTCCGGATCTTGGACTTCCTTGAGGGCGTCGATGATTTGCTGTTCGGTGACCTGTGCCATGGATGCTCCTTTGATTAAACCGGCCGTTTCACCGGGTTGTCGCTCGCTATCTTGTGATCTTCAGGCGCCATTGGACTTTGCGCCAACATCATGCTCTCATATATGTTAATGGAACCGCGCTTGAGAAGCGTTGGTGGCCGGTATTTTACGGCGAAACAGCACATCCGGGAACAGAAGATATGCCTTGGCAGAGTGATAATGGTGGCGGGCCATGGGGCGGTGGTGGACAGAGCCCATGGGGACGTGGTGGCGGGCGGCAACCTCCGAACATCGAGGAGCTCCTGCGCAAAGGGCAAGACCGGATTCGGCAATTCATTCCGGGTGGCGGTGCGTCCACCAAGGGCGTGGTTCTGATCGTTCTCGCAATCATCGCGGTTTGGCTGGCAACCGGCTTCTACACCGTCAACCCACGCGAACAGGGCGTAGAGTTGATCTTCGGCAGGCTCTTTGAGGTTACTGGCCCGGGTCTCAAATACAATCTGCCAGGGCCGATCGGCGAGGTTCTCACACCCCAAGTAGAAGCGATCAACCGGGTTGACGTCGGCTACCGCGGAACGGCCGATACGGGTGCACGCGGCGGCGTGGCGCGCGACGTGCCCGAAGAGAGCACAATCCTCACGGGCGATCAGAATATCGTCGACGTGGATTTCCAGGTGCAATGGAAGATCAGCGATGCGGTAGCATTTTTGTTCAACATCCGTGACCCGGAGGCGACCGTTAAACGCGCCGCCGAGAGCGCGATGCGTGAAGTGGTTGGTCAAGCCACCTTCGACGACACCGTCACCGTGGGACGCCAACAGATCGAAGAGCGCACGGAGGAGCTTCTGCAGGCGATCCTCGATTCTTACGGATCGGGAATTAGCATCGAGAATGTTCGCCTTCAGAAGTCCGACGCGCCGGCAGAGGTGATCGATGCCTTCAACGACGTGCAACGGGCGCGCCAGGACAAGGATCGCCTCCAAAATGAGGCGCAGGCGTATGCGAATTCGATCGTCCCGGAAGCGCGTGGCGAAGCGGAGCAGATGATACAACAGGCAAGCGCCTATCGTGAGCGGCTGATCAAGGAGGCCGACGGCGAGGCCCAGCGCTTCACCTTGGTTTACGACGCCTACCTGGTCGCTCCTGAGGTCACCAAACGGCGCATGTTTCTCGAGACCCTCGGCCAGGTCTTTGGCTCGGCCGACAAGATCATCATCGACGGTCCGCTAGGTGGTGGGCAAGGTGTGGTGCCATATCTGGCGCTGCCCGAGATCAACAAACGAAGCAAAGAAGGCAGCAACTAGCGGCAACGCGCTATCGTGCTGCGGAGATGAAGTCATGAGCCGAACCAAACTGGCCGTCCTGGGAATCATCGTCATCTTCGTTGGTCTGACGGTGGCGCAAACCCTGTACACCGTGCGCGAGACCGAACAGGCGATCGTCCTGCAGTTTGGCAAGCCGATCCGCGTCGTGAAGGAACCCGGACTTGCTTACAAGCTGCCGTTCGTCCAGAACGT
This sequence comes from Alphaproteobacteria bacterium, assembly GCA_963664465.2. Classification (GTDB taxonomy): domain Bacteria; phylum Pseudomonadota; class Alphaproteobacteria; order UBA8366; family CAVOAK01; genus CAVOAK01. The sequence goes on along the minus strand of CAXXSU010000011.1, from coordinate 143,273 downwards.
CATAACATACGACGACCGTATCCTCGATCTTGATCCGGCCGAGGTGCAAATCCTGCTGACGGACAAGAAGCGCATCAACGTCGACGCCTATGCCCGATACCGCATCATCGATCCGCTGAAATTCTTCCAGGCGGCCCGGACCGAAGCGGTATTGCGCGATCGCTTCGGCAAGATCATCAACTCCGCGATCAGACAGGAAATCGCCAAGAACTCGCTCGGCGATCTGTTGTCGGAGAATCGCCTCTCGATCATGCAGGCCATTCAGAGCAAAGTGAGTAGCGAGGCGCCGACGTTCGGCATCGAAATCACCGATGTCCGCATCGGCCGCACCGACCTTCCCCCCGACACCAGCCAGGCCGTCTATAACCGCATGCGCACGGAGCGCGAACGAGAGGCTCGGGAGTTGCGTGCTGAGGGCGCCGAAGAAGCACAGAAGATCCGTGCCCGGGCCGACCGCGAGCAAATTGTTATTTTGGCAGAGGCGCAGCGCACGTCGGATATTCTGCGCGGCCAGGGCGAGGGGCAGCGTAACCGCATCCTCGGTAAGGCCTTTAGCCGGGATCCGGAGTTTTTCGATTTCTACAAGTCGTTGGCGGAATATGAGGAGAATCTGGTGGATTCGAACACGACGATGGTCTTAACGCCGGACAGCGACTTCTTTCGCTACTTCGGGTCCGCCACAGGATCGCGCGAATAAGGCCGCCTTTCTCGCCGGCGTCGTGCCCCGCACTATGCGGCTATGAGTGATTTCTTGACGGCCGTCGGCCTGTTGTTCGTCATCGAAGGCGTGCTCTACGCAGCATTTCCAGAGGGAATGCAGCGCATGATGCAACAAGCGTTGGGGTTGGCGCCATCGGTGCTGCGCATTGGTGGTGTTGTTGCGATGATCTTCGGAGTTCTTGTGGTCTGGCTCGTCAGAGGATAAGCCGTTGGCGGATACCTCGATGCCCGATCCTAAGAGAAGTTCACATGGCTGCGATTTGGACGTCTTTGCGGCACGGGATGCCTTTTTGTCACCATATTGGCACCTATATTAGGGCATTGAGGTAGACCGGCCAGGATGGTTCGAGTCGTCCACCGTGACGGTCAACACGACAACGGTCAACACGACAACGGTCAACACGACAACGGTCAACACGACAACGGTCAACACGACAACGGTCAACACGACAACGGTCAACACGACAACGGTCAACACGACAACGGTCAACACGACAATGAGAAGGAATAAACTGAACTCGAGAGGGGTTCGACCTGATCCAACCAAATTGGAGCGATCCTGAAATGAGCTCGAACAGTATTGATGTGCGCAACGTGCGCCGCTACCCCCAACTAGCGGTGCGGTTGTCGTTGATCCTGCTTTTGGTGGGATCGATCGCCTGGATACCGGTGCCCGCCACGGCCCGCCCGGTGCCCGACTCGTTTGCCGATGTGATAGAGACCATATTGCCTGCGGTTGTGGACATCGTAACAACGCAGAAGGTAGCAGGTCGGCAACAGGGGGCGCCGAGCTTCGAATTTCCCCCTGGCTCGCCATTCAGAGACTTTTTTGAGGAGTTCAATCGCCGTCGTCGCGAGGGCGCGCCGCGCCAGGCGACATCTCTGGGTTCGGGCTTCATCATACATTCATCTGGTCTTGTAGTGACCAACAATCATGTCGTGGAGGGAGCGGAGAGCATCATAGTCCGCATGTATACTGGGGTCCGGCATGAAGCAAAAATCGTTGGCCGCGATGAGAAGACCGATCTCGCGCTCTTGAAGATTGAGGCTGGGTCATCGCTGCCGTCGGTCGAGTGGGCCGACTCCGACAAAGTAAGGGTAGGCGATTGGGCAATTGCCATCGGCAACCCGATGGGACTTGGCGGAACAGTAACCGTGGGCATCATTTCGGCCCGCCAACGCGATATCAATTCAGGTCCATACGACGACTACTTTCAAACCGACGCATCAATCAACCGCGGTAACTCGGGCGGTCCGTTGTTCAACGTCGATGGCAAAGTCATCGGCATCAACACGGCGATCTTTTCGCAGAGCGGCGGAAGTATCGGCATCGGCTTTGCCGTGGCGTCGTCGTTGGCGCGAAACGTAATTGAGCAGTTGCAAAAATATGGCTCGACACGGCGCGGGTGGCTCGGCGTGCAGATTCAAGCTGTGACGGAAGAAATCGGAGAAAGTTTGGGCTTGGCGAAGGCCGAGGGTGCGTTGGTCGGTGGCGTCCTCAAAGACAGTCCAGCCGCGGCGGCCGGAATCAAGACCGGGGATGTCATTCTGTGGTTCGACGGCAAGTTGGTAACCGATCAAGGCAGATTGCCGAGAATGGTAGCGGAAACCGATGTCGGCAAGAATGTCCTCGTCAAAGTTTGGCGCGACGGTAAGGAAGTCGGTCTTTCGGTCAATCTCGGAGAGCTTGAAAAGGTCGATCAGGCATCATTGCAGTCGCTGCGCGGTAGCGATGATGACGTCGGGGCACGCGAGTCGATCGACGAGCTTGGCATGTCGATGGCCGGGCTTACGAAGGAACTGGCCGAAAGGTTCGAACTCAAAGACGATACCGAAGGCGTCGTAATCACAAACGTTGAAGAGAAGAGCGATGCCGCCCGAAAGGGGCTGCGTCCTGGCGATGTCATTGTTGAAGTCAATCAAACCAAGGTGACATCGCCGCAGGAGGTCGAGGCAAAGGTCAAGGAAGCCCTGAAGTTGGGTCGGCGCTCGGTCCTGCTGCAGGTGAGGCGGGGCGACGATTTGAACTTTGTGGCGCTGCGCATCAAAACCAGTTGATCTCGACCTGAGCGCTATTCGCCAACGTCGGCAATCCCCGCCTTGTTCGTTGCGGCTGAATGTGCGCGGGCTTTTCGCATTGCCGTATAAAATCTTGCAAGTGTGGGCAGGTGTGGCAGGGGGGATAACGTTTTATTTGCGTGATTGGGCGTGTATCCTGGCGCTCCATTCGCGAAGAGATACAGACGATTGTCCGAAATTGCGTTGAACCTGCTGACCCGGATCAAGGGTCAGACAACAATTCTTTTGACCAGCCTCGGTCACAGCGGGACGCACTGGTCGGCTGCGACCTTTTACTTGTTGGTCCCGTTTATTGCCGATGATCTGGGCCTCACATATAGCGAAGCCGGGCTGTTCGTCGCGCTGTTCCATACCGGTGCGCTGGTCGCCAATTTCTCAAGCGGACTCTTGACCGACGTAACCGGACGGCGCGTTCTCCTCCAGTTCATCTCGCTTGCCGTCGGCGGCGTTGCGCTGATGATGTTCGGATTTACCAAGCAATACCTCGTGCTGTGCACAATGGTGCTGCTGATTGGGGCAACAAACAATCTCTGGCACCCGCCCGCGATTGCCTATCTGTCTTCCAACTACCCCACCAACCGCGGGTATGCGCTTGCCATCCACGGTCTCGGCGCCAATCTTGGAGACGCCGTGGCGCCACTCGTCGCCGGTGCTCTGCTCTTGTCCTTCACCTGGCAGGGGACGGCCGTTGCCAATTCGCTGCCGATCTTTGCCATCGCCGCGATTCTGTTGATTTTCTTGATGCCGCACGATGTTCCTGCCGCAGACGGTGGGCCGCGCGGAATGGGATTGCAAGACTATTTCGTTGGCATGTTGTCCGTCGTCAAGGAGCGGGCGGTCTTAGGGTTGTGTCTGATGACTGGATTGCGATCGATGGCGCAAACTGGGTTGCTCGCCTTTCTGCCGCTCTACTTGGCAAATGTCATGGAGATCGGGCCGCTTTTGATGGGCGTCGCGCTGATGGGAATGCAGGTCGGCGGAATGATAGCGACCCCTATCGCCGGAATATTGTCGGATCGCATCGGTCGGCGTCGCGTCGTCGTTGCGGGTTTGAGCGCCACTACGATTATGATCCTCGCGCTGACTTTTGTGACCAACGATATCGCCTATATCGTCGGCGTGTCGGTGCTGGGTTTGACGCTCTATGCGGTTCGTCCGGTCGTTCAAAGCTGGATGCTTGACCTGACGCCGGAACGCCTTGGCGGCTCGGCAACCAGTCTCATGTTCGGCATGCAGTCTGGGCTTGCCGTCGTTATGCCCATCATTGGTGGAATGATCGCCGACCTTTACGGCTTGAAGGCGGTCTTTTACTTCATCGCTGCGGCAATGCTTGCCGCGAACATCGTCGCAATGACACTGACCAGGGACGCACAGGCCAGCGAGGTCCGCACGACTTAGCGCCGAAACTCCGAGTGTCGATACCCCTGCAAGAACAACAGCGCCGTTAGGTCCGCATGGTCGATGCGTACGGCGGCCCGCTCGGCGAGCATCGGCTTCGCGTGAAATGCCACGCCAAGACCGGCTTCATCGATCATCTCGGCATCGTTTGCGCCGTCACCCACGGCCATCGTCGCGTCTTGTGGTAGGCCATATTGCTGTTGTAACGCGCGGAGCGTTGCCAGTTTCGAGCTGCCGTCTTGAATTGGATCGATGGCGTGGCCGGTAATGCAGCCTTTGGCGATTTCGATCTGATTGCCCGAGGTATGGTCGAAGCCCAACGCCTCGCCGACATGATCGGTGAACACGGTCAGGCCGCTGGAAATCAGGGCACAAATCGCGCCATTGCCACGCATCGTTGCGACCAACTCGGGGGCACCGTCGGTGAGAGTAATACGGCCGCGTACGTCGTCTAGTAAGGTTGCGGGAAGGCCTTTCAGCAACGCCGTGCGTTGCCGGAAGGCGTCCGCGTAGTCCATCTCACCGGCCATCGCGCGGGTCGTGATCTGGGCGATTTTCGCGCCAATCTCCGGACCCGCGCCGGCCGCGACTTCGTCGATCGTTTCAAAAGTTATGACTGTTGAATCCATGTCGGCGACCAGCAGCCGCTTCCGCCGCTCGCTGCGGGGCACGCAGCAGACATCGACCGGCGCGCCTCCGACCACGCTGCGGGCAGCCATGACGGCCGCTTGCGGGTCTGCAAGGATGCAATCAAATTCGCAGGCGGCGCCTGGCGCAAGCCAATCGGTCTTGGGCGGCGCGGCATCGTTCGTGAAGGGTTTGATGGCCTGCGCGATGGCAACCACCATGCTATCGTCGACGATGGCGGTTCGAGGATCGGCGATCAGGACGAAGACGTGCTCCATCGCTGCATATTGAATGCGGCGACACAGCTATTCAAGAATGGGATGCCATGTCGGGATCAAACACGCGACGGCAGGACGCTTATGGAAGTGCCAAGTCGCCGCTCCCGGTGCTGGTCGTGGCCGGTCCGACGGCGAGTGGCAAGTCTGCGCTTGCAGCTAAGATAGCCCAGGCGTTCGACGGCACGATCATCAATGCGGATAGCGTTCAGGTGTACGAGGACCTGCGGATTCTAAGCAACCGTCCGTCGCCGCAAGACGAAGGGCTGGTGCCGCACCGTTTGTTCGGCGTCTTCGCCGCGGCGGACGAATGCTCGGCTGCGCGTTGGTGCGAATTGGCGTTGCGCGAAATTTCTGCGGCTCATGATGCCGGTCGGCTGCCGGTCGTCGTCGGCGGTACCGGACTATATCTCAAAGTGCTCGTCGAAGGACTATCATCGATACCCGATGTGGCGGCTGAAATTCGCCAGCGCCTGAAGCAACGTCTTGTCGGAGAGGGCTCAGCGGCGCTCCACGCGGAACTGGCTGGGCGTGATCCGGCAGCGGCGAGCCGTCTCGCGCCGGGGGACAGCCAACGAGTGATGCGCGCGCTTGAGGTGTTCGAAGCAACGGGATCCTCGATCACGGAGTTTCAGGCACAATCAAGAGCCATTCCGCCAACCCATTTGCAGTTCATGACCATCCTGCTGCGGCCGCCGCGCGGGGCGCTCTATGCGCGATGTGACGATAGATTGGCGCGTACGCTGGAGCTGGGCGCCGTCGATGAAGTCAGACGGCTGCGTCGCGCCGGGCATGACCCAGGTCTGCCGATCATGAAGGCGCTTGGCGTGGTGGAATTTGGCGCCTATCTCGACGGTCGAGTGCCACTTGAACAAGCGCTTAATGATGCTCAACAGGCGACGCGACGCTATGCGAAGCGGCAGACGACTTGGTTTCGAACTCAGATCATTGCGGATTTTGTCATTGAAACGCAATATTCAGAAAGTAATTGCGAGAAAATCTTTGCATTTATTCGTCAAAATGTGTTGACCACCGCAGATTGACCGCATATTGTCCGCATCCGCGCGGGCTTGGTTTGCCCGCGTAATTATTCTTAGCCGCCGGATCAGCAATGCGAACAGCCCTGGGCAGTTGCTTTATGGGCAGGAGTTGTTTGCGGCTTATTGCGGCGCGTATGGCGAAAGGGTGTAGCGATGGGACGGCGGCGTTTAAGTGGAGCACAGATCGTCATCAGGGCCTTACTTGACCAAGGCGTTGACGTCATCTTCGGCTATCCCGGCGGCGCCGTTTTGCCGATCTATGACGAGCTGTTTAAACAGAACGAGCTCCGACACATCCTCGTGCGTCATGAGCAAGGCGCTGCGCATGCGGCTGAGGGCTATGCACGCTCGACGGGCAAGGTTGGGGTCCTGTTGGTTACCAGCGGCCCGGGCGCGACAAATGCCGTCACTGGCTTAACGGACGCGTTGATGGACAGCATTCCCATCATTTGTTTGACTGGCCAGGTGCCGACCCATTTAATCGGCAACGATGCCTTTCAAGAGGCCGACACGGTCGGCATCACACGACCCTGCACCAAGCACAGCTATTTGGTAAAGGACGCGAACAAGCTCGGCGAGACAATCCACGAAGCGTTTTATGTTGCGCGCAGTGGCCGACCAGGGCCCGTGCTCGTCGATCTGCCGAAGGACGTGCAGCTTGCCGAGGGCTTGTATTCAACGCCGAGTGAAGTCGGACACAAGACCTACAAGCCGCAAACCAAAGGCGACATGAAGGCGATCGAACGTGCCGTCGATCTGATCGCGAATGCCAAGCGTCCGATCATCTATGGCGGCGGCGGCATCATAAATTCAGGTTTGCGGGCAAACAAACTGTTTACCGAATTCGTGCGACTGACCGGAAGCCCGTGCACGCTTACACTTATGGGGCTTGGTGCATTTCCAGCTTCCGACAAGCATTTCATTGGCATGCTCGGCATGCACGGGACCTACGAGGCCAACTTGGCGATGCATGATTGCGATGTCATGGTCAATGTCGGCGCGCGCTTCGACGATCGCGTGACGGGCCGGATCGATGCATTTTCGCCAGGCTCGAAAAAGATCCACATCGATATCGACCCGTCTTCCATCGACAAGACTGTGCAAGTCGATGTCCCGATCGTTGGCGACGCGGCCAGCGTCCTAAGCGATATGATCAGGCTGTTGAAAAAGCGGCCTAAACGCGTCAATGCGAAGGCGCGCAAGGCATGGTGGGATCAGATCGCCAAGTGGCAGGCGCGCGATTGTTACGCATTTCGTTCCGACAAGAAGATCATCAAACCACAATATGCAATTCAACGCCTCTATGAGCTGACCCGGGATCGGGAAACCTACATCACGACCGAGGTTGGCCAGCACCAAATGTGGGCGGCTCAACTCTATCGTTTTGAGAAGCCGCATCATTGGATGACGTCGGGCGGCCTCGGCACAATGGGTTATGGGTTGCCGGCGGCGATGGGTGTGCAGGCCGCGCATCCCGATGCTCTGGTGATCGATATCGCGGGTGAGGCATCGGTACTCATGAACATACAGGAACTGTCGACGATCATGCAGTATCGGCTTCCGGTGAAAGTCTTCATCATCAATAACCGGTATATGGGCATGGTGCGCCAATGGCAGGAGCTGATGCATGGCGGCCGATACTCGGAGAGCTACATGGAGGCGCTTCCCGATTTCGTTAAGCTTGCAGAGAGCTTTGGTGCGGCCGGCTTGCGTGTGAGCAAGCCCTCCGAAGTCGACGATGCGATCGAGGAGATGATCGCAATTGACCGTGCCGTCGTCGTTGACGTTGTAGTGGACCAGCACGAAAACTGTTTTCCGATGATTCCGTCGGGGGCCGCCCACAACGAAATCCTGCTTGGTCCCGAGGACAAAGCAGAGGCGCCGGCATCCGAAGACGGAATGGTTCTCGTCTAGACACTGTCTGTTTGCGCAATGGCTACTAGAGGCGACCGCCGTTGGAATTGCTACGGCGGCCTTCGGAGTGGAGATGAGTTATGGAGGATATCGAGCGTCACACGATCGCCGTGCTCGTTGATAATGAGCCGGGAGTGCTCGCGCGCGTCATCGGGCTTTTCTCGGGGCGTGGCTATAATATTGAAAGCCTCACCGTCTCCTCCGTTACCGAGACCAAGGACGTATCGCGCATCACCATCGTGACGAGCGGAACGCCGATGATCATTGCCCAAATCAAAGCCCAGCTCGACCGCCAAGTGCCTATTCACTCGGTTCATGATCTGACCGCAGAAGGTCCGCATATCGAGCGCGAGATCGCCCTCATTAAAGTTGTTGCCCGTGGACCCAAGCGCCGCGAATCACTGCGCATTGCCGACATCTTTAGGGCGAACGTCGCCGACACGACGACGGGCTCGTTTGTGTTTGCAATCGACGGCTCGCCGGGAAAAGTTGATGCCTTCGTCCAGTTGATGCGCGATCTCGGAAAGGTGGAGGTTGTCCGCAGTGGCTCGGTCGCAATTGCCCGTGGCGCGCATGCGCTGTAAAACGCGACCGCAACCGGCGTCCGGCGCGGCGCTGTATTGAAAATGCAAGAGGGAGAAACGACCATGCGTGTCTATTACGATCGGGACGCCGATGTAAATCTGGTTAAGAACAAAAAGATCGCCATCGTTGGATACGGCAGCCAGGGTCACGCTCATGCAAATAATCTGAGGGAGTCCGGGGTAAGTGAAGTCGCCGTAGCGCTGCTGCCAGACTCTGGTTCGGCGATCAAGGCGACCGACGCCGGCTTCAATGTCATGGTGCCGGACGATGCGGCGAAGTGGGCTGACATCATGATGATGCTTGCGCCAGACGAGGTCCAGCGGGAGCTCTACGCGACCAGTCTGCGTGCCAATTTGAAACAGGGCTCCGCACTCGCTTTTGCCCATGGTCTCAGCATACATTTCAACCTGATCGAGCCGCGAGACGATCTCGATATCTTCATGATTGCGCCGAAGGGTCCGGGCCACACCGTGCGCTCCGAATACCAACGTGGCGGCGGCGTTCCCTGTCTTATGGCCGTGCATCAAGACGTATCGGGGAATACCCAAGAGATCGCACTCTCCTACGCCAGCGCCATCGGTGGCGGGCGGGCGGGTATTATCGAAACCACATTTCGCGAAGAATGCGAAACCGACCTGTTCGGCGAGCAGGCTGTCTTATGCGGTGGTATCACGGCGTTAATCCGAGCCGCCTATGAGACCCTAACCGAAGCCGGTTACGCGCCGGAAATGGCCTACTTCGAGTGTTTGCACGAGGTCAAACTGATCGTCGATTTGATCTATGAGGGCGGTCTCGCAAATATGCGCTACTCGGTGTCCAATACGGCCGAGTATGGCGATTACTTGAGTGGTCCACGTGTCATAACGGAAGACACGAAAGCTGAAATGAAGCGAATCCTCGAGGACATTCAATCCGGAAAATTCGTTCAGGGCTGGATGGAGGAATGCGCAGTGGGTCAACCCCGCCTGAAGGCTGAGCGCCGGCGCCACGCGGCGCATCCTGTCGAAGAGGTTGGCGAGCGGCTACGGTCCATGATGCCCTGGATTGCCGCCAACAAGCTGGTCGATAAGACGAAGAATTGAAGATTCCATTGGCCGGCGCAATGGCGTTCGGAATCGGTGCGCGCAAGTAATACAGCCGAAGCCAGACCCATTGGATCGGCGTGAATTCGACTGTACTGCCCAAAGATTAGGACTGTTGGGAAAAACAAAAAAAGTTGCGGTTCAGGCGCAAAACGGCGTATTTATAAGGTGTTGTGCAGTATAACTCAGAGAATGCTCCGTTTGTGAGTTCTTTATAATTACTAATTCAGTTGTTTTTTGCGGAGCATAAGTTGGGATCAGGCGGAGTAACGTTCTAATGAAGGACATTGGACAAGCCGAATCGCGCCGCTGTGTCTGGCATCCCAATGCTGCGCTTTGCGTTAGCAAAATTGCGGGGTCGGAGGCGCCGATCTCACACAAAGTTGGTCTGCTTACCGGGAAGCTCTTGGGTCGACTTAGTCGCCCCTGAATGCCAGTGCCGGATCGGCCATGTGCGTTCGGGGGTTAGGACCAAGCGCATGAGTGATCTCCCGACTTAGCAGAGGAATTTTGAAATATGAGCGCAGCTAAGAAACGCACCAAAAAGACCGTCGCCCAAGACGAGGCCAACAGGGTCATCATTTTCGATACGACCTTGCGGGACGGCGAACAGTCGCCAGGCTGTTCGATGAATCTAGAGGAAAAAATGCGGATCGCCGAAATTCTCGAGGAACTCGGCGTTGATGTTATTGAGGCGGGTTTTCCGATCGCATCGAATGGCGACTTCGAGGCAGTTGCAGCCATCGCCAGGCAAGTCAAGGAAGCGAAAGTTGCTGGTCTTGCGCGGGCTGGCCGCAAAGACATAGACCGAGCCTGGGAGGCGTTGCAGCACGCGAAGCAACCCCGCATCCACACCTTTCTCGCAACCAGCGATCTGCATATGAAGTACAAGTTGCAGATGGAGTCCAGTGCGGTGCATGAGGCGTTGGTAAGTGCCGTCACCCATGCACGCAACCTCTGCGACGATGTCGAGTGGAGCCCGGAAGATGCGACACGGAGCGACCATGACTTCCTGTGCCGCTGCGTCGAGTCGGCCATCAAGGCTGGCGCATCGACGATCAATATTCCGGACACGGTCGGATACACCGTGCCCGAGGAATTTTCCGCGCTTATCACCATGCTCAAGGAACGTGTGCCCAACATCGACAAGGCGGTGATCTCGGTTCATTGTCACAACGATTTGGGTTTGGCGGTCGCCAATTCGCTGGCCGCGATTGGCAGCGGCGCGCGTCAGGTTGAGTGCACCATTAACGGTATCGGCGAGCGCGCTGGAAATACGGCGATGGAAGAAGTCGTTATGGCGCTTCGCGTGCGAAATGACGCAATGCCCTATCACACCAATGTGCGGGCCACGAATATCACCCGCGCAAGCCACTTATTGTCGACCATCACCGGATTCTCCGTGCAGCCTAACAAGGCAATTGTCGGCGCCAATGCGTTTGCGCATGAGGCTGGCATCCACCAGGATGGCGTTCTCAAGAATGCGCAGACATACGAGATCATGACGCCGGAGTCCGTTGGGCTCAAAACGTCGAGCTTGGTAATGGGCAAGCATTCCGGTCGACACGCCTTCCGTACAAAATTACAGGAACTCGGATACGAGCTGGGCGAGAATGCGATTGAAGACGCATTTGCGCGTTTCAAGGATTTGGCCGACAAAAAGAAAGATGTCTTTGACGAGGACATAGTCGCCCTTGTTGACGATGAGGTGATGCGCGCCCATGACCGCATCCGTTTCGTATCGTTGCAAGTGATCGCTGGTTCAAAGGGTCCACAGTCGGCGGAACTCGAATTGGAGATCGACGGCGAATTGATGGCCACGAAAGCCACTGGCGCCGGACCGGTTGACGCGACGTTCAATGCGGTCACAAATTTGTGCCCGCATGAGGCGAAGCTGCTGCTCTACCAAGTTCACGCAGTGACTGGTGGAACGGACGCACAAGCGGAGGTTACGGTCCGCCTTGAGGAAGATGGCAAGACGGTGAATGGTCAAGGCGCCGATACTGATACGCTTGTCGCTTCGGCGCGATCGTATATACACGCGCTGAACAAGCTGTTTGTCAAACGAGAGAAAACTGCGCCAGCGGCGCTTTCGGCGTAGTCATGATGGGATATATTGCCGGTGATGCGAACCGTGGCGGGTTCAAGATTGGCGGGGTTAGGGTCTAACCATGTTCGCAAGACTTCTCGGCATGCTGTCGGCCGATATGGCAATCGATCTTGGGACGGCCAACACCCTTGTCTACGTCAAGGGACGCGGCATCGTCTTGAATGAGCCATCGGTGGTCGCAATCGCTCAGGTTAAGGGCCGCAACCAAGTATTGGCTGTCGGCGACGAGGCGAAGATGATGCTCGGGCGGACGCCCGGCAATATCCAAGCGATCCGGCCATTGCGCGATGGTGTGATCGCCGACTTCGAAGTTGCGGAAGAAATGATCAAACACTTCATCCGCAAGGTTCATAACCGGCGCAGTTTTGCGAGCCCGCAGGTGATTATCTGCGTGCCGTCTGGTTCGACAGCGGTTGAACGCCGTGCGATCCAGGATTCCGCGGAGAGCGCCGGTGCACGCCGTGTTTTCCTGATCGAGGAGCCAATGGCGGCGGCGATCGGTGCGGGTCTGCCGGTTACCGAGCCGACCGGGTCGATGGTTGTCGATATCGGCGGCGGGACGACAGAGGTTGCCGTGCTTTCGCTGGGCGGCATCGTCTACTCCCGTTCGGTGCGTGTTGGCGGCGACAAGATGGACGAGGCGATCATCGCCTATATCCGGCGCAACCATAACCTGCTTGTCGGCGAGGGCAGTGCGGAGCGAATCAAGAAACAGATCGGCTCGGCCTGTCCGCCGGAAGATGGCGATGGTGCGGTCATGGAGATCAAGGGGCGCGACCTCATGAATGGCGTTCCCAAGGAGCTGGTGATCAGCGAACGCCAGATTGCCGAGAGTATGGCCGAGCCTGTCGGTGCCATCATAGAGGCGGTAAAGGTGGCGCTGGAACATACTGCGCCCGAACTCGCCGCGGACATTGTCGACAAGGGGATCGTGTTGACCGGCGGTGGGGCATTGCTCGGTAATCTCGATTTCGTACTTCGGCATGCGACCGGCCTTCCGGTCTCGATTGCCGACGATCCGCTATCGTGTGTGGCCATGGGTACGGGCCGTTGTCTGGAGGAAATGAAGACGTTGAGGAGCGTCCTCATTGGGATGTACTAGTGGGATGTACTAGCAAGTGAAACGGATGCGTGCGGTTGGAGGGAGGAACTAGCGCGCTCAAGGGTCGGAGGAAGTTTTGGCAAATCGTCAGGGACGCGTTCAAAGGCTTGCCGCGCCTATTCGAAGCCTGGCACAGCGGTTCACTTTTTTGTTTTTGCTGTTGTCCGCGGTTGCGGTCCTGCTCTTCGGAAAGGCCGATCCGACAGTCTTCGAGCGCACGAGAGTCGTGGTTATTGATGCCACTGCGCCGGTTCTGGACGCGTTATCACGCCCGGTGGCAACCGTCGCCGAGATCGTTGACGAAGTCCGACAGCTCGCAATCCTGCGTAGCGAGAATGCCACGCTGCGGGAAGAGAATGTGCGCTTGCAAGCATGGCGGAGTATGGCGCAGCAAGTTGAGGCTGAAAACACGCGCTTGCGCGATCTTCTACGCTACGTGCCCGAGCCTCCCGCAAGATACGTGGCGGCCCGCGTAGTTGCCGATTCAGGTGGTGCATTCGTACGTAGCCTGCTTGTTAACGCTGGGGGCCGCGACGGTGTTGCCAAGGGCCAAGCAGCGATCGTCGGTGCCGGCTTGATTGGCCGGGTCGCCGAAGTCGGACAGACGTCCGCGCGGATCCTGCTCATCAGCGATCTCAACAGTCGAATTCCAGTGCTTGTCGCTAGCTCGCGCTCTCGGGCGGTTTTGGCGGGCGATAACAGCCCACAGCAGCGGCTGCTTTATCTATCTGCAAATGCGCAGGTGAAACCAGGCGACGATATCGTCACCTCGGGCCATGGTGGCGTGTTTCCGGCCGGCCTGAGAATCGGCACTGTATCGTCGATCGGTAAGGCGGGCGTCCGGGTCGCACCGTTCGTCGATTGGGATCGAATCGAAGACGTGCTGCTGGTTGATTATGGCGGCAGCGGCGGATCAGCGATCACCCCAGCGATTGCGAATTCACAGACAGGCGAACCGGCCCGCGGAATTAGCGCCGGGCAATGAAGTCGGCCGTCTGGCAGCGCCTTGACCTGGTGGCGCGCATGCTGACGCCATCACTGATAGCCGTTGCCCTCGTTATCGTCAGCGTCGTGCCGCTACATATTCCCGGCTATTCGGCGGTGATCCCCTCGCTGGCGTTGATGGCGGTCTACTACTGGGCGCTTCACCGCCCAGACCTGTTGCCGGCGGCCGCGGTCTTTCTTGTGGGGCTACTGCATGACATCCTCACTGGGGGACCAATGGGCATACAGGCCTTAATACTGCTCGTTGCCTACTGGGTTACCGGATCACAACGCCGTCTTTTCTTGGAGAAGTCTTTCCTTGTTGTATGGTGGGGATTCATGATGCTAGCTGCTGGAGCGGCGATCATGCAGTGGATTCTCATGTCGCTTAGTTTTGGCGCGCTGATCATTCCGCGGCCAGCAGTCTTCGCCTACCTCATGACGGTGGCGATTTATCCGTTATTTGCCTGGGCGTTTGTTCGCGCACAACGCACTTTGCCACGGGTCGCCTGAAATGCGCTCAGAGAAGAGCCGCTCCAAAATTTTCAATCGGCGGATGGCGCTTATCGCCGGCGGCAAAGCCGCTTTCTTGAGCGCGCTTGCGGGGCGTCTCTATTACTTGCAGGTCGTTGAGTCGGACCGCTACCGGATGTTGGCGGACGAAAACCGCATCAACCTCCTGCTACTGCCGCCGCCACGCGGTTTCATCGTCGATCGACACGGAACGCCGCTGGCGGTCAATACACAGAATTATCGTGTGGTTGTCGTGCCCGAGCAAACAAGCGACATCAGCGCCACCCTCTCCGCGTTGGGCCGGCTGATCGATCTTTCGGCGCACGACATTCGCCGGGTCGAACGCGGCGTGCGCCGGCGCCGCGCATTCGTGCCGATAACGGTTCGAGACAACTTGAGCTGGGAGGAGGTGAGCCGGGTCGAGGTCAACGCTCCCAATCTTCCTGGGATCAGCATCGATGTCGGCCAATCACGCCACTACCCTCACGGTCCTGCGCTCGCCCACGTATTGGGTTACGTCGCGGCCGTGTCGGAGGACGAGCTGACAGGTGACCCACTGCTCGAATTGCCCGAATTTCGCGTTGGCAAAAATGGCATCGAGAAACGTTATGATTCGGTGTTGCGTGGCACGGCCGGCAACAGTCAGGTGGAAGTCAACGCGCTCGGCCGGGTGATCCGCGAGCTTAGGCGCAACGAGGGACAGGCCGGTCAAAAGGTCTCGCTGACGCTCGATCTCGGACTGCAGCAGTTCGTCACGCGTCAGATTGAGAACGAACGGAGCGCTTCTATCGTGGTTCTCGATGTCGACAGCGGCGACATTCTAGCCATGGTGTCGACGCCGAGTTTCGATCCCAATGCCTTTAACGAGGGCCTGAGCACAGCGGCTTGGGATGCACTGACGAGCAATACGGACGCGCCGCTCATCAACAAGGCGATTGCGGGGCAGTACGCACCGGGATCAACGTTCAAGCCAATTGTCGCCATGGCGGCGCTGGAGGCGGGGATTTCCAGCGATACGAGAGTGTTTTGCGAGGGATACGTCGACCTCGGCAATCAGCGTTTTCATTGCTGGAAGGAACATGGGCATGGAGCGCTGGCGATGCACGGCGCAATCCGTGAATCGTGCGACGTTTGGTTCTACGAAATGGCGCGCCGACTGGGCGTCGACCGTATCGCAGTGATGGCGAAACGGTTCGGCCTGGGCGCGCGCATGGGCATCGATCTTGCGGGCGAACAGCCGGGACTAATTCCAACGCGAAGTTGGAAACGCACGGTGCTGAATGCGGCCTGGCAAGGTGGCGAGACGTTGGTAACCGGGATTGGTCAGGGCTACGTGTTGACGACGCCGCTACAGCTAGCGACGATGACGGCCCAGATTGTTAACGGAGGACGCAGAGTGACACCGAACCTGCTGGGCGCTTCAGAACTAGGTTCGAGCCCGCCGCCGGACGACAGGCCTCCTTCACTTGGCTTCTCGCCCGCGTCTCTGAAGTTCATGGTCGGCGCGCTTTCGGACGTCGTCAATGCGCCGACCGGCACCGCCCACGCGTCGCGCATCAGGCGAGCCAAGTGGGCGATGGGTGGAAAGACCGGGACCTCGCAAGTGCGGCGCATCACTTTACTCGAGCGCGAACAAGGCGTGAAAAAGAATGCCGATCGCCCTTGGAAGGATCGTGATCACGCGCTCTTCATTGGCTTTGCACCGGTCGACCGGCCGCGTTACGCGATCTCCGTCGTCGTCGAGCATGGGGGCGCCGGTGCGCGGAAGGCGGCGCCGATGGCGCGAGATATTCTGACCGAAGTGCAGCGCCTCGGCCTTGACGGCCCAGAGCGGCTCGTGCGCGCGAGCGCAACCTAGGCCGGTGGCGACGATTGCAAAGAGTGTCGTGACCTCATGACCATCCAGGATCGGTTTGCGACGCCACGCATGACGCTTGCCGAGAAGTTGTGGCACGTCAATTGGATCATGGTCGTGCTGATCATCGCGGTCGCCTGCATCGGCTTTACGATGCTGGTGTCAGCGGCAAACGGCACTTACGAACCATGGGCGTCGCGCCAGATCGTGCGGTTCGGCTTCGGCCTGGTCGTCATGCTGACGGTGGCGCTGATCGATATTCGCGTGTGGCTGAAATACGCCTACCTGATCTATGCGCTAACGCTGGGATTGCTCGGCGCCGTCGAGGTGATTGGCACGAGTGGCATGGGCGCACAACGTTGGATCGACCTTGGATTGTTCCAACTGCAGCCATCGGAACTCGTGAAGATCGCGCTGGTGCTGGCGCTCGCCCGCTACTTCCATGGCATCACTTTTGCCGACATCGGTCGTCCCTCCCACCTCTTGACGCCGCTTCTGCTGGTAGCGGCGCCGGCGCTCCTGATGCTGCGCCAGCCCGATCTCGGCACGGCCGGCATGTTGGTCCTCGGCAGCGGCGTGCTGTTTTTCGCCGCCGGCGTTCGCATTTGGAAATTCGTGCTCGTTCTCGTATTCGGGCTTGGCTCGATCCCGCTCAGCTGGACATTGCTGCATGGCTATCAAAAGCAGCGCATTCTCACCTTCTTCGATCCGGAACGAGATCCCTTGGGTGCGGGCTATCACATCCTGCAGTCAAAAATCGCGCTCGGCTCCGGCCACATCACGGGCAAGGGCTTCTTGTCCGGCACGCAAAGCCATTTGAACTTCCTGCCCGAAAAGCAAACCGATTTCATCTTTACGATGTTGGCGGAGGAGTTCGGATTGGTCGGCGCCTTGGGGCTGCTTGGGCTCTATACGCTCCTTATCGTCTATGGCATGGCTATTTCCTGGCGCGCCCGAAGCCAGTTTGCACGACTGCTTGGGCTCGGCGTTACCACCACATTCTTCCTCTACGTTTTCAGCAATATCGCCATGGTGACAGGCCTGATTCCCGTGGTCGGCGTGCCGCTGCCGTTGATCTCCTATGGTGGCACGGCGATGCTGACGGTCCTTGTCGGCTTTGGCTTGCTGATGAGCGTCAACATCCACCGCGACGTCCGCATCGGCCGCAGTGGCATGGAGCCCGTCGCCTAGCGCACCACGCAGAGTCGCTGCCAAATGTCGAAGCGCAATGCCGTCCTGCCTGGCGGCAATCCGCTGGCGCGGATTTTGCTGCTTTTGATGCCACAGACGTACCCCTGACGGGGGGCACGGCATGGTCGCAGGGATCGTCGAAATGAAGGCGCATCAAGCATGTTGGATGAGGGCGGCGCTTCCCGCAGCCTTGCCGCCCGCCGCCTGCCATCCTGCCGACCGGCCCGGCCGCCTGTCAGCCGATTAAGGGTCTGCAAATCGACGCGGAATCCGGGGGGAGCGGCTGCGTGTTGCCCTATGTCGTCCAGCTCCGCAACCAACAGCGTGCGCAATGGCAACAAGTGCTGTTGCAGCAGAATGTTCGACGACGGCAGACGCAGGAGGCGACCAGAGCGCTTTGGTTGCAGCAGCAGTTTAGGGCGCGAATGCTTGAAGGGCTGGTTCCATAACCGAAAGCCTGACTCGGCCTGGAAGAACGTGAGGCTGTCGCAGGCACGCTCGTCGCCATCGACAAAGCCGCGGTGCTTTGCTATAGGCGGGGCCGTTTTGATTGGGACGCCACATCGCGGCTTCCACGGGCGGGCGCATAGCTCAGTTGGTAGAGCAGCTGACTCTTAATCAGCGGGTCCGGGGTTCGAATCCCCGTGCGCCCCCCAATCTTTTCAACGAGTTAAGTGGATAAAGATACGACGGCATAGTAGATTAATAAGGCTATAATAAGGTAATAAGATAAATAGGGTATCCTATTCGCTCTCGTAGTGCCTAGATCTGGGGGGCAGGGCTGGGTCTGCCCCCGACGAGCTTCTTGTATGGCACGGGCTCCAGTTGCACTGCTTGCTGGAGGAGTCGATAGAACAGGAGGCCGCGAGCTTTGGATCGGCGGCGATTGAAGCGGAACGTGAACTCGTCCAGATAGTAATCAAGCTGGGAGGCGCTAATAGCCCCATGGTGAATACCCAGCCACCACCGATCAAGGAGGCCGGCTACCCGATGAACTTGGGGCATGACAATGTGGGCTGGGTCGCCGCTGGCGGAAATATTTTTCGGCTGGTGTTCGAAGCCGACTCCCGTGAGACCGTTGTAGGCTCGCCAGCCATCGGTTCGAATCGTTGCTCCCGGGCACACAGCCGTTTGGACGAAAGGAATGAGGCTCTCGGCGGATGCGTCCTCGACACGCGCCATGCGGATACGACCGGTGCCCCGACCCCGGATTTCGGCGGCAATCGCGACAATCGATTTCTTGTTTGTTTTCCGCCCCGTAACGCCAACCTCCCGGCCGCCCACATAGGTTTCGTCGACCTCGACCTCGCCATTCAGAAGCTCTCTGCCCGGTCGAACCATGGCCCGGCGCAGCTTATGGAGCCATGTCCAAGCCGTTTGATAACCGCCCAGGCCGAGTATTCGTTGAACCCCAAGCGCACTGACGCCGTGCTTCTGATGCGTCACATACCACATCGCCTGGAACCAAAGCCGCAACGGTTTCCGCGTACCCTCGAAGATCGTCCCCGCGGTCGGCGACGTCTGACGTTGGCATCCCGCACATCGCTGTTGGCCCCTGGCCGTCACCCACGCCTCGGTTCCCCCGCAGGCCGGACACCGAAACCCGGCAGGCCAACGGACACGCCGAAGAAAATCCGCACAGGCGGCCTCAGAAGCGAACCAGTCGTCAAATTCCATAAGCGTGCGAGGGTAATCGATCCCGCCAACGGGATGGGCAGTATTCTCGGCCATCACAACATCTTGCCACTACGAGAGCGAATAGGATACCCTATTAAGATAATTCACCATCACTGGCCATACGGCGAGCCTTGCTTGAATGTCCGCTCCGAGGGGTAAAGCGGACGTCTGCGTTACTCACGAGACTGGTCCGCTTGTAGCCATAAGCAGACATTCAATTCGTTGTAGCGGTTGTATGTGTCGTTGAGCGCTGTGGATTGGCGGACAGCTGCAGTAGGCCAAAGCCACAGTACGACAAATAGCCTGTAGCCCAATGGGCTGTGCGGCCTGACCGTGTTGTAATGATATCGCCATCGTTCGATCCACACGGCGCCGAGGCACAATATCATTCGCTCAACGGCTACCAGAAGGCGTGCCGGAATCGTCGTTCATTGCTAGGAAACAGCAATCTAGAGCAGGTCTACCAGCTCTGAGATCAGTCGGTCGATGTCTTCATCGTTGACTTGCAGGTGGGGTGCAATACGCAGGTAGTTTCCGCGAACGCTGAGATAGATCTGTTTTGCGGCGAGGCGTTGCTGAATCCCCTCGAAGTCGTCGTGGACAAACCCGGGAGCGAGACGAAAGCCCGTCATATGTCCGGCCCGATGGTCCACACCAGGTGGAACCAATCCAAGATTTCTCGTGCGCTCGATTATGGTCTCGGTGATGCGGCGAAGGCTGGAATTGATTTCACTGACTTTCCAGGCGTGCACCTGCTCAAGAGCTTTGATGGCCATGGGTACGGAGATGAAATTGTCGGATTCGCCCATGTTGAAGCGGCCAACACCCGGCTGCAATGTATCGGGGTAATCCAAATGCCCGTCTTGCCAGTCGACACCCCAGCCCTCCAGCATGTCGCCTCGCCAGGAGTGTTCGAGTGGAACGCCGTTCTGGTGTTCTGGCGCCACGTAGAGAAAGCCCAATGTGTAGGGGCAGAGCAGCCACTTGTATCCAGCGACAACAAGGAAGTCGGGGCGAATTTCGGTGACATCGAACGGTAAGGCGCCAACCGACTGGGTGGCGTCGACCACCAGCGCTGCGCCAACTTCGCGGCACCGCCGGCCAACCGCAACGAGATCGATCAGAGTACCATCGGCCCAAAAGCAATGGGGCAGGGCAACAATCGCTGTCCGTTCATCGATTTCTGCGAGAACGCCAGCCGTCAAATCGTCATCGTCCGGGCGTGCAACAAATACCAGCTCGGCACCCTCGTGGATGCGTTTCTGAATCCACGGCAGCACGTTGTTTGGATATTGATCTTTCAGGACGACAATGCGTTGGCTGGCTTTGACCGGAAGATTTATCGCCGCGGTGGCGATACCGTAGCTGGCCGCCGGGATTATGGCGATATCTTGCGGCGTTGCGCCGACAAGTCCGGCAAAAAGCGCCCGCAGGCGATCCGGTTCTTCGATGCGCTCCGCCCGTCCAACGCGCCACGGCTGCGCCTTTTTCGTCACACTGACCAAACCCGCGTCGCGCGAGCTCTTGAGAATTGGAGCAAGCGCAGAACAGTTGAAAAAGGCGACGTCGTCAGGAATGTCGAAAAGCTGGCGTTGGCATGAGATCATAGTGGGATAGCTCTCTATGATGTGGGGTTCACGGCTGACGGGCAGGTCAAACTGCGCTGCGATCGTACGAAATAAACGGGGCCGGTTGCGACGTGCTGAACCGGCCCCAACCACAGTGTGGCCTATACGAGGCCTATTTCTTGGGCGGCGAGTACTTGTTGGCCGGGACGTGGACCAACCAATCCAAAGAGCCGAACCAATAGGCGTGCCGCTCTTGGAGCCAACCGGTGCCCTGATGCACGCGAATCCAGTTGTTGAAGAAGTTGAGTGCGTCCACATCGCCCTTGCGAATCGCGAAAGACTCGTTGGTTTCGATCAGACTCTCGCTAAACGGTTTGAACAAAGCCTCCGGGTAGTACAAGCCCCAGTATGTCGGCTTGGGCTCGCTTGTCACCCAGGCATGTATGGCGCCTTTGATGACGTCCTGGGCCGCCACGGAGTCGTCGTCATACCGCAGGAACTTTGCCTTTGGGAATAATTCCATACCAAACACGCAGGCGGTACTGCCACGGTGGCAGGCGAGGTTAACGCTGGAGTTGTTCCACGCGGCCATCGTCGTCATGTTCGAAGCGATCTTCTTGCTCGCTATCATACCCAATCCGCTGTTCAGGTAAGGGATCGTGAAATTGACCTTCATGTTGCGTTGCGGCGTGACCGTCATGCCACTGATGATGGTGTCGAATTTGCCCGCCAGCAGCCCCGGGATTATGCCATCCCAGGCCGTTGGCACATACGCCACCTCGACGCCCATGTCCTTTGCGAGCTTGTTGCCGACATCGACGGCATTTCCGGTCATTTCGCCCTTCAGGTCGCGCATCGCCGTTGGAACGAAGGATCCAACGCCAATTGTTAAGACGCCCTTTTTCAAGATGTCGCCGATCAGGTCTGCTGCCGACGCGTTGCCGGTCGTACCTAGGTAAAGCGTCGCCCCAAGTACAAGACCGGTGACTAGTCTAACTACTTTCATTTTAAGTCCCTCCATAATGCGCAATTCACTTTCATTTGTGACACCTAAGCTATGGATAGGCATCCGAGGCGCTCGCGCTGCGCTACGCGAGTATCTCACCCCTCACTCTTCGTTCGATTTCAGCCTGCCTCTCCCATTGTGCAGAATTCGCCCCTGACACGCTTTGCGTCTTGGGCACGAGTCTTGTTCACACCGAGTTGCTCGCAACAAACCCGTTGCGGACAGCACCAGTGAGGAGGCATTCCTCAGCAAAAAAAATTATGACAAGATCGGCT
Organism: Alphaproteobacteria bacterium; assembly: GCA_963664465.2. Lineage (GTDB taxonomy): Bacteria > Pseudomonadota > Alphaproteobacteria > UBA8366 > CAVOAK01 > CAVOAK01. The sequence goes on along the minus strand of CAXXSU010000011.1, from coordinate 121,272 downwards.
TCAAGGCTTCAATCAAACGACACACCCTTGGAGTCGATGCCTCCCGCACCAAAATCCACTTCTGCCACTTCTCGTCGCTGCTTTATCGCAGATTATTTTTAGTCGATTGTTCTTGTTGGTTACCTCAAGTGTAATCTCAACCCTGGAATTTCAACAACATCTTTCTTGGCGCGCCCATTCGCCCGAGCTCACGTAGATGCGCTCAATTTTGCCAAATGCGCCGTGCCAAACATCGCGTTCAATGTCCGCTTTGGGTCAGAAGCGGACGTCAGAGCAGCGTGTTACGCATGTCCGCTTTAGGTCGGTAAGCGGACGTTCCCACACCTCTCTGTAAAGGTCTGCTTGTAGCGAGGAGCAGACATTCCAGCGGCGGTGTGTATCCCACATCGCTCTATTACGGGTTGCAAACTTTACGTTGCAGCCCTCATGGTGTGAAATGGTGACCTCTTCGCTCGATGGAGAGAGGGCGTCGAATGAGAACCAGATACTTCGTTTCGTCACTATCGCTGGTGCTGGTTTTGTTGCTTCCATTCGTGATTGTCGTCGTGCCTGTGCCGGCTCAGGCAGATGCGTTCCAAACCAATGCCGACCGGTGTAATGATAATACATTTCACCCGGACTTACGGATTGACGCCTGCACCTGGCTTCTGAATTCGGGGTGGGTAAACGATGAAACCAATGTGAGTGCCTTCTACAACCGCGGCAACGCTTACAACGACAATGGCCAGTACGACCGCGCGATCGCCGACTTCGATGAAGCAATTCGCCTGAGGCCGGATCATGCACGAGCCTTAAATGGAATGGAATGGCTGTTGGCGACGGCACCGCAAGACGGGATTCGCAATGGAGTCGAAGCGGTCGGTCTCGCCAAACGCGCAATTATCTACAGCAAAAGTTCGGGCTATCCTGATAGGTTCGATACGCTCGCCGCCGCCCATGCGGAAGCCGGAGACTTTGCTGCGGCTATCGACGCGCAGCAGCGGGCTATAGTAATGCTGCGCGATGCAGGAAGAACCGAAGAGATTCCGGAATTTCAGTCTCGCCTTGATCTCTACAGCGAAGGCCGTCCGTACCGGCTTCCCTTATAAACCTATCGAACGCGATGTCTGCTTTGGGTCATTAGCAGACGTTCTAGAAGTTCGTTGCGGACGTCCGGTTTCGGCAGGTAAGCGGACCTATTCCAAACTCACGATGATTGTCCGCTTTTACCCTTCGCTACCGAAGGGCTACGGGCAGATCGCCCCTTCCGTCAGAGCCCTACGAATGTAAACTAGCGAGTGGTACCAATCCGGGGGGCAGGTCACTAGTGCGCAATTGTAGTCGTTCGTGACACCCATACTACGGACGGGTATCCGATGCGCCCGCGTTGCGCTTACGCGAGCACTTCGGCTCTTACTCTCTTCTCAATGTCTGTCTGCCGCTCGCCGTGCGGCAACGGCATGCTGTCGAGGACGATGGCGCCGATCTTACGACCCAGGTCGCGCCGTACCGCTTCATCATCGCGATTTGATTTCGGCACATTAATGATGACGTCACCTGCCATCGTCGGCACATAACCGTCCGCATTCTTCGCCTGTCTCGGTGGCTCTTTACCCTTTTTCACGCCGCGAATTGCACGCCGCAGCAGCTGCCGCAACAGCGTCACTCCCCTATCTGTCTTGGCCAAATGCTCGAGCTTGTGAACTGAAATCGGGCCTTGACCGACTTGCGCCTCATAGTCGCCAGGGACACGTTGCTGCTCTTCATAAGTTCGCTTGACCCGCCCGACCGCATCCAAACTGCCGGCGCCAACTGCTTCGGGTCGCCCTTTCTTGCCGAGGTCGAGTGTTTCGTTGAAGTGACGCCAACCGATGATCTGGGTGTTGGTGTCGTCAATCGGCACGTGCCATTTACTATTGCCCACGCGCGTGAAGAATTTATCGCGGTCCGGATTCTGGAAGATGTCCGGTGGCTGGGTAAAGTTGGGCGCAAGGAGTTCGTTCGTGCGCACCCAGATATACTCGTTCCAGCGCCGCGCGCTTGTCAGGTAAATGCCGGTCTTGTCCGCCATCTGGTGCCATTCGACGATCGGCATCGCACCCCACGACGGATCGAAGTGGGCGCGCGAAATCCGGGTGTGCAAGAACACACTGTGGAACGGGTCCATCGGGTTGTCGTTCACCTGCAGCCAGTTGCATGGCATGTCGAGCAGATAGGGGATCATTTCGTCGCCGGGCAGCTCGAATGTGTCGCAGATCGGAAACTCGGGCTTGAGCTCCGGCGGGCCCATATAGGCGAACACGATGCCCTTGTATTCGAGTGCCGGGTAGGCGCCATGACAAAGCGTATCGCGGATCGGGCTGTCTTCAGGTTCGCCGGGCGTCTCAAGAATGGTGCCGTCTATATCGTACAGCCAACCATGATAGCAGCAACGAATGCCATGCTCGGCAATGACGCCGTATTCGAGTGAGGTGCGGCGGTGACTGCACTGGCGGTGCAACACCCCGACATCCCCTGATAAATCGCGGAAGGCGACTAGATCTTCGCCGAGAATTCGGATCGCAAGCGGTAGGTCCTTGATTTGGGACGAGAGCGTGACGGGGTGCCAGAAGCGGCGCAGATATTCGCCGCACGGCGTCCCCGGCCCGACATGGGTCAGTTCGCGATCTTCCGTTGCCGACTGTGTGCGGTGATATCCGCCGTACGCCAACTCCTCAGTGCCTATACTTTGGTTCACGGCGCAGTACTCCGACAGTGGTACGCTGAATGCGTTATGGTAGCACGCGCTCAAGCAGAATCACGAAAAGATTCGAGATCGCGTGTTCAGTTCCGGCAGCCGCTTTGGGTCATCTGAAGATGTTTGACTGCTAGCCGCCGTATGTCCGCTTTGGGTCATAAGCGGACGTTTGTCTACATCACGATTAATGTCCGCTATGCGGGGGAAAGCGGACATAATTCCTTGGGAGGCTGAATGTCCGGTCCTAGCCAGAAGCTGACATTACATTCTGTGTGAAGTCTACAATTCTAGCCTGAACCCTCCATGTTGCAGCCAGACACTTCAGCGCCGAATATGCCTGCTGACAACGGGAGATCAATAGAAGTTGCAGGCCTCGGTTCTCAGTAAGGCACGCCACCTTCGAGCGTCACGCGATAGCACAGTCTGCGGCCGTTCGCATCCGGAAAGTTTGTCGCGCGGTGCATGGTGCAGCGATTGTCCCAGAGGATACAGTCGCCGGGCCGCCATTGGTGCGCGTAGGTAAGTTCAGGCTGTGTTGCGAACGACTTGAGTTCGTCCAGAAATTCGATCCCTTCTTCGCTCGACATCCCGTCGACCGAAGCCCCGCGGGTATCGAGAATACCGACGAATAATGCCTTTTGTCCGGTTTCAGGGTGCGTACGCACGAAGGGGTGGTTTACGTCGGGCAGTTTGCGCTTCACGTCCTCGGTCAAGGGCTTGCGATTGAAGCCATGGCGCTCAAATGTCTCGACCTGGCTATACCTCCAGCGGCGGCCTTCCAGCTTGCCCTTCGTGTCCTCGGGCAGCGCGTCATAGGCCTTGGTCAGGTTGGCATACCATGTATCATCGCCGCCCTTTTCCGGCACTTCCTTGGCGTAGAAAAATGAACCTCCGGCGGGTTCTGTCAAGAAGGAGAAGTCACTGTGCCAGGCGTCGCCGAAGCTGGCGTCCGGTCGCCCGCCAATATCCTTACCGTCGACCTTGATGTTGGAGAGCACAATCACTTCCGGGTGTTCCGGGTTCTGTGCGCGGGCTTGTGGGCTTATCTTGAGCTTGCCAAATCGCTGCGCGAAGGCCCTCTGCCGCTCCGCCGTCAGCTCCTGGCCACGGAACAGCAGAATATTGTGGCGTAGCCAGCCATCGCGGATTTCGGCAATCGTCTCGTCGGAATGGTCGTCGGCGACGTTGACGCCGATGACTTCGGCTCCGAGAGCATCGCTAAGTGGTTTGAATTCAATCGTCATGATCAGCCTCCTGCTTACCGAAAAGCGTCAGATAATTTCGACTTTCGACCGACAAATTCCTCACTGACGCCGAAATCGTGAAGCCGACAAGAATCGTATTCCTGAAACATCGTCGGGGAAACAAAATTCTCTCCGCCGTCCTCTCGGATATGCTCAAAAAAGGCACTGTCGGCAGGCGGTGTTCAACGTCCGCTTTGGGTCATAAGCAGACGTTTCCCCAGTTCACGACGATGGTCCGCTAATAGCCAGAAGCGGACATGAGATTGGTCACGTAATCCTGCGGTATCCGCTTTCACAGGAACGGGCACAAACTGCACGCGTCCTGGCCCATGCCGGACAGCCTGCGTTCGATCCCGAGACCTGGCAGGAGATCCGCAAGATCTGTGAATGAGGCCGCTCGCCTTGTCGGCGGATCAGCCTTGTCCTATAAGAGTCGCCGCAAAGAACGAGCGTGGGTGTAGCTCAATGGCAGAGCAAGAGCTTCCCGAGCTTTAGACGGGGGTTCGATTCCCCTCACCGGCTCCATGCCTGCACAGACCAGCCGACATCCGAGGCGCGACCGTCGGAGTCGGGACCAGAGGTTGAGGAAGGTCCAGAACATGACAAACCATCAGGAAGCGTTCGATGGCGACAGGCTACTGGCCGAGACAGACTGGCTGGCAGCGAATCTTGATGCGCCCGACCTGCGGATTCTCGACTGCACTGTATTCCTGACACCGGATCCGGCTGGTGGCACGCGCGCGGAAAGCGGCCACGCCAAGTGGCAGGAGGCGCATATACCAGGCAGCGCTTTTGCCGACGTGCTAGGTGCGCTTTCGGATCCGGACGCGGAGTATCGCTGCACCCTGCCTCGGGCCGATCGCTTTGCCGAAGCGATGAGTGCGCTTGGCGTCGGTGAGGGCACGCGCGTTGTCCTCTATTGCGTCGAAGGGCCCGCATACGCCACCCGCGTATGGTGGATGTTGCGTGCATTTGGCTTCGATAGTGCAGCCATTCTCAACGGTGGACTTGCCAAGTGGACGCAGGAAGGGCGGCCGCTGACGGACGCTCCGCCGAGCCATCCGCCAGCTGAGTTTAAGGTCCGTGAGCGACCCAAGCTGTTCGTCGACAAGGCACATATGGTCGCTGCCCTGGCGGCGGGTGACGCCTGCATCATCAATGCCCTGAGCAAGGAGCAGCACACTGGTTCGGGCGGACCAAACTACGGCCGTCCTGGCCGCATTCCCGGTACCAGCTGCGTGCCGGCCATGAGCCTTGTCAATCCTGAAACCGCGGCCTACAGACCGTTGGCCGAACTCCGCGCCGCCTTCGCCGAAGTCGGCGCGCTCGAGGCCGAGCGTGTCATCACCTATTGCGGCGGCGGCATCGCTGCCAGCAGTGACGCCTTCATTCTCAACATGTTGGGCGTGGACAGGGTTTCGATCTACGATGGCTCGCTGCGCGAATGGAGTGCAGACCCCGACCTGCCCATGGAGACAGGATAGCGGCGTCGCGTTGGCGCGCTGCGAGAAGATCGAACGATGGACGCACTTCAATCAACCCCCAGCTTCGCGGACCTGATGGCGCTGCGCGGTGGCGATCCGCAGCAAAGGGCGACGGTCAGCTTCGAGGGCAGAGATCCAGTTATCCAGAGCCGGTTCAAGGTAGGCGAAACCGCGGCAGCCGTAATGGCTGCCGGAGCGGTCGCCGCCGATGACATCTGGCGACTGCGCAATGGCGAGGGACAATCCCAGCAGATCACGGTCGATCTGAGAGCCGCGGCGGCCTCGCTCAGGAGCTACATGCTCATCAAGGTCGAAGATGGCCCGCCACTCGGTACCGGCTGGACCCTGCCGACCTTGGGCTTCTATCGCTGCCGCGACGGCCGGTTCATTCACCTGCAGGGGACTTACCCGCATCAGCGCGACGGAACGCTGAAGTATCTCGAATGCGGTGACACGGTTGAGGAAGTCAGCGCCAAGCTCGCCCGGCGCGATTCGTTCGACTGGGAGGAGGCGCTGGCCGAGCGGAGGCTGTGCGGTGCGGTTATCCGGTCTGCGGACGAGTGGATGGCCCATCCCCAGGGAAAGGCGAACAGCAATGTGCCTTTAGTCGAAATCATCAAGATCGCGGAAGGTGAACCCGAGCCCCTGCCACCGGCGTCGCGTCCACTTGGCGGTGTCCGGGTTCTTGATCTGACGCGGGTCCTGGCGGGACCGGTCAGCGGGCGGACCATGGCGGCGCATGGCGCCGACGTGCTGCATGTCAGAAGCCCCAATCTTGCAAGCGTCGAGCTGTTCGCCGCCGACACCAACCACGGCAAGCTTTCAACCTTCCTCGATTTGACGCGCGATGAGGACGCGGCGCGTCTGCGCGAGTTGGCGCGCGAGGCCGACATCTTCGTCCAAGGTTATCGTGGCGGTGCGATGGAGCGTCGTGGCTTTGGTGTGGATGCGCTCGCAGGTCTTCGTCCAGGCATCATTTACGTCTCGCTCAGCTGTTACGGCCACACCGGCCCGTGGGCGGAGCGGCCGGGCTGGGAACAGCTTGCTCAGTCTGTGAGCGGGCTAGCCGAGGAGCACGGGCGTCCGGGCGATCCACAATTGGTACCAGCGGCGCTATGCGACAACACAACCGGCTATCTGGCTGCCTTTGGCGCGATGATGGCGCTGAGGCGCCGGATGCAGGAAGGCGGCAGTTATCATGTGCGGATCTCGCTTTGCCGCACCGCCATGTGGATCGCCTCTCAGGCGAGATGCTCTGCCGACGAGGCCTCGGAAGCGGCGGCGGTGGCTGCGGAGGACATCGATGTCCGGAACGCGATGACGGTCTCGGAAACGCCGTTCGGCAAGTTGCACCACTTGGACCCGATCATCCGCATGTCGGAGACGCCGCCACACTGGGTGCGAACTACCGTGCCGCTGGGAACGCACGAGCCGCAATGGCCTTATGAGGGGGCCAAATAGGCAGCCCGATCAGGCAAAAAACCATCACATTCGGTCCGCTGCACTGCGAAATCTAATGCCGGCGACTGTGTTTTGGCTTTGCCAATGCCCGCCACGATTCGCACCACACAAGCATGTTCTAAACCGCCGCCAAAGCGCATGCGAGCGTCACTAGCAAGTCCATACGCTTATCGGCTCTTCGCGTCCGCGCAATTGTTGCGGTCCCACACCGTCCAAATCCTTCAGCAGTTCGACTCCATCTGCATCAGCATCCGCGCTGTGGCGAACTGTCGACAGAGAGTCATGGCTCGCGGCCAACCCAACGCCGAGGTGACAACCGGAAATCTCTTTTGGGGTAGTTGCAATGTCCGCTGTGGGTCAGAAGCGGACGTAATATCACCTCACGGAAAACGTCTGCTTCTAGCCAACAGCGGACATAAGCAACGGCATTAACGCGGCTGTTGCCCCTCCTCGGTCTCGCTCAATCACCAGTCAGGGTTTGACGCTGAAAAATTCGTCAATGGCTTCACAGCGCGCCGCGAATGCCGCAAGACTTGGGAACCTATCCAAAGCGCCGAGATTCGGCCGCATCCGATGGGCAAATTCGATGGCAACCGTAGCGCTGACATCAGCCTGGCTGATCCGGGCGCTACCGCCGAGCCAACCCTGTCCCGCTTTCGCCGCGTATTCGTCGAGATAGCCGAGGCCGCCCATCACCTGTTCCTCGTTATGCTGGACCCAGGGTTCATGAACCTTTTCAGCCGGACGATGGACGCCCTCGTAATAGGCCCATACTACCTTGTCCATCGTGCCGCTAGCGACGGCCGTCAACCGCATCACGTTCCGCCGCTCAATGCCGCTGGCCGGTATCAAACGTTTCGCATCGCCGGCGATTTCGTCGAGCGCGTCAAGGATCGCATAGCTTTCGAACAACGCCTCGCCATCGTCGAGGACGACGGTCGGCACCCGCACCAGCGGATTGAACTTACTAACAGAGTCCGGATTGGCGAACACGGCGACGGATTCGTTTTCCCAGGTCAGTCCCAGAATATTAAGACTCACCGCAACCCGCCGCACATAAGGCGAGCCAAATCGGCCAATTAGTTTCATGATCTTGGTTCACCTGTCCAGTTAACTGGGATTCCACATTTGAGTTCCTGTGGCAGGGCTAATGGTGCCGCAATATCACCCGGCAGGCAAATTGCCGCCTCCCTGGGAACGAGCAATCTACCGACGCGATGTGTTCGGGCTTAAATGCACCTGCTACGTTCTTCCATGATTCCTCTAGAACGTCCGCTTTGGGTCAGAAGCGGACATAACGCCCGGTGTGAAACATTCAAAGCTATCCAGAACCGGCCATACTGAAGTCAATCACTTCAGCGCCGAATTTGCCTGCTGACAGCCGGAGATCAATACGGCACGCCGCCTTTGATCGTCACGCGATAGCACAGCCTGCGGCCATTCGCGTCCGGAAAGTTTGTCGCGCGGTGCAAGGTGCAGCGGTTGTCCCAGAGGATAGAATCGCCTTGTCGCCATTGATGCGTGTAGGTGAATTGAGGCTGTGTTGCGAACGACTTGAGCTCTTCAATAAATTCGATGCCCTCTTTCTTTGACATGCCGTCAACCGAGGACTCGCGGGTGTCGAGAATTCCGACGAATAGTGCTTTTTGCCCGGTTTCGGGGTGCGTCCGCACGAAGGGGTGGCTGACATCCGGAAGATTGCGTTTCTCGTCCTCGGTCAAGGGCTTTTTTTCGGGGGCATGGCGCTCAAATGTCACGACCTGGCTATACTCCCAGCGCAAGTTTTTCAGCTTGCCTTTCATGTCTCCCGGCAGCGCGTCATATGCCTCGGTCAGATTGGCGTACCATGTATCGTCGCCACCCTTTTCCGGCGATTCCTTGGCGTAGAAGAATGAACCCCCGGCGGGCTCTGTCAGGTAGGAGAAGTCACTATGCCAGGCGTCGCTGAAGCTGGCGTCCGGTCGCCCGCCAATATCCTCGCCGTCGACTTTGATGTTGGACAACACAGTCACTTCCGGGTGTTCCGGGATCCATGGGCGGGAGCTCATGGGGCTTTTCGTGAAGAGCTCGCCGAAACGCCGCGCGAACGCCTTCTGCCGCTCTATCGTCAGGTCCTGACCACGGAACAGGAGAATATTGTAGCGCAGCCAGCCATCGCGGATTTCGGCAATCGTCGCGTCGGACAAGTCATCTGCGGCGTTGACGCCGATAACTTCGGCTCCCAGAGCTTCGCTTAATGGTTTGAATTCGATCGTCATGATCAGCCTCCCACATTGGGACTCAATATTAGGCGCCACAGGCGAGCCCATGACAAGACCGGACGAAACCCCGGATCGTCGCGCCAAACGATCGGTGCCGGCTACTTCCAGACGCGCTTGGCCACGCGCAGCCAGTTTTCACCGAGGATGCCGCGAATTTCGGCTTCGGCGTAGCCGTTTTTCATCAAACCCTCCGTCAGCTTCGGCAGGCTACTCGGCGGAAAGAAATCAATGTCGTCCCAGGCGACTGTCGGCTGACCTCCCGAGGCCTTCTTGAGGGCTTCCTCGTGCAGCGCCACGGGGTTCACCTGGGCAGACGCCACGGGAGACTTATTCTTCTTGTAGTTATGAAAGTAGTCGAGACCGAGGCCGACATGCTCCGGTCCGACAAGTTCCGCGACGTAATCGATGTGTCGAATGAAGGTCTCGATCGAGATGTCATTATTTCCAAGGAAGGTCCCAACGCCCATGATCCCAACGACACCCCCGGAGCCGGCGCACGCCTTGATCTGATCGTCACGAATGTTGCGGGGGTGATTCCAGGGACCCCATGGGTTGGAGTGGGAAAAGTTCACGGGATCCTTGGAAACCTCGAACATGTCCATGGTCGTGCGATAGCCGGTGTGGGTGCCGTCGACGATCATGCCAACGCGGTTCATCTCTTCGACCACCTCGACGCCGAAGCGAGAGAGACCTCCATCGGTGCGTTCCATACAGCCATCCCCGGCCGCGTTCTTCATGTTGTAGGCGATCAGCATGGTTCTGACGCCGAGTTGATAATAGAGCTCCACCATGTCGGTGTTGCCGGCGAGCGGGTTCGTGCCCTGGAACAGGAAGGCGACCGCAAGCTTTCCTTCCTGCTTTGCCTTGACGATGTCATCGGCCGTCTTGATCAAGACGAAGCGGTCGGAGTTGGCCTCGAACCAAGCCCGATCCTTAGCAATGTTGCTGATGGTCAGGGCGAGGCCCTCCCAGTCATGGGCAAGGCTTATGCAGACGAAATCGCAGCCACTTGCGGCGACGTCCACGAGCGTCTCTTCCCGCTCCTCGAAGGTCGGCACGTCGACCCAGGTCTTGCTCATATCCAAGACCAGCGCGTCCCGGTGCAGCGCCGCCGTTTCTTTGGATATGTTCCATTCGTCCATCCTCTGCTCCTTCTTTGGATCGCCAGCACGACCGCTCTACACGCCGAGGCCACGAGACCGCATTGCCGCCAAGGTGCCGGCTAAATCCCCGTCCACGCGGCATAACGAAAAATGGGAGGGCGCGCGATGCACCCTCCCAATATGTTCACGCCAAATTGAGCTCTCGCCCTACTTAAGCGCCTGGACGCGCCCCAGCCTCTTGGCCCACTGATTGCGATTTATTTTCGAGTAGTCGATGAAATAGTAGTTGGCCATCTTTTTTGGATCCATGAGGTTGAAGTGTGTCCCGGTTACGTCCTTCCGCACGGTCTTCCAGTGTTTGGCGAGCACATCCTGATTGACCGGGATCAACCCGCTCTTGAGGTACATGCCCTCTTGCATCTCCACACCGACGAGCTCGTTTAAAAAGAATTCGATGGCTTCGCCAACCTTGGTACCCTTGACCGCGGCCATGTAGCCGACGTTGGAAATTCCGATATGGTCTTTGACCTTCTGGTGGATAACCCCGACGGGAAGGCCGGCATCCTGCAGGCGCATGGCGCCTCCACCCGACCCGAATGTCACCCAAGCGTCGCCGGCCTTAAAGAGCTGCCCCCTGACCGTCGGCGACGACCAAGAGTGCAAATAGGGCACGAACGCCTCAAGCGCTTTCATGGCCGGCTCGATGTTGGCCTCGTCGCCGCCGTTCTCATAGGCGAGTGCCACGATGTGGCTGACCATGTTGTAGCTAAAGGGCGGTGGTACGACAATTTTGCCCTTGAGCTTGGGATGCAGCAGGTCCTTGTAGGACGTCGGCACCGGGATGCCGTTCTCCTTGAACTTCTCCACGTTGTATAGAATCGCCCCGGTGAGCATCCAATACCCCACTTTGTAGTCGTCGTAGAAATCCGGCTGCACCTTGGACTTGTTTGGAATGTTGTCGAGGTTGATCTTCTGCAGGAAATTGCCCTTCATGAAATCGGCCAGAACGTGGTCGGTCAACTCGACCACATCGAAGGGTTGTTTTGTCTGACCGCGTGCAGCGATCAGCTTTTGTAGGAACTGCTCGGTGCGCCCACCGATGAACGACATCTCGATCCCGGCCTTCTCCATCGCTGGACCGACCTCTTCCCTGATCCGGATCTCCCAGGTGCCTGGGAAGGTTGCGATGCGAATCTTGACGTTATCGAACTTTTTCGTCTGGGCGGAGGCTTGCGGCATCGCCGCGAACATCAGCCCCACTAGGGCACCGGCTACGCCGAGAAGGCGGAGCGAGCGCATAATTGATAATGATCGCATGGTGTCTCCCTTTCGATACTCCGTGGTTATAGTTTTACTGTCTTAACGCCAACGCTCACGCGTTGCTCCCTCCGCCACGCAGCAGCACGTTCAGACCTACGAGCCGCTGGATGAGCAAAAGTAGGACGAGCGAACCGAAAAACACGATCGTGGCCATAGCGGGGATCGTGGGTTCAAAATCCTGATCGATGGAAAACAGCACCATCACTGGAAACGGCGTCACGTCCGGTCCGGCAAGGAACAGGGATATTGTCACGTCGGCGAACGAAACAAGGAAGGCATAAAGTCCGCCAGCGTATATCCCGGGCACGATGATCGGCACGGTTATGCGGCGGAACGTACGCCATCGGCTGGCACCGTGAATGAGCGCGGCTTCCTCCATCGCCGGGTTGAAGCGCTGGAGCTGGGCGCCCACGGCGCTGATGACATAGGGCACCGCCACGAACACATGGCCGATCACCAGTCCCGTAAATGTGGCGACGATCTGAATGCCGAACAGGTTGCCGATCGCGTAATAGGCCTGAAGAAACGCCACGCCGATCACGATGTCGGGTATCTGCAAGGGTGCCCTGAACAGCGTCCCAAAAATGATCTTGCCGCGGAAATTGCCGCGAATTAGTCCAAGTGCCGCCGGCACCCCGAGCAGAAGACCGAACGCGCACGATGCCGAAGCCATCGAAATACTGACCCAAAGGGATTGCCAGAGCCGGGGATGGATATTGAAGTACCACTGCAGCGAAAATCCTCGTGGCGGGAAATAGAGAAACGCCCGTGTGCTGACATAGGAGCCGGAATCGAACGATGCGCCGATCACGACGAGGATGGGCCCATAGATGGCGGCCACAACGAGACACAACCAGGTGAGAGCGCAGACGTGCCGAACGCGGCGAGCGCCGAGTCTTCGCGTAAAGCGGCTGAATCCGTTCAGGGTCCGCGGCTTGGGCATAGAAGCGTTGACAGGCTGCTCTTCAATCATGTGACGGCCATCCTTGCCGCACGAATCCGCGTAACGAGGATAACGGAAACGATGTTGACCGATATAACGACGATCATCAGCATCGACGAAAGTGTTGCCGACATGCCGTACTCGACATGCACCAACAGCGACCGCTGGATGAGCACCGGGAATGTCAGGATCTTACCGCCGCCCAATATTAGCGCCGACACGAACGCGCCCATGATGATGTTGAACAGCAGGAGAGATGTGCTAATGAGACCCGGCAGGCTGAGCGGGATAATCACCCGCCAGTAGACCCGCCAGCGGTTCGCACCATGGACTTCCGCCGCCTCTTCGAGAGATCGGGGCACGGTCTGTAATACGCTGAACAACATCAGCACCATAAACGAGACGCCGAGATAGGTCATGCCAACGATGACGCCAGGCAAAGTGCCGATCACGGAGAAACGCTCGCTCACGATCCCAAGTTCCTTCAATGTCTTGACCAACGGGCCATCCGAGGCAAACAGAATGATGATGCCGAGAACCTTGATCGCAACCGAAACGAACGCGGAAACGACGACGGCTGCGAGAACGAGCATGGCCCATTTCGGCGTCATTCGTGCAATCGTATACGCAACCGGAAACGAAACGGCGATTGTGAGGAAAACGACGGTCGTCGCCAGAAAGAAATTCAGTTTCAGGGCATCCAGATAATAGATGTCCGTGAGGGCGGTAATGTAGTTACGTAAATCGAGTGTGTCGCCAAGCAGGCCGAGACCTAAATCTTCGAAGAAACTCGCGCGCAAAAATACGACCTGGGGGTAAATCAACATGATCATCCCTACCAAGAAGGACGGTACGAGAATTAGGCCCCAATTTGCGCGCATACAACTTTCCCTGTGTCACCACTTGCAGAGAAGAATCGATTATTTTTGGCGCTCTCTTCGATTAGTTCACATCGACCACAATGCGTCAACAACACGGCTGTGGCGACCACTCGCGGATTTGATTAGCAGCATTGGTTTCGTCAGCGTCTGCGTTGAGTCACATGCAAACGTCTCCTCACCTCACGTTGATGGTCTGCTCATAGACAGAAGCGGACATTGGAACGACGGGATGCGGGGTTTGCGGCAGGTGAATTTCGGGAACTGCCATAGGCGGTTGGACGAGACGCCCTCCTTGCAGACACATGAGAGGCTCAAAACGACTGGGAGCGCACGGGCCACGGAGGCGCGTGCCCACCCATCGAGCCCGATCGGTACTGTCACAAGCTGTACGCTCTAGATACCGTACTACCCGACCTGAAGACGCAGACGAAGACACAGTTGGAGTCGGCTATAAAGGGGCACGTGCTGGCTCGAGCTGAGCTCGTCGGCACCTACGAGAAGATGAGCCGTTGATGCCCTACGTATGTCCGCAGACTTGGTGGTAGCGCACTCGCCGCCGACCTAGTTCCACACCTGCTTCGCCACGCGCATCATGTTTTCGCCCAGCACGCCGCGGACGTCCTTTTCGGCGTAGCCGCGTTTGAGCATGAGGTCAGCTAGCTCGGGTATCTGGGTCGGCGCGACATAGTCAATCATGTCCCAACTGGGCCCGCGCGACTCGCCGCCCGACGCCTTGAAGTAGGCATCCTGGTGGACCTGCATCGGGTTGTGCGCGGCCGACGGCGGGTTCGCCCGGCGTTCCTTCGGGTGCATCCAGTCGGTGCCGATCCCCACATGCTCCGGCCCGACGAGTTTCGCCACATAGTCAATGTGGTTGAGGTACATTTCGGTCGAGGCATCATTTTTTCCCGTAAAAACGCCTACGCCACCGATGCACATGACGCCGCCCGTCTTGGCGCTGGCCTTGATCTGGTCGTCCTTGACGTTGCGCGGAATGTCCCACAGCGCAGCCGGGTTCGAGTGCGAGAAGATGACCGGATCCTTGGACACCTCGAACATGTCCATCGTCGTGCGGTAGCCCGTATGGGTTGCGTCGACGATCATGCCGACCCGGTTCATCTCCTCGATCAATGCCACGCCGAACCGGCTCAATCCGTCGTCGGTGCGCTCCATGCAGCCGTCGCCGACGATGTTCTTTATGTTGTAGGCCATCAGCATGTGGCGTATGCCGAGCTTGTAGTAGGTCTCGACCATCTCGATGTCGGCGTCGACAGGGTTGGTGCCCTGGAAGTGGAAGCTGACGCCGAGTTTGCCCTCCTTCTTCGCGCGCAGGACGTCGTCGATCGTTTCTATGAGAACGTACTTCTCCGGCTCGGCCAGGAAGTTCGCGCGGCTGCGGGCGAGCATGTGAACCGTCTGGTTGAGGTTGTGCCAGTCGTTGGCGAGGGTAAACGAACCATAGGTGTAGCCGCCGTCGACCATCGACTGCAAAATATCCTTGACGACCGGCGGGCTTTCGTGGCCCGCCAAGGGTATGGTCATGTCCCAAACGATCGCGTCGCGGTGCAGCGCCGCTGCTTCCTCGGAAATATTCCACTCGGTCATGAGATCCTCCCTGTCTGGTCTACTTGGTTATTTGTTGGGTGCAGGTTAGCGCCGGGCTCTCCCGCAACGCCAGTCAATTGAGGTCGCCGCTCGCCTCATCGACGGCCGGTGGCACTATTTGATATTTCAAGTATTCTATCACCTCCTGGCCTCCAGGGTTCACTCGTCGTGTGCACGCGGCGGAATGTCCGCTCTGGGTCAAAACCGGACACTCATCTACTTCGCGGTGATGGTCTGCTCATAGCCACAAGCAGACGTCTTCTTACATCGCCCTGAAGTCTGCCGTTTTGCGCATTGCGGCGTTAAACTATTTCCAAACCTGCTGCGCCAATCGGAGCCAGTTTTCGCCAAGGACGACTCGGATGTCGGCCTCCGGATATCCGGCCTCCATCATGTCCTGTGTGAGCCGTGGTAGATCTTCCGGTTCGATCTGCTCGATTGGCCGAGGGGCGTATATGGGATTCCATGGATTGGGATGGTTGTACTCATTGTCAAAGACGTAATCGAGGGCGAGGCCGACATGCTGCGGGCCGACGAGCTCCGCAATGTGGTCTATGTGACGCAACAGCGCCTTGGTCGACAAATCACCCTTCTCACAGACATTAGGGCACCTCTAAGCCGATTGGTGAGTTGCCGGAGGATATTGTTTAACTAGGCTGTCACCAGCTCGTCAGCCATGCCGGAGCCGAGATTTTCGGGGTCTTCCACGCTCCAATTGAGTTATTTCCGCTTCAAGACCGTCCCCAGGCGGTCTTCTCCTCCGAGTATCGATCACACGGCCGCCGCGAGACGCTCCAGTTGGACCAGGCGGCGCATGTTGTAGGCGAGGTTCTTCAACCCGATGAAAAAGCGCCTTCGCCCGCACCAGCCACGACACTACGCACCGAGCGTCCCGCCCATGTCGTTGCTCTGAGGCCCCGAAGACATGCTCGACGCGGACCCGAACCGACGAACGGGTCTTGTTGCCTTGCTTCTCGCGCTCGCTCAACGGCTTGTTGCGGCGGCCCTTGCGATGGATCCGGCTCCGCAACCCCTTCTCCTTCAGCGACGCCTCGATCTCCGCCGAGCGGTAAGCGCTGGTCCGCCCACACACCCAAAGCCGTGGTTGTCCCCATCCAGGATATCGTCGAGGACTTGGCTGTCGTGCTCCGCCGCGTCGCTTACATGATAGCGCCGCACCGCAGCATTGTGCCGAGCGCGTCCACGTTGACATGGTTCTTGTAACCGGTGATGGCTCTTGCCGTGCTTCTTGGTCCACCGCGCCTCGACATCCTTGAGTGGCGCCGCTTTGGTCCGGCTTCGGCCTCCCAGCCTGCCGGCGTCTCGCCCGCCTTTAGGTCCGCGCGTTCGGCCGCTCGCGGCTGTTGCGAAGCTGTTTGGGTACCGCCACAATCGAGGCGTCGATGATCTGGCCGCCCATCGCCAGATAGCCCTGATCCTTCAGGTAGCCATCGAACGTGCTCGAATAAAGCCTCGATCACGCCAGCTTGCGTTAACTGTTCGCGGTACCGCCACACCGTCTTGGCGTCGGGAACCCGGCCCTCTAGACCCAACCCCAGAAATCGCCCTGAACGACAGGCGGTCACGCGATCTGATGCTCAACTTGGTCGTCTCGAGAGATTGTAGAGCGCGCACAGAATGATCGTCTTGAACATCGGCCGTCGCATCCGCACGGCTTGCGTCCCGCCCGCGATTTGCGCACCTTGGTCCGCACGCCGCCACACCGCCTCAAGACGGGCGCGGCAAGTCCTCCCACGGAACCACCCCGTCGATCTTCAAAAGCGGCTCGTTCTTGGCGTCAAGACCGGAATACCGGTTCCCAAGATCGAAAAACCCCATCTGACCCATCAACCGCCCTCGTCGGCCGGGTGCAGCTCCGCCGCCACCACCGCGCCGGTGTCCAGATCCACCGCGTGCTCGGGCTTGTACGCCTCCCGCTATCAACAAATCGTCAACCACGATTCTAAAGTCGACGACGCCCGAAGTAACCAGGTGCATACGGAAGTAGCGTTCCCGGGTAGGCACCGAAAGCGCCCCCATGACTGGCCGCGTAATCTGGCAGACCGCCTCGGCGAAGCCGTCGACAGGCCTTGCTGCTCGATCAGTACCAACTGCAGGCGGTCGTAAAGGGTCATGACCGGCGAGCGCGGCATGATCCGACCAGCTCACCATCAAGTCCGCCTGACGATCCTTCTGTGTCCCATCGCCATCAGCGATGACCCCCCTGTCAGTGCCAGGACATCAGAGAATCAGACCGGTGCGACGACTTCGTCCAGGCGATCAAGACTGCGGCCATACGGGCTGTTAGGCCGCCGTCGGTCAATTCCATGCAACCGTCACCGACGGCATTTTTGACGTTGTAGCACATCAGCATATGGCGGATGCCGAGCTTGTAGTAAGTCTCGACCATGTTGAGATCCTGGGCGACGGGGTTCGTTCCCTGGAAGTGGAAGCCGACCGCAAGCTTGTTCTCATTTTTCGCGCGCAGAATGTCGTCGGCCGATTCGACGACGACGTATTTGTCCGCGTGCGCGCGGAACCAGGCGTGCTCTCTGGCGATGGTCTGAATGGTGTCTGTCAGGCCGTTATAGTCGATCGCGAGCGTCAGCGAGACCATATTGAAACCGCTCGCCTGCATGCGTTCCAGCGCCGACCATTTGAGGTTTACATTACCAAAGTCCCGATAGGGGAATGTCATGTCCCAAACCAGCGCGTCGGCATGCAATGCCGCCGCTTCCTCCGACACGTTCCAATCGGTCATGAAATGATTCCCTCCCGTTTCACGATAGAGACGACAGTAGTATGAGGGGATATTTCAAGCTATTTCTACATGCTCCCGGCCTGAAGTTAATGTTCATCCGATGCCGGCTGAAACGTCCGCTTTGGGTCATAAGCAGACATGATCCCCAGTGCTTAGATAGGTCCGCTTTCGGGGGTAAAGCAGACATAATTCCTTGGGAGGCTGAATGTCCGCTATTAGCCAGAAGCGGACATTGTCTGCGGTTATCGTACACTGACAGGCAACGATCCCATCTGCTTGGCACCGGCCCTTTTTCGGATGGGCAAAGTGAGGGAGGATTTGGATTGGAAGGTGGCGCGTAATGGGGCGGCGTGAACCTCCAGCGGGTGAGGCCGCACTGCCACCGCGGATGTCAGGCAATCCCGATTATTTTCGGCGGGTCGACGAATCCGACGACCGGGATTTCTATGTAATGCCCCGGCTGGTCATCCACGTGGACGAGCACGGGAGCGCCGCGTTGGCAGAATTTTATGGCCGCGTGTTGAAGTCCGGCGCCCGTGTCCTCGACCTCATGTCCGCCTACCGCTCCCACCTGCCCGACGAGGGGGAATACGCCAGGATTGTCGGGCTCGGCATGAACGTCACCGAGCTTCTCGAAAACACGGCGCTCAGGGGCGGAGTAGTTCAGGACCTCAACCGCTTGCCTGCGCTCCCCTTCGCCGATGACAGCTTCGATGCCTGCCTGATCTCGTTTTCCATTCAGTACCTAACCCAGCCTGTCCGGGTGCTGGCCGATGTCGCCCGGGTGCTCCAGCCCGGCGGCGCCTTTTACATCGCCTATACCAACCGCGTGTTCCCCACCAAGGCGGTGGCGGTCTGGCGGGCTTGCTCGGATGCCGAGCGGACCCAGCTCATCGGTGGCTACTTCGCCGAAGCGGGGGGCTACACCGACTTCAGGGCCGAGCGGCTGGTGGAAGGAGGCACCGGCTTCGATCCCCTGTACGTGGTCTCGGTGAGAACGATGTGAGGGGGGGCAGGCACATTAGCGGACCTCCACCGTGGCACTCGAACATGTCCGCTATTAGCCAAGAGGCGACATTAGGCGAGAGCGAATATTATCTCCGTCAGCGACCAGAAGCGCTCCTAAGCGTTGGTTCCGACGCGAGCGACAATATGTCCGGAGTAGGATCGCATTCCCGCTGCGTCTTCTTGTCTACTTAGAAGAAGACATAGGATCGGGCCACGACGTTCTTGCGGCAGGGAGCGTCGTCGGGCGCGGTTGGGTCGATGCAGGCAGTGTGGAAAGACCAGCGCGAGACGGAGCCATCTGTGACAGAGTCGTAGCACTTGAGCATCGAGACTTCGGTGGGCTTCTGCTCGGGAAACCAGTACCACTCGTGGTCGGGGCGGTAGGTGAAGCGGGTGGTTTCGCCGACGCGGTCGTCGTAGACCCGGTAGTTGGTGATGTACGGCTGGTCGGCGAAAGAGGGCCAGGCGCAGAGCACGAAGGGGTTCTGGCGCACGGTCTCCATCGGCTTGGCGAGGTTGATCGACATGAACCGCCGCGACATCTTCGCGTCGGCCTGCTCCTCCGTGTAGCGCTGCTCGCGCCCGAAGTTCCGCAGGTTCTTCGTGAGTAGCTCGCGGCAGCGCACGCGGCCGCTGTTGTCGTTCAGATCGTTGTGAACGAGGTTGGCGTAGTTGGCGTTCACACCCGGGTTCTTATTGTCCTGGTCTTCCGTGCGGTCGCCCTCGTAGTCCTTGTCAAACACGTCGTGGTTGTACACGAGCGCATCCGTCGCGTCCGGGAAAAACTCCAAGAGGAGCTTCTCTATCTCCGGGTAGAACACGCGCTCCACCTCCGCCGCGTCGTAGAAGTTCTCGCACTCGGACTCGCTGTGCGCCAGCGAGACGCCAAGCTTGTCCATGCACTCGGGGCTGCTAAGCGAGAGACCTGGGTGGTAATCCTCCATTCGTCGCGCGTCGCGCATCACCTGCGGAAAATAGAGGCATCGCCGCTCGATGTCCTGCTCGTCCTTGCGCAACGCATTTGCTTCGGCTTCTCGCGCCGGGTCCCGCCAGAGTGCGTTGGACGAGACGATGGAGTAGGTCGGCTGCTCGCCGATGGTGTAGCGCAGCGGAAGCGCTAGGCCGCCTTCAGGGGCTTCGATGTTGTTCGCCCGAATATACTCCAGGCACTCTGAGTAGCCACGAAAACCGACGCCCCACTTGGTCTCGATGGGGCCGGGGGGAGCGTTGTCGAGCATGTCGATTACCGCCTGCCCCTCTCTCTCGGCAATTTGGATGAGCATCGCCTCCGTCGCCGCAGCAGTTCCTCCATCTCCGTCCCGATCGAACGACATGTAGGATAAACCTCCGTTCGCAGCGATGGGTGGTGGCTGCCCTTCTGTGAGTTGGAGGGGAGGCACATAGGCCGACAAAACTGTCTCCGTAAGCGCCGCAATGTGGTTCTCGATGACCTTGAGCCGGTCCATAGCATGCCCCCGGTTAAAACCACCCAAACGTGACACACAGGGCGTGTGTTTGCTAGGGCTTGTAATTTTTGGTCACACGAACTTACCCTGCGCCTGCCGCACAAACGCCGCGTCCTTTTCCATCCACTCCGACACGATGCGCTCCATCAGTTGCGAATGGCGCGAACACTCACCGTTTGGTTCGTTACGTAATGCAGGCCTCCCAGAATGTCCGGTTTGGGTCAAAAGCGGACGATTCACCACCTAACACCTAACGATGATGGTCCGCTTGTAGCCACTAGCGGACTTTGACGATCAACCGCGATTGTGTCGGCGGCGGCAGCCCGGCTAAACTTCCTCACAAGCCTAATTTCAGTAGCGACGGAGCAATCAGCGATGACACGCGATGAAGAACGCGCAATCGAGTGGGATTGCCAGAAGGTCTGGCGGCAGTGCTATCACTACGTTGACCACCACGAGTTCGAAAAGGCCGCTCAACTCTTCACCGAAGACGTCAGTTGGGATAATGCCGGACTCGAACTCAAAGGACGGGACGAGCTTCTGGAAGCCCTATATGGCTGCCTCGGCAACGATACGATTCGCCATGTGCTGACCAACATGGTTGTCAACGTTATCGACGAGGATCACGCTGAAGCGCAAGCTTACAACACAGTCAGTTACTCGCGCGAAGGGCGAAGAGAGGATATGGACGGCCCGCTGCAATTCGACGGTCCACACCGGCTCGTCGATCACTACGCAAAATTTCGACGCGTCGGCAACCAATGGCAGATTGCCGCACGATGGGGGCTGTTTATCTTCAGGCGTCCAAATGAACCGACAGCCTTGGAGGAATATGCCGATAATAAGAGCAGCCTCGCTCCCTCATCCTAAACTTTCGTGAACTCGGGCCTGCAGCATCTCGGCACACAACAGAGCAAAGATAATCGGCGGTGCGAACCCGCCCCGCCAATGTCCGCTTTGGGTCACAAGCAGACGTTCTGAGTGCTGCTCAACAGAGTCTGCTTTTGAGTGTAAAGCGGACATTGGAGGACGTTGAACGTGTGGAACACTAGCGTCTGCTGCTGATCGCCTCGCGGGATTGCCGGAGAAGCGCCCGGAGAAGACGGCGTTCTTCCACCGCCTCCTTCGTGTAGAGCCCGTGCCGATATCTGCCGTTGCGGTTGCCCACCGGTCCCCCGCCACGCGCGCCGTGAAAGCGGCATACGGCCCAGCCCTTTACGGCGGGTGCCTTGCATGGTTGCCCCGTTCGCTTCGAGGTGGCCGAGCAGCGCGTCGCCTTCTGGAAGGCGAACTCTCGTTTCATGAGGTTGACTTCCGGTTTTTCCTGGAGCCCCTCCCCCTGTGCGAGACATTGCCGACGATAGCCTGCCCGCCTTCGTTCACCGTGACGTGCTCCACGGTGACCTTCTGCTCGCCGCCGGTCCGGTATCGCTTAAGCGCCTCCACCTGAGTGGTAAATGTCCGCACGAGTTTGTTGAAGGCGCGTTCCGCGCTGTCTTGCTGCGTGATGTTGTCAACGTGCGCTAGGCGGCGCGCGAAAGTCATGGTCGCCATATGCACTGCCGCCATTTGCGCTGCGAGCATTGCTTCCACCTGGTCATTGGGCTCCACGCCCTTTACCACCGAAAGCATAAAATTGAGTCCGCGCTCATCCACCTTCTGTCCTTGTCCGGCTGCATTAGCGAGCTGTCCGAGAAGCCCGTCCAGGAAGTCCGCCTCAGTCGTGCCGAGCGCCTCCATTAGGAGTAGATGCCCAATGGCGGGCTCGGGATGGTCCGCCGCGATTCGCGTAATGCCTCCCTTCTTCGAGACCTTTAAGCACGGCGCGGGCGGCGTCTTCTTGCGCCGGACGAGATGGGCATCCATCGAAGCTTGCTCTTGAGGCGTCGGATCGTAAGACTTGGCAAGGTCTTCTCCTTTGCGTTCCTTCGCCTGGTTCTCGATCTTTCTTCGTTCGCTGGTCACTAGCTTAGCAGTCCGTTGAAAAAGGATTGTCATTGATCCAGGAATGCCTTTTGCACGCCACGGTCGAAGCATATCGCGCTCCGAATCGCCGCTGGTTTCGCCAAGCGGTCCGAGACGATGAGGATTCCTCGATCTCGAACGACCAGGACATGCCGTCCGAGCGATTGAAGCGTATTTCAAGCATTCGAACCATAGGCCGCCAATTCCGCCCGACCACGGCCTCCTTCGGGGTCATTACCTAGCGCCGATGAGTTGGCGCATCAGCAACCGGATACGCGCTCCTGAAGGCCGGCGAATCGTCGAAGTTTCCGGCTTATCGCTTGTCGCACGCTTCTCGCGGCCCCGAAGCCACGGTCCGGCGCATACCGAACAATCGCGTATCGATCATTGTGGGCAAAGGAGCGCTCGACGATCTCGGCGCGCAGCTTGTCCAGGCTTCCCTGGCCACCCCCGATATTTTCAGCCGGTGATCCGGTTGCCTGGTGACCAGTTCCCGGCGACGCCGCATCATCTCCGTGCCAGCGCGCAAAACTTGGTTCTGCTTGGGCTCGGAGATCCGGCTCATTCCAGGGTTCCGTCGTCGAGCGCCTTCAAGACCAACCGTGAGTGGTCCCTATATCGGTCACACATTCGGCCGGATCTTCGGCCGTTTCAACCGCCACATCCACCGCCTCGAGCTGTTTGCCTCGGCCGCCGTTCTAGGGTCTTGGGAAGCGTTGTCGTACCTCGCCCTCGTCGGCCGCGGATTGCAGCTCCGGCCGCCACCCACCGATTCTGCGGCGGTAGTCCAGATCCACCGCGTTTGCTCGGGGGGATGTGCGGTAAGGC
This sequence comes from Alphaproteobacteria bacterium, assembly GCA_963664465.2. Classification (GTDB taxonomy): domain Bacteria; phylum Pseudomonadota; class Alphaproteobacteria; order UBA8366; family CAVOAK01; genus CAVOAK01. The sequence goes on along the minus strand of CAXXSU010000011.1, from coordinate 98,226 downwards.
CAGGTGCGATAGGTGCCAAGTCCTTCGATCTAAACGCGTCCTCCAATTGGCCTCGTTCGTCGCCTTTTGGAAACCCAGTCCTGAGTTCGAGAGCTTCTTGCCCTTGCGCTTGATCGCGAACGGCTTCAGCATCCGCGCCAGGTCCTCAGCGCTGATGGGCTGTCTCTGATACGCGCTCTCCTGGGCCAAGCGCGGTCCAGCATCCCGACGAGTAACCCTCGCCCAGTGTCGGCTCCGCACGATGTTGCGCTCAGCGCCGCGTTCCCGGAACAAAGTACGCATGGTCTGCAGGTAACATTGCTGCCGCCGATGCGCTCGCTGTCATCGTCACCAGAAAGCCGCCTCGGCTGAATCACGCGCCAATTCGGACCAGTTGCAAACACCGCCGTCAGCAATTGCGACTTCATGGCGCGCCAGTTGTCGGCGCGCGGGTCCGTGCACAGCCTAAGGGCAATGGTCCGGCACCCGTTCCCGCATCTCCAACAGCAGGAACTCCCGTAGCGACAGGTTGAATCCGAGCAGCGCCACTCGCATGCCCTGTCGCTTGAGAGGTGAGATACACCTCGAAGTAGCCCATCCAGGTGCATACGGAAGTAGCGTTACGGGCTGGCACCGAAGGCAGCCCCCTCCTGGCCGATTAATAGGGCTGGCAGACCGCCTCGGCGAAGCCGTATCGAAGCCGCCCTCGATCAGTACCAACTGCAGCGCGGTCGCTAAAATACGGCGACCAAGGCGAAATTGGCGCGGCTCATAATCCGACCAGCTCACCGATACAAGTCCTAACTGACGAATCCGGTCTGCTGTCCGGGCATCGCCAGAATTCAGCGAACCCCCCTTCAGGCCAGGATTATCGCGAAGAGAATCAGACCATGCCGACTTCGTCCAGGGAAGAACCGTCGGTCCCCATCGGGCTCTAGGAGTCCGGAACAGATTGCAATGATCCAGTGAATGCCTTTTGCACCAACGGTCGACAGCGCGCGCTGGCGTTAATCGCCTGCTGGATACTTCCAAGCAGGTCATAGATATGAAATTCCGCAACGATTCTCCGTCGATCAGGCCATCGCCGAATCGAGGATTGAAGGTATTTGCGCCATTCGTCGAAACAATAGGCATGCAGAACCCACAATACCATAGCACCAAATGCTTCACTTCGGCAGCTCGACATATCGTCTGAAGAGGCCCTGCCAGAAATGCGTCGCAGTAGCGTGTCTCCTTCAATCGGTTCGGGCCAAGGCTCGGGATCGGCCCACAGATCACTCGCAGGTTTCCGCGTCTTATGCCGTTCGTTGCGCGTCGGCTTCTCGATCCAAGCTGTCACGGGTCGCAATACCGAACCCCCAACTCGCGTAACGCGCTCATTGCGTGCAAATTCGTCGATGATGGCGCGTTTGGTCCATCGTCCCGAGTCCATCTATAAGTTCAGCAGTCGTTCGATAGGGCTCCAAAGATGCCACCGTTCCCACCAACGCCGACCTGTGCGTCACGCCGCCTTGGTTAATTCTTTGATAGGAATAGGGTATCCTATTCGCTCTCGTAGTGGCAAGATGTTGTGATGGCCGAGAATACTGCCCATCCCGTTGGCGGGATCGATTACCCTCGCACGCTTATGGAATTTGACGACTGGTTCGCTTCTGAGGCCGCCTGTGCGGATTTTCTTCGGCGTGTCCGTTGGCCTGCCGGGTTTCGGTGTCCGGCCTGCGGGGGAACCGAGGCGTGGGTGACGGCCAGGGGCCAACAGCGATGTGCGGGATGCCAACGTCAGACGTCGCCGACCGCGGGGACGATCTTCGAGGGTACGCGGAAACCGTTGCGGCTTTGGTTCCAGGCGATGTGGTATGTGACGAATCAGAAGCACGGCGTCAGTGCGCTTGGGGTTCAACGAATACTCGGCCTGGGCGGTTATCAAACGGCTTGGACATGGCTCCATAAGCTGCGCCGGGCCATGGTTCGACCGGGCAGAGAGCTTCTGAATGGCGAGGTCGAGGTCGACGAAACCTATGTGGGCGGCCGGGAGGTTGGCGTTACGGGGCGGAAAACAAACAAGAAATCGATTGTCGCGATTGCCGCCGAAATCCGGGGTCGGGGCACCGGTCGTATCCGCATGGCGCGTGTCGAGGACGCATCCGCCGAGAGCCTCATTCCTTTCGTCCAAACGGCTGTGTGCCCGGGAGCAACGATTCGAACCGATGGCTGGCGAGCCTACAACGGTCTCACGGGAGTCGGCTTCGAACACCAGCCGAAAAATATTTCCGCCAGCGGCGACCCAGCCCACATTGTCATGCCCCAAGTTCATCGGGTAGCCGGCCTCCTTGATCGGTGGTGGCTGGGTATTCACCATGGGGCTATTAGCGCCTCCCAGCTTGATTACTATCTGGACGAGTTCACGTTCCGCTTCAATCGCCGCCGATCCAAAGCTCGCGGCCTCCTGTTCTATCGACTCCTCCAGCAAGCAGTGCAACTGGAGCCCGTGCCATACAAGAAGCTCGTCGGGGGCAGACCCAGCCCTGCCCCCCAGATCTAGGCACTACGAGAGCGAATAGGATACCCTATTTCTATTTTTCGTGCAGGCGGCTTAGGGGCATGAAGATCACTTGGGAGCCGCCGAGTCTACGTCACTTCACGGCGAACTACGCCTCTCTGGATTGATGGAGCCGCACACCAGGTTGATGGCGTCGCCAGTTCTTGCGGACACAGATTTCTTACTCCTCGCCGATCACGTCCTTTGTCGCGGGCGCCTCGGCACCTTTCAAGCTGGGAGGCGCTAATAGCCCCATGGTGAATACCCAGCCACCACCGATCAAGGAGGCCGGCTACCCGATGAACTTGGGGCATGACAATGTGGGCTGGGTCGCCGCTGGCGGAAATATTTTTCGGCTGGTGTTCGAAGCCGACTCCCGTGAGACCGTTGTAGGCTCGCCAGCCATCGGTTCGAATCGTTGCTCCCGGGCACACAGCCGTTTGGACGAAAGGAATGAGGCTCTCGGCGGATGCGTCCTCGACACGCGCCATGCGGATACGACCGGTGCCCCGACCCCGGATTTCGGCGGCAATCGCGACAATCGATTTCTTGTTTGTTTTCCGCCCCGTAACGCCAACCTCCCGGCCGCCCACATAGGTTTCGTCGACCTCGACCTCGCCATTCAGAAGCTCTCTGCCCGGTCGAACCATGGCCCGGCGCAGCTTATGGAGCCATGTCCAAGCCGTTTGATAACCGCCCAGGCCGAGTATTCGTTGAACCCCAAGCGCACTGACGCCGTGCTTCTGATTCGTCACATACCACATCGCCTGGAACCAAAGCCGCAACGGTTTCCGCGTACCCTCGAAGATCGTCCCCGCGGTCGGCGACGTCTGACGTTGGCATCCCGCACATCGCTGTTGGCCCCTGGCCGTCACCCACGCCTCGGTTCCCCCGCAGGCCGGACACCGAAACCCGGCAGGCCAACGGACACGCCGAAGAAAATCCGCACAGGCGGCCTCAGAAGCGAACCAGTCGTCAAATTCCATAAGCGTGCGAGGGTAATCGATCCCGCCAACGGGATGCGCAGTATTCTCGGCCATCACAACATCTTGCCACTACGAGAGCGAATAGGATACCCTATTTTCAGGAAAGGAATCAGCATCGGCACTCGTGATTGATACGCGCGGTATTTGTCGCCGAAATCCGCGATCGCGCTCTTCCAATTGAAGAGCAATCAGGATGTATGCAATCGCAAATAAAAGATGCCCCAAGGTCATATGCGGTGTCGTCCAGAAGGCGATGACGAAACCCAGCATCATGGGATGGCGGACCAGTTTGTAGAGCGTCCCCAATTCTTTGTAATCGGGATGGGTATATGCCTGTCCGCGCCAATGGAGGAAGACCTGGCGGAGCCCGAATAGATCGAAGTGGTCGATCAGAAGACTGCCGTAGAGTACGAGGGCCCACCCGATCACATAAACCGCGTTGAGAACGATGATCCCCGCTTGGCTTTCGACGCTCCAGACACCAACGGCAATCGGCTGCCACTGCCAATACAACAGTCCGAGGAGGAGGCTCGAAATCAGAACGTAGGTGCTGCGCTCGATCGCGCTCGGCACGATCCTGGTCCACCACGCCTTGAAACCGGGCCGGGCCATTACGCTGTGCTGCACGGCAAATATGCCGAGAAGCAGCAGGTTGACGACCAGCGCTCCGGCTATGGAGGTGGCCGGCCCGTCGTCGATTCCCTTTGGCACTCCGAAATTTGCAACGAATCCAATCGCATATAGAAGGGCGATAAGGAATGTCAGGCACGCGACGAAGCCGTACAGAAGGACCAATGTCCTCGTCATGGTATATCTCCCAACCGATTGCGCGAGATTGTTGGGCGTTCGGCCCTGTCCAGCTTAGCGCAAGAACCGTCTGCATAAAACGGCGAACCGGCATTCCGGCCCAACGTTTCCTGTTATCCGTCCGTACCCGTACGACGGTTCGGCGTCGGTACGTGCGAGGGCAGGCCCTCGCGCAGCGGTCTGATATACTCGAAGCCGAAGCCGCAACAGCCGCCGATCACCTGCGCACCCTGATCCACCCAGCCGCGGGCGAGCTCCAGGAAATCTTCGGGCGAAGTGCTGTTCCGTGCGTCCATGTCCTGCCGCGTCCGCACGTAGTCGTGCCGGTCGGCATCGGGATAGACGCCGATCGGGCCGGACCATTTGTCCTGGAGCACGGGGATCGATTCGGTCGTGTCGTCGACGCAGGTGTGGAAAACAGTGGCGAGATCGCCGCCCAACGGAATGATTTCGTCCAAGTCGTCGGTGAACGGATCGTCGGAGGCATAGCCGGTCTTGAGCGCGCCGCCCTCTTCCTCAGCGCGGCATTTGAAGCCGATCCAGGTCGGTACACCAGTCGCCAGACAGGCCTCAACGATCCACTTGCGCTGCACGGTTCCGCCGGTTGCCTCAGTGATCAGGAAATCGACCCCCGCCGCGACGAGGATTTCCGCCTGTTCGCGAAGGTTCGCCTTGCACTGCTCCTCGGTGTAGCCGCTCCATTCCTTGTGAAACAGCTCAGAAAGCGGTTCGCCACCGACCAGAATTCCATAGTGCGAGACCGAGCCGCCGATATAGACAGGACGCTCTTTCGCTGTCCGATCACGTGCCTCCTGGGCCAGCACAACCGCGCGCATATTGAGCTCGCGCGTGAGGTCGCCCATGCCCAGCGGTTCAAGACAATGGCGCCCAGATGAAAATGTATTTGTTGTGATGACGTCGACGCCGTCTCGGATGTACGTCTCATGCATGTGGCGCACCGTATCTGGGTGCGAATGCAGGGCAAGCGCAGCCCAAGCGGTGGCACCGATTGGCACACCCATACCCTGAAGCTGAGTGCCGACCGCACCGTCGAGTATGATCACCTCTCCGCCGTCGATGCGCTTGCGCAAACCCGAATAATCGCCCATGTCGCTTCCCCTGATACGCTGCCACTTGATTAAACGCCGCTCTTCGGCGGCACCTGATTAAACGCCGCTCTTCGGCGGCACCTGATTAAACGCCGCTCTTCGGCGGCACCTGATTAAACGCCGCTCTTCGGCGGCACCTGATTAAACGCCGCTCTTCGGCGGCACCTGATTAAACGCCGCTCTTCGGCGGCACCTGATTAAACGCCGCTCTTCGGCGGCACCTGATTAAACGCCGCTCTTCGGCGGCACCTGATTAAACGCCGCTCTTCGGCGGCGGTGCAATACAATCACAACAATCAAACCGAGGTCGCCGCAATATGAGGTCTGTTCCGCATATTCGCTGCGGCAAATCGAGCCCTAATAACACGGTGTTCGTGCGAATGGTTTTGGTGTTCAGCTAACATTTTCCCGAGCGGTACTGCGCAGCGTGAGTAAAATCGACCGGCCATCGCCAATATCTCGTGGCGAGCAACCAGTGTAACCAATGTTGGTTGTTCGTATTTTGTTCTATTTTGGCGCCAACGGGGTTTCCTTTTTAGTTGAAAATCCCCATATTAGTTCGTTGAGGGGTTTGGAGCTTGGACAGAAGCTGTTCTCCGGTGTCAGCCATTTGGCGTCGTCGGAGCGATGGTCGTCCAAAGTGGTGAACGGGGAGAATGCCCTTGGCTGATGGAATTAGTCTTACGCCGTCGATCAGTGCAAACCTGCTAAACCTGCAGAATGTGTCGGGCCTCGCGGACCGCACCGATGATCGTCTTTCAAGCGGATTTAAGGTCAAATCGGCAAGCGATAATGCGCTTGCGTTTTTTGTTGCGCAAGCGTTGAGTGGCCGCGCCGCGGAATTGACGCAGGTTAAGGAAAGCGTCGATCAAGCGGTTAGCGCCTTACAGGCTGCCGGTGACGGCCTTGATGCAATCAGTGGGCTTGTCGATCAGGCAAACTCGCTTGCAAACGCCGCACGGTCGACCAGCGACCCAGGTGAACGCGCTGCGTTCGCCGCCCAATTCGACGAAGTACGTAGCCAAATTGACAGTCTGGCGGCTGACGCGAGTTTTGGGGGTACAAATCTCCTAAGCTCGTCATCCAATGACCTGACCGTTGCGCTCAATGAGGATGGGACGAGCGCCTTGACGATTCAAAGTGTAGATTCAACGTCGGCTGGTCTTGGGCTTGCGGCAAGCAACGGATTTGCTAGCGATGCCGATATCGATGCCGCGCTGGCCAGTACTACAAGCGCGCGATCGTCGCTCAGAACAAGTGCCGAGACGCTCGGGTCCAACAGCTCCGTTTTGCAGACGCGGATCGATTTTACGCAGAACCTTAGCAACACGCTTGAGGGCGCGGCGGCCAACTTGACGCTGGCGGATTTGACGGAAGAAGCTGCCAATCGTCTTGCCGTCCAGACCCAGCAGCAGCTCGGCATCAACTCGTTAAGCCTCGCAGCGCAAAGCCAGCAGTCGGTTCTCTCGCTCTTCGGCTAAATTCCAAACTACCTAGTTGCTCTCGCCGTCCTTTCGTGGACGGCGTTTGCATTTGAATGCACCTGCCGATTGTCGGCGAGGCCCGGCCGTGACACAGTCGTTAAGGCTCAACTCAAGCAGGGCTTTCAATGCTCTCTGTGCGTGCTCTACGCCATGACGCCCTTGCCTCGACCACATTCGACCTCGCCGATGGTGAATGCGTGGCTGCGCAGGGCCCTTCGGGTTCCGGAAAGACGCTGCTGTTGCGCGCCATCGCCGATCTTGATCCGTGCGAAGGAACAGTATTGCTAGACGGTCATTCCCGCGAAGCGATGCATGCTCCGCGCTGGCGCCGCTTGGTAACCTACGTTTCCACATCGCCGGGCTGGTGGTGCGAGACAGTTGGTCAGCACTTTGCCGATTGGTCGGCGGCGCAGCCGCTACTCGCAGCGCTTGGCCTTCCTGAAGACTGCGGTGGTTGGCCGATACAGCGTCTGTCGACCGGAGAACGTCAGCGGCTCGGTCTCATCCGCGCGTTATTGCTGCGCCCACGTGTGCTGCTCCTCGACGAGCCGACGTCGGGTCTCGATGTGCCCGCGGCTGCCGCGGTCGAGGAACTGGTGACCACACATTTCAATGCCGGTGCGAGTGGCATATGGGTCAGCCACGACGATGCTCAGGCGCGGCGAATTGCACGCCGCCGCCTCGTCCTGGAGAACGGCAGCACCAGGGAGTCCATGCTGTGAACTATATCCAGCTCGATTTGATCGACCTCGCCATCGCCGGGTCGCTCATCCTCCTGAATGGCGGGCTTTCACTTGTTCTCCACTTGCAATTGGAGAGACAGCTGTTGATCGCAACGGCGCGTATGATCGTCCAATTGCTGCTCGTCGGATTTGTTCTCACAACCTTGTTTTCGATAGTGTCTCCGCTGTGGACGGGATTGGCGGCATTAGCGATGATTCTGTTTGCCGGGCGGGAGATCATGGCCCGCCAGGAGCGCCGGCTCGCGGGTCTGTGGGCCTACGGTCTCGGCACTAGCTGCATGCTGGTCGCCGCAACTTTGATAACGGTGTTCGCCTTAACGACCCAAGTCAGGCCGGATCCTTGGTACCATCCGCGCTACGGTCTACCGCTGCTGGGAATGATCCTTGGCAATACGATGACCGGGATCAGCCTCGGTCTTCACACCCTGACGACCGCGTTGGTGCGCGAACGCGATGGGATCGAGGCGCAACTATCCTTAGGCGCGACGCGCAATGTGGCACTCCTGCCCGCCACCCGTTCCGCCATGCGCAGCGCCCTGATGCCCGTTGTCAATGCGATGGCCGCTACCGGACTTGTCGCCTTGCCGGGCATGATGACGGGCCAGATTCTCGCCGGCGTCGAACCGACAGAGGCGGTCAAGTACCAGCTCCTCATCATGTTCCTCATCGCCGGTGGTACTGGCCTAGGTTCGTTGACCGCCGTCATGGGCGCCGCCTATCGGCTCACCGACGGGCGTCATCGCCTGCGGCTCGATCGCCTGTCAGCGTCGGCTGAGAACAGCTAACGACAATCACCGACGGGCTGGGCCAAATTTTTTAGCGTCTTTGATCACTTATCGGATCACAATACACAGAGTCGATTTTCCCTTGAATGTTCGAACTTTGTTCCCATGTTTGGGGTCAGGGATGGCGGTGGGACGCAGGGGCGTATCAATCGCTTAATTACCTGGCGGCCAACGGCGACACGGTGCTGTCGCTTGAGCTTGCGTCGAGCGACGGAGTTCAACGTTCGCTCCGTTAAAGTTAGTGGTCTTGCCGATGATCTCCCCAATATTTTGGGTCTGCTTGCCTGATCCGCGATCAAGCGTCACCGGCACGATACTGGAGGTACGAAGAACGTGCAGATCGATAACACTTTGACACAGTATTTCTCGGATATCGGCGAATTCCCGATGCTGGACGCTGAGACGGAACGCGAGTACGCGCGGCAGTGGCGCAAGAAAAGCGACTATCGCGCGGTCGAACAGCTCGTCGGCAGTCATCTGCGTCTCGTCGCCAAGATAGCGCGCGGCTTTCGTGGCTACGGGCTGCCGCTCGACGATTTGATCGCGGAAGGCAACGTTGGTCTCATGCAGGCGGCACAGCGCTTCGAACCAGAGCGCGGTTTTCGCTTCGCGACATATGCCGTCTGGTGGATCCGTGCGGCAATTCAGGAATATGTCATGCGAAACCTGTCGATCGTACGGATGGGTACCACGGCAGCCCAGAAGAAACTCTTCTTCAATCTTCGGCGCCTCAAGGCTGAGCTGTCGGTGCTCGACGATGGCGATCTCGATGCGGAGACGACGGCCGTAATCGCCAGCGCACTCAACGTCCCCGAGCGGGAGGTCGCGTCGATGAATCGGCGTCTCAGCGCGGTCGATCGATCGCTTAACGCGACTATTGGTTTGGATTCAGACGAGCAGCACCAGGATATGCTTGTCGATCAGGAGTTGGATCACGAGAGCCGGTTCGGAAACAGCGAGGAGCTTGCGCGGCGCCAGAGCTTCATGGCGAGTGCCATATCTAAATTGAATGCGCGTGAGCGGCATATCTTGGCCGAGCGGCGTCTGCAGGAAGATCCGCCTACTCTGGCCGATTTGAGCGAGGAGTATGGCATCTCGCGCGAGCGCGTCCGTCAGATCGAGGTCCGAGCGTTCGAAAAGTTGCAGATTGCGATGCTTGACGCCGCTGCAGCGGCCGAACGACCCGCCGAGAACGCTCTCGAATCCGTTAGTTAGATGACCTCATACGCCCCAGGTATGGGCCGAGTCCAAGCGCCAGGCTCGCCGCAAAGAGGACCGTCGCTGCAACGACGATCGAGGGACCGGATGGCGTATCCCAGTTGAGTGAAGCCGCTAGCCCGCCAACGACCGCGAGCGCACCGACAAGACTTGCAATCGCTGCCATTGCCTCGGGGCTGCGTGCAAATCGCCGTGCCGTGGCGGCAGGGATGATCAGCAGTGAACTAATCAATAGAACGCCGACGACCTTTATGGAAACGGCGATGATAAGCGCAATCAGCAACATGAAGGCCAGTCTTGTTGGCAAAACAGAAATGCCTTCAGCTTCGGCCAGCTCCTCATGCACGGTCACGGCGATGAGTGACCGCCAGACCATCGCCAAAAAGGCCAATGTCGCAATCCCACCGCAATAGATCCAAAGGATATCGACGGGCGTCACCGCGAGGATATCGCCGAACAGGTAGCCCAAGAGATCGACACGCAGCCATTCCATAAGGCTTATCGCAACGAGACCCAGCGACAATGCGGCATGGGAAAGGATGCCGAGAAGCGTGTCCGTCGAAAGCCGCTGCTGACGCTGTAGCAGAACCAGAAATACCGCAAGCACGACCCCGGTCGCGATGATACCCACTATGACATCGACGCCCAACAACAGGCCGAGTGCGACGCCTAAGAGTGCCGAATGTGCCATTGAGTCGCCAAAATAAGCCATGCGCCGCCAGACGATGAAGCATCCAAGCGGGCCAGCGACAACAGCGACGCCCAATCCAGCGACCAATGCGCGGAGAAAAAAGTCGTCCATTGTCAGTCCAATGTTCCGCTCGTGTCATTTTGCCCCGCATGGTTTCGCTGGCCGTCTTCTGGAAGCGGGACGACCGCACCGGAAACATCGTGCGCATGGTCGTGATCGTGGGTATACGGCGCTATGTGCTGGACGACGTTTGGTCCAAACAATGAAAGGAATTCAGGGTTCTGGCTTACCGCCTCCGGTTTGCCGGAGCAGCAGATGTGGTGGTTTAGGCAAATGACACGATCGGTTGACGACATCACCATGTGAAGGTTGTGTGAGATCATGAGGACACCGCACCCCAGCTGTGTGCGAAATTTCGATATGAGGCCGTAAAGTTCCGCTTCACCGGAAAAGTCGACGCCCTGCGTAGGTTCGTCGAGCACTAGGAGCTGCGGCTCGCGGAGCAATGCGCGGGCGAGCAAGACGCGTTGCAATTCGCCACCCGATAAATCGGCGACATTTGCAGCTGCCAAATTGGCAATCCCCGTTGCAGCGAGCGCATCCGTAATTGCGGCCTGCCGGCGTGCACACGTCAGCGTCATCATGCGATTCACGGTCAACGGTAGAACCGGATCGACCGTGAATCGCTGTGGCACGTAGCCCACGACGAGGCCGGGGCGGCGTTCAACTTGCCCGCTATCCGGTGCGAGAAGTCCCAACACCAAACGCGCAAGCGTCGTCTTCCCAGAGCCGTTGGGACCGATCAGCGTTACAATTTCGCCGGCATGAATATCAAGATCGATGCCGCTGAGGACGTTCAGGGCGCCAAAGCGCAGGCTGACATTTTGTACCGCGATCAGCGATAAATTGGATTGGCTGTCCATCGCAGGGCCGGACCTTCAGATGATTCCTTGCAAAACGTTATATAGTAACATTTGGCCAAGGAACATTGGCGAGCTGTGCTGCCCGTCGCAGCTATTGCCAGTTAAGCCGTGTCGAGCAGAGCGCCAATTTCTGCAGCCAGTTTATCAGCGGATTGGCGACCATCGAACTCTTCCGGCGCAGTCTGCCGATTGACATATAGGCCTGTTGGCGCGCCAGGTCGGCCGTAGCATCCGAGGCATCGGTACGCGCCTTGAAATTCAACGGACGCGCAAATCGAACGGGCGCATCGAGCCCGATGCCGGTGAAAGGGGTGTTTGCCTGTGCCGTGGGGTTCCGATAACTAGGAACAGTGTTGCCGGCATGCTGGCAAGCACCTGTAAAATCGTTGTTAGGAGACTATCGTTATGGATCGAAGAACGCAGCTTGCGAAGCGAGTTCGCGCACGAGAAATAACCGTTGTGCCAGGTGTTTACGATATGATCTCGGCACGGATTGCCGATGCGGCTGGCTTCGATGCGCTCTACATGACGGGATACGGCGTGACGGCCTCGCATTTGGGTCTGCCGGACGCGGGACTGGCGTCATTCACGGAGATGGCTTCGCGGGCGCAGACGATTGCCACAGGGACAGCGACACCGCTTGTGGCCGATGCTGACACCGGCTACGGCGGTCTCTTGAACGTGCAACGCACCGTGCGTGGCTACGAAGCAGCGGGAGTCGCCGCGATCCAGCTTGAGGATCAGGAGTTTCCGAAGAAATGCGGCCATACGGAGGGCCGGCGGGTGATACCGCTGGCCGACATGGTGCGCAAGATCGAGGTTGCCGTCGAGAGCCGCGAAGACCCAGACTTCCTTATCGTTGCACGCACCGATGCGAGGACTTCATTAGGTATCGACGCAGCGCTGAGGCGAGCGGAGGCGTATCGCAATGCCGGCGCTGACGTTCTCTTCATCGAATCGCCGGAGGACGAAGCGGAGTTTGAACGCATTGGTCAAACGATTGATGCGCCGCTGCTTGCCAACATGGTCGAGAGCGGCCGCTCACCCGTTCTGAGTCTCGAGCAGCTGGCGGCCTACGGATTCACGATCGCACTCTATCCTGGAACGGCATTTCTCGCTGCAGCGTACACCCTGGAGCAGGTTTACGAACATTTGCATGCCTGTGGATCTAGCCACGATCTCAGCGCACCGATGACCACACTTGCGCATATGAATGAAATCATGGGATTTGAATCGGTCTGGGAGTTCGACCGGCGTTGGGCTGAAACGTGACTCGGCGTCGCCCGAGTTCCTCACCCAAGGCCGTCATCTTCGACCTTGACGATACCATCATCAACACCAACCGGCGTCGCGCCTGGCACAGAACCTTGAGCGAGTTCGAGCGTCGCCTGCCGGCGCACGACGTCATGGATGTCGCGGCCGCAATTGCCGATGCCGCCGACGCTTTTTGGGCCGATCCCGAAAACAACAAACGCTGGGGACTCAGTATCCCGGAAGGGCGCCGGTTTTTGGTGGAGGGTGTGCTGGCGAACCTCGGAGTGCGCGATGCCGGTCTACCTGGCGATCTGATGACAGAATTTTCCAAGGGCCGCGACGATGACCTTGTGCTTTTTCCCGGTGTCAGGGAAACGCTTGAGCAAATGAGCGCGGATGGTATTCGCTTGGCCATGCTGACTAACGGCAGCAGTGAAATGCAGCGTAGGAAGATCAGCCGGTTCGAGCTGTCGGCGCAATTCGAGCATATTCAGGTCCAAGAAGAGTTCGGCACCGGCAAACCCGATCCCGCTGCCTTCCGGAACGTTCTGGAAGTACTCGACCTGCAGGTCGACGAGGTATGGATGGTCGGCGACCACCTCGAGCTCGACGTGGCGGCTGCACAAAATCTCGGTATCTTTGCCATCTGGCACGACCATAAAGGTTCCGGCCTGCCTAGCGGAAACAGAATTCAGCCGGACCATATCGTCACTGCTATCCCCGAGTTGCTTAGTTTGGCCGGTCTTGGTTCATGACCGCGAAAGTGGCTAGTGCGGCCGCGGTGGCAGATTCCGGCTCGACTTGGAAAGCGTGGTAAACTAGAGAACAACTGTCGTGTTGAGCCGGAGGCGACGCGGCCAGAAGAGTTAGCCCGGATTATTCACGGCACGGCGTGAAAGAGGTGGTGAGCGTGGATTAAACTGTTGAGATTCCGTATGATTCTGGTGTCTGGCCAAGACCATACGGCAACAGGGAAACCCGGCTCACCATGGATGAGATTACCGCCTATCTCCCCGGACTGTCACCCGTCGAGAACAAGGAACTGTGCGTCCGGTTCGCCGGCGGCCGGCTGTCGTCGGACGGCGGCGTGCTGGTGCTGCGCGAGATCGAGAAGCGTCTCGGCCTTGCCGCGCGCCTAGCCGGTTGCCTGTCCGATGCGCGCGATCCAGCGAGCACCACCCACTCATACGCCGACATGATCGGGGCGCGCATGTTCGCCATCGCCTGCGGATACGAGGATTGCGACGACCTCGACGTGCTGCGCTTCGATCCGGCGTTCAAGCTGGCCTGTGGTCGCCTGCCCGAGAGCGGTCGCGATCTGATGTCGCAGCCGACCTTGTCCAGGCTCGAGAACGCCCCATCATGGCGCGAACTGGCGCGCATGGGGCTGACGATGATCGATCTGTTTTGCGACAGCTTCGAGCGCGTGCCCCAACGCATCGTGCTCGACATTGACGATACCCCTGATGCCGTCCACGGCGGCCAGCAACTGGCACTGTTCAACGCCCATTACGACGAGTACTGCTTTCAGCCCATCCACATCTTCGACGCGGCGACCGCCAAGCCGGTGCTGTCGCTGCTGCGTCCGGGCAAGCGGCCATCTGGTGACGAGGCGGCGCGGGTCTTGCGCCACGTCATCGGCCGCATCCGGCGCCATTGGCCCCGGGTCGAGATCGCGGTGCGTGGCGACGGCCATTACGGCACGCCCGAGGTCATGGACCTGCTGGAGGATCAGGGCCACGGCTACATTCTCGGGCTTCCCGGCAACGCCCGGCTGAGCGAGATCGGCCAGCCGTGGTGCGAGGACGCGGCGCTGCGCCGGGTGCAATCAGGCAAGGACAAGGTGCGCCGTTTCTTCCAGACCGGCTACCAGGCCAAAAGCTGGTCACGCGAGCGCAAGGTCGTTGCCCGCGTCGAGGCCACCGCAAGGGGGACGGATGTCCGCTTCGTCGTCACCAACCTGCCGGGCCGCGCCAAATTGCTCTACGAGAGGGTCTATTGCGCCCGTGGCCGGATGGAAAACATGATCAAGGAGCACAAGCTCTACACCAAATCCGACCGCACCTCGTGTCACCGATGGGAAGCCAACCAGTTCCGGCTGTTCCTGCACACCGCCGCCTATTGGCTGCTGCATCAGTTGCGCCGGACCGCGCCCCGCCGCTCGCCGTGGCGCACCGCGACGTTCGAGACGCTACGACGGGCATTCCTCAAGATCGCCGTGCGCATCGAGGAGCTCAACACTCGCATCAAGATCGCCCTGCCCTCGGCCTACCCATATCGCAACGCCCTGATCGCGATGGCCGCCTCCATCGCCGCACAAGGCCCCTGATCCTAGCGGCGCGTGCCGCCGGATGAACCTCGAACGTCAATCTCCAACCCGTAACGAAAACCCGCCCCGAAAGCCGCCGTCAACCCGGCCGATACCGCTCGCCTCGCTCAAATCGGCCGCCAAGCGTGAATAATGCGGGTTAGGTGTTCTATGGCTGGATCGGGTGAATTTGTCCCCATGTTCGGTGCTGCGCCTGCGGCACCGCCGGGCGATTTTGCACTCGACGTAACGCTTGATGGCCAAATTCTCGCTGCTAACGGCAGTACCTTGGGGTCGGTGGGAATTCCGCCGGGTGAACTGCACGGCGGCTACCTCAGCGATTTGGCGGCACCGTCTGACCGAATGCTGCTGATGGAGCTGTTGTACCGAATCATGGAGTCCGGCGGGGCGAGCGATTTTTCCGTCAAGCTCCGGTCGGCGGATGGCAGTATCTACAACTTTTCAATGTCCGGCGCGCCCGCTCAAGGCGGCAGCGGTGACATGCAGGTCAGTTTCAGACGGCTGGATCTCGTCGCCGACTCCGATGATTCGTCAGAGAGTTTGGATTCTCCGCTCCAGCATACGGAAATCTTTCTCGATACGGTGCAGGGATTTCTGACCGGTGATGAACATTCTGGTGAGCACAATCTGACGCTGGTCGATGTCGGCGACGTCGATGCTGCACAACGTGGCGGTGGGATAACCGGAGAGCAGGCGGGTGAGTATGTATCCAGCGTCGAAGCTAGCCTGCGGTCATGGTCGGTTGGAGGCAATACGGTCGGCGTCATGGGCAACGGCAAGTATGGTGTTGTGCACGAAGCGTCGGTCGATTCGTCTGCGATCGAGGGACGTGTGACGTCACTCGCGGAAAAGGTCGATCCCGGTGGTGAGTTGTTGAAAACGAAGTCCACCACGATCGCCGCAGGCGACGAAAATATGTCGGCGGATGCGTTGGGCGATGCGCTCAGATATACACTCGATAAATTCTCCGAAGGTGGCATTGATGCCGTCGAGGGCACGTCCCTTGGTGAGAACTATAATACCTTACAGGTTGAACTGGAGGAGCGTCGGCGCCAATTCTCCGAGGCCCTTAGTGACGGTCGGCTGCGCTTTCTGTTCGATACGGTCGTTCACTTGGGTCAACGGACGGTCGACCACGCTGCGGTTGATCCTCGAATTGTAACCGATGAGGGCGTCGTCGAACCATGGTCGATGATCGACTTCACCGGCGAAGCGGCAATGGTTGCGGAATTCGATTTGGCGCAATGCCGGCTTGCGGCATCGTTGCTAAGCAGTCGGGAAACTAGCGCCGCCGGGCGCGGAATCGCCGTGACGATATCGTGCCGTTCACTCGCATTTCCAGACATATTCAAGGCCATGCTGGATGTCGAAACGGGCGACGATGGACGATTGATCATTCTGCGCTTGATGGATGTGGATCCAACGATTGCAGATCAATCCGTTCGGTTGGAGCAGCTACATGCTGTGGGCTATGCGCTCTGTTTGGCGGGTTTCACCGTCGGTGACGCCGCGATGCATCAGCTACGTGCGCTGCCACTCGAACTACGTCGTACTGCAGCGCAGATATGTAGCCGATACCGACGTTATCGGTGCAAATATGCAGGCGCTAACCGCCGTTTCTGAAATGTGCAGGACGAAGAACATCTGAATTATTTTCGAGGGTGTTGATGAGCCTGACGTCGCAGAGATGCTGAGCAACGCGCAGGAAGCCCTGGCGCAGGGGACACAATTTAGCGTTGGAATCGATCAGGACGTGTTCCTGACTCCGTCATCCTAGGCAGCCTGTCTCAGACCAAGGGTCGGCGTGCGGGCGGAACCCCTCGACAGTCTGATCGCGTCCGACCAGGAGGATCATGATTCCGCTACTGGCGATGAGCGGCCTGTTGCGCCAGCGATCAGCGACGACTTTGAACCGACCGGTGCCGGGCACCGCGGCGACGAGCAAGTCCTTCGGTTTTGCTTGTTCGAGCAGGATCCGGTCGCCCAAAGCCGACAAGATGATCCCACGCTCGTCGTTTCTTGGATGAAACCAAATTGGTCCACCCTTGCACACTGCAAGAAGCCGTCGACCTGCGATGGCTGCTGTGACGCGTATTCGATGCGTGCGAGATCTGGATCATGCCATTACTCTCGCCTACATATCTTCCGGTGTAATTAAGCGCACCTTCCTTCAGCACGTGGTTCCACTTGCTTTTGATCATAACCGTTCAAATGGCAAAGGCTTCGGCGCGCGACTTCGCTTTTTCCTCGTCACCAACTATGACAGAGACCGGGCCTCTGCAACCTGGCAAGCCGGAGATGTGCATACCCAGCCGTAGCGCCAACTCCGCAAGGGGCATGCGTTATTTTGGCACCACAATCTTGGCCATTGTAAGCACCCGCAAATCGTGTCGGAATACGCCCACAAACACGATGCACCCGCGGCTGCTTGGTTGTTACAACTCGATTGTCGAATTTGTGGGCCGGCGCATTGATGCCAAACTCGTCGTCGCTGCGGATGCATATCGCAAACGGCGCATCGCCGCGCAAAGTGATGTGTCGGGCCGGATTAACGTTAGCTACGTACAAACCTGACTGCGCATCGATATGGGGCCGGTGACAACGAATTTCAGCGGCGGTTGGAATCTAACGCGAATTGAGGGTTGCCTGGATACGCTGTTCACCGTAATTATTTCCAATTGGAGGGCGCGAGAGGTTCGCGGAGCATAGCGGATGCGAGTCTATCGTCTTATGAAGCACTAACATATGCAGCGCGAACTGACGGAGCTACTCAACGGTTTTGCGCAGCGACCGACTGGGCAGGATCGGGACAAACTCACCGAACAGCTTGGTGAACTTTGTTTTGGCTTCGGCGTAAAGCTGTCTGAGCGCGAACGCGACCACGTCTTCATAATCTTACGGGCCTTGTTGCGTGAAGCGCGGGTACCTGCACGGCACAAGGTGGCGGAACATTTGTCGGGTCGCGACGACGTTCCACAAGATGTCATTCTGATGCTTGCGGAAGACGAAATCGAAGTTGCGGCGCCGATCCTGGCGTGGAGCCAGCAACTCAGCGACGAGATCCTGCTGGACCTAATCGCAAATGACAGTCGTGGACACCAATTGGCGATCGCCGAGCGGTCTTCGCTCAGCTCTTCCATTTGTGATGCGCTTGCTGAAACACACGATCAGGAGATCATTACGACACTGCTACACAACCATGGTGCAGCGTTGAGCGATGATTTGTATAAGCGGTTGATAAGCGAATGTATGTGGATTGCGGATTTTCGCGATCCGATTATCGAGCGTCAGGACTTGGAGCGCGGACACGCAGGCCGCATATATGTATGGGCTAATGAAGAGCAGCGGCAGCAGATTAGGCAGCGCTATGAGTTCGAGCGGAGTGAACTGGAGAACCTCATCGCCGGTTCGCTGTCGGAGGCCATGGAGGCCGATGCGGACGATGAAGACGGCAACGCGAGGGGTACGGTACGCTTCATGAGCGATTCGCGGATCCGCCGCGCCGCCGACCAGTTGATGGATTTCCTGCGGGACGACAACCTAGCAGTCTGTCGGACTTGAGGGTCGGAATTCGGTGTTGAGTGATTTGGCTGTCGTCTGTCGGTGGCGCGATCGAAGTTCGGCGAAACCGCGAGGATGGGTTCGGATGGATCGATGGCCGGGCGATTTTCGGCGCTGCTGGGCCGTGGTCGAGCTTTCGCATCGATCTGTCGGGCCAACAGCGCCCTCACGAGGCCCTCTCCAGCTTGAGCTTGTGCAGGCGCTTGCAGTTGTAGGACAGCGCCACCAGGTCCCACTCACCGGCCACCTTGTCGAGGCCGCGCAGCGAGAATCCGGTGAAGCCGAGGGCCGCCTTGATGATGCCGAAGACCGGCTCGACGGTCTGCTGGCGCAGCCGGTACAGCGCACGGCCTTCCTCGCTGTCGAGCTTGGCGGCCATGACTTTGAGCCATTCGGCCTTGGGTTTCTTCACCGGCACCTCGGTCTTGGCCGGGCGGAAGTCGTAGCGCCGCCGACGGCCCGACGACCCGGTCGCCACCAGAGCCTCAATGTCGCTCTCGGCAAGCGCCGCGACCTCGTCGCCGTTGGCATAGCCGTTGTCCGCCAGCACCGTCGCGGGCCGGCCGAGAACGGCCGGGATCGCCGCGATGTCCGCCACCAGCTCATTGCGGTCGCTGGCGCAGTTGGTGACCCGGGCGCCCACGATCAGCTGAGAGCCCCCGGCATCCACCACGGCTTGAGCGTTATAGGCCTGGCGGTACTCGTGCTGCTTGCTCTTGCGCATCAGCTGGCTGTCCGGATCGCTCAGATTGCTCTGCTCGTCGGCGCGCGGCGTCTCGTCGGGCGGCTTCGGGTGCTTGCCCTTGGCCCGGCCGGTGCGCGTCTCGCGCGCCGCCACCTTGGCCTCGTAGTCCGCCCGCTCGGCCTCGGCGCGCGCCTTGGCCCGAGCCTCGAGGCGCCGACGCGCCGCATCCAGCCGATCGCACAAGGCCTCCCTGCGTGCGATCTCCTTGGGCAGCGCCTGGGGGTCGTCCTCACCCTCGCCGTCGGCCGCCGCGGCACGCTCCATCAGATCCGCGATGTCCAGCTTGAGCTGATCGATCAGCTCGCCCGCCCGCTCATAAGTCACCGAACGGTGCTTGCTCGCAGAGGCCTCGAACTTGCTGCCGTCGACGCTGACAAGCCCGACCTTGACAAGCTTCAACTCCTTGGCCAGCAGCAGAACCTGCAGGAAACTCTCGCCAAACGCCGCCAGGTTGTCGCGCCGAAAGGTCGCGATCGTGTCATGGTCGGGATGGACATTGGCGGCCACGAAGCGCACCCCGATATCGCGGTGCGTCGCGCGCTCGATCCGCCGGCTCGAGAAGATCCCGTTGGCATAGCAATAGATCAACAGCGCCAGCATCATCCGAGGGTGATACTGCGCCGAGCCGGTGCCACGATGGTTGACCTTGAAGGCGCTCATCTCGACCCGCTCGACCGCCTCGATCACGAAGTGCGCCAGATCATCCTCCGGGATCCAGTCCCGAAGATCGGGCGGAAGCAGAAACGCCTGGTTCCGCTCGCAGTCGATAAATTTGCTCATGGCGAGATTCTAACCGAAAATCTCCCCAAAGTCCGACACACTGCTAGCCCGGATTATTCACGGCACGGCGTGAAAGAGGTGGTGAGCGTGGATTAAACTGTTGAGATTCCGTATGATTCTGGTGTCTGGCCAAGACCATACGGCAACAGGGAAACCCGGCTCACCATGGATGAGATTACCGCCTATCTCCCCGGACTGTCACCCGTCGAGAACAAGGAACTGTGCGTCCGGTTCGCCGGCGGCCGGCTGTCGTCGGACGGCGGCGTGCTGGTGCTGCGCGAGATCGAGAAGCGTCTCGGCCTTGCCGCGCGCCTAGCCGGTTGCCTGTCCGATGCGCGCGATCCAGCGAGCACCACCCACTCATACGCCGACATGATCGGGGCGCGCATGTTCGCCATCGCCTGCGGATACGAGGATTGCGACGACCTCGACGTGCTGCGCTTCGATCCGGCGTTCAAGCTGGCCTGTGGTCGCCTGCCCGAGAGCGGTCGCGATCTGATGTCGCAGCCGACCTTGTCCAGGCTCGAGAACGCCCCATCATGGCGCGAACTGGCGCGCATGGGGCTGACGATGATCGATCTGTTTTGCGACAGCTTCGAGCGCGTGCCCCAACGCATCGTGCTCGACATTGACGATACCCCTGATGCCGTCCACGGCGGCCAGCAACTGGCACTGTTCAACGCCCATTACGACGAGTACTGCTTTCAGCCCATCCACATCTTCGACGCGGCGACCGCCAAGCCGGTGCTGTCGCTGCTGCGTCCGGGCAAGCGGCCATCTGGTGACGAGGCGGCGCGGGTCTTGCGCCACGTCATCGGCCGCATCCGGCGCCATTGGCCCCGGGTCGAGATCGCGGTGCGTGGCGACGGCCATTACGGCACGCCCGAGGTCATGGACCTGCTGGAGGATCAGGGCCACGGCTACATTCTCGGGCTTCCCGGCAACGCCCGGCTGAGCGAGATCGGCCAGCCGTGGTGCGAGGACGCGGCGCTGCGCCGGGTGCAATCAGGCAAGGACAAGGTGCGCCGTTTCTTCCAGACCGGCTACCAGGCCAAAAGCTGGTCACGCGAGCGCAAGGTCGTTGCCCGCGTCGAGGCCACCGCAAGGGGGACGGATGTCCGCTTCGTCGTCACCAACCTGCCGGGCCGCGCCAAATTGCTCTACGAGAGGGTCTATTGCGCCCGTGGCCGGATGGAAAACATGATCAAGGAGCACAAGCTCTACACCAAATCCGACCGCACCTCGTGTCACCGATGGGAAGCCAACCAGTTCCGGCTGTTCCTGCACACCGCCGCCTATTGGCTGCTGCATCAGTTGCGCCGGACCGCGCCCCGCCGCTCGCCGTGGCGCACCGCGACGTTCGAGACGCTACGACGGGCATTCCTCAAGATCGCCGTGCGCATCGAGGAGCTCAACACTCGCATCAAGATCGCCCTGCCCTCGGCCTACCCATATCGCAACGCCCTGATCGCGATGGCCGCCTCCATCGCCGCACAAGGCCCCTGATCCTAGCGGCGCGTGCCGCCGGATGAACCTCGAACGTCAATCTCCAACCCGTAACGAAAACCCGCCCCGAAAGCCGCCGTCAACCCGGCCGATACCGCTCGCCTCGCTCAAATCGGCCGCCAAGCGTGAATAATGCGGGCTAGCAGTCTGTCGGACTTGAGGGTCGGAATTCGGTGTTGAGTGATTTGGCTGTCGTCTGTCGGTGGCGCGATCGAAGTTCGGCGAAACCGCGAGGATGGGTTCGGATGGATCGATGGCCGGGCGATTTTCGGCGCTGCTGGGCCGTGGTCGAGCTTTCGCATCGATCTGTCGGGCCAACA
Organism: Alphaproteobacteria bacterium; assembly: GCA_963664465.2. Lineage (GTDB taxonomy): Bacteria > Pseudomonadota > Alphaproteobacteria > UBA8366 > CAVOAK01 > CAVOAK01. The sequence goes on along the minus strand of CAXXSU010000011.1, from coordinate 76,467 downwards.
GCGCCCTCACGAGGCCCTCTCCAGCTTGAGCTTGTGCAGGCGCTTGCAGTTGTAGGACAGCGCCACCAGGTCCCACTCACCGGCCACCTTGTCGAGGCCGCGCAGCGAGAATCCGGTGAAGCCGAGGGCCGCCTTGATGATGCCGAAGACCGGCTCGACGGTCTGCTGGCGCAGCCGGTACAGCGCACGGCCTTCCTCGCTGTCGAGCTTGGCGGCCATGACTTTGAGCCATTCGGCCTTGGGTTTCTTCACCGGCACCTCGGTCTTGGCCGGGCGGAAGTCGTAGCGCCGCCGACGGCCCGACGACCCGGTCGCCACCAGAGCCTCAATGTCGCTCTCGGCAAGCGCCGCGACCTCGTCGCCGTTGGCATAGCCGTTGTCCGCCAGCACCGTCGCGGGCCGGCCGAGAACGGCCGGGATCGCCGCGATGTCCGCCACCAGCTCATTGCGGTCGCTGGCGCAGTTGGTGACCCGGGCGCCCACGATCAGCTGAGAGCCCCCGGCATCCACCACGGCTTGAGCGTTATAGGCCTGGCGGTACTCGTGCTGCTTGCTCTTGCGCATCAGCCGGCTGTCCGGATCGCTCAGATTGCTCTGCTCGTCGGCGCGCGGCGTCTCGTCGGGCGGCTTCGGGTGCTTGCCCTTGGCCCGGCCGGTGCGCGTCTCGCGCGCCGCCACCTTGGCCTCGTAGTCCGCCCGCTCGGCCTCGGCGCGCGCCTTGGCCCGAGCCTCGAGGCGCCGACGCGCCGCATCCAGCCGATCGCACAAGGCCTCCCTGCGTGCGATCTCCTTGGGCAGCGCCTGGGGGTCGTCCTCACCCTCGCCGTCGGCCGCCGCGGCACGCTCCATCAGATCCGCGATGTCCAGCTTGAGCTGATCGATCAGCTCGCCCGCCCGCTCATAAGTCACCGAACGGTGCTTGCTCGCAGAGGCCTCGAACTTGCTGCCGTCGACGCTGACAAGCCCGACCTTGACAAGCTTCAACTCCTTGGCCAGCAGCAGAACCTGCAGGAAACTCTCGCCAAACGCCGCCAGGTTGTCGCGCCGAAAGGTCGCGATCGTGTCATGGTCGGGATGGACATTGGCGGCCACGAAGCGCACCCCGATATCGCGGTGCGTCGCGCGCTCGATCCGCCGGCTCGAGAAGATCCCGTTGGCATAGCAATAGATCAACAGCGCCAGCATCATCCGAGGGTGATACTGCGCCGAGCCGGTGCCACGATGGTTGACCTTGAAGGCGCTCATCTCGACCCGCTCGACCGCCTCGATCACGAAGTGCGCCAGATCATCCTCCGGGATCCAGTCCCGAAGATCGGGCGGAAGCAGAAACGCCTGGTTCCGCTCGCAGTCGATAAATTTGCTCATGGCGAGATTCTAACCGAAAATCTCCCCAAAGTCCGACACACTGCTAGAGCGCTTCGAACTGTCATTTGTTCAGATGTCTGGTCTGCAGCCGAGTGTTGTCGATCTCGCTTTCCACCAGACTGGTTATGCAGGCGTCGCCGTGCTGTGCAAGGGTGCCGGTTTCGAACGGACGATATTCTCGGAGGCTTTCTTCCATCTTCACGGTGGTCGGGAGAACGCGATGTTTCGTACGACCGAGGAGTATAAGAAGGCGCTCAGCTATTTCGACGTAATCGATCGAAAGCGCGCGCGCCGCGTCATTCAGGCCTGGCAAGACGCGGCTGGTCCTGGCGATGTTGAAGCGGCGGCGGAGTTGATCAACAAGCAGCTGGCCCAGTACGATTAAGATAACGAGGCTTGCCAGCCTGGCTGGCATCAACAGCGTTCGACGACCGTGTGAGGTGACCGGGTGAGCGACAATATCGACGACGAGGATGGCGGTGATGACGAGGACCTCACCGATGACGAATCTTCGGACGGTTCAAACCGTCAGAAAATTATCAAACTCGTACTGCTGATTGGCCTTCCGATATTGGTTTTGAGTGGTGCCGCGGCCGGCGTATATTTTAGTGGCGTCGTTGATCCGCTGCTGGGTGTATCGAGTGAGGCGGAAGAAGACGTATATGACCCACTCGAACCGGGTCATTTCGTCGAAATGGATGAAATGTTGATCAATCTGGCTGTCGGCAGCCGGCGATCGTACTTCTTGAAGATTCGCATGAGCCTCGAACTTGAACGCGCTGGGGACGAACCCGAGCTTATGGCCGCCATGCCGCGCGTGATCGACGGCCTAAATGCCTTCCTGCGTGAACTCCGGGTCGAGGAACTGGAAGGAACAAAAGGGATGATGCGGGTTCGCAAGGAATTGCTGGCGCGTGTAAATGAGGCTGCGCGTCCGACAATAGTGCGGGATGTGCTGTTCAAGGAGTTGCTAATCCAATAATCTTCTAATGTTCCAGGCGTGGAAGCTGGCTCATAGCCGGAGCCATGGAAGGACTGGGGAATGCGTGTACGTGAAGACTACCGCTCGTTGAGGGGACCGCAGAAGGCGGCGATTTTGGTGATGGCGCTTGGCGAGGAGCATGCGCAGCAGCTGTTTGCGCTGATGGACGACGAGGAGATCCGTGAGCTGTCGTCGGCGATGTCGACGCTTGGTCAGGTGAGTTCGAGCGTCCTGGAGCGCCTGTTTGTCGATTTTGCGGAGCAGATATCCTCGACCGGCTCGCTGGTCGGCAGCTTTGAGAGTACGGAGCGATTGCTGGCGAAGGTGATGGACGGCGATCGCGCGTCGACCATCATGGAGGAGCTTCGCGGCCCGGCGGGCCGGACGATGTGGGACAAGCTCGGCAACGTCAACGAGGCGGTTCTGGCGAACTACCTGAAGAACGAGTATCCGCAGACGGTTGCGGTTGTTCTGACGAAGATCCGGCCGGACCATGCGTCGCGCGTTCTGACCAGCCTGCCGGAGAGTTTTGCGATGGAAGTGGTGATGCGGATGCTGCGCATGGAGGCGGTGCAGAAGGATGTTGTTGACGAGGTTGAGAAGACGCTGCGGACGGAGTTCATGAGCAATCTTGCGCGTACGCAGCGCCAGGACAGCCATGAGGTAATGGCGGACATCTTCAACAACCTGGACCGGGCGTCGGAGTCGCGTTTTCTGGGGGCGTTGGAGGAGCGCAACCGGGATTCAGCGGAGCGCATCAAATCGCTGATGTTCACCTTTGAGGACCTCTCCAAGCTCGATGCGAGCAGCGTGCAGACGTTGCTGCCGGCAGTTGACAAGGACAAGCTGGCGATTGCGCTGAAGGGCGCGCCGGAGACGCTGACCGATCTGTTCTTCTCGAACATGTCGGAGCGGGCCTCCAAGATCATGCGCGAGGATATGCAGGCCATGGGCCCGGTGCGCCTGAGCGACGTCGATGAATCGCAGCAGGATATCGTGCTGATGGCTAAGGATCTGGCCGCACGCGGCGAGATCATCATCTCTGAAGGCAAGGGCGACGACGAGCTGGTCTACTAGCTGCCCCATCGCAACGTCGCTCACACAATTTAACTTCATTATGTCTGGCGCACCGCGTGCCCTTTGCGATGTCTATTTTGGCGAATTTGCGATCCTGACTTCTTTGCAAGCGTGCCGAAATCGGCAGCGTGCTCGAGTTGCGATCCGTCCTTTCAACATGTTGATTACCCGCCACATGGCCGAATGCTAATTCGTACACCGAATGAAAATGTTGCGCGGCCTGTGACGCACGTCACTGTAAAAAATCGAGATTTGGTCTCAGGTGTCATGGCCTTATTCGCGTCAGCCGCAATGGGCGGTATTTGATAGCGTTCTTCGCTATTGAAATTTGCGGCTAATAAGCGCGAGTTCGACGATAAATAGGAGGGGATTGTCGGATAATGCAGAAGGCGTTGGTAATCCTGCTCGAGGACATCAAACGCGAGCGGAGCCGCCGTAACAGAGGTGAGTTGGCGGAGAATATCTGCAAGCTGTGCTTCTCCGACGACGCGAATCTTACCGAGCGCGAGTTGGCGCACGTATTCAACATCCTGCGTGCTCTTGTAGGCGACGTCGAAATGCATGTACGCCAGACACTCGCCGTGCATCTAAGTGAACGCGACGATCCCCCGCATGAACTGATTTTGGCGCTTGCGAACGAATCAATTGAGGTCGCATTTCCGATTCTGGCGCATAGCGGAGTTTTGCTGGATGATGATCTTGTCCAACTGATCGCTGAAAAGTCGCGCGAGCACCGTCTGCCGATTTCGCAGCGAAAATCCGTTTCGCCGATGATCAGCGAGGCACTTATCCGTACAAACGACACGGTCGTTATCGCTTCGCTGCTCCGCAACGAGGGCGCTGAATTCTCGACGCAACTCCTTGAGGAACTCGTAGAGGCCAGCCGTGATGTTGGCGCCTATCGGGAGCCATTGGTGCGCCGCCAAGACCTCACCGCTGATCTCGCCAAACGAATGTATGCCTGGGTGGGTGACGCCCTGCGGCAATATATCGTGTCAGCGTACAAGCTTGAGCAGCGTGACGTTGAGGAAGCGATCTCTAGGGCTATGACGGAGGCAATGCAGGAGTATGACTTAGATCTCAGCGAACGGTCCAAAGACGAAGCCGTGCTGAGTCGATCGCAGATCAGCCGCGCTTCAGGTCTTCTGCTCAACTTGCTTCGGGAAGAGGATTTTCGGCGTTTTGAAACTCAGTTCGGGCGATATGCGGTATTGCCGCCGAGTGCAATCCGACGCGTGCTCTATCATTCCGGTGCGGAAGGACTTGCAATCGCCTGCAAAGCGATTGGCTTCGATGCCATGACCTTCAGCGAGATCTTTTTCTACCTTCATGGAGGTCGCTCGAATTCGCAGTTTCGCACATCGCCCAAGTACCGCGAAGCGATGGAATACTTCTATCACGTCGATCCGATCCGGGCGCGGCATGTCCTCAAGACATGGCGTGAGGCACCGCCCGAGGGCTAGGGGCCACAGCGCCCATACCGATTACACATATGTGCGTCGAAAGCGACGCTAGTGTTCTCGTTAGAGGAACCAAAGTGTGAGGCCTAAGGTTAGGTTCCCGCTATGCGCAGACGCGCCGCCAACCACAACATATTGTGAGAACGCAGTTTAGAAAGAACCATGTACAAAATGTCGCAATATTTAGAACGCAGCGTGTGTCTGAAATTTAGGCCGAATGGATGATGTTGTTAAAATATGTTTGTTTTCAATAGTTTAGAGAGTAATTTCAAATTACTGCGTGACACTGGCGCTGTGCCAATTTGTGACAAATGGTACGAATTAGGGTTGCTGGTTTCCACCGATACCGCTAAGAATGCTTTCGGACCGTGGGGGCCATGATGTCGGTACGCGTACTAGACAGTGTGAGACCTCGCATGCTCGGTGATGACGTCTCGCGATCATGATACAGCAACAACTGAACGAGCTGCTTTCGGGGTTCTCAAATCGCCAAGGCGGTGAAGATTGGGGTTCACTCGCCGAGCGTCTTGGGGACCTTTGCTTTAGTTACGATGCCGGGCTGAGCGAGCGCGAACTTCAGCATGTGTTCGTCATCGTTCGTGGCCTTCTGCGCGACGCGGAGATGCACGTTCGCCGTAAGCTCGCTGAGCATCTTTCCGTCCGCGAAGATGTGCCGCAGGATCTTGTCGATACGCTCGCCAACGACCAGATTGAAGTTGCCTATCCGATTATCGTCTGGAGCAAACTGCTCGGCGACAAGGAACTCCTAGACATTATTGCCAAGCACGAACGACCGCACCAGGTCGCCATTACCGAGCGTAGTTCGGTGAGCACAATTGTGAGCGATGCCTTGGTGGCGACCGATGATGCAGAGGTAATCGGAGCGCTATTGCACAACGCAGGCGCCGCGTTTACGCCGGAAACTTTCAAAAAGCTGATCAGCGATTGTATGTGGGTCGATGAGTATCGAGCACCAATCGTTCGGCGCGAAGATCTCACGCCGGAGCTTGCGGGTCAGGTCTACGTATGGGTCGGCGACGCATTGCGAGACTTCATTAATGAGCGCTACACGTTTGATCCGATTGAATTAGAGAATCATATTGCCCGGTCATTGTCGGCAGCTATGGAAGAGGACGAGAAGAAGGGCGACGATAGTACCGAGGGTATACGCTTCATGAGCCATGCGCGTGTTCAGAGAGCAGCCGACCTGCTGATGGATTTCTTGCGTGATGGCAAGCTCGACCGCTTCGAGTTGGATCTTGTGCAGATGACCGGGTTGTCTGCCGGCGTGGTCGCGTTGGCACTGCACAATACCGGGTATGCAGGCGTTGCAATTCTCTGCAAAGGCGTTGGGGTCGCCCGCACTGTATTTAGCGAAACATTTTTTCATATGCACGGCGGCCGTTCGAACGCTCTTTTCCGTACGACACCGGAATACAAGAAGGCAATGGCCTACTTCGACAATCTCAAGCGCGAGCGGGCGCGGCGCGTACTGAAGTCTTGGCAGGACTCAATGGGCCCTGACAATGTTGAGGAGGCGACGCGGCTGATTGACGAGAATATTCGGCGTCAGATAGGCGAGGACAAGTAGCAGACGCCGTCTGCGGCGCTTCGTGCCTCTACCTCTGCCCCAAATGGGGCCAACTCGTTCTACATCGCAAGATTCAATATCCGGCGAACCGAGAATATGTGCGCGGCGAAACGCGCGCGGCCGATTTGTGCGCGGCGAAACGCGCGCGGCCGAAATGACGTTTGCGGGATTGCGCAAGTCGGACGCTTGACAGGCGAACGATGTGTCCATCTTGTGGCGGGACTTGGTCAATCGGTAGAGCAGAATGAGGATTTTGCGATGGCGGAAAAAAGCGCTGCCCCGAAAGAGAATAAATACGCAGCGATCGATGCCGACCGGCTGTGGCGCCGCCACGTCGAGATGGCTCGTTTCGGCGCAACTGCCCGCGGTGGAGTCAACCGGCTCGCGCTAACACAGGTAGACATCGACGCCCACGTTCAGCTTGCCCATTGGGCGAGCGAGCGCGGCTTCTCGGTATTCGTCGATGATACCGGCAATATGTTCATAAGGCGCCCGGGAAGTGAGCCCGACGCGGCGCCTGTGACCAGTGGCTCGCACTGCGATACACAGCCGACCGGCGGACGTTTTGATGGCATTTTCGGCGTGCTCGCGGCACTGGAGGCATTGGAGGCGATCGATGACGCGAAACTGGTCACGCGCCGGCCATTGGAAGCGGCCGTTTGGAACAATGAAGAGGGCGTTCGCTTTACACCGAGTTTCATGGGCTCATCGATCTATGCGGGTTCGGTTCCTCTAAAGACCATGCTTGCGGCCACGGATAGTGATGGCGTCAACATGGGTAGTGCCGTGCAGTCGCTAAGGGCTGCATTGCCAAATGCCGGGCATCGCCCCCTTGGCGACCCGATCGCCGCCTTTGTCGAGGCGCATATCGAACAGGGTCCCGAACTCGAGGCAGCCGGCGAAACCATCGGCGTTGTCACAGGTATGCAAGGGACACGGAAGTTCGTTATCGAAGTTTCGGGTGACGAGGCGCATGCCGGAACAACACCACGCAAACATCGAAGGGATGCCTTCGTCGAAGCGATCGCCGTCGTCAATGCCCTTCACGAACTTTTTCATGACGAGGCGGATACGGTGCGCTTCACAATTGGCCAGTTTGACGTCTATCCAGGCGCGCTTGCCGTCGTGCCCGGCCGCGTCAACTTCAGCATCGATTTTCGCCATCCTGAGCAGGAGACTCTCGACCGGCTCGGCGACCAGGTTGGCCCTCTATGTCAGCAAGTCGTGGAACGTTGTTCGGTCACCGTCGACGAGCCGTCGCGCGCAACGCCGCTTCACTTCGCGGGCATCGTGCCGGAAGCGATCGAGCGAGCCACCAAACGCCGCCGCTATCCCTACCGCCATATCTACTCTGGCGCTGGCCACGATGCTCGACACATGGCAGGCGTTTGCCCCAGCGGAATGATTTTTGTCCCTTGCGAGAAAGGTATAAGCCACAACGAAGCGGAAAATGCCGAACCGAGCGATCTTGCGGCCGGAGCCCAGGTCGTTGCGGACGTGCTGGTCGATTTGGCGAACAGCGTCTAAGCGATAATTACGCTCCGTCTAGGTAGTATTTTGCTGACAGGCGATGAAAAGCTGACGAAATGCCGATATCGGCGCAGTTTTAGTGATCGTCCTGGTCTTTTTTGAACAGGTGATCGATATTGCCACGATGGAGGGAGAAGGTAAGAGATACGACCTCCGGATTATCCACGAGACGATGTCCCGGCTTACGATGGAGGCTGTCCCAGTGTGATCCGAATTGGCTCGGTGGCGCTCCAGCAACTTCGTCTGCACTCGGTTGGTGTCGCGCCTGCGGATTGGGAACTTCCTTAACGCCTGTCCCACCTGCGATAGCTTCCGCAGCCGATATCTCTTGAAGCCGGCAGAAACGCAGAGCTTCGACGATCAGTGTAAGTCTCGATGCCCAGCGGTACATGTGGATCGAAGGAATCCACCGCGACGGCATGAATCGGCGGTTACATCTTTTTCGCATCTCTTGTTCGTAGAAATGAACGTCTTCGGCCAAGCGCTCTGCGCGCTGATCCCGCGGCGTATCGTGGTAGTCGCGCGTCGGTTTGTCGGGTTCTTGATCGCGAAATCGCACATGCCAGGTCTCATGTACCCAAAGACGGTCGCCAGGCATCGCTTTGGCGAGCTCTGATGCCGCGGGACGACGCGTTTGGGTTTTCTGCCCGTCGATCAATGCACGCACCATCGTCGTCGAAAATAGGATAGGGAAAACTCGGTGGGCCGCAGATGCTTCAGGTTGCGGCCGCCGTGGAGAAGACTTTAGCATTCTACCGGGCACCGAATTTTCTCCGCGTGCCATGACGGATCAACCAGCAGAAAGCGCCAAAATCATGCTAATCTCGCAAAGCGGACGCCCTGACTCCGCGGCCCACTCGTTGATGGCGACTTGGACCCTTTCGCGGTCCTTTTTTCCCTTCGGTGCGCCGTCGAATATGCCCCAGTGGTTGAGCGCGCGAACGCCGTCACCCATGACGAGAAACGTGTCCTTTCCTGCCATGCGCAAAAAGAACTGCGCGGAGCTGCCGCCGAGTTGGGCAAATCGCTTTGCCAGCTCTGCCCACAAGTCGACGATATGTTCGCCTGGCCAGTTTCCAAGCCAGGCGCCGAAGCCGGCGCTCTGTGCGGAAATTTCACACATTGCCGCGGCGTTTGCCCGGACACTTTTAATTTTTCCCCAATGGCGGATCAGCCGCCTATCTCCCATCAAGGCCTCGAGATTTTCGTCGTGCATCGCCCGTACGCGTCGCGGCTCGAATTCCATGAACACCTCTTCAAACGCAGGCCAACGCTCGTCAACCATGCTGTGCCTGAGGCCGGCGCGGAATATCCGGCGCGACATCAGCGACAAATAGTAAGCATCAGCTTGTGCGGCTAGCTCAGCTGCGGTTTTCGCAGTCGGAAGGCGTGCTTCAAGCAATTGTTCACTTCCGACTTGTCGCAGCGCGGCTGCATAAAGCGTCTTGAACGATGTCATGGTCATTCGAGCCTAACCGATTCAGGAAACGTATATCTCGGGTCGCGCCGGCTTGTATTTGATTCGCTCCAAATTAGCCAAATGCAATTCTCCAACACATCGAAAGCTGCCAAAAGCGGGCAGCGTCGATCGAGCCATAGGGAGTGCTCTCGCGAACCGACTATCCAGGTACTTGTTTGCATCTTACCAGCCGCCTTGGGCCGCTGCGGTTGGCGCAAGAATTGCCCACAGAGTTCTGGTGAAGTTTTCCACAGAATTTAACACTAGAATTTTGTTTAATTACTTACGTTCACAATTGTTATCCACCGGCTGTGTAAAATTACACACATTAATTCTGGGAAAAACCACAATATATAGTCTAATCAATATTCGGTCTTTCCGTGGGCGCACTTCCGCACCACCAAGCCGGTGAAGATGCCTTGATCCGACCACAAGTTATGCTATAATTCGCCTTCAATTTGCCGCCAACAACGGCGGTGCATTTGCGAACACTGGTCGGCTGTGTACAAATATTCAGAATCTGAGAACGCCAGATCCGAGAGTCCATTCGCGCCCGAGTCGTTCGGGTGTGCTGGGTCGCATGTTGCCAAATCGCGGCGCCGATTGTCTTGGGCGAAATCTTGCGCTGATCGTTCTGATACTGGGACTGCTCTCCATGGCCAGCGGCAGGTCGTTTGCCGTTAGCCTCCAGGAAGCCGTTCAAGCCGCGCTACTGACAAGCCCTGACATTGGAATTGTTACTGAAAGTCGCCGGGCAATCGATCAGGAGCTTGAGCAAGCATGGAGTTTGTTTCGGCCACAGATCGATTTACGAACGGCAACTGGTGGGCAGATAACCAATAGCCCGGGAACGCGGGCGCGGCTTAAGGACTTTGACGATGAGGGCACGGTTCGCCAGCTGCGCTATGAAACCGGCCTGACCATCCGGCAAATGCTCTTCGACGGCTTCGCGGCAGCATCTGAAGTAACCCGGCAAGAAGCTCGGGTAGGCGCCGCGGCAAGGCGCATACGTGAAACCTCCGAATTTACCGCGTTGGACGCAGCGGAATCATATCTGGAGTCATTTCGCCAACGCGAACTTGTGGGGCTGGCGGAGGAGAACATCGCCGCTCACCTGAATACGCTGGAGCTGGTTACCATCAAGGCCGAAGGCGGAGCCGCCAGTCTCACCGACGTCGAGCAGACACAGGCCCGCGTGTCGACGGCCGAAGACGCATTGATCGAGACACGCTCGCGTGTCCGCGATGCGGACGCGAACTACATCAACACCATTGGCGAGCCACCACTCGATCTGGTTCGTCCGATCGTGCCGTTCCAGGCGCTGCCTGAAAATGAAGCGGCCGCGGTGGCGATGGCACTCAAACTAAACCCCACGATCGCAGTCACACGTGCCGATCTGGAGACGGCGAAAGCTGATTATCAGTCGACCAGGGCCGGATTTTGGCCTCGTGTCGATCTTGAAGTTGGCGCTAACTCCAACCGGAATCTCGAGGGAACACGTGGTCAGACCAGCGATATAACGGCACTGGTCGTGATGCGCTACAACTTGTTCAATGGCGGAGCAGATGCTGCCCGACGTCAGGAGTTCATTGCCCGGATCGCGGAAGCGCGGCAGCGTATGCTCCAGGTGCAGCGCGCGACCGAACTTGAAATTCGGATCGCCTGGAACGCGCTTGCTACGGCACGCGAACGGTTGACGGCGCTACGCCGGCAAGTTCAGGCGAACGATTCGGTGCTCGGTGCCTATCAGCTGCAATTCGATATCGGGCGCCGTGATCTATTGGATCTGCTGGATGCGGAAAACGATCTGTATCGCTCGCGAACCAACCTACTGACCGCAGAATTCGTTGAACTTTTTGGCGTTTATCGCGTCTTGGCGACTGCCGGTGTCTTGCTGGCGACACTCGATCTTGCGCCGCCCAGTGAATCGCTCACCATTCTTGAAGAACGGCGTCTCCTCGAGCTCGAAGAAACCTTGCGGACGATGACCAAGTACACCGATGAGGAAGAGGAAGACGGTGACGCGCCGCTGCTGGATCCGAACGCGCCAGTGCTGGATCCGAACGCGCCAGTGCTGGATCCGAACGCGCCAGTGCTCGACCCGAACGCTCCAGTGCTCGACCCGAACGCTCCTCTTCTGGATCCCAATGCTCCAATACTCGATCCGGAGGACGAACCCGCGTCGGGGAGAAAGCTTCCCGGTCCGGCAGATGGCAGTATTGCAGCGGCTCCGGCGGGACAACCATCGCCACTTTCTGGGGATCGGTTGAGCGATCTTCCAAAGACATTCACAGAGACGCCACGCGCAAAGACAGTTGATGATCCTGTGCTTTGGGTGTGGCGGCCAACGACGGCTGATAGTGACGTTGCCCGTAGCGCCAGTGGAAGTTCAGCGCGGGGTCCAAGGGAATCCCCCGCGGTGGCGCAATTGGCGGTGCGGTCACCTTCAACCTTCGTGGACTTCACAGGTCTCGAACGCAGTCGGCTAGGTGACGAAGGCTCTGCGCCGCTGACCGGGCTCGTTTTGCACAAACTGCCGAGCGACCTTTTGGAGTTTGAATTCGCCGAACCGTCCGCGCTGGCCATCGCGGATCCCTCAACGACGGAACATCCCGTGAGCTCGCCTTCAACCGCGACCTCTCCTGCTAGGCTACTGGCCGAGAGTGATGCGCACGAACGAGCGAAAGGTACTGTCCCCGAAGCGGGTCGGATAGCGGATGCTGCTGAAGCGAGCTGGGTGGTGCCGCAAATCGCCCGCCTGAATGTGCCGCCCAGTAACATAGCCGCGATCCCTGCTGGTGCATTATTCGGTATGGGCGCAGGTGAGTCCGAGTCAGTACCCAGTCGGGCCGCGGCTGGCGCAGTGCCAGTCGAAAACGCTACGCCACCGATCTTCGCTCGTGGCGCCTCCGACGGCGAGGCTGACGGAAATCTCGATCGTTACAAGGGCGACCAGCAGCCGATGCAAGTGGCTCGTTTGTCTCCTCCGCAGGGCGCCGAGCTCGGTCAGGCGCGCGAATTGTGGTTCGCTGAGAGTCCGCCAAGCGACAAACCGGGACCAGACACGCGAGTGGGGACCGAGGTCCCAACTACGATCGCGAATGCGCCAGCCAAATTAGTGAGGGCGCCCTCTGGCGAAATCGTTGACGCGGCCGAGCCGCGAGCAAAGCCGGCGGCTCGTTCTGGACGGTTGATGACAGCGGTGAGTCCGGAGGAGCTGATGCCGGACCGCTATCGCTCGGCGGCTGCAAGTTCGAACGCGTTGCCGCCAATCGTGCCCTACGGTTTTGTCGATCTCGATCGCCAGCTGGTGACCAACCAAACACATATCCTGCTTCCGGCACGATCACCCACAGCAGCCGATAGGTCATATAGCTCAATAGATCGCCTTGGCAGGCAGCGGATTGCTTCATTTCTCGAGACGCCGATAAAGGCAAGCGCCGTAGCGTCGCTCATCCCAAGCGGACAACCGGATTTCGAGAGTTCCACACCACGTTATCCGTTCTGGTCGTTTGAATAGCAAAACGTAACGACGGTTTCGGCCCTGCTGCATGCGTCCAGTCGCTGCCGATTTAGCGCCGACAACGACGCCTGCCGTAAATTTAGCTATTCAGCGATACATGTGGACGGTCAGGTCCGCCGGTACCAATACGTTCGAACCCGTTGTTGGAGTCGAACGTGAGGAATTAGTTATATCTTCCTAATATGTCACGATTCTTGCATACTACGCGGTTGGGCAGTAGGGGCGTAACTTGCGACTATTAGAAATCGCGCCACCTAACTGCTGTGAAGCGGGCGGCGCTGTGTTGTCGCTTGTGTTGCGTGGGTATAGCCATGTCGATGGACGAAAACGAAGAGGAAAAAGAAGACGGCGCCAGCGACTCTACGCCGGATGGCTTAGGGCTGCTGTCGCGTCGTGCTCCAGCTGACGACCCAGGTGCTGGTGTCGGCACGCGTGACCTATTGAGCCCGCAGTCCGAGTCCGCTGCAGACGAAGCAGAGGTTGAACCGCAAGCGGAACAACAAGCAACTCCGCCGGCGGATGGCGACGCCGCAACTCCGGCGGCTGCACCATCGACGGAGACCGACGGCGATACACCTGAGAGTGTTGAAGAGGGTCGTGCACAGGCCGATTTCGTATCGGATATCGAAGGCAAAGAAGACTCGGCGCGCTCGTCGACCTGGCACATCCGCTCCACGGCGCGAACCGCAGATGACCCTCTTCTTGGTTGTCTTACAATACTTTGCAAGTTGCTCGATCGCGGGGTGTCGGCTGACGCCTTGACGGCAGGATTGCCGCTTGTGGACGGTCGGGTGACGCCGCCACTGTTCGTGCGTGCAGCAGCCCGCGTGGGAATATCAGCCCGCTTGACCAAACGGCCGCTCGACAGCATCACCTCTCTGGCCTTGCCGTGCGTTTTGCTGTTGGAGGGTCGTCGTTCGTGTGTGCTTACGCGGATCGAGCAGGGTTCTGCCGCTGACATTGTATTGCCGGACATGGGCGCTGGCAGCCGTCGGGTGCCGTATTCGGAGCTGGAGTCCGAATATATTGGCTACGCGCTGTTTGCCCGGCCGGAGTTTCAATTTGATACGCGCTCCGAGGATATCCGTGTCGCCGATCCGAAAGGATGGTTCTGGGGCACCATTTTCAGCTCCTGGAAAATTTATGCGGAGGTCATCGTGGCGGCCCTGTTGGTAAACAGCTTTGCGCTGGCCAGCCCGCTATTCATCATGAATGTATACGACCGCGTGGTGCCGAACGCGGCGATCTAAACGCTATGGGTTTTGGCCTTGGGAGCCGCGACGGTATTTGGTTTCGATTTTCTGTTGAAAATGCTGCGCAGCTATTTTGTCGATGTCGCTGGCAAAACCGCGGATACGCGCATCGGCGCGCGACTGTTCCAACAGGTCTTGGGCATGAAAATGGCAGACCGCCCACCGTCTGCGGGCGCGCTTGCCAGCAATTTGCGGGAATTCGAGCATCTACGTGACTTCTTTACATCCTCGACGCTGACGGCACTGGTGGACTTCCCGTTCGCGCTCCTATTTATCTTCATCATCTCCATCATCGGCGGCGCAAAAATAGCGCTGATCCCGCTGGTGGCGATGCTGCCGATCATGATTGTCGGCATGTTCGTACAGATTCCCCTCAGGCGAATCTCGCAGCAGTCGTTCCGCGAGTCCGCGCAGAAGCATGCGATCCTTGTGGAGGCGATAACAGGCATCGAAACCATCAAGTCCACCGCTTCCGAGGGGCGCATGCAACGCGCCTGGGAAACATTCAGTGCCGTCACCGCGCGCACCGGCATGAAGGCGCAAACCTTTTCCGCGCTCGCGGTGAACTTCTCGGCATTCGCGATCCAGCTTGTGACTATCGGCGTTGTTATCGTTGGCGTTTTCTTGATCCGTGATGGCGAACTGACCGTCGGCGCGCTTGTCGCGAGCACGATGCTGACGGGCAGGGCAATGGCGCCATTGTCGCAGATCGCAGCAATTCTAACGCGCTTTAACCAAGCCCGTGCGTCGCTTTCGGCGCTCGACATTCTGATGCGCACACCAGTCGATCGGCCGGACGGTAAATCATTCGTCAGCCGACCCAACGTTGCCGGGCAGATCACCTTCAAGGAAGTGACGTTCACGTATCCGGAACAGAACACACCGGCGCTCAACAAGGTCTCGTTTTCCATCAACGCTGGAGAAAAGGTCGGCATCGTCGGTCGTATCGGCTGTGGCAAGAGTACGCTCGAACGGCTGCTCATAGGCCTCTACGAACCAGAGGAGAGTGCTATCCTTGTTGATGGCACTGATGTCCGCCAAATTGATCCGGCGGATTTGCGGCACAGTATCGGCGTCGTACCACAGGACCAGTATCTATTCTTCGGGTCGATTAAAGAGAACATAGCATTGGGCGCACCCTATGCCGACGACGCGACGATCCTTCGGGCGGCACGCATTGCCGGTGTCGATGAGTTCGTCAACCGGCATCCGCAGGGATTCGACATGCCAGTCGGCGAACGAGGTCAGATGCTGTCCGGTGGTCAACGCCAGGCGGTGTCGGTGGCGCGTGCCTTGTTGTTTGATCCGCCCATATTATTGTTGGACGAGCCGACGAGCTCGATGGACAATACATCAGAGAGTCGGTTCAAGGCGCGATTGGCGAACCTGCTCGGCAACAAGACCTTGATTCTGATCACGCATCGCGGTTCGATGTTGTCGGTCGTGGACCGGTTGATCGTTCTAGATACCGGCAGGGTCGTGGCCGACGGTCCTAAGGATGAAGTTCTCGAAGCCCTGGCTAGTGGGCGTATTCAGGCGGTAGTGACATAGGCCCTACGAAATGACGAACGATAGCAGCTGGCAGCAGGAGTTCGCGACAGGCGAGGTTGGCGCCGAAGTTGGCGCGGGGCCCGGCCGGTTTGCACATATATTGCTGATCACAGTGGTCGCGTTCTTCGTCTTTTTCTTCTATAGGGTATCCTATTCGCTCTCGTAGTGGCAAGATGTTGTGATGGCCGAGAATACTGCCCATCCCGTTGGCGGGATCGATTACCCTCGCACGCTTATGGAATTTGACGACTGGTTCGCTTCTGAGGCCGCCTGTGCGGATTTTCTTCGGCGTGTCCGTTGGCCTGCCGGGTTTCGGTGTCCGGCCTGCGGGGGAACCGAGGCGTGGGTGACGGCCAGGGGCCAACAGCGATGTGCGGGATGCCAACGTCAGACGTCGCCGACCGCGGGGACGATCTTCGAGGGTACGCGGAAACCGTTGCGGCTTTGGTTCCAGGCGATGTGGTATGTGACGAATCAGAAGCACGGCGTCAGTGCGCTTGGGGTTCAACGAATACTCGGCCTGGGCGGTTATCAAACGGCTTGGACATGGCTCCATAAGCTGCGCCGGGCCATGGTTCGACCGGGCAGAGAGCTTCTGAATGGCGAGGTCGAGGTCGACGAAACCTATGTGGGCGGCCGGGAGGTTGGCGTTACGGGGCGGAAAACAAACAAGAAATCGATTGTCGCGATTGCCGCCGAAATCCGGGGTCGGGGCACCGGTCGTATCCGCATGGCGCGTGTCGAGGACGCATCCGCCGAGAGCCTCATTCCTTTCGTCCAAACGGCTGTGTGCCCGGGAGCAACGATTCGAACCGATGGCTGGCGAGCCTACAACGGTCTCACGGGAGTCGGCTTCGAACACCAGCCGAAAAATATTTCCGCCAGCGGCGACCCAGCCCACATTGTCATGCCCCAAGTTCATCGGGTAGCCGGCCTCCTTGATCGGTGGTGGCTGGGTATTCACCATGGGGCTATTAGCGCCTCCCAGCTTGATTACTATCTGGACGAGTTCACGTTCCGCTTCAATCGCCGCCGATCCAAAGCTCGCGGCCTCCTGTTCTATCGACTCCTCCAGCAAGCAGTGCAACTGGAGCCCGTGCCATACAAGAAGCTCGTCGGGGGCAGACCCAGCCCTGCCCCCCAGATCTAGGCACTACGAGAGCGAATAGGATACCCTATTTTCTTCTATTGGGCCAACGGCGCGGAACTCGATCAGGTCACGCGCGGCGAAGGAAGGATTATTCCTTCGAGCCAAATACAGATAGTGCAACACTTGGAAGGCGGCATTGTCTCAGAAATCCGCGTGGCGGAAGGCGATATCGTAGAGAAGGACCAGGTTATCGTTCGCATGGAGAACACCTTCGCCGAGACCGAGGCGCGTGAAACGCGTCTCAAGCAGTACAAACTGTTGGGCGTATTGGCCCGTCTGCAAGCTGAATTCGACGGCACGATCGTGATCAACTTTCCCGACGAAGTGGCTGCGAACGCGCCCGAAGTCGTACAAGATGAGCGACAGTTATTTGGCGTACGCCAATCGCAACTGGAACAGCAGATCGAAATCTTGCGCGATCAGGCGGCGCAGAAAAGGCTCGAACTCAATGAGAGCACGGGCCGGTTGGCTGAGCTTGAGCGGGCGCGAGAACTGAAGCAAGAAGAACATGATCTCGTCGCTCCGCTTGTCGAACAGAACGTTATTCCACGTCTCGATCTGATTCGTATCAGACAGGAAATTCAGGAATTTGCGACCCAGATCGCAGGCATCAAGATTACCAATCCGCGGATTGAATCTTCGGTCCGTGAAGCTGAACGGCGTATCGAGGAGAAGCGGTCATCGTTCAGAGCAGAGGTGCAGCAAAAGCTGGGCGAGACGCGCGCGGAGCTGTCGGGCGTCGTGGAGAAGTTAAGAGCGGAGGCAGATCGCGTTACGCGGACAGATATTCGCTCGCCAGTCCGCGGCACCGTCAACAAACTGCTGGTCAACACCATCGGCGGCGTCGTTCAGCCAGGACAAGACTTGGTCGAAATCGTTCCGTTGGAAGATAAGCTCCTGGTCGAGGCGCAGATTCGCCCATCGGATCGCGCTGAGCTACATCCCGGCCTAGAGGCCATCGTCAAAGTCACGGCCTATGATTTCGCAATTCACGGTGGTCTCAAGGCCTCACTGATCGACATCAGCGCCGATACCATCAAGGACGAGCAAGGCGAGAGCTTCTTTCGCATTAGGCTCCGCACTGAACGTAGCGATCTTGGCGCCGACAAACCGATCGTTCCCGGCATGACGGCAACGGTCGATATTCTGACCGGCAAGCGAACGGTTCTCGACTACATCATGAAGCCAATCCTGAAAGCGCGGCAGACCGCACTGACGGAGCGGTGACGTCCAGCAGACAAAACGATTTTCTGTAAACGCTGAATTTTGCGCGCTGCCGCGCGCTAGAGACTAACCTCGATTCGGCTTCGCGGTTGGCCACTTTGCGCTTGTCCGGCCATCATTCTGAATGCCGCTTCCAGATGCTGAACGAATTGTTCGCGATCGTGGAAGTGACTTGTCCTACTCGCTTCGGCGAGACGGGTCTTGAGTCCGGTAAATCGGAAGTGACTTGTCCTACTCGCTTCGGCGAGACGGGTCTTGAGTCCGGTAAATCGATCCGCTGCCAATTGGACCGCTTTATCCTCATAGGTCTCCAAGTTGGCGGCGATCAAATCTTCAAGACCGAGGGTCGTCAGCATGCTCGCGGTTGCACGGCCGGCGAGTGAGGGACCAGGGCACGTTAAGATCGACAGGCCGGCGGTCAGCGCATCGAGCGCCGTTGCGTGTGCACTGTAATGATGTGTGTCCAAAAATAAGTCGGCAAGCCGGTGCCGCGCAATGTGCGCAGCCCTATCTATGCGTCCTTGGGTAAACACCAGACGCCCAGCGTCGACGCCAGCGAGCTTCGCGGCTTCCTTCAATGCCGCTTCCGCTGGACCGCCACGCAACCAAAGAACCGCATTTGGTACCCTTAGCAAGATTTTCATCCAACGCTCAAAGATCGTCGGATCAATTTTATGGGATGCGTTGAAACAGCAGAATACGGGCACTCCATCGGGCAAGCCCTGATCGTCCCTACTTGTCTCTGACGAGTTTGGTTCGATGTCGGCATAGGCAGGTATGTAGCAATGTGGGAGCATGACCAGCGTTTCTGCGAAGCACGTGTCGCTTTCCGGTGGCGCGGCCACGGGATCACAGATCAGATAGTCCATAAGCGAACCGCCCATGGTCGCCGGATAGCCAAGCCAAGAAACCTGAACGGGGGCGGGGTGCTGGGCCACAATCTCGCCGCGTGCGCCTGCCGTATGCCCCTGCAGATTGACCAGGATGTCGATGCCGTCGGTGCGGATGAGGTCTGCGGCCTCAGCATGCGAAGCCTGAGCAATGTCGCGGAACTGGTCGCTGTCACGCTCAGCCGATTGCCGGTAGACGCTGCCATCATCGTGGCCGGTCGAATAAACATGGACCGTAACCTGGGTAGGGTCGTGCAGAGCGAATAGGCCGTGCATGATATGGCCGACCGGGTGGTCTCGGAAGTCATCGGAAAGGTAGCCAACGCGCAAAGTATCGCGTACGGATAGCGCGGCCGATTCACGGCGTGGATAGGCAACCGTGCGCCGTCCGATCTCCGCTGCCCAACAATCCGCGAGGTCGCGTTGGGAATGTGCGGGCAGTCCCAACATCAGTGATGCAAACGGCCCATTTGAGCCGGGTAGCGATGCGCTGAGAGCACCAGCATCGAGTTTTTCGAATCGGTTGCGCAAGGCATCGAGGTTGCTCCAATCGCATAGCATGAGGCGCGTTGCGATCAGTTTGGTACGGGCGGTCGCCAAGGCTGGCTTGTGTTCCAGCGTTTCAGTGTAGGCGGCAATGGCGCGGCCATAGTCATGTGCTTCAACGAACAAATCGCCAAGATTGATATGCGCTTCACCTAGCTTGGAATCGTGGCGCAGTGCCTCCCTAAGTGACGCTTCTGCTCGAGATAGATCGCCGAGTTCGCGCCAGACTGCACCGAGGTTGGCGTGGGCCGCTGCAAATCCGGGCCGCCATCGAACCGCTTCTTCGAATGCTTCGCGCGCCGCCAGAAGCTGCGGCTGCGCGCGTAGCGCCGAACCGAGATTACACCACGCATCGGCATTCCTCGGCTGCAATTCCAAAGCCCGCCGGAACACATCGGTGGCCTCGGACGGCCGATGCGTCTGCAGGAGGGCAGTCGCGCGGTTGAAATGCGCGTCGAACAGATCCGGATCGAGTTCGCCCGCGCGCCAAAAGCTCGCAAGAGCTGCCTCGATTCTGCCAAGTGCAAGCTGTGCATTCCCTAAATTGTTGTGGTATCGCGCATCGTGATCGTTGCGGCTTATGGCCTGACCGATAAGTTCGACTGCCTTGCCCGGATTGCCTTGCTGCAGTGCTAGGACGCCCAACAGATGGGTCGCTTCGGTCACTTCCGTCTGGTTTTTCTCGCCAAGATTCTGCGCAGCATCAATGATTCGGCGGTAGCCCGCAGCTGCCTTATCCAGTTCACCTGCGCGATGCAATGCAAGTGCTGACTTAAGCTCGGCCGAGGCATCCATGGCTGTTATTCCTCATAGGCGAGCAGCGCCTCGAATGGCACGGCCAACTTCTCGCGCCCCTTGAGGAAAGTTAGTTCAATAATGCAGCAGGCCGCACGCACGTCGCCGCCAACCTTTTGTGCGAGCGCGATTGCCGCAGCCATGGTCCCGCCCGTGGCAAGAAGATCATCCATGACGACGATCCGTTGGCCCGGCTCGATCGCGCTCGACTGAATCTCGATCGTGTCAGTGCCGTATTCCAGCTCATAGGTGTGCCCTACAATCGACCCCGGGAGCTTGCCGTTCTTTCTCACCATGATGAAGCCGCACCCGAGCTCCAACGCAAGCGGAGCGGCAACGAGAAAGCCACGGGACTCGATGCCGATAAGAACATCGGGCGCGTGCGGCCGCACGCAATTCGCAAGGCTGTCGATGCAGTGCTGCCAGGCCGCACCATGCGCCAACATCGGCGAAATATCGTAGAACAGGATCCCCGGTTTGGGGAAATCGGGGATGTGCGCAATGTGGTCCTTCAAATCCATTGTCGGCAATGTCCGCTTGCTCCGAGGGTGGGCGGCACTCTAACTGGGCAACCATAGGCCCGCAACGCGGGTCGCCCGACCAAAGTGCGCTATACATTTTCGATACCGACGACTGTAATATCGAGGCGCCGGATTTCATGAGGACGCTAAATTTATGGTAGCTGAGGTAGAGCGGCCGCAGCAGGCAGGTTGGCTTGAGAGCGCGATCGAGGGTGACCGTTTGATTTTGCGGGCCGGTGGCGTCTGGGTTATTGCCGCGGTCGCCGAACTCGATCAACTGATGGGCGAACAAGAGTCGATCAGCGTCGCAAGCGTTCAGATCGATATGAGCGATGTCTCGCGGCTCGATACCTCGGGAGCGATGCTGTTTTATCGCGCGGCCACAGCGTTTGAGGCTCGCGGTGCAAAGGTCGACTATGTAGGTGTTTCGGACGTTCACCAGCCTTTAATGCGGCTCGTGGTCGAGGCCGAGCGTGAGCCGCATGACGTCGAACTGCCACCGGTCAACACGTTCGTCTTGATGGTTGAGCGGGTCGGCAGAGCGGTCTTCGATGCGCTGGGCGAAGGTGCGGCATTGCTGAACTTCTTTGGCATGACGATCGTCAAGTTGCTGCAGGCTTTTGCCAATCCGCGCCGCCTCAGGTTTGGCTCGCTCGTCCACCAGATCGAGCAGACGGGTCTCAACGCGATTCCAATCGTCGCACTCTTGTCCTTTCTTATTGGCGTCGTGCTGGCCTATCAGGGCGCAGATCAGCTTCGTCAATTTGGCGCCGAGATCTTTACGGTCGACCTTTTAGCAATCTCGGTGTTGCGCGAGATCGGCGTCCTCTTGACCGCAATCATGGTGGCCGGCCGATCGGGCTCCGCCTTCACGGCGCAGATTGGCACTATGAAGGTCAATGAAGAGGTCGACGCGATGCAGACCTTGGGCCTCGACCCGGTCGAGGTCTTGGTGCTGCCGCGCGTAAACGCGCTCATGATCACCTTGCCGCTGCTCGCGTTCATCGCCGACCTGTCAGGCCTTCTCGGCGGTGCGGCGATGTCGATTTTCTCGCTCGACCTCAGTGTCGTTCAGTTCTTGCGCCAGCTCGAAGGTGCCGTTTCCCTCAAGAACCTTCTTGTCGGCCTGGTCAAGGCTCCGGTCTTCGCATTCCTCATTGCCATGGTTGGCTGTTATGAGGGTCTGCGTGTTTCGGGCAGTGCTGAAAGTGTCGGGCGTATGACGACCCAATCGGTCGTTGAGGCAATTTTTCTCGTTATCGTCGCTGACGCCGTGTTCTCAATCGTCTTTGCGGTTCTCGGCATATGAGTGACCGCGGCAGTTCTTGGCCCGGAGGTGCCTTGTCATGCGAGAGCTGCATAGCGGTTGCTGGCATGTGTTCGCCGCAACTTTGCTTTAGCTTTGCGCCATGACCGAGGACATCGTCATTCGTGTTGCCGGGCTTCGTACTCAGTTTGGCTCGCAGGTTGTTCACGAGGGTCTCGACCTTGAGGTGCGCCGTGGCGAGGTCCTCGGTGTTGTCGGCGGGTCGGGTACCGGCAAATCAGTCCTTTTGAGGACGATTCTCGGCCTGATCCGCCCGTCCGCAGAGCGGATCGAGGTGTTGGGCGCCGATGCTTTGACGATGAGCGACGAAGCCCGCGAGGCCATGACCATCCGTTGCGGCGTATTGTTCCAGGACGGAGCGCTGTTCTCTTCGTTGACCGTGGCGGAAAATATCGAAGTTCCGTTGCGCGAACATCTGCGGCTGTCGCAACCGTTGATGAACGAGTTGGCGGCGATGAAGATTGGCATGGTCGGTCTGCCGCGAGATGCGGGGACCAAGTTACCCTCGGAATTGTCGGGCGGCATGCGAAAACGCGCTGGTTTGGCGCGCGCCCTTGCTCTCGATCCGGAAATTCTCATTCTCGACGAGCCGACGGCCGGGCTCGATCCGATCGGCGCCGCGGCTTTCGATATGCTTATTCGTGATTTGCAGCAAAGCCTGGGCTTATCGGTGTTCATGGTGACGCATGATCTTGACACGTTGATAGCGATCTGCGACCGAATCGCGGTCCTCGTCGACAAGAAGGTCCATGTCGCAACCCTGGAGGAACATTTGAACGATCCGCACCCCTGGATCCAATCCTATTTTCGTGGGCCCCGTGCACGTGCCGCCTTTGACGTCGGTAAAGAAGCGGCACCGGCGTAATAATGGAAACCCGCGCAAGTTATCTCGTAGTCGGCGGCTTTGTACTGGTTTCGCTCATTGCCCTGGTCGTTATGGTTGTCTGGCTGGCGGGCGTTAAGCTTGATGAGGAGTTTTCCTATTACGACATACTGTTCGAGGGCTCGGTTACCGGACTGAAGTCGGGGAACCCCGTGCGCTATCAAGGCATCCCGGTCGGCGTCGTTTCGGACATGCGAATCGATCCGGAGAATGTGGAGCGCGTGCGTGTCACAATCGAAGTTCCCACCGATACACCGATAAAAGAGGATGCGATCGCATCGCTGGAGTTTCAGGGCATCACTGGTGTCGCCTACGTGCAGATTGAAGGCGGCACGCAAGACGCGCCGATGCTTCGACCGCGGCTTGGCCGATCGCGGCCGATCATCGAGTCCAAGCCGTCACAACTCCAAGAGGTTTTCGAGGCAGCACCCGAGATGCTCAACCGCTTCATCGTGTTGCTGGAGCAGGCGAGTGTGTTGCTTGGCAAGGAAAACCAAGCGAACGTGGCGGATACGCTCGACCATATCAAAACATTTACCGGCACGCTGGCTGAGAATTCCGGCGATGTCGCCCAGATGATTTCCGATGGCGTCAAAGTCATCGGTGAGCTTCGCCTCGCGTCGGCGGAGGCGCGGGCCGCGGTTACCGAGTTACGCGGGCTGGTCGGCGACGTGACCGACAATGTCGAACTCATCACCGGTGAAGCGCGGGCGACGATGGACGACGTACGGTTGCTCACATCAGAGCTTCGCGAGGACGCCAAAAACTTGACCGGAAGCCTGGACAAAACGCTCTCGACGCTCGACGGAGAATTGCAAGGCATCGGCGGCGATGCGAAATCGACACTTTCGGCCGTGCGCCAGGCATCCGAGCAATTGGCGCTCATTCTTGAAGCGAACCAGGGCGCGGTCACCGATTTCACTGCCTCCGGTTTGTACGAGTTCACGCAATTGCTTGCTGAATCTCGCGTGCTTGTCGCTGCTCTGATGCGGATCTCTTCGGAGATAGAACGCGATCCTGCCCGTTTCTTGTTCGGCAACGCCCAGCAAGGTCTGGAGGTAAAATGATCAGGAAAAGCAACTGGGCCCGTGGCCTAATTTGCGCGGCTGTGCTGTCGACGCTCCTTGCGGCCTGTGTCGAGCTGCCGGGCAGCGGCGAACCCTCGAGGTTGTATGTGTTGACGCCAAAAAGCACATTCCCCGAAAATCTGCCGACCGTCGAGTGGCAGCTGTTGGTGGAGGTTCCGATTTCAGCGGCCGGCCTCAATACGGCGCGAATTGCCGCTCGACATAGCCCCATCGAGCTCAACTATATCGGCGCGGCGAACTGGACCGACATCGCCCCGCGCATGGTGCAGACGCTGCCGGTCGAGTCGTTTGAGAATAGCGGCCGAATTGTAGGTGTTGGGCGGGAGTCGATTGGTCTGCGCTCGGACTATCTGCTGAAGACCGAAGTTCGAGAGTTTCAAGCAGAGTTTAGTGGTTCGAAGACAGGGACAGCACAGACTGCGGATGCCAACGGTAAACCACCGGCAGTCCGCGTCCGTATCAACGCGAAGCTGATCAAGATGCCTCAGCGATCGATCATCGCCTCGCAGACGTTCGAGCATGTGGTCAAGTCGAAAAAGAATTCGATGGTTTCGATCATCTCGGCATTCGACGATGGATTGGGCAAGGCGCTGAAGGAAATTGTCGTCTGGACCCTGACCAATGGCGAGGCACGTTGGGCCGACTGACAGTCCCGTTGCGGGCAATGCGGACGGCGTCGGTCTATAGGGTCGGAGGCGGCGGTTCCTCATGACCGTCGCAAATTCAACGCATAACTCCCCTCTTGTAATCGCCGTGGCTCCCAACGGCGCCAGAAAAACAAAGGCGGATCACGCCGCACTGCCAATCGGACCGAAAGAACTCGCGGCCGAGGCAGCGTCCTGTGTCGAGAGGGGCGCCGCCATGATCCATCTTCATGTGCGCGACCCTGAAGGGGGCCACACGCTCGATGCCGATGCCTATAAGGCGGCAATGGCTGCGGTGCGGTCGGAACTCGGCGACCGCATCATCATCCAGGTCACCAGTGAAGCCGTTGGCATCTATGAGGCTGGAGAGCAGATGGCAATGGTGCGAGAGGTGAGGCCGGAAGCGGTTTCGCTGGCGGTGCGGGAACTTTGTCCGCCGGGATTTCAGGAAGACGTCGTGGCGGAATTCCTGGCATGGGTTGCTGCCGAACGGATCATGCCGCAATACATCGTGTTTACAGCGCAAGAGGTCGAGCAGTTTCTCGCTCTGCGCGCCCGAGGCATCGTGCCGGATGAACACCCGTTCGTGCTCTTTGTTCTCGGCCGTTATGCGAAGGACCAGCAGTCTTCGCCCCGCGACCTGTTGCCGTTTCTTCACGCGAGCGACGGAGTTCCGCTGGAATGGTCGATTTGCGCATTTGGCGCAAAGGAAGCGCAGTGCGCCCTCTCGGCGGTTGCACTCGACGGACATTGCAGGGTCGGCTTCGAAAACAACATACTCCTCGCCGACGGCAGCGTTGCGCCTAACAACGCGGCGCTCGTCGCGCAGGTGCGGGAGGGGGCTGAATTGATGGGCCGGCCGATCGCCGACGCCGATGCGGCGCGGTCGCTCCTGAGCCGGGAATGAGCTTTCTAAGATACGTTGCCGTCGTCCTTGTAGCGTCCATCGGGACCCTCACGCATGTTGCTGCACAGGAGTCCACCAACCTCGGCGTCGACTACACGATCATCGGTGGTGGACGGGTGTCGGGGATTTATTTTCCTGCGGCCGGGGCGCTCTGCGAATTGTTCAACCGAGAGAGCACCGCGACTCGATGCTTCGTGGAAAGCAACACCGACTCCTTTGCTAATCTCCGCGCATTGCGCAACGGCGCAATTGACTTCGCAATCGTGCAATCGGATTGGGTGCGTCAGGCAGCGTTGGGAATTGGGCCATTCAGGGAGGAGGGCGCAGATGAGGACCTGCGGACGATTTTCTCGATGCATGGAGAAGCGCTGACGCTTCTTGCGACACGGGCCTCCGGCATTCGCAGTTCCGGTGGGCTTGCCAATATGCGCGTGAATGTCGGTCCGCCGGGCACCTACCAGCGCCTGCTGACCGATTGGTTGTTGCAGGCCCAGAATACCGATCACGCCGACCTCGCCAAGGCTTTGGAGTTGCCCGATACAGAGCAGATGTCGGCTTTGTGCGACGGTCGTGTGGATGCGATTGCGCTGGTTATTGCTCATCCATCGTCGCGTGTGGCAGAAATCGCGGCGCGCTGCGGCGCGGCAGTCGTGCCGGTCGATCAACGGGCGATCGAGGTTCTCTTGAAGGGCCGTAGTGATCTTTCGGCAATTACCATTCCCAGCGGCTATTACGCCAACAGCCCTGCTGCGATACAGAGTTTCGGATTGCGTGCGGTCCTGGTGACGAACGAGCGGATCGAAGCGGCGATCGTCGACTATATGGTGCGCTCGGTATTTGGAAATCTTGACACCTTGCGCGCGCAGCATCCCGTGTTTGCCGCACTCGACGCTGAGACGATGGCCCGGCAGCGCAGTGATGCGCCGCTTCACGAAGGCGCGCTAAAGCTCTTCAAGGAACGCGGCTGGCGCTAGAGAGTTAGACAGCTAGCCGGGCCGCACATTTAATCTCCGCGCCGGCAACGGGTGATGCGGCAACCGGTTCAGGAACTCTCTTCCAGCACAGTTTCCTCGACTTCCGCGTCAGGGTCGAAGATTTCCCCGTCGAGAATACTGCGAATAGGGTATCCTATTCGCTCTCGTAGTGGCAAGATGTTGTGATGGCCGAGAATACTGCCCATCCCGTTGGCGGGATCGATTACCCTCGCACGCTTATGGAATTTGACGACTGGTTCGCTTCTGAGGCCGCCTGTGCGGATTTTCTTCGGCGTGTCCGTTGGTCTGCCGGGTTTCGGTGTCCGGCCTGCGGGGGAACCGAGGCGTGGGTGACGGCCAGGGGCCAACAGCGATGTGCGGGATGCCAACGTCAGACGTCGCCGACCGCGGGGACGATCTTCGAGGGTACGCGGAAACCGTTGCGGCTTTGGTTCCAGGCGATGTGGTATGTGACGAATCAGAAGCACGGCGTCAGTGCGCTTGGGGTTCAACGAATACTCGGCCTGGGCGGTTATCAAACGGCTTGGACATGGCTCCATAAGCTGCGCCGGGCCATGGTTCGACCGGGCAGAGAGCTTCTGAATGGCGAGGTCGAGGTCGACGAAACCTATGTGGGCGGCCGGGAGGTTGGCGTTACGGGGCGGAAAACAAACAAGAAATCGATTGTCGCGATTGCCGCCGAAATCCGGGGTCGGGGCACCGGTCGTATCCGCATGGCGCGTGTCGAGGACGCATCCGCCGAGAGCCTCATTCCTTTCGTCCAAACGGCTGTGTGCCCGGGAGCAACGATTCGAACCGATGGCTGGCGAGCCTACAACGGTCTCACGGGAGTCGGCTTCGAACACCAGCCGAAAAATATTTCCGCCAGCGGCGACCCAGCCCACATTGTCATGCCCCAAGTTCATCGGGTAGCCGGCCTCCTTGATCGGTGGTGGCTGGGTATTCACCATGGGGCTATTAGCGCCTCCCAGCTTGATTACTATCTGGACGAGTTCACGTTCCGCTTCAATCGCCGCCGATCCAAAGCTCGCGGCCTCCTGTTCTATCGACTCCTCCAGCAAGCAGTGCAACTGGAGCCCGTGCCATACAAGAAGCTCGTCGGGGGCAGACCCAGCCCTGCCCCCCAGATCTAGGCACTACGAGAGCGAATAGGATATCCTATTACTGCGATAGGCGGCATCTGCGCCCAAAGCGTCGCATTCTTCGCAGAACAGCAAGAAGTTGCCGCCCTTGCCGTTGGTGATGCCGACAATCTGACCAACGGAATCGATTTTTGTATAGCGCCAATTGCCGCGTGGCGAATCGAACCCTCGCGGCATTTTTTCCATCATCAGCAGCGGGCCAATCTGCACGACTCCGGCCGCGTCGACGATGAAGCTCGGGAGCGCGACCGCGGCGCCGATAGGCACGCGACGTGCCAGCATATAGGCGCTGTCGTCAAACGCATGGACGTTGGCGTAGACGCTGACATAGCGCCGGTTGAGGCGAACCGCACGAAACGGTGGTCCGTTGTGGCGATACCACTGCGAGTATGTGCTCGCGAGCCGGTGACCCGAGGCCGCGTAGGCATCGTGCATGCGCGGTGCGACGCATTCGAAGGCGGCCAACGCTTCGGCGGCTGTAATGTCTTGGCTCTCCGGCTCTTCGGGAATCTCATCTTCGTCTTCGATGGTGGCTGTCATCGCCTGCAGGCGCGCCAGCGCTGTGGCAAGCCGGCCGCGCACCGACGCCATGCTTTCCTCTACCTCATCCTCATCCTCCCCGACGGCTGCAACTTCCTCGTCTTCGTAGTCAGTCGCCAAATCTTCCAATTCCTTTGCCGACGGCGGGACAATGACGCTTTCGTCCTCGGCAATCTGCTCGATCTCCGGTTCCTGTGACGGTCCGGTCAGCAGCCGCTCCAGAAACGCTTCATTGATGATTTCTCCGCCTTCATCGCCGGTGCTGCCGGCGGATTTGTCGGCTGACGCAGTCTGATCCTTGGATGCGGCCGTCGGCTCGATGGTATTTTGTGACGTGCCGGTAGTGTCAGCATCGCCGGTGGCGACCGTCGTCCCGACGGCAAGTCGCGCGACGACGCACGAACCTCCACTGGCATGAAGTGCGGTTGAAAGCGCAGCGACCTCGACCGGTTCAGGTTCTGCTGGAATTGTAAGCGTGGGCTGAAAGGTAGCCGGGGGCCCGCTGTAGGCAGCGGGTTCCGGACGGGCCGTCATGCATGAGGCAACGACAATACCCAAGCCTACGACATAGGCCTTTACAGTGCCCATCGATCGGCGCTCACGCGGTGCCGGCATGTCTCCCCACGCCTGGGTGTTTCATCGCATGAGTCCTAACGCGAATTGCTTGCAGATACAAACCAATCAAGGCGGCCATCGCCTATAAATTCGGCTTGATTTCCGGCAAACTCTTGATGGAACTTGGGTTGCCGGTGAAAGCGCGTTTACGGTACGCGAGACGGCGTGAGGGAATGGATGAAATCGGGCGTCTCAACATGAATCTTGGAGGGTGCGGTAACGGTGTACGAACCCGCTAAGCTGTTCGATGAGCTTGCAACTGGCGACCTCGAGGCGATGGTCGAGGCGGGGCAGGCCATCGTCGATTGCCATCGCCAACTTGCCGAGACCGGCGACAGCATCGTTGGCGAGCTGCTCGAGCCGTATGAAAAATTCTTCGAGTGGAACCATTATCCCGAGGGCGATGTGCAGGACCCGAATACGCACGCCCAATACTACTATCATGCGCATCCGGGCGCGCAGCGTATGGACGAACACGGCCATTTCCATACTTTTCTGCGGCCGCTCGGGATGCCCTCGGAGATTCGTCCGGCGCCCTTGCCGGACGTCGAGTCACCGGCGGGCCCAAACGACGCGCTGAGCCATATCGTTGCGATATCCATGGATCGCGCGGGCATTCCAGTCCGTCTCTTCACGACCAATCGCTGGGTGACGGGTGAAGTTTGGTATGGCGCGGCGGACGTGACCAAACTGATCGGCCGGTTCGCTGTCGATCTGGCGCGGCCGCCACGCCCGGTCGATCGCTGGATCACCAATATGCTGACCCTGTACCGGGCTCAGATCGCCGAACTCCTGCGCGCCCGCGATGCTGCGATTGCCGCCTGGGCGCAGGCCCATCCAGATCGCAATGTGTACGAGGACCGGGAGCTTGAGGTGACCTCGATGACTGAAATCGATGTGGGCGCGCAATTGACGGCTGTTCAAGACGCGCTTCAGCGCCGTCCATCGGCCAAAAGCTAGCGAGCAGCGACGCCGCTCGGTGAGCGGCAGAGCGGAGCGGGCCTTAACAGCCCGTTGAAAAAGGCGTCATTGACCGGGTTTCACGCCACGGCGAAGCATATCGCGGCGAAGGCGGTTTCGCCATCCTCCGAGACGATGAGGACGATCTGAACGACCAGGACGGCTCCAGCGGGCGTAACAAGCACGAACAAGGCGCCAATTCCGCCCGCCACGGCCTCCTTCGGGGTGCCGGCGCCGATGAGTTGGCGCATCAGCAACGATAGGTTGTGGCCGGCGACGTGAAGCAGGTATCGCTTGTGCACGTTCTCGCGGCCCCGAAGCCAGGTCCGGCGCATACCGCCGCGATCGAGGTTGTGGGCAAAGGAGCGCTCGACGATCTCGGCGCGCAGCTTGAAGGCTTCCCTGGCCACCCCCGATAACAGCCGGGTCCGGTTGTTGGTGACCGCCCGGCGAGCCGCATCATCTCCGTGCCAGCGCGCAAAACCCTTCTGCTTGGGCTCGGAGATCCGGCTCTTCCAGGGGCCGTCGTCGAGCGCCTTCAAGACCAACCGTGAGTGGTAGCCCTTATCGGTCACACATTCGGCCGGATCTTCGGCCGTCGGCGCCACATCCACCGCCTCGAGGTTTGCCTCGGCCGCCGCCAGGGTCTTGGGAAGCGTTGTCGTATCGCCCTCGTCGGCCGGGTGCAGCTCCGCCGCCACCACCGCGCCGGTGTCCAGATCCACCGCGTGCTCGGGCTTGTAGGCCAGGTGCGTGGTGCCGTCCTTCATCTTGGCGATCTTGGCCTCGGGGTCGCTCCTGGAAACCCAGTCCTGGTTCGAGAGCTTCTTGCCCTTGCGCTTGCGGTCCAGACGCGCCAGGTCCTCAGCCGTGGGTGTCTCGATACCGCTCTCCTGGGCCAAGCGCTCCAGCATCCCCCGGTAACCCTCGCCCGTGTCCCTCCGCACGATGTTGCGCAGCGCCGCGTTGGCCTCCATGGTCGAGGCATCCACCCCGATGCGCTCGCCCTTCACCAGACCCGCCTCGGCGATCAGCGCCAGGACCCAGTCAAACACCGCCGTGTGGACTTCATGGGGCAGGCGCGCGCGGGTCCGTGACAGCCAGGAATGGTCCGGCACCCGTTCCCGCATCTCCAACAGCAGGAACTCCCGTAGCGACAGGGAATCCGAGCAGCGCCACTCCAGCCCACGCTCAGAGTCGATACCCTCGAAGTAGCCCACCAGGTGCATACGGAAGTAGCGCCCGGGTGGCACCGAAGGCGCCCCCATCCTGGCCGCGTAATAGGGCTGGCAGACCGCCTCGGCGAAGCCGTCGAAGCCGCCCTCGATCAGTACCAACTGCAGGCGGTCGTAAAATACATGACCAGGCGAGCGCGGCATCTCCGACCAGCTCACCATCAAGTCCCCCTGACGATCCTTCTGCTGTCCCATCGCCATCAGCGAACCCCCCTTCAGGCCAGGACACCAGAGAATCAGACCATGCCGACTTCGTCCAGGGAAGACTTCGTCAACGGGCTGTTAACTGCCCGGTCAGAAGTTCTCGACCCAGGGCCTCAACTCGATCTCACAGGTCCAGGCGCTGCGGTGCTGTCGATGGACGTGGAAGTAGGTTTCCGCAATCGCGTCGGGCGATAGCATTCCATCGTCGCCGCGTTCTGCCGCGCGCGGGTCTTCGGCCCGGCCGATACCACCGTCGATCACGAAATGGCCGACGTGGACGTTCTTGGGCTGCAGTTCACGCGCCATACTCTGGGCCAGGCCGCGCAGCCCGAACTTGCCCATCGCGAAGCATGAGGAATTGGCATAGCCCTTCACGCTGGCCGACGCACCGGTGAAGAGGATGGTTCCCGAGCCGCGCGCGGCCATCTGTTTTGCGGCTTGTTGGGCGACCAGAAAGCCGCCGAAGCAGGTCACCATGATCGCCTTCTGGACTTCCTCCGGGTCGATCTCGGTGACCGGTCCGCGCACGCGGCCGCTTGGGTTATAGACGACGAGATCGGGCTCCCCCAGATCCGCGGTTAGGCCGGCAAACATCGCCGCGACGTCTCCTGGTTGGGTGGCGTCGCAGGCGTAGGTGCGTGCGCCAGTCTCCTTCGCCAAGTCGGCCAATTTATCGGTATTTCGTGCGGCCAGCGCGACCTTCATGCCGTTGCTGTTGCAGAGCCGGGCAAGCGATGCGCTGAGACCCGCTCCGGTGCCGACGATCAATGCGATCTCTTCTCCAGCCATAACATTCCTCCCCGATTAGCGTGCCACTCGATTCGGCGACCATACCGCGAAGCTCATTGGCACACCACCGGCACAGCCGTTACCGCGACGCCATCAACAGCCACGCAATGCTGCGTTATGGATAAGCGACGTGCTGAACAACGTTGAATCGGAGAATGGCCAATGACTAACAGCGCCTTACTTCACCGGCGCGTTCAGCTCCTCCAGAAGCTCGGCGATGATCACCCGCACGATCGGTATGGCCTGATCCTCATGCATGCCGGGGTTGATGCGCCGGTCGTAGAGCGTGCGGAGCATGATCACATCGTGCCAGGTGAGCTGCGGCCACTGAGCATACGCTGCCGGCGCCTTCAACTCCGCCAGTTGCTCCGCGACGATGCCACATCTCCCTGTTGTCGATGTCAGCGATTGCTCCTACCATTGCTGCAGGAACGATCGATGAAGCGTCTTGCCTTCACCCTTGTCATTCTGCTGCTCGGCATCTTGCCCGCTGCCGCGCAGTGGTCCACTGAACCCGTTAGTGACACGGAGCTCGACGTTATGGTGCGCGGGGCGCTCGAATGGATCACCTTGAATACAGAATATGCGACAGTCGATCCACACGATATTGTCTTCGTCGATCAAGCTGAAGCGGCCAAGGCAGAGGATTACTTCAAAGGCAAAGGCGGCTGGACGGCTTGGTTTAGGGGAGCAGGCTGTGAATTTGTTGGCCTCTACGATCTGACCACAAAGACGGTATATATTCCAGATGATTGGTTCGGACACAAGCCAGGTGATTGGGGTGTTCTCGTTCACGAGCTCGTTCATTATGTGCAAGATGAGGCGGATAAAAAATTCGAATGTGCGGAAGATCAAGAATTGGAAGCTGGTATTCTATCCGCCAACTTCGTAAACGACAGGTTCGGAAATCATTGGCCGGATGTCGTGCCCGAACTGCGTGCCGAGCGCAAAAAACAAACGACGTGCACGCCTCAAATAACATCTGACATCGCGAACTGATTCGCCGATGTTCAGTTGGACGAACACGTCATCTCACTCCGCCGACGCGCTCAACTCCTCCAGAAGCTCGCGGATTATTTCCCGCACGATCGGCATGGCCTGATCCTCGTGCATACCGGGCTTGATGCGTCGGTCGTAGAGCGTTCGGAGCATGATCACGTCGTGCCAGGTGGGGCTTGGCCACTGCCCATTTTCCACCTCGCTGCGATACATACTCGCTTCTGTTAACGCTAGATCGTTACTTGCACCAAGTGCCTGAGAGATATCTTCATAGAAACACTCTAGCAATTGGTCTCCCTCAAGAAGCGGGGATGCAACCATATCATATACATATAGAGCCCCGTCATCGTGAATGTGCGGCACTAGTAAATAACAGTACGGTAACTCACCGAATTTATCTGTTATTGTAATTCGAAAATTGCCGATAAAACGGGTGGGTGTAATCGGAAGTCCAGTGATGTCGAAGAGATCGCCAGCAACCCGCTCGAGAAGCTCTTTATGGCGTGGCTCAACATCTCCTTCGAAGAATATATTGAGGTGCCCCGCCCATTTCATAATCCAGGGGTATCTCGGATCGCGCTCTGGTTTTTCTGTTTCAAAGACGATCTGGGCAAAGCTGCGCACATAGAGATCAAGGTCGTTGAGACTAGGCTTTGGCCCTAGCAGCCCGTTGAAAAAGGCGTCATTGACCGGGTTTCACGCCACGGCGAAGCATATCGCGGCGAAGGCGGTTTCGCCATCCTCCGAGACGATGAGGACGATCTGAACGACCAGGACGGCTCCAGCGGGCGTAACAAGCACGAACAAGGCGCCAATTCCGCCCGCCACGGCCTCCTTCGGGGTGCCGGCGCCGATGAGTTGGCGCATCAGCAACGATAGGTTGTGGCCGGCGACGTGAAGCAGGTATCGCTTGTGCACGTTCTCGCGGCCCCGAAGCCAGGTCCGGCGCATACCGCCGCGATCGAGGTTGTGGGCAAAGGAGCGCTCGACGATCTCGGCGCGCAGCTTGAAGGCTTCCCTGGCCACCCCCGATAACAGCCGGGTCCGGTTGTTGGTGACCGCCCGGCGAGCCGCATCATCTCCGTGCCAGCGCGCAAAACCCTTCTGCTTGGGCTCGGAGATCCGGCTCTTCCAGGGGCCGTCGTCGAGCGCCTTCAAGACCAACCGTGAGTGGTAGCCCTTATCGGTCACACATTCGGCCGGATCTTCGGCCGTCGGCGCCACATCCACCGCCTCGAGGTTTGCCTCGGCCGCCGCCAGGGTCTTGGGAAGCGTTGTCGTATCGCCCTCGTCGGCCGGGTGCAGCTCCGCCGCCACCACCGCGCCGGTGTCCAGATCCACCGCGTGCTCGGGCTTGTAGGCCAGGTGCGTGGTGCCGTCCTTCATCTTGGCGATCTTGGCCTCGGGGTCGCTCCTGGAAACCCAGTCCTGGTTCGAGAGCTTCTTGCCCTTGCGCTTGCGGTCCAGACGCGCCAGGTCCTCAGCCGTGGGTGTCTCGATACCGCTCTCCTGGGCCAAGCGCTCCAGCATCCCCCGGTAACCCTCGCCCGTGTCCCTCCGCACGATGTTGCGCAGCGCCGCGTTGGCCTCCATGGTCGAGGCATCCACCCCGATGCGCTCGCCCTTCACCAGACCCGCCTCGGCGATCAGCGCCAGGACCCAGTCAAACACCGCCGTGTGGACTTCATGGGGCAGGCGCGCGCGGGTCCGTGACAGCCAGGAATGGTCCGGCACCCGTTCCCGCATCTCCAACAGCAGGAACTCCCGTAGCGACAGGGAATCCGAGCAGCGCCACTCCAGCCCACGCTCAGAGTCGATACCCTCGAAGTAGCCCACCAGGTGCATACGGAAGTAGCGCCCGGGTGGCACCGAAGGCGCCCCCATCCTGGCCGCGTAATAGGGCTGGCAGACCGCCTCGGCGAAGCCGTCGAAGCCGCCCTCGATCAGTACCAACTGCAGGCGGTCGTAAAATACATGACCAGGCGAGCGCGGCATCTCCGACCAGCTCACCATCAAGTCCCCCTGACGATCCTTCTGCTGTCCCATCGCCATCAGCGAACCCCCCTTCAGGCCAGGACACCAGAGAATCAGACCATGCCGACTTCGTCCAGGGAAGACTTCGTCAACGGGCTGCTAGGGTGTTTTTAAGCGACGCGAGCGGCGGCGGATAGGCTTGATAGGCTTCACCAACCCGCTGCGGCGGAGGTATTTGGCGCGGCCCGTCGGCAGGTTCGTTGGCAGCTCTTGCGACCAAGCTTCCCATCGTCAACAAAGTGAAAATAGTTACCGCCAACTGACGCAATTGACCCGTCCCTTCGACCTTACGCATTTGTGCAGACAACCTTTTGCGCCACAGCGAGTCAACATGGGCGGAGCGCTACACTTCCCATGTTTGCAGGCCCGCGCTATCGTCAATTCAAACGACGGAAGCAAATGCCAAAGAGGCTGGCGAGCGGCACATGTCGTACAACGGTTACCAGCGCGCGGGCGTTGCAACGGAAGACGCCGAGCTGACCCATGTCGGGCCGGGAACGCCCGGCGGCGAGTATCTCAGGCGCTTTTGGCAGCCGGTCTGTATGTCGGAGCAGCTGACCGATCTGCCGCTGGCGCTGTGCATCATGGGCGAGGATCTGGTCGCTTTCCGCGACCTCTCAGGCAACGTCGGGCTGTTGCACCGGCAATGCAGCCACCGCCGCACATCCTTGGAATATGGCGTGATCGCCGAACACGGTATCCGCTGCTGCTATCACGGCTGGCTGTTCGACGTCGATGGCCGGATCCTGGAGACGCCGGGCGAGCCCGACGACAGCCCGATCAGGCACAACCTGCACCATGGCGCCTACCCGGCGCTCGAGTACAAGGGCCTGGTTTTTGCCTATATGGGCCCGCCCGAAGAGACGCCCGAATTCCCGGTCTACGACACGATGGACCTGCCGGGTGACGAGATCGTGCCCTACACGGTGGAGAACCCGTGCAATTGGCTGCAGGTTCAGGAACAGCCGATGGATCCGATCCACAGCGTCTTTTTGCACACCCGCGCGACCGGTACCCAGTTTGCCGATGCCTGGGGCGAGCTGCCCGAACTCACGTGGCGGCCGACCGACGACAGGACGGGCATCTATGTCGTCAATTGCCGGCGTTGGCGTGATTACGTCTGGGTCCGTCATCTCGGAATCGTGCTGCCCAACCTGTTTCAGCCGCCGGACCTGTGGCAGGACCCCGACCGCGAAAAGATGTTCGTCCGCGCCGCGATCACCGGCTGGGTGGTGCCGGTCGATGACACCCACTGCGTCCTGATCGGCTGGCGTCACTACAGCGACGAGCTCGACCTGAAGGGACACGGCGACCGCACGGCCCTGGGGGCGAACCGTGTCGACTTCATCGGCCAGACCAGCGCGCGCAGCTACGAGGAAGCGCAACGCGTTCCCGGCGACTACGAGGTCATGCACAGCCAGGGGAAAATCGCGGTTCACAAGCTTGAGCATTTGGGCACGACCGACACCGGTGTCGCCATGCTGCGCCGCATGATTCGCAAGGCGATCCGCGACCTCAAAAAGGGCAGGGAGCCGCCCCGTCGAGCGGCCAATAAAACCGGCCAAATTCCCACCATCTCGAGCGACGTGATCGTCAGGCTGCCCGACCGGAGCGCTGACGAGCGGGCGAACCGGCGCGCCTTCGGACTCGCGGTCAGCGATGCGATTGTCGACACCATGGCCTTGCCGCATCGCGAGCGCCGTAAGGCGATTGAGCAGCGTGTCTTGAAGTTGACGGCGGAAACCCATAGGACTCCGTGAAGGGGGCAGAGCCATGTTTCTCAGGAATTACTGGTATATCGCAGCTTGGACCGAAGAGATCGGGCGCGTGCCAACGGGCAGAGTCTTCCTGAACGAGCCCGTCGTGCTGTTCCGGCGCGAGGACGGAACGCCGGTGGCGCTTGAGGACCGTTGCGTCCACCGCAGCCTGCCGCTCTCGCAGGGCAGCCTGATCGGCGATACGCTGCAGTGCGCCTATCACGGCCTCGTCTACGATTGCTCAGGCGCCTGCATCAAGGTTCCGGGCCAGCCGAAAGTGCCGAGAGACGCGCGCGTCAGGAACTATCCGGTGGTCGATCGCCACGGCTGCACCTGGATCTGGATGGGTGACGCAAATCGCACCGACGAGACTTCGATCCCGGATTTCCATCGGCTCACCGACCCGAACTGGGACGCGGTGACGGGCTACACGCATGTCGCCGCCAACTATCTTCTGCTGAACGACAACCTGCTCGATCTCTCCCACCTGGCCTACGTACACGGCTCGACCGTCGGCTCGCCGGAAATGGCCGACCTGGCCGATGTTATGGTCGCGCACAGCGGCGACACCGTGCACGTCAAGCGCTGGACGATCGATACGCCGCCGCAGCGGACCTACCGGGAAATCGGCGGATTTAGCGAGAATATCGACCGTTGGCAGTTTATCGAATTTTCACCGCCCGCCTTTCATGTGGTGACGACCGGCGGCGCCGTCAGCGGCACCGGTGCGCCAGAGGGCAAGCCCGGCAAGAACCGATGGGACATCGTCGTATGCCACGGCGTGACGCCGGAGAACGAGCGGTCGTCGCATTATTTCTGGGGGCTGGCGCATGATCGTCTCAGTATCGCCGCCGATGCCAAAGTCCGCGAGGAGTACTACCGCCAGGTTCGCCAGGTTATCGACGAGGATATCGTGATCCTCACGGCACAGCAGAAGACAATCGATCTCTGTGCCGGCGCGCCGACCATCGACATTCGCTACGATGCGGGCCCACTCAGGGCCCGGCGGATAATTGAGCGATTGTTGAAGAAACAAAACGGGACCCGGTCGGTCAAAGCCCGATCTAAGAAGGCTCAATCGAGGAAGTCCCAATCGAGGAAGTCCCAATCGAGGAAGTCCCAATCGAGGAAGTCCCAATCGAGGAAGTCCCAATCCAGGAAGTCCAGGACGACCCAAGCGGCGTAATCCCTAGGCCGCAACAAATCGAAGCGAATAACAGGACGCTAATATTGAGGAGGTTTAGATGGCCGACGCCGTTCCAGCAACCATGAAAGCGATTGAGATCCGCTATCCGGGCAAGAACAATACGTTGGAGCTCGTGGATCGTCCGACGCCACAGCCGCAGGAGGGCGAAGTGCTGGTCAAGGTCGCTGCGACCAGCGCCAACCGGCTTGATCTGTTCCAGCGGCTGGGCGCCTATCCCGTGCCGCCGGACGCATCCGACATCCTCGGACTCGACATCGCCGGGAGCGTCGTTGCGCTCGGGCCGGGCGCCAGTGGCTGGAGCGTTGGCGACGATGTATGCGCGCTGGTGACGGGCGGCGGCTACGCTGAATTTTGCCCGGCCGCGGCCGATATCTGCCTGCCGGTGCCCAAGGGTCTCGACATGGGCGAGGCGGCGGCGCTGCCGGAGACCTTCTTTACGGTCTGGAGCAACGTGTTCGACCGCGTTGGCCTGAAGTCGGGCGAGACCTTCCTCGTTCACGGCGGCTCCAGCGGCATCGGCACGACGGCGATCCAGCTCGGCGCCAATCTCGGCAACCGCGTCTTCACGACCGCCGGCACCGCCGAGAAATGCAAGGTCTGTACGGATCTCGGTGCGGAGCGCGCGATCAACTACAACGAGGAGGATTTCGTCGAAATCGTCAAGGCGGCGACCGGCGGCGAGGGCGTCAACGTCATCCTCGATTTCATCGCCGGCGAGTATGTTGGCCGCAATCTCCAGGCACTCGCCGTCGACGGGCGGGTCGTCACCATCGCCACGTTGGGTGGGGCCACGGCCGAGTTCAACTACGCCCTCGTCATGGTCAAGCGGGCGACACTCACCGGCTCGACCCTGCGGGCGCGCTCGGTCGAGTTCAAGAAGGCGATCGCCGACCAGTTGCGCGCGAAAGTCTGGCCGTTGATCGAGGCCGGCAAGATCAAACCCGTGATCCACGCCCGCTATCCGCTGGCCAAAGCCACGGAGGCCCATGAAGTGATGCAGGCCAGCACCCATATCGGCAAGCTCGTGCTGGAGATGTAAGCAACCGGGGTCAGCGACGCTGCGCTCACGCTGCCTCGCCAATGCCTGCACGCGTGTCCAGGATCGAAACACAGGCCTGCGCGGCTTCCCGGCCTTTGACTTTGAAGTGATCGAGGAAGAAGCGACGACGCTCCTCGCCTTCGTCGAACTCTTGCGGGGTCAGGACCGCAGACAGAATTGGAACGTCGGTACCCAACTGCGCCTGCATGAGCCCGCCAACGACGGCGTCGGCGACAAATTCGTGACGATAAATGCCGCCGTCGACGACAAAGGCGATGCCCAGGATCGCTGAATACTGCCCGGTTCTCGCCAGGTTGCGTGCCATCAAGGGAATCTCGAAGGCGCCTGGAACATCGAACGCATCGATATTTGCGCGTCCATTGGTCAGCCGGGCAACCTCGCTGACAAACGCCGCGTGGCACTGATCGACGATATCGGCGTGCCAACGCGCCTTGACGACGGCAACGCGGAAACCATTGGGAGTTTGAGTGGAAATCTGATTCATGGTGTGCTCCTCAAGCATCAGAGACCAGAATCAGGGCGTACGAAACAGCGGCGCATCCGCGCGAACGCGGTTGGCGATGCTCTCTCGTTCTCTCTCGTCCGGACTATCACCGTCGGCTTCGGAGTTGCACCGAATCTGCTGACCTCTTCGGGCCTGAACCCGAAGAGCGCTCGCGGGCTTCGAGCAACCGTCGCTCTTACCGCCGGTGGGGACTTTCACCCCGCCCCGAGAACGCGTCCGGCCACGCGGCAAGACGGTGCTGTTTTAGAAGTTTGGAGCGACTGTGTCGATATGCTCAAAGAAACGCGGCTAGGTCCGGGCGAGGTGAAAGGCCGACGGCGCTCTCGACCGCGAGTGCTATGGCGAGCACCTTTGCATCTTCGCCCGGGTTGCACATCAGTTGCAAGCCGACCGGCAACGGCGCTCCGCCGACCGGCAGCGAAACGCTGGCCTGGTCGAAGATGTTGCCAGGTTGCGTGTTGCGGGTGATCGAGAAGGCCTTCGCGAGGCCCGCCTCAAAATCGTCGAAGTCGGCGATCGGCGCGGGCAGGGCCGCGACCGTCGGCGACACCCAAGCGTCTAGGCCCCGCATGCGCTCGCGGGCGATCCCGACGAGTTCGCGTTGACGCCAGATGCAGCGGATGTAGTCGGCGGCAAGCGTGTCGGATGCACCGGCGGCGCGGGCGGCGATTACCGGGTCCATCTTGTCGCGGTTCGTCAGGAGGCGCTCGCGGCCCAGCACGGCGTTGAGTTCGGTCGGGATGACGACCGGCATGATCGCTTCGCGCTCCGCCGCCTCCGGTACCGAAATCGGTGTGAGCGTCGCGCCGGCCGCGGCCAGCTTATCGAGCGCCGCCGTGGTGGAGGCGTCGACCTCCGCCTCGAGATCATCGAAGAAATAGTCAGAGGGCTGCCCCAGTTGCAGACTGTCGAGTGCCGCGGGCTCGGGTTCCGGCTGACCCGTCAGGGCGGCGAAGGCGATGGCCGCGTCCGCTGCCGAGGCGGTCAGCAGGCCGATCGAGTCGAGCGTCGGGGCGAGTGGCATGACGCCGTCGGTCGCCCACAGGCCGACCGTGGTCTTGAGGCCGAAGACGCCATTGAGGGCGGCTGGAATGCGCACCGAGCCGCCGGTGTCGGAACCGATGGCAAAGCCGCAAAGCCCGGCGCTCATGGCCACGCCCGAGCCGCTGCTCGACCCGCCGGGGATGCGATGGATAGCGGCATCCCACGGGTTCCAGGGAGTGCCGCGGGCGGCGCTGATGCCGACGGCGCCAAGGCCGAATTCGACCGCCTTGGTCTTGCCGAGGATGACGCAGCCGGCGGCCCGGAGCGCCTTCACGAAACTGCCCTCGGGGCCGATCAGGTCGCCGACGTCGATCTTCGACCCGGCGGTGGTCGGCATGCCGTCGACCGCGAGCAGGTCCTTGACCGCCACAGGCACACCCATCAGCGGTCCAAGGTCAGTGCCGGCGGCGAGTTCCGCATCGATTTCCCGCGCGCGGGCCAGTGCCAGTTCGGCGGCCACATACTGGTAGGCGCCAAGCCGTGGATCGAGCGCCTCGATGCGCTGCAGATAGGCCTTGGTCACCGACTCGGCCGTGACCTCGCCTTGCCGCAGGCAGCGGCCGAAGCCCCGGATGCCGTCGGCTGCGAGCGGATCATCGGGGAGATTTGCCAAAGCGGTTGTCTCCGAATGCGGCGCCTGCGCGGCGCAGGTTCAGGCGGTGCGGACTACGTCGCCTTGCCGTACTGCTCCTCGAAGGCGGCGACGGCCTTGGTGAAGCAGTTCATCGGTACGCTGACGATGCCGGCGCCGATCTGGCCGCCGTCCTTGCCGCCGATGCCCATGTCGAGCACCGGCACGGTGCCGGTGGCGACCACCTTGAAGATATCGATGCCGGTCGGCGTGCCGCGATATTTCAGGTAGGGGATGCGGTACTCGCTGTTTTCGCCGACGACGATGTCGTAGAGGCCGAGGTTGCGCTTGACCATGACGTCGGGCTCGCCCTGATAGTTCTGCAATGGAAAGGCCGCGGCCTGCGCAAAGCCGCCGAGACCGGTGGTTTCGGCGATCGCACTGTCGCCGCCCATCCAGGTGATCTCGTCTTCGGTGTGGCCGGGGAAGAGCTTCGGCTCGACCGAGGCCTGGTCGCCACGGAACCAGGTGTCTTTGTCGCCGAGGCCGCTGACGCGGATGGCGAATTCATTGCAGTTGAGGCACATGCCCGAGACGACGCTCGACCCCTCGACGCCGTGGGCCGCGTCGGCTACTGCCTTGGCGGAGGCGAGCGACAGCCGCAGGAAAAAATAATGGTCTTCGGTCAGCGCCTCGACGGTCTTTTCGACCCCGTCGCGCTGCTTTTCGGCGACCGCGATCAGATGCGGCACCAAGTCGCGCAGCAACAACAGCGAGGCAGCGGTATTGCGGCTGTGCAGCTCGTCGCCCATGTGGAGCGCGCGCCGCATGACCGGCTTCAATGGGATGCCCTCGGCAAGCCGGATGGCATCGCGGATCACCGGTGCGACGACCTCGTGGATGTAATTCAGACGGTCGCGCACGCCATCGTCGTAGACGCCGTAATTGAGGCGGCGCGGGTTGGTGCCTTCGTAGAAATTACAGTGGCCGAGATTGCCGTATTTGGCGTTGCGCACGACGAAGACCGGCATCGAGGCCGTGTAGATGCCGGCAAGCGAGCCGAGCGCGCCAAAATCGTGCGCACCGGCGACCACGATCTCGCCGGCGTCGAGCTTGGCGATGGCGTCGTCGCGGTCGGAGGCGAGGCCTTCGAACAGCGCGCCGCCGATGATGCCGTCACGCTGGCCGCCGACATAGTCCGGCCATGGCAGGGTCGGGCCCGCTGCGAGGATGGTGTTTTCGGTCATGCCGGGAAGCGTGTCGATGGCAGGCAACACGTCTTCAAGGATCGGCTCCGACTCGTCCAACCGCTTGAATGCTTCCCGGTTGGCTTCTGTGGTGTCCTCGTAAACCTCGCTCATGCTCTTCTCCCTTTGATCTTCCGCGTTTTTCAGCCTGCCTGGTGGCCTAACCGAGCTGCGTGCCGACACTCAGTCCGCTTGCCGCGACGAATTCGGGCGCCGCGACTTTCTTGCCGCTTGCGGGGCGCACACGCGTGACCAGGATCTGGCCATCGGGCGCCGCTATGACGATCCCCTCTTCGGTCAGCTCGGCGACCTCGCCCGGCGAACCACCCTGTTTGTCCGCCAGCCGCCGCGCCGCAAACACCTGTAGCCGTTCGCCGTTGAGCATGGTCCAGGCGCCCGGCTGTGGATCGGCGCCGCGAATTAGATTGTAGGTCTCGCCGGCCGGCTTGTTCCAGTCGATCTCGACCTGTTCGGCGGAGCACCAGCTTTCGTAGGTGGCCCTGGATTCGTCCTGCAGTGTGCGCGGCGCCGACCCTGCCTTGACCAAATCGACGCCTTCCAGAACGGCCTCGACACCGAGCGGAAATAGCTTGTCAAAATAGATGCTGCCCAGCGTGTCGTCGTCGCCGATCTCGATCTCCTTCTGCAACAGGATCGGTCCGGTATCGAGGCCATTGTCCGGCCAGAAGATGGAAAGGCCGGTCTTCTTTGACCCCCCGATGATCGGCCAATTGATGGAGCTTGGGCCCCGGTGCAGGGGCAGTAGCGACGGGTGGTATTGAATCGTGCCGTGCGTCGGAATATCGAGAAACTCCTCCGGCACGAACAGGGTGACGAAGGCCATGACGCAAAGGTCCGGACGCAACTCGCTGAACTGCTCCCAGACGGCAGGATCCTTGTAGGAGTCTGGCTGAAAGACCGGCAGATCATGCTCCAGCGCTGCTTCCTTGAGAGGGTCGGTGCGCTGCCCTTCCTTCTCCAGAGCGACGTAGACTGCAATGATCTCCTCGCCGCGATCGAGCAGCGCCTCCAGCACCGATTTGCCGAAGGCCTGTTGTCCATGAACGACAAGACGCATGCGTTACCCCCCGGGAGTCGTTGGCCGCCTTGCGAGCCGTGCGGCCTTATTCGTGCCGGTCGTTTCGAGACCGTAGCCTCTTGTTACAAATTCCGAATATGGGGGCAAGCCGCTTGTGGTTTGGGTTCGAGCTGGACGGACGTGACGGGTGCCGCTGCCGTCGGCTATACAGACCCATGACCGTTGGGCCATATCGGACGCGCGATCCGCGCTAGGTGCAGACGATACGTCACGCGGAGAAGTTGGGCGAAGCATGGAACGATTTGCAGTTGGTCAAAGTGTTACGCGTGTCGAGGATCCTCGTCTCCTCAGAGGTCGGGGCCGATTCCTGAATGACGTGGTGCTGCCGGGACAGGCCTACGGCTTTGTCGTTCGCTCGCCCTTCGCGCACGCCCGTGTACGCTCGATCGACGCCGAGGCGGCCAAGGCTGCGCCGGGCGTGCTTGCCGTGTTGACCGGTGCTGAGCTTCAGGCGGACGGCATCGGTCCGCTACGTTGCGAGGCCGCGGGGCTGCAGCGCGGCGACGAGCCGATGTTTTATATCCCGCGGACCGTCTTGGTGTCCGACCGGGTGCGCCTTGTCGGCGACCCGGTCGTGTTGGTGGTTGCAGAGAGCGTCCGCCAGGCGCGGGACGCGGCGGAGCTGGTCGACGTCGATTACGAGATGCTGCCGTCGGTGACATCGGCCTTCGCGGCAATCGAGGACGGCGCACCGGCGGTCTGGGATGACTGTCCGGACAACATCTGTTTTCGCCTTGCGCTGGGCGACAAGGCGGCGGCCGAGGCGGGTATTGCGCAGGCGGCTCATGTCACGCGGCGTCAATTTTTCATCAGCCGTGTCTCGGCGAATTCGATCGAAGCCAGGGGCTGCATCGGCCAGTACGACGCGATCGACGACCGCTATACGCTCTATGCCGGTCTGCAGTCGCCCCACAGTGTGCGCCAGGACTTGGCGGAGAATGTCTTCGGTCTGCCGGAGCACAAGTTCCGCGTCATTGCAGGCGATGTCGGCGGCAGCTTCGGCATG
Source organism: Alphaproteobacteria bacterium (assembly GCA_963664465.2). Taxonomy (GTDB): domain Bacteria; phylum Pseudomonadota; class Alphaproteobacteria; order UBA8366; family CAVOAK01; genus CAVOAK01. The sequence continues at coordinate 31,692 of CAXXSU010000011.1, read as the reverse complement.
AAGGGCGGTACCTACCTTGAATACGTCCTCGTCCTCTGGGCCTCGAAGCGGCTTGGCCGTCCCGTCAAATGGGTCAGCGACCGCAGTGAAGCCTTCGTCAGCGACAACCACGCCCGCGACAATCTGAGCGAGGCGGCGCTGGCGCTCGACGAGAACGGACGATTTCTCGCGCTTACGGTGTCCACGGTTGTCAACCTGGGCGCCTATCTTGCGACCAAGGGACCGTTTCCTGCATTCGGCAATCTGGGCTCGCTGGCGGGCGTCTACACGACGCCGGCGATCCATGTGGAGGTGACCGGTGCGTACACGAACACCAACTCGACGGCACCCTATCGCGGTGCCGGCCGGCCGGAGGCAGCCTATGTCATTGAACGCCTGATCGACACCGCAGCCCGCGAAATGGGGATCGATCCGGTCGAGCTCAGGCGTCGCAACACTATTCCGCCCGAGGCGATACCCTACAAGACCGCGCTCACATTCACTTACGACTCCGGCATGTTCGAGCGGAACATGGACGATGCCCTGAGGCTGGCGGATTATCAGAACTTCGAAGCGCGGCGGAGCGAAACCCGAACGCGCGGGAAGCTTCGCGGGCTTGGTATCTCCAACACCATCGAACAGGCCGGCGTTAGACTGGAATCGGCGGAGGTCCGTTTTGATCCGGGCGGATCGCTGACCCTGCTGGTGGGGACGATCTCCCACGGCCAGGGCCACGATACGGTCTACCGGCAGCTTGTTTGCGAACGGCTTGGGCTGCTGCCCGAAGCGGTCCGGGTCGTTGAGGGCGATACCGACGCCGTCGCCCATGGCGTGGGCACCATGGGCTCGCGCTCGATGACCGTGGGCGGTACCGCAATTTCGCTCGCGACGGACAAGATCATCGAGAAGGGCCGGCAATTCGCCGCGCACCTGCTTGAGGTGGCGGCAGTCGATGTCGAATTCTCCGACGGCGAATATTCCGTCTCGGGAACCGACCGATCGGTTGCGCTCGCCGAAATCGTGCGGCAGGCCTTCCTCGGGCAAAATCTCCCACCTGGGGTCGAGGCCGGTTTCAGCGAAACCGCAACATTCTCGCCGGAATTTCCCAACTTTCCCAACGGCTGCCACGTCTGCGAACTGGAGATCGATGAGGAAACCGGCGCACTGGAAATCCTACGCTATGCCGTCGTCGACGATGTCGGCACTGTCGTCAATCCGCTGCTTCTCGAGGGCCAAATCCATGGCGGCATCGCGCAGGGTGTCGGTCAGGCGATTTCAGAGGCAATCGTCTACGACGATGCAGGTCAACTCGTGACCGGCTCATTCCTCGACTACGGGATGCCCCGCGCCGCATCGCTCTGCTCGATCGACATGGCGAGCAATCCGGTGCCCACGGCAACCAATCCATTGGGCGTAAAGGGTGCAGGCGAGGCGGGAACGGTCGGTTCGCTTGTCGCGGTCATCAATGCCGTTGTCGATGCGCTTGCGCCTCTTGGCATCGATCACTTCGACATGCCGGCAACGCCGGAGCGGATCTGGCGGGCAATCCGTGACGCTCGCAACGGCGGCTCGTCAACGCCCTAGACGCTGTTTAGACGTCGGCCGGCTTCGCGACATGCTCGGAACTGTGTGCCGCAATCTCGCGTACTGGCGTACCACCCTTGATGTTCTTGCCGGTCGGAAGCCAGGCGCAAATCGGAGCGTTATCGGCCCAGATTGTCTTGAATTCGCCAGGCACGAAGAACTCCACAAACAGCATTTCCTCATCATCGCCGCAGCGAAAGTAGTGGCGTTCGCGCTCGTAGTTGTAGATCACGTCGTCGGCGCGAATCGAATGCGGTTCCTCGTTCGAGAAAACCGTGCCGCTGCCCTTGACGATATATTGGAAATGCTCGGCGCCCTCATGGTGATGGTTCGAGGCCTCGGTTCCAGGCGGATAGATGATCAACTCGCCGGCAAGCGCCTTCGTTCCGAACATCTTTGGCGTCACGAAGTAGATGCGTTTTCGCGCGTCGTGTTCAGCATTTAGCACCGGCTCTTCCGTCCAGTCGACACAGCCAAAAGTCGGTGGACTTGCGGCAAACGACGGATCGAACCGCGCCGCGTCCGGCACTTCGGCGTGGAGCAAAACCGCACCCGCCTTGCTCGTCAGAGTCCCGCTGAAGCCGGGCGGCAGGACGACGAGATGAACGTTCGAGAGTGAGTGCCGTCCCCGCGTGCCGTCGAGCTCCACTTCACCGTCGAGGACCTGCACCCAGGTGAGGTCTGTGCTGGCGACGGCCACCGGCATCGACCCGCCCGGTTGGATTCGCCAACGCTGCAGGCGGACGTTGTCATTGCTGGTTATCTTTGCGTCAAGTAGCGTCTGTACAAATGCACCATCTCCAGCTTCGACAGCGGCTATGTCTTGCTGATTGAAGATGACAGGCATGTCGTTACCTTCCCGTGAATTGGCGGCACAAACCGGGATCGGGAAATCTTTTCTAACCGTTGAAAAGATTGGTCGGAGTGAGTGGAATCGAACCACCGGCCCCTGCCTCCCGAAGACAGTGCTCTACCAGGCTGAGCTACACTCCGACCGGCGGCGGTATATAGCGCTTTCGCAGGGTCGGTCGCAAGTTAGCGCCGCGGCGCGGATTTCCGGTGTCGGCGGTCCGGTTCCGCCACGTGAACCAACTATCTGCGGCAAATGGCCACTCGCCTGACGGTCATGATCTTGGCATAGTGGTCGCCAACACCACCATCTCGCAAGATCGTTCCCCAATGAGCGACAATGTCCAACCACCCGATACGTCTGCGCAGCAGGCGCTTCCCGATCCTGTGATCGCGGAAGCCATGAAGCTGCTGCAGTCCGGAAATACGGAACAGGCGGATAAGGTGCTTCGAAATGCCCTGGCACAGAACCGGGACAATGTCGACGCACTCTACTTGCTCGGCATGGTTGGCTGCCGCACCCAACGTTGGGTTGAGGCCGTTGAGTTGATCGGCCGGGCAGTCGAACTGGAGCCTAGGCGTGTTAAATATTTCAACGATCTCGGCGAAGCGCAGGTCGCATTGGGCCGATTTGAGGACGCTGTTTCGAGCTTCCGGGCATTGTTGTCGGAGGAGCCCGAGAATGCACTGGCGCTCTTCAACTTGGGCCGTGTCTGCGTGCTTCAGGGTCAGCCGGCCGAAGCTATTCCCCATATTGAGCGCGCCATTTCTGCGCAGCCCGAATTTGTCGAGGCGCGGCGCGGTTTGGCTAGCTTGCTCCTTGAGAGCGGTCGCGCCGCCGACGCCGTAGCGCAGTACGAGGAGATCCTTCGCCAGGCGCCTGATGACATCGAGGCGGCGGCGAGTTGCGGCGCGGCGATGACTGTGGTGGGGAGGGCCGAAGAAGCCGTTGAATTGCTCGGACAAGTTCACGCAGAGCAGGGGGCTAGCGCGCTCATTCTTGGTAATCTCGGCCTGGCCCTTGCCGCGGCGGATCGTGGTGATGAGGCGGTTCCTCTGCTGCAGGAGGCACTTGCTCTCGAACCAGAGAATCCGCAGTTTCTGAACAATTTGGGTAATCTATTGCGGAAACTCGGCCGTCATACCGAGGCCGAAGAACAGCTTCTTCACGCACTGAATTTGCGCGACGATTATGCCGAGGCTCGAAACAATCTCGCGCTGGTGTATTTCGATCAGGAACGCTACGCCGAAGCCGAATCGGAAATAATCCGTGCCTACGAGCTCGCGCCGGAAGCGCCGCGTGTTCTCAACAACTTGGGCCTCGTGCAGCAGTACACCAACCGTATGGACGAAGCAGCTGAAAACTTTCGCAAGGCATTGGAGCGCGACCCCTCCTACCTGGAAGCGGAAACCAATCTGGCAACGGTGTATGCGGGTATCGGCAGACTCGATGAAGCGATTAAGTTGTTTGATTCCGTTATCGCGCGGAATCCATCGGGCCTGACCGCGCGTTGGAACCGATGCAATGCACTCCTTCTCAGCGGCGATTACGGTCGCGGCTGGGACGAGTATGAACAACGGTGGGAGATCGACGGCGAAGTGCCGCGAACTTTTGCACAACCACACTGGGACGATGAGGACCTGAGCGGACGGTCGATCATGGTCTACGGAGAGCAAGGTCCGGGCGACGTCGTCATGTTCACCCATTGCCTGAACGACCTGGCCTCGCAGGCTGCGAAGATTTCGATTCAAGTCGACGACCGTCTCGTCTCATTGTTGCGCCGAAGCTTTGCCGCCTGCAAAGTCGATAGTGACAAGTCATCGCATGGAATTTGGCAGGCGACAGAGGCTGACTTTGTTGTGCCTTTCGGTAGCCTGCCAAAGCATTTTCGCCGCTGTGAGGAAGACTTTAAGCGACAAGTGGGACGCTACTTAGAGACCGATCCAGCCGCGGTCGAAATTTGGCGCAAGCGATATGCGGAGCTTGGCGATGGTCCGAAAGTTGGCATTTCCTGGCGCGGCGGAGTCAGCGCGTTGGAACGCTCGCGGCGCGTCATGAACCTGGCTGAGTGGTCCGAACTGCTTGGCGACACGCGGCTCACGGTGGTGAATCTGCAACACGGCGATAGCTCCGAAGATCTCGCGTCTCTCCAATCCGAGCACGGTGTGACCGTGCACAGTTGGGACAATACAGGCGTTGACCTTGATGAATTCGCGGCCCAGATCGATGCACTTGATCTGGTCATCTCCATGGCGAACACAACGGCTCATTTTGCTGGAGCGCTCGACAAGCCGGTTTGGATGTTGGCGCCCACTCAGCCTAGCTGGCGCTGGCAGATTGATCGCCCCGACTCTCCATGGTATCGCTCCGTACGCATCTTCAGACAGGACAAAGACCAAATGTGGGGCCAGGTGTTGGCGAAAATTGGAGACGAAATTGAGCCGTGGATCGACGGTCGGGGAAAGGCGTGATGTCAGCTGCGAAACCACAGACATTTCGCGTTTTCGTCGGTTGGGATAGCCGCGAAGGCGAACTCTACGAGGTTTGCCGGCACTCGCTTCATGCCAGGGCGAGCGGGCCTATCTCCGTCAAATCTCTGCGGCAGCACGTTCTTCGTGAGCGAGGTATCTACACCCGTGATGTAGACCCATTGTCCTCAACCGAATTCACCTTCTCGCGGTTCCTTGTTCCTTACCTGGCGGGCTTTGATGGCTGGGCGCTGTTCTGCGACTGCGATTTTTTGTGGCTCGAAGACGTCCTAAAACTGGCGCAGCTAGTGGACGACCGTTACGCCGTGATGTGCGTTCATCACGACCATCATCCGCCGGAGGACCGGAAGATGGATGGCCGGCCGCAGACTCAATATCCGCGAAAAAATTGGTCGTCGATGGTGCTTTACAACTGCGGACATCCTGCAAACGCAGTGTTGACGCCCGATCTCGTGAATACCGAGACCGGACTTTTCTTGCATCGTTTTAGCTGGCTCGACGATTCGCTGATCGGCTCGATAGGCGAGACCTGGAACTGGCTTGAGGGTTGGTCGAGTACGCCCAAGAGTGGGGCACCTAATGTGGTCCATTACACGCGTGGTGGACCTTGGTTCGAAGAATGGAAGGATGTGGAATTCGCCGAATTATGGCTGACGGAATTCGAGAATTGGCGCGCCGCCGGCGGCGCCGAGATGTGCGAGGTATTTGACTTCTGGTTCGAAGAATGCACCCAGGAGGATCGTTTTCGGGGCGATGCCGACTTCGACAACATGCTGCGCGAGCGATTTCTCGATGCGCATACGCGAGCCAACAAGGAGGAGTTTACCTCCTGGCGTGCCACACCACAGGGACGAATTGCCGAAATTGTTCTGCTCGATCAATTTTCCCGGAATATGTTAAGAGGCGATCCGAAGGCGTTCGCAAGCGATCCGTTGGCTTGCCGGCTGGCAAAGGAGGCACTTGCTGCTGGCGCTGACAAGTTGGTGCCGCAATCGCAGCGTTTGTTCCTCTATCTGCCTTTCGAACACAGCGAAAATGCAGATAATCAGGACCGGAGCGTCGAACTCTTCGCGACATTGGACAATAAGCGAAGCCGGAACTCGGCAATTTCTCACAGGGAGGTTTTTAACAAGTTCGGCAGGTTTCCAGCCCGAAACGAAGCGCTCGGACGGGAGTCCACGGAAGAGGAAGCCGCTTTTTTGGTTCATCCCGACACCCCTGGATGGAGCCGGTCCCGAACCTAGTTGAGTCGCCGTCCGGTTGTGGGAACGCCGCTAGTGCGCCCGTTCAATACAGAAATCGATGGTGCCGACGAGCGCTGATTTGATTTCGCTATCGGGGAAGATACCGCAAGCATCGCGCGCGATCGCACCATAGTGTCGCGCGCGCTCGACTGAATCGTGCAATGCGCCACAGCTGTTCATCTTCTGTACCGCTTCTTCGAAATCGCCGTCGTTTTGATTCAGGTCCTCCATGGTGCGGCGCCAAAAGGACCGGTCCTCCTCGTCGCCACGCCGCCAGGCGAGCACGACTGGCAGATTGATCTTGCCTTCTCGAAAATCATCACCAACAGTCTTGCCAAGATCCCTTTCGCTCGCTGAGTAATCCAGTACGTCATCGATCAACTGGAATGCGATCCCCAAGTTCATGCCATAACTTTCCAATGCCTGGCGCTCGGCTTTCGGCCGGTCGGCCACAACCGCGCCAATTTCCGTCGCTGCTGCGAACAGTTTGGCGGTCTTTGCGCGGACAACGTCGAGATAGGCCTCCTCGCTCGTCGCTGTGTCGTTGGTCGTCATCAGTTGCAGGACTTCACCCTCAGCGATAACCGCAGAAGCCTCTGAAAGAATGGACAGCACGTCGAGTGACCCATCCTCGACCATAAGCTGAAACGCTCGGGAGAACAGAAAGTCGCCAACCAAGACGGATGCCTGATCGCCCCAAAGCGAATTTGCCGAGTCCTGACCGCGCCGCAACATCGACTGATCGACCACGTCGTCATGTAAAAGCGTTGCGGTATGAATGAATTCTACACAGGTCGCGAGCGCAATATGGCGGTCACCGTCGTATCCGCACAGCTTCGCGGCGGCCAGAGTTAACATCGGGCGCAGACGTTTGCCACCGGCTGCGATGATATGACCCGCCAGTTGCGGAATCAGTGTCACCGAACTTTGCATGCGATCGAGAATGACTTGATTGACGCGGGTTACATCGTTCGACACTAGCGCGTGCAGAGCGTCGAGCGTAGGTTTGCCGTCTTTGGCAGTCTTAGGATGAAAGTTGACGACAGTAGCCAACGGTTGGCGCTCCCGGTTGACCATATGACGATCCGGCAGCGAGCATAGTGCAACGTAACCGGTGGTCAAGGGTGGCCCTAATGCAGCAAATGCCGATAGCAGAATGAGGGAGATCCTACGCACATCTGACGCCGTTCGCCTATCCTGGCTGACGGCGCTGTTGGCGGATCGCCGGATCGATGTGGTGGTCCTTGATACGCATATGAGTGTACTCGAAGGGTCGGCCAACGCCATCCCTCGGCGTCTGATGGTCGTCGACGAGGACTACGCCGCCGCAATGGGACTTTTGCAACAGGCTGGAGAACTTGACGGCGGAAAGTCTCCGCACCCCATCGGCACGCCGACAGATGATGGTGTGGATCGTGTGTTGGGCGGACGTGTCGCCATCCGTCAGCCGATCGGCGGTTATCGCATGGCAATTGATCCGGTCCTTCTTGCGGCCGCCGTACCGGACGTGACGGAGGGTCTTGTGCTGGACGTCGGTAGCGGCGTTGGAACCGCGGCGTTGTGTTACGCCGCCCGGGTTCGTGGGGCTCGCGTGACCTGTCTAGAAGTCCAACGGAAGCTGGTGCTGTTGGCCGAGCAAAATATTGAAACCAACGGTTTCGGAGAGCGTGTCACGGCCATAGCTGGCGATCTACTAAATCCGCCAAGCGAACTCCAGCCGGCAAGCTTTGATCAGGTAATGGCAAATCCGCCTTATCTCCAAGCGGGGCACGCAAACTCTTCAACCGACGAGGCCAAAGCTGCGTCAACGATCGAAGGCCCAGCAGATCTCGCATGCTGGGTTAAATTCTGCGTGCAAATGGTTCGTCGGGGCGGCGGCGTCACATTCATACATCGTGCGGATCGATTGGATGAATTGCTTGCCCTTATGGCCGGCGCTACAGGTGGTACCGTCGTATTTCCATTGTGGCCATCGGCGGGACAGCCCGCGAAGCGGGTTATTGTCCACACCAGCCGTGCTTCCAGGGCGCCGATGAGCCTGGCCGCCGGCATGGTGCTGCATGCTGATGCAAATGGTTATACCGATGAGGCAGAAATGGTGCTGCGCGGTGGCGCAGAAATAAGATTGTGAACCGGTCACGTAGGGAATCAAGTGCCGGGCGCATGTTGATGTGCCGTTACCAGTCACCATGTAAACGGCGATGACTGAAACGCAACCCACCCACCAACCCGTGGAATGGCTGCGCCGCCTACCGCTGGTCGGCGATCGCCTGGCCGACCGCATTGAACGCGCACCGATCGTGCCGGTTATTCGGCTGACGGGCATAATCGGTCAGTACGGTCCTGCACGACGCGGTCTTACATTGGCTGCGCTCACGACATCCATCGAACATGCGTTCAAGATCCCACGCGCGCGTTGCGTCGCACTTGTAATCAATTCTCCCGGCGGCTCGCCCGTGCAATCAGCGCTGATAGCAAAGCGAATTAGAGCACTTGCAGACGAGAAGGGGCTTCCGGTCGTTGCTTTTTGCGAGGATGTGGCCGCGTCAGGCGGATATTGGCTAGCCTGCGCTGCGGATGAGATTTACGCCGAGGGCGGATCGATTGTCGGTTCGATTGGCGTGCTCTCCGCCAGCTTCGGATTTCCGGCACTCCTTGAACGTATTGGTGTAGAGCGCCGCGTCCACACGGCTGGCGATAGGAAGGCGATGCTTGACCCCTTTCGCCCTGAAGATCCAAAGGACGTGAAGCATCTCAAATCAATCCAGAAGGAGCTCCATGATCAGTTTAAGGCATACGTTCGCGAACGCCGCGCTGAACGGTTAAGCACAAACGAGAAAACGCTGTTCAATGGCGAGTTTTGGACTGGTCTGAAGGCACTCGAACTAGGACTGATCGACGGGATCGGTGACCTGCGCTCGGTCATGCGGGATAGATTCGGCGAACGTGTTCGGTTAAGGCTCATGACGCGACCACGCGGCTGGCTTCAGCGCAGGTTCGGTATCGAGCGCGAGACGTCACTGGCGCACGAGCTCATTTCCTCAATCGAAGAGCGCGCGATTTGGACGCGTTACGGCCTCTGAGGCGACAGATAGCGTCAAGAAGAGTTGTATTTTCGGGCCGCCACTCTAAGGCGCCCGCAACTCAGTCAGGATCGCGTGATGGTTGGCGTAGCGCAACTTGACCGCGGCTTGTTCACGCCATTATGGTGCGCGATGTTCGGATTTTCCTTTTTGAAGTTTGTCGTCCTTATCAGCGTAATTTTGACATTCCTTTACGGGATGCTGCGTCTACAGCGGCATTTCGAAATCAGAAATCTGCGTACGCGGGGTCGGGCTCAAAAAAGTGAAACGAGCACGGAAGCGCCCGCACAGGGAACCGTCGAGGAGACGCTGAGATGTCCCGTGTGTAATTTTTACGTTGCGACCAATCATGCGTCTGACTGCGGACGCACCAACTGCCCGAATTGACGCTCTCCGGGGCTGCAAGTATCGTGCGCCGCACCTGACGTTCAGCCGGGTTTCAGGACGATCGGGCCCATGGCCGCGAACACCAGCCTACAATCGCTCATCCTGACGCTCCATGCGTATTGGTCGGCGCAGGGCTGCGTTATTCTGCAGCCCTATGATATGGAGGTGGGCGCCGGGACGTTTCACCCTGCGACCGTGCTGCGCGCCCTGGGAAAAAAACCGTGGAACGCCGCTTACGTGCAACCTTCGCGCCGTCCCACCGATGGGCGCTATGGCGAAAATCCCAATCGATTGCAGCATTACTACCAGTATCAAGTGATGCTGAAACCGTCCCCCAAGCACAGCCAAGATCTCTATCTCAAGAGTCTGAAGCGGCTTGGTATCGATCCATTGGAGCACGACATTCGATTTGTCGAGGATGATTGGGAAAGTCCGACGCTCGGTGCGGCGGGACTCGGTTGGGAGGTCTGGTGTGACGGCATGGAAGTCAGTCAGTTCACCTATTTTCAACAGGTCGGCGGCATCGATTGCGATCCAGTTTCGGTCGAGTTCACCTACGGGCTTGAGCGGCTCGCGATGTATATTCAAGGTGTGGAGAATGTTTACGAACTCGACTTCGACGGTGCTGGCACAACTTATGGCGACGTTTTCCTCGAAGCGGAGCGGCAATTCTCCGCCTATAATTTTGAGCATGCGAACACAGCAAGGTTGGTTCAGCATTTCGCAGACGCGGAAGAAGAATGTGCGGCCATACTCAAGGTGAACCTGCCGCTTCCGGCCTACGACCAATGTCTCAAGGCGAGCCATCTGTTTAACTTGCTCGATGCCCGGGGCGTAATCAGTGCGACCGAGCGTCAGGCTTACATCGGCCGCGTCCGCGCCATGACAAATGCCTGTTGCGCGGCTTGGCTCGCGTTCTCCGAGGCCGAGTAAGCGTGATGCCCGAACTCCTGCTCGAGCTGTTGTCGGAGGATATCCCGGCGCGCATGCAGACGCGCGCTGCGGCAGAACTCAAACGCCTCGTGACGGCGGGGCTCGAAGCGGGGGGGTTGGCATTTGAACGTGCTGACGCGCACGCAACGCCAAGACGTCTTGCCCTTGTCGTCGATGGACTGCCAAAACGGCAACCGGCAACGCGCGAAAGCAGGAGAGGGCCGTCGGTTGACGCTCCCGACGCAGCCGTCGATGGATTTGCACGCTCTGTCGGAGTGTCGCGCGCCGCCCTGAAAACTGAGGCAACCAAGAAGGGCGAATATTATGTGGCGGACGTACGGGGCGGTGGGCGCGCCGTTCGTGAAGTCGTTGCCGACATCGTGCGCGATGCCATTTGGGAGTTTTCCTGGTCAAAATCCATGACCTGGGGCGAGAAACCGCATCTCTCTTGGGTGCGTCCGCTGCAGTCGATCCTGTGTGTTTTCGATGGCCGAGCGGTAAAGTTCGACCTCGTGCGCGGCGTGGGGCGTGCCGCTGTCGGCGAGGATCCAATCGGTGCGTCGCCACACGGCTTGGCAAGCGGCAACCGAACCTGTGGCCATCGGTTTCTCGCACCCAAGGGGTTCACGGTCAGCTCGTTTGACGACTACGCAACAAAGCTGCGTAAGTCCAAGGTCATCCTCGAGTCGGGCGAGCGCCGCGCGCTTATCGAGAGCGAACTCAAACGCCTCGCTGACGCCGAGGAGCTCTCGGTCAAGGAGGACAGAGCGCTTCTAGACGAGGTCACAGGTCTCGTCGAATGGCCCGTTGTACTATTGGGGCAGATTGACGAGCGGTTCATGGACCTGCCTGACGAGGTCCTGACGACTGTCATGCGCCGTCACCAGAAGTATTTCTCGCTTTTGCGCGCCGACGGCGTACTTGCGCCGCGCTTTGCGGTCGTTGCCAACATCGCTGCGGCGGACGGCGGTGCGCAGATCGTCGCCGGCAACGAGCGCGTGCTGGCGGCCCGCCTCGCCGACGCTCAGTTTTTCTGGGATCAGGACCGAAAACGCACGCTGGAAAGCCGGGCATCTGATCTACGCGGTCTGATCTTCCATGCGAAACTGGGTTCCGTCGCCGACAAAGCAGTACGGCTTCAGGCGATGATCCAAGTTCTGGCCCAACATGTTCCCGACGCTGACGTCGCCATTTCCCAGCGGGCGGCGCTACTCGCTAAAACTGATCTTACGACGGGTATGGTCGGGGAATTCCCTGAACTGCAGGGTATCGTTGGTAGTTACTACGCATTGCAAGAAGATGCACGGCCGGAAGTTGCCAGAGCGATCGCCGAGCACTACGCGCCGCTTGGACCGAATGATCAATGTCCAAACGCGCCAACATCAATTGTGCTCGCGCTTGCTGATAAGATCGACACGCTTGTTGGATTTTGGTCGATTGACGAAAAGCCGACTGGATCGCGCGATCCCTACGCGCTGCGCCGCGCCGCACTCGGTGTCATCCGTCTCATAGTGGAAAATGAACTGAGGCTCCCTTTGGCCGACGTAATGCTCAGTGCATATGAGTGTTACGGGTCGGTTCCTCTTAATAAGGACGGAGAGCAAACCATTTTGGAGCTGTTGAGTTTCATCGCTGATCGATTGGTGGTGCAGCAGCGTGAGAAAGGGGTGCGCCACGATCTAATCAAGGCGGTGTTTTCGCAACGGCAATCCGCATCGGGAGGATCGGGCGAAATCGATCTCGTAGGTGTCCTAAAACGCGTCGATGCACTTACCGCGTTCTTGAATACAGATGATGGCTCCAATCTGCTCGTGGCATACCAGCGGGCGGCAAATATTGTCCGCATCGAGCAAGAGCGTGATGGCATGGCGTCCCAGCCCGAAATGTTCAATCCCGAGCTTGCCGAGGGTGCGGAACACGCTCTCTCTCAATCGCTCGACAATCTAAGGAACGAAGTCGATCCACTGCTGGAACAAGAGAGATATATCGACGCAATGAAAGCGTTCTCGAAGTTGCGTAAGCCGATCGATGTGTTCTTTGACCAGGTAAAGGTAAACACAGAGGTAGAGGAGTTGCGAAAAAATCGGCTGAGTCTCCTCGCATATGTGACGCGGACCATGAATCGCGTCGCCGACTTCAGCCAGATCGAAGGGTAGGGCAGCGGATGAGCAAATGGGTATATGGCTTCGGCAATGGGTCGGCCGAAGGCGGTGCGACGTTGCGCGAACTGCTGGGCGGCAAAGGCGCAGGTTTGGCCGAAATGAGTGCGCTCGGGCTACCTGTTCCGCCTGGATTTACGATTACCACCGAAGTCTGCACGTATTTCTACAACCACGACAAATCCTATCCGTCCGATCTCCGCGAGCATGTCGAGAACGCTCTCGAATCAATTGAACAGGATGTCGGAGCCCGCTTTGGCGACGTTGCGAACCCATTGCTCGTCTCGGTCCGATCCGGGGCACGAGCGTCGATGCCGGGCATGATGGATACGGTTCTCAACCTTGGCCTCAATGATGAATCGGTCGAGGGTCTGGCAAAGCTCAGCGACGATCGTCGGTTCGCTTACGATTCCTATCGTCGGTTCATTCAGATGTACGCGAATGTCGTCCTCGGCCTGTCCGGTTATGTGTTCGAAGATCTGATGGACACGTGTAAGAACGCGCGTGGCGTCACACTCGACACGGACCTCGATGCTGAAGATCTCGAAGGGTTGGCGGTCGATTTCCTGGCCAAGGTCGAGGAGCAATCCGGCGCTCCGTTCCCGCAGGATGTCCAGGATCAACTTTGGGGCACCATCGGCGCTGTGCTTGGCAGCTGGAACAACGAGCGTGCCATAACCTACAGGCGACTTAATGCGATTCCGTCCGATTGGGGAACGGCCGTCAATATCCAGGCCATGGTGTTTGGGAATATGGGTGACACCTGTTCAACGGGCGTCGCTTTCACGCGCGATCCGTCGACCGGCGAGAACGTATTCTACGGTGAATATCTGGTGAATGCGCAAGGCGAGGACGTGGTCGCCGGCATTCGCACGCCGCAATGCCTGACAACCAGCGCAAGACTGGCGCAGGGTTCCAAATTGCCGGCGATGGAAGAGTCTATGCCCGATGTCTTTCGCCAGCTCGATGACGTCTGCCATACCTTGCAGTCGCACTACAAAGACATGCAGGACATCGAATTCACCGTGCAAAACGGCAAGTTATGGATGCTACAGACTCGTGCGGGCAAGCGGACTGCGGCGGCAGCGATAAAGATCGCGGTGGATATGGTCGAGGAGGGGCTGATTGACAAAGCAACGGCCGTTTCGCGCGTCGACCCGGCCGCGCTCGATCAGCTTTTACACCCCGCACTCGATCCGGCGGCCGAAAAGTTGGTGATCGCCACGGGCCTTCCAGCGTCACCGGGGGCGGCGTCGGGACGAGCTGTTTTTAGCGCTAACGAGGCCGAGGAACTGGCGGCGATGGGAACAGCGGTCATCCTGGTGCGGACTGAAACGAGCCCCGAGGATATCCATGGCATGCATGCGGCCCGAGGAATCCTGACGACGCGCGGCGGTATGACGAGCCATGCTGCGGTCGTTGCGCGCGGCATGGGGCGTGCCTGCGTTGCCGGTGCCGGCGAGCTTGCCGTGGATAGCAAGGCGCAAACACTGTCGGTGGCTGACACAGTGGTGAACTCGGGCGATCAGATCACGATTGATGGCGGAACCGGTGAAATCATGCTGGGCGAAGTGCCCACGGTTCAGCCCAAGCTAGCGAGCGAATTCGCGACTTTGATGGAGTGGGCAGACGGCATCCGCCGGCTCAGGGTTAGGGCAAATGCCGAGACCCCGACCGATACCCGAGCGGCACGGGAGTTTGGCGCCGAAGGGATTGGTCTGTGCCGCACCGAACATATGTTTTTCGACGGTGATCGGATTGTCGCAGTTCGTGAAATGATCGTCGCGGAAAGTCTGGCCGGGCGCCGTGCCGCGCTGCAAAAGATTTTACCGATGCAGCGAGCCGACTTCATCGAACTGTTCCGAATCATGAAAGGGGCGCCGGTCACGGTTCGCCTGCTCGATCCACCACTTCACGAATTTTTGCCGAAGGGTACGGAAGAATTGATCGAGGTCGCGCGCGCGGCAAATTTGCCTGTTGAGCAAGTCCGCCATCGCGCTGCCCAGCTCAAGGAGGCCAATCCGATGCTGGGTCATCGCGGATGCCGGCTCGCGATCACCTATCCCGAAATATATGAGATGCAGGCACGAGCCATCTTCGAGGCAGCGCTCGAAGTCGGCCGCGAGATGCAGGATGAGGTCATTCTCGAAATCATGGTGCCGCTCGTCGCTACACCACAGGAGTTCGATATCCTGAAATCCGATATCGATCGGGTCGCCAAGGATGTCGCTAGCGAATTGGGTGAGGTCCCCAACTATCTGGTCGGCACGATGATCGAGGTGCCGCGGGCCGCCATCTGCGCTGGTGAGATCGCAAAGACGGCGGAATTCTTTAGTTTTGGCACCAATGATTTGACTCAAACGACGTTTGGCTTCAGCCGCGATGACACGGCCTCCTTCCTACCGCAATACGAGCGCCGTGGTATCCTACCCATTGACCCCTTTGTTTCGATAGATGTCGACGGCGTCGGGACTCTGGTGGCAATGGCAGCCGAACGCGGACGCGAGACGCGCCCGGACATAAAGTTGGGAATCTGCGGCGAACACGGCGGAGATCCAGCGTCGATCTATTTTTGCGAGAAAATTGGCCTGGACTACGTGTCCTGTTCGCCCTACCGCGTTCCCATCGCGCGCCTAGCCGCAGCACAAGCGGCCCTTAAAGCAAAGTCCTGAGCTCCAACAACGCATCTGCGAGCGGTCACCAGGTGGCTCGGCGCAGTCTCGTCGCTCGGGCACCTTGGAGCGTGCGAACATTGCTCTTTACAGCCATCTATGACAATGTTTTGTCGATGGAGAATCCGGACGTCGACACAAGCCCAATGAATGCTTGCGCCTTGTAGGCTGGACGTTGATCTACGAATTGAAAGACAAAATACGCGGTGAAGGGCGTCATAATCGCTGGAATAGGGTATCCTATTCGCTCTCGTAGTGGCAAGATGTTGTGATGGCCGAGAATACTGCGCATCCCGTTGGCGGGATCGATTACCCTCGCACGCTTATGGAATTTGACGACTGGTTCGCTTCTGAGGCCGCCTGTGCGGATTTTCTTCGGCGTGTCCGTTGGCCTGCCGGGTTTCGGTGTCCGGCCTGCGGGGGAACCGAGGCGTGGGTGACGGCCAGGGGCCAACAGCGATGTGCGGGATGCCAACGTCAGACGTCGCCGACCGCGGGGACGATCTTCGAGGGTACGCGGAAACCGTTGCGGCTTTGGTTCCAGGCGATGTGGTATGTGACGAATCAGAAGCACGGCGTCAGTGCGCTTGGGGTTCAACGAATACTCGGCCTGGGCGGTTATCAAACGGCTTGGACATGGCTCCATAAGCTGCGCCGGGCCATGGTTCGACCGGGCAGAGAGCTTCTGAATGGCGAGGTCGAGGTCGACGAAACCTATGTGGGCGGCCGGGAGGTTGGCGTTACGGGGCGGAAAACAAACAAGAAATCGATTGTCGCGATTGCCGCCGAAATCCGGGGTCGGGGTACCGGTCGTATCCGCATGGCGCGTGTCGAGGACGCATCCGCCGAGAGCCTCATTCCTTTCGTCCAAACGGCTGTGTGCCCGGGAGCAACGATTCGAACCGATGGCTGGCGAGCCTACAACGGTCTCACGGGAGTCGGCTTCGAACACCAGCCGAAAAATATTTCCGCCAGCGGCGACCCAGCCCACATTGTCATGCCCCAAGTTCATCGGGTAGCCGGCCTCCTTGATCGGTGGTGGCTGGGTATTCACCATGGGGCTATTAGCGCCTCCCAGCTTGATTACTATCTGGACGAGTTCACGTTCCGCTTCAATCGCCGCCGATCCAAAGCTCGCGGCCTCCTGTTCTATCGACTCCTCCAGCAAGCAGTGCAACTGGAGCCCGTGCCATACAAGAAGCTCGTCGGGGGCAGACCCAGCCCTGCCCCCCAGATCTAGGCACTACGAGAGCGAATAGGATACCCTATTCGCTGGATTGAATAAATGCGTGAAGTTGACCAAAAACGGCGAGGTACAATCGATATCTATATAGGCGATCCGAAGGGCCATCTGTTGCAGGCCCTTCGAAACGCCATGTTGCACGAAGGATTCAGATCGACCGCAGATTTCGGCAAGATCGAGGAGGTGCTGGAAGCACTCAAACACCAGTGTCCCGACGTGCTGGTATTGGATACGGGGTTGGAAGACGGCGATGTCTGCGAAGTTATCAAGAAGATTCGAAACCACGAGATTGGGGACAATCCATTTGTTCCAGTGATTGTCACGACCTGGGAACCTGACCGTGATCTGGTGCGCCGGGTTGCAAGCTGCGGCACCGACGCAATGCTCGTCAAACCGATTTCGCCAGGTCAGTTGTTCGAACGCATGGAGGCGTTGGCGTTCCGCCGCCGACCCTTTGTCTTCACTTCAGACTACACGGGTCCAGATCGCCGCAGTGATGTTAGCCGAGAATCGGATATTCCGCAGATCGCGGTGCCAAACACGCTCCTCGCTAAGGCCAATGGGACTCCGATGTCCCCGGATGAATTGCACAACCAAATCACTGGCACTCTCTCAAAAATTAACGACGAGAAATTGTCCCGCCACGCCTTTCAGATCGGGTTTCTGGAACAGGTTATTGCCTCCGCGATGTCAGCTGGCCGCATCGACGAATCCAAACGCGATATGGTCGATCATCTTGTGGCCGTCGCCAACGATCTCGCCCGGCGCGTCATCGGGACGCAGTTCGACCATGTTGGTGAACTCTGTCATTCGCTGATCGAGGTTGCGACGTCTATTCAAAAGCACTTTCCAAAGCCCAATCCAAAGGATCTGCAGCTTCTCAAGCAGTTGTCGGGCGCCATCCTTCTCGGTTTCAACCCGGACAAGGATTCTGCGGCGCTATCGTCCGATATTGCGGATTCGATGAGGGTGTACGAAAGCAAACAAGTCGGCACCGCACAGTCCGCCTAAACCCGCACCGTGTGACCTCAAGGTGAGGCCAAACACTCAAACGTATCGCCCTCTGCGGGCAGGTTGCGGATGTTCCGTCGATGCCAAAGCGCATAGAAAAGGAGCGCCCAGGCGGCGAATCGGGCGCGTTTCTTGGCGCTCGTATAGAGCGTCTTAACGCGTGAGGGATGACAGACAGCGCTAACTGCTGGATCCTTTGCCACGAGCTCGCCCAAGCGATTGCCGTGCCGACCCATCCACTCTCCGACCGGGACACTAAATCCGCGCTTCTTTTCGAACGGGCGTGAGGCCGGAAAGTTTTCGGCGAGCCACTGACGTAGCAACCACTTCCCTTGGCCGCTATTGACCTTAAATCGATCAGGCAGAGAAAATACCGCGTTCGCGACCACCGGATCGAGTAGCGGCGTCCGGCCCTCTAGACCATGTGTCATAAGGCAGCGGTCGAGCTTGGTGAGCAAGTCGTTTGGCAGCCAGTCGGCGATGTCCGTCGCTTGGGCTATTTGGAGTTTGGTTCGCCCGGGCACGGTTGCGGTTGCCTCTGCTGCAGCGATGCCGTCCCGCCAGGCATCACTTTCGTGCTTGAGGACGCGCAAGCGGTCGAATCTCCCGCGCGGGCGGATCGCCCTGCCGCCCTGCCAAAATGGGCGCAAGATGCTGCGATATCTTCCATAACCGGCAAACAGCTCGTCACCGCCTTCGCCGGATAGAACGACCTTCAGCTCCTGTGCGGCCTCGCGCGCCAACTTCCAGGTGGGCAGTATTGCGTAATCCGCCGCCGGGTCGTCCATACATCCAGCGATCTCCGGCAAGAGCGACCAAAAATCATGCTCGTTGAATTCAACCTCATGGTGTTCGGCACCCATAAATTTGGCCAGCTGTCGCGCATGGTCCCGCTCATCGTGTACGCCCCGCTCGGAAAAACCTGCAGTGAACGTCTGAACCGGCCGGTCGGTCTGTCGCGCCATGAGCGCGAGCATGGTGGCTGAATCGGTGCCACCCGAAAGAAACAGCCCGTAGGGAACATCCGATCGCTGATGCATTTCGACGCTGTCTTCGAGGGCGCGATTGAACCGTCGCAATGCAGTGTCAGCATCGATTTCCGTGGCGTCGGGTTCCGGTAAGGCAGGTCGTTGGCGGCGACTCACAACGCGTGCACCACGAACCTCGAGGGTTTCGCCCGGCAGGACGCGGGAGATATCCTTGTAAATCGTATTCCTGCCACAGGTGAACTGCAATTGCAGCAGCTCATCTCGGTGCTCTGAATCCTCGTTGGCTTCGGCCAAACCTGCTGCGATCAAGGCACTAGGTTCTGACGCAAAGGCAAACAGGTCGGGTTTTTCAACATAGTAGAGTGGTTTGATTCCGAAGGGATCCCGTGCCAGCACCAGTCTCCCCTGTGCCGGATCGTGGATGGCAATCGCATACATGCCACGCAGGTCATTGGCGAAGGAAAGGCCATTTTTCCGATAGAGATGGAGTGGTGGCTCGCAGTCCGACTTCGTCGTAAACGGTGTCCCCGACAGTTCCGCGCGAAGCTCGATGTAGTTGTAGATCTCCGCGTTTGCGATAAGGGCGACACCGCCAGGGTCGTAAATCGGCTGATCGCCAGTCACTAGATCGATTATGGCAAGCCGCGTCATCACCATGCCGACGGGTCCGGCCAGGTGCTTACCTTCGCCGTCCGGTCCGCGATGTCCTAGTGCGCGCGCGAAACGATCGAGTATCGCGACCTCTGGCGTCGTTCCATCGTGCATCACCAAACCTGCTATCCCGCACATTATGGCGTGACCCGATCGAAGAATTCGATATAGCGTTCGACGACCGCGTTCTCCGTATAGTCTCGGGAATAGGCCATGCGACCTCTCGCCGCCAAATCATCTGCTGCGTCACGATCGTGCAATAGCTGGTTGATCGAACGGACCAGTGCCGCGGCATCGTCGACCGGCACCAAAATGCCGGCACCGTTGCCGCCGATCAGCCACTGCGGACCTTGCGTCGCTGCAGCAACCACCGGGCAACCGTGGGCCCAGGCCTCGATAATCACGTTGCCAAGCGGCTCGTGTCGGGACGGACAGACAAGAATGTCGGCGGTCGACAACAATGCCCCCACATCGTTCCGCCAGCCAAGCCAACGCACACGCTCGGCGACACCAAATTGGCGTGCTTGGGATTCCAATGTCTTTCGCAAATTGCCGTCCCCGGCGATCCAGAGGTGGGCCTTGGGTATGCCTTGCAACGCCTCGAGCAAGACTTCAAATGCCTTGTTTTTGTGTAATCTTCCGAGGGCCAATAGAAGTGGCACGCCTTCCGGTGTCTTGAGGGTTGCCCGTTCAATTGGCGATGCGGGTGATCCATCGACGAAGTTCGGTAGATAGGTGACCCGGTCTACCGGCCAGTCCTGCCGAATGAGATAGTCGCAGATGTCTTTCGTATTCGCGATCAGATGATCGCAATGGCGATAGTATTTGAGTTTGTAGTATCCGCCGAGGCGCGCGACCAATACGTGCTCGCCCTTTGGACAAAATTTTGCGGCGCGACTCATCCATGCAATCACAATATCTGGCTCGAAGTCGGAGATTTCACGTTTCAGCCGTGGTCGGGTTAGCAGATCCGGAATCCCGCCAAAGGGCAGTTCGACCGGTTTAAGATCGATCTTGCGCAGCGCGGCCACACGCTCTGGGTCGCGGCGAATGACGACGCGCTCTTCAATTCCTGCACGGGCGAGCGCGCCTGCCAGGCGGACGAAGAATGCCTCCGCGCCGCCATGGCGAGCACCGGCCATAACCTGCAGTACACGCGTCACCTGTCCTCCAATCGTGCCTTCAGGTATGAAAGAATTGGGAAGAGCCCCGCGAAGAGCGCAATAAGAAAGCCGTAGGGGCCTTCGCGATAGCCGCGTCGCATCACGTAGCATTTCCAAAACCGCGAAAAGATGCGACGGACGTTTGCCGACATACTGCCAATATCCCCGCTCTCACGTAGGTCGGCGGCGCGTGCCGTCGTATATCGATCAAGTCGGTCGATCATGTCGGAAATGTCGCGGTCCACATAATGGACCATCGGCGTCGCGAGTCGCCCTTGCTCGCCTGTGAACTCGATTTTAGGGTGAATCCGCTGGTTGCCCCAGCGCTTGGCACCGGCCCGAAAAAGCCGGACCGTCGCGCTGACTCCCCACGTCGCACCCCAGCCAAATCGCACGAGGCGCTCGCCAATATAATTGTCATACGGAACCAAGAAGTAACTGCTGGAGGTTTGCGTTATGACACTGCGAATCTCTTGCGCCAGCGGTTCCGGCACAAGCTCGTCGGCATCCACCTCAATAACCCAATCGCCGGTACAGGTGTCGATACCGGCATTTCTCCGCTCACCCTCGATCTCCCAGGCACCTTCAATCAGGCGGTCGGTATACTGTGCTGCAATGTCGCGCGAACGGTCTGTGCATCGGTCAAGCAGAACAACAATTTCATCGGCAAACCTTAGTGATTCGAGACAACCGGCCAGTTGAGATTCTTCGTTGTGCGCGACAACCAGAGCAGACAGTTTCGGCATTCCGTTCATGCTGCCGCTGTTTGAGTGCGGCGCCAAAGCGAGCAGGCTGCCGCTTCAGCAGCATCAACAGTGAGTCCGTCCATCAAAGATCCGGTCGTTCGATGGTCATAGCCAGGAATGCCGGTAAGCTCATCGAAGCTCTCCGGGGTTCGGACCCAGGCAGCGTTCTCGCCCCACGGCGCGTATAACTCGGGCCGGCTTGGGCCGAACAAGCTCAAAGTGGGGGTCCCAGTCGCAACCGCCATATGCGCCAGGCCGGAATCGTTGCCGACGAAGAAATCGCAACGTTGGAGGCAAGCGGCGACTTCAGTCAGATCGGTCTTGCCGACCAAGTCGATAATGCGTTTCTCAGGGAAGGCTCGAAAGAGTTCCTCCGTTTGCGCGCGCTCCAGCGCCGCCGCAAATACAGCGATTCGGGCGGCAGGTAGAATGCCATCCTTGGCGGTTAGTCGCCCCGCGAGTTGCGAAAATTTCCGAATGTCCCATTGTTTTCCGCGCCAGTTAGCCGCGGGCGCTAAGGCCAATACCGGGGGACCGTCTGGAATAAAAGTTGCCGCCCTGGCATCGTCGCGTTCGCTGGTCCAGAGTCTCGGCGTTGGCGGATTCTCCGGGAGTCCAATTGTTTCTGCAAGCAGCCGCACGCGGTGAATTGATCGTGTCGGCTTTGGGATTATGCAGCGCCGAGAAGCCCAGACAGTCCAAGCAATTATCGAGCGCCTCAGGTCGACGACAATGTCCCATCGGGTCCCAGCACATGCTCGCCAAACGTGCCCCCAATGCATGCCCAGAGGCTGCTTCTCGACGATCAACAGGTTCTTAACGCTTGGCGCGGCACGAAACAGGGACGCGGCAGCTGGTCCTACGACCACAGTCGTCTCTGCCGACGGATATTGCTCGGTCAGGGATCCGAGTATACCGGTCGACAAGACGGCATCGCCGATGCGGTTGGCGGTGATAAACAACAACTTCATAGCGAAGCATGATATCTGAATATGTCACAGCCGGTTATAGGTAGTGCGATCGCAGGTGCCAACCATAGCTTGCAATGCGTGCCCGTGAGACCAAGATGGCGTCTGAGGTGAATGGGATTAGGCTGTCAGGATGAAGAAATTGAAATTTGTCGTTCTAGAATCGCGTGCGGTGATCACTGTGGGTGGCAAGGGCCGTACGGACTTTCTACAGGGGTTGATATCCAACGATATCGAGCAGGTTTCGTCGGAGCGTGCAATCTGGGCGGCATTACTGACACCACAGGGTAAGTACCTACACGACTTTTTTGTATTCGAGTTGGACGCGACCTACTATCTCGACTGCGAAGCCCAGCGCATGATGGATCTTGGGCAGCGATTAAGCCGCTACAAACTGCGCTCCGAAGTGGATTTGGGTATCTGCGAATCTTTCGCTGTTGTTGCGCTGATCGGCGAAGATGTTGTGCGTCCGCTCGGTCTCGATTCCGAACCTGGTCGCGCAACACCGTTTGCCGGCGGCACTGCGTTTGTAGATCCGCGCCTTGCTGCGGCCGGCGTGCGAGCGGTCAGCCCTCAAGTCGCTGCGGTCGAGGCGCTCGGCGAACTGGGTTTTGAGGAGACATCCATCGAAGATTATGAACGACTTCGACTTCAGCTTGGCCTGCCGGACGGCAGCCGGGATCTCATTGTCGATAGGTCTGTTCTACTTGAGAGTAATTTCGAAGAGCTGCATGGGCTCGATTGGGACAAGGGCTGCTATATGGGCCAGGAATTGACCGCGCGTACCAAGTATCGTGGGCTTGCACGCCGACGTTTGATGCCGGTGATTATAGATGGTCCGCTGCCTAATCCTGGAACGCCGATACTTGCGGGCGATCGCGAAGCAGGTGAAATGCGCTCGGCATTTGACGGCATCGGACTAGCCCTGATGCGTCTCGACCGCATTGAGAAATCTCAAGACGAAGGCCTGGAATTATTGGCGGGCACGGCAAGAATTAGGCCGCAAAAACCGGATTGCCGCATTTCCAACAACCTCACCGGCGCTCTACTAACCCGCATTATTCACGCTTGGCGGCCGATTTGAGCGAGGCGAGCGGTATCGGCCGGGTTGACGGCGGCTTTCGGGGCGGGTTTTCGTTACGGGTTGGAGATTGACGTTCGAGGTTCATCCGGCGGCACGCGCCGCTAGGATCAGGGGCCTTGTGCGGCGATGGAGGCGGCCATCGCGATCAGGGCGTTGCGATATGGGTAGGCCGAGGGCAGGGCGATCTTGATGCGAGTGTTGAGCTCCTCGATGCGCACGGCGATCTTGAGGAATGCCCGTCGTAGCGTCTCGAACGTCGCGGTGCGCCACGGCGAGCGGCGGGGCGCGGTCCGGCGCAACTGATGCAGCAGCCAATAGGCGGCGGTGTGCAGGAACAGCCGGAACTGGTTGGCTTCCCATCGGTGACACGAGGTGCGGTCGGATTTGGTGTAGAGCTTGTGCTCCTTGATCATGTTTTCCATCCGGCCACGGGCGCAATAGACCCTCTCGTAGAGCAATTTGGCGCGGCCCGGCAGGTTGGTGACGACGAAGCGGACATCCGTCCCCCTTGCGGTGGCCTCGACGCGGGCAACGACCTTGCGCTCGCGTGACCAGCTTTTGGCCTGGTAGCCGGTCTGGAAGAAACGGCGCACCTTGTCCTTGCCTGATTGCACCCGGCGCAGCGCCGCGTCCTCGCACCACGGCTGGCCGATCTCGCTCAGCCGGGCGTTGCCGGGAAGCCCGAGAATGTAGCCGTGGCCCTGATCCTCCAGCAGGTCCATGACCTCGGGCGTGCCGTAATGGCCGTCGCCACGCACCGCGATCTCGACCCGGGGCCAATGGCGCCGGATGCGGCCGATGACGTGGCGCAAGACCCGCGCCGCCTCGTCACCAGATGGCCGCTTGCCCGGACGCAGCAGCGACAGCACCGGCTTGGCGGTCGCCGCGTCGAAGATGTGGATGGGCTGAAAGCAGTACTCGTCGTAATGGGCGTTGAACAGTGCCAGTTGCTGGCCGCCGTGGACGGCATCAGGGGTATCGTCAATGTCGAGCACGATGCGTTGGGGCACGCGCTCGAAGCTGTCGCAAAACAGATCGATCATCGTCAGCCCCATGCGCGCCAGTTCGCGCCATGATGGGGCGTTCTCGAGCCTGGACAAGGTCGGCTGCGACATCAGATCGCGACCGCTCTCGGGCAGGCGACCACAGGCCAGCTTGAACGCCGGATCGAAGCGCAGCACGTCGAGGTCGTCGCAATCCTCGTATCCGCAGGCGATGGCGAACATGCGCGCCCCGATCATGTCGGCGTATGAGTGGGTGGTGCTCGCTGGATCGCGCGCATCGGACAGGCAACCGGCTAGGCGCGCGGCAAGGCCGAGACGCTTCTCGATCTCGCGCAGCACCAGCACGCCGCCGTCCGACGACAGCCGGCCGCCGGCGAACCGGACGCACAGTTCCTTGTTCTCGACGGGTGACAGTCCGGGGAGATAGGCGGTAATCTCATCCATGGTGAGCCGGGTTTCCCTGTTGCCGTATGGTCTTGGCCAGACACCAGAATCATACGGAATCTCAACAGTTTAATCCACGCTCACCACCTCTTTCACGCCGTGCCGTGAATAATCCGGGCTAACTCTTCTGGCCGCGTCGCCTCCGGCTCAACACGACAGTTGTTCTCTAGTTTACCACGCTTTCCAAGTCGAGCCGGAATCTGCCACCGCGGCCGCACTAGCCACTTTCGCGGTCATGAACCAAGACCGGCCAAACTAAGCAACTCGGGGATAGCAGTGACGATATGGTCCGGCTGAATTCTGTTTCCGCTAGGCAGGCCGGAACCTTTATGGTCGTGCCAGATGGCAAAGATACCGAGATTTTGTGCAGCCGCCACGTCGAGCTCGAGGTGGTCGCCGACCATCCATACCTCGTCGACCTGCAGGTCGAGTACTTCCAGAACGTTCCGGAAGGCAGCGGGATCGGGTTTGCCGGTGCCGAACTCTTCTTGGACCTGAATATGCTCGAATTGCGCCGACAGCTCGAACCGGCTGATCTTCCTACGCTGCATTTCACTGCTGCCGTTAGTCAGCATGGCCAAGCGAATACCATCCGCGCTCATTTGCTCAAGCGTTTCCCTGACACCGGGAAAAAGCACAAGGTCATCGTCGCGGCCCTTGGAAAATTCTGTCATCAGATCGCCAGGTAGACCGGCATCGCGCACTCCGAGGTTCGCCAGCACACCCTCCACCAAAAACCGGCGCCCTTCCGGGATACTGAGTCCCCAGCGTTTGTTGTTTTCGGGATCGGCCCAAAAAGCGTCGGCGGCATCGGCAATTGCGGCCGCGACATCCATGACGTCGTGCGCCGGCAGGCGACGCTCGAACTCGCTCAAGGTTCTGTGCCAGGCGCGACGCCGGTTGGTGTTGATGATGGTATCGTCAAGGTCGAAGATGACGGCCTTGGGTGAGGAACTCGGGCGACGCCGAGTCACGTTTCAGCCCAACGCCGGTCGAACTCCCAGACCGATTCAAATCCCATGATTTCATTCATATGCGCAAGTGTGGTCATCGGTGCGCTGAGATCGTGGCTAGATCCACAGGCATGCAAATGTTCGTAAACCTGCTCCAGGGTGTACGCTGCAGCGAGAAATGCCGTTCCAGGATAGAGTGCGATCGTGAATCCGTAGGCCGCCAGCTGCTCGAGACTCAGAACGGGTGAGCGGCCGCTCTCGACCATGTTGGCAAGCAGCGGCGCATCAATCGTTTGACCAATGCGTTCAAACTCCGCTTCGTCCTCCGGCGATTCGATGAAGAGAACGTCAGCGCCGGCATTGCGATACGCCTCCGCTCGCCTCAGCGCTGCGTCGATACCTAATGAAGTCCTCGCATCGGTGCGTGCAACGATAAGGAAGTCTGGGTCTTCGCGGCTCTCGACGGCAACCTCGATCTTGCGCACCATGTCGGCCAGCGGTATCACCCGCCGGCCCTCCGTATGGCCGCATTTCTTCGGAAACTCCTGATCCTCAAGCTGGATCGCGGCGACTCCCGCTGCTTCGTAGCCACGCACGGTGCGTTGCACGTTCAAGAGACCGCCGTAGCCGGTGTCAGCATCGGCCACAAGCGGTGTCGCTGTCCCTGTGGCAATCGTCTGCGCCCGCGAAGCCATCTCCGTGAATGACGCCAGTCCCGCGTCCGGCAGACCCAAATGCGAGGCCGTCACGCCGTATCCCGTCATGTAGAGCGCATCGAAGCCAGCCGCATCGGCAATCCGTGCCGAGATCATATCGTAAACACCTGGCACAACGGTTATTTCTCGTGCGCGAACTCGCTTCGCAAGCTGCGTTCTTCGATCCATAACGATAGTCTCCTAACAACGATTTTACAGGTGCTTGCCAGCATGCCGGCAACACTGTTCCTAGTTATCGGAACCCCACGGCACAGGCAAACACCCCTTTCACCGGCATCGGGCTCGATGCGCCCGTTCGATTTGCGCGTCCGTTGAATTTCAAGGCGCGTACCGATGCCTCGGATGCTACGGCCGACCTGGCGCGCCAACAGGCCTATATGTCAATCGGCAGACTGCGCCGGAAGAGTTCGATGGTCGCCAATCCGCTGATAAACTGGCTGCAGAAATTGGCGCTCTGCTCGACACGGCTTAACTGGCAATAGCTGCGACGGGCAGCACAGCTCGCCAATGTTCCTTGGCCAAATGTTACTATATAACGTTTTGCAAGGAATCATCTGAAGGTCCGGCCCTGCGATGGACAGCCAATCCAATTTATCGCTGATCGCGGTACAAAATGTCAGCCTGCGCTTTGGCGCCCTGAACGTCCTCAGCGGCATCGATCTTGATATTCATGCCGGCGAAATTGTAACGCTGATCGGTCCCAACGGCTCTGGGAAGACGACGCTTGCGCGTTTGGTGTTGGGACTTCTCGCACCGGATAGCGGGCAAGTTGAACGCCGCCCCGGCCTCGTCGTGGGCTACGTGCCACAGCGATTCACGGTCGATCCGGTTCTACCGTTGACCGTGAATCGCATGATGACGCTGACGTGTGCACGCCGGCAGGCCGCAATTACGGATGCGCTCGCTGCAACGGGGATTGCCAATTTGGCAGCTGCAAATGTCGCCGATTTATCGGGTGGCGAATTGCAACGCGTCTTGCTCGCCCGCGCATTGCTCCGCGAGCCGCAGCTCCTAGTGCTCGACGAACCTACGCAGGGCGTCGACTTTTCCGGTGAAGCGGAACTTTACGGCCTCATATCGAAATTTCGCACACAGCTGGGGTGCGGTGTCCTCATGATCTCACACAACCTTCACATGGTGATGTCGTCAACCGATCGTGTCATTTGCCTAAACCACCACATCTGCTGCTCCGGCAAACCGGAGGCGGTAAGCCAGAACCCTGAATTCCTTTCATTGTTTGGACCAAACGTCGTCCAGCACATAGCGCCGTATACCCACGATCACGACCATGCGCACGATGTTTCCGGTGCGGTCGTCCCGCTTCCAGAAGACGGCCAGCGAAACCATGCGGGGCAAAATGACACGAGCGGAACATTGGACTGACAATGGACGACTTTTTTCTCCGCGCATTGGTCGCTGGATTGGGCGTCGCTGTTGTCGCTGGCCCGCTTGGATGCTTCATCGTCTGGCGGCGCATGGCTTATTTTGGCGACTCAATGGCACATTCGGCACTCTTAGGCGTCGCACTCGGCCTGTTGTTGGGCGTCGATGTCATAGTGGGTATCATCGCGACCGGGGTCGTGCTTGCGGTATTTCTGGTTCTGCTACAGCGTCAGCAGCGGCTTTCGACGGACACGCTTCTCGGCATCCTTTCCCATGCCGCATTGTCGCTGGGTCTCGTTGCGATAAGCCTTATGGAATGGCTGCGTGTCGATCTCTTGGGCTACCTGTTCGGCGATATCCTCGCGGTGACGCCCGTCGATATCCTTTGGATCTATTGCGGTGGGATTGCGACATTGGCCTTTTTGGCGATGGTCTGGCGGTCACTCATCGCCGTGACCGTGCATGAGGAGCTGGCCGAAGCTGAAGGCATTTCTGTTTTGCCAACAAGACTGGCCTTCATGTTGCTGATTGCGCTTATCATCGCCGTTTCCATAAAGGTCGTCGGCGTTCTATTGATTAGTTCACTGCTGATCATCCCTGCCGCCACGGCACGGCGATTTGCACGCAGCCCCGAGGCAATGGCAGCGATTGCAAGTCTTGTCGGTGCGCTCGCGGTCGTTGGCGGGCTAGCGGCTTCACTCAACTGGGATACGCCATCCGGTCCCTCGATCGTCGTTGCAGCGACGGTCCTCTTTGCGGCGAGCCTGGCGCTTGGACTCGGCCCATACCTGGGGCGTATGAGGTCATCTAACTAACGGATTCGAGAGCGTTCTCGGCGGGTCGTTCGGCCGCTGCAGCGGCGTCAAGCATCGCAATCTGCAACTTTTCGAACGCTCGGACCTCGATCTGACGGACGCGCTCGCGCGAGATGCCATACTCCTCGCTCAAATCGGCCAGAGTAGGCGGATCTTCCTGCAGACGCCGCTCGGCCAAGATATGCCGCTCACGCGCATTCAATTTAGATATGGCACTCGCCATGAAGCTCTGGCGCCGCGCAAGCTCCTCGCTGTTTCCGAACCGGCTCTCGTGATCCAACTCCTGATCGACAAGCATATCCTGGTGCTGCTCGTCTGAATCCAAACCAATAGTCGCGTTAAGCGATCGATCGACCGCGCTGAGACGCCGATTCATCGACGCGACCTCCCGCTCGGGGACGTTGAGTGCGCTGGCGATTACGGCCGTCGTCTCCGCATCGAGATCGCCATCGTCGAGCACCGACAGCTCAGCCTTGAGGCGCCGAAGATTGAAGAAGAGTTTCTTCTGGGCTGCCGTGGTACCCATCCGTACGATCGACAGGTTTCGCATGACATATTCCTGAATTGCCGCACGGATCCACCAGACGGCATATGTCGCGAAGCGAAAACCGCGCTCTGGTTCGAAGCGCTGTGCCGCCTGCATGAGACCAACGTTGCCTTCCGCGATCAAATCGTCGAGCGGCAGCCCGTAGCCACGAAAGCCGCGCGCTATCTTGGCGACGAGACGCAGATGACTGCCGACGAGCTGTTCGACCGCGCGATAGTCGCTTTTCTTGCGCCACTGCCGCGCGTACTCGCGTTCCGTCTCAGCGTCCAGCATCGGGAATTCGCCGATATCCGAGAAATACTGTGTCAAAGTGTTATCGATCTGCACGTTCTTCGTACCTCCAGTATCGTGCCGGTGACGCTTGATCGCGGATCAGGCAAGCAGACCCAAAATATTGGGGAGATCATCGGCAAGACCACTAACTTTAACGGAGCGAACGTTGAACTCCGTCGCTCGACGCAAGCCCAAGCGACAGCACCGTGTCGCCGTTGGCCGCCAGGTAATTAAGCGATTGATACGCCCCTGCGTCCCACCGCCATCCCTGACCCCAAACATGGGAACAAAGTTCGAACATTCAAGGGAAAATCGACTCTGTGTATTGTGATCCGATAAGTGATCAAAGACGCTAAAAAATTTGGCCCAGCCCGTCGGTGATTGTCGTTAGCTGTTCTCAGCCGACGCTGACAGGCGATCGAGCCGCAGGCGATGACGCCCGTCGGTGAGCCGATAGGCGGCGCCCATGACGGCGGTCAACGAACCTAGGCCAGTACCACCGGCGATGAGGAACATGATGAGGAGCTGGTACTTGACCGCCTCTGTCGGTTCGACGCCGGCGAGAATCTGGCCCGTCATCATGCCCGGCAAGGCGACAAGTCCGGTAGCGGCCATCGCATTGACAACGGGCATCAGGGCGCTGCGCATGGCGGAACGGGTGGCGGGCAGGAGTGCCACATTGCGCGTCGCGCCTAAGGATAGTTGCGCCTCGATCCCATCGCGTTCGCGCACCAACGCGGTCGTCAGGGTGTGAAGACCGAGGCTGATCCCGGTCATCGTATTGCCAAGGATCATTCCCAGCAGCGGTAGACCGTAGCGCGGATGGTACCAAGGATCCGGCCTGACTTGGGTCGTTAAGGCGAACACCGTTATCAAAGTTGCGGCGACCAGCATGCAGCTAGTGCCGAGACCGTAGGCCCACAGACCCGCGAGCCGGCGCTCCTGGCGGGCCATGATCTCCCGCCCGGCAAACAGAATCATCGCTAATGCCGCCAATCCCGTCCACAGCGGAGACACTATCGAAAACAAGGTTGTGAGAACAAATCCGACGAGCAGCAATTGGACGATCATACGCGCCGTTGCGATCAACAGCTGTCTCTCCAATTGCAAGTGGAGAACAAGTGAAAGCCCGCCATTCAGGAGGATGAGCGACCCGGCGATGGCGAGGTCGATCAAATCGAGCTGGATATAGTTCACAGCATGGACTCCCTGGTGCTGCCGTTCTCCAGGACGAGGCGGCGGCGTGCAATTCGCCGCGCCTGAGCATCGTCGTGGCTGACCCATATGCCACTCGCACCGGCATTGAAATGTGTGGTCACCAGTTCCTCGCCCGCGGCAGCCGCGGGCACATCGAGACCCGACGTCGGCTCGTCGAGGAGCAGCACACGTGGGCGCAGCAATAACGCGCGGATGAGACCGAGCCGCTGACGTTCTCCGGTCGACAGACGCTGTATCGGCCAACCACCGCAGTCTTCAGGAAGGCCAAGCGCTGCGAGTAGCGGCTGCGCCGCCGACCAATCGGCAAAGTGCTGACCAACTGTCTCGCACCACCAGCCCGGCGATGTGGGAAACGTAGGTTACCAAGCGGCGCCAGCGCGGAGCATGCATCGCTTCGCGGGAATGACCGTCTAGCAATACTGTTCCTTCGCACGGATCAAGATCGGCGATGGCGCGCAACAGCAGCGTCTTTCCGGAACCCGAAGGGCCCTGCGCAGCCACGCATTCACCATCGGCGAGGTCGAATGTGGTCGAGGCAAGGGCGTCATGGCGTAGAGCACGCACAGAGAGCATTGAAAGCCCTGCTTGAGTTGAGCCTTAACGACTGTGTCACGGCCGGGCCTCGCCGACAATCGGCAGGTGCATTCAAATGCAAACGCCGTCCACGAAAGGACGGCGAGAGCAACTAGGTAGTTTGGAATTTAGCCGAAGAGCGAGAGAACCGACTGCTGGCTTTGCGCTGCGAGGCTTAACGAGTTGATGCCGAGCTGCTGCTGGGTCTGGACGGCAAGACGATTGGCAGCTTCTTCCGTCAAATCCGCCAGCGTCAAGTTGGCCGCCGCGCCCTCAAGCGTGTTGCTAAGGTTCTGCGTAAAATCGATCCGCGTCTGCAAAACGGAGCTGTTGGACCCGAGCGTCTCGGCACTTGTTCTGAGCGACGATCGCGCGCTTGTAGTACTGGCCAGCGCGGCATCGATATCGGCATCGCTAGCAAATCCGTTGCTTGCCGCAAGCCCAAGACCAGCCGACGTTGAATCTACACTTTGAATCGTCAAGGCGCTCGTCCCATCCTCATTGAGCGCAACGGTCAGGTCATTGGATGAC
>CAXXSU010000010.1:0-84255 GCA_963664465.2 Alphaproteobacteria bacterium | reverse complement strand
TCATGCGCTACTTTCCTCGTCGAATTAATTGCTGACCCATCGGGGTCAAATAACTGCGTGAACTCATGTGGCATCCGTGCGCTCGAAGAGCGTTACCCCCTCCATTCGAGCAATACGCCAGCCGTCGTCTGTACGCACAAATTGGTCGCTATAGACGCTGACCCATTTGGGGCCGTCGAGCGGCACCGGTTTGTCCAATGTCTCCCCGTCAACAAGGTAATAGATCGTTTTGTAAGAAATGACCTTCGCATGATCGGCATCGATGACCGCTACGTTCACGTTGGACAGCACATGACTATGGAGTGCTGCAGCGGGTCGTGCCTCCATTGCCATGCGGATTTCTGCGCGGCCCGTGAGTGCCTCGCCGAGACGAATCCAAGTGCCATCAAGTGAGAAGAGATTCGCCAGATCTTCTGACTGTTTCCGATCGTTGAAGAGGCAAAATTGGATCAATATTTGCTGACACTCCCACTCGATCGCTCGTTCTTCTTTGCGCTCCATGCCAGCCTTTCCTGCCGCAGAGGATCAATCAGTTGCGGTGCTCAAGCCTCCGACAAGACTAGGGTACGGGTTCACGCTCAAACAGCGTTGTCCCTTCCTTTTCCGTAATGCGCCAGCCGTCGTCCGTGCGTGCAAATTTGTCGGTGTAGACACTGACCCACTTCGGACCATTGAGCGGCACTGGTTTATCGAGCGTCTCTCCCGCCTCGTGGCGGTAAATCGATTTGTAGGAGACGGATTCCGCGTGGTCCTCGTCTATCACGGTGACAAGGACGTTGGATATGATGTGGCGGCTGAGTGCCTCGAGGGGTCGCGCCTCCAATGCCTTGCGGAGCTTTTCGTGTCCTCTGAGCTCTTCGCCGAGACGAAACCAGACGCCGTCAGGCGTGAAGAGGTTCATGAGTTTGTCGTACTGCCGGGTATCGCTGTACAGGCAAAAGCAGGTGAGAATCCGTTGACACTCCCATTCGATCGCTCGTTCTTCGTCGCGGTTCATGCCGCACCTCCCCTTGCGTAGACATATGCGCCTTGCCGATAGATCAGAATGAGGAACGCTTCGCATGTCATTCGCTAAATGTCGATTCGATTCGGAAGTTGGCTGGCCATTCCCCGGACGCTACTATCCACATCAGACGCGTCGCACCGAGAGGAGTTGAGCCGATGGCTGTTGAAATCAGGCGCTTAAGCGAGGCAATTGGTGCTGAAGTGCTGGGTGTGGACCTTTCCCAGCCGATGGATGACGCTACGTTTGAGCAAATTCACAATGCAATTCTGGAGGACGCGCTTGTCCTCTTTCGCGACCAGGACATCACTATTCCGCAGCATATGGACTTCGCCAAGCGATTTGGCGAACTCGAAATTCACACCGTTCCGGAAGATGCCCACCCGGATTACCCTGAAGTGCTTGTACTGTCAAATATGGAAAAGAACGGAAAACTTCTTGGCGCGCCACCCGCTCCCGACGGTGGGGGGTGGCACAGCGACTATGCCTATAGGCGTAACCCCGCGTCGGTTTCGGTATTCCACGCATCCGTCGCGCCGGAAATTTACGGCGATACGATGTTTGCCAACATGTACACCGCCTACGAAGCTCTTCCAGAGGGGCAGAAGGCGCGTATCGACGGTCTGAAGTGGCGTAGCGACAGATTGAGAGTGCAACGAAAATTATATCCGGACAAAATCTTCAGCCCGGCCGAGCTTGCCAACGTCCATGATGTCTCTCACCCGATCGTGCGGACCCATCCGGTCAGCGGACGCAAGGCGCTTTACCTTGCCATGCGAAGGGCGAGTGTAACCGCCGTCGAAGGCCTTTCGGAGTTAGAAGGCATTAGTCTTGTTGAGGAGCTTCGGGACTTTGCGACGGCGTCACGTTTTGTCTATTCCCATCACTGGAAGGCCGGCGATGTCATGGTTTGGGACAACCGTGGTTCCATCCACCGGGCGACGCCTTGGGATGAGCAGAAATTTCGGCGCCACGCCCACCGCGTAACCGTCAAGGGGGACATCCCCTTCTAAACATATTGGAACGAAATTCGATGGACATCCTATCTGCGAACACGCTTCCCGAGCGTTTGGACGATGAGGAACATCTCGATGAGGTCTTAACCCGACCCTCCGAGGCGCTGATCGAGGATATGGCACGCCTCGACGGGGATATTCTGATCCTTGGCGCCAGCGGCCAGTTGGGGCAGACGATTTGCAGGCTGGCCAAGCGGGCGGCCCCTGACAAACGAATAGTCGGCGTCGCCCGTTTTGTGCTCTCCGACCCACGGAATGAGCTTGAATCCTGGGGCGTCGAAACCGCAACCTGCGATCTATTCGACCGATCAAGCGTTGCGGCTCTTCCACATTTGCCAAACGTTGTCGTCGCGGCTGGCGGCCGGTTTGGCCCCAGCGGCGACAGGGCGCTGGGCTGGATGGCAAACACCTGTGTGCCGGCGACGATTGCGGAAGTCTTTTCAGATTGTCGCCTGGTCACAATGTCCTCGGGCACCGTATATCCGCTGGAGGACGTCCTTCGCCAAGGCTCGACCGAGGAGTCGCCAACACAGCCGGTTGCTGACGAATTTGCCAACTCCTGCCTGGCCCGCGAGCGCATATTCCAACATTTTTCCGAAAAGCATGGGACGTCTGGCCGAATTATTCGCCTCGCTTATGCCATCGAAGTACGCAAGGGCGTCATGCAGTACATAGCCCGAAAGGTGTACGCGGGCGAGGTGATCGATCTCGGCATTGGCCACGTCAACTTAATCTGGCAGGGAGATTTTGCCGCGCAGCTCCTGCGCTCATTCAACCATTGCACGACGCCGACGACACCGATCAACGTTACCGGTCCAGAGACGGTGGGTCTGCGCGATCTCGCCATTTCACTGGGCCGTATCTTCGGCAAGGAGCCTCAGTTTGAAGGTAGCGAGGCGGAGCGAATTTGGCTCGTCAACAGCGCCAAGGCAACGCGGCTATTTGGATATCCGATTGTTTCGCTCGAGCATATGATCCAATGGACGGCGGACTGGGTCGCGCGCGGCATGCCATACCGTGAGGTCCCGTTCCCGGGACAAGTCACGTGGCCGATCCCTGCGTAATCCTCGTTGCGTCCGCTTTGCCATGTTCCAGATACAGATTTGGTGCGAAATTTGCGCGTTCAATTTCTCGTAAGCCAGTAGTGGATTAATGCGGCCCGTTTGCCATAATCGTATACAAATCGGGTAGCCCAAACAGGGAGAAGAGATAATGGCTGGCACGACCAAGATTACGCAGGCGATGATCGATCTCTACGACGATTACACGCATCGGACTTTGGACCGGCGGCACTTTGTTGCGCAGATGACAAAACTGGCGGGAGGGGCGGCTGCGGCTTACGCCATTATCCCGCTGATCGAGGCAAACCAGGCACAAGCCGCGATGGTCGATGAGTTCGATCCCCGTGTGAACGCAGAGATGCGAAATTTTCTTGGTGCTCGCGGTGCCATGTCCGCATATTTCGCCCGGCCAGCCCAACAGAGCGGGCGGCTGCCGACGGTCGTCGTCATCCACGAGAACCGCGGCCTCAACGACCACATCAAGGATGTCGCGCGTCGCGTGGCGCTGGAGGGTTTTGCGGCACTCGCTCCGGATTTCCTGTCGCCGGATGGCACGCCTGAAGACTCAGACAAAGCGAGAGACTTGATTGGAGCGCTTGACTTCCCAATCACGATCGAGAGTGCCGTGTCTGCGGTGTCGTTCCTCAAGTACAATCGGCGAGCACCCGTCTTATCCAATGGCAAAGTTGGCACCATCGGATTTTGTTGGGGCGGTGGCCTGGTCAACCAGGTTGCGGTCAACACGGATCTGCTTGATGCCGGTGTTGCATTCTACGGGCCGGTACCGGACAGCGCCGATGTGGCGAACATCACGGCAAAGATGCTTCTGCACTATGGCAGTCTCGACAAGTTCGTAAATCCGGGTATTCCCGACTACAAGGCGAGCCTCGAAGCCGCCGGGATCGATCACACAATCCACATGTATGAAGGCGCCAACCACGCCTTTCATAACGATACATCGGCGGCGCGCTATAACAAGGAGTCGGCTGAGCTCGCGTGGTCGCGGACCATCGATTTTCTCAAGAAGTCGCTCGCCTAGCGGTCGGGTCGATCGAAGGGTAGGTTCGGCCGCGGCACGATGAGGTGCCGCGGGCGCGCAGGATTGAGGAGGAGGTTTCGATGGACCGGGAAGCGGAACGCGCGATCGAATGGGACGTGCAAAAGGTAATGAGCGAGTTTTACCAATACGTGGATCAGCGCGAGTTCGAGAAGGCGGCCAACCTTTACGTGCCGGACGCGAATTGGGAGTCGATGGGGGTGAAACTCAAAGGCCGTGATAACATCCTCAAGGCGTTGCTTGGTGGGCTGACGGAAGGCACGATCCGCCATGTCCAAACCAACACTGTCGTGAACGTAATTGGCGAGGATCACGCGGAGGCTAGCTGGTACAGCACGGTCTACTACACGCCTGACGGCAGGATTGAAGATTCCAAAGGGCCGTTGCCGTTTAAGGGGCCGCACAGAGTTCAGGATTTTCATACCGAGGCGATGCGTACGCCGGATGGATGGCGATTCACCAGCCGCAAGTCGCAGTTGATATTCAGGCGCGACGCCGAGAAGCCAATAGCCTTCGAGACATGGGCAGACAAGCGACCGGAATGAGTGGACCATCACTGAAAAATTTTAAGCAGCGATATTAGCGAACTGTCCGATTTGAAACGACGCCATCCTATGGGACAACCGTTGCACCATGCACCGCGCCAGCGTGTTCGACGCAATTCTGGGACGGCGCCATTGCTACAGGGTGGCGCCATCCTATGGGACAACCGTTGCACCATGCACCGCGCCAGCGTGTTCGACGCAATTCTGGGACGGCGCCATTGCTACAGGGTGACGATCGCCGGCGACGATGTGCCGCACTAGGCTGCTGGTCGGCGCCAGGCGGCGGCTAAACTAGTTCCAGACCTGTTTGGCAACGCGCATGATATTTTCGCCGAGGATGCCGCGGACTTCCTTCTCGCTATAGCCGTGCTTGAGCATGAGCTCGGTCAGTTCCGGCATTTCTTCCGGCCCGATGTAATGGATATCGCGCCAATCGGGTCCGATGGAATCTCCGCCCGAGGCGTGGAGATGCGCCGCTTGGTGCAGGTCCATCTGGTTGAAACGGCCGCCGAATGAGGTCTGGCGTGCGCCGACCGCCGGATCCGCAGGCGTGGCGGGCCTGGCTTCGAACGGCTCGCGGCCCCAGCCATCCGGCACGTAGTCGGTGCCGATCCCCACATTCTCCGGGCCGATAAGTTCGGCAACGTAATTGATGTGCTTCAGCATCAGCTCGGGCGATCCGTCGTTATCTCCCATGAAGACGCCGACACCATTGATGCACATGACGCCGCCGGTCTTGGCGCAAGCCTTGATCTGATCGTCCTTGACGTTGCGCGGAATGTCCCAGACCGCAGCGGGATTCGAGTGCGAGAAGATGACGGGGGCCTTCGAGACCTCGAACGTATCCATCGTCGTGCGATATCCGGTATGGGTCGCATCGACGATCATGCCAACGCGATTCATCTCCTCGATCATCGCTACGCCAAACCGGCTCAGACCGTCGTCGTGGCGCTCCATGCAGCCGGCACCGACCCGATTCTTCATGTTGTAGGCCATCAGCATGTGACGAATACCGAGCTTGTGGTACGTCTCGATCATGTTGACGTCGCCTTCGACCGGGTTGGTGCCCTGGAAATGGAAAACGATGGCGAGCTTGCCTTCCTTCTTGGCTCGCTCGATATCCGCGAACTTGTCGACAAGCACGTATTTGTCGGGGTTCTGCAAAAAGTAAGTGCGTTCGCGGGCGATGGCTGTAATCGCGTCGACCAGGCCCTCCCAATCGGACGAGATGGTGAGCGAAGCCAGTGTGTAGCCGTGCTCAGCCGCGCGGGTGAGCACGAGCCGCTGAACATCGACACCGGTCCGGCTCATCCACGGCACCGTCATATCCCAAAGATGCGCGTCCTTGAGCAGCGCCGCCGCTTCCTTTGACACGTTCCAGTCGGCCATTTCATCCTCCCGCGATCTTAAGAGCCAACTGGCGATCTCCGCCGCCGTGTCAGGCTTGGCTGACCCAGATTAGCGCGCTAATCGCAATCATGGCCAGTCGAATTAGCGCCTTGTGGCGCTTTGATCGTCGGTGCTTATATCCATAGCCGAGTGAACTTGTTCCAAGGATTGCTCAAACATGAGCCGAAGCGAGTTGAAGAGGTGGCGCACATTTGGCGGCCGTCAGCGTCGCTGGAATGTGCCGGAAGATTCTGAACTGACGCATGCCGGGCAGCAGGTGGCCGAAATAGATCTCGCAAGCGCCAAGTCTCCGTTTGAACGTCGTGCGGATGAGTTTGCCCGCATGGTTCGTGAGCTTGGCTATTAGCACTCCAGAAACCCCCAAAGACACGGCTGCGGGCCAGCGACGCAAAGACAACCTGCGGGGTATGGCATTTGCCGTCGCATCGGGATTTGTTCTTATGGGGTCGTTTGGCATGGCGCGCCATGTATCGGGCGAACTCCATGCCTTTGAGGTCGCATTCTTCCGGACCTTCTTCGGCCTGCTGTTTTTGGTCCCGTGGTTTCTGCGGTCAGGAATAAACCCATTCAAGACAGCGCGCCTCGGCATGCATGTTTCGCGCAGCGTGTTTCACTCCGGAGCGTCGCTGTCGTTCTTTTTCGCGTTGACGATTGCGCCATTTGCGGAGATTACGGCGCTCTATTTTATCTCGCCAGTTTTCGTGACCGTTATGGCCGTCATGTTCTTACGCGAAGTGGTTGGGTTGCACCGCTGGGCGGCGGTGCTGATGGGATTCGCGGGCATGCTCGTCATCATGCGGCCGGGCATCGAAGCTCTTGAACTAGGCTCGTCGCTCGCCGTCGTCTCGGCGATGTTTGGGTCGTGCAGCGTGGTTCTTACAAAGGGGCTCGCCCGCACGGAGTCGGTCATGACCATCTCTGCCTACACAATGACACTCATGACATTGATTTTGTTCGTTCCGGCGGCGTTCGTATGGCAATGGCCGAGCTTGGCAAACCTGCCGTGGCTCATTGTGATCGGCGCCTGTGGCGGACTCGGTAATTACCTCTTCGCATCCTCGATCAAGGCTGCGGAGATCAGCGTGATCACGCCGCTCTCGTTTTTGCAGCTCGTGTGGGCAGCGGCAATCGGCTTTCTGTTCTTCGGCGAAGTTCCAGAGATATACATCTGGTTCGGCGGCACAATGATTTTTGCCGCCACGTCCTATATTGCGATCCGTGAACATGCCGTCGCTAAATCAACCCGGCACGCCGGTCCTGTTCAGGTCTAGGTCCGTCAGGCCGCGGTATCCGCGTCCAGTGTGGGGTTCGAGCTAGGCGGGTAACTGAAGCCGCTTGCGATCCTCTTCCGTGCCATGGTGTTGGTACCAATGGCGTGCCACGTCTTCCCTGCGGCAGACCCAGACGTCAGGGTGTTTGCCGACATGTTCCAAGAAACGAGCAAGCGCGCCGATGCGTCCCGGTCGGCCGATCATTCGACAGTGCACCGCCACCGTCAGAAACTTAGGGGCCACTTCACCCTCGGTGTAGAGCCAGTCGAAGGCGTCACGCATGTATGTAAACCAGTGGTCGGCTGTTGAGAAACCCCGGCCTGGGCTGAAGCGCCCGTCGTTGGTGTCGAAGGTGTGGCAGATAACGAGGTGTCGCTGGTCGCCGACGTTAACCCAGTAGGGAAGGTCGTCGTTGATGGCGTCGCAGTCGAACAGGAAGCCGCCGTGCTCGACTACAAGCCGCCGCGTGTTAACGCTCGGTCGACCTGTAAACCAACCCAGCGGACGACGTCCCGTCAACCGCCGGATTGTGTCCGCACAGCGCTCGATGTGCTCAC
Organism: Alphaproteobacteria bacterium; assembly: GCA_963664465.2. GTDB lineage: Bacteria > Pseudomonadota > Alphaproteobacteria > UBA8366 > CAVOAK01 > CAVOAK01. The sequence goes on along the minus strand of CAXXSU010000010.1, from coordinate 76,335 downwards.
GCTCGACCTCCTCCGGCACATCCTGGTAGTCGATCCAGCGCCAGCCGTGTGCGACGACGTCGTAGCCGCGTTCGGCAATCAATTCGCCGACCGCCGGGTTGCGCTCCAGCGCAAGGCCGACGCCGTATACCGTCAGCGGTACTTCCCGCTCGCCGAAAACACGCAGGATTCGCCAAACGCCGGCGCGACTCCCGAACTCATACGAGGATTCGGTATTAAGGCTGCGCTGGCCGGCAAGGGCCTCCGGCGCTCCGCCGTCCGAGAGCATGGTCTCGGAGTGTGCGTCGCCGTCCAATATGCAATATTCCGCGCCTTCCTCGTAGTTGACGACGAAGTTGAGCGCAAGGCGTGCATTACCCGGCCACTGTGGATCGGGTGGCCGCGGACCGTAACCGATGAAATCGCGTTCCGTTGAATGCATAGTGGATGTCCTCCGCTCGCAGTTGCGCCTGTTTGCTATTTCCAAACCTCGTCAGTCCACCGGCGGTCCGCTCCGTGCAACCGTCGCCCGCGGCATTCTTGATGTTGTAGACCATCAGCATGTGGCCAACGCCGAGTTTGTAATAGACCTCGATCATGCTGAGGTCGCTGTCGATTGGGTATGTTCCCAGAAAGTTGACAGTGACGGCGAGTTTTTTCGCTGCATTCGCCCGCAAAACGTCGTCGACCGTTTCGACGAAGACATACTCGTCGGCGCGCGCTGCAAAATAGGCACGCTCCTTCGCGAATTTATGGATCGTCTGGTTGAGCAAGTGGTAATCATGGGCAACGGTGAGCGAAATCAGGTTGTATCCACTTGCCTTCATGCGAGGCAGAGTCGCGAGCTTGAGTTCCTGTAAGGCATAAGTCCATCCACCGGAAGATCATGTCCCATACCAGCGCGTCCTTTTGACGCGCCGCGGCTTGTTCGGAGTTACCCCAATGGTTTATTTCACAACGTCCAATTCATCGGAATGCTATCGAATACCATTGTCATCATGCCATTCGCTCCAGCGAAAAAATAGCATTGTTCCCCTACTGCGTTCTTTTGGGGCATGGTTTATGGTTTGTATCAATCGAGCACCGTGAGCCGTGCTGCGCTGACGGAATCGCCTGCTGTCGAAGTGCCTGAATTGGAGAATATGTCATGGCTGACATGACGTTGGTCACCGCCAACAAGAACTATTGCCTGTGGCCGTTGCCGGCTTGGCTGTGTCTCAAGATTGCAGAACTCAAATTCGACGAGATCACCATCCCGTTCGGCGATCCGAACGCCCGGCAGCTGTTCGAGAAACACAGCCCCTCGGGGTCGGTCCCTGCCTTAAAGCACGGCGAGTTGACGCTCTGGGAGTCCCTGGCGATCTGCGAATATGTGGCCGAACTTGCGCCCGAAGCTGGTTTGTGGCCGGAAGATCCTAACACACGCGCATTAGCGCGCGCCGTCGCGTCGGAGATGTATTCTGGCTACAAGTCAGTGGTGAGCCGGACGATGCCGACCAACGTACGCAGACGGACCGGCCCGCTGGATGTACCCGAAGAGCTTCAAAAGATTATCGATCGTAACACACAGATCTGGCGTAAATGCCGGGCCGAATATGCGAGCGATGGCCCCTATCTGTTCGGCCGATTCTCGATCGCTGACGCTTTTCATGCGCCGCTCGTCAATCGCTTCGTGACATACAATGTTCCCCTCGGTGCCATTGAGAGCGAATATCGCGACGCCGTGCGGAGCCATCCCAAGGTTGTGGAGTTCGTGGCCATTGCCGAGGCGGAGCCCTGGGACTATGAACCCTCGGATCGGCCGTTTGCGGCCTAACGGCATGACGCCCTGACTGAAGGGAAGATTAGGGGAATGTGCGATGGCTGAACTCACACTAATCCTTGGATCCAAGAACTACTGCTTGTGGCCGGTTTCGGCGTGGCTTTGTCTGCGGACGGCCGGCCTCGAATTTGACGAAGTCATCCTTCCGTTTGGCGAACCGGACTCGCGCGAACGGTTTCTTGAATACAGCCCCACGGGTCGGGTTCCGGTGCTCAAGCATGGCGATATTTCGATCTGGGACTCCGCGGCTGTCTGCGAGTATGTAGCCGAGTTGGCCCCCGAAGCCCGGCTTTGGCCGGAAGATCGCTCGCGCAGGGCGATAGCGCGCTCCGTTGTCGCCGAGATGCACGCCCACAAATCGCATCCCCTTCACACTTTCCTCCCTGGAAATGTGCGCGCTCGCAAAACCGGTGTCTTGCTGCCACCGGACGTCAAGGAAGTGACCGACCGGATGACGGATATCTGGATCGAGTGTCGCCGCCTATACGCCCAGGATGGACCGTTTCTGTTCGGCCATTTCACGGTTGCCGATGCGGTGCAGGGACACATGGTCAACCGTTTCGTGACCTACGGTATTGAGCTCAGACCCGAAGCGGCCGCGTATCGCGATACGATGCTTGCGCACCTGCCGATGGCCGAGTGGATTGCTGCTGCGAAGGTGGAGAGATCAAGTTTCGAACCGGCCGATAAGGAGTTTGCGGCCTGAAGTCTGAACTGCCAGTAATGGGGCGACGTGCGAACGTAATCGTGGAGCAGGGTGATGGCTGAGATGGATATCAACGATCTACTGATCGCTTGGGCAAAAAAGATCCAGGCATTGGATCCCGAACACGCCGGTGGGCCGGCGGTCTTGGAGACTGTCGCACATCTCAATGCACTCGCCCGTGATGCGGCCAAGGATTTACCGTTCGAAAGTGAGCCCGCGGACTTTGTCCGCATGCTCGAAGCGTATGCGCGCGCTCCGAGCGACGATGACTAGCTCCGAACTTCCAACTCAAAGCCTGACCGAAGTCGCGGAGGCGATTGCCGCGCGGAAGGTTTCTGCTGTCGAAGTGACGCGCGCTTGTCTTGATCGGATTGCGCAACACGACGCCAAACTCAATACGATTGCCAGGATCGATGGTGACGCGGCGCTGGCCGCGGCTTCGCAGGCCGACACGGACCTGGCGGCCGGCAACATCCGCGGACCGCTGCATGGCGTGCCACTCGCCCACAAGGATCTGTTCTATCGTGCGGGCCAGCTCTCCGAATGGGGCGCCAGCATGATGGCTGGGAACAAACCCGACCGTACGGCTACCGTGCTGCAGCGCCTGGATGCGGCAGGCGCGCTCGACATCGCCCGCCTCAACATGGTCGAGTTTGCACTCGGGGCGACAGGGCATAACAAAGACGTTGGTACGCCACGCAATCCGTGGAATCCCGACTATATTACTGGCGGCTCATCGAGCGGCTCCGCCGCCGCTGTCGCGGCGCGCTTCGTCTACGGCGCGCTTGGCACCGACACCGGTGGATCGATCAGGTATCCGTCATACTGCTGCGGACTTGTTGGCCTTAAACCGACTTATGGCAGGGTGAGCCGACACGGCGCCATGCCGCTGTCGTTCTCGCTTGATCATATTGGCCCGCTGGCACGAACGGTCTCGGATTGCGCGCGCCTGCTGCAGGCGATTGCCGGGTCTGATCCCATGGATCCGACATCAAGCCGCATGCCGGTCCCCGACTATCTCGCGAGCCTGGAGCGCGGCATCAAGGGTCTGCGCGTCGCCGTGCCGGAAAATCATTTTCAAGATGCCGTCGATCCTGATGTGCAGCCCTATCTGGACGATAGTATTGCTGTGTTTCGCGCTTGTGGTGCCGAGATCGTTCCCGTAACAATTCCAAAGTCATTCTCATTGGCGGCACCGCTTGGTGCCCTCCTTTTGGCGACCGAAGGCGCGGCCAGTCACAGCAGATGGCTGCGGGAACGTGCCGCCGAATACGGACCCGCACAATTCACGCGCCTTGCGCCAGGCCTCTACTATCCGGCGACCCGGTATCTTGAGGCACTCAACCTCCGCACGCCGGTGCTCTCCGACTTCGTTGCCGCAGTGTTCGACGCAGCCGATCTGTTGCACGTCCCTTCGGTTCCAATTCCTGTACCGACGATCGCCGATTCCGACCTTGGTGGCGACCCGAGGTTTAGCGAGTTCGTCGATCGCTTTACCGGATACAGCCGGCCTTTCAATTACATGGGGTTGCCGGCACTCTGTTTGCCCGCCGGATTGGACGACCGTGGCCTTCCCGTCGGCTTTCAACTCGTCGGGCGGCCCTTTGACGAAGCTATGCTGCTGCGAGCTGGCCGCGCCTACGAACGCGAATCCGCTTGGACGCAGCAGGCACCAACACTGTGATATCTATAAGGTTTGTGAGATTGCGCCGATTAGGGCGATCTTGCCGCGGCATGGGCAATTGGAGGACTGATGGCTGAAATGAGCGAGCACGACCTGGCGGCGTTGCGCGCCCTTGATACTCCGACCGTTTGCAATGCTATCGAACTCGTGGATCCCGAGCGGCGCGTAATCGGCTTCACGACCGAGCCGCTCGTTTGCGCGCGCCCGGACCTGCCGCCGATGGTCGGCTATGCCGTCACGGCGACGGTGCGGGCCATGGTGCCGAGTCCGGACGGCGGTGCGACCCGTGGGCCGTATCTCGACCATGTCGCCGCGGCACTGCGGCCAACCATCGCGGTGATTCAGGATCTCGATCCCGAGCCTGGTTTCGGGGCGTTCTGGGGTGAAGTGAACACGGCGGTCCACAGCGCGCTCGGATGCATCGGCACGATCACAAACGGAAGTATCCGCGACCTCGACGATTGCGCCGACGGATTTCAGTTGCTGGCGGGTCAGATCGGTCCATCACACGGCCACATTCAGTCGCATCGGCAATCGAGGTGACCGTGGCTGGCATGACCGTAAATCCCGGAGATCTCGTTCATGCCGACAAACACGGTGCCGTGGTTGTGCCCGCCGACGCGGCGCGGGCCGTCGCAGAAGCCGCGGAATTGGTGACGCGCCGCGAAGCGGTTGTCCTTGAGGCGGCACGATCGCCCAGCGCAACGCTCGAGGAGATCAGGCGGGCAATGGCGGCGTCCGCCAAAATCACCTGAGTGTTGGGACGATGCGGCGCTTTGCGTTCTCATGCTTAGTTTATGTACTCATTAAGGGGCATCGTAGTCAGATCATAGAACGCCGCACCAATGTCCGCTGAGCGATCGAAAGCAGACCTTCGGCGGAGCTTCCGTCACTTCCACTCATAGCCACAAGCGGAATTCTAAGACGAGCAAGATCAACGCGTTCGGCGATTGGAATGTCGCTGCGAAGCCACCTCAATAGGAAATTGCCATTGCAGAACGTTTGGACTGTGCCAGCTTTGTCGAAGGTCCTCCTCAGGAAATACGCTCATGTCGACACCCGGGTCACACATTGTTCCAACAGCCTCGCACTGGGGCTCTTATTATGCTGAGATCAAGGACGGACGCATCGTCGGACTTTGAAGGCACTAAATGGGATATTGATCGCTATCTCGCTGAAAGGATCGCGTTGAAGGCAATCGACAATTCGCGATTAAGACACTCTTCCTGACAACCGGCGCGGCGCTGATCAGGTGTATTGGGTAAAATCGCTTTCGTTGTGAAGATATGAGGATTGGAAAAATGGGCAAAACAATCGCAGCGATACAACAGGTCCTTCGCGAAATTCGCGGGCATGGATTTGACCAGTCGCGAACGATGCCGAACGAATTCTACACCTCTGAAGAGTTTCTCGAATATGAGCGGGAAGAGATCTTCCGCAAGGAATGGATCTGCCTCAGCCGCGTCGAGGAGGTGCCGAATCCGGGCGACTATTTTACCACCGAGCTGATCGACGAACCGCTGATCGTCGTGCGTGGCCAGGACGACAAAGTGCGGGTGCTGTCAAACGTCTGCCGCCACCGTTCATCGGTGATCCTTGAGGGCACGGGCCGCGCCAAGCATTTCGTCTGTCCCTACCACGCCTGGACCTATGCCAACGACGGCCAGCTGCTGCGTGCGCCCTACATGGACCAGGTCAAGGGGTTCAAGGTCGAGGGCTGCCGCCTGCCTGAGTTCAAGAACGAGGTCTGGCACGGTTTTCTCTATGTGAATTTGGATGGCAAGGCGAAGCCGCTCGCGCCGCGCCTTAAGGGACTCGAGCCTTATGTGCGCAACTTTCACGCCGAACAGATGGTGCAGCAATTCATCAATGAAGACGTTTGGGAAACGAACTGGAAATGCCTGAACGAAAACATCGTGGAGGGCTATCACATGGGCGTAGTGCATAGCAATTCGCTGAACAGAATTACGCCAACGCGCCTATGCAAAAAGATACCGGGCGGCGAAGGCTACACCGCATACAAGTCGTATTACAGTCCGGATTATCCAACGCGAATGCCGTATCATGAGGATGTGACAGACAACGAGAAACGTTACTCGATGATGTTTTGCGTTTATCCGTCCCACGGCGTCGCCTTGAGCTCGAACGGCGTCAGTTATAAGTGTCTGCGGCCACGCTCGGCGGATCAGGTTGTGCTCCGTTGGGGCTATGCGTCATTCAACCCGAAGCCAAAAGGCAAGGCCATCACGATGCCATCGGATCTACTCAGTCAACTTTTTGTGGAAGACAAGGAGAGTCTCGAGACGTTGCAGCGTGGCCTCAAGTCAAGCTTTTCTACACCAAGTAGATTAGGGCCGTCGGACCTTGAAGGGCCGGTCTGGGATATTTTCCAGTATATGGCACATAAAATGGTGCCGAGACGCGCAAAGAAACCAAAATTGCAACGCGCATCCTAGGGTATTTCGTGCGCGCGCATTCGATACAGTAGTCGTTGGGGCTGCCTGGTTGGCATGGCGATCGCCTCTGGGTTGGGCGAAGCGTGGTTTTGATGTTGCCGTTGCCGACGAAGGCGATGAAAAGCCGCACCTTTGCCGTGGGTCATAACCCGCTCGCTGCGGCGAGATCCTCGGAGGTTTGATGCGGGGCAGTTGGCAGGCATTAAGCTTCGAACTGACACGCTCAGGTATGCGGTCCGTTTGCCTCGAATTCTTTCAGCGCTTTGTGCATAAAGGCGACGCGTTCCTCGCCGGCATACTTGTCGCCCGCGCGGTAGATATCGACGACGCGATGCGCCACATCGCTGATCTGCTGGCGCTCGTCAGTGTTGCTCTTGGGGATGCGCAGGATCGTATCGCCGCCCCACAAGGGCACTGGATCGCCCAGTATTGTCGGTTGCGGCAAGGTTTCGCCGTTCGCCAGCCTGCGGATCGCGCGTCGGTGATGATTGCGCGCCATGGCGAGTCCGCGATCCGTCGTCCCCAAATGCTCGCGGCTGTGAATGTTAATCGGACCCTGGCTCATCCAAGCCTCATAATCGCCCGGCATGCGCTGCATCTGCTCGTAAGGTCGATCCCCCGTCTGGCCGTAGAAATCGACCTTGTTGTATCCGCAGTCGTCCTTGCTGCCGATCGCGCGCTGGTCCATGCCCTCGATGAAATGGCGCCAGGCGATGGTCAGCGTGTTGGTGTCGTCGATCGGCACTACCCAGCGCGTTAGGCCCGCGCGCGCGAAATACAACGGCTCGCTGGCGTCAGGGAACATGCTGCCGTTTTGTGAGAAGTTCGGCGGCATGTGGTCGTGCAGGCGCATCCAGATCTTATCGTCGACCCGCCTGGAGTTTGTATAGGCGTAGCCGTACTCGCGCTCAAAGATGTCGATGACCGGTAGGGCTGCGAATTCATTGGTGAACTGCACGCCCGACACGCGCGTGTGCAGAAATGCGGTGTGAAACGGATCGAACGAGTTTTCGTAGACTTGCAGCCAGTTGCACGGGCTTGGGATGAGAAACGGCACCATATCGTCGTCCGGGCCGAGGTCGAAATGATCGAGGACGGGGAAATCCGGTATCTCCGCCGCTGGTCCCATATAGGTGAAGATCAGGCCCTTGAACTCGATCACCGGATAGGCGCCGTGGCGCACGTCCTGGGTAATCTTGCTGTCCGGCGGCTCGCCTCCGGCCTCGATGATCGTGCCGTCCACATCGTAGAGCCAGCCGTGATAGCAGCAGCGGATACCCTTCTCCTCGACGATGCCGTATTCGAGCGATGCATTGCGGTGGCTGCAATTCAAATGCAGCAGGCCGTATTGGTCGGACTTGTCGCGGAACAGGACCAGATCCTCGCCGAGAATACGGATGCGCAGCGGCAGGTCGGTGATTTGCTGGGTCATCGCCACCGGCATCCAGTAGCGGCGCAGATACTCTCCACACGGCGTTCCGGGACCGACTTTCGTCAGCTCGTCATCCGGTGGCGCGAGCATCTCTGCGTTGCGTTCGTAGCCTGCAAAATCGCCTTTCGGCTTATCGATCTCAATGCTCATGCCGTTTGTTTCCCTCAGCTTTTGCGCGTGCCGCCCGGTCTCACGCTGCCGGCGTCCAGATCCATGCCTCACAGAAATAAAGAAACGCCGTTGTCGTCTCGATGCCGGCCTGAACGCGCTTGCCTGGTTTACCGGGTAGCTTCCTTCCATCAATCAAAATTGCCGGATCGCGCGACTCGACGAGCAAGCTGAACATCGTGTGCTTCTTCGTGCCAGTGAGCTCGGGCGGAATCTCCAGCGCGGTCGGCGTCCCGAGCCCGTCCCAGACGAGTTCTACGCTGAAATCTTTGCTTTTCACCATTTCGGTGTATCGGCTGTGCGGGTCGCCCGTCGCATAAACCTCCGTGATGGGCACATATTGGATTGCGTCGTAACCGGGCGCGCCGCCGAACGTCGCGAGCTGTTCGATGAACTCCGCCTGCAGAAACCGTGTCAGAGGTTCGTTGTCGCCCATGATGACGTTGTGCGTATCGGGCAGTCCATTCGCCTCGTTCGGATTCTCAAGGAGAAAAAGCGTGTGGCCCTGTCCGTGGGGCGACCAGGCGATGCGGAAGAACAGCATCAGCGCAGTCCATGGCCCGTCTTCGGATTCCTTGAGCATGATCCCCGGGTTCTCACCCACCCAATGGATCTCACCAGGGTTCTTTGGTTGGTCTGATAGTGGCATGGCGTTTCTGCTCTTCGTGTTGGTTGAGGGCTTCGGCGGTTGTAATTACGTGGCCGGCGTGACCCATGTCTCGGCGAAAGCGAGGAAGGCCGTGCTGATCGTCTTGCCAAACAAAACGCGGTCAGCGACGCGTCCGCTCAACTCGGTGCCATTGACCTCGATCGCCGCATCCTTAGCTTCAAGGAACACGCTGTACATGTCGTGGGCACCGGTGACCGAGAGTTCCGGCGTCACTTCAACGGCAAACGGCGGGTTCATATCCTTCCAAGTCATCGACGCCGCAACGTCGTCGCCTTGCGCTGTTTCCGTGTAGCTGGCTTTCAGATCTCCGGACTTGTCGAACGCTGCTGTTATCCAGGTCGCGGCCTGCAGTCCCGCGCGGCCCTTGAAGGTTGGGAATTTGGAGACAAAGCCATCCATCAAGTAGTGTGTTAGCGGCTCATTGTCCGTGAAACAGAGATTCATCGCGTCCGGATAGCCTTTGGCGTCGTCGGGCGCCCCCAAAATCAACATTGTGTGGCCACGGCCATGGGGCGAGAGCACGATGCGGAAGTAAAGCCCCAACGATACATAGTCACCGTCGGGCGAATCCTTCAAATAGATTCCAGGATTTTCGCCAGCCCAGTCCACGGTGCCTGGATTTACAGGAATGCGCTCGGTCATCCGTCCTCCCCATGCAGCCTATTGGCTGCCGAATGATGTGAATTCGCCAGACTTGGTCTCGTCTCCATTGGCAGTTACAGAACCACATTGGGGCGGTGCGGCGCAACATCACCAGCGTTGAATTGCGTACCGCCAACCCGCCAGAGAAACCTAGGATGACGAATAGTGGTCCCCGGCGGCTAAACGACGCCGTCGCGCGCGATCTCGTTGGCGGTGGTGAAGTAGTAAAGCCCGCGATTGACAAATGCGTAGGTGAGGCGGCGCACGATAATGCCATCGCTTGGGAACTCGGGCTCGACACTGGCCTGTGTCACATCCTCCATTGGATGGATGCATCCGGCTGCCTGTCCCTTCTTCACCGTATCGCCCAACGTGCAATACGGTTCGAACAGGCCACTGATCGGAATGAAAACCTGATTGCTGCCGGCCTTATCACCGAAGGCCACATAGCGTGTTGCCGGGGTATCGGCGTTCGAGCTATCGGCCGTATCGGCCGGCAGAATTCCCAGATGGCGAAGCACGCGATACACGCCTGCACCGCCTAACGCCAATGTTTCCGGATCTATCTCGCCACCGCCAAGCTCCAACGAGATGGTAGCGATCCCGTGCCGGTCAGCACCGGCGCGATCAACCGATCCGCTGCTTCCGGTCGCCCCGACGACCACCGTCAGCGGAGCGCCGAAGGCGTCGGTCATAGCCAACTTCCGGCGGTTCAAGTCGTCATCCTTGGATTTGCAGAGGTAGGAGCATGGGATCCAACGCCCTCTGGTTCCCGCCGAATGAATATCGATGGCGGCGTCGCAGATCGGAAAGATTACGCTGTCGACGAAATGGGCGATCACGGATGTTGGACTGCCATCCGCTTCTCCGGGGAAGACACGGTTCATATTGCCGTCATCGAGCGGCGATATGACTTGATTGGCGAGAACCGCCGGATAGTTCAGCGCGGGCATGATGATTATGCGTCCGCTGACAGTCGACGGATCGAGCTCCTGGAGCAAGCGGCGCAGAATTATTTGGCCCTCGTGTTCGTCGCCATGGGTGCCGGCAATCAGCAGGATCGTCGGCCCTTCGCCGTTGGCGAACACCGCGATCGGGATGGGAATAATGCCGGCGTCGTGCACGTGGTCCGGATACATCAGACGCAAGAAGGATATCTGCCGTCCCTTCTTATCGAAATCAATGTCGCAAGAAATTGTGGATCGCCGTGCATCCATCTTTGTTCCCCCTATCGAAAATAAACTGTCGGCCGTGGCTGCTCAATCGCCCAAGATAGTTTGCCGCGCGCGTGGCGAAGCCATCGACTAGATAATCTCGTCGCGTGAGATATCGTTCGCAGTCGTGAACAGATAGTCGCCGCGCTGGACAATGGCTGGCACCCGGGTCGCGACAATAAATCCGCTGCTGGGGAAGCAAGCCTCAACGGGGTCGCGCGCAGGATCGTCGCGTGGGTGGAGACAGCCGGCGACCTGGCCCTCCTCGACGGTGTCTCCAAGCACGCAATACGGTTCGAAAAGGCCGCTGACCGGGGCATAAACCTGGTTGCCCGCGGGCCTGTCGCCAAAGGCGACGAAACGCGTTTTTTCGGGAGGATTATCGGCCGCGTCGGGCTGCAGGATTCCCAGATGGCGCAGAACGCGATAGATGCCCTTGGTCCCAATCTCAAGCGTGTGTGGGCTGACACCCGCGGCGCCGCCGAGTTCGGTCGAGATCGACGTCGCGCCATGTCTGTTTGCAGCGCCCAGGTCGACCGATGCGCTGGTCGCGGTTGCGCCGACAACGACGGTGAGGGACGCACCAAATGCCTCGGCCATCGCCAACTTTTGCGCCATCAATTCTGGATCGTTAACTCTGCAAAGATAGACGCACGGGATGTAGCGGCACATGCTGCCACCGGAGTGCAAGTCCATCACGGCATCGCACAGTGGAAAGATATTGCTGTCGACGAAGTTGGCGATGGCCAGCGTCGGGCTGCCGGATGCTTCACCGGGAAACACCCGGTTCATGTTGCCATCGTCGAGCGGGGAAATGCGCACACCGGCAAGTACGGCTGGATAGTTGAGCGCTGGCATCATGATGATGCGGCCGCTGACCGACTTCGGGTCGAGCTCATGGATCATGCGGCGCAAGATAAGTTGGCCTTCGTATTGGTCTCCGTTCGTCCCGCCGGTCAGCAGAATTGTCGGACCTTCGCCGTTCGCAATCACGGCGATCGGCACCGGGACCATTCCATAGGCATGCTTATTGTCGGAATAGAGAAGCCGCAGGAAGGAAATTTGCCGCCCCTTCTTCTCAAAATCCACTTCGCAAGATATCGAGGAGCGCCGTGCGTCCATTGGATTTTCTCCCGGATTATCCGCAGCCAATTTTCCAGTCGGTGCCGTGTATGAGCGGACTGGCTGGGTTCGATTAAATGTGAATTATCGATTCTTATACAGAAATTGGCGCCAATTGGCACTGTCAGGTGGCACTGTCAGGAAATCCAGGCGCGGGGCGTGCTGGTTCGGCGCAACACGGACAAAGACAATGATGTCTCCAGCGATAGGGCTGTCGCGAACGGTATGATCACGGTTATCGCATCTCGCGCCGAAAGGAGGGAGGTCGTCGCGGTTGCTTCCGGTGCCACGATCCGCTTCGGTTTTTTTGGACGACATCGCCTTCAGCGGCCAAGGCCACGACGCCGGCGTCTAGTCAGCCGGTCAGCCAGTGGGCAGATGATACGCGACGACCCTCTTGAGTGCCGGGCGCTCCATCACGCGCGCAACAGCGCGCCCGACGTTCGCGTATTCGTCGATCGTATTGGGAAAAATTTCCGGCCATAGGGCCTGGGTCGCGAGGCAGATGTCGCAGGCGCTGAAGCGGGAGCCGAGGAAGTACGGGCCAGCTTCCAGCGCAGCGTCGATGAGCTCCCAAACGACTGCAAGCCGCGCCATGGACGCATTCTGGAAGCGCGCCTTGTCCTTCGGGTCGTCGAAATAGTATTCGGGGTGAAACTGGACGAATACCTCAGGCTGCAGCGTAGTGTGCAGGTAGAATAGCCATTGATGATAAAGGCCCCGCGCGGAGTCGCCGGGCGGTGGCGCGAGCTCCGCTTCGGGATGGCGTTCGGCTAAATAGGCCGCAATCGCCCCGGATTCGAACATCGTTCCGTCCTCGGTCACGAGCGCCGGAACGCGGCCGTGGGGACTGACTTTGAGGAACTCGGGATCGCGCCTGCTCGGGCTGGGGCCAAGATCGACCTGGATCAACTCGTACGCCGCGCCGATCTCCTCCAACATCGCGTGCGTGCTCATGGCATAGGTGTTGGGCGCTGAGTAGAGACGGTACATAGGGGTTCCACGTGCAGCTCGGTCAGCAACCGAGCACGGCTGCAATCGTCGAGGGCGGCACTTACCATAGCGCCGGCCATAGCGCCGGTGCAATGAACGCGAAAGGCGAGAGCAAGCGAATCCAACCGATGCCCGCTTGCGATCGATCGCCCGAATAGGCGCCTGGTTGGCACGGGGCACACTTCCAGGATTAATATGCCGGTAGCGGAAAGAACGGACCTGGGTGAGGCGACGTGCTAGGGGCGCAATGGAAGTGACTGAGCATATCCAGACCGATACCGTCGTCGTTGGCGGCGGCATTATGGGAAGCGCGACAGCGTTGCATCTGCGTCAGCTTGGCCAGCAGGTCACGCTGCTGGAACGCGGATATGTGGCCTCGCAGGCAAGTGGAGCCAGCTTCGGCAATATCCGACTACAAGGTCGCCACCTTCTGCAGCTTCCTTTGGCGTGGCGCTCCAGGCACATTTGGGATCGGCTCGAAGACTTGGTCGGTACCGACTGCGAATTCGAGACTTGCGGTAACCTCCAGGTTTCTTATACGGAAGACGGCGTGGCGGCCCTCGAGGACTATGCGCGCGCCGCCCTCGACTACGATCTCGAGGTTGAGATGTTGGGGCGCAATGCCATCCGTCAGCGCTTTCCTTATCTGAGCGACGAGGTCATAGGCGGGTCCTGGACGCCACAAGACGCGATTGCCAACTCTCGCCAAGTTGCGCCTGCCTTCGCGCGCGCCGCGCGCCTTGCCGGCGCCCGCGTCGAAGAGTTCTGCGAAGTGACCGACGTTGCCCATGATGGCGATCATTTTGTCGTGAGCACGAAGCGGGGTCTTGAGGTGCGCTCGGACACTCTTGTCAATTGTGCGGGCGCCTGGGGCGCCTGGATTGCCGAACGTTTCGGCGAGCGCGCGCCGGTATCGCCGGAAGCACCTCAGCTCGGCGTGACCGAGCCGATGCCTTATTTCATTGACACCGTGTTGGCCGTGACCGGCGGCGTGTATACCGAAGATGGCAAGCTCAAGCCTTCGGGGGTCTATCTGCGCCAGCATCCTCGCGGCAACATCGTCTTTGGCGGCGGCGACCATGGCAATCTGTTGATGGAACCGCCGCGTGCGCGCGCAAATCCGGATACCTTTTCCGCATTGCGCGAACCGCTGTGCCGGCTTGTGCCGGGCCTTCGCACGGCACACATAATCAGGTTCTGGAGTGGCATCGAGGGCTATCTACCGGATATGTCTCCAGTCATTGGTGCAAGCGCTACCACGCCTGGGTTGTTCCATGCCTTCGGCTTTTGTGGGCACGGGTTTCAGTTGGGTCCCGGTGTCGTTCTCGTGCCGTGATGGCTGACCTAGTGGTGAAGGGGGCGACCGACATACCAATCGATGCCTTTAATATTTCCCGTTTTGGGAATGCTCACACCGACGCCTAAGGGGTGGCCGGATTCGGCGCAGAATGGTTGACACCGACCGTTTGAAACGCTCAACTTCAAATAACAAACAAGAACGAAAACTCAATACAACAGGGAGGAATACCCAATGCCAGACAAGTATGTCGACTATCTGAAAGACCAGTACGCTCGGCGGCGAATTTCACGTCGCGAATTCGTAGGACGTTTGTCTGCCGTCGGCGTAACTGCCGCGGTGGCCGGTAGTCTGCTGGGCGCGGCCGAGACGGCGAGGGCCGCGACGCCCAAGAAGGGCGGTTCGGCACGCATGGCCATGGCCAACATCGCAACCGCCGAAAACCTGGATCCGTTGGCGTCGAACAGCAACACGGCGCATATGCGCGCTATGACCGGTTGGAACCCGTTGGTCAAGGTTTCGCCGGAGTTTGAAGCGATCCCTGAATTAGCGACGTCTTGGGAGAGCACGCCCGACGCCAAGGAGTGGATCTTCAAGATCCGCCAGGGCGTGGAATTCCACAATGGTAAAACCATGACGTCGAAGGACGTAGCGCACTCGCTGCTCCGTCACACCGGTCAGAAGACGGAATCCCAGGCCAAGGCGCTGTTCAGTGCTGTCGCCGACGTCAAGGCCGAGGACGCCTCGACCGTGCGTGTCATTCTTTCGTCGCCGATCGCCGACTTCCCGATCTATCTTGGCATACAGAATGCGGGCATCGTGCCGGAGGAATTGGGGGCTGCCGCAGCTGGCAAGGGTGTCGGTACAGGTCCTTTCCGGATTAAGGAATTCAAACCGGGTATTTCATCAACCTGGGTTCGTAACGAGAACTACTGGAAAGAAGGTCTGCCTTATCTCGACGAGGTCGAGATTTTCCCGATCGTCGACCGCACGGCGCGAACCAACGCCATCATCTCGGGCGAAATCGACGTCATGTCGAATGCCGATCCGAAGACCGTCGCACTGTTGCGGAAAACGCCGGGCCTGGCGATACAAACCACCAAGGCAGGGGCGCATACGCTTATTTCCTGCCAGACCGAATTGCCACCGGCAGATAACATGGA
Organism: Alphaproteobacteria bacterium; assembly: GCA_963664465.2. Lineage (GTDB taxonomy): Bacteria > Pseudomonadota > Alphaproteobacteria > UBA8366 > CAVOAK01 > CAVOAK01. Next base: position 60,987 of record CAXXSU010000010.1, on the reverse strand, counting down.
CCTTAGGCTGGCGCTGAAATACGCGATGGATCGAGAGAAGACGTTACGTAGCGTCTATAAGGGGTTGGGCCAGCTTGGCAACGATCACAACGTGCATCCGCAGGATCCGTTCTACTGCAAGGACCTTGCGCAACGGACCTACGACCCGGACAAGGCCAGGTTCCACATCAAGAAAGCCGGTCTCGAGAACACGGAGATTCCGTTGTTCACGTCCGAGACACCTGGCCCGGGGGCCATCGAGGTTGCCGAGCTGCTGCAACAGACGGCCGCGCCGGCAGGCGTAGACATCAAGGTCACCAGGGTGCCGGCCGATACCTATTGGTCCAATACGTGGCTCAAGCAGCCCATCATCATCTCGGGGTGGAATGGCCGCCCGACCGCCGATCTCATATTGACGGCGGCGCATACGGCGGGTGCGCGCTTCAATGAGTCGCGCTGGGAACACCCGCGGTTCACTGAACTTCTGGTCACGGCGCGCGGTGAGCTCGATACTTCGAAGCGTGCGGCGATGTACTGCGAGTTGCAGACTCTGATGCACAACTTGGGTGGCGTCGTCGGCCCGACGTTCTATGACTATGTCGACGTGACCCGCGACTATGTTAAGGGCTTCGTGCCCAACGGTACGGGAACGCTGGGTGGGTTCCAGGTTGCGGAATTCATCTGGTTGGACAAGTAGCCGACAGGGCGTATCGAAGCTGGCGGTAGCAACGGGCCATCATGGATCCAGCCTCGAACATTGCGGGGCTGGATCCGGGTGGCGATTTCATAAATTGAAATGGTCGACCGCCTGCGACAAAGGGAGTTGAGCGTATGCTCACCCTAATTGTGCGGCGGCTGATGCTCGCCGTGGTGGTTCTGTGGGTCGTATCAATTCTCGTGTTTGCGGCCACGGAAGTTCTGCCTGGCGATGTCGCCATCGCGATCATGGGCCAGCAGGCGACGCCGGATGCTCTCGAAGCCATCCGCGAACGCCTCGGCCTCGATCGTCCGGCGCCGGTTCGCTACGTCGAGTGGCTGGGTGGCCTTGTCACTGGCGATTTGGGTATCTCGCTCGCAAACAGTCTTCCGGGTTTTGAGGTAAAGGTCTCCGACCTAATTGGCGAAAGGATCGACGACACGATTCGCCTTGCGGCATTGGCGGCTCTGGTGTCGGTGCCATTGTCGGTGATGCTGGGATTGATCGCCGCGATGACTGCCGGCAGCAGACTAGACCGTGGGATTCAGGGTGCAACACTGTGCTTCCTCTCGGTCCCGGAGTACTTCGTCGCAGCTATTCTCGTGATCTTCCTGGCCGTGCAACTTCGATGGTTCCCCGTCCTCTCGTCGTTCCGGACCGGTCTGACCTTTTGGCAGATGTTGCCGGCACTGGTGCTACCGGTGATCACGCTGACGATTTCGGTGATGGCGCACATGACGCGGATGACGCGGGCGGCCGTGCTCAATGTGCTGGCGTCACCCTATATTGAAATGGCCATCCTGAAGGGTGTCGGGCGGTCACGCATAATACTGCTCCACGCTCTTCCAAACGCGCTCGCGCCGATCTTCAATGTGATTGCCCTCAACCTAGCCTACATGATCAGTGGTGTCGTCATCGTCGAGACCGTTTTCAATTTCCCGGGAATGGCGAACCTGATGGTGCAGGCCGTCGCCGTTCGCGATATTCCGCTGGTTCAGGCCTGCGCAATGATCTTTTGTACGGCCTATGTCGGTCTCAATTTGACGGCAGACCTGCTGTCGATCGTCGTCAATCCGCGGCTGAGGCATCCGAGATGACAAGCGAGGTACAGGCGCCTGAAATGGCCGCCGGCGCAGCACCCGGGTCCCGTGGTTTTCAAACTGCGGCATGGATCGGCGCCTCAATCCTTGGACTCTGGGTGCTTGTCGCAATTTTTGCGCCGCTGATCGCGCCCTACGGTCAGGGGGAGTTGCTTTCGGACGAGAGCTTCGCAGTGCCAGGTAACGTTGGCCTGCTCGGCGGTGATTATCTCGGCCGCGATATCCTGTCGCGCGTCATATTCGGCGCGCGAATGACGCTTGGTCTGGCCGCCATAATCACGGTAATCGGGTTCGGCGTCGGTATCGCCTTGGGATTTCTGGCGGCAGTCGCCGGGGGAGTGATTGACACGGTCCTGAGCCGCTCCATCGATGCCATCATGGCCTTCCCCTCCATCATGCTGGCGCTGATCATTATCGCCTCGCTCGGAACCTCGATGACGGTCCTGATCCTTACCATAGCGGCGATCGAAGCAACGCGCGTGTTCCGGGTGTCGCGCGCGCTCGCCATGGATATCGCCGTGATGGACTTCGTTGAAGTAGCACGAGCGCGCGGCGAGGGCCTGTGGTGGATCATGCTGCGCGAGATCTTCCCCAACGCGACGGGACCGCTGGCGGCCGAGGTCGGCATCCGCTTCACCTACGCGATCCTGTTCATCAGCGCCTTGAGCTTTCTCGGTCTCGGCGTGCAGCCGCCGAACGCCGACTGGGGCAGCATGGTGCGTGAGAATCTGCAGGGGCTTCTGTTCGGCTCTACCGCGCCCATCATTCCCGCCGCTGCAATCGCCACCGTCACGTTCTCGGTAAATCTGATCGTCGACTGGTATCTTCACAAGTCGAACCGGGATATTTCGGACGAAATATTGCAATGACGGCGCTTCTCGAAATCGACAACCTGTGGGTCGAAGGCAAGCCCCCCGGCAGCGACTTTCGGCCGATCGTCAAAGGCGTCAGCTTAAGCGTCAATCGTGGCGAAGTATTAGCGCTGATCGGCGAATCCGGCTCCGGTAAATCGACGATCTGCCTTGCGGCACTGGCCTACGCCCGTCCGGGATGCCGCTTTGCCGGTGGCAAGGTGTTGTTGGAGGGGCAGGATATATTGGCGCTCGATAGTGAGGATCGACGCCCCATCAGGGGCGCGAAGGTGGCCTACGTCGCGCAAAGCGCTGCTGCGGCATTCAACCCGGCTCTGACCATAGGCAGCCAAGTTACCGAAATAGCGCTGGTCCACGAAATCATGTCGGCGACGGAGGCCGACCGGCGGGCGGTGGATACCTATCGCCGCCTCGACCTGCCGACGCCAGAGTTGCTCGGCGGGCTCTACCCACATCAGGTGAGCGGTGGTCAACTGCAGCGACTGATGGCCGCGATGGCGGTGTCCTGCGACCCCATGCTCCTGTTGTTGGACGAGCCGACGACGGCGCTTGACGTCACGACCCAGATCGAGGTTCTGACCGCGTTCAAGGCAATTATCAAGCAGCAGCAGTCGGCGGCTATTTATGTGACGCACGACCTGTCCGTCGTCGCTCAGATCGCCGACCGGATCATCGTCTTGAACGATGGCATGATCATGGAGGAGGGAACGACAAAGCAGATCGTCGAACAACCGACACACGACTACACGAAGACACTTATGAAAGCTGTGAGGCCGCCGCCACGAACCACGGTCAAAACTGGAGCAATCCGCGACGACCCTAGCGCGGACACAACGCCCGTGCTGGAGGCCCGAGGTATCACCGCAGGATACGGTAGGGTCAAGAAGAAGATCGTACTTTGGGACGTCGACCTGAAGGTAAGTTCGCATCAGGTCGTCGGTGTGATTGGCGAATCCGGTTGCGGAAAGAGCACACTTGCGCGAGTCATCTCCGGTCTTTTGCCGCAGGTCTCCGGCGAGATCGTGCATAAGGGCACGGTGTTGCCGCCAGCCGTCGCGGCGCGCCGCAAAGCCCAAATTCAGAGCATTCAGATCGTCTTTCAGATGGCCGACGTTGCGCTCAACCCACGCCAGCGGGTGCGCGACATCATCGGACGGCCACTTGAATTTTACATGAATATGGGCGCGTCGGCGCGGCGCGAACGGGTCGGCGAACTTCTTGAACTGGTAGAGTTGCCGCGCGACTTCGCGGCACGGTTCCCGAAAGAACTCTCCGGCGGCGAGAAGCAGCGAGTCAACCTGGCACGGGCACTGGCGGCAGAGCCCGACGTCATCCTTTGCGACGAGGTCGTCTCGTCGCTTGATACGGTGGTCGGCGCGGCAATCATCGACCTATTGAAAGACCTGCAGCAAAAGCTCGGGGTCGCCTATGTATTCATCAGTCACGACCTGTCGACGGTTGCGTCCTTTGCCGACACCATTGTCGTCCTCTACGCCGGCCGCGTCGTCGAACGTGGTCCAACGATGGATGTCTTGTCGCCGCCATATCACCCATACACGCGGCTCCTTCTTTCCTCGGTCCCCGAAATTCGTCCGGGCTGGCTCGAAGACGTAATGAAGACCCGCGAGGCGATCAGCGGAATTTCTCGTGAAGTTGAACTCACCGATGTCGGCTGCCCGTTCTTCGCGCGATGTCCGCTTGCCATCGAGGGAACATGCGATACGCAAGCGCCACCGCACCGTGAGCCGGCTGCAGGTCATCTAGTTGCCTGCCACCGTGAGCTTGACGATCTGACCGGCGATATCATCCAGCACTAGGCTGGGCGTTCACGACGTAATAGTCGCTTTCAGGCCAGCGAGGAGTGAAATTTCCTGTTTGCCGCCGAACGGCGCGATGAATCCCTAGTAGGGTTCGTCACCCATCATCTGGACGCGCGTCATATAGCGCAGACTCTCAGGAACATCTCTGAGTTCGTGGAAATAGTCCCGCTGTACACGATGCAAGGTGCAGCGGTTATCCCAGATGCCGACCGATCCGTTTTCCCAGTGGAACCGGCAGGCAAAGTCTGGGTTAGCAATATGCTGGTAAAGATAGTCGAGCAACGGTGCGCTCTCTTCGACCGTCATGTCCTTGAAATTGCGTCCCGGTTTTACGTCGACGAACAGCGACTTCTTTCCGGTCACCGGATGCGTCCGCACCACCGGGTGGGCGGCGGTTCGATCCGGGCCCTCTTTGTGCGGCATACCGCCGTAGCCCATGAATCCCTTGTGTGTGCCTTTGAATACGCATTCGAGTCCGGACAGCATCCGCTTCATGCCCTCCGACAGTGCTTCATACGCCAAATACATGTTCGACCATTGCGTATCACCGCTGTAAAGCGGCACGTCCTTGGCATGAATCACCGATCCCAGCGGTGGACTGTCAAATGAGGGGCTGTCGATATGCCAGTCGTCGCCCCAATTATGCTTTTCCTCCGGCAGCTTGATGACCTCGATCACTTCGGGATAGCCGTCCATCGTTTTCGTGTAGTCGTGGATATGAAGCTCGCCGAACCGGCTGCCGATGGCGATCATCTCCTCCGGACCCAGATCCTGATCGCGGAAGAAGATGACCAGATGATCGAGGAACGCCTGGTGGATTTCGGCGAACTCTTCCTCGGAGAGCGGTTTCGAGAGATCGATGCCTGTTATTACAGCGCCAAGCGCACCGCTTATCGGCCGCACGTCGATCCGGGTTCGTGTGGTCGCTGACTTTACTTTGGCCATCGGTCTCTCCTCACTTCGGATGCGCTGGATCGGCGACCCCTGAATCTAGACCGGCCGATCACCTTCAATCGTTACCCGGTGCATGCGCCGGTAAACTGGTTCGATATCACGCTGTTCGTGAAAATAGTCCGCCTGGACCCGGTGCTGCGTGCAGCGGTTGTCCCACATCGCAATCGAATTGTTGCGCCAGTGGAACCGGCAGGCAAAGTCCGGATTTGTCAAATGCTGATAGAGGTAATCGAGCAGCGGGGCACTTTCTTCGGGCGTCATGTCCTTGAAGTGCTTGATTGCCTTACGACTCAGGAACAACGACTTCTTTCCGGTATCCGGGTGGGTGCGAACGAGCGGATGCTCGGCCTGCATCGGCGGTGCATCGATAAATTGCATGCCCTTGTAGTTCTTGTAACCGTCCGCGCCGCCAGCTTGCACACAGACCAAGCCGTCGATAAGGCGCTTCATGCCATCTGACAGGGTCTCGTAAGCCAGGTACATGTTCGCCCATTGCGTATCACCGCAAAAATCGGGAACTTCCTTGGCATAGAGAATAGAACCCATCGGCGGACTCTCAAGCGAAGTGAGGTCGATATGCCAGCGGTCGCCCCAATTGTGCACTTCTTCAGGTTCTTTGACGATTTCAACGATCTCTGGGTGTTCGTCCAGACCCTCTGTAAGGGGATGGATGTGGAGCTTGCCAAAGCGCAGCGCGAAATTCTTTTGCTGATCCGGAGTGATGACCTGATCGCGGAAGAAAATGACCAGATGGTCAAGAAAAGCCTGATAGATGTCCGAGAAGGTCTTGTTGTCCAACGGCTGCGACAGGTCGACTCCACTGATCTCGGCCCCGAGCGCGCCGCTAAGAGGATTAACAGTAACCTGATCCGCGCTCGTTGCATGCGCTTGATTAGCCATTGCTTTTCTCCGACTGATTCCGCCTCGTACCTGGTCCAAAGCCCTTAGCTCTAAATTGTGCCACGGGCCGGACTGTGACGCGAATGGTTAGTTCCATACTGTACACGCATTACCTATCAGGTCCCAACATTGCGCCGACAGAGTGCCGCGTTCAAGACGCAATCGACATGCAGGCCTACTCCGCGGCGGACCATGTCTCGGCGCTTTCGTCAGATAGCCAGCTTCGGAAAGCGCTGACTTTTGGATGGTTCTCTGCGTCCTTGGCGCAATAGAACGTGTAGCCAAACTCGGTCGAGAGACTTTCCGTGAATGGCCGGACCAAACGGCCCGCGGCCAAGTCGTCCGCGACAAGAACAGCGCTTCCGAGGGCCACGCCATGGCCTTGTGCTGCCGCTTGAACCGCCATCGCCTGATTGGAAAACCGAGGTCCTTGGGTAACATCGATATCGCTGATGCCGGCTTCCTGCAACCAGGCCTGCCAATCCGGAAATCCAATGTCGCTTGCATCCCAGTCTTCGTGCAGCAAAGTGTGGTGGGCGAGATCGGCCGGTATCTTAAGCACTGGCTCGGCGTCGCGCAGTGCTGGGCTGCAGATGGGAAACACGACCTCTGGGAACAGCGGCATTTTGAACCTGTCCGTAAAGGTGCCGATCCCGTAACCGATTAGAATGTCGATATCTTCGCGCACGAAATCGACGTTGGTAAATTGCGTGCCGCGCGCAAGCACGGCGTCGAGGCGGACGTCAATTTCGGGGTGTGCTTCCTTAAACTTGTGAAGTCTGGGTACCAGCCAGCTCGCAGCGAAGGAAGGTCCGACACGTACAGTCAGTATCTGTCGCGCCCGGTCATCGGTCATGCGCCGGACTGCCTCCGACATGCGATCGAATGCAATACGCAAGTTGGGAAGACCGGCGCGCCCCGATTCGCTGAGCACGAATTTACCGTTGCTTCGGCGCAACAAGCTGATTCCCATATCGTCTTCCAGCGCCTTGATCTGGTGGCTGATCGCCGCTGGTGTGACGTGCAACTCTGCCGCCGCTTTCGTCAGGCTCAAATGCCTCGCCGCAGCCTCAAAGGCGCGGAGTGCGTTTAGCGAAGGCAAGCGCCGCATCATTGGAAGCACTCTTTAGAATTTCTAAACAACTTGGCACTACCTTCTGTAATTTAGTTTTTCTAACCAGCGCAGCATAAGGTTCTAAGCAGCGCAGTATAAGGATTGGAATTTATACGCGGCGTTCGGTTCCATACAATACAAAAAGTAAAATTCTTGCGCCTGCTTTGCCTGATCTAGGACCATTCGGAGTTTGAATTTTCTTGATGTACAGGTGTCTCGTCCGGGAAGAGTTGGAGACCTATGTGGATCAAATCTGGAGGTCGCATAATCCAAATAGCAAGTCACCCGCGAATATTAACTCGCTGCCGGTCACCGCGGCGCGGCCTTGCTCTACGCCGCCGTGAATATCCGCTACGCCATCGGCGCCAGCAACATGCTGGTTCTTCGGATGCAATTTGCAGGCGGGCGGTATTGCTTCATTGAGACGGTTGGTCCGGTGGCTCTGGTTGACAAAGTGGAGTTTACGCAAGGGGCGAGCGAACTTGAAACTCATCTGCTGGTGATGGAAAACCGGCGTCGAGTGGTTGGACACCCCGCCCTTCAAAGAGGATTTGCTGGGCCGTGAGACTTGAAAACAGAGGCTGCTGGCACTCCGCCGAGTCAATCGTCTATTATAAATATAGGGTATCCTATTCGCTCTCGTAGTGCCTAGATCTGGGGGGCAGGGCTGGGTCTGCCCCCGACGAGCTTCTTGTATGGCACGGGCTCCAGTTGCACTGCTTGCTGGAGGAGTCGATAGAACAGGAGGCCGCGAGCTTTGGATCGGCGGCGATTGAAGCGGAACGTGAACTCGTCCAGATAGTAATCAAGCTGGGAGGCGCTAATAGCCCCATGGTGAATACCCAGCCACCACCGATCAAGGAGGCCGGCTACCCGATGAACTTGGGGCATGACAATGTGGGCTGGGTCGCCGCTGGCGGAAATATTTTTCGGCTGGTGTTCGAAGCCGACTCCCGTGAGACCGTTGTAGGCTCGCCAGCCATCGGTTCGAATCGTTGCTCCCGGGCACACAGCCGTTTGGACGAAAGGAATGAGGCTCTCGGCGGATGCGTCCTCGACACGCGCCATGCGGATACGACCGGTGCCCCGACCCCGGATTTCGGCGGCAATCGCGACAATCGATTTCTTGTTTGTTTTCCGCCCCGTAACGCCAACCTCCCGGCCGCCCACATAGGTTTCGTCGACCTCGACCTCGCCATTCAGAAGCTCTCTGCCCGGTCGAACCATGGCCCGGCGCAGCTTATGGAGCCATGTCCAAGCCGTTTGATAACCGCCCAGGCCGAGTATTCGTTGAACCCCAAGCGCACTGACGCCGTGCTTCTGATTCGTCACATACCACATCGCCTGGAACCAAAGCCGCAACGGTTTCCGCGTACCCTCGAAGATCGTCCCCGCGGTCGGCGACGTCTGACGTTGGCATCCCGCACATCGCTGTTGGCCCCTGGCCGTCACCCACGCCTCGGTTCCCCCGCAGGCCGGACACCGAAACCCGGCAGGCCAACGGACACGCCGAAGAAAATCCGCACAGGCGGCCTCAGAAGCGAACCAGTCGTCAAATTCCATAAGCGTGCGAGGGTAATCGATCCCGCCAACGGGATGGGCAGTATTCTCGGCCATCACAACATCTTGCCACTACGAGAGCGAATAGGATACCCTATATCTCCGATAGACCACCGGAAATATGAGCAGTCACCTCATACGCTCGCGTGGCGACGGCCGCACTTCTGCGCTCGGCCATCTTGACGTGAGGTAACGGACAAGGAGACATTGACATGAAACTTTACGGCTTCTGGCGATCTTCCGCCGCTTACCGGGTTCGCATCGCCGTCAACCTCAAGGGAATTGACGTTGATCATGAATATGTCGATTTGATGAGCGGGGATCACCTTCACGCGGCGTACGGAGAGGTTAACCCTCAGCGCATCGTACCCACTCTTGTCGACGGCGAGCACACGATCACTCAATCACAGGCGATAATCGAGTATCTCGATGAAACGAGGCCGCACCCGACCTTATTGCCTGAAGACGCGGTTGGGCGTGCCCGTGTTCGCGCGATTGCACTCGCGGTTGCCTGCGAAATCCATCCAATCAACAATTTGCGCGTGCGCAAACATTTGGCTGACCCGATGGGGTTGGACTAGGCGAGTGTTAAAGAGTGGCAGTATCATTGGATGAATATTGGATTCAGTGGCATTGAGGCCATGCTATCCGGTGATCCCGCCACCGGTCGCTTTTGTCACGGCGATGCACCCAGTATGGCCGACGTGTTTCTCATACCGCAGGTTCGCAATGCCCGGCTGATCGAGGCCGATTTATCGCCTTATCCGACAATCTTGAGTATCGACGAAAGGTGCCGCGAGTTGGCCGCGTTCGACGCCGCCGCACCCGAAAATCAGCTCGACGCTCCAACAAACTAGCCGCCCGGAAGTTTGTCCTGTTAAGCAACCGTGTTCAGGAATTCCGCGCCTCCTTAATGAGCTGTTTCAACCGGGCTGGCTCAAGCGCGCCGGGGAATAGTTTTCCGTCAATGATGAACGCCGGCGTACCGCGGATGCCAAGTTGACGGGCGAGGTCCAAGTTCGCCCCAATCTGCTGGGTGACCTCCGTCGAGCCCATGTCCTTCTTTAATCGCTCCATATCGAGACCGATGCCTTCGGCGAGCGTCATTACCCAGTCCTGCGAAAGGCGCGAGCGTGTGATCATCAATGTGCGGTGGAAGTCGAGATACCTGCCTTGCATCCCGGCGGCTAGGGCGGCGCGGGACGCAAATACCGAATCTGCACCAAGGATCGGAAACTCCTTCCACACAAAACGGATATCTTCCTTGGCGTCGACGAGTTCCATCAGCGACTGCGACATGGCGCGGCAATACGGGCACTGGTAGTCGAAAAACTCGACGATGGTGACGCCGGCGTTGGCGTCGCCCGACGTTGGTGTTGCCGGATCGGCATATATCTGATTGGTGCTAACTGTTAGAGCCTGTGTCTTGGCTCTCTCTTCAGCGATCCGCTGTCGTTCCTGAAATAGCTCGATCGCCTCGATGACTAGTTCAGGATTCCTCAGGATGTATTCGCGGACAATCTTCTCGATCGCCTGCGTGTCGGGAGTTGACGTGGTTTGCCCGACGCTGGTGCCCGGGTTCAACCCGACCATCAAGCCTACAAATAGGGCGAGAATGGCCGATCGCCGAAGGGTCGCATACAGCATGTATCACCTCAATTGCTTGCGTTGCCGGTACTATGCCAAGCTCGGACACTTCCGGCGACGGACAAAGATAGCTCTCACAGAAAGGTGAACGTCAGCCACGGGCTCTCCTATTCGGCCACAACATTGCCAATATCTTGAGCGCGCACCCAACCTGGCGAGCCAACCGGAATTATACCCATAGCCTGTTTCACATGACGCTTGGCATCCGATTTTCGACCCTGCAGTATCGATTGTTCGGCAAGGGCTAGCGCCAGGTTTCCAAAGTCCTTGAGGCGACCGTAAGAAGTTGCTGCAAGATGCCACGCTTGCACCAGCTTCGGTTCGTAGCGCAGTGCCTCGTTGACATTATTAAGTGCGTCGCGGGTCAAACCGTCGTCGTTTAACGCTAGCTGTGCCTGGGCTAAGTTGACGCGAATCAAGGCCGCCCATGGAACGATTGAAATCGCTGCCTGATACGGCGCAATCGACTCTCTTATGCGGCCGGCATTGCGCAATATGTCGCCTTTGAGTTCGAGATAGAATGGATCGTTGGGCGATTGCTCCAGAAGAAGGTTCGCATTTTCTATCGCCTGATCCACGTTGTTCTGGCGCATGTGCGCAACAGCTCTCGCGTAAAGCGCTTCAGCTCCGCGGTCTTCGGGATCGTAGGATTTAAGCGTCTTTTCCGGCGGATCGATGAAGCCATTGAGTTTGCCCCGCATGCGCCGGTGCATGACGTCGAACTGGCGTGGCAAGGACTCATGCGTGAACTTTGAGTTGCGCAGATGGTTGCGCACGAAGTCGACCCGCGAGCGCGTAATCGGGTGAGTATTCAGGTAGGGGTCATTGCCGGAGGAGTAAATGGCCTCCTGATCGACCAGCAGCTCGAGAAACTCCAACAAACCCTGAGCGGACATCCGTTGGCGCTCGAGAAATGATAATGCTGCCTGATCCGCGGCCGACTCCATGGATCGCGTGTATTGGAGCACGGAGCGCTGAGTAGCCGAGGCGCCGCCGGAAAGGATAGCTGCGCCGACCTGGGCATCACCGGCAACGACGGCCGCTGGAACGGCGAGCACCAACGCGATTATTGATTGCGTACTGGCATTCTTCAGTCGCTCGTCGATACGCGCGAGGTGGCCGCCGGCGATGTGGCCTATCTCGTGGCCCAGCACGCCAATGACTTGCCCCGCATGCGCCGCTCGTCTCAGCAGGCCTGTATGGATAAACATCTGTTGGCCGCCTGCGACGAAGGCATTGAGCCTGCGGTCCTTAATCAAGTGGATGCGGACAAACGAAGCATCCAGTCCCGCAGCTTCGAACAGTGGCGCCGTGTAGGCTCGGATGGTATTTTCGATTTCCGTGTCGCGGATCAGCGAGATTCGTTCGGCAGCGAATGCCGCGCTCGCGATTGCCCAGCTGACGAAACAGGCGAAAACGCAAGCAAACAGGAAATTTATTAGACGCATGCGCCGCATAAATGACTATCGCACCCCGAAGAAACCACTGCGCCACAATCTAAGTATGCGCAAAAGATGGCGCAACAAGGGCGTTGCTGCAGCGCTGGTCGCGTTAGGCCTCACCGGCTGTTCGGATGTGGATCTGGAGCGCGGGACCGTCGGATTCGTTAGAGGATTTTTCGGCGCTGTCGCTGCGGACGAGCCGAATGCCGTCTTGATCGGTCGAGATGTGTTGGCCGCGGGTGGCAACGCCGCCGATGCAGCCGTCGCACTATATTTCTCGCTTGCCGTCACACTCCCGTCGGTCGCGAGTCTGGGCGGTGGCGGTGTCTGTCTTGTGCACGACGCTCAATCGGGCCGAGTTGAGGTATTGGATTTTGTTGCACCGCCCACGGCGCAATCCACACAGGGAATATCCCGACCGAGTGCAGTGCCTTCAAACGTTCGCGGCATGGCCGCTCTGCATGCGAGATATGGTGTGCTCGATTGGCGTGAATTGCTTTCACCTGCGGAGAAGTTGGCGAGACTCGGGCACTCGCTGTCGCGTGCGTTCACACGTGACTTACAGCTCGCAGCCGCGCCGCTGCTAAAAGATCCCGAAGCCCGCCGCGTATTTGGCGGCCTACATGGCGGCCCTTTGTCGGAAGGTGCATTGCTGCGGCAGATCGATCTGGCTGCAGTGCTTGCATCGATCCGCACAAGAGGGGCGGGTGAATTTTACGCTGGCCCGCTCGCGCGACGCATTGCCGAGGCTGCGCGGTTGGCCGGCGGCTCAATGACCGCCGACGACCTACGCTTTTTTCTGCCGCGATGGCGCGAGCCGATTTCCATATCTTACGGAAACGACACTGTGAGCTTCGCACCGCCGCCGGCGGGTGTCGGCATCACGGCGGGTCAGATGTGGCAGATGCTTACGACCGATGACAGATACGGAAGTACGCCGGCTGACGAGCGCCCTCACTTGCTGGCCGAAGTTGCCAAGCGCGCATTTGCCGAGCGTACGCGTTGGATGGCGGCTGATCGCAATTCCAAACTCCCATCGGCGGCATTGCTATCGACGGCACGTGCGCGTCAGCTCGTGGCGACATATCAGCCGACGCATGCGACGCCGATAAGTGAACTTAACCCGCCGCCGAAGGCATTCCGCGAAAACGCGGCAGGTGCAAGTTTTGTCGTCGTAGACAATGCAGGACAGGCGGTCGCATGCACCCTCACAATGTACGAACTGTTCGGAAATGGTCGTGTTGCGCCCGGTACTGGAATTGTCTTGGCCGCGTCCCCTAACAGTGGTGGACGCAATTCCCTCTCGCTTGGCCCGATGATGGTCACCAACAAGAACGTTCGCGCCTTCCGGATGGCGCTCGCAGGGTCAGGCGGCGCCGCGGTTACGACCGCAATGATGGCTGTCGCCATGCGTTCAATCGTGGACCGGCTGCCATTGGAAGAGGCCATGAACCTGCCGCGGATTCACCATGGTGGTGTGCCCGATATCGTCTTGGCCGAAACTGAGGTGGACGATCATGTGATACAGACGTTGATCGCGCGCGGGCACAGAGTTCGCAAAGGAGGGGCTTTGGGTCGCCTTAACGCTATTTATTGTCCCTCTGGGCTTCCAGGGATCGACGCCGATCTCCATTGTGCCGTGGCACGCGATATCAGGGGTGCTGGCTTGGTTGCGAAGGCCGACGAATGAGAGTCGGGTAGGCCTGACACGACCAAGATATTGGCGCTACGCTGCGTCGAGCGTTACAAATTCATAACAACAGTAATCCGGCGGGAAATGCGAGAGACTTGCATATGGTGCTGAAGGTTGCGTCGCGAGGTCATGCCTCGCCGTTTATCGTAATGGAAGTGATGCGTGCCGCGAGCGAACGAGAAGCGGCAGGTGACGCCGTTTACCACCTTGAAGTAGGCCAACCCGGCACCAGCGCGCCGAAAGGGGTGATCCGCGCAGCGCAGTCTGCACTGGAGGAGCATCGTTTGGGATACACGTTGGCGCTTGGCATCGAAGAACTGCGCTACGCCATCGTCCGACACTACAGCGAGTTCTATAGCATCGATGTTGATGCTGAGCGTGTCATCGCAACAACCGGGTCATCGGCGGGCTTCGTGTTGTCGTTCTTATCGGCGTTCGACCCAGGTGATCGGGTCGCCTTAGCACTGCCAAGCTATCCTTGTTATCGCAGTATTCTCACAACGCTCGGAGTCGAACCGATTTTGCTGGAGGCAAGTATCGAGGATCGATTCCAGCCGACGCCGGCGTTGCTGGACCGTGCCCGTGAGGAGGGGCCGTTGCACGGGCTGATTGTCGCGAGCCCGTCAAACCCAACCGGTACGATGCTCAAGAAAGCGCAACTCGAAGAATTGTGCGGTTATTGCCAGGAGCATGATATCCGCCTGATTTCCGATGAGATCTACCACGGCATTACATTTGAGGAGCGGGCTACGAGTGCACTCGCGTACACCGATCAGGCGATCGTCATCAATAGTTTTTCCAAGTATTTTTCAATGACCGGATGGCGGCTAGGTTGGATGGTCATGCCGCACGACCTCGCCCGCTCCATCGAGTGTCTGACGCAAAATGTCTATATTTCGCCGCCGACGCTGTCACAGGTGGCGGGGGTCGTTGCTTTTGACTGCAGTGATGAACTCGATGCCAATGTCGCGCGCTATGCGGAAAACCGTGCTCTTCTGCTTGAGGAGTTGCCGAAGGCAGGGTTCGAGAAGCTCGCTCCCTCGGATGGCGCATTTTACATCTATGCGGACGTTGGGCACGTCACGGACGACAGCGAAGCCTACTGTCGCGCCTTGCTTGCGCGAACCGGCGTTGCCGCTACACCAGGCATTGATTTCGATCCTCAGCGCGGAAATCGATATGTGCGATTTTCGTTTGCGGGGGATACTGAAGAAGTTTCCCAGGCAGCCAAGGCCTTGGTTGCCGATGGTGCGGCCCTTAGTTCTTCCTGAAATATACTTGCGCAACGGAAAATCCCGTGGCGCTGAACGCGGCCTCTGAAGCTGCTAAATAGAAATTCCACATCCGGCAAAAACGCGCGCCGTATTTGATTTGGTCCAACGATTGAATTGCGTCGTTGAACCGCTGTCTCCAAAGTTGCAGCGTTCTCGCGTAGTTGGTTCCCTCATGGATGTAGGGATCCTTATCCGGCACCATTCCTCCTTGCGCCGCGCCACCTAGAACTTCGTCCAGAGTCGGAATATAGCCACCGGGAAAGATGTACTTGTCGATAAATGGACTTGTCGTGTCAGGGCGCGGTCGGATGATGGTATGAACGAGCGCACGGCCATCAGATTTTAGGAGCCGCCGAACCGTAGCAAAGAACTCGCTAAAATGGCGTCGTCCCACATGTTCGAACATACCGACACTTATCGCCCGGTCATATTGACCGGCGTGGATGTCACCATGAATTCGATAGTCTTCCAATTGATATGACAATCGGTTGCCAAGCCCCGCGGGCACCTGCTCGCATGCAAATTTGTACTGTTGCTCGGCGAGCGTAATGCCCATCACGTGCGCGGCATCGGTCTCGCAACTGATCTTTCGCGTCAGTTCGCCCCAACCACACCCGATATCGATCACGGCCGTGCCAGAATCAACCCGAAGGCGTTCAATCGAAGTGCGGAGCTTGTTCAATTGAGCCTCGCGTAAACCCTGGTCCGGGTTTTCGAAAAACGCACACGAATAGTTCATCCCCTCGTCCAGAAACGCCTCGTAAAGATCGTTGCCGATATCGTAGTGATGCGCGACGTTTTTGCGGCTTGAGACCGGTGTATTTTGACGATGTTTGGCAACGATGGCATTTCGACAGGCGTTTGCTAGCTTGATCGCCGCACGGTTTTGAAACTCTTCGTGGTTTTGCAGCAACAATCCGATCAAGCCGGCAAGGTCCTCGTCCTGCAAATGCCAATAGCCGTTCATATAGGATTCGCCAAATCCGAGCTCGGCATTCGCCAGCAGTGAGGGGAACAGGCGAAGCGAGTCTATTTGCATCTTGTAATGCGGGCCCTCACTATCTCCCAGGGTGCGTTTCCAGAGATCGCGATACTGGAGTTGGACGCGTCCCCGGCGGACCAACAGGTTGAGTGATGCCATAGCCGTTTTGAACAACAGCAAGGACGGCAGAAGGCCGCCTGCCGCTGTACTACCGCCGCCGTATGACGGCATATCTAAATCATCTGGAAGTGCACTTCGCTCGGTCATCGGTCCCTCCCGTTTTGACGGTTGGTTCCTGCATATGCACCTACCCTCGTGCCAGGCAGACCACTTCACCAAAACAACCAATGCCGGACACTACGGAATTCAGACTCTTCCGCATCGCCCTTATAACGATGAAAATTTTAGTTCAGACAGCGAGCAACCGTCAACTCCGGCCACCCTTCAAACGCAGTCAAAGAAACGTGAATGTAGCGTAGGTCCGCCCTGACGTTGCCTGTTTAGCTGACCGCGCGTCGCCACCAACCGCGTCGCGTCGGCTTATCTTGCGCCTCGGCTGACACCGGTGGAGTAGCTGGCAATTCCGGCTCCGAATCGTCCGTCGTCGCCGACTCACCCTTGGCCTCAACACGCGCTTCGGCTGGCAAATCCGTTGCCAATTCCCCGTCGCCATTGCCGCCGACCGCGGCAATCGCCTCCGAATCACCCGCGGTTGCACCCTGATCGTCAGAGACACCGGCCTTTGCACCGGCCTTAGCATCGTCCTTGGGTGCACTCACACGGGGCTTACGACGGGCCGGTCTAGGTTTCTTTGCCGGCTGCCGTTTTTCATTGCTTCCAACTAGCTCGGCGATGAACTCGCTGGCTGAATTATCTGCGCAGTTGCTACAGCATCATCGGCTACAGCATCATCGGCTACAGCATCATCGGCTGCATCATCGGCTACAGCATCATCGGCTACAGCATCATCGGCTACAGCATCATCGGCTACAGCATCATCGGCTACAGCATCATCGGCTACAGCATCATCGGCTACAGCATCATCGGCTACAGCATCATCGGCTACAGCATCATCGGCTACAGCATCATCGGCTACAGCATCATCGGCTACGTCAGGCTCAGGCGAAGGATCGGCTGTCTCGCCATCACCAGTCGACTCACTGGTCGACTCACTGGCTACCTCGGCAGTTTCTGTTTTCTGCTCTGCCGAAGTTCGATGAGACCGCCGACGTCCGCCGCGACGACCGCGCCTTCTCCTCTTTCGCGGCGCCTCGTCGGTCGCTTCACGGGTGTCGTCGGGCGATTCTGAACGCACGTCCTCCGCCGTATCATCGGCTGACTTTTCCTCCAAGACTTCAAGATCTGCCGGTGTCGAATTCGCAGCGCGCGCGGTTCGTGAAGTCCGCGTCCGTCGTCTTGGCCGTCGACTCTTGGCACCCTTTTCGCTGCTATCCTCTTCCTTTGATTCCGACTTGGTGGGAGTTGCCTCGGAGGCGGGGGTTGCCTTCGACTTGCCGGCATCTTCACCGCGCTCGATGCGAAATGCCGGTGGATTAAGAGTTTCGTCGGCCGCTATCTGAACATCTAGTCCATGCTGACTTTCAATTTGTGCAAGGGCTCGGCGCTTCTTGTTGAGAATGTAGAGGGCGACCGGGGTTGCGACGAAAAGCGCGAAGTTACTTGCCGACCGCCGAAGAGCTTCCTCTTCAACGGCCCTCAAGGCGTGCAGCGCACTCGCCTCTGTTGTTCGGACGTAGCCTATGCCTCCGCAATGTGCGCAGATTTCACTTGAGGCTTCGGTCAAACTGGGTCGCAATCGCTGGCGCGACATTTCAAGCAAGCCAAACGGGCTAATACGGCCGACCTGGATGCGCGCCCGGTCGTCCTTCATTGATTCTTTCAAGCAACGTTCAACGGCGTGGATGTTTCTCGACACCTCCATGTCGATGAAATCGATAACGATTAACCCCGCCAGATCACGCAGCCTTAGCTGACGCGCAACCTCCTCTGCTGCCTCCTGGTTTGTTCGCAGCGCCGTTTCCTCGATGTGCCGCTCGCGCGTCGCCTTACCGGAATTTACGTCAATGGAGACCAAAGCTTCCGTGGGATTGATAACTAGATAGCCTCCGGACTTGAGGCGAACCACCGGATCGTGAACATCATCCAGCTGCTTTTCGACGCCATATCGATAGAACAGAGGCGCGCTGGCATCCTTGTAGGATTTCACGTTCTTCGCGTGGCTCGGCACGAGCATGCGCATGAAGTCCTTGGCAAGGCGATATCCGTCCTCGCCCTCTACGAGGACCTCCGAAATCTCCTTCGAGTAAAGATCACGGATTGACCGTTTGATCAGGTTCGCTTCCTCATAGATCAAATCTGGCGCCTTGGACTTGAGCGTCAAATTGCGAATATCGTCCCAAAGTTTGAGAAGATACGCCTCGTCGCGCGTAATCTCGGCCTTTGTTCGTTCGGCGCCTGCGGTGCGTACGATAACTGCCATACCCTCAGGTATCTCAAGTCCGTCGAGTATCTTCTTCAAGCGCTTGCGGTCGGCAGTCGAGGCGATTTTCCGGCTAATTCCGCCCCCACGAGCCGTGTTCGGCATCAATACGCAATACCGCCCAGCGAGCGAGACATAGGTAGTCAACGCCGCACCCTTGTTGCCGCGCTCTTCCTTAACGACCTGCACTAAGAGAATTTGCCGGCGCTTAATAACTTCTTGAATTTTATAGTTGCGATAGGAGCCCAAGCGAGGCCGGACAACTTCATCGCTTTCGTCGCCGCCGACAGTCTCCACGGCGGCACCGTTTTCGTCTTCTTCGCTTTCCTCCAGCTCCGCCCCTTCGGCAATTAGCCGCTCACGGTCGGATACCGGTATTCGATAATAATCTGGGTGGATTTCGTTGAACGCGAGGAACCCGTGACGATTTCCCCCATAGTCGACAAAGGCCGCCTGAAGGGAGGGCTCCACTCTGGTTACCTTTGCTAGGTAAATGTTCCCCTTGAGCTGCTTTCTGTTGTCTGATTCGTAGTCGAAAGCTTCAAGGGCATCATTATTGACGACGACCACCCGAGTTTCCTCAGTATGGCTCGCGTCTATCAACATTCTACGCGCCATAATGTATAACTCCGTCACGCACCACCGGCGCTCCGCGCGCAAAGCGCCCTGGCAATACGTGCTCAACTGTCATGAGGCCTGCATCGCGTCCACCCGTCCGTCGAACAGTTCGCACATGCGGAACCAGGACGGAGTCGGTTTGAGGCGCTTGCCCGGACCAAATGCGATCGGAAATCCGACTGCACGCGGCCTCGTGGCCTCGTGGCCTCGTGGCCTCACATGATTCAAGTACCAATCCGCTGATCTGCCGCCCACAGCGCCCCTAATTCAGCGATGAATGCAAACGAATATCATTCCTCGCCCTTGGGATCACTTTGCGCGGCAAATGCACTCCAGCCGAACACGGCTGGCGGCGCCAGCAGCGGAAAATTCGCGCGGTGTCACCTTACGCCCTATCGCGGTTGTCCGGCAATCCGTTTATGTGTTGCGGCGGCAATGACAAACCCAGCGGCGGCACGTTAATTTGATCGTTGACAGTCACTGTGACGCTCGGGTCATGATGGACCACGGGTACGCACGATAGTATATATATAGTGGTGAGCGGCCACCGGATATACAATATGTGGGAACAGGTGCTGTCGAATAGGCGTATTTTCGCTGCGTGTGCTTTGTTGGCCCTTAGCGCTGCGGCAAACGCTTCAGCTGCCGCTGCAGATCTCGTGGTATCCGCTGCGCGCATCGGTGTGCATCCGACAGCAACACGTTTCGTACTCGAATCTTCGGCACGATTTGCGTACCGCGTATTCACGCTCGCAGAGCCCTATCGGGTGGTCGTCGATTTACCCGAAGTTGACTGGCGCGTAGCACCTGTGGGGGGCGACAGCGTTGTACCGACCGCGGGCGTTGTAGCGAATTACCGTTATGGGCTGTTTCAACCCGGCAACAGCCGGGTCGTCATAGATCTTGCCGTTCCTGTGGCAATAACGCGGCATTTCATCTTGCCTTCGAGCAACGGCGGGCCCTTCAGGTTCGTGCTCGATCTCAAGGAGATTGCGCCGCACGAGTTTGATCCTCGTAAGACGGATATCCGAACCGCGGACTGGAATGGCGCGCAGGCGGCTGTCTCTCGCCGTGCGGCCCCGGCACAGCGCCCGCAGGCGAGTCGGAATGTGAAGCGCGTGGTCGTTATTGATCCCGGCCATGGCGGCGTCGACCCGGGATCGATCGGCGTTACGGGCGCATATGAAAAGCGGATCACGCTGTTGACCGCCCAAATGGTCAAGCAAGCTCTAGAGCGCAGCGGTCGCTATGTGGTTGTCCTGACGCGCGAGCGCGATGTGTTCTTGCGACTACGCGACCGGTTCGAGGTGGCCCACCATGCAAACGCCTCGCTGTTCCTGTCGCTGCATGCGGATTCATCGCCCAAACGGTCTGTGCGAGGTGCTTCGGTTTACACACTTTCGAACCGGGCGTCCGATAAGGAAGCGGAGGCGCTAGCCGCAAAGGAGAATAAAGCGGATATCATTGCCGGTGCGGATTTGAGCGACTATCCACCGGAAGTCTCAAGCATCCTGATTGATCTTGCGCAAAACGATACCAATGAGGAATCGTGGCATTTCGCTGAGATGTTGGTGGGAGAGCTAGAAGGGAAAATGAAAATTCTACGGAATACTCACCGCTTTGCGGGGTTCGCCGTATTGAAATCGCCTAACGTTCCCTCGCTGCTTGTGGAACTTGGCTATTTATCAAATCGGCGGGATGAGAAGCTTTTGCGCAGTAAATCCCATCGGGAGCAGTTTGCACGCGCAGTACTCCGCGCGGCGGATCGCTATTTCGAGCGGTTGAAGAGTCTTGGGCGATCATAACTTTGCCACATTCTTTGCTGAAAATTACCGGCAGGTAGGGTAGTCGGGCACTTCCACGAACAAACCAAGCCGATGATTCGCATAGTAAAGATCATCCTTGTTCTGACATCCTTGTGCCTGTTCGGTATTCTTCTTGCCGCAGGCGGGGGCGTCTATCTGCTTTGGCGTTTTGGTCAGGATCTACCTGACTATCGCCAGCTCGCCAACTACCAGCCGAAGACGATTACGCGCTTTCACGCAGGCGACGGACGGCTAATAGCCGAGTATGCCACCGAGCATCGTGTCTTCGTGCCGATCCAGGCGTTGCCCCGTACTTTCGTCCAGGCATTTATCGCTGCGGAGGATCAAAATTTCTTCACGCACCCTGGCGTTGACCCAATCGCACTTCTTCGTGCGACACTCACCAACATAACCAACATTGGCAGCAATCGTCGTCTTGTTGGTGCGTCGACGATCACACAGCAAGTCGCAAAGAATTTCCTGCTGTCCAACGAAGTTTCCATCGAGCGCAAGATCAAAGAGGCGATCCTCTCATTCCGTATCGAGCGCGCTTTCACAAAAGAACAAATCCTCGAACTCTATCTAAACGAAATTTATCTCGGTTATGGGTCCTACGGCGTTGCAGCTGCGGCGCTGAATTACTTCGACAAGTCGCTGCATGAACTTTCAGACGGCGAAATGGCGTATCTGGCGGCGCTGCCGAAGGCACCGAACAATTATCACCCCGTGCGCAATCCCAAGGCGGCCAGAGCGCGGCGCAATTGGGTTATCAGCCGCATGTATGAAGAGGGCTTCGTCAATGCGGAAACGGCGCGGCGCGCACGCGCGGAGCGACTGCGCGTTGTGCCCAACACCGGAGCAGCCCACGCACAAGCGGATTACTTCGTTGAGGAAGTTCGACGTGAGCTCGTTCAACGCTATGGAGAGTCGCGGCTTTATGAAGGTGGCCTTTCCGTGCGAACGACCGTCGACCCGAAACTGCAGCGGATTGCCGACGAGGCGCTGCGCCGTGGTTTGATCACCTACGACCGACGTCACGGTTGGCGTGGCCCATTGGCCCGCATCGAGGTGATGGAGAACTGGCTCGGTGTACTGCGCGGAATCAAACGCCCGCCCGGCTCGGAAGGCTACGAATTAGCCGTCGTGACGAGCCTTAATTCTGGGCGTGCAACACTCGGCCTGACAACGGGCCGCATCGGTCAGGTTCCGTTGGCAGAACTCAAGTGGGCGCGCGCGGCGCTCGGAAAGGGCCGACGGGGCCCGGCCGTCAAGAAACCATCCGATGTGCTGCTTGTCGGCGACGTTGTTTTGGTTCAGACGGTATTCGAAAAAACGGATGTTCAGGAGGGTGAGGATCCTAGCTATCCAGATGGAACATACGCGCTACATCAAATACCTGAAATCAACGGCGCCATCGTAGCGCTCGATCCGCACACCGGCCGCGTCCTCGCAATGACCGGCGGCTTGTCGTTCGACGCAAGTGAATTCAATCGTGCCACGCAGGCTTGGCGTCAGCCCGGCTCCGCCTTCAAACCGTTTGTTTATCTGGCTGCTCTGGACAACGGCTATACGCCAGCCACGCGGATACTCGACGCTCCGTTCGTCCTCGACCAGGGCCCAGGCTTAGGCAAGTGGAAGCCAGCCAACTACACACGAAGATTTTATGGTCCCTCGCCGATGCGTCTGGGGATCGAAAAATCGCGCAACCTAATGACCGTGCGTCTAGCGCAAAGGATAGGCATGTCGAAGGTAGCCGAGTATGCCACGCGGTTCGGCCTCGTCGACGAGATGCCAAATCAGCTCGCAATGGCGCTGGGAGCCGGCGAAACAACGCTTATGAGGATGACTGCTGCTTTCGCTATGCTGGTCAATGGAGGCAAGCGAATCACTCCAGCGTTGATCGACCGTATCCAGGATAGCCAAGGCCGGACGATCTTTCGGCATGACACACGCGAATGCAGTGGCTGTCAGATGTCGGAGTACGACGGCGGCAACACGCCGCTCTTACCCGATGTGCGTGACAGAGTTGCGGATGCAACCAGCGCTTACCAGATCGTGACGATGCTAGAGGGTGTCGTTAAGAGGGGGACCGGACGCCGAATACGGGCTGTCGGTAAGCCGCTCGCCGGCAAGACAGGCACGACCAACGACGGCTTGGATACGTGGTTCATCGGATTCTCGCCGGACTTAGCCGTTGGCATTTTTGCTGGGTTTGATCAGCCGCGACCCTTGGGTCGGAACGAAACCGGCTCTTCTGTCGCCGCGCCAATTTTCAAAGACTTCATGGAACATGCATTGCGCGGAAAGCCGGCAATCCCGTTCCGCATTCCGTCCGGCGTTCGCCATGTCCGCATCAATGTGGAGACTGGCCGTCCGGCACGCCCCGGCGACAAACATGTAATTCTCGAAGCGTTTAAGATCGGCACCGAGCCCGCCGGAGACTCCGTTCTAATCGACGGGTCTGGAAGCGTTGCCGAATCCACTGGGACTGCGGTCAACACGCCGACGTCAGCCGGACTTTACTAAATCTCTGGTTCAAAAACGCCGACGTAACCGGGTCGAAACGCAGCGCCCGCGTTTACCACATCCTTGTCAGATGGAAGGTAGGGTGGGTATGGGCGTAACGTCCTTTCGTTTGGTTAGCCGCTCGCGATAAGCGACGTAGATGGTGCTGGCAAAGATCATCGTGCCGCCAATCCAAGTAAACACATCCGGGACTTCAAGAAAGAAGACAAAGCCGATCGCGGCAGTCCATATCAGTTGAAAGAAGAAGACCGGCGCGACAACGTTAGCCTCGGCGTCGCGAAATGCTTGGGTCATGCTCATAAGGGACGCCGTAAACACAACGCCCATTACGCTAAGCCACAGGAGCTGCGTCCAGGTCGGCCAAACCCACACGAAGAGTGCGGGGATTAGTGCCAACGGCGATCGCAGGACAATCCCATAACAGGTGATCGTAACGCTCGTGTCGGTGCGTCCGAGAAGTTTTATGCAAAACGTCGCCATGCCGCCAAATAGCGCTGAGACGAGCGCGAGCATGGTGCCAAGTTCGAGTGGTTGAGCGCCCGGCTGCAGGATCAGCACTGTGCCAATAAAGCCCACGAAAATCGCCGCCCAACGTCGGATTTTCATCGCCTCGCCGAGCAAGAGCACAGCGAGAATTGCGGTGAAGATCGGTGACAGAAAACTGAGTGCAGTTACCAGTGCGAGAGGCGTAACGCTGATAGCCAGAAACGCGAGTATCATGGCGGATACGCCCATTGTTACGCGAAAAAAGTGAAGCCGAAAGCGACTGGTCCGAAACGGCCGTGCGCCGTCGCGCACAAGCCAAGGCAACACGACTGGAAATCCGAAGATTGAGGTGAAGAACACAATTTCAAACGGATGCAGCTCGCCTGAAACCTGTCGGACCATGCCGCTAACAATAGAAAACCTAACAGTAGCAAGAAGCATCAACGCCATGCCCCGGATGTTCGTGGAGACCACGGCGTTTCGCATCAAGGCGCCGCTGTGCGCTGCTGTGTTTCTATCGACCGGAGCTATTCAGCGGCCGGACGAGGGGTCAGCGCTTCGGCAAATATGTCGATTGCCTGGTCGAGCGTACGCGACTTGTCGTGATGTTCACGGGTTTCCTCCGCGAGTGCTGTCATCGCGAGCAGTCTGAAAATCTCTGCCGCCCCGTCGTGAAATCCTGTCGGTGCTCCGGCGCCAGCGAACGTCGCAGCGATTTCCTCCATTTCTCCGATCCAACGCCCCGCGTCACTGGCGATCCAGGGCACCCGCGCGCGCATCTGTTCAAGCGTCGATTGCTGGCTATGCTCGAACGCAGCGATCAGTGGCGTCGTAACGCCCAGCCGCTCCGCGGCGATAAGTACGGCCGTGTGCAGTGCCCATGTGCCCTTGGTTAAGGCCGCGTAGCACATCTTGATGGCCGACGCTTCGCCGATCTCGCCGCCCATCGCCATCACTTTGATACCCTTGCCATCGAGAACCGACACACGCTGTACATCGGGTCCACTGGCATAGAATCGAGGAACGCTTGTTTCGCTCGGCGCACCGCCAATGATACCCACATCGACGAATGGCGCACCGGCAGCCGAGATGGTTTGGGCGACGCCGGTCGCCGTATCAGGCGAAACCGCATTGCAGTCTACAAACGCGGGCGTGCTTTGGGCCGCCGCCATTGCGTCGGCGGCCGCGTTTGCGAAATCCGCGGCTGCGTCCGGTGGCAGGATCGAGAGAACGAGGTCGGATTCACGCATCACTGCAGTTAAATCACCAGCATCTTCGATACCCGCAAGCTCGGCCAATTCGCGACTGTGGTCGCTGCGGCCGGCAAGCGCGGTGACGACACGATGGCCGTGGGTCCGGAGTGCGCGACCGACGGCATGGCCCATATTACCCGTGCCGACGACGGCAATGGTTTCGTTGGACATAATCTGATCCTCCTCGAATTATTTTCGAAATCACACGATATGCGACGAAAATTCGCAACATGCGCTAATTTTTGGGGATTTTGTGCGACGTACGAGAATCCTGTAAATTCACGACAAACAGCGTGTTCAAGGGCACTGCCGGACAGCATTTCATTGCCGCAATGGCTTCGCAAGCGCACAAGTCGTGCGCTGCCCAAGGCGACATCCTTTCCAGTCGATGTGCAGGAATGCTTGAATTTGCCAAAAGCGCTCTCTATCCTTCGGGGGTTGTTGTATGAGGGGCCGGTTAGAACACTTGGTATGTAGCTCTGCACCTTCCACAACTTGGCGTATGCCGCGCAGTTTGCGAGCAGTGCGGATGCGCCAATCTGGTTCAACCACGTAAGGTAACAAGTCATGGGGATGGGTACAGTTAAATGGTTCAACCCGACAAAGGGTTTCGGGTTTATCGAACAGGAAGGTGGCGGCAAGGACGTGTTCGTGCACGTTACGACCGTCGAGCAGTCTGGGATGCACACTCTCCAGGAAGGCCAAAAGGTCTCTTTTGAGATGGAGTCAACTCCGAAAGGTTTGAACGCCACGAGCGTCGCCGAAGCGGAGTAGAGAGCGGCGTTGTTTCGGGTCAGCCGGGCTCAAGACCAGGCGACCCGACCGAACGAATTGAGAATAAGAACCCGCAAACGAACGGGCTGTTGTCGCTGGCTCGACGGTGCGGATGGGGCTTGCCGCAATTCGCCGTCTAGTTTTGATGTTGGCGACGCTAAGCGTGCCTGACTGATTCGCTTGTGCGGTTGCCACTGGGTTGCCCGCAGATTTGGTGAACTTGGGCGGCCGCTGCGTCGCAGAGTTTGCTACATGGAGGGCACTGCAGATGACAATTGAATTTAGACCGCCTAGCGATGCGTTGGGGGCGGAGGTCGTCGGTGTCAATGTCACTGACGAGCTTTCTGACGAGACGGTCGCCGAGATTCGCGACGGCTGGCTGCAAAACAATATTTTGCTCTTCCGGAACCAAGAGATGACGCGTGAACAACAAAAAACGTTCACGCAGCGGTTTGGTGCGCTCATGGTGAGCCCAAACTCCCGGACCCGATTTCCGGAGCACCCGGAAGTGCTTGTGTTCTCAAATGTTAAGGTCAACGGCGAGTATATCGGCAGCCCACCGGCACGCGTCGGCGAGGGCTGGCACAGCGACTTCTTCTACTTGAAGAAGCCGGCTGGCGGCTCCTTCTTTTACGCTAAAGAGGCGCCTGCAAAAGGCGGTGAAACATGGTTCGCCAATATGACGAAAGCGTATCAGGCGTTGTCCGCAGACAAGAAGGCCGCTTTGGAAGACCGCAAGTGCAAATATAGTCAGCAGAAGACGCTGCAGTTACTAAATCCGGAACTACCGCCGCTGACGGAAAAGCAGAAACGAGACTTACCGGACGTTTCCCATCCTATGGTGCGCGTGCATCCTGAAACCGGAGAGGCCGCATTATTCGTCGGCTTGCGCGGCACACCCGCGTGTCACGTTGAGGGAATGACGGAGCTAGAGGGTATAGAATTTCTCGAAGCGCTGCGTGCATTTGCGACGCAGCCCGAATTTACCTACGCGCATCAGTGGCGGCCAGGTGATGCAATCCTTTGGGACAATCGCTGTACCATGCATCGCGCAACGGTATTTCCGGACGAATTGGGGCGCCGCCTGTGCTACCGCACGACCATTGAAGGTGGCGCGCCGTACTGATGGATGAGCGGAGTTCGCCGTGTCTGTTTCGACCGTAGGCTATAGACCGCTGTCAGATGCATTGGGGGTCGAGGTCGTCGGCTTATCGATGGCCGACCCGCTCGATGACGGGATCTACGCAGAACTTCGCGAAGCGTGGCTTGAAAAGAATATTCTCTTGTTCCGCGACCAGCTGATTACGATCCCGCAGCAGATCGCTTTCAGCCGTCATTTCGGGACCCTTCACGTCTCAAAATCCGCGCGCAGGCCACTGCCCGGATATCCCGAGATTCTGGTCTTCTCCAACATAAAGGTGGACGGCGAATATATTGGTCAGCCGCCGGCAGAGACGGGCGAAGGCTGGCATAGCGACTTCTTTTTTATGCGCGAGCCGGCAAACGGATCGATGCTGCGCGCCGAACAGGCACCGCCAGAAGGCGGAGATACCTGGTTCGCGAACATGTCCCTAGC
This sequence comes from Alphaproteobacteria bacterium, assembly GCA_963664465.2. Classification (GTDB taxonomy): domain Bacteria; phylum Pseudomonadota; class Alphaproteobacteria; order UBA8366; family CAVOAK01; genus CAVOAK01. The sequence continues at coordinate 33,415 of CAXXSU010000010.1, read as the reverse complement.
GTATGAGGCGTTGCCCAAATCTAAAAAACGTCAGATCGACGGCCTGTGCGCGACCTACAGTCAGGTCAAGAGCTACACGCAGCTCGATCCAAACCGCAAGCCACTCAGTGAGGAAAAAGCCCGGCACTTGCCCGATGTGACACATCCGTTGGTGCGCACGCACCCGGAAACCGGCCGCAAGGCATTGTTCACGGGTATGCGAGGTTCGTTGGGCGCTACTGTCGAGGGCATGGGCGCGGACGAGGGTGTCGAGTTCCTCGAGGATCTACGTGCCTTCGCGACCCAGCCAGAGTTTATATATTGCCATCGGTGGCGGCCGGGAGACGCGATTCTATGGGACAACCGGTGCACCATGCATCGCGCAACTGTGTTCGATGATTCGCTGGGTCCGCGCCTGTGCTACCGCACCACACTTGTCGGCGAAGTTCCGTACTAGGTCCCGCCCTCAAGCTAGCTAAATATTACCCTCTACGCTGTTAATCGGATAGCGTGCGCTACCGAGCGCGCGGTCCTCACTAATTTCATTGAGGAGGGTGTAGGTTGGGTCGGACGAGCCGGCGCTGCGGGGAGGACTCCAACTAAGATGGCGCCCATCACAGCTGCTATGAGCGACGGCACTGAGCATGCCTATCACCGTCTAGCCATAATGCTCGTGCTGATGAGCAGCACCATCAACTCGGTAGGCGGCCTTCTCCTGCGCTCGGTGGACACAGCGGGTCCATGGCAGGTGCTATTCTATCGGCAGGCAGCGTTGATGGTGACCCTATTCCTCGTGTTGGCGGTCCTCCATCGCGGCCGCATCGTTGCTGAGTTCAGGGGCATCGGCCGCCTCGGCGTTCTCGCCGGGTCGGCGGTTGGGCTTGGCAGTACAACCTTCATCCTTTCCCTAGCCAACACCACGGTTGCCAATACGCTCTTTATCTTGAGTGCCACGCCGTTTGTAACGGCCGTCCTAGCATGGGTGTGGCTGAAGGAACCGGTTAGTCGGAGCACCTGGATCGCCATGGCGCTTGCGCTCGTCGGTATCGGCGTGATGGTTGGCGGCGGATTCGCCGCGGGAACGGTGTTCGGCAATGTCATGGCGCTTATCACAATCGGCTGTTTCTCGTATTTTGTCGTGCTGCTGCGGCGGGGCCGGGCGACTAACATGATACCCGCCGTCGTCGTCGGTTCGGCGATTGCGGCGATCGGCGCCGCGATTGTACTGAAAGGAAATTTCGCGATTTCCTGGCACGACTTTGCGATCTGCGTGGCCTGGGGCGGGGTGCTTTCGACGATCGTCCACTTCTTTTTCGTTTGGAGTTCGCGGTTCGTGCGTGGCGCAGAGCTGATGTTGCTCGTCCTCATCGAGTTTGTGCTGGGCCCGATATGGGTCTGGGTATTCGTAAACGAAGTGCCGCGGGTGGCTACGCTTGTCGGTGGCGCTATCGTCCTCGCCGCCGTTGCCAGTCGCGCAGCCCTATCGCTACGCGGCGAGAAGGCGGTTGTGGCAGGAGTGGCTGCGGAATGAGGGTTTCGGCCGGCTTCAGTCAACTATTTGCGTCGTACGGTCAATTGGCGCACTATTTTGACGTATGCTACGGTCAAACTCAGCATCATCTGCAGGTTATGCGGGTGCGATGACCAGCGGCGGCATGGGATGAGGAGAGAGACATGCTAACGGGTATCAACCATCTGGCTTTCATCACCGACGATATGGAGAAGACCGTTCGATTTTACCGCGACTTGCTCGAGATGGAACTGAATGCCGGAGTCGGGCATGGCGGTTACCGACATTACTTCTTCAAGTTTGGCGAAGCGCAGGTCGCGTTTTTCGAGTATGCAGGGGCAAGCCCAATGGAACGCAAATTTCATGGCTCGCCGACGACAAAGCCGCTCGGATTCGACCACGTATCGTTTACCGTCGGCAGTCGGGAAGAGCTTTTCCGTTTCAAGGACAGGCTGGATGCAGCCGGCGTCGAGGTTTCCGGCGCCGTCTATCACGGCACAATTTGGTCCATCTACTTCTTCGATCCGAACAACATCCCACTTGAAATTTCATGGGACTGCATGGAGGTCGTCAAGCCGCCGGCGATGAGTGACGACGATCCCATGCCGATCGTGGCCGAAGGTGCCGACCCCCAACCGGGAATCTGGCCTGAAGTCACGTCGCCGACGCCGCCGGAGCAAATGACCGCCCATGCAGGCAATGGTCATGAAATGCGCGAGACGTTCTTGCGCGAGGGCACGGGTCGCGATACCGAGGAGTACAGCCGCATCATTGCTGACGCGGCCGAATAGCGCATCGCCGAGCGGTCCGTTATTTTATTGTGGCGAGAATTCGTCGGTCTCGTCGCCTCAGAGCAGTATGTTGAGTTCAGTATAGAGACCAAATTGGAGACACCCGGTGCGCGCTGAAATCGAAGTTGCAGCCGAGGAAATCAAGCAGTCGCTAGAGCTGCTAGGGAGGCATCTTTGACCTCGATGTGGCGAGGGCACGACTTGCCGAACTGAATGCTGCCGTCGAGCGTACGGATTTTTGGGATGATACCGAGGCGGCACAGAAGGCAATGCGCGAGCGCACGCGCCTCGAAACCGCGATTGATGGCTATCAAAAACTCGAGCGTGGACTTCAGGACAATTTAGAACTTGTCGAATTGGCCGAGCTTGAGGGCGACGGGGACATTGTCGAGGAGGCGGAGCGGGCGTTGATGGCGCTTCGAGAAGTCGCCGCCAAGCGCCAGTTAGAAAGCTTGTTGGCTGGCGAAGCCGATGCGAACGATTGCTACCTTGAGGTTCACGCCGGTGCCGGGGGAACCGAATCCCAGGATTGGGCGGAAATGCTGTTGCGCATGTATATGCGGTGGGGCGAGGCGCATGGCTATCAGATTGAATTGCTTGCGGAGTCGCCGGGCGAAGAAGCGGGATTGAAATCGGCCACGATAAAGGTCAGCGGCGAGAACGCGTATGGTTGGCTCAGTACCGAGAGTGGCGTCCATCGGCTTGTGCGCATATCGCCATTCGATGCGTCTTCGAGACGACACACGAGTTTTGCCTCGATTGGCGTGTTTCCTGTCATTGATGAAACGATAGAAATCGAGATCGTCGACAAGGACGTCCGCGTCGATACCTATCGCGCAAGTGGCGCCGGCGGACAGCACGTCAACAAGACGGACAGCGCAGTACGCATGACCCATCAACCGACCGGCATCGTTGTGCAGTGCCAGAGCGACCGCTCACAACATAAGAACCGGGCGGCGGCGATGAAAATGCTGCGCGCGAGACTCTATGAGCTAGAGCTACAAAAGCGCGAAGAGGAAGCTCGGGCAGCGCGCGAGTCGAAGACGGATATCGGCTGGGGGCATCAAATTCGCTCATACGTGTTGCATCCCTACCAGATGGTGAAGGATTTGCGCACAAACGTCGAACAAGGCAATGCACAAGGTGTGCTTGACGGTAATCTCGATCCGTTTATCGAAGCTGCGCTGGCCGCGCGGGTTGGCACGACGCCGCAGGCCTGAAGCAAAGCGTAATTCGTCAACGGTGTGGTGTACCTGACGTAGGTGTGGGGCGAGGCCGACATTTTGGTCGGCGATCCAAGAGGGAGGACAGTCATGCGTTACGTTTTGCTTGGAACTCTGAGCGCCGACTGGGCGACACGTCAAGCCCAGCGTACCCGAGGCGCCAAGGCGATGCTAAAGAAACTCAAGATCAAGCTTGAGTCGGTCAACTACACGCAAGGCGCATACGATTTTGTCGATATCGTTGACGCGCCAAATGCGGAGGCGATGCTGGCATTCTCTGTCTGGTACGCGAAAGTGGGCTATGGCCGCGTGATCTCGATGCCGGCATTTGACGAAAAGACACTGGAGGCTGCGGTCAAGCGCACCTAGCAGGAGTTCCTGTAGATTTTGGCGAAGCTCGCCAAGTGGCAGACTGACAATCTGCGTATGATAGCTCGACGCCGAGGCAATCCGGCTCTTCTTTCAAGTTGCGTCGTCGCGCGTCGTTGCTGAATCGATGCGACTTCGGGCCGCGGCCGCTTGATCGTCGATAAGCCGTTGGTATTGCGTCATGACACCTCGCGCCGTTTTGTCCATGGCACGTTTGAGGCCAGCGAAACTCCGCACTTTTGCGGTTCGGACCAGCACACGATGCAGGCCTTGAGGGGCGGCTTCAACATCCGGCCTTTCGGCCAAGGTTAAGCGCAACATGCCTTGGAGACGTTGCCATAAAGCCAGAGCCGACAGAAGTTCGTCGGCTGTGCGCTCTTCCAAATAGCCAGCCCCGGCCAACCGCGTCAAAGCATCGCCGGTACGCGCTGAAAGCACGTTTGGATCGGTCTGCGCATGCCGCAACTGCAGATATTGCACAATAAATTCAAGGTCGACTAGTCCACCGCGCCGGTGCTTGATGTCCCAATGTGACGGCGCGGGATGTTCCTTTGCGATCTTCTGACGCATATCGGCGATGTCGCAGACCAGACGGTCCACATCGCGTTTGCGGGTGAGGGCCTGGCGAATTGTCTGTTCCAACTGTTCTTTCAGTGCGCCGGAGGTGCCAATAATTCGCCCGCGCGTGAGCGCCATATGCTCCCAAGTCCAGGCCGATTCATGGAGATAGCGCGCGAAGCCTTCGATCGGTGCGGCGATCGGTCCAGACGAGCCGGACGGTCTTAGTCGCATATCGACATCGTAAAGCCGGCCCTCGGGCGTCAACGAGGTGATCGCGCTAATCAACCGCTGGCTCAAGCGCGCGTAGTATGCGCCGGGTGGCAACGGGACATCGCCATCGGATGAACCGGCATCCGTGACATGGTCGTAAACGAATACAAGGTCGAGATCCGATTCGGGTGTCAGTTCCTGTCCGCCGAACTTACCAAGCCCAATGATGCCAAGACATCCACCTCGAACTTGCCCATGGCGCTTGGTGAATTCGGCCTCGACACCAAGCTTGAGGGCGTGCAACGCAGTATCCGCGAGGTCGGCCAAGGTTCTACCCGCATCCTCGCTGCTACAACGGTCCCGAAGCAGCTGGACGCCAATTTGAAATTCGTGACCGCTGACCCAGCGCCGAGTGAAATCGAGCACATCCTGAAAATCGCTAGCTTGTGCGAGCATGCCATTGAGATCCGCGGCAAGATCGCTTTCCGATTCCAGCGGCTCGAAAAACTCAGATGAGAGCACCGAATCGAGGAGGATGTGCTGATGGCTCAATCGGCTTGAAAGCCTGGGTGCGCTCCCCATGATTTCGGCCACCAAATCGAGCAGCGCGGGGTTTGCGTAAAACAAGGAAAAGAGTTGGACACCCGCAGGAAGCCCAGCGAGAAATTCATCGAACTTGGCGAGCGCGGCATCTGGATTGGCCGTCCGAACGAGCGCGGTCAGGAGCCGTGGCATGAGTTCGGTCAATAGTTCACGGGCACGCGCACTACGCATGGCTCGATAACGCCCGTGATGCCAACCGCGGACGACATAGGAGATCGATACGCCGTCTGCAAAACCCATCTCTTCAAGTGTGGCAACGGTATCGGGATCCGGCTCGCTGCCGGTGAAGACCAACGACCCCGGACCGCCTAGATCCGGCGCGGCTTCGAACAACCGCTCGTAGTGACCTTCGACGCGCTGTAGATGATACAGCAGGTCATCGAGCACACCCTCTGAGTCGTTGTAGCCCATGAATGCGGCGAGCGCGGCGAGTCCCGGGTCACTCTTCGGAAGGGAATGTGTTTGGTTGTCATCGACCATCTGCAGACGATGTTCCAGCCGTCTCAAAAACTCGTACGCGGCGATCATTTCGATCTCCGTCTCCCGCGATATCTGATCGAATGCGGCGAGTTGACTTAACGTCTTGCACGTCTCCCGGTCGCGAAGCGCAGCAATCCGACCGCCCCAAATGAGTTGTTGCGTCTGTGCAAAGAACTCGATTTCTCGAATGCCGCCACGCCCAACTTTGACGTTGTGGCCTTTGAGCTTGTCACGTGTCACCGTTGCAACGCCACCGCCACGATGGGTTGTGATCTGGCGTTTTATCGAGTGGATATCCTCGATCGCGGCGAAGTCGAGATGCCGGCGCCAAATGAAGGGTCGAAGGGAGTTGAGGAATGCTTCGCCTGCTTCATGGTCGCCAGCTACCGGGCGTGCCTTTATGAGCGCCGCACGCTCCCAATTTTGACCGACGCTTTCGTAATAGGTTTCGGCTGCAAGCGTCGACACCGCGATGGGTGTTGCAGCAGGATCGGGTCTCAAACGCAGGTCGGTGCGAAATACATAGCCATCGGCGGTGCGCTCTTCCATGATCCGCACAAGTTGCTGTGTGGCTCGCACAAATGTTTCAGCGAGCGAATGCGGTTCTGCGGATGTAATTTTTTCCGCGTCGTAGAGCACGATCAAATCGATATCACTCGAATAATTGAGCTCCTTGGCACCGAGTTTGCCCATTCCGAGGACGATATAGCCGGACCCGCGAACTGGCGCCGCTTCATCGATGAGCGAGATTTCGCCGGCCGCAGCCGCAACTCCCAGGATGTGCTCTGTCGCAAGTGTGAGTGCCAATTCGGCGAATCGGCTCAACGAATTGGTCACGGTTTCGAGTTTCCATATACCGGTAATGTCGCCAACCGCCGTGGTCACCGCTACCCGCCGTTTTGCGTGGCGCAGGGCTGTCATAATTCGCTCTGCGTTCGTCTCCCCGCGGAGGTCCCGCGGAAGTTCCGCTACAAGCTGCTCGAATATATCGTCGGGCCCGCGCTCCAAGAGCGTGCAGGTGAAGGCTACGTCCCGCAGGATCGACTGCCCGAGGAATGGACTGTTGCCGAAAATGCAGAGCAAGAGCGCTTGGCCTAGCTCGTCCTCGACGAGACGACTGGCACGGCCTGAGACTTCCTCGTCGTCTTGCGCCGCTTTTCGCCAGCGCTCCAATCCGGCTTTGCCACGCTGCGCGTCGCCGCAGGCCGGCAAAGCCGCTGGATCGAATGAAAATATCGGACGCGTCATCGAACTGGCTGCCATATTCTATGAAAACAGCATGATGGGTCTATGATGCCAGACATCTGAGAAGGAATGCGCTCAATCGTGGTTCGCCGAACATCGCTACTATTGTTTGAACTGTTTGCTGCTTTGCTCGCCGGATTGGTGGTTCTTTTCGGTGTCGGTGCCTGGTTCCTGTCGAGCGGACCCATTTCGCTGACCTTTCTCACCCCGCTCGTCGAGCGGGCGCTTGACAGTGCTGACGATGCCTACACCATACGTGTCGAAGATACCGTTCTGACCTGGGCCGGATGGCAGCGCGCGATCGACATTCGTGCCAACAATGTAACGATTCAGGGTCTGGATGGCAGCATAGAAGCTACTTTGCCTGAACTGTCGTTGGGCCTCTCGCTTCGTGCCCTAGCGCGCGGCACAGTGACACCGACCAGCCTCGATATCTTCGCGCCGAGGGTATCTGTAATCCGTTCGCACGAAGGCAAGTTCGCATTTGGTCTGGTGGGTGATAGCAACGAGGAGGGTGCCAGCCTCAATTTGATCGTCGAGCGCCTTATTGATCAGCTGCTCGGACCGCCTGACATCGACCAACCTTTAAGCCAACTTCGGCGCATCAGCGTGCTCGGCGCAGACCTCACGTTTGATGACCAAGTCCTTGGCGTATCTTGGCGCGCACCGAGCGCGAATGTCGCTCTCCAGCGCAGCGCGATCGGCCTTGGCGTCGATGCCGATCTAGTTCTCGAAATCAATGGACAGCGGAGCCGCATAACCGGAGAGCTGAGCTACGAACGGCTCGGTCGGACGGTATCCCTCGCACTTCGGTTTAGAGATCTAAATCCGGCATTGATTGCCGACGGTGCTCCGCGTTTGTCCTTACTTTCCGCGGCAGATTTGCCGGTGAGCGGTTCGTTGGGAATACAGATGCGCGCGGATGGCCAAGTGGACTCCTTTGCGTTTGATCTTGACAGCTCCCGTGGCCGGATCGCCGGCGAGGTGACCCTGACAAGCGATGGAGCCGGGTTGATCGGAACGACCCGTTTTCATGAATTCGAGGTTGGCTCATTTGCGGGACAATTTGCTCAATTAGCGGCGTTAGAGTCGATCGACGCACTCCTTAGTGGCCGTGCCGAGTTTGAAGCGACAACTGATGGACAGATCAGCCGAATTCAATTTGATGTCGATGCAGGCGCCGGTGAATTGAAGCTTCCGGCGTTTTATCCAAAGCCTGTTGCATTTGTCGGCATGCAGTTACGGGGCAGCATGATCGACGATATGGCGAGGCTGCGTATTGCCGAAGCGACAATCGACCTAGGCGGTCCGATCGCCTCGATTCAGGCGTCGGCCACGCGCCTCCGGGACGACATCCATGTGCAATTTGAGGGCACGTTAAGCGACGTTCCGGTTCGTTCTGTGGAAGGCTATTGGCCAAAGAGTGTAGCGCCGTTGCCGCGCGAATGGATTGTCAAGAACGTCGTCGGTGGAACTGTTTCTAAAATTCGGTTGTCGATGACGGCGCGGCTCATTGGTGGCGCACTTGAAAACGCCGACGTTCAATCAATCGGCGGCACGCTGATTTTGGATGGGACGAGCATTAACTATTTCGATCCGCTTCCAATTTTCACCGAAGTTTACGGGAGCGCTTCCTTTACCGCAGACAGATTCAGCGTTGATGTTTCGAGTGCAAACTTGCGCGACGTGCGCGTCGAGAGGGCGGCTATCAATTTCACCGGTCTGTCCACCGAGGATGTTCAGGCAGCCATTGATCTCCAAATTAGAGGGCCAGCCGCGACGGTTGCATCGGTGCTCGACCACGAGCCGCTGGCACTGATCCGAAAGCTGAACCTCGATCCACAACAGATAAAGGGTGAATTGGAGGCGAGAATAAGCTTCGAATTTCCACTTTCGACTTCGCTCACGGAAGAATTGATTTCGGTGAGCGCCGACGGCAGCATCTTTGACGCGACGATTGAGGAAACGCCGTATGGGCTTGCTCTTACCAATGGAGATTTAACACTCCACGTTGATAATGAAAGTCTCGAAGCGGTGGGTGGTGTACGTCTCAACGGCGTGCGGGCCACACTTGATTGGCGCACGAATTTCGACACCGAAGCTGACGTACGCAACCAAATCGCCTTGTCGGGCCGGCTTGGCGACCGCGAGAGGGCCCTGGTGGGGTTTATCCCGATCCCATTCCTGCGGGGACCGGTACAACTGAGCATCGACTACACCGAACATAACGATGGACGCACTGTTCTGGTGATGGACGGCGACATCACGGCTGCGTCGGTGGATATTGAATTGATCGATTGGCGTAAGCCCGCTCATGAAAGAGGTAACTTCGAGTTGTTCATGGTCACGCTGCCAGACGAAACGGTCGATATAGAAAGTTTCAAGTTCGAGTCGGCCGATATGAATGTGGCGGCGCGCATCGTGCCAAATTCCGATTTTTCCGCCGTGTTGCGAATTGAATTCGATGAATTGCGCTTCGCCGGAAATGACTTGGGCGGCGTGGTCGACGCGTTGCCGGACGGGGGCTACCGCATCGTTTTGGACGGTCAGCGGCTCGATGTTGCTCCACTGCTGAAGAAGCGACGGTTGCCTGACGTCCCTAACGCACCCGATGCGGAGGGCGTGCCGCTCGTGATACAGGCGAACATGCGGGAAGTGACCGATGGCCCGGACCGCCGCCTAACCAATGTAACCGCTAACGCGCGCTACGATGGCCAGGACTGGCAGGCATTTATCGTCGATGCCGAAGTCGGCGACGGGGGGCGCCTTGAGTTGAAGTACCAACCTGCGGATTCGGGCTATAGCCTTCAAATCACCTCGGATGACGCCGGGCAGGCGCTCAAATCGTTGAACTGGACTGACCGGGCGCAGAACGGTGCGCTCGTGGTAACAGGTACGCGGCCGTCGCTCCTGGAGCCGATGGTCGGCAATTTTAAAGTGACGGATTACAAACTGACCGAAGCCCCCGTTTTGGCGCGACTGTTACAAGTTGCGTCACTAACAGGCATCCTCTCCGCGTTAGGCCAGCGTGGCGGGCTCGACTTCGTCACGCTTGACGGCGAGTTCAACTACCTACAGGGTCAATTGGAGATCAGCGATACGCGCACCTACGGATCCTCGATCGGGATTACTGTGGAGGGCACATTCGATCTGGAGCAGGATACGGTGGATATCAGAGGCACGATAGTCCCGGCATATACAATTAATCGCGTGCTCGGCGTTATCCCGCTAATCGGCCGTCTGCTGACCGGTGGTAAGGATGAGGGCGTGTTCGCGGCGACATACAAAATTAAAGGAACGATCGAAAATCCTACAATTTCCGCGAATCCTTTGCTCGCACTCGCCCCCGGTTTCCTGCGCTCGTTGCTAGGACTAATCGGCCAAGGAAACGGTGATGAGGTCGTTCCTGTGATTCCCGAAGAATCCCACGAAAGCAACGATAGCGCGACGTCCAACAGCTAGGGCCGGCGAACTCGTTTCCTCGCCGGTGGCAATTTATGCCGGTAGAATCAGACCGGTAGAATCAGAATGTGACGTTTGCGACCTGCGGAAAGCTTGATAACGCCGGTCTCGGAAAGTGCGTCCGCCGTGACCATCAAATGCTCGTCGGTCATGACCTGATCATTGAGCCGTCCACCGCCGGCACGAATGAGTTTTCTTGCCTCGCCCTTACTTTGTGCCAGCCCGACCCGGTGCAATAGTTCAAACGCGGCGATCCCGGATTCAAGCTCGGACCGCGCGATCTCCATTGTCGGCAGCTCTTTGCCGATGCCGCCGCGCTCGAAGGTCTGCTCGGCCGTCTCGGCCGCCGCTCCCGCGGCATCCCGGCCGTGACAAAGTGCCGTCACCTCGCTCGCGAGAATTTTCTTAGCTTCGTTGAGTTCGGCGCCTTCCAGTGCCTCAACGCGGGCGATCTCTTCCAAGGGAAGTTCGGAGTAGAGCCGCAGAAATCGTCCGACGTCGGCATCCTCGGTGTTACGCCAAAACTGCCAGTAGTCGTAAGCGGACAGGCGCTCCTCATTGAGCCAAACAGCACCCTCGGCCGTTTTCCCCATTTTTACGCCCGATGCAGTCTCAAGAAGCGGCGTGGTCAATCCGAACAAGCCAGCACCGTCGACCCGACGGCCGAGTTCGACACCGTTGACGATGTTGCCCCATTGATCCGATCCACCCATCTGCACCTTGCAACTCTGTCTCCGGGAGAGTTCCAGAAAATCATAGGCCTGCAGAATCATATAGTTGAACTCAAGAAAGCTGAGCGATTGCTGACGGTCCATCCTTAGTTTCACCGAGTCGAACGACAACATGCGATTGACCGAGAAATGCCGTCCATAGTCGCGCAGAAACTCGATGTAATTGAGCTCGTCCAACCAATCGGCATTGTTGACCATAATTGCGTCGGTTGGTCCCTCGCCGAAGGTAAGATATTTTTCGAAAACACCTTTTATCCCGGCAATATTTCGCTCGATGTCTTGAACATCCAGGAGCTGGCGGGTCTCGTCACGGAACGATGGATCGCCGATTTTGGTCGTACCGCCGCCCATCAGGACAATTGGCTTGTGTCCCGTACGCTGCAGCCAGCGAAGCAGCATGATAGCGATCAAGTTACCGACATGGAGGGAGTCGGCAGTCGCATCAAATCCGATGTAAGCCGTAATCGGCGCACTATCCGCGGCTAGGGCGTCCAATGCTGCCATGTCGGTACACTGGTGTACAAAGCCGCGATCGACTATGGCATTTAAAAATTCTGAGCGGTGACGCGTCATGACGGATCAGACAATGATACACCCAAGATATGCTCTGGTGGGTGCATGGATGGCAGGCAGTCGGTGTATCATGAAACTCCGCGACGCGACAATGACGCGACCGCGGCACGATGACGCCGGGTCAATGGGTAGTGGCCAAACATGATGATGACTAAGAACACAGGGAGCGAGGGGGAGCCGGCACTTGCGGTCGGGTTGATGAGCGGCACGTCGCTCGACGGTGTCGATGCGGCGCTCGTATCGACCGATGGTAAGCGGCAGATTGAAACTTTGGGCTGGTTGACTTTGCCCTATGACGCAACCCTTCGTGAACAGCTTCGCTCAGTCCTCGGCGCGAGCGAATACACCGATGGCGTTAAATCTGTAGAACACGCGCTCACACTGGCTCATGTCGAGGCGGTGCTGATGCTTTTGGCTCAGGAGTCTCGAACTGCAACGGAGATAGATGTTATCGGGCTGCACGGTCACACGCTGCTTCATCGGCCCGACGCCGGTTGCACCTGGCAAATCGGTGACGGTGCGCTGCTCGCATCGAAAACGAATATCGACGTGGTTGCAGACTTCCGCAGCGCCGACGTGGCGGCTGGCGGAGAGGGTGCTCCCCTGGCTCCGGTATTTCACGCCGCATTGTCCGGCGAACTCGCGCGTCCTGTCGCGATTCTCAACCTGGGCGGTGTAGCGAACGTAACCTGGATTGGCGCCGACGATGCACTGATGTCTTTCGATACGGGGCCGGGAAATGCTCTGATCGACGACTGGATGCGCGCTAGGGAAGATAGACCCCAGGATGCGGATGGCCGGCTGGCGCTCACCGGCAGTGTTAACGAAGATGTGCTTGAAGGATTGCTGCAGCATTTCTATTTCGAGCGTCCGCCACCGAAGTCGCTTGACCGAAATGACTTCGATGCCACGCTGGTCCGTGATTTGTCGAGCGCGGACGGCGCAGCGACGCTTACCGCATTTAGCGCAGCGGCGGTGGCAAATGGTTTGCAATACCTCCCGGAGGCGCCACAACGCTGGCTCGCAACCGGCGGTGGACGCCACAATCCTGCGCTCATGAAGGCGCTGGCCGACCGACTCGGTTCACCGGTAGCGCCCGTCGAAAGCGTTGGGTGGAATGGAGATGCATTGGAGGCGCAGGCGTTCGCCTATCTTGCAGTGCGCTCCCAACGCCAACTGCCGTTAACCTTCACGGGTACGACGGGCGTCACCTCCCCGACGTGTGGTGGTCGTCTATTCGCCGCAGGAGGCTAAAGGTCAGTCCGCCTCGGCATTATCGTCCGCAACGACGAGCGCCGTATCGAGGTAGTCATCGATTTCCTTGTCCACATCGTCGATTTGACCGTGAAAGAAATGATTGGCGCCGGCCATCGTGCGGTGATCTATCGTGATTCCACGTTGTGTTCGCAGCTTTTCGATTAGTTTCTCAACCGCCTCGGTTGGGACGATCTCGTCCCTATCACCATGAAGAATAAGTCCTGAGGACGGGCAGGGCGCCAGAAAGCTGAAATCGTACATGTTGGCGGGCGGCGCCACCGAAATGAATCCGGTAATTTCGGGCCGGCGCATTAAGAGTTGCATGCCAATCCAGGCGCCGAATGAAAATCCCCCAATCCAACATTGTCCCGCGTCCGCATTGTAGCTCTGTAGCCAATCTAGCGCCGCTGCCGCGTCGGAGAGCTCGCCCTCGCCACGCGAAAACGTGCCTTGCGACCGCCCGACACCGCGGAAATTAAACCGTAAACACGAGAACCCGCGCCGTGCGTATGCGTGAAACAACGTGTAGACGACTTTGTTGTTCATAGTTCCGCCGTAAAGCGGATGAGGGTGCAAAAACAATGCAATTGGCGGGTTTTTCGTCCTGCTATGCTGATAGCGCCCTTCGATTCGACCTTCCGGGCCGTTGATTATGACTTCAGGCATTCTTTCTCCATCGGTTGGTCTCGGCGACTGGCTTAAAGGAATTTTCCGAGGAATTTGCTCGGTTTTTTTATCTCCCGATCTTTGCGCAGCGCCTTAGCATATGTTTCAATACTTGCCCACGGCGATTGGTCACCATATATCGTAACTAGCGAGCCGGTACGCCGTCGTCTTGCACGCGGTCATGTCGATGCGTAACAAGGCTTGCAGAATGTTGGCGTTTGCTGTCGATAATCAATAGTCGAGTGAGCTCATGTTTAAGAATTTGATCGAAGACATAGATGGGATGATGGCTCGAGATCCTGCCGCCCGTTCGCGGTTGGAGGTGCTGGTTTGCTATCCGGGTTTGCATGCCATTCTGCTGCATCGTCCTGCACGCTGGTTGTGGAATCAGAACTGGCGGATATTAGCTCGATTCTTGTCACAGCTTGGACGCTTTCTCACTGGCATTGAAATTCATCCCGGGGCGAAGATCGGCAAACGTTTGTTTATCGATCACGCCATGGGCGTGGTGATTGGTGAAACCGCCGAAATCGGCGACGACGTCACACTCTACCACGACGTGACGCTCGGTGGTGTTGCACCGTCCGTCGACTCCGACAGCCAACGGCAGCAGAAGCGCCATCCGACACTCAAGAACGACGTTATCGTAGGCTCTGGTGCGCAAGTGCTCGGACCGATCACCGTTGGCGTCGGCGCGCGCGTAGGTGCGAACGCCGTTGTGACAAAGGACGTGCCCGACTGCGTAACCGTGGTCGGCGTTCCAGCAAGAGTCGTCGTGTCGAGGCCGAAGACCGAAGAGCATGACTTCTCACCCTATGGCACGCCGATGGGTGATGTGTCGGATCCTGTCGCGCGCGCGATTGAGGGGCTGATGGATCAGGTTTCGAGCCTGAAGGCGCAAGTTGAAGAGATGGAGAGCCAGATCAGCGACTATGGGCGCGAGCGCACGACAGTCGGATTGGTGCCGTCGGATGAAGACAGCCAGGCGCCTGAGGTTAAGACGTGACAGCGATGCGTGTTGACGGGATCTCTACCCGTAACGACCAAGAGTTAGGGCGGTCGCCGTGGCTTGGCTGCCGAGTTAGTTAGGATGCGGCTCGGAACCAAAGGCCGCTACGCCGTGATGGCGATGGTCGATCTCAATCAACATGGCGCCGATATGCCGATTTGCCTTGCCGATATATCAAACCGGCAGGAGATCTCGCTTCCCTACCTTGAACAGCTCTTCGCCAAGTTGCGGCGGGCGGGGCTCGTCAAAAGCGTGCGCGGGCCGGGTGGTGGCTACGAATTGGCGCATCATGCCGAGCGAATTCGGATCTCCGACATTATCTGTGCAGTTGACGAGCCGATCCATGCAACCCGCTGCGAGCCGGGATCCGCGAGCGGGTGCAGCGGCGATAGGAGCCGTTGCGTGACCCATGAATTGTGGGAGGAACTGAGTAACCATATCCATCTTTTCTTGAGTTCGGTGACGCTGGAAGATGTCTGCGCCAAACGCCTTCTCGGCGCCGGTGGAGCGCGTTTTCGGGAAGTGTACGAGCCGGTCTCCAAGGTCCGCTGATCCCGTTCTTCGTCACCGGTTAGCCTGGCACATGCCCTCAGAAATCTACCTTGACTACAACGCCACCACACCAACGCCGAAAGCGGTTCGGGCTGCTATGGCCGTTGCCGCGGAGGCCTGTGGCAACCCATCCTCGGTACACCGGTTCGGCCGTGCCCAGCGTGCGCGGATTGAGAACGCACGTCAGCAGGTTGCCGCGCTGGCTGGGACCGATGCCCGGCAAGTCATCTTTACCAGTGGTGGCACGGAGTCGAATGATCTGGCGCTAAACGGAGTCACTGCAAAGTCGGTCGTCGTGTCCGCAATCGAGCATGATTCGATCCTACGGGGTCGCGAGGATGCGCTGCGTGCGCCGGTCCACTCAACCGGCGTTATTGATCTGCAGAAGCTGGAAGTCCTGGTCGGTGAAGCAGGTCCGCCTGTTCTGGTCTCGCTGATGCTGGCGAACAACGAGACGGGAGTCGTTCAACCGGTTGCTGAGGCTGCAGATATCGTCCATGCGCGTGACGGACTCCTACATTGTGACGCAGTACAGGCCGGTGGGCGCTTAGAGATTGACATGGCGTCGCTCGGCGCGGACATGATGACGCTCAGCGCACACAAGATGGGAGGCCCACAGGGCGCCGGCGCGCTGATTATTGGCGAACGGGTCCAACTGCAGGCGCGGGTACTCGGTGGCGGGCAGGAACGCGGATATCGTGCCGGCACCGAGAACGTCGTTGGAATCGTCGGGTTTGGCGCCGCCGCTCAGCTCGCCCATGAACACATGGATGGTTGGCAGCGTGTAGCGCAGTTGCGCGATCGGTTCGAGGTGCGCATCAGCGATGCATTCGGTGACGAGGTGCAGATTTTCGGTCGGGATGTGACGCGAACTCCAAATACCTGCTGCATTGCGCGCACTGGGATCGACGCTGAGACACAGGTTATCGCGCTCGATCTGGCGGGAATTGCGATAAGCGCCGGTTCCGCCTGCTCATCGGGTAAAGTGGAGTCGAGCCACGTCCTGGCCGCCATGGGTGTGGCGGAGCCCGTTGCCCGGACGGCTATCCGCGTTTCGCTCGGCCCCTCAACGAAAGCTGCGGATATGGATCGGTTTCTTGCTGCGTATAAGGCGTTGACGAAGGGTGGGGTGGCGCATGCAGCATAAGGCTGACACAGACGCTTCGCGCGGTGATGCCGCAACGCCTGATACGAAGCGCGATCGCATAACGCCTGCCGGGCGCCCAAGCAAGCTGCCGGCACCGATCTATCTTGACTATCAAGCGACGACGCCCGTCGATCCGAGGGTGCTCGATGCAATGTTGCCGTGGTTCAACACACGATTCGGCAATCCGCATTCGCAACATCAGCATGGTTGGCAGGCGGACGAGGCGGTGCAAGAAGCGCGCGCCCAGGTTGCCGCGATCATCGGTGCGCGGAGCAGGGATATTGTCTTTACATCCGGCGCCACGGAATCGAACAACATAGCGATTAAGGGTGCGGCAAAGGCCTATCGGCATCAGCGGAACCACATTGTGACGTGTGTTACGGAACATAAGTGCGTGTTGGAGAGCTGCCTTCAACTCGAACGCGATGGCTTCGAAATCACCCGTTTAGCGGTCGACGCAAACGGTCATATTGACCTCGAGCAATTGCAGATGGCGGTTACAGAGAAAACGCTGCTTGTCTCCCTCATGGCGGTTAATAACGAAATTGGCGTCATCCATCCGCTACGGGAAATAGGGGAAATTTGCCGAGATGCGGGCGCATTCTTTCACACCGATGCCGCGCAGGCGGTTGGCAAAATACCGCTCGATGTCGAAGCCGCGAACATCGACCTGATGAGTATTTCCGGTCATAAAATTTATGGCCCGAAGGGTGTTGGGGCGCTATTTGTGCGGCGCAGTCCAAGACTTCAGTTGGCGGCGGAGATGAGTGGCGGTGGCCAGGAACGGGGCCTGAGGTCAGGCACGCTGCCCACGCCCCTATGCTTGGGCCTCGGAATGGCGTGCAAGATTGCCGAGCGAGAGATGGAAGCGGAACATCAGCGTATTACGGTATTGCGGGACCGTCTGTATCAGCGCCTTACATCCGAACTCGATAATATTTCACTCAACGGGGACGCTGAGCAGCGTATTCCAGGAAATCTTAATGTTTCGGTTGCGCGCATTGACGGCGCGGCGCTGATGATGGGCATACCGGAGATTTCAGTCTCGACCGGCTCGGCGTGCACCTCCGGCGCCCTCGGTCCGTCCTACGTCCTGCAGGCGTTGGGTCTGGATGCCGAGTCATCTGATACAGCGCTGCGGATTGGGCTCGGAAGATTCACCACTGTGGATGAGGTCGACTACGCGGCCGAGCGTATCGTCGCCGTCGTAAAACAGTTGCGAGGTCAACAAGCCTTGCCTACGCGGGCATGAGCAACGATCGCCCGTAGGATCGCGCGCAGCAAAGGGACCGGCGATGCCGAGGCTTGTATTCATCGAACGAAACGGTGAGCGAAAGGAAGTGGAAGTGCCGGTCGGCGCCACCATTATGGAGGCCGCACATCTGTTCGACGTCGACATTGAGGGCGCCTGCGAGGGTGTGATGGCCTGCTCGACCTGCCACGTCATTGTCGAGAAGGATTGGTACGCCAAACTTGCCCCGGTGAGCGAAGACGAGGACTATATGCTCGATCTTGCGATCGGTCTTACCGAGACGTCGCGGCTCGGCTGCCAAATCATCATGTCGGATGCGTTGGACGGCTTGATCGTCAAGCTGCCGGAAGTAACGCATAACATGATGCTTTGACATCGCCGTCGGCGAAATCGAAACTCTTCAACCGATATACACAAAATTTCTGGGGGAGGGCCATGCTGAGGCCAGTGCGAAGAATTGTTACGGGGCATAACAGCGATGGTGGCTCCATCGTCGTCAGCGATGACGTCTCGCCGCATACCAAGGCCGAGCGCCTGACCGACCTTTGGCGTACGTTCTCGGCGCCAGCGAGCAACGCGGACGATGCGGACCAAGCTGCCACAGCGGTCGAGCTCAAACCGCCGGCGCAAGGGACGGTGTTTCGGTATTTTCAGATCAAACCTGAGACGGAATACCAAGAGGAGAGCGCAGACGAACGCCAGCAGGAAGCCGCCCGGTTATTCGAAGCAATGGGTGCCGGCCGTGAACGCGATGCCGGGGCCCGCCATCCGAACATGCATAAGACCGACACGGTGGACTACATCATCTTGCTATCGGGCGAAGTGACGATGCTTCTCGACGATGGCGAAGTTGCAATGAAGCCGCTCGATGTTGTGATTCAGCGCGGGACCAATCACGCGTGGGTCAATTATGGCGCCGAACCCGCTGTATTGGCAGCTATCCTAGTCGACGCCGAGCCGCTATAGGACCAGGTATTGTTCGTGCCGCTTTGCAGGTTCGAAATTGGCGTGGATTAAAAAATGCCAGAAGCAGGGAGGTCCGACGGTATGGCAGCAAACCGACTCTACGATCAGCTGAAAGAGGCGTGCCCGATGGAGTGGGAGGAGTACACGCGGCACGAGTTCGTGCGTGGAATCGCCGACGGGTCGCTGCAACTGGACGCGTTCCGCTTCTATTTGGTCCAGGATTTTCTGTTTCTAAAACATTTTGCGCGCGCCTACGCGTTGGCTGTCTATAAGTCCGAACATCTGCAAGACATGCGGGCAGCCTCGGCCAGCACGATGGCGATTTTGGGCGAAACCGGCGTCCATCTGAAATATTGCGCCGGCTGGGGTCTGAGCGAGAGCGATATCGTTGCCACGCCCGAGGCTCCAGAGACGACGGCATACACGCGGTTCGTGCTGGAGCGTGGGATGTCGGGCGATCTCCTCGACCTTCACGTAGCGTTGGCGCCCTGTGCGGTCGGATATGCAGAGATCGGCCGTCTGATTGTCGATGAACTGGACCCGAAGACGGACGGTAATCCGTATCAAGATTGGATCGATGTCTATTCCGGTGAAGAGTTTGGTGCCGGCGCCGATGCCCAGGTCACGATGCTTGACCGCCAAATGGCGCTACGCGGTGGGCCCGGCCGTCTCGATGGGCTTGCGGAGACGTTCCGTACCGCCACACGCCTAGAACGGGATTTTTGGCAAATGGGGCTTAACGCCGTAGCCTGAATCGGCGCTATACGAAGAAATCGAGAAGCGTACCGGTTGTCGATGCCTGTATCGGCAGCCCGGCGTCCGAAAACAGCAACAGCGCCGGGCTCGTTGCGGGTTCGCCGGAGGTCAGCAAAAAGTTTTGCTCGGCGATGGCTTTGGTTGCGCTTGCAATAGCCTTCGCCTGTGGCGCAACAGTCCCATTGCCAACGGCCGCGGCCAATGGCTCAAAACTAAAGAACTGCAGCGAAAGCAGATTCGCAGTCGTAATTTCCATATTTCGAGTTCGCCGCTGCGACTCCCCAGCACGGAGCGATGAACAATGATTGAGGACGCTCCTCGCCCTCTATCACCACTAGCCATGCGCGCAATATCGGCTTCTGTCAAGGCTTCTGGACTCGACTGTGACGTCCGGCGCGCCAAGTGATGGCGACCGCTCGAAGCTATTCTCTGGGTCTAAGATGCCCGTATTGATGGTTTTTGGGACAGTGCAGGCGGGTTTCCGCCATTTGCGTTTCTCGGAAGCGCGCCTATATTCCCGACCCATGGATGCGAAAAGTGGCAGAGTCGGGCTACTCGAGTCGTTGAGCAGCATGTCGCAGGCGGAATGCGGCCTGCCTGCCGGTGCGCGAGTCGTGGTGGCCATGTCGGGCGGGGTTGATTCCTCTGTGACGGCGGCCCTGCTTGCCGACGCGGGGTATGACGTTGTCGGGATTACACTGCAGCTCTATGACGACGGCGCGGCGCGGCAGCGCAAAGGCGCCTGCTGTGCGGGTCAAGACATTCACGATGCCAGGAACGTCGCGGCAGGTTTAGACATACCGCACTATGTGCTCGACTACGAAAGCCGGTTTCGGGAGGCTGTCATCGATGATTTTGCCGACGCCTATCTGCGCGGCGAAACACCCATTCCCTGCATCCGCTGCAACCAGACCGTCAAGTTTCGTGATCTGGTTTCAATGGCGCGCGATCTGGGGGCGTCGGCGTTGGCCACCGGGCATTACGTGCGTCGTATCATGGGCCACCGCGGCCCGGAACTGCATCGAGCATCGGACCTGACAAAGGACCAGAGCTACTTCCTGTTTGCGACGACGGACGACCAACTCGAGTTTTTGCGCTTCCCGCTCGGCACCTCTACCAAGAGCGAAACGCGCGCCGCCGCGGCAAGCCTCGGCCTCGAAGTCGCGGAAAAGCCTGACAGCCAGGATATCTGCTTCGTGCCGAACGGCTCCTATGCCCGTGTCGTCGAGAAATTGCGGCCGGACGCCATCGAGCCCGGCGAGATCGTCGATCTGCAAGGGACCGTGCTTGGCCGTCACGACGGTATCATCCACTACACCGTGGGTCAGCGCCGCGGTCTCGGGGTCGGTGGCCGTGAGACGACATCCGAACCGCTCTATGTGGTCCGGCTTGAACCTGACTCGCGGCAGGTCGTCGTTGGTCCGAGGGATGCGCTGGCATGCGGCGGTGTCAGCCTTAGCCAAGTCAATTGGCTGGGAGAGGCGGCGCCCGGCACAAACGGGAGACGCGTTGACGTCAAGCTGCGATCGGCGATGGACCTTGTGCCGGCAACGCTTTCGGCAGATTTTGACGGCGGTGTGGTCGTCCAGCTCGACACGCCGCAGTTTGGCATCGCGCCGGGCCAGGCCTGCGTTTTCTACGCAGGTGACCGGGTCCTCGGCGGCGGCTGGATCGTCGCTAGCCAGACTGCAATTGCGGCCTAAACGCCAAGCAGCGCTCCGAGAACGAGCACGGCGACAAACAGAATTAAGTAGCCGCGCACGAAACAGATTCGCGAGAGGATGCGCAGAATATCCACGGTACCGTTAAGATGGGGCCTGATCGCTGTAATTGCAAATGCCGCCAACGACGATGACTTAAGTTGGCGTTGCTTCGCCGGCATCAACGATGACCAGCTCGTTCTGCCCGGCCGCATTGTTTCGGCGGAACGCCGCTGCCGCGACATATTCGGGCGAATTGAAACAGGCGACCGCCTGCGCCCTTGAGGGAAACTCTATAACGACGAACCGCTCGAACGTTTCCGGACCTTCGAGAATCTCGTATTCACCGCCGCGCGCCAGGACCTTGCCCTGATGCTTCTCGAGAATCGCCGGGACGAGATCGGTGTATTTCTTATACGCCACGGGATCGTTGATCTTTGCCCGCGCCAACCAGTAAGCCGCCATCGCTTTACCCCCTACGAGTTTCATGCATTGAATAGCGAGGGCGCCACGAAGACAAACCCAAAGGCAAGTCCGCAGCGCGTGTGCCTTGACAGATACTGGCCGCGACCGTATTTCGGTGTGCTGAAGGCCGGTATGTTGGGGCCGTGCCGAAATAATGGCGGAGTAGCTCAGCTGGTTAGAGCAGCGGAATCATAATCCGCGTGTCGGGGGTTCGAGTCCCTCCTCCGCTACCATTCTAAGGCCCTGAAACTAGGTCATTCTAAGACGGCTCACGACAGTTTCGGGGTCTTTCTTATTTGATGAGCGTGAAGTGGATTACGGACGTGTGTAGTTTTGGTGTAATTCGGACAGCGATTTGTTCTCTAAGGGTTCGAATAATCCCTCATTCTTGCCAATGTTATGTTCCGTTTTGGGTCAAAAGCTGACATTTTTCCGCCCCACGATAATGGTCTGCTCCTATGTTAACGAGAACGCTCTCACTAGATCGTTGACTGATCGTGGTCGATTTTGTGACGCTACGCCGGTCGTGCTACCAATGCATTCAAGCACGGGGAGCCGTCTATCGAACGCCCGCCATGTAAGTTGTTCGAGGCTAGGTTGGCTTAGACGTGAGGGCGCGATGGGTGCAAACGGCCTACAACCAGCATATCAATCGGGAGAGTTCAACTTGAAGTTAAGGTGGGCTGCTCTCTTGGTAGGACTAGGGTCCGGACCCATTAAGGGGATTCCCAAAGCGGGGCTGGCATGATTCATTGTTTCCAGCGAGGAGGCGATGGTAAATGTCGGATTTCTTTTGGTTTTCGGATGCGCAATGGGCTCGGATTGGGCCGCTTTTGCCGACGGATACGCGCGGCATGGCGCGCGTTGACGATCGCCGGGTGCTGAGCGGGATCGTCCATGCCCTGAGGAATGGCGGGCGCTGGGCCGACTGTCCGCGTGAGGTCTACGGACCGAAGAAGACGCTCTACAACCGCTTTGTACGCTGGGCGGAGCGCGGCATCTGGGAACGGATATTCAGCGCGCTGGCGGGCGTCGAAGACGCCCCCGACCGGCTGTTCATCGATTCAACCTGCATCAAGGTTCATCGCTGCGCCGGCGGCTTCGGAAAAGCCCATACATCAAGCCTTGGCCCATGGCATCGGCCGCACCAAGGGGGGCCGCAACACCAAGCTCCACGCTGTCTGCGATGCGAAAGGCAGGCCCCTCGTGGCCTGCTCCTGACACCAGGAAACGTCTTGAATGCAAGGTCGCCCACGACGATGACTTCGAAGCCATGGCGTTGCTTCGCCGGCATCAACGATGACCAGCTCGTTCTGCCCGGCCGCAAGGGTTTCGGCAAACGCCCTGCGCGACATATTCTGGCAGAACGTGTCCACGGCCGTCACCCACCGCGCAAGCGCCGCTTGGTCCAATACCATATATGACAAGACCGTCTACGAGGCGCGCCCTTCGAGCGCATGTTTTGCCGCCTCACCGACTGCGCGCCAGGACCCGCTTCGACCGCAACATGTGCTTCATCGCCGCAATCGCCCTTGCCGCCGATCCGTGTATTTCTTATACGCCAGGGATGAGTCCGGACCCTTGCCCGCCTGTCCAACTGAGCCGCGAGCTGGGTGTACGATCATGTGGAATCATGAGATCGAGCGCCACTCGTGAGGACACGGAGTCGGTCGCTTGGCCTTGACAGTACCGCCGTAGGGTGAGTATACTCTTAGGCCCTCTCGTGGGGCACGAAGTATGTTCGCTTGCTCGCTGTGCCGCAAGGCGAGCATACTCTTATTCCTTTTCGCGAGGTACGGAGTCCGGCCGCCTGCTCAAGCGTATTGCAAGGTGAACATTCTCTTTATGTTCCAGGCCAGGGTCACCAGGTTCCATTCGCCCGTGACCTTGTCCAGGCCGCGTAGCGAGAACTGGCGGAAGCCCATGGCCGATTTGATGATGCCGAACACCGGATCCGGCGTTTGCTTGCGCAGGGCGTAGAGTTGCCGGCCTTCGGGCGTCGCCAGTCGATGTGTCATCGACTTCCAGCGGCGTCGGGTTCTCCGGGGGCTCTAAGGGTTCGAATAATCCCTCATTCTTGCCAAGAGTTATGGCGTTCCGTTTTGGGTCAAAAGCTGACATTTTTCCGCCCCACGATAATGGTCTGCTCCTATGTTAACGAGAACGCTCTCACTAGATCGTTGACTGTTTGGTCGATTTTGGGCGAGCGCTTCCAGCGCCGGTTCGTTTGTCCTTGTAAGTTGGGGGCCTGGGGCGCGACCACGTCGTATGGTGACCACCAAGTTAAGCAGGCTGTCGGGCCACCAGGGCTTGGGCGTTGTAGGCCTGTTCGAAGCCGCCGCCGGCCACCGGCATGATGCGCGAGTCCGCGTGGTCAGATTGACCTGGTCCTTCGGCCCGGGCCCGGCCACCGGCGGCTCGGGTGGACGGCCGCCCGGCTGCGGCCCGTCTTCTCGGCCTTCTCCGCGAGGAGGCGATGGAGCTGTCGCCTTTCTTTTGGTTTTCGGATGCGCAATGGGCTCGGATTGGGCCGCTTTTGCCGACGGATACGCGCGGCATGGCGCGCGTTGACGATCGCCGGGTGCTGAGCGGGATCGTCCATGCCCTGAGGAATGGCGCCCGCTGGGCCGACTGTCCGCGTGAGGTCTACGGACCGAAGACCTCGCTCTACAACCGCTTTGTACGCTCGGCGGAGCGCGGTTTCTGGGAACGGATATTCAGGCGCGCGTTGGCGTGCACCTTGGTGCCGTCCAGCGCCACCGTGCCGAGCTTCAGCACCAAGGGGGGCCGGCACCAAGGGCCAGCAGCTGCACCTCGACGAACAGCCCTTCGATCCGGTCGAGAAAACGCCGCCGGAACGCGGCGATCGTGGTCGGGATGATCGTGCTCCTGACACCAGGAAACGTCCATGATTGCAAGGTCGCCCAGCGCTGTATCGAAGCCATGCCGCCCGCCCCGAACTCGTCGCCGACAGGGCTAGACAGAAAGCCCTGCGCGACTGGCTGGCAGAACGTGGAACCACGGCCGTCATCCCACCGCGCAAGAACCGCAAGGTCCAATACCATTATGACAAGACCGTCTACAGGCAGCGCAACATCATCGAGCGCATTTTTGCCGCCTCAAGGACTGGCGCCGTATAGCCACCCGCTTCGACCGCAACATCAAAAACTTCATCGCCGCAATCAACCTTGCCGCCGCCGTCATCTGGTGGCTGTAATGAGTCCGACCCTAGTAGGACTAGTCCTGGCGTTTGTCTTTTTTGCATTTTTTGCTGATAAATTTTCAGAAACGAAATTGGAACTCGAAATCGAAGGAAATAAGGTCTCAATATCAACGGCCAAATTAAGATCTCCCGAAAGTAAGATCGAAGAAATTGACCTTGAAAGTCATTATATAGATTCCACGCGAGGGTTCTCGTTTGAGCGGCCCAATAGTGGAAATTGGTCCGATCCCCAGCACTTAGAAGGCTTTGACGCCGTTATTGATGCTAAGACCCCGACGCTTCCATCTGAAGTGCGTGAGCGAATATTGTCTCGGGTTCGTGTCAACCCATTGGGAAGAATGATACGACGTATGGTGGTAGTTCGACTGACCTCAGGAGCGCCAATTGTAGTCGAGATAACCGATGATTCGAGTACGGAAGAACTCGATTCGACCATTGAGCGTATGCGGGAAGAAGCAGAGAAAAAAGGTGAAAGCTTTGACGGTGAATTCGCAAGAAGACTCTTGAAAAGAACAATATTGTTTGAGTCGATCAACTTCTCTAACGAATTTACAGTTACAATTTTGGAGAAAAAGTATGCGAAAGGGACCGGAATAAAACTTTCGCTTCCGGGACTTTTCTTAACATTCGCGGGGAATTTCGGATTTGGCGTGGATAAATTAGTCGCCGATGAGAATACAATTCTTGCTGCTGTGACCGGAAACTTTGAGAGAGTCAATATTGACGGACGGCAAAAGGATTTTCGAGTTGACCGGTGGATGCTTATGACGGAGCGAGCTGAACGATACTATATTGTGGAAGTGGCATACTCGCCTCAAACATCTAGTTCGGTCGAAGTATGGCGTCAACTTCGCCAAATGATGGATACGTTTCGCATTCATGACAGCTGACGTTCCAAATTCTCAGCGGAAAAGTGTTGATCAGGCGCGTGTAAAGTCGGCGTAGCAGAGTCAGCCGGTTTGTTCACCAATTGCTCTCAATCATTTGCGGATTTGAACTAATTTGTTCGAGTCATGTTCTGGAAGGCTGCGCCCGATGCTGAGGATCGCTTGGTCAATATGGGTGCCGTGAACATGGGTATAGCGAAGAACCATCGCCAGGGTCTTGTGACCGCTGATTCTTTGAATGGTCGGCAGATCGATGCCAGCTTTGACTAGGTTGGTAATGGCAGTGTGCCGCATGACGTGAGGCGTGATCAGTTTGGAGTCCAACCCCGCCCGAATGACAGCCCGACGGAACGGTTTGTCCATTCGATGCCGGTGACCGGTCCTGCTGGCGTTTGGTCTGGGTGAGGGAAAGACCCATCCATCACAAACAGCTTCGTCACGCATTTCTCTTTCCTTGCGGAGAATGCTGGCCAGTTGGGGAGTAATGGGTTGCTCTCGTTCTCCAGCCTTTGCGTCCGGTATGAAGAGGCGCAATTTATCAAAATCAATGAGTTCAAACCGGGCGCGTAGAATTTCGGTGTGGCGCATCGCGGTGTTCAAGCCGAACAAGATGAAGAGCCAGCAGTCGGGGTCTTCATCAGCAATTCCGCCTCGAAGAAGCTGGTCGGCCTGTTCATCGTCGAGGGCGATGATGCGTCCCTTTCTTTCAGGGAACATCTTAACCTTGCAAGGGGGTGCCTTGATCCATTTCCATTCGGTTGCTTGGTTGAACAAATGGGTGAGGGTGGCTAGTTCCCTATTGATGGTGCCGTTTGTAGCCCCCGCTTCCTGACGCCGTTTCTTGTAGCGGTCCACTGTGAATGATGTGACGGCGTCCAGCCGCTGTTCGCTGAAGAATGGCATTAGGTAGTAGGTCAGTTGTCGGCGCTTTGTTTTGATATTCTTGCCGCCGGTCACTTTCAGGCGGTCGATATAGTCATCAGCAGCCCGAGAGAAGGCCAGTTCGGTTTTGCGCCCTTTGGGTAGCGACAAACGCCCTTCGCGGGCTTCAGTTCGCTTAGTTTCAATGAACTCTTCGCATTGGGTGCGCGTGACGCCTTCGCTGTCCCGTCCGATTACGCGATGGATACGAAGGCCATCAACCATCACATTCACCGAATATCGGACATCACCATCCCTTATACGTTCGGCAGTGATTCCATGCTCTGAAATCTTTTCACCGATTGCTAGCGTGCGCAATTTTGGTCGAGTAAAACGAGAATATCGCCTGGACATTTTGATCTAATTTCGTTTGCTGATGGCTCTGCTGCTAGCCTTGCGCTTATGAGATACAGCGCGTGCTGATTTCTCGGATTCTACCTTGGGCTTAATCTGGGCAGACCTCAGTAGTTCGGCTAATTCATCAGAAACCATTGGCCCAAAGTCCGGTGCATGCCACTGACCGTCATCAGAATCGCCGAAGGGTCTGAGGGTAGAGTCCGAATGTAGTGATTCGAAATTCTCTTTGGCAGCGACATAGGCAGCCAAGTTCATCCAAGTGTCATATGCCTTTCTACCGCCAACTTGCTCGTAAAGCGCCACGTCCTCCCAAAGGCTTTTTTCAAGGCGATATTCGATTTCCTCGCTAAGGGAACGCCCAGCGCGAGATGCCTCCTGCTCCAACCGTTGTTTTAACTGCGGCCTTATGCGAGTACCGAATGACGCCCGTTTGCCTTGGCTAGCAGGTAACTTTGGGCGACCGCGCTTCCTTTTGCGGGTCTTCCCACTCAATTTCGCATTCTCCGCCATATTAATGCTCACGATACCATGATCGTTTATTAGTTGCAATATTCGGTGAAGCTGATATTTATTGACATAGGAAATGCGATCAATAATTGGACTGGAATTAAGATGAGCGATAATTCAGATAAGCAAATTGCACATGTGAAGGTCAGGGTGTTGCCGGACGGGCGGATGAGTCGGAGAGACGCTGCCAGCTACATCGGGTTCGAGCCTAAGACGCTTGCAATGTGGTGTGTATGTGGAAAAGGACCACGCAGCATTTTGGTGGGGGGAAGGCGGTTCTACTACAAAAATGATCTCGATGCCTTCATCGAGGGCTCCTATGTGCGGTAACGCGGATCACATTAATTGCTACCTCCCAAAGACCGTTCTTGATCGGATTATTTAGAGGCATGGGAAAACGAAGGAAGCGATCTAGTGGTCCACGGTTTGCGGCACTTTATTGCTGGGAGATGGACTTGCCTGGGCATCTCACAGTTTACGGGAGATCGCTTCTGATGGAGTTTCGGACTCTATAACGGAGGGAACAACGGCAAAATTGTTATGTCCGTCCGACAAGCGGCACGCCTGCTAGGCTGCTGTACGGACACGGCTGCAAAGGTAATAAAGGAACTTGAAGAGAAAGGTTGGATACGCCTGTCAACGGCGGAGTAAGATTGGTCCGAAGGGCGGAGTAAATTTAGGGGATTATATGCGTGAGTGCCCAAGTTTAGGCTTTCGCCTCCTTTAGGTATGCTTTTTCGGCTTCGCCCTAACGAGAGCCTTGGCAACATTCTCAGGCGTGGGTATTCGGTCAGGCCACTGTTTCTCGACAGGACGGCCTCGGGGTAGCTTCTTGGCAGACTTCATGGGAGCGTCCCTGATTAGCCGATCTGGTGGGCGCAAGCCTACTTGATCAGATCGCGGTACTTGCCTTCCTACCAAACCATGAACATGGCCTGCATATGGTCTAGAGTGTCCCTGGAGCGGTCGTTGTGGCGACTACAAACTCGCCGACATAGCGGTTTATCTCGTGCTTCATCGCTGATGTGGTGGAAAGTGCCGTGGTATCCCCGCTTCAATGCGGCCCAAAATGACTCGATACCGTTGGTGTGCGCCTGATCGCGGACATACTCGCTGACGCTGTGTTTAACAGCCTCGTGCTCGAAGGGAAGCCCGCCGATCTGGTGATCGTCGGTCGTAGACCGTCGCGCCCTTGGCGGCATGGTCTGCCCACGAAGCTGTGCAGAGTATCCTTGTCGGTGTTCTCGATCACCCTAGCGCTCACGCGGTTCGTGGCCCTGTCTTTCGCACCAACAACGATGGTCTTCCCCACGCCGCCGCGACCGGCCCGCAGCTTCTTGTTGCCGTGCTTGTTCTTCTCCTTACCGCCCATGTATGTCTCATCGACTTCTACGGGGCCGGTGAAGCCACCGCCTTCTTCTTCGTCCTGCCACGTCTCCCTCAGTCGGTTGCGCCAAGTGCCACGCTGTTTTCTGTGTCTCACCTGGATCCCAGGTGCAGCTTCATGCGGCGACGCTGCGCTGGCAATGTCAGTGGTCATCAAGTAGGAAACCTGCTTCAGCCCCATGAACCGGCAAGCGCAGGCCCGTTCAATCACGGCAGCGATAGGTGCCGTGGTCTTCGCTCCCGTCTGCACATTCAAGGAGCCGAAGATGCAGGCAGCATTGTGAACCTTCGTGGCGCGTTCACCAGCGTTCCGCCGCATCGATCGCCGATTGCTCAAGCCGATGCTCAGGTCACCTTCCCAGAAACTGGGTACGGCCCTGATGCCACTTCCCAATAATCTATTATTGGAATATAGTGCCGATCGTTCTGATCATGATCTCAATGGCAGTGAAAAGGGCCCCGCAAAGAATTTGGATCTACGTCCACCGATAAAGGTGCATCCTACTTGAAGAGAAGGCAGGCGGTCATCAACAAGCGACTGGAGGTGGATAGAAGCTCAAGATAGATCGCCTCATGACTGATCAACGGCGGAGGCGAGATTGGTCCGAAGGGCGGAGTAAAACTTTCGAGATCAGTGAAATGCCATGCAAGAGTACGGGCGGGAAATGCCGACCGACCGTTCCAGACGACGCACTGGCCTACTTCAGAAAGTCAGGGCGCCGATCCGGATGGCCTGAGATCCACCCGCTGATGGCAGCGGACTGATTCGTTAGCCAGGAGTGAAGCTGATGCGGACGGACGATCAGCATGCCACTGCGGGTTGCTCCCACTCAGGTAGTCGGGTCGCTCGCGATATACCGTAACCACTCCCACCTGCCGCACCTCGCGGGCAAGATCGTAGGAGGTTCCTCGAGAGACGAGCGATAGACGCGCTGCCGCCAAGGGGCGGGATAAATGTGATGGTGGCATGTAACCTCACGGAACCACCTCGAGCGAGTGCGATACGGGATACGACGAAGCCCACTTGAAGATGCCATTCGCGGTGTTGCGGGTTGTCCCGGTAGTCCTGTGGACCCACCGGCGCAACCGTGTAGCGCTTTGCGATACGCGAAGCGAAGCAGCGTGGGAGGTGTTGGACGACCGGGGCAACCGGGGTCTCGGTGTTCGGGCCGGTTAGGGGTTTTGGGGGGATTTCCGCTTTCTTCGGCTCTGGTTGAGCCGGTAGCTTTCGCCGTTCATTTCCAGGATATGGACATGGTGGGTGAGACGGTCCAGCAATGCTCCGGTCAGGCGCTCGGAGCCGAACACCTCGGTCCACTCGTCGAAGGGCAGGTTGCTGGTCACCAGGATGGAGCCACGCTCGTATCGTTGGCTGAACACCTCGAACAACAGCTCGGCGCCGGTTTTGCTGAGCGGCACGAAGCCGAGTTCATCGATGATCAGCAAGCTGTATTTCGCCAACTGTTTCTGGTAGCGCAGCAGGCGTTTTTCGTCCCTGGCCTCCATCAACTCGTGGACCAGGGCGGCCGCCGTTGTGAACCCCACCGATAATCCCTTCTGGCAGGCCGCCAGACCGAGACCGAGGGCGACATGGGTCTTGCCGGTGCCGCTGTTGCCCAGCGCGATGACGTTCTCGCGGCGCTCGACGTATTCACAACGCGCCAGCTCCAAGACCAGCATCTTGTTGAGCGAGGCGATGGCCTTGAAGTTGAAGGCATCGAGGCTTTTGACGGCGGGGAACCTGGCCTGCCTGATCCGCCGCTCGACCATGCGGCGCTCACGCTCGATCAACTCCAGCTCCGCCAGGCGGACGAGATAGCGCACATGGTCGACGCTCTCGGCGGCGCATTGGCGGGCCAGCTTGTCGTACTCGCGCAGAAAGGTAGGCAGCTTGAGGGCCTTGAGGTGATGCGCCAACAGCACCTGTGGGGTGTCGGTCATGGCCTACCCTCGCCCAACAGGCTCATGTAGCTGGCGGCGGCCGTGGTTGCGACCCGGGCCCTTGGCAGATAGGGATAGACATCCAAGTCGAGCCGCGGCGGGCGCCGTTCGACCCGGCACAGCACCAAGTGCTTGACGGCGTCGTAGCCGATAGCGCCCAGGTGCAGAGCGTCCTTCACCGCAGCGTGAAGCTCCTCAAAATCGAAGGTCTCCAGAAGCCGCAGGACCTGTACGTATTCCCGCTTGCCGGGCTTGCCCATCCGCGCCTCAAGGAGGCGGCGCAGGGTTGGGAACGCGTCGGGCAGTTGCCACCCGGACAGAGGAGCGGCCTGGTCCAGGGCGCCGATCTTCTGCTCCAGCAGGGGCAGGTAGTGAAGCGGATCGAAGATCATATCCTCCCGGTCATGGGAGCGTGGATGCCGGGCAATGACCTCGGCGCCGCAACCGATGACCACCTCATGGACATAGCCTCGAACCCAGACCTCCTGGTGGCCGTAGGCGACGGGCACCGAGTATTCGTTGCTCCGGTAGCGCACCAGGGACAGGGAGTTGACCCGCGTGCCCTGCTTGTCGCAGGCATCGAACGGCGCCGGCGGCAACGCCATCAACGCCGCGCGATCCCGCTTGAGGCGCTCGCCGATGGTCTCGCCGTGGCCGCGCAGGACGTCGCCTTGCCGTTTGCAGCATCGTTCCTCCAGGTCGGCATTGAAGGCGTCCCAGCCCTCGAACCGGGGGAGAGGAACCATGAAGTTCCGCCGGGCGTATCCGACCAGACCCTCCACTTTGCCCTTGTCGTTGCCCTTGCCAGGACGGCCATAGCGGTCCTTGAAAAGGTAATGGGACTGAAGCCCGCTGAACGCTGGCGTCCGTCGCCGTGTGCCATCCGTAAGGATGCGCGACACCAGGCGCTTGTCGTTGTCGTAGAGGATCGATTGAGGAACCCCGCCGAAGAAGGCGAAGGCCCTGTTGTGGCCGTCCAGCCAAGCCTCCGCCGTCGCCGCCGGGTAAGCCGCGATGAAGCACGCATCGCTGTGCGGAAGCGCCATGGCAAAAAAATGCGCCCGCCGCTTGACCCCGGCAATGATCGCATCCGCCTCGCCAAAGTCCGCCTGGGCATCGCCCGCAGGATGCGCCAGCGGCACAAACATCTCCCGGAGACGACGCCGCCGTTCCCGGACGTAATCCTTGACGATGGTCTGTCCACCCGCAAAGCCATGCTCGTCGCGAAGCCGCTCAAATATCCGCTTCGCCGTGTGCCGCTGCTTGCGGTGAACCGTTCGGTCCGCTTCCAGAATACGCTCAATGATATCCGTGAAAGGATCCAGCTTCGGGCGCTTCGGTGGCTGGTGGCGGCGGTAGCCAGGGGGCTCCGAATGCCGGAGCATCTTCTTTACCGTCTCTCGCGCAATGCCAAACCGACTCGCCGCATCTCGCTGGCTCAGACCATCAACATGGCATGCCAGACGGACGCGGAGATAAAGCTCCACCGTATACATCCTCCCACCTTCCATCCCGAAAAAGGACCGAAGGCTACAGGTGGCAGAGTTTTGCTCCGCCCGCGCCTGGGAAAATCCCGCCGCTTACGTGGACTAATTTGTCACCGCCGCTTACAGCGCCATGGAAATCGCGTTTGACGTGCCCGAATCATCCATCGGGTCAGTGATTCTGGGTCTGCAGACAACCGTAAAGTTTTCGTCGCTCCCTAACTTTGTAGCGGGCGCCCGAATAAGCGAAGTGGGCAAAGTGGCGGCCACCGCTAACGCATTTCCGGTTAAGGCAGCGCTGATAGATTCATCGGACGAAGTGCGCTCGGGCATGACCGCCGAGGTGACAATTCTAGTCGAAACTGCCCGGCAGCAGGCGGCCTATTTGGTGCCCGTGTCGGCCCTTGCGCCAGGCGAGGATCGCTCCGACGCACTGATTGGATTTGTCTTCAGATTTGATGACGTGTCTTCCACGGTTAAGAGAGTCTCCGTTCGAGTCGGCGGGGTGAGAGACAATCTTATCGTCATCGAGGAGGGGGTTGCCGCCGGAGACATCATCGCCGTCGCCGGAGTCAACTATCTAAATGATGGCCAGAAAGTGAAGTTGCTGCGCCCATAACATTCTCCTGTCTTCGTCCTGGATTACACGCGGTTTAGAAGCCATTCATGCCAGATATTACGACCTTCTCGGTCAATAATTCCCGGGTAACGATTTTCTTCTTGACCCTCGTTCTCTTGGCGGGGATCAGCTTTTTCATCAAGTTTCCGCGGGCGGAAGATCCGGCCATCACAATTCGGGAAGCCGTCGTCACCGCAGCCTTTCCTGGCATGTCAACAGAGCGGGTCGAAGACCTCATTACCCGAAAGTTGGAAGAAACAATCCGCGAGATCGGCGAGGTCGATGAGATCACGTCGGATTCCAAAACCGGCGTGTCCATTGTGCACGTGGTGGCCCGCGATGAGATTCCTGATGTTGACGCGGTTTGGCAGGAACTTCGCAACAAAATGGACGACGTAAAGTCGGAGCTGCCATCGGGGACCGTGGGCCCGGTCGTAAATGACGAGTTCGGTCTGACGGCCATTGCAACGATAGCCCTTTGGGCCGACGGATTCACTCTGGCCGAGATGCGGGAGGTCGCTCGCGACTTGCGAGACCGTCTTTATACCGTCGCCGGTGTTCGAAAAATAGAGATCTTCGGTAT
>CAXXSU010000009.1:0-68766 GCA_963664465.2 Alphaproteobacteria bacterium | reverse complement strand
ATCGATGCGGAGCGGGCCTTCGAGACCGGCCTCGCCTGGCAGGATAACGGCGGTGGCGATGGCGCACTCCACTGTATCGCCGTGGCGCTCATCGGCATGGAGCATTTCGAAGAAGGCGCGCGCCGGCTCGAAGCTCTCGCGCCAGCGATGGAAGCCAGCGCAACGCCGGCGATGCGCGCTGAAGTCCTCGCGCAGGCCGGCCAAGCCTGGCTCAGAGCCGACAATCTCGATCGCGCCTTCACCGTTCAAACAGAGGCGCTGAGACTAGCGCAAGCTGACAGCACGACGTTCGCCGAGATCCTAATCGACCGGGCGATAACGCTCGCCCAAGCAAACCACTTTTGGGAAGCTATCGACGATCTGAACATGGGGATCGAGCTGGTACAGCAACTGACCGACGGCGGACCAGAACCGACATTCGGCCTCGTGCTGCGAGCGAGCGCCTACCGCTTCGTCGATGCATTGCCGCTCGCCCTGGAAGACGCCGAGGCGGCGCTTGCACTCTCACCCGATTATCCAGAGGCCCTGCTCGAACGAGGCATCATTCGGCGGCTCATGGGCGACGACGACGGAGCGCGCCTTGATTGGCTGAGACTAGCGCGTTTGCACAGCGGGACTCGCGCGGCTGAAGCCGCGCGCCGCAACCTGGAACGGCTGGACGTCAAAGTTCAATAGGCGCGGTCAAAAATCTAAGTTGGCGTAGTGGGACGGCGGAGGACAACCGGGAATATGATCGCCCAGTATGGCGCGAAAACTCGGACGCGACTTGATTCGAGCGTACCAGTCTTTCGCCGCGCTGTGCTCGGTCCACGGAACGTCCCCAAGATAGTCGATCGCCGACAGATGAGCGGCCGCGGATATATCGGCTAGCGAGAGATCATCGCTGGCGAGCCAACGGCGCCGCTCTGTAAGCCAACCTATATAATCGAGGTGAATATGGATATTGGCACTGCCCGCGCGGATCGCAGCTGAATCCGGTTCTCCAAGGCCCAGAAATCGCTTCGTTATCTTCTCGCCAACGAGATTCTCCGTGACCTCACTATTGAATTTGCGGTCGAACCATTGGCTGAGACGGCGAACCTCAGCGCGGGTCCTGTGACCGCGGCCAAGCAGTGCCGGTTCGGCATAACACTCATCTAGATATTCGATGATCGCAACCGCGTCGGCGATCACTGTGCCATCCTCTTCGACGAGTACCGGCACTTCGCCGGCAGGATCAAGTGCGAGAAACTCGTGCCGGCGTTCCCATGTTTTTTCCACCGTCATGTTGAACTCGAGACCCTTCTCCGCAAGGACGATCCGAACTTTGCGGCAGGTCGGCGAAAGCCAGAGGTGGTGAAGTGTTCGCATGCTGGCGCCAATCTACACCGGAGTAACGCGGATCGGAATGGCCCCGCGGTTCAGGCCCCAATTCGAGTTGAATTCTAGTCAGATCGGACCGTCGGCCGCGGCCATTGCAGGCGATAGCGGGGCTATGATGCGGCCAGCAGAATCGCTTTCGCGCGGGAGTAAGAGAGCCACTGCAGCGGCGACAATCGCCAGCGCGCTCATGACGACAAACAACCAGACAAAACCACCTGTTGTGTCGAAGATCAGGCCGACAAGGGGGATGCTGCAGGTGCTCACACCCAACGAAGCGACAAACCGGGCGCCAAAAGCCGTTGCATGCCAGCGTGACGGCACGTGCTGCGCAACGAGACTGTCCGCGACCGGTTGCACCGAAGAACCGAGAGTGACGATGCCGAGCGCCAACAACAGCATCGCCCAATTCGCCGCCCCAGCTGCCAGGATCAGCAACGGAACGTGGAGCATGAATATAATTGCAAATACCCGCCGCAGCGGATAGCGGTCCGCTAACCAGCCGCCAAACAATTGACCGCCAGCACCAATCAAATAAACGAGCGAGACAAGTCCACCGACACCCAGGACTGCTCCGTCGAGAAACTCCAAGCGCGTAGCAAAGATTTTCGGCATTCCGACGGAGGCCGACTGATAGATCAATCCCGCACATACCGAGGCAAGGATAATCAAAGCCAGAACCGGCACCACATCGGCGCGTTTGATCTCTGGTAGCGGATCGCTACCAAGAGCTTGGCCGGCGGCTTCGGCCTGAACAATCTTCGGCACGAAGGCGAGAAAGGCGACCCCTGTCAAAAAACTTACGATACCCGGAATGATGAAGGCCGCCCGCCAGCTCAACAGATCGGTCAATACACCGGCGGCGAGCGCGCCAATAGCGACCCCAATGCCGCCAAATATGCCATTTATGCCAAGTGCCTGGCCGCGCCGGGCGCCATAGCGCACGACAATTGAGATGCCTACCGGGTGATAAATCGCCGCAAATACGCCAATCGCAGCGAGCCCGAGCCCGATCTGCAGAGGTGACGAGGCGAACCCAGTAGCGATCGAGGCGATGCTTAGTCCGAAGAACATGGTGGCCATCATGCCCCGCGCGCTCCAGCGGTCACCAAGCCAACCAGCGGGCAGCGCCGCCGCGCCAAACAAGATATAGCCGCCAAGCGCCAGCGCGATAAGCTCGCCGTACGTCATGGCAAACTCGGATTCAAGCGCGAGCACGACCGTTGGATAAAGCACCATGAAAAGATGCGCGAAGGCATGCCCAACAGAGGCGAATGTCAACACGCGGAATGCCGCGGGGCGGTCGCTGACGGCCGGTTCGGTGCGCACTTGGCTCATGGGCTCGCATCCTAAACTATCGGCGTCGAATACGGACAGAGCCGATTGCGCCGACCCAGACTACGAGATTGATTTGGTTTCGATTGGCGCCGCTGCACTTCGACTGAAGTTGCGTCGCGGCTACGCCCGCTGCTCCGCCCCGGCATCGGCATCGGCATCGGCAAGAGTCGCTGAGTGCTCAAGCCGGCCCACCATTTCTTTTGGTATGACCTGCCAAAAATTGGCCAGCTCAAAATCCCAGTCGGTGACCAGGCGTTGAGCCCAGCCCGACTGAGTTTCACGGGCATGTTCTGCAATCAATTCGCGGCACCGCACCTCCCAGTAATAAGTCTCGATGCGCTGGCAAATCACGGATTCGCGGTTCAACTTGCGTTCAAAGTCGCCATCCGAATCATAAACAAATGCCATGCCGCCAGTCATACCGGCAGCAAAATTATCGCCGACCGCACCCAAGATCACGGCGGTGCCGCCGGTCATGTATTCGCACCCGTTTGAACCACAGCCTTCTACCACCGCGTCTGCCCCGGAGTTGCGCACGGAAAAGCGTTCGCCAACTTGGCCTGCGGCAAAGAGTTTACCTGCAGTTGCACCGTAGAGAACCGTGTTGCCCAGGATGACATTCTCATTGGAGACCAGGCGGGACGAAGTGAGTGGCCGCACGACAATCGTCGCACCCGACAAGCCTTTGCCGACATAGTCGTTGGCGTCGCCAAGGACTTCGAGTTTGAGTCCCTGGACCGCGAACGCTCCAAGCGATTGGCCTGCGGACCCACGCAAACGGACGGTGACATGATCCGGCGTTAATCCGTGCATACCAAAGCGTCGGGTTATCAGCGCCGACAGCTTGGCGCCAATGGCTCGCTGCGTATTGCGGATATTGTATTGCAGCTGCATCTTTTCGCCGTCGGAAAAGAGCGCGCTTGCGTCCTCGATCATCAACGCGTCCAGCGACTCCGGCACCTCGTTTCGACCCTCTATCGTGCAGTAGCGAGGAAATCCGCCGGAGTCCGCCTGTGCAAGAAGCGGATTCAGGTCAAGGTCGTCAAGATGGGCTGAACCGCGACTCACCTGACCCAGGATTTCCGTCCGGCCAATGATTTCATTGAGTGAGCGAACGCCCAATTCGGCCAGAATCTCACGCACCTCTTCGGCCATGAAACTGAACAAGTTCACGACCTTTTCTGGCGATCCCGAGAACATTTCGCGGAGCGCCTCGTCTTGGGTACAAACACCGACGGGGCACGTATTGGAGTGGCATTGGCGAACCATTATGCAGCCCATCGCGATCAGCGAAGCGGTGCCAACGCCGAATTCTTCAGCACCTAATAGAGCCGCGATGACGACGTCGCGGCCCGTCTTGATGCCACCGTCAACGCGCAACCGCACAGTATGGCGCAGGCGGTTCAGGGTGAGAACTTGATGGACTTCCGAGAGCCCGATTTCCCAGGGAATACCCGCATATTTTATCGAAGTCTGCGGACTGGCCCCGGTACCGCCCGAGTAGCCGGAAATCATGATCACGTCGGCTTGCGCCTTGGCAACACCGGATGCGATCGTTCCGATCCCGGTCCGTGCAACCAGCTTCACGCAGACTCGGGCCTCGGGATTGATCTGCTTCAGATCGTAGATCAATTGCGCAAGATCCTCGATCGAGTAAATGTCATGATGAGGCGGCGGCGAAATCAACATCACGCCCTCTGTCGAGTGCCGCAGACCGGCGATCTCCGCGGTTACTTTGAAACCTGGAAGCTGGCCACCCTCTCCGGGCTTTGACCCCTGCGCGATCTTGATTTCGATCTCGCGGCAGTTCGTAAGATATTCCGCCGTGACGCCAAACCGACCCGAAGCAATTTGTTTGATCGAAGAGTTGGCATTGTCGCCATTGGCGCGCGGCTTGAAGCGCTCGCGCGCCTCACCACCCTCGCCGCAGTCCGATTGGGCGCCAATCCGGTTCATGGCAATCGCCAAGGTTTCATGCGCCTCACGTGACAGGGCTCCGTGGCTCATCGCGCCCGTTACAAAGCGTTTTCGAATTTCAGTGATCGATTCGACGTCGTCGGGATTGACCGGCGCTTCTTTGGGTTCAAAGTCCAACAGGTCGCGCAAGTTTATTGGCGGCAACGACCGCAGCGTCTCAGAGTACTTGCGGAACGTTGTGTATGAATCCGTTGAGACGGCGGCCTGCAGGGTATGGATCAAGCCGGCTTCCCAGTTGTGCGCCTCGCCGCCGCGGCGGTAGCGGTAGAAGCCGCCGATCGGAAGCGTGATGACGTCCTCGTCATAGGCGCGCGCATGTTGCTCGATCACCTTGCGTTCAATGCCCGACAATCCGATGCCGGATATGCGGCTTGGTAGACCAGGCATGAACTCGGAGGTGAGTGCCCGAGAAAGGCCTACGGCCTCAAAATTGTACCCGCCGCGATAGGAGCTAACGACCGATATGCCCATTTTTGACATGATCTTCAGCAGACCGTCATCGACCGCCGTCTTGTAACGGTGCAGCGCCTCGTCCAGCGACAGACCGGAATACAAACCACGCGCATGCCGGTCGGCGATCGACTCTTGCGCCACGTAGCCGTTAACGGTCGTCGCGCCGACACCGATCAGAACCGCAAAATAGTGAACATCGAAGCATTCTGCCGAGCGCACGTTGAGTGAAGTGAACGTGCGCAACTGCGATTGCACGAGATGGGTATGAACGGCGGCAGTGGCGAGGATCATCGGTACCGGCGCCCTGTCGGCATCGGTAAGGAGATCGTGCAGAATGAGATGCGTACAGCCTTCTCTTACCGCGTCTTCGGCGCCGGTCTGGACGCGGTAGATTGCATCACGCAACGCGTTCTCGCTATCGTCGGGGCAAAATGTACAGTCGATCTCGACCACCGTCTCACCCATATAGCGGCGCAGTGCGTCGAACTCACCGTTCAAAAGTACCGGCGAGTCGAGTTGCAGAATCTCAAGCTGACTTTCGTCCTCCTCCATGATGTTGCCGAGGTTGCCGAGCCGTGTGACGAGGCTCATTACTCGCTTTTCGCGCAGCGAATCGATCGGCGGATTCGTGACCTGGCTAAAGTTTTGGCGGAAGAAGTGATGGAGCCCACGATAGCGGTCTGAGAGAA
Source organism: Alphaproteobacteria bacterium (assembly GCA_963664465.2). Lineage (GTDB taxonomy): Bacteria > Pseudomonadota > Alphaproteobacteria > UBA8366 > CAVOAK01 > CAVOAK01. The sequence goes on along the minus strand of CAXXSU010000009.1, from coordinate 62,950 downwards.
CCGCCATCGGTGTATCATCCCCCATGGATCCGACCGCCTCTTTTGCCTCCTCCACCATCGGCTGGAGGATCAACTCGAGATCTTCGAGCGTCCATCCGACGACCATTTGGCGCTGTCTGAGCTCTTGCTTCGAGAACGTCCCTTTCTCTCCCGGTCCCGAGCGAATTAGATCGTCGAGCCGGGCAATTTTGCCGGTCCATTCACCGTAGGGACGCGATCCGGCGACCTGATCCTTGAGTTCACGATCATGAAGCAGTTTGCCGTCAACCAAATCGACGGCAATCATCTGTCCCGGCCCCACGCGACCCTTTTCGACCACCTCGCGTTCGTCGACGCGAACCATTCCGGTTTCCGACCCGACCACTAACAGACCATCTCCCGTAATGGCGTATCGCATTGGCCGCAAGCCATTGCGATCCATGCCAGCCAGCGCCCAGCGTCCGCCAAAGGCACAAATTGCTGCTGGTCCGTCCCACGGCTCCATAACCGAATTGGCGTAGGCATAAAAATCGCGGTGGGCCGGTGGCAGCAGGTCAACTTTCTCCCATGCCTCCGGGATCAGAAGGAGCTTCGTTTCCGGCAATCCACGCTGACCGCGAAGCAGGAGCTCAAAGACCGCATCGAGCGCCGCTGAATCAGAGCTTCCGCCTTGAACCACCGGTTTGATGTCGTCCATGTAACCGCGCAGCACTGCATCGTCCATTCGCGTTTCATGACTCTTCATCCAATTGATGTTGCCGAGCAGGGTGTTGATCTCGCCATTGTGCGCGATCACGCGAAACGGCTGAGCGAGCCGCCATGTCGGGAATGTATTGGTCGAATAGCGTTGATGATAGATGGCGAAATTTGAGACGAAACGATCGTCGAGCAGGTCCGGGTAGAAGGCCGACAATTGCTCTGCCAAGAACATGCCTTTGTAAATCACCGAGCGGCAACTGAGAGAGCAGATGTAAAAGTCGTTGATGTTTTCCGCCAAGACTGCCTTTTCGATACGGCGGCGAATGGCGAACAGGTCGATTTCGAACTGTCGATCCCTTACATCGCGCGCGTTCTCGATCATTATCTGCTCGATCTCAGGTCGCGTCGCGTTAGCCTTTTCGCCGATTACCTCGACGTTTACCGGAACCTGACGCCAGCCATAGATCGTGTGGCCGAGGCGAAGAATTTCACTCTCGACGATCGCGCGGCAGCGTTCCTGAGCGGCAAGCTCGGTCCGGGGCAGGAATACCATGCCAACCGCTAAGCGACCGCGGCCGACTTCGTGGCCAGTGCGGCGCACATGCTCCTTGAAAAAATCCTGCGGTATCTGCACGTGAATACCGGCACCGTCACCGGTCTTGCCGTCAGCGTCGACAGCACCACGATGCCATACAGACTTCAGAGCTTCGATGCCGGCTTCCACCACCTGTCTGCGCGGTTTGCCGTCAATCGCCGCGATCATTCCCACGCCGCAGGAGTCATGCTCATAGGCGTCGTCGTAGACGTGGTTCGCGCGCAAATATGCGGCGTTCTGCCGCCATTCTTTAACAAAGTCATTCATGACACTGGATCTCCCAGGCACCTACTCGGCGGCCGCCGCGGCGACTCCCGCTCGCTCGGATAGGTAGCCATGAATGCCCTTCGCGGCCTCGCGCCCATCGTGAATTGCCCAAACGACCAGTGATGCGCCGCGAACGATGTCGCCAGCCGCAAACACACCGTCCAATTCAGTCATCATTGTCCGGTGATCCACGCGTAATGTTCCCCAGCGCGAGACTGGTAGGGATGGCTCGCCCCACAGGTTAGGGAGATCTTCGGGATCGAATCCAACCGCCTTAATCACTAGGTCAGCATCGATGATGTAACTCGAATCGTCGATTGGCTGCGGCACTTGGCGGCCGGTGGCGTCTGGTTCACCCAAATGCATACGTTGAGTTCTGACACCTTGGACCGCTACGGCTTCGTCGTCGCCCAGAAAGGCTTGCGGAGCCGACAGCCAGATGAACTCGACCCCTTCTTCTTCCGCATGTGAAACCTCGCGTCTCGAGCCCGGCATGTTTTCACGGTCGCGACGGTACAGGCACTTGACCGAAGTCGCCCCTTGGCGCACGGCAGTTCGCACGCAGTCCATTGCCGTGTCGCCGCCGCCAATGACAACGACTTGCCGCCCCTTGGCATCGAGGTCATCGTCAGAAACGTCGTCGCCGAGGCTGCGGCGATTGCTTGCGATGAGATAATCAAGGGATTCCACGATGCCACCCAAACCGACTCCTGGCACCGCTATCCGTCTTGGCAGATAGGCGCCCGATGCTACGAGAAGCACGTCGTGCCGGGAACGCAGTTCGGCGAAGCTCGCATCGCGGCCTATTTCGAACTCGAGCGAAAATTCAACTTTCCCTTCTTCCAGCAGGTTGGCTCGCCGCATTACCAAATGTTTTTCGAGCTTGAAATTCGGAATGCCATAAATCAACAAACCGCCGACCCGATCATAGCGATCGTAAACCTGCACTCGATATCCTCTGCCGCGTAGCAGCTCGGCGGCCGTCATTCCCGCAGGCCCGGCTCCAATGATGCCGACGGATTCCTGGCGCTCGCGCGTCGGAGCTGGCGCCTTGACCCACCCGTTATCCCAGGCCGTCTCAGTTATGAATGTCTCCACGGAGCCGATCGTCACAGTGCCGTGGCCCGACTGCTCGATCACGCAGTTCCCTTCACAGAGGCGGTCATGCGGACAAATTCGCCCGCAGATTTCCGGCAGGCTGTTGGTCGCCGATGCGAGTTCATATGCCTCTTCGAGCCGGCCTTCGGCCGTCAACTGCAACCAATCAGGAATATTATTGCTGAGCGGACAATGCACTTGGCAGAACGGGATGCCGCACTGCGAACACCGGCTTGCCTGTTCTGCCGCTCCAGCGGGTGCGAAGCCATGATAAATTTCTTCGAAATCACGACGCCGTCGTGCCGCAGGACGCTTTTTGGGCATGCGGGTCTCGATCGAAACGAACTTGAGCATCTGCTGCGACACGTGCGCTCCCTTCCCAAGGGTCATCTCACTACCTGCAACGGAAGCAAAAATCCGCCGTCATCGCGCAGTTGGTCCTATTGAGTGCCCCAATTTCGGCTTCTTACTGCCGATTTTCGACGAATCTTGACCTCGGCTACCTTAAGGGTAGCGCATATATTCACGACAATGCGAGGAAAAAAGTGAAAGTTTGGTCATGCATGTTGACCTAAACTCTACCGAATATCGGGCACCCAGGCCCAGGCACTCAGAAATTCGAACCCACTAAGACCGCCTATCGCCAAGATTAGTACCATATTGGAACTAATCTTGGCGATAATTTGGCTGACGCGCCGGAAAGGGGGATGGTATAACACTCTGGCCACAGTATCTTGGGGTTTCGTAGGTGGGAATATACCATATAACGCTATTGGCAATGGTGCAGGGTTTAACGGAATTCCTGCCGATTAGCTCGTCTGGGCACCTAATTCTGGCCTCTAAAATACTCAAATTGGATGACCAGAGCCTGGTGATCGATGTGGCGGTCCATGTCGGTACATTGTTTGCCGTCATCGCCTATTTTTGGCGTGATTTGCTTTCACTTGGCGTCGGTGCGGCGCGATTGCTATCCGGTCGGCGGGATCCGAGGTCGCGGCTTGTATATTTTCTGGTGATCGCAACACTTCCGGTCATCGTTGGCGGATTTCTGCTCAATCGCTATTTTCCGCATGGATTTCGAAGCGTTGAACTGATTGCCTGGACCACGCTTGGATTTGCAATTGTGCTGTGGATTTCAGACCAGTTGGGCATGACGGTCAGACGGGTCGAGCATTTACATTACGGAAGCGCCCTGTTCATCGGACTGGCACAGGTGTTGGCGCTCATACCCGGCACAAGCAGGGCCGGCATCACGATGACGGCCGGTCGCATGCTCGGTATGGAGCGCACCGAAGCCGCAAGATTTTCAATACTGCTATCGGTACCAACGATTGTCGGCGCAGGCGCGTTGACGGGATTGGACTTGCTCCACAGCGGCTACGCGACGCTGCAAGTTTCAGCCTTCTTCGCAACGGCTTTGTCTTTTGTCGCCGGAATGATCGCGATTGCAGTCATGATGCGGTGGCTCAGAAAATCGAGCTTTACGCCATTCGTGATCTACCGCATAGCGCTGGGCGGCGGTCTCCTCGTGTGGATCTATTTCCTGGCGGCCTGAGATGCGTCCCGCGCTCATTCCCGCCTAGGCAGGCTGGGCACTGCTAAAGCGTCCACCGCGACGAAACCTATCCAGATAGGTGGGCAGGATGACGTCGGCCGCAGTCGGGCTAATGCCAAGCGTTTTGAGCGTACCCAGTGTACCGCTCACCGTGTTGTCGCGCCTGAGCTGCGCGATTTGATCTCTCGTCAAAGGCGGGTTCGGCAGAAACTCGAGAAAGTATGCCTGCAGTTTGGCCAACCAAGACGGCATGGGTACGAGCAGACTACGGCGTCCTGTTTCACGCAGGATCAGCTCCATCAACTGCTTGAAACTATATACGTGCGGGCCGCCAAGTTCATAAACCTGACCCTGTGTCCGGCGCTCCCCTAAGCATGTCATGACGGCAGCGGCGACATCGCCAACATAGACGGGCTGGAACTTGGTGCCGCCCTCTCCAAATATGTCCAGCCGGCCCCCAACAAAACGCGGAAACGGACAACCAAATACCGGCAGGACGGGTGATATTCGCGCAAGCGCCGCAAACCGATTTACGAAGTCGTCCTCGGGTCCAAAAACAACGCTTGGACGGAGAATTGACGCCTTTGGGAATGCCTCGCTTACGGCGACCTCTCCCGACCACTTGGATCGGGCATAATGAGACGTTGAATCAGTCGATGCGCCCAACGAAGAGAGGTGAACTAGACGCTTCACGCCGGTCTGTATTGCAGACTGTGCGATATGCGCCGCACCATCGCGGTGCACGGCATCGAATCGTTGGAGACGAGATTCAGAAAGAATACCGACCAGATTGACAACAGCGTCGGCGCCGTCGAGCGCCGCCCGCACGGAATCGGCTTGGCGCACGTTCGCCTGAACCGGCGTGATCTGGCCGACATCACCCATCGGCTTTAGAAATGTTGCCGCATCGGGGTGTCGAACGGCGACGCGAATCTGTGCCCCTGACGCGGCGAGTCGGCCGACCAAATGCCGACCGATGAATCCTGAACCGCCAAACACGGTGACAAGTTTGGTCGCCATTTTTGGGTCCGCCATATCTTCCAAATCATCGAGTTTTAACTGCCGCAGCTTATCGGCTGAAGCGGCTCAAAACCAGCGCAAATGCCGGTTGACAATCCCCCTCTCATGCACACAATGCGAGCGCAAAATCGCCCAGGTGGCGGAATTGGTAGACGCGCAGGTTTCAGGTACCTGTGGCCGCAAGGTCGTGGAAGTTCGAGTCTTCTCCTGGGCACCAGATTTGCGGGTTTATTTCAACGAATTGTCAGAGGAACGCCTTTGGCCATCGAGCTACACCACGGCGATCTGCCAGATGGTCTCGACCTCGGCAGCATCGTCGCGGTCGATACGGAAACGATGGGGCTTAACCCCTTTAGCGACAGGCTTTGTGTTGCTCAGCTTTCGGCGGGCGACGGCGCATGCCACCTGGTGCAATTTGCCGTTGGGGATTACAGCGCGCCGAACCTCAAACGTCTGCTGGGTGACCCAGGGGTGCTAAAGCTGTTTCACTTCGCGCGCTTCGATACCGCCATCATACGACAGTTTCTTGAAGTCGACTGTACGCCGCTCTATTGCACGAAGATCGCGTCCAAACTGGCCCGCACCTATACCGACCGGCACGGCTTAAAGGATCTATGCCGGGAACTGCTCGGTGTCGAGGTGTCAAAGCAGCAGCAGTCGTCCGATTGGGGCAGCGCGGAACTTTCCGAGGCACAGCTGAGCTATGCGGCGTCCGATGTCTTGCATTTGCACGCGCTGCGCGAGAAGCTGGATATCATGCTGGCGCGTGAAGGCCGCAGCCATATTGCGCAGGCCGCGTTTGATTTTCTGATTGTCCGAGCAGAACTCGATCTTATGGGCTGGGAACACGTCGATATCTTCGCGCATAGTTGAATAGATTACTAGAATCCAATTGGATTCATTGACGTTTCTCGGATCACGCGGCATACTTGCTGGGCGAGTCTTCGATCTCGCCTAGGGCGCTCGAAGGCTGGCAAGTCCGCCGCAGGCGGCTACCTCGCCCGACGAAGATTGAACCAGCGATGACTGTGCAATGAGCCTCCCAAACGCCGAACTCGAAGCAAAACGAACGATCGAACCAAAAACCGATGCTGAAGCGGCTTTGCGCGTGTTCGAACTGGAAGCAGAGGGCATCCGGGCGCTGTCCAAGTTGGTCGACGAGAACTTTCGAAAAGCACTGGATCTGCTCGAATCCGCTCGCGGACGAATCATCGTTACCGGCATTGGCAAAAGCGGCCACATCGCCGGTAAAATTGCTGCGACGCTCGCCTCAACCGGAACGCCCGCATTTTACGTTCATCCAGCCGAGGCGAGCCACGGCGATCTCGGTATGATCAAACAGCACGACGCAGTGATTGCATTGTCGAATTCCGGAGGAAACGCTGAACTGCGCGATATTCTTGAATACACGCGGCGCTTCTCGATACCCCTAATAGCCATCACCGCGAACGATAACAGCACACTCGCCGAGACAGCGGATATCACGCTCCTCCTACCATCGGTTCCAGAGGCCTGCCCAATGGGCCTGGCGCCAACGACGTCGTCGGCGGCCTCGATGGCCTTGGGCGACGCAATTGCAATCGCTCTTTTGCAACGCAAGGGTTTTTCCGCCGAGGACTACAGCTTACTTCATCCAGGCGGCCGACTGGGTGCCAGCCTGCGTCGCGTGAGCGAACTCATGCATACCGGAGAGTCGGTACCGCTGTGCGCGCCCGATCAGCTCATGAGCGAGGCCATTATCTTGATGACATCAAAGAGATTCGGCTGCCTCGGCGTTGTCGACGGTGAGAGCAATCTCATCGGCATCATTACAGACGGCGACCTCCGTCGACATATGGACCAGGATTTGTTCGGGCGAACAGCCAACGAAGTGATGACGGCCGCCCCGAGGACCATTCACCCTCAGGCACTCGCCGTGGAAGCGCTCGCTCTCATGAACGATCCGGCGCGGCCGATTACGGCACTGTTTGTCGTCGAGGACGCAGGGCCGGTGGGTATCGTTCATATCCACGACCTTTTGCGCGCCGGAGTTAGGTAGCGTCATGGCCACGACATTGGCGGGTCCGACAGCGACCCAGTTTGCCAGTTTTGCGAACCCAGGAGACCCGCGCCGCGTAGACGCCGGCTACGGTCGTTTCGTCGGCATTATGAAAATGTTACTGCCCACGGTGGCCGTAATTCTGATCGCCCTGGTGTTTGCGTGGCCGCACCTCTCCGAACAAGACGGCCGATTCCGAATCGATCCTGTTGCGATCAGTCCCGAGGATGCGGAAAATTTTCGCATGCTGAATGCGCGTTACACCGGCGTGGACCGCAACAGCCGTCCATATGCGATAACCGCTAATTCCGCGGACCAGAAATCAGCGGAAGCGCGCCTCGTCAATTTGGAAGCCCCCAAAGCAGATATCCTCCTTTCCGATAAGTCTTGGATCGCACTGACCGCGGAGGACGGAATATTCGATCGTGAGTCGCAAATTTTGGAACTCACTGGCGCCGTAAACCTGTTTCACGACAGCGGCTACGAATTCCATACGACGAACGCCATCTTCGATTTGATGGCCGGCGATGCAATTGGCCAGGAACAAGTCACGGGTCAAGGCCCATTCGGGCAGTTCTCAGCTGCCGGATTTCGAATTCACAACCAGGGCGAACGTGTGGAGCTTGTCGGCCAATCGAGAGTCATCATCCATCTGAACCGCGGGGGTGACGAATGAGCCTAAGGCCGCTGCTCGCTTGGATGGTCGGCATTGCCTTGGTTGCCAGTGCCAGCCACGCACAAGATATCGCGGACCCGAGCGTCGATGACTCTATCGAAATTGAGGCGGAAGACGGTATCGAGTGGATCCGCGATGCCAAAACCTATGTTGCGCGTGGCAACGCACGCGCCGCGCGCGCCGGAATTGAGGTTTTAGCAGATACGCTGACCGCCTATTACCGAGTCGAAGCAAATGGAGATGGGCAGCAGATTTTTCGAGTCGACGCCGATGGTAACGTCCGCATCATATCGGCCACGGAGCGCGCGTTTGGCGACAAAGCGGTCTATCACATGGACGAGGCGGTCATAGTTCTACTTGGCAGCAACTTGCGGTTTGAAACGACCGACGCAGTGATCACCGCACGCGACAGTTTAGAGTATTGGCAAAACAAGCAACTGGCCGTCGCCAGAGGTGAGGCGATCGTCATACAAGGCGACAACCGACTCAAAGCCGATATTCTTACGGCCCATTTCGCGGTCAGCTCTTCGGGAAATCAAGGCATTGAACAGATCGATGCATTTGGCGACGTGCACATCTCGACACCGACGGAAATCGCGCGCGGTGACGAAGCCGTGTATGTTCTCGATGATGGAATTGCGACATTGTGTGGAAATGTGCGTATCACACGTGGCGACAGTCAGTTGAATGGCGAGTGCGCGGAGGTCAATTTGAACACCGGCATTAGTCGGATACTTGGGGGAACCGGCCGAGTCAGTGGACTGATCATACCCAAAGGTGGGCAATAGTATGTGGCATTCGTATTTCTCGAGCCTGTTCCTGAAAGTTTCGCCGTCATGACGCCTTCTGATGGCCAGGCCGGTGAACCACTGCGCGGGGATGCACGCTCGCCGCGTCTTGTTGCGAGCAACCCTGGACTGGTGGCAAGCAACCTTGGCAAGCAATTCAAGAAACGCCCAGTTTTGCGCGATGTAAGTTTGGCGGTGCAACGTGGTGAGGCGGTAGGGTTGCTGGGTCCCAACGGTGCCGGCAAGACGACCTGCTTCTACATCATCACGGGTTTGATTGCGGCTGATTACGGTCAGATCACGCTTGACGGCCAGGATATTTCCGATCTGCCGATGTATCGCCGTGCCAGGCTCGGCATAGGCTATTTGCCACAGGAGGCATCGATTTTTCGTGGACTGACCGTCGAACAAAACATTCGTGCAGTGCTCGAACTGACGGAGCGCGATCGCGACCGCCGGGAGGCGATGCTCGACTCCTTGCTGGCGGAGTTCTCAATCAGTCATCTCAGGCGGACACCGTCACTCGCGCTGTCAGGCGGCGAACGCAGACGCGTTGAGATCGCACGAGCGTTGGCTTCGCAGCCCCACTTCGTCTTGCTCGACGAGCCGCTTGCTGGAATCGATCCAATCGCCGTACGCGACATCCGCGATCTCGTCGCGCACCTTAAGCAGCGGGGCATCGGTGTCCTGATTACCGAGCACAATGTGCGCGAGACGTTGGATCTCGTCGATCGCGCATACATCCTTCACGAGGGGCGTGTGTTGATGCAGGGCGCCCCATCCGAGATCGTCGCCCACGAGGAAGTAAGGCGGGTATATCTTGGCGAGAGGTTCAGCCTCTAGAGCGGCGGTGAGTCATCATGGCGCTAACAACCCGCCTGGACCTTAGACAGACCCAGACACTGGTCATGACGCCGCAGTTGCAGCAGGCGATTAAACTGCTGCAAATGTCGAGCAACGAACTTTCCACATTCGTCGAAGCAGAGCTGGAGCAAAACCCGCTCCTTGAGCGCGACGACCCCGAAGATGGCGCACCGATTGAGTCGGCAGCCGATGAAATCGATAGCGACGGCTTTGAGGATGGTGAAAGTGGCGCAGACACCATGGACCAGACCATGTCTGAGACGATGCCGAGCGATGGTGAACAGCCACTCGACACGGACTTTGAAAATGTCTGGGACGACGGAGACATACCGGCAGGAGGTGCCGAATACGACACGGTGGCGTTCGCGGACTCGTACAGCGGATCGGGTGGACGAGCGGATTTCCAAGTACCTACAGACGGCCTCGAGGCAACTCTCAGCGGCGAAGAGACGCTTCGTGACAAGCTGCACGCACAGATAAATATGGACCTAGCCATCCCGGCAGATCGCATGATCGGTCTCCTGCTGGTAGATCTGCTCGACGACAGTGGTTGGCTTTCCGGCGACGTTTGCAGCGTCGCTGAGTCACTTGGCTGCGATATCGAGCGAATCGAATCGGTTCTCAAGCAGCTACAACGTTTTGAACCGCCGGGAATCTTCGCACGAAACCTACGCGAGTGCCTGGCGCTCCAGCTGAAAGACAGAGACCGGCTGACGCCGGCAATGGACTTGCTGCTCGATAATCTTGAGCTTGTGGGGCGGGGCGACGCTACCAAACTGATGCGGATCTGCGGTCTCGACAATGAGGAGTTGGGCACGTTAGTCGCTGAGCTTCGCACGCTTAACCCGAAGCCTGGAGAAGCCGAAAATATATCTGTAGTACAGGCGGTCGCACCCGATGTTTTGATGCGCCAACACCCAGACGGCAGTTGGATTATCGAGCTGAACCCGGAGACCCTGCCGCGGGTCCTCATAAATAGCCAATACTACAAAAAAATCAGTCGGGCGGCTCGCGAGCGCAAAGACAAAGACTACATCTCAGAACGCTTCCAAACGGCAAATTGGCTTGTAAAGTCGTTGCACCAGAGGGCGACGACGATCCTTAAAGTCGCTGGCGAAATCGTGCGGCAGCAGGATGCCTTCTTTGCCAGGGGCGTGGAGCATCTGCGACCGCTGATCCTGCGCGACATAGCCGAAGCCATCGAGATGCATGAAAGCACCGTCAGCAGGGTCACTTCGAACAAATATATCGCAACGCCGCGCGGCACATTCGAGCTGAAGTACTTCTTTACGTCCGCCATTGCTAGTGCCTTGGGTGGCGATTCATACTCCGCCGAATCGGTACGCTTTCGCATAAAGAAACTAATCGATGACGAACTGTCCGAAGCGGTTCTCTCCGACGATAAGATTGTCGAACTCTTGAGAGTTGACGGAATCGAAATTGCGCGTCGCACCGTTGCAAAGTACCGAGAGGCCATGAACATCGCCTCGTCTGTGCAACGCCGCCGCGAGCGATTGCGCGAATTCTGATGGACGGGATCTCTGATCCATGCGTCCCAGGCTTGGCTTTCTAGCGACCCATTGCTAACCCTAATCCGAAGCGGACGGGCGCCGGAATTGCGGGATGTTGACTTGCGATATGGCCACCACTATCGTGCCCAAGCGCAAAGCGCTGCGACTTAAATTTGAACCGCAACCGCCGAGCCGCGAATTGATTTAGACACAACTGCTTATGCAACTTTCCGTCACCGGCAAACAGCTTGACGTGGGCGATGCGCTTCGTGATCACATTGAACAAGCGCTTCCAGCATCCGTCGCAAAATATTTCGAGAATGCTACTGATTCGCAGGTGACCTTATCGAAGGACGGCCGCAAGTTTCGCGCTGACATCACAGTCCACGCCGGCAAGCGAATTGTCATCCAAGGGCATGCTGTCGCCAAGGATCCCTACGCAGCGTTCGAGGGCGCGACTGATCATGTATCCAAGCGTTTACGCCGTTACAAGCGCCGTCTGCGCGATCATCATAAGCGACACGCCAACTATGAGAACTCAGAGCGCGCGCAACAATATGTTCTCGCTGCCGAGCCTGAACAACCGGTCACAAGTGAAGACAACGCCCCAGCCGAGAATGACAGGCCAATAGTTGTTGCCGAGGCCGAAACCGAAATCGATACGCTTTCCGTCGGCGAGGCCGTAATGCAAATGGATCTTCGTGAACTAACGACGATGATGTTTCGCAACAGGACTCACGGTGGTCTTAACACCGTTTATAGACGCGAAGACGGAAACATTGGCTGGATCGATCCGCATAACATTCCTGATACAGGTCGCAAGACATAGGCATCGTAGGCGCACTTAATGGATCTAACTGAACTGCTTGACCCGCATTGCATCATCGCGAACCTGCCGGTGACGTCGAAAAAGCAAGCCCTGCAGGAACTCGCGAAACGCGCGGCCGAAGTCACATCGCTCCACGAACGGGCAATATTCGACGTTCTGTTGGAGCGCGAACGCCTTGGCACGACCGGTGTCGGCAATGGACTCGCAATTCCCCACGGCAAATTACCGGGACTCGACCGTCTATACGGACTGTTCGCGCGTCTCGATACGCCGATCGACTTCGACGCCGTTGACGACAAGCCCGTGAGTCTGATCTATCTTCTGCTGACGCCCGAGGCCGCAGGCGCCGATCATTTGAAGGCCTTGAGTCGAATTTCGCGTCTGCTGCGCGACCAACAACTTTGTGAAAAGCTACATGCAGCGAAAGATGCTAGCGAACTCCGTGCTCTATTGGCGAAAATGCGACGAGTCAGGCTGCGTAGCGCGCACAACATTCGCTAAGACAAAAGCCGCGAGGCGCCAAGCCTCTCCCGAACATTGCCAGATTTAGCGCGCGAATTCTCCGTGCCGCTCAGTGCACACTCACCGGATAAAGGTCGTGCTGGCGGACGGCCATCACCGCGCTGACATAATCCTCGGCAATCCCCAGTTGACGACCATCGGCGGTGCTGAAGAGATAGCATGGCATGTCCTTGAAAACGATTGGCCTGACGTACGCCAACTCGTCGGCGCCAAGCAAACAGAATTCCTGGCTCGTCATTTCGCGGAGTTTTTTCCTATCGATCATGGCAGCCTCCTTAATCGTCAGACTTGTCTGTGCTGTGATCTGCGCGCGGATCGACTGAGATCCGACTCGACTGGCGTCCGCCGGCCGCTTTGATTGCCACCTTGCGCACGCGCGCTTTGGGCTCGGGCCGCACCAAATCGATGTTGAGAAGACCGTTGGTCAACTCAGCACTGTCTACCTCAATTCCATCAGCCAAAACAAAGGCACGTCGGAACTGACGCGCGGCAATACCCCTGTGTAGGAATACCCTGCTGGCGTCTTGATCGCCGGCATGCCCACCACTCACTTCGAGCTGATTGTTCCTCACCTCGATCGAAAGGTCGCCTTCGGAAAATCCGGCGACAGCCAATGTGATGCGCAATCGTCCGTCAGGAATCTGTTCGATATTGTATGGCGGATAGCCGTCAGCCGACTTCTTGGTGATCTGGTCGACGATGTCTTCGAAATGCTCGAAGCCCAACAATAACGGACTGTTGAAAAGCGATGCTCGCGCCATGGTTCGGTCGCCTCCTTTCATGAGCACGCCGCAACTCTCTGCCAAGCCTGCCCAGCAGCACTTGGCCTCCGAAAGGGACACATCCCTTCCATAAACTATGTGGGAACTGCACAACCCCCGTACAAGTGAATGATTTCCGGTCGTTTTCTCCGAATTCTTGTCGACAAACTTATGCGCCGCCGGCAGACGACGATCAGGTTGCCTCGCGGACATTCATTTTCGAGCCTCAAGCAGGTTATTCGAGCGTCAGGCGGCGCGAAGAGCGGCGCGAAGAATTGACGATCGCCAACCTTGGTGCGATGCTGTTTCTGCACGAATTTGTCCGGCAACCACTGTCGGCGCGTCCTTCAAAAGCCGTGCCGGCAAACTGGAGGAAACACGTATGTGGAAACGCTCAGCCTCGGTTTTGCTTGGAACAATCTTTGCGGCCTTATTTGTCCTGCCGCTGGCAACTGCGTCAGCAGCGCCGCAGGCGCTTGGACTGGCTGCAACACCGGAGCCGATGCCGCTTCATTGTGAAGACGGACTCTGCACAGCTTTTCTGACGGCCTTCTGCCTTCAAGAAAATCGGCCGCAGCCAGAAGACGGCATTGCCTACCTGCCAACCGAAACCAGTGTGATCACCCTTCTCGTCAGCACCAAAGACGGTCGGACGTTGACGCTGCCCGGGCGCGACTATGTCGAGTTTTACGCACGCAATCATACCGCGGTGATTGCCAAACTAGAGCAGCGCAAACTTGACGAACTCAATGCCGAGAGTGTCGCAATTCAGATTGGCGCGCTGACCTCGCTGATACCGGAAGAGCAGCCGGGCGATCTTTTTCCGCAAAGCGCCGAGGAACTTGCGTTTGCCACTGGACCCTATCGCGCTGCCGCAGAGCAATATTTCGATAAGGGATTCCACGCCGAGCGCACGGCAATTACAGCGATGTTGATCAACAATCTGCCTAAGCGTGGAAATGTTGAGGTCGCGAATGGCGAATCCGCCTGGACGGACGTTCTGGACAAGCGCGGGATCATCGGCTTCAGCGAAGCAGGCAAGGAGCTTGCCCGCGCGACATTTGAGAACTGCAAAGAAATTACAGGTCGTTCGATGAAATCGCTTTCGTTCCGCAGTTGCCTGGAAATTAGACACGGCCGGTTACAGTCGACGACGAACCGGGAATACTGGAAGTCGCTGCTACTGTTTTAGCGTCCGTAAAGACACTGCTCGGTTATGTCTCCCGCCGATCTTTGACCCCAATTTGGATCGAAAATCGGCCGGACATTCCGTGCATACGCGCTTGAAGTGTGATTGCGTCATTGCATTTCTCCGTTTGGACGGCTTCTGGAAAGCACGACACTTGCCGGAGCCGCGCCGCCAAATCGCCTATGAACCGCGGGAGCGGATATGACGGACTCATTCTCCAGCAATAGGCCAGTCGGACCGGCACCAAAGCCGGAAGACGTATCTTTTGACCTCGAACATGCACTGCATTCGATCGTTGCTGTCCGCGCGCACATCCCCGACGATGCCATGACCGCGTCGATGCTGGGGACCGAACGGGCTGGCCATGGCGTCGTCATCAGAGATGATGGACTAGTGCTGACCATCGGCTACCTGATATCGGAAGCGGACGGCATCTGGTTGATCGATCACAAGGGGCAGGCCACAAGCGCCCATGTCGTCGGTTACGACCAGGAGACAGGATTTGGGCTGGTGCAAGCGCTGCAACGGCTTGACTTGCCGTCTTTGGAATTCGGCAATTCCAGCGATCTGCACGAAGGTGACCCGGTCATTCTCGCCGGACATGGTGGACGCGAGAATTCGGTCGGTTCGCGCGTGATCTCGATCCGCGAGTTTGCGGGTTACTGGGAATATCTAATCGACGAGGCCATATTTATCGCACCACCACACTCGCATTGGGGCGGTACGGGCCTGATCGACAGTGCGGGGCGGCTACAGGGCATTGGGTCGCTCTTTGTGCAACTTTCTATTCCCGAACGAGCCGCGGCTGACGGCAATATGGTTGTCCCAATCGACCTCCTGAAGCCGATCCTCGACGATATGTTGACGCTGGGCAGAATCGACAAGCCGCCACGACCCTGGCTTGGCATGCTCACCGCCGAGGCCGAAGACAAGCTCATAGTGGCTGGCCTGGTGGATGATGGTCCGGCAGAGCATGCAGATCTGCAGGTCGGTGACATGGTGGTCGCCGTCCATGGCCACGCCGTCAGCGAGCTCGGCACAATGTATCGGACGATTTGGGGATTAGGGAGTGCCGGCACCGAGATACCGTTAACCGTCCTGCGCGATGGAGATCGGATGGAAATCCGGGTTACCTCGGCGAGCCGCTACGACTATCTCAAGTCGCCGAGTCTGCAGTAGCCGCTTCGACGTTTATGGAGCAACGGCTCGACCCTAACGCGAGCTGTCGGCATCGGCGCAACTGCCGCCGAAGCCCCGCTACGCATTAGGCTGGGATTTCCATACCGCGCTGCAGCGCCGGTCGCGCCATCAGGACGTCGTACCAGCGTTTGACGTTGGAGAACTGCGCGAGATCGACCTCCTGCCAGACGTGTCGATAGACCCAAGGCAGCGTGGCGAAATCCGCAATCGACAAGTCGCCGGCCAAATAGCCCCGGCCTGCGAGGCGCTGGTCCAGCACGCCGTAGAGCCGCAGGCACTCAGTCAAATAGCGCTCGATCGCGTAGGGCACGGGCTCCTTGGCAGCGCGTTTGAAATGATGAACTTGGCCGAAGATCGGCCCGATGCCGCCCATCTGAAACATCAGCCATTGGATGACTTCATAGCGCGCTGCCATCCCCTGCGGCATGAACCTGCCGGTCTTCTCTGCGAGATACATGAGAATTGCGCCCGACTCGATGATGGTATAGGGGCCACCGTTCGGACCTTCGGTGTCGACAATCGCTGGAATCTTGGCGTTCGGATTTATCTTTACGTAATCAGGCGTGAACTGGTCGCCCTTGGAAATGTCGATTGGATGCAGATTGTAGGGCAGCCCGCATTCCTCCACCATGATGGAGGCTTTGCGGCCGTTCGATGTCTTCCAGGTATAGAGCTCGATCATGCCGGGTGCCAATCAGTGAGGTGCGACATGCTCCACATGCTCAAGTGGGCCAGGGCTGCGTCGCATGTTTGGAGATTTGAGTCAGCCGCGAAAAATTGGTGGAGCCGAGGGGAATCGAACCCCTGACCTCTTGAATGCCATTCAAGCGCTCTCCCAACTGAGCTACGGCCCCTCACCAAATGCTGAATTCGAACACCGGATGCGGCAACAAGATGCTCCAATCCCCAGCGCTGTGGAACCGATGCACCGTCACCGCCCCGGTGTCATTACGTCGCGTTTAGCCCTGTGACGCGGTCCAATAACGGCTAGGCGTCTTCCTCAACTCCACCCTTAGGCCCGATCAAACCGCCGGCCCTTGTTCCCATTCTGCTTCGACATTTGCACCTCCTGCGATCAAAATCCTATCGCAGGACGTCTCCACTTTCGTCAGCAGGGTCCAACATCCTCGGCCTCGGCCTCGGCCTCTGTCTCGGTCTCTTTCTCGGCCTCTGTCTCGGCCTCAACTTCAACCTCTATTTTCTTGGACGCGGCGGCAGCTGCGGACGCCGGAGCGGCGGCCCGGTTGCGGCGTGAGCGCAATACGGACTCTGGATCAAACTTAGTGCCACAGCTCGGACAGATGATCGGGTCACGCTGCAAGTCATAGAACCGGACATCGCAGCTCTGGCAAACGCGCTTTATACCCCACTCAGGATTTGCCAAAAGCAACCTCCTTGGACGGCATCGATTGAGCGACGGCAATTGCCATGAACTCGCATAAGATGTCAAAGGCATAATTTTCATGAATGTATTGCCGTCATTGTGCCGCACGCGATTTCGACGTTGGGCACGCGCGCTTCGGCGGCAATGCGAACGCTACCGGCACCACCTCACTCTGTGCTAGACACGGCGGCCGAGGCTACTTTCAACCTTCTCACGACGAACCGGGATCGTCACGTGCTACCGCTTACGTCCATACCCGCGGGACCGCTCGCCGGCGATATCGCCATACCTGGCGACAAATCGATCTCGCATCGCGCGTTGATTATCGCCACGCTGGCGGTCGGACGCAGCGTCATCCGTGGACTCCTTGAGGGAGACGACGTATTGGGCACGGTGTCGGCGATGCGCACGCTTGGCGCCCGAATTTCTCGGCAGGACGATGCGACATGGATCGTCGACGGAGTTGGCGTGGGCGGGCTTGCAGAGCCCGACGATCTGCTCGATATGGGTAACTCGGGAACAGGCGCACGCCTGCTTCTAGGCGTCCTTGCAAGCCATTCGCTTTCCGCGTTCGTAACCGGCGATGCCTCTTTGCGGCAGCGACCCATGGACCGTGTAATCGAACCGCTTTCGCGAATTGGCGCACGGTTCATTACTCGAGATAACGGACGGCTCCCGTTAGCAGTTCACGGCACCGACGAGCCGTTGCCAATAACCTACCGCCCATCGGTTGCCTCCGCGCAGGTCAAATCTGCGGTGCTCCTGGCCGGCCTGAACTCGCCAGGCACGACAACGGTTATTGAGGCCCAAGCGACGCGCGATCATACTGAGCGCATGCTGCAGCATTTCGGCGCGGATATAAGAGTGACGGAGAACGACAATGGTCGTGAGATCGCGTTGACGGGACAGCCCGAATTGCAGGCAGCTGAGGTCGATATTCCAGGTGATTTCAGCTCCGCTGCCTTTCCGCTGGTGGCGGCGCTGATTACTCCAGGATCCGAACTCACTCTCCGCAATATCGGTGTCAATCCAGAGCGCACAGGCCTGCTTACGACGCTCCTTGAAATGGGCGCCGCTATCGAGTTTAGCAATGAACGTATGCTTGCAGGCGAGCCCGTTGCAGACCTTACTGTGCTAAGCTCTGCGCTTCACGGCGTCGAGGTGCCGGCGATTCGTGCCCCCTCAATGATCGATGAGTTTCCGGTGCTGGCTATTGCCGCGGCCCGCGCCGATGGCACATCAATCATGCACGGGCTGGCGGAGCTCAAAGTCAAGGAAAGTGACCGATTGACAGCGACGGCGGAGGGATTGGCATGTTGCGGCGTTACGGCGGAGGCCGGCGAAGACACGTTGAAGATCCAAGGGATCGGAAGTAACACGCAAACTGGCGGGCATGTGCGCTCCCAATTCGATCATCGCATCGCCATGAGCTTTCTCGTCCATGGCATTTCGGCCGCGACCCCCGTCACGGTCGACGATGGCGCCGCGATTGCCACCAGCTTTCCGGATTTCATGGACTTGATGAACGGAATTGGGGCAAAGATCGGCGGCGCAAACACACAGCAAACGCCTGATGACTCTTCCAGCGAGCGCAATTCGTGATCATTGCGATCGACGGACCGGCAGCAGCGGGCAAAGGAACCCTCGGCCGCCGACTCGCCGATCATTACGACCTCGCCTATCTCGATACCGGCAAGCTCTACCGCGCCATCGGACTCAAGATCATGCGTGCGAACGGCGACCCAAGCGACCCTCAACAAGCGCGCGATGCGGCAGAGTCACTGGCGCAATCTGACCTAGACGATCCAGACATTACCGGCGATCAAGCGGCGGAGGCAGCATCCAGGGTGGCCGCTATTGAGGATGCACGCGCCTCGCTTAGACAGTTCCAGAGAAATTTCGCCGCGAACCCACCCGACGGCACCGGCGGCGCCGTACTTGACGGACGCGATATCGGCACGGTCATCTGTCCTGACGCCGAGATAAAATTCTTCGTCACCGCCGACCTCGAAACCAGGGCAAGGCGGCGCCATAAAGAGTTGCTAGAACGTGGAGAGACCAGTATATATGCGCGCGTCTTGCGGGGTATGGGCGAGCGCGATGTGCGAGACTCAACCCGCGCGGTTGCGCCGCTCAGACCAGCTGACGATGCATTTCTGCTGGACGACGCGGCTCTTGGTGTGGATGCAGTTTTTGCCGCTGCGGTGGCATATATCGAAGCGCATCTCGCATCCGAAGCGTCCAGCAAGACCACTCAACGGACCTAAGCCTGAAAACTAATTATTGAAGGCGCGGTACGGCGGGTGCATTTGGAAACTTGGCGAAGACCGCCGGAGACAACCGGCTGGCAGACATTGATACTTACAAAGGGACACTAACGAAACATGGCTGAATCTGCCGCTTCCAACGAGAGCTTTGCGGAGCTTCTCAACGAGACCTTCGGCGATGGCAAAGGGATAGAAGGTACCGTCGTCAAGGGTAACGTTATCGCGGTCGACAGCGACTATGCGCTGATCGACGTTGGCCTCAAATCTGAAGGCCGTGTGCAGGTCAGGGAGTTTGCAGATCCGGGGGAGCAGCCTGACATCAGCGTTGGCGATACCGTTGAAGTCTTCATCGAGCGAATGGAAAACAAGAATGGCGAAGCGGTGCTCTCGCGTGAAAAAGCGCGACGCGAGGAAGCCTGGACCCAGCTCGAAAAGGCATTTGAAGATAGTGAGCACGTAACCGGCATGATTTCTGGCCGTGTTAAGGGCGGATTTACGGTCGATCTTTCAGGCGCCATGGCATTTTTGCCTGGCAGCCAAGTCGATATACGACCGGTGCGCGACGTGGCACCGCTTATGGGCACTCCGCAGCCATTTCAAATTCTCAAGATGGATCGCAGCCGGGGCAACATTGTGGTCTCACGCCGGGCGGTGCTCGAAGAGAGTCGGGCCGAGCAACGCGCCGAGCTTATTGCCAACTTGAAGGAGCGGCAGGTGTTGAGCGGCGTCGTCAAGAATATTACCGACTATGGCGCCTTTGTGGACCTTGGCGGCGTCGACGGATTGCTGCATGTCACCGATATCGCCTGGCGGCGAATCAACCACCCAAGCGAAGCGCTTCAAATCGGCCAGACGGTTGATGTCCAAGTTATTCGATTCAACTCGGAAACGCAGCGCATCAGCCTCGGTATGAAACAATTGGAAGCGGACCCCTGGGATGGGGTTGAGTCGAAGTATCCAGTCGGCACGAGATTCACCGGGCGCGTGACCAATATCACCGACTATGGCGCGTTCGTCGAGTTGGAGGCCGGTGTTGAAGGCTTGGTTCATGTCTCCGAGATGAGCTGGACCAAGAAGAACGTGCACCCGGGAAAGATCGTTTCGACGAGCCAGGAAGTGGAAGTCGTGGTGCTCGATGTGGATCCGCAGAAGCGGCGCATCAGCCTCGGGCTTAAGCAATGTTTCCCCAATCCTTGGCAAGCCTTCCTAGCCGATCACCCGGCTGGCAGCGAGATCGACGGCGAAATTAGGAATATCACGGAGTTCGGACTATTTGTCGGCCTGCCAGGAGAGATCGACGGCATGGTGCACATGTCGGACATCGCTTGGGATCAGGCCGGTGAGCAGGCTATTTCGGCCTTCACGAAGGGCGATACGGTCAAGGTAAAGATTCTCGAAGTAGACGTTGAGAAGGAGCGCATTAGTTTAGGCATCAAACAGCTGTCGGACGATCCGATGGAACAGACCCAAACACTCAAGAAGGGGCAGGTCGTAACCTGCACCGTATCAACGGTTCTGGACAAAGGCATCGAAGTTTTGGTGAACGAAAATGTCCCGGGATTCATCCGCAAGACCGATCTCTCCCGGGACCGTTCGGAACAACGTCCGGACCGTTTCGCTGTCGGCGAAAAGGTCGATGCAAAAGTAACGTCGGTCGATCGCACAACCCGCAAGGTCAATCTGTCGATCAAATCCCGTGAGATAGACGAAGAGAAAAAGGCCCTGGCCGATTATGGGAGCTCCGATTCAGGCGCTTCGCTCGGCGATATCCTCGGCGCGGCGATCCGCTCGAAGCGGGAAGCAGACGATCAATCGGAGCCGTCCGAGGTAGAAGCCAAAGCGCCGCCGAAGAAAACAGCGAAGGCAGCCAAGGACGAGAAAAAGACCAAGGCCACAGCGAAAGCAAAGACCAGCAAGACGAAAACCAAGAAGAGCGCCAAAGCCGCTGAAACGGTCAAGGCCGAGACAGCGGACGACGACGCCAGCGCGAAGCCGGACGGTGCGGAGGAATCGGACTCGCCTAGCGTATAGGCACCATGCGCCTGACCGCCAGAACGCGCCCGATCAATCGATCATGAGCTTGAGTTCGCGGCGCCACACATCGCGCCGTACCACAGGCCATTGAAATAATGAGGTTTTTCCTTGACGGCTGAGGTTCCGTTTGGCACGGTTCGGAACTTGGTCTCGGGTTGCATCCTTGGTTCCCTCGTTCGCCCGCTACGCCATCAGCACCCAAAGAGATGAAGAGGTTTTCGAGATGACCAAATCGGAACTCATACTCAAAATTGCGGAGCGGAATCCCCACCTCTATCAGCGGGACGTCGAGCGTATCGTGGCGACAATATTTGATGAGGTTGCTGCGGCGCTTGGCCGTGGGGATCGGGTTGAACTTCGCGGATTTGGTGCTTTTTCGGTAAAACACCGCGGCGCGCGCACTGGACGAAATCCGCGAACCGGTGAACCGGTTCAAGTCGCACCGAAGGTCATTCCCTTCTTCAAGACCGGGAAGCAACTGCGAGAGCTGATCAACGCCAACTGATCGGCCTGCCTATGCGGCTTCTACGTTGGGTACTCGTGCTGTCGGTCACACTCGCGGCAGTTCTGTTCGCGGTCTCTAACCGGCAATTGGCCGAGGTTCATCTTTGGCCGCTACCACTGGTGATCGATTCTCCAGTTTACCTCATTGCTTTGGGCTCGTTGGTCCTCGGGTTCCTGATCGGGGCCGTCGCCGCGTGGTACAACGGCGTACGAAGACGCTTGCGACGTCGCGCACGCGAGAAACTTGCAGCCCGCGAAAATCAAATGCCTGCCCTACGGCCAGATAAGACCGCGCCAGCGGGCTCCTGAAGCGCAGCACACGATCGTATTCGATGAACCGAAACGACAGCACAGCCAGCGGGGTCGAAGAGGTGTGCGGGACCGCAGCGGCGCAGCAGCGACTCCACGATTGGCTCTACGAGCGAACGCTCCCTTTTTGGCAGCAACACGGCATTGACCGCGAGAGCGGTGGATTTCACGAACGGCTTGACCTCGATTGCCGGCCGATCTTGAGCGACGGGAAAAGGCTCATTGTCCAGGCGCGACAGATATATGTTTTCTCGCAGGCTTGCATTGGCGGTCTGCTCGATAGCGCGCTCGAAACCGCGCAGCACGGGTTCAAATTTTTGGTCGCTCACTATCGTCTGGACGGTGGCTGGCGTCACAGCGTACGCCGCGACGGCACGAATCTCGACGCCAGATGCGAGTTCTATGATCAGGCCTTTGTAATCTTTGCCCTGGCTTGGCTGTACAGGGCATCGGGCGACAAGACGGTTCTCGCTTTGGCCGAATCGACACTCGACTTCCTTGACACGACACTTGCCGACAAAGCCAACGGCGGATTTGGCGAAGGTTTGGCCGCCGACGGGAGCGCTTCTCAACAGCCGCGCCGACAAAATCCGCATATGCACCTCCTTGAAGCGTTGATGGCTCTCCATGATGCAACCGGTGATGACGGATATCTAAATCGTGCAGCAGCGCTGATCACGTTGGCAAAGGATCGGTTCATCGTCGACGGCAGCCTCCGTGAGTACTTCACTGCTGACCTTAAACCGTTGTCTTCGCTTGCAGGGCGACAGGTTGAGCCCGGCCATCACTTCGAATGGGTATGGCTGTTGAGTCGCTTCAATGAGCTCGCCGGCGCCAGCGCTGACGTCTCGGCAATGGCAGATCAACTCTATCGATTTGCTGTCGAACACGGCATCGACGCACAAAGCGGCCGGGTCTTTGATGAGGTCGACTGTGACGGCAAGCAGACTAAATCGAGCCACCGTGTATGGCCGCAGGCAGAGGCACTGAAGGCACATGCGGCGCGTTGGGCTCTGGCAGGGGATTTGAAGGCGGAAATAAGGCTCGACGGCGCGCTCGCAATGCTACTACGTGATCACCTGTCCGAATCGGCGCCTGGCGCCTGGTGCGAGCACCGTCGACCCGACGGCACGAGCATGGTGGAGGCCATGCCCGCGTCCACGCTCTATCACCTCGTCTTTGCTTGCAGCGAAATCGAACGATTGGCACCGCGCATCGATGACTGAAGCGTTCAGGAGCGACCATACCTCAGGGCCTCAGGGCCTCCGGTCCTTCCGTCGCCCATCCAATCAGTGTAGAACACTGCCGATGATTGCCAAGTTGCAGGAGCATGCCGCGCCGCAATCCTGGGCAGCCGAGCACATTTTAGTTGCGCTCGACACGACCGACCTGGAGCGCGCGAAGACATTGACGGATGCGCTCGGCGGACACGTCGGCGGCGTCAAGATCGGCCTTGAATTCTTTAATGCACATGGCCCCCAAGGTGTGCGGGAAATTGCATTCGGCAAAATCCCCTTCTTCCTCGACTTCAAGTTTCACGACATTCCGAATACGGTTGCGGGCGCGGTCCGAGCCATAGTGCCGTTGGCGCCGCTTATGCTGAACGTCCACGGACTGGGCGGTGCGGAGATGTTGCGCGCGGCAGCCGAGGCGGCCGGGGAGATGGCAGAGACGGCCGGTGTGGCGCGACCGCATGTGATCGCCGTAACTGTGCTGACGAGCTTCGACGAGGCGGATATTGCCGCGACGGGGCAGGGACATTCGACCACGGATCAGGCGGTACGCCTCGCATGTTTAGCGCAGGAATGCGGACTCGACGGCGTTGTCTGTTCACCGGTTGCGATCGGCGAAATCCGCAAGGCATGCGGTGCGGAATTTACGCTTGTCGTACCTGGCATCAGACCCGCCGGTGCCGCATCAAACGACCAGAAGGCCATCGCCACTCCGGGACTGGCGCTCGCCGCCGGCGCCGACTACCTCGTCATTGGGCGTGCGATCACATCGGCGTCCGACCCGGTAGCCGCCGTGCGTGAAATTATCGCCGGTATCGAGGCCGGATAAGCAACGACACGCGATGGTCACTGCAAAGATTTGCGGGATAAACGATCCGCTCGCCATGGATACAGCGATCGACGGTGGAGCGAGCCATGTCGGCCTGGTGTTTTATGGGCGGAGCCCCCGCGCAGTTTCGATTGACCAGGCGCGGCTACTTGCCCGGCCAGTTCCGCCAAGCGTTTGCAAAGTCGGCATGTTCGTCGATGCCGACGACGCGCTAATCGACGTCGCTGTAGACGGTGCTTCGCTGGACTTACTGCAACTCCATGGCGCGGAGACGCCGGAACGCGTTGCAGCGCTCAAAGCCCGCACGGAGCGGGCGGTTATGAAGGTGATTTCTATTACGTCGAGCACAGACCTGAAGGCTGCCGAGGGATATTTCGGCATTGCCGACTGGTTGCTGTTCGATGCAAAGCCGCCAAAAGACATCGAAAACGCCCTTCCCGGCGGAAACGCCCGAGCCTTTGACTGGCAGCTGCTTTCCGGACATGACTGGCCGCTGCCCTGGATGCTCGCGGGCGGCCTCACGACAACCAACGTGTCAGAGGCCGTCGCACGTACCGGCGCAAGCGTGGTCGATTGCTCATCCGGTGTCGAGGATCAGCCGGGCCGCAAAAATCCGGCTAAAATCAGCTCGTTCCTGGCGGCTGTCGCTGCGCTTTAGCGTGATCCGAGGCATTTAACGCCGGTAGACAACTGGTCAGGCGTTACGCTAATACGCCATTCTCGCAACATTTGGGCAGAGCGGTTTTTGCCCGACGCGGCGCACAAGTCGCGCACACAAAGCGCGCACACAAGGAAAGTGGACAGGATAGGGCATGCAACAGCCCAACACGTTTCGCAGCGGACCCGACGAAAGCGGGCACTTTGGCATCTTCGGCGGCCGCTTCGTCGCCGAGACTCTGATGCCATTGGTTCTCGCGGTTGAGCAGGCTTATGCAGCGGCGAGCCAGGACCCCGAGTTCCACAAGGAGCTTGAGTATTACCACAAACACTATATTGGACGGCCGTCACCGCTCTACCTCGCTCGCCGCCTGACCGAGCATTTCGGTGGCGCCAAACTATATTTCAAACGCGACGAGCTGAACCATACAGGCGCCCATAAGATCAACAATTGCATCGGCCAGATCTTGCTCGCGAGCCGCATGCGTAAGACGCGCATAATCGCGGAGACCGGAGCAGGCCAACATGGTGTCGCTGCGGCAACCGTGTGCGCTCTCTTCAACCTGCCGTGTACCGTCTACATGGGCGAAGTAGATATCGAGAGGCAAAAACCGAACGTTTTTCGCATGAAGCTGCTGGGCGCGGAGGTGAAATCAGTGACCAGCGGCTCGGCCACGCTCAAAGATGCCATGAACGAAGCGTTGCGTGACTGGGTCGCCAATGTGGAGGATACCTTCTACATCATCGGTACGGTCGCCGGACCGCACCCCTACCCAGCGATGGTCCGCGACTTCCAGTCTGTTATCGGTCACGAGGTGCGCGGTCAAATGATGGAAGCAGAGGGTCGATTGCCGGATACGCTGGTGGCCTGCATTGGTGGCGGCTCGAATGCGATTGGCTTGTTTCATCCGTTCCTGGACGATACCGACGTTCGCATCATCGGCGTGGAGGCTGCGGGCGAAGGAATCGACTCCGGACGCCACGCGGCTTCCCTGACCGGCGGTCGGCCAGGCGTCCTGCACGGAAATCGCACCTATCTGCTGCAGAATGACGATGGCCAAATCAATGAGGCGCACTCGATCTCGGCTGGTCTCGACTATCCAGGGATCGGGCCCGAGCATGCCTGGTTGAAGGAAAGCGGCCGCGCCGAGTACGTCTCGGCCACCGACAAGGAGGCGCTTGAGGCTTTTCAGCTATGTTCGCGCCTCGAAGGAATAATTCCGGCATTGGAGCCGGCGCATGCGTTGGCCCACGTGGCCAAGATCGCGCCACAACTTTCGCCGGAGCACATCATCTGCATGAACATGTGTGGCCGTGGCGACAAAGACATCTTCACGGTTGCCGAACTGCTCGGTGCCGATTTATGACGCGGCCGCCGGATTCTGGCCGGATTCGAGGACGTTTCGAGCTGCTCAAGACGGAGAACCGCGGCGGTCTTATCACCTTTGTCACAGCAGGCGATCCCGATCCAGAAACGTCGCGCGAACTCGTCCTTGGCCTCGCCAATGCGGGCGCAGACCTTATCGAACTCGGCATGCCATTCACCGACCCAATGGCCGATGGCCCTGTCATCCAGGCCTCATCGCTCCGGGCACTTAGCGCCGGCGCAAGCATGGTCAAGACCCTGGAGTTGGCGCAAGCATTTCGTGCCAGCGACAACAAGACACCGCTCGTCCTGATGGGGTATTTCAATCCAATTTACATCTACGGTGTTGAGCAATTTCTTAGCGATGCGCGCGCGGCCGGCGTCGATGGATTAATCGTGGTCGATCTGCCACCAGAAGAAGATCCGGAACTTTGCCTTCCAGCGCTGGACGCCGGTGTCAACTTCATCCGCCTCGCCACCCCGACAACGGACGATGAGCGGTTGCCAACCGTCCTCGCAAACTCCAATGGATTCATCTACTACGTGTCGGTCATGGGAATCACCGGAACAAAGTCGGTGCCCGAGGACGCTGTACGTCTCGCCGTTGAAAGGTTGCGACGCCACACTGAGCTGCCGATCGCCGTTGGATTTGGCATCAAAACAGCCAAGCAGGCGGCGGTGATCGCGGGCGTTGCGGACGCCGCAGTCGTTGGCTCCTCAATAGTCGACAAGATTGCCGCGCAGCTCGACGGTTCGGGTCGCGCCAAACCTAACCTCGTAACAAACGTCCTGAGTTTCGTTTCTGAACTCGCTCAAGGTGTCAGAGGGACTGCGGAAGTGAGCAACAGATGAATTGGTTGACCAGCTTTGTTAGGCCGAAAATTCGCGCCCTCGTCAAGAAGCAGGACGTCCCCGACAACCTGTGGTGCAAATGCGGCAACTGTGGCCAGATGATATTCCATCGCGATCTCGACGCGGAATTGCATGTCTGCCAGCACTGCGGTCATCATCTTCGACTGCCGATGAACAAACGCCTTGAAATGCTATTCGACGATGGCGAGTACCAACGCATCGAGTTGCCCAAATCCACACCGGATCCGCTCAAGTTTCGTGACAGCAAACGCTACACCGATCGCATCAAGGAGGCGCGGAGCAAAACCGGCGAAGACGACGGCATCATCGTTGCTCACGGTTCCATGGGTGGAATCAACGTCGTTGTGGCGACGCTTAGTTTCGATTTTATGGGCGGATCCATGGGGATTGCGGTTGGCGAGGGCTTCATAGCCGCCGCCCGGCTGGCAATAGTTCAGGAAGCGCCGCTCATCGTCGTCACTGCATCCGGAGGTGCGCGCATGCAGGAAGGCGCACTTTCGCTGATGCAGCTGCCGCGAACCGTTATCGCGGTAGAAGAGGTTAGAGAGGCGGGGTTGCCCTATATCGTCGTGCTAACGGACCCGACAACGGGCGGTGTGTCCGCGAGTTTCGCCATGCTGGGCGACATTCACTTGGCCGAGCCTGGCGCGATGATCGGATTTGCCGGTGCGCGCGTCATCGAGCAGACCGTGCGCGAGACATTGCCGAATGGATTTCAGCGTGCCGAATATCTATTGGAGCACGGCATTGTCGACATGGTCGTGCCGCGAAAAGAGCTACGCGACACGCTTGTCCGACTCATCGGCCTAATCCGCCACCCGCGGCCGGCAGGAGAAGTCGTGCCGCTCGCACCCGAAAAGTCCGCCGGTGCGAACAAGCCCAGTCCCGCAGAGATCGCCAAGACCTGAATACTCACCAATGTCGGAGGTGGCACCGGCAATGAAAAGTGATGCGATTCTCGCCCGGTTGCTTACCCTTCACCCGAAGGTGATCGACCTCGCTCTCGACCGCGTCCTGGCGCTTCTCGACGCCCTTGGCCGGCCGCAAAACCAGCTGCCGCCGGTCGTCCACATTGCCGGCACCAACGGCAAGGGCTCCACCATCGCCTTTCTCCGCGCGATTCTCGAAGCCGCCGACCTTGCGGTACATGTCTATACATCGCCGCATCTGGTTCACTTCAACGAACGCATCAGGATCGCAGGCAAGCTGATCGACGAGGAGGCGCTGGCCGAAATACTCGATCATTGCGAGCGTGTAAACGACGGTCAGCCCATTACGTACTTCGAAATCACAACCGCCGCGGCGTTTTGCGCCTTTGCGCGGAAACCAGCGGACATATTGTTGCTCGAGTGCGGGCTGGGAGGACGCTTCGATGCAACAACGGTCGTCGACCGGCCGCACGCAACCGCCATCACACCGGTCTCCATGGACCATATGCAATTCCTCGGAGATGGCCTTGCTGAAATTGCCTTTGAGAAGGCGGCGATCCAGAAATCGGGCGTACCGTCGATCGTTGGCCCGCAATCCGCTGTAGCGGCACAAGTAATCTCTGACTATGCCGACCAGGTCGATGCGCCGCTCTTTCGTGCAGGTGTAGAATGGCAGACCGAGCCCCGCACCGTGAACGGGTCGCACGGGGTTGCATACTCGTCACCCTCACGAGAACTGGTAGCCCCGGTATTAGCCCTTCATGGCCTCTACCAGATTGAGAATGCCGGCACGGCTATCGCCCTGGCCGACAGTCTTCACGGCTTCGAAATTCCCGATGATGCAATAAAGAACGGACTTGCCATCGCTGAGTGGCCGGGCCGCATGCAACACTTGGAAAGCGGCCGGCTGAGGTCGCTGTTACCGCCAGATTGGGAGCTTTGGCTCGACGGCGGGCACAATGAAGCGGCCGCGACAGCCTTGGCGTCAGCAGCGGGCGACTGGAGCGACCGCCCGCTGCATCTCGTGTTTGGCATGCTCAACAGCAAGCAGCCCGAGAGTTTTCTCCGGCCACTCGTTCCATACGTCACACGCCTACGGGCCGTGACGATCCCTGGCGAGGAGAACAGCCTGCTTGCCGACGAAATTTCCCGGACAGCGATGCGCTTGGGGATTGAGGCAAAGTCCGCCGAGAGCGTCGATGCAGCGCTTCAACAACTGGCCGACGGCCAAGCAGGCTCTGCGCGCGTGTTGATCTGCGGATCACTCTATCTGGCAGGTATTGTCCTGGCCGAGAACGGTTGAGGACGGACCAAATGCTGGGAGCTGTCATCGGCGACATCGTCGGCTCGGTCTACGAGACGACGCCGATCAAATCGAAGGAATTTGCCTTCTTTCACCCAAGCGCCACCTTCACCGACGATACGATCTGCACGCTCGCAATTGCCGACTGCCTGCTTTCAGGCGGTGCTTTCGATCGCTACCTGCGCGGCTACGTGCGCAGCTATCCCGACCGTGGCTATGGCCAGATGTTTCTCGAATGGGCATCTGCCGACAACGCGCCTGCTTACGGAAGTTGGGGCAACGGCGCGGCAATGCGCGTTGGCCCGGTTGCCTATGCCGCCGACACATTAGAGTCCGCTCTCGCTCTAGCGCGCCAGACAGCCATCGTAAGCCACGACCACGTCGAAGCGATCAAAGGCGCCCAAGCAGTGGCTGCAAGCATATATTTGGCGCTATCCGGAGAATCGGCGGCAAAAATTCGCGCCTACATCTGCGATCAGTTCGATTACCGCCTCGACAACACAGTCGACGCGATCAGACCAGGCTACGCCTTCGACGTATCGTGCCAAGGTACAGTGCCCCCGGCAATCATATGCGCACTCGACGCGGAGGATTTCGAGGATGCGATCCGCAACGCCGTGTCGCTGGGCGGCGATTCCGATACTTTGGCCTGCATAACCGGAGCCATCGCCGAGGTGCTCTACGGCATCCCAAATCCGATCCGACAGGAGGGTCAATCACGCCTGCCGTCAGAGCTTCTCGAAGTCATGCACCGCTTTGAAGATAAATACGGCAGTCGCAATACGACGACGGGCTAAACGGCTCTTCTCAGCGGCAGCGTTGCGCGTCGGGCGCTCTTACCGGGAATGGTTAGAGGACGGATTCCACCCACTCGGCCAGCTGGCTCTTTGGCAAGGCACCGACCTTAGTCGCCGCCACCTGACCTTCCTTGAACAGCATCAGCGTGGGAATGCCCCGCACGCCATACTTGGCGGGCGTATGAGGGTTGTCGTCGATATTCAGTTTCGCGATTGTAAGGCGACCGGCCAAGTCACCGGCAATCTCCTCAAGTGCCGGCGCAATCGTCTTGCAGGGACCACACCACTCGGCCCAAAAGTCAACAAGAACGGGATTCTCGTTCTTCAGCACATTGGCTTCGAAATCTTCGTCATTCACTTTTACGCTGCTCATAGCCTTGTCCTCCAATGGTGGATTCGGCTCCCGCTTGCGCACTTGCGACGAGCTCATCCCGGCCGCGACTCTATGGGCCGGGGAACAACCGGTCAAGCCGCGCCTCGTCCAAATACATAAGGCTCGGACCGTCGGTCCACAAGAGGGCACACCTGACGGGACGATCCCGCCAAATTCCGGCTAAAACTGCCCTATACGCAGCCATCTGGCGAAGATACAGCTCTGGAACGTCGTCCTGGCGGGTAGGCGGCGGGCGATTTGACTTATAATCAACGATCAGAACCTCATGATCGGCGACGACCAGGCGATCCACCTGGCCAGAAACGATATGCGGCCCTTCTGGACCGTCGAGCGTCCCGACAATCGGCACTTCAGCTCGTCCTTCAGCAACCAACAATGGTGCCAATTCAGAATCCGTCAACACCGCGAGGACTTCGGCCTCTATTTCGGCCTGCTGCGCCGAATCGAGGCCGTGAAGCGGCCGCGCGAGATAGCGCCGGCAACTCGCTTGCCGCCGCTGCATTGGAAGTCTCGGCAGGATCTCCAAGAGACGGTGGATAATCAGCCCACGTTGAAATCGCATACCGTCGTCAGCGCCAAGCGGAGACCGTACCGCAGGCTCACTCTGCCCTGCACGCGAAGGAGCGAGAGGGCGAGGCGGCGCAGGCTCCGCGGGCGGCGGCTGCCGTGTCCATGGCTTGAGACGCGGCAGACGGCGCACTTGGTCGCGATCACGGTGATCGGTCTTTGGCGGCACGCCTTGTACGCCGATATGGCGCAACCCGGGACCGCTCCAGTCGCCACGACCACTCTCCTGGAACGTGAATCGGCGCACATTTTCCAAACGCTTCAGTCCGCTCACGACAAGCTCGTACCAACAATCCGCTGGCGGCATTCGCTCTCCATGCCAACCACAAACGTAAAGCCGGTCCTCGGCCCGGCTCATTGCAACATAAAGCAGGCGACGATATTCGCGGTCACGAAGCTGATGGGCGTCCGCCCGCGCCGCCCGACATAGCCGCTCCTCGTGGACTCTTCGTGGCGGCCAAAGCGGCAACCCCTCGTGCCACAGGATGGGCGGACTGTGGGTCGTCGGCGTCGACATCGTGTCAGGCAAAATGACGATCGGCGCCTCAAGGCCCTTTGCCCCGTGGATGGTCATTACACGCACTTCATCGCGGCCGGAATGCTCAAGATCACGCTTGACCTCTGTGCGCCCTGCTTCGACCCAATGAAGAAATCCCTGGAGAGATGGAATGTGGCTGCGCTCGTAACTCACAGCGAGATTGAGAAATTCGTCAATCGCGTCACCGGCGTCGACACCAAGCCGGCTGACGAGGCTTGCCCTGCCGCTCTTTTCGTTGATCGAAGGCGCCGCCAAAATATCGGCAAACAAATCAAATGGTGGCGTAAAGTCGGCGCGCGCAAGCAAGTCTTCCAGCCAACGACGTGCGGCCGCAAATTTCTCGTCCGCCGCGGCTTTCTCGCCGAGGCGGCGCCACAAGCTGGAGCGACCACGCTGCCAGGCAATTTGAAACAGCTCTTCGTCATCAAATCCAAGGAACGGTCCCTTAAGAACTGTGGCCAGCATCATGTCATCGTCTGGCATCAGGAGAAATGCAGCCAGCGCCATCAGATCCATTGCCGCAAGCTGTTCAGTCAGGACCATACGATCGACGCCCGAGACCGGAACTCCCTCGTCCTTGAGAGCGCGAACAAGTTCCTCGACAAAAGCTCCTCGACGGCGCACCAACACGATGATGTCACCTGCCCGCACCGGCCTATCCCTCGACTCGAGAATTTCCTTGCCGATCCATCGCTTGATTCGCCGCGCGATGAAGCGGGCGAGTCGCGTCCGCGGACTGTCCTGCGGCCGGCGCTCGATCGGTAAGGTCCATGGCTCCTCAGGCTGTGAATCCAAAGGCGTTACAGGCGGCCAAACTTCGACGAGCCCAGCGTGACCCGAGCGCGCAGCACGATGGCGCATTGCCTGCCCTTCCTCCAACACGCCGTCGGCGGCAAGCGGGTCTTGGAACACTGCATCGATCACGCTGAGGACCGCTTCAGTCGATCGAAACGACAGGTCAAGATTGACCTCACGCCACCCGGTGCGCGCCGCGTCGACCCGGCTGGCAAAATGGTCACGCATGCGCCGGAACGCAGCCGGGTCGGCCCGCTGGAAGCTGTAGATCGATTGCTTCGCATCGCCGACGGCAAAAATCGTGCGCGGGCCGCTATGCGCACCCTCTCCTGAGAAAAAGTCACCAGCCAAAGCAGCGATCACTCCCCATTGTTCCGGGTTTGTGTCCTGCGCCTCATCGATCAAGATATGATCGAGTCCGCCGTCGAGCTTATAGAGGACCCATGGCGCGATGCCCCTCCGCTCGAGAAGCCGCCGGGCCGTCAGAATAAGATCGTCATAGTCGAGTCGCGCGGTAGCCGTCTTTTCCGCCTCGTACGCACTTATGAATGCTTCTCCCAGCCGCAGCAGCGACTCCGACGCTTGCGCCGTGATCTGCGCGCGGCGACGCTCCAACACTACGGTAAGGCGTTTGGCTTCCACCTCCAGTATTGCCTCTGCGGCCGGATCGGCTTGCTGTGCCTTCTTACTGATCAAATTGGCGCGTGGTCGGCCCTCCCTGGTCAGTAGGGAGAGGATGTAGTCCTCGAAGGTTTCCCGCCGCCGCCGCCCGCCGGCGGCGATCCAACTGCCGATCGTCTGGCCTCTCGGCCGATCGGTCTTCTCGCTTCCCTCGGCCAGCGCCTGGACCGCGCATTCAAGGCCGATTCGGTCAAACGTATCGTCCTCGCATGCTTCGGCCATGAGCGCGCCTTCGTCTGCTGTAAGATCGGCGCCAAGCCGATCGTAAACGGTTTCAATCGCCCGATCGATACCATTGGGACTTTCAAATAATTGTTTGAGACGCGCGCGCTCATTGGCAAGCACGGTCATCAAGTCCGCAAATTCATCCTCGCGGATGTATTGCGCGACGGTGGCAAGCGCCAGCGCAATTCTGCTCGCAGCCGTTCTGTCGTCACGTGCGACAGAAAGAACCCTGTCTCGGACTGTCGCAAGCATTTCGGCGGCGCTGCGCTCATCCATTACCTCGAAATGAGGAGCTATCCCGGCCTCCAGCGGAAACCGCGCGAGCAGCGATTCGCAAAAACTATGGATCGTCAGTATCTTTAGCCCGCCCGGCGTATCGAGAACTTGGGCAAGCAACCGTCGCGCGCGCGCCATGCCCTCGGCCTTTGCAGGGGCATCCGTCAGGGTCTCGACGGCAGCCGTCAATTCATCGTCGTTGCAGGTTGCCCATCGTCCGAGTGTTGCATTGACGCGAATTGCCATTTCCGTCGCCGCCGCCTTCGTGAAAGTAAGGCACAGGATTCGTGACGGCTGGGTTCCGCCCAACAGCAGAGCCAAAACACGGTCGACAAGGACCTTTGTCTTGCCGCTGCCCGCGGAGGCGGCCACCCAGATACTGGCGTGAGGATCCGATGCGCTTTGCTGTTCGCTCGTCGGTCGGTCGGCGGCAAGAATGTTCAAGGCGCATCCCCCGCACCGCTAGCCGACCATTCCTGCACCCTGGCAAGATGCAGGTAGTCATTGTAGCGAGTTGCGCGGCCAGGATTCGGTACCGAGAGATAGGCCGTGCTTTCGTCATCGTAGGCGGCGACAAGACGCCGCAACCCCTCCAAGGCTGCCGCCGCCATTTGCATGGCATCGCCGCTCACAATATGCACCTCGCCAGGCGGCTCACCACCACTCAAACGCCAATATGAAAGGCTGTCGATTTCCGCTCCGTCTTCAACGCCGTCAAATCCCCCGGCCGTGGCGATGGCCGCTTCGAGTGGCAACTGCGGCGCGAATCCGAGCGCAACTTCGCTGTTTGCGGGCACCGTGCCGGTCTTGTAGTCAACAACCGTATAACGACTGTCGACGCCGTGATCGATACGATCAGCCATCGCGGATAAGGTAAATGTCCCGCCTGGTGCATCGATCTCAAGCCTGCCGTGGACTTCGACGAGGGATCGTTCGATCGACTGCCGACGCACATGCTCCTGTTGCACGAACCAATCGGCGATCCG
Organism: Alphaproteobacteria bacterium; assembly: GCA_963664465.2. Classification (GTDB taxonomy): domain Bacteria; phylum Pseudomonadota; class Alphaproteobacteria; order UBA8366; family CAVOAK01; genus CAVOAK01. The sequence goes on along the minus strand of CAXXSU010000009.1, from coordinate 28,413 downwards.
CTCGAAACGCGGCCACCAGAATGCACGAACCGAGGGCTTGCTTAGGGCCGGACCAAAGGCACGCTCGCCGATCGCAAGCAATCTTTCAACCGCGTCATCAGGCAACGCCCCAGCGGTCTCTTTGAGAAATGTCTCAAGCGCACGATGAATGAAGATGCCGCGCTCGGCCGCACCCGGGTCGGCCTCCAGCGGATCCATTGGCACGAGTCGGAGAACGTGACGCGCATATATCGTGTATGGATCGCGGATCCAAGTCTCGATGCGGGTTACGGAGAGCCGACGTGGTCGCGCGATTAGCGGCGGACGCGGTTCGGGTGGCGCAATTCGCACTTGAGACGTCGGCTTATCGAGTGCACGGTGCCAGTCCTGCCACTTCGATGCTTGCAAACAATCCGGATCCAGCCCTGCACCGGTCAAAACGGTGTCAAGACGGACCAGCCAACGCGACGGTACGGTTGGCGTCCCGTCGACTTTGTTGGCTCGTGTCAGCACCACCTCGCCGGCACAAAAAGCCTGGGCAAAATCGTGCGCCGAGAGGCCGATGCGCCGCTCCGGTTGGGGCAAGCCGAATGCACCGCGCATGGGTCGGCTTAACCAAGGATCAACAGACGGCTTAGGAGGCCACGTCCCCTCATTTAAGCCGCCGAGGACGATCAGGTCAGCGTGCTGCAACCGGGCCTCTAGTGGTCCCCAGATATTGAGACGCGGATGCCGGCCAAATTTCGGACGCACGACTTGCGCCGACATCAAAGATTCAAGCAGCGGCACATAGTCGCCATTTGGAACTGCGGGCAAAACGGTTGCCGATTGGTGTAACTCCGAGAAAAAATTCGCCAGAGCCTCTCCTGCCTCGCCTGACCACAACCGCGCGCCACCGTCCGCATCTGCGCTCGCCGCAAGCGCCTCGGCCGCAGCCAAATGCGACTCGATGAGTTCTGCAATCGGCGTCGACGCGCCTGCCATCGCGTGCGCCAGCGGCTGAACGCAGCCCTCGAGGACACCAATGAGGGAATTCAGCGCGGTAGTGTCGCGCAAGCCAATTTCTCCGGATTCTTTTCGATCCTGAAGAACGGCACGCAAACCTTCCAGTCCGGGTCCGGGCCGCGGACCACGCAGCACATGACGCTCCAGGATACGGACATTCGACCTGAATTTGCCAGGTGCCATGCCACCGGTTGCCAGCGGATGCTTGAGCAGGGCCAGTAGAGCAACGGGTGAGAACGCCGTCGCTGCAGCCATCGCTAGCAGCCGAAGGTATGTCCCAGGCGCAGTGTCGCCTAAATTCTGCCCACCTGAATCGTCAATCTCTATCTCCCATCGCCGCAGCGACGCAGCGACGCGACGGGCGAGACTGCGATCCGGCGTAATGAGCGCGGCAGTCTTGCCTGGCGTCTCCAGCGCGTACCGCAGCTTGAGCGCGATGACACCCGCCTCCTCGCCTTCACTAACGCAGTCGATACGCTCCAACCCCCGTAGCGAAGAAGGCGGCAGCGCTGGCAATGAGCGCCAGGCATCGGTCGTTTCGGCTGGGCGCAACGTCTCCGCGGCCAGGTTTACCCGATCCGGCCGCCGTTTTTGGCCCGCGCTCGGCCATTCCGCGACATCCTCTGGCGCGACCTTAAGTCGAGCCAGTAGATGGGCCATGCCGTTTTGCGGATGCGTCTGCTCCTGGCCAATGGCCGCCCACTCGTCTTCACCGGTCCCGCGCTGGAGCCCGGGCAGTACAACTCTGCCGTTTGGCAGCGCGGCGACGAACGCCAGAAGATCGGCGGTTGCCGGGATACTGCCCGTCGAACCAGCGGCCACGACCGGGTCGTTCGGCGGGCTTTCCAGCCACGCGGATACCTGAGCTGCAAGCACACGGTTTCGGCGCTCGGCCGGATCGAGCGCGCCGTCCTCTGCAAGGATTGCCGGCCAGTGCTCTGTGAGGATTTTTAGAAAATCGAGCGTTTCCTGCCAGTGCGCCGAATAATCTTCGGGAACGAGCGCGCCAAGCCCATCGAATGTCAGGCGTTCGGTTTGCACTTGGTCGAGCAAATGGCTCAGCTCTGCCGCAAGCCTAGCGGCTTGATCGAACGTGATAGATCGACCTTCCCGCGGCCAGCTCAGGATGAGACGCGCCAACAGAAGCTGTCGGCGCAAACTCGGAACTGCCGGCCCAAGATCTGGCTCTTCGAGGCCGGGGACCTCATCAAGAATCATCTGGTCTTCGTCGATATCACCGATCGGTCGCAATGTTGGAAGGACGAGCGCTTTACCACCACTCACCCGGAGAAATGCCTCGCCTGCAGCGCGGCAGGAGCGGCGGGTCGGAAGAAGGACTGTGTAACCGCCCAACAGCAGCGGGTCGCCCGTGGTCTCTGCCAAAAGCTGTGCCGCCAGGGCATCAAGAAATGGGCGATCCGGACTGATCGTGAAGACGCGATGAGACTCGGTCACGGCGAGATAGCAGTGGCCGGCGCAGCCGACAATTGCTGCTCGGCGTAACGTAGTTCGTCTGGTGTGCCGACATGGAACCACCGGCCGTCGTGAACCACGGCGCACAGTCGGCGCGCTTGCTCGGCCGTGTCGTAAAGCAGGTTGAGGGAATACGGTCCGACGGGCGCACCTTCGAACAAACGCGGATGGAGAATTTGAAGGCCGGTAAACAGGAATGGCGACGTCTGCCCGGCTTGCCGTCGTTGTGCGCGGCCTTTTTCGTCCAAATCGTAGTCTCCATCACCGCGGTGTGTTGAGACCTCCTTGACCGGATAAAGCAGCAACAGCGCATCCATTTCCGCATCCCTCCAGCCGTCCATTAGCTGCGACAATGCCGGCGCAGCACCGTCGAGCCAGACCGCGTCACAGTTCAACACTAGGAATGCGTCATTTCCAAAATGTCCAAGCGCCTGATTTACGCCGCCGCCGGTCTCCAAGAGCTCCGGTTCAAATGACAAACTCACGTCGGGGCGGCTGCGTAGATGCTCTTCGAGCTGGTCGCCGAAATGGTGCGCGTTGACGACAACCTGACGCACGCCGACTGCCGCTAGCCGATCCAGAGCGTGGTCGATCAGCGCCCGCCCAGCCAGGCTGACAAGCGGCTTGGGGCGTGTATCGGTGAGCGGTCGCATGCGTGTGCCCCGGCCGGCTGCCAATATCATGGCTTGGGAAATCTCGGTCACGGCGCTGTCCCGGTCAGCGCGGGCGGTTGGAGGCGTTCTGCGGCTGGAACTTCGCGATCCAGCCATTCTCCGATCGATGCCAAGGCAGGATGTGCAAGATCACCGTGCAGCCAGCGCCAGACGCGCGGCACATGACGGAGATAGAGAGGTTTGCAGTCGCGGCGGTCGAGCCGCGCGAAGATGCCGATGATCTTCATATTTCGTTGCGCGCCCATGATGGCGTAGGAGGCATGGAAGCTGTCACTGTCGATCGTCGGTGTCGCGTCGAGGTAACGGCCAATCAGTCGCCCCGAAAGTTGCGGCAAGACATCACGCCGGGCATCCTCCAGCAACGACACTATATCGTATGTAATTGGCCCGACCACGGCATCTTGAAAATCGAGTAGGCCGCATCTCCTGAGTCCCTGCCGATCCCTCAGCAGCATCAAATTGTCGACATGGTAATCGCGCAGCACGAGGCTCGTTGGAACATTACGTGCAAGTGGTAGGAGCTCGCGCCAGCGCTGCAAATACTCGTTGCGCGACGACGCGCTGGTCTCGGCACCGCGGATCGCGGGCAAATACCAATCAACGAACAAAGCAACCTCGGCGAGAAACCGCGCATCATCATAGACCGCGATCGATCGATCGCCCTGAAACCGCTGGTGCAAATCGATCAACAGATCGAGGGCAAGGGTGTAGAGCGCCTTCTCGTCACCTCCCGCCGCCAACACGCGGGTATAGGACTCATCGCCGAGGTCTTCGATCACAGCTAACCCGTTCGCCTCATCGGCAGCAAGGATGTCAGGTGCGCTAAATCCGAGATCCGACAAACACGTGGCGATCTGCAGAAAGGGCCGGATGTCTTCCTCCGGAGGCGGCGCATCCATCAAAACCGCGCTAGCCGTTTCACCGCGCAAGCGCTCATAGCGCCGGAACGAGGCGTCGCCAGCAAGCGGCGAGCGTTCGGCGTCAGCCCAGCCTGCAGTCTCTAGGAACTGCAGAATCAGTTGGTCACGATCCATCGACTTGCAATTCCGAAAGTCGATCCGACCAAGCGCTCGCGCCATCGAGTGTGACGCGACGTGCATCCTCGCCGACGGCGTATTCGAGGGCTATTTGGAGCCGGTCCATCGCCAGTGTAGACCCCAAACGCTCGGGCCACTCGATCAGCACAAGACTGTCGTAGCGCGCTTCCTCGAGACCCAGCTCCATTGCTTCGTCGGGGGACCGCAGGCGATACAGGTCAAAATGCCAAATGTCGAAATTTCCGCCCCGATAGCCTTGCGCCAGGGTGTAGGTCGGGCTCGGAATTTCGCTATCGGCGACCCCCAATTCCCGCATGAGGGCACGCGCGAAGGTCGTTTTTCCAACGCCTAGCTCACCTTTGAGAGCAATCAAATCGCCCACTCGAAGAAAAGGAGCAAGGCATCGTGCGAACAGGCGAGTCGCCTCCAAGCGGGGCAGTTCATAGCGCTGCAACGTCGCGGAGCCGGCGTCGATGCCGGCGTCAGTGCCCATGACCAAATTTTACCCGCCGGTAGGCCGGCACGGCAAGGCTCGGCAGGATAATAGACTAGCGATAGTGGAGCGGTCGGCCGAAATTTTCAGTAGCGGTAATAGTCCGGCTTGTAGGGTCCTGCCTTGTCGATCCCCAAATATTCGGCCTGCGTCGTTGTAAGTTCCGTGAGTTTGATGCCAAGTTTCGCCAAATGGAGTTCAGCAACCCGCTCGTCGAGGTGCTTCGGCAGCACGTAGACTTTGTTTTCGTAGTTCGCATGGTTGTGCCAAAGCTCAATTTGCGCCAGCACCTGATTTGTGAAGCTGGCGCTCATGACAAAACTTGGATGACCTGTCGCGCAACCGAGATTGACCAAGCGACCTTCCGCCAACAGAAGAATGCGCTTTCCGTCGGGAAATTCGATTTCGTCGACCTGAGGTTTCACGTTGTGCCATTTGTAGTTTCGCAACGAAGCGACATCGATTTCCGAATCGAAGTGGCCGATGTTGCAGACGATTGCGCGGTCTTTCATCTGCCGCATATGCTCAAGCGTAATGACGTCCAGATTACCGGTCGCCGTCACGAATATGTCACTGTCGGCTGCCGCCTCGTCCATGGTGACGACTTCATAGCCCTCCATGCCAGCCTGCAGCGCGCAGATCGGATCGATCTCGGTGACTGCAACCCGGGCGCCTTGACCCCTCAATGCGACAGCGCACCCTTTGCCGACATCTCCATAGCCGCAGACCACCACGCGCTTGCCGGCCAGCATCACATCGGTCGCACGCTTGATGCCATCCACCAAGCTTTCGCGGCATCCGTAAAGATTGTCGAACTTGGATTTGGTGACCGAATCGTTGACGTTGAACGCGGGCACCTTGAGCGTACCCGCTTTGGCCATTTCGTAAAGCCGATGCACGCCCGTCGTTGTTTCCTCCGAAAGCCCCTTCACATCCTCGAGCAATGCCGGATACTTGTCGTGCATGACCAACGTCAAGTCGCCGCCATCGTCGAGCACCATGTTCGGCCGCCATCCATTTGGTCCCTCGATCGTCTGATCGATGCACCACCAAAATTCCTTTTCTGTCTCCCCTTTCCAGGCAAAGACCGGCACGTCGGTCGCCGCGATCGCCGCGGCCGCATGATCTTGGGTCGAGAAGATATTACAAGACGACCAACGCACCTCAGCACCGAGGTCGATCAGCGTTTCAATCAACACGGCGGTTTGAATCGTCATGTGGAGGCAGCCCGCGATCCGCGCGCCAACGAGTGGCTCGCTATCCGCAAATTCTTCGCGCAGGGCCATCAAGCCCGGCATCTCGGTCTCGGCGATCGCAATTTCCTTACGACCCCAGTCCGCAAGTTCAATATCGGCCACCTTGTAGTCGGTCGCGGCATTCATACCGTTATCTCCTATTACGATTCGATCCTGCAGGCTTCGCCCATAACCGGCGAACGTTGCCCGCAGTCTTCAAATTTGGCGTTGCAATAAAGGCAAATCGTGCGTGTCGGCGATGCTATATCAGCTCCTGATTCGCCTGCAAGGGAAATATAAGGATTTCTTTATATAATATTGTATCCGCACTCCAGCAATCGGGTACATGGCGGCGCAATAGTTCCTTATGTGGCTGTGCGAGGCGTCGCTCTGCGTTGAAGCAGAACCGAAGTAGTGTCGCAAGCAATACTCGATGATCGGGACGGCGGTCTAAATCATGTCTCGTCCGGCATCACTCTCGAGATCACGGTGATGCAGATGAAACTCCCGGCCTATCGCATCAAGCCACTGCCCGAGCCGCTCAGCCACGTAGACGGAGCGATGTCGTCCACCAGTACAACCGACGGCAATTGTCAAATAGCTCTTGCCTTCGCGCTCATAGCGCGGAAGCAGCCGTTTCAACATTTTGGTGAGGTCGGCAAAAAAGGGCTCGAAGTCCGGATCAACGGCAATCATTGTGCCGACGCCCCCATCACGGCCCGTGAGCGGCCGCAGGTCTCCATCGTAGTGGGAATTGACGAGAAAGCGCACGTCGAACACCAGGTCCGCTTCGCGCGGAATCCCGGATCGATAGGAGAAAGACAAAACAAAGAGCGCCAGCCGTCCAGCGTCGCCGAGCGCAAACTGTGCGGCCAATTGTTCTCTCAATTCAGCCGTACTCTTGTCAGTCGTGTCGATCAGAACGTCTGCGCGGTCGCGTAATTTTGCAAGCAGCCGCCGCTCAAGCCGAATTACATCCGGCAACGGTCTATCGGCGCCCAAGGGGTGACGCCGCCGGGTTTCGGTATATCGTCGAACCAGTGTCTCGTCCTCGCAATCGAGGAAAAGCACCTGGCCTTGCAGCTCCTCCTCGTCAATCAGCTTGTCGAGCTCTTCTAGAACCGGCTCAACACCGAAATCCCGCGTCCGGATATCGACGCCGATGGCAATCGGACGGCGGCCAAACAGATCGCCGGACCGCACAAGGCCCGCAAAAAGCGAGAGTGGAAGGTTATCAACCGCCTCGTAACCGAGATCTTCCAAAACTTTTAGAGCAGACGACCGGCCAGCGCCGGACATGCCAGTCACGAGAATAGCCCGACCCTGCGGCATGTTTCCGTCGTCCCTCCGGTCTGCCATTTTCGGTCAGTTTCGAAGTCCGGCCCAACTTCCAGGCTCTTGCCTTGGGTGGGGTCGCTCGGGGCGAGGGGATTGAATGGATTTCTCAGCGGTCGCCACCATCGATATCAAACCGCAGGCAAGCGCACGACAAAACGCGCGCCGTCTACGGCACCATCGTCGTCATAGCGATTTTCCGCGTGGATCGTACCGCCATGCGCTTCAATGATCTGCTTTGAAATGGAGAGTCCGAGACCAGAATGAGTGCCAAATTTCTCGCCCCGCGGTCGCTCCGTGTAGAATCGGTCAAAGACCTCATCAAGTTTGCCCTCCGGTACGCCAGGGCCCTGATCCTCAACGGCAACCTCAATGAATTTGCCGTTGCGGGTGCCTTTGAGGAGGATCTTGCCATCGGGTGGTGAGAAGCTTGTGGCGTTATCTATGAGATTGCGAAATACTTGCATGAGGCGGTCGCCGTTGGCGCTGACTTGAAGCTCCCGGTCGCTCGTAAGTTCAACCGTCGCCGGAGTGCGCGCGTTGTCAGCCGAATTGGGGAGATTCGACAATATGTCGAGCATCTCCGCAACGTCGACCAGCTCCAGCTCGGCTCGGCTCAATTCCGCATCCAGTCTAGACGCATTCGAAATATCGCTGATCAGACGATCGAGACGCTCTACGTCTTCGACGATAATACTCATAAGCTTGCGCTGCTGACCGGGGTCTTGCACTCGCGCAGCGGTCTCGACGGCGCTGCGCAATGACGTCAGAGGGTTCTTGATCTCGTGGCTGACATCGGCCGCAAACTTCTCGATCGCATCCATACGTGCATGAAGCGCATCGGTCATTTCTCGCAACACCGCCGACAATTCGCCAATTTCATCGCCGCGTTTGGTCAAATCGGGAATCTGTTGACTTTCGCGGCCCAGTCCATGGCGCACGCGTTCCGCAGCCGCCGCCAACATCCGCACCGGTCTGACAATCGTGCCGGCGAGATAGAACGACAAAAGGACGGTGATAACCAAGGCGCCAGCAAAAATCTGCAATATGGTGAGGCGGACATTGCGGACCGTGGCCTCGATTTCCGTGCCGTCCTTGGACAGCATTACCGAGGCAAGCACCTGACGATAGCGTTGCACAGGCTGAGAGTAAGACAAGACCAGTCCACCTTTGCCATCGATACGAACCCGGCCGCTTGCTTCGCCATCCAATGCGCGTTTGACTTCGTCGTAGACCGATGCATTTTGCGCGTTCGGCTCTTGATAAAGCTCGTATGGATCGTGTCGCGGAAATTGGCCGGCGATCCAATCCAATGCATCGATCACAGGATCGAACACCGTGTTTGAGTTATCCGGCGGGGGCAAGTCCTGTACCCGCACGATTCCGCCGCTGCCCAAAAGCAGCCGACTGTCTGCGACCAACGCACCGCGAGCAACGAATAGCCGTGCCCGCACCCGAGTTGTAGCGCTCAACCGCCGAATCATATCGCGGGCCGGGACCAGATTGAGCGCTTGGTACCCGGGCGCCACGCTCTCGATCGCACTTTCGCCAACGGCACCGGCGAAGATCCCACTCTCGATTTGCAGCGCTTCCAGTTCCGAGATGATTAGACCATCCCGATATGGACCAAGATAAAGCAGTCCACCGATTGGGATCGCCAACGCCAATATATTGATTGCGAGAATCCTGCGCGTGAGCGGCGATATGCGCTTGCGCCGCAACGGCACATTCAAATCGCGGATGGATTTGCGCTCAGACATTCCTCTCAACTGTCGCGATAGCGATAGCCGACGCCGTATAGTGTCTCGACCTGTGCAAACTCCGGCTCGACCTGCCGGAATTTTTTTCTCAAACGCTTGATATGGCTGTCGATTGTCCGGTCATCCACATATATGCTTTCGCCATAGGCGGCATCCATAAGCTGGTCGCGCGACTTCACATGACCCGGACGCTGGGCCAAGGCCTTAAGAAGCAGGAATTCGGTCACCGTCAGTGAAATGTGCTGGGCCTTCCAGGTACACAGGTGCCGGTCCGCATCGAGAACGAGGTCACCGCGCACCAACACACCGTCGCCGTCAGCAGCCGCACCGCTCTCCTGCAGCTCCACGCGACGCAGAAGCGAGCGAATCCGTTCGATCAGCAAACGCTGCGAGAACGGTTTTGTAATGTAATCGTCGGCACCCATTCTGAGCCCGAGCATCTCATCGATTTCATCGTCTTTTGAGGTGAGAAAGATCACCGGAACGCTGCTGGTCCGGCGGAGACGCTGCAGGAGCTCCATACCGTCCATGCGCGGCATCTTGATGTCGAGGATTGCCAGGTCGACCGGTTGCTGAGACATGCCGCGCAGCGCGTCTTCGCCGTCGATATAGGTCCGCACTTGGTAGCCCTCGGACTCCAGCGTCATCGCCACCGATGTGAGAATATTTCGGTCATCATCGACAAGGGCGATTGTCTGTAGCATGGCTCGGACCTCCTCTTAAAAGTTTAGCAGCTAGCCGCCGTGCGCCAAAATCGCGCCCACATGTGGCAGCAATTAGGCAAAGACCGGATGCGGATTGAAATGCGTGGTTGTTTCTTCCTCGCTTGTAAGGGCTCTCGCAACGCCGCCCCGCTGCAATACCGCCTTGCCGCAACACAATTTGATCCGTTCGGCATTATGCGTCGATTTGTCCACTCGAAATACGTCCGCAACACTCTATATCAAGTCCCTCGTATCGACCCACCACGCCGAGCGATACCTACACCTCCAATGCGACCACCACTTTCGCCCGCCATGATCAGCGCAATACTCGCCGCCCTTGCGGCGATTGCGACGGCTGCGATAATTGCCTGGTACCAATTGACTCAGGTAGCGGTAGCCCCCAGTCAAGACGGTCTCGCCGGATTTCAGCCGCTGGTCGAGGTGGGCGGTCCCTTCGAGCTCGTCGATCACTCCGGGAAGGCGGTTACCGATGCCGATTATCGCGGCGAATTTCTTCTCGTGGTATTCGGCTACACCTTCTGCCCGGACATTTGCCCAACCGAACTGCAGAATTTGGCAACTGCGCTCGACGAACTCGGCGACAAAGCGGTATCCGTGCGGCCCCTTTTCATCACCATCGACCCCGAACGGGATACGGTCGAGTATATCTCACAATATGTTGCACATTTTCACCCGCGACTGGTCGGCCTCACGGGCACGTCCGAGCAAATCAAGCGGGCCGCAGACGTTTATAGGGTCTTTTATGCCAAGGTCGACGATCCTCAAGCCACGGAATACCTGATGGACCACTCATCGTTCGTTTATCTGATGGGACGCGATGGGAAATTTCTGACAATGTTTTCGCACGGCACCGACCCGTCGCGCATGGCGCAAACCATTGGCGCATACCTCGACCAAGCCTCTTAACCTGTCCGCCGCGTAGGACGAATAACGGCAGCACGGTTGACCGTTGACCATGGCTTACACGGCCCGCATGCTTGCCCGCGACGGTGGTTTTCTCGGTTTGAGATCAAGTGGGATCGCGGTGCAGCCTAGCTAAAAGTGCAATAGATTAAAGTGGCTTGGCCCATTCCGCGACTGCCCCCGCAACTGTGAGCGGAAACGACTGTCCATCGCGGCACCGGGACGACCCCCTGGGAAGGTCTGGACAGTAGTTTAGGTCCGCAAGCCAGGAGACCTGCCACCGCCCTTGTGCGCCATCAAATGCGGTGTAGCGAGGGAGCAACATGTTGCATGACGGGCACGGAAGGTGAAATGTCACGCAGTCAGTCACTTGGTTACGGTATTGCAACCCGCAGCGGCCTGGGCTTGGCGGTCCTGCAACGGCAACTTTGGGCACGGCTTGCCGGCGCTGTGCTGATCGCGCTACCGCACATTATCGGCGCCCCCACCCTGCAACATCGACAAGCGTTGTGCCAGCAGAGCTTGCTGCCCAGTTCGCCGTCGCATCGCTGGTAACCGCCGCCCTGATTTGGATTGTCCTCGGCGGCCTGTGTGGACATCTCTATGCCTGGTTCGCAGAACGCACGGCACTCGCTGTGGCGAATCAATAAGCGAAGACAAAGCGGACCCGCAAGCCGGCCTGTGGCCTCGGTTCTAGCTGGGCCACAACCAGGGGAGGCGGCAAACCCCGTTAGGGGATTTGCAAGACCAGATAAGGTGGCTGCTGCGTCAAATCCGCAAGGATCCATGCGTAGACCCGCTTCGCCTCACCTTCGACAGCATCCGCATTGTTATCAACCGCGTTGGCGCTCGTCCAAACCCGGAAAATGCCGTTTGGGCGAAGCCCCATCTTGTTGAGTTGGGGAACGTAACTCTGCGGCGGTCGGTTGCCCACGATCTTCACCGTACCGTCCTCGAGCCGGTGCATTGAAAAGAAGCGCGAGTTGAAGCGCACGAAGTTGAAGGACTTCTCATCAAGGATATCGCCCTGTCGCTCGTAGCGCACACGGAACTTTGCGCCCCGAACAAAGGTGATTTCCTGGAACGATTTGTCGCGGGCGAGATCCTCACGCGCCGCCTCCACCAGCACCTGAATCTCCTCAGCCGAAACGTCCTCATCGGAAAGTTTTTGCAGCAACGGTAGGTAAGACAACTCGCCGACATAGCGAAACGCGTATTTCCCGTCTGCCTCGATACTCAGGTCTGCCTCGTAATCGGACGGGAAATAACATCCTCCCAACGCCGCGATGAAAATCAAAAGCAGCGTGAGGTAACGCCTGTGGATCATTGGCAATTCCAACTTGGGCGCATGGTCCTAGCGAATCCTGCGGTCATCAACATTCAGATTTACGGCACCGTCGGATTGGTGACTCCGACCAAACAATCGCGGGTGACAAGCGCCGCCAATGCTTCCTCGTCCATGCCGTCGCTTCCATCCGGCCGCATCGGTAGCACCATGTAGCGCAGATCGGCCGTGCTGTCGTGGACACGGACCTCCACGTCATCAGGTATGACGGTACCAAATTCAGCTATGACGGCGCGTGGTTCACGGACGGCCCGGCGGCGGTAATTCTGCGACTTGTACCAGTCGGGTGGCAGGCCGATCAGCGTTCGCGGATAGCAGGAACACAATGTGCAAACGATGAGGTTGTGAATAGCCGGTGTGTTCTCCATCACCACGATGTTGACATCACCGGTATCAATGCCGAATTCGGCCGCCGCAGATTTGGTGTCGCTAAGGAGAAGCGCCTTGAAATCCCCGTCCATCCAAGCCCTGGCGACCAATTTTGCACCGTCCGCTGGGTCGCGTGCATCCAACTCTTCGATCGCGGTTCGCATCTCGTTGGCGGAAAATACGCCTTTCTCCACGAGCAGGATTTCAAGCGCTTGCGCAAGCTTTTGATGGTAGGTCAGCGGCCCATCCACATCCGGCGGCGGTGCGTGATCGTGATGTTCGCTCATGCCTGCATTCCTTGGGAAACGATAGCCTACACCTGCTCGAGCCAATGCTCGAATATCTCGATATCGACCGTATCGGTGGACTGGCCCCGATAGTCCGGCCACAAGGCGCGTTGATTGAAGCGCACACGGTATAGGGTTTCCATTGACCCGTCCAAGCGCCCGTAGGCGAGTTCTTCCGGGTTGCGGAAGCAACCGCAAATGCGTTCAACGGTGCCTTCCTTGCCGCGTGCGTAATAGGGCGTGCGAATATGGCCCGGCGGATCGCCGCGGCGAACACGCACCTGCTCACCTATCGAGAATCCCGTCATCTAGTCATGCTCCTGATCCTCGGGCTGCAGCTCCGCCAGTTTCGCGCGCAACTCATCGATTGTGACGACACCTTTCTCGATCATAAGCGCGGCCATCGCAGCAGCCCAGCGCCCATAGTAGCCGGCAGCATCGTATTCCTCGGGCGCCATATCTTCGATTGCTCGGCGCAATTCATCAACGCGGAGCAGGCTTCGTTTGTCGTCTCCCAGCAACCGGGTAATCGCGTTAACGCGCTTTTCCCAAGGTTCGGGGTCGTGCCCGTGTGGGTCTACAGGCCCACCATCAAGTCCCCCCATATCGTGGTGACGTCGCATCCTCGAAGTACCTTCGTTGATTGGCTTGCAGTATCAGACGAGGTCCCCGTTCAATCAAGTCGTCAAGGCTCTCGCATTGCCGACGAAGTCCGCTGACATCCGCCGCGAGCCGGGCATTCGGCAATCGTCTCCGCTGCCAATTTTCAATCAAGAGAAGGATTGTCCAACGTCAGGAAGACGGCTGGTTGCAATCGCGCTTCGACATTTGGTTCAAGACAGACGGCTGGGAGATATCTAAAGCAACCCGTATTTGACAAAGAAACAGACAGACGTCGATGACGACCAGACCGGCCGCCTTTGGGCGGCCGGTTTTCGTGGCGCCATGGGTTTCTTGTTGCCACATCCCAATCACAAAGCTGTCTTGAAGGACACCCTGAGACAAACCAGCAGGTCATTCGACGCAGCAAATAGTCACCTTGGGATACTGCGAACCCACTGCATACGTCGTATGGTGCGTAATCCAGTAACCCAGCCGTTAGAAAAAGCGAGAGCAGAATGAAAGTACTCGGCGGCAAGCCGCACTATGGGGAAGCGATCGGCATACTGATGTTTGACGGCAAACGCTACCCCCGGGTGACGTAGGCAATGCCTCCGGGTGACGTAGGCAATGCCTGCTCCTTCGACTTCCCGGTGCGGATGAAGGTGATTCCGGGTATTAGCGTCAACCCCTTTCCGCCGATTCGGACTGATGACGGGGCGCTAAAACCGGAAGTCGAGATTGTCGTCCAAGCCGTAAAGGACATGGCTGCCGACGGAGTGCGGGCCGTCGTCACGTGCTGCGGCTTTTTTTCCTTAATTCAGGATGTCTTGGCCGAATCCGTCGAGATCCCGGTATTTTCTTCGCCGCTAATGATGATTCCCTCGATCCTGCAGATGTTGGGGGAGAATAAGAGTGTCTGCGTGTTGACCGCTTCAAAAAGTCAGTTGTCGTGGGAATTCTTCGAGGCGGTTGGGGTCACCAAGGATATGCCGGTTGTGCTGGCCGGCCTCGATGGTTCAGAAGAATTCAATGCCTCGCACATGGACGGCAAGTCACTTGCAATGGATGTCGACCGCTTGCGCGACGACGCTGTGGATGCGGTAAGGGCGGCAATCAAGGACGAATCGTCAATTGGCGCAGTGCTCGTGGAGTGCACCAACCTCTCGCCCTTTTCCAGCGATATTCAGCAGGCAACCGGGCTTCCAGTGTTCGACTATATCGGCTGTATCGACATGCTTTACCGCGCCGTGGTGCCAAAGCGCTATCAAGGCTTTCTCTAGACACCTCTGTCGCTGGCCCACCGGTCGGACACTAGGTCAATGGCTGCATGACGTGCTGGCGGAACCCTTGCTGGAGCCCGAGACGCTCATACCAGGCCCCAATATTGGACATGGCTGGGTCGTCCCCGAATAGCCCGAACCAGCGGTAGGCGTAGGGTCCGACGACAAGATCGGCGATCGTAAGCCGCTCGGATGCCAGATAGTCCCGGCCCGCGAGCCGTTGCTCGACGATGGCCCAAAGTCGCTTCATTTCACCTTTCGCCGCTTCGATCGCCGCCATATCGCGCTCGGCCTCCGGCGTCCGGATGAGACCTCTGAACACGACGGTCATGGACGGATTGACGGCGCTGAGAATCCAATCCATCCACTTATCCGCCTCCGCGCGAATCGCCACATCGGTCGGCCAGAGTCCGCCAGCATCATGTTTTGCGGTGAGATAACGCACGCAGCTGTGAGATTCCCAAAGAATCACACCATCGTCATCGATTGTCGGGATCAGACCCATCGGATTCATGGCCCGGTATTCTGGCGTATCGGTACCGCCGAACGGCCCCCCAGCGTCGGTGCGTTCAAATTCGAGGCCAAGCTCGGTCGCGCACCACAACACTTTCTGCACATTGATCGAGTTCGGCCGACCCCAAATTTTCAACATGGCTTTTGTCTCCCGGATTTATTCGGCGTAACCGTTGCGCTCAATCCGCCATCGCTGTGACAGTTTCACGCTCCAACCCCACATGCTCGCCGGCGGCGAGGATCTGCTGCCAGGTGTTCTCGTCTAGCGGAATGCCGTGCGCACGCCGCTCCGTTCGCATTTGCCGCTCCGGGTCGCCGGGCACCAAAACGGGCAAGTCCGGCTCCGCCGGCGGCGACTCCTTAACCCAGGTAACGAACGCCTCGACGTGATGCTGGAACGCATTGACATTGACGAGTTGCGCTGGATCGATGATGATCACCAGCATGTTGTTCATGATGGTGTTGGTGATTTTCATACCTTCATGTTGGACGCCGCCGTCGGTTAGCGCGCCAGCCATGAGTTCGCAGATCACCGCAAGACCGTAGCCCTTGTGGAGGCCCATCGGGAGCAACGAGCCGCGGTCGACTTCGTCAAACAACACGTTCGGATCGGTCGTTGGCTGCCCCTGAGCGTCGATTAACAGGCCAGGGGCAACTTCCTCCCCTTTGTTCCGAGCGACGCGAATCTTGCCGTGCGCCACGCCCGAAGTCGCCATGTCGAGGACGATCGGTTTGCCGTTCCTCGCCGGGAAGGCGCAAACGAAGGGGTTGGTCGAAAACCGACCGTCTGAGCCACGAAACGGCGCGACAGTCGATGGGCGTTCGGTACCGTTGACGAAGTGAACGGAAACCATGCCCGCAGCCGACGCTTGCTCGGCCCATTGTCCGACGCGGCCGATATGGTGGGTATTGCGGAGCGCTACCAGCGCCAGTCCGTGTTCACGAGCACGCTCGATGCCAAATTCCATCGCCTCACCGGCGATCACCTGTCCGTAGCCCCGCTGTCCATCGACAACAATGCTGGAGCCGTTGTCGACGACGATCTTTGCGTGCTGATTCGGATGCAGACCCGATTCCCGAATCGATTCCACATAGCCCTGCAGCAGGACGACACCGTGGCTGTCGTGACCGGCAAGGTTGGCCTCGACCAACCCGTCGGCGACGGCGCACGCCTCCTCTGATCCGCTACCAGCTTTCGCAACGATCGCGGAAACGATTTCGCGCAGCTTGTCATGATCGATAAACATGGTAGCGATATGAAGCGCGGTTTATTCGTGTCTTAGCATCAGGTCGTGCCGTCGCAAACTAGTGCGCCTCAGCCCAGTTCTTGCCGACGCCAGCTTCGACGACGAGCGGAACCGTAAGTTCGATCGACGGTCCTGCCGCACCCTCCATGGTCTTGCCGACGATGGCGATCGTTTCGTCAACCTCCGCCGTGGGGACCTCAAACAAGAGCTCATCATGGACCTGCAGGAGCATTGTTGCCATGAGCCCTGCATTGTTCAGCGCTCCTGGAACACGGATCATGGCGCGCTTTATGATGTCGGCGGCACTGCCCTGAATTGGCGCGTTGATGGCTTGCCGTTCGGCAAACCCGCGATGAGCAGGGTTGCGCTCGTTGATGCCCGCGACATGGACGTGGCGGCCAAACAGCGTCGTCACATAACCAGTTTTGCGCGCACTGGAGCGGATGTCCTCCATATAGTCCCGGATCCCCGGGTAGCGCTCAAAGTAGGCTTCGATGTATGCCTTGGCTTCGCCCTGCGGGATGCTGAGCTGACGCGCCAAACCAAACGGGCTGATGCCATAGATGATACCGAAATTGATGGCCTTGGCCCGGCGACGCGTCATCGGGTCCATGCCTTCGATTGGCAGATTGAACACTTGGCTGGCGGTCATCGCGTGGATATCCGCGCCGTTCCGGAAGGCTTCAATCAGCGCGTCAATTCCGGCCATGTGGGCCAGCACGCGGAGTTCGATCTGGCTGTAATCCAGCGACACCAAGCGGGCGCCCTTCTTGGCAACGAACGCCTCGCGAATTTTGCGGCCCTCTTCCGTGCGGATCGGAATGTTCTGCAGATTAGGATCGGTCGAGGCGAGCCGGCCGGTCGAAGCGCCGGCCATCGCATAGGACGTGTGAACGCGCCCGGTATCAGGGTTGATCTGTTCGGTTAACGTGTCGGTGTAGGTGCTCTTGAGTTTTGCAAGTTGACGCCACTCGAGCACACGGGCCGGCAATTCATGACCTCCCGCGGCCAATCCCTCCAGAACATCAGCGCCCGTGCCGTAGGCGCCCGTCTTACCCTTCTTGCCGCCAGAGAATCCCATTTTGTCGAACAAGATCTCGCCGAGCTGCTTGGGCGAGGCAATATTGAACTCCTCGCCCGCGAGTTTGTGAATCGCGATCTCGAGTTCACCCAGGCGCTTGGCGAAGTCGCTGCTAAGCTCGCGCAGGAACTTCGGATCGACGAGCACGCCAGCCCGCTCCATCGCCAGCAGCACCGGAATCAATGGCCGCTCGACGGTCTCGTATACCGTGACCATGTGCTCGGCCAACAGCCGGGGTTTCAGGAGCTCATGGAGGCGCAGCGTGACGCTTGCATCCTTCGGCGGCGTAGTCAAGCGCAGCCTCCAGCGGCACATAGTCGAACGTTACCTGTTTGCGACCGCTGCCGGCGACCTCGGAAAATTTGATATTGGTGTGGTCGAGATGAAGGGTGGCGAGCTCGTCCATGCCGTGGCCGTGAAGCCCCGCATCCAGCACATGCGATAATACCAGCGTGTCATCGACCGGAGCGATCTCGACGCCGTAGCGCGCCAATACCATCGCGTCGTACTTGATGTTATGCCCAACTTTGAGGATGCTTGGATTCTCGAGCATCGGCTTGAGCAATTCGACGGCTCGCTCCAAAGCGATTTGCTGCGGAACACCATCCGATTCGCCGTCGCCAGCGGCCGCGCCGCCATCACCGAGGTCCAGCGATGCCTGTGTCTTGGGCGGCTTGTGCGCAACTGGGACATAGCAGGCGCTGGCGGACTCAACGCTCAACGAAAAACCGACAAGATCGGCCCGCATGGCGTCGAGCGATGTGGTTTCGGTGTCGAACGCGACCAGGCCCGCCTTGGTGGCCGCGTCGACCCAGCGCGCGAGTGTCTCCTCGTCCTGTACCAACTCGTACACCGGTTCGCCGCCTGTCTTTTCCGGATCGCTCTTTGCGCTCGGTAGGTCGGCAGCCCCTCCAAGTTGGCTCTCGACCCTGGCGACAATCGACTTGAAGCCCTGATCCCTGAGAAACTTAGCCAGCACATTCACATCCGGCTCGCGGACTGCAAAGCTGTCGAGCGCACGTTCAACCGGCACATCATTCTTGAGCAGCACAAGTTCGCGGCTAACGCGCGCCAAATCCGCGTTTGCTATCAACGCCTCGCGGCGTTTGGGCTGCTTAATCTCCTCGGCATGTTCGAGCAGGCCCTCGAGATCGCCGTATTCCGCAATGAGCAGCGCCGCCGTCTTGACCCCAATACCGGGAACCCCCGGCACGTTGTCGACGGAATCGCCGGCCAGCGCCTGAACCTCGACGACCTTGTCAGGGCCGACGCCGAATTTCTCCAACACGGCGTCGAGACCGAGCTCGCGGTTTCGCATGGCGTCAAAGAGAACAACCTTGTCCTCGACCAGCTGCATCAAATCCTTGTCGGAGGAGACGACCGTTACCTCGGCGCCAACTTCGCGGGCTTGGCGGGTGTAGGTCGCAATCAGGTCATCGGCTTCATATCCGGGTAAGTCCACGGCCGGGACGTTGAACGCTTCGACCGCATCGCGGCAGAGCTGAAATTGCGGAATAAGCTCTTCCGGCGGCGGTGGACGCTGCGCCTTGTATTCCGGATATATATCGTTACGAAAGGTCTTGCGCGCTGAGTCAAAAATGACGGCGATATGGTCCGCATCGGTATCCCGCAGCAGCTTCATCAGCATGTTGCAAAAGCCGTAGACGGCGTTGACCGGCGTCCCGTCCGGCCGCGTCATCGGCGGCAAGGCGTGGAAGGCCCGGAATATGAAGCCTGAGCCGTCGACGAGAAAGACATGCCGGGGTTTGCTGGAAGTCTTGCTCATATAAGTCCAAGCCGTGCTTGCCTGACGAGATAATGCGCCAGAATGACCGATGAGGCGCTGGGCGACAAGCGGCAACCGCCAGCCGATTTCACATCGGCTGCGGGCCTAGTCAGTCGTGTCCGTGCGGCTGAGTTACAGCGCCTTCCTTAAGCACGAAGCGGCGGCCGCAATAGGGGCAGTCGATCTCACCATCATCGCCCAAGTTGAGAAAAATACGCGGATGGCCAAGCACGCTATCGCCATCGCAACTCACCTGCGTCGTCTCAACTTCAACAATCTCAACCGGATCCATTGTCGACTGTCCTCAAACCTTCTTTCCAGGTTCGCGATGCCGGTCTCGGCAGGCACCTGACGGATCGCTTGATCGCCCGGACGGGCCAACCGATGATACCGCAAGTCTTCCGCCGAACAACAGGCGGATTGGTTGGCGGAGAACCGGGGCGATGCGCGAGCGGTCGCTGGCAAAGACACTGAGGCGAAGTGCAGGCCTATGGCTGGTCTGCATGATCGTCACTGCGTGCGCGCCGCATCTTGAGCGCGCTGGCCCGCGCACGTCAGCCCCGGTTCTGGGAGCGCAGCATATCGTCACGGGCGACGGCGCGGCTCTGCCAATTCGAAGTTGGCGCGCCACAGGTGAGCCGAGCGCTGTCGTGCTGGCGCTGCATGGCTTCAACGACTACTCGAAAAGTTTCGAAGAACCGGCCCGGTTCTGGGCTCAGAGTGGGATCACGACCTACGCATACGACCAAAGAGGTTTCGGCGCGGCACCGCATCCCGGCAGGTTCGCCACCACCGATACCCTGGTCGCCGACCTGGCCTCGGCCAGCCATCTGCTCCGCGCCCGCCATCCCGGTCTGCCGCTCTACTTGTTGGGGGAGAGCATGGGGGCTGCGGTCATCATGGCGGGAATCACAAGCAATGAGCGACCTGTATCCGATGGCATCATACTCGCAGCGCCGGCGGTGTGGGGTCGTGCAACGATGAACCCCTTGCTGCGCGTGGCGCTGTGGATCGGTGCTCATACCGTGCCCTGGATGCGGGTAACCGGTCGCGGGCTAAAAATTCGGCCATCCGACAATGTCGAGATGTTAAGGGCGTTGGCGCGCGACCCTCTTGTCATAAAGGAGACCCGCATCGACTCGCTGTACGGGCTCGTCAACTTGATGGATGAGGCGCTCGCCGCCGCGCCGCGGCTCGACGGGCGCATGCTCCTCCTCTATGGCGCCAACGAGCAGCTCATCCCCGGCCGCTCGATCGACAATTTGGTGAAGCATCTTCCGGCAAACCCCGAACGTCGGATTGCTAATTACAAAATGGGCTATCACATGCTCTTGCGCGATCTCGGCGCAAACGCGGTCCTCAGTGATGTCGCGGCGTGGATTACCTCGCCGGACGCGCCGCTGCCATCCGGGGCAGACCTGGTGCAACGCTAGCGCGAAGTCATACCAAAGAGTTAAAGCAGGGACTGCCGATTGGCATTCGCCGATGCCATGCCGTAGATTGCGCGAGCAGAGCCGTCTAGGCGCCCGTAGCTCAGTGGATAGAGCGTCGGCCTCCGAAGCCGAAGGTCACAGGTTCGAATCCTGTCGGGCGCGCCACGGCATCCGCTTTGCGCTCGAAACCGGACATCCTAAGAACAGCGTTGAGACGTCCACTACTAGCCATGAACAGAAGTTCGGGAACCATCAGTTTGTTCGAACAGCAAGAACAATCCCGCTACTCCAACACATTTTTGCTATCCGACAATCGTTTCGAAGATCCAATTCAGTAAGGAATTTCTGGACTTTTGCCGCGTGTCCTTCGGGCCAGTTGTTCTGTGGCAACATATCATCGACAACATACTTGCCGCCAAGCGTCAGCATATTCCACGCCAGCTCGAAATTTTCATATTTTCCGGGCATAGCGTCAGCAAAAATCAGATCAAAAGAACTGTTTGAATTTCTGGCCAGCCAGACATTCGCGTCCTCGACACAGAGTTCAAGACGTTCATCATTGCCGAGATGGCGCCAGGCCACATCAGTGGCCAACTTATCGTTGTCGACTGTCGTTAGAGAGGAGGATTTATCCATACCATCTAGCAGCCAAGCTGTTGCCAATCCCGTGCCGGTCCCCAGTTCTAGCAATTTGCTGTTTGGACAACTTGCCGCAAGTGTACGAAGCAATGTACCGGTCTGCCGTTCAGAGGGCGTGTCAAAACCCAACGCAACGGTATCCTGGACCCTGCTGACGAAAGTGGAGACGTCCTGCGATAGGATTTTGATCGCAGGAGGTGCAAATGTCGAAGCAGAATGGGAACAAGGGCCGGCGGTTTGATCGGGCCTTCAAGGAAGAAGCCGTCCGTCTTTTACAGACGAGCGGGCGCAGGCAGCGGCAGATAGCAGGAGATCTTGGGATCAGCGTCAGCGCGCTCGGCCGCTGGGTCGCAGAATTGCGTGCGGAGGATTTGCTTTCCGGTCCGCATGAGGATGCAGCGAAGGAGATTACCCGCCTACGCCGAGAGTGTGATCTGGCCCGTCAGGAACGTGATCTGCTAAAAAAAGCGCTGGCCTTCTTCGCCAGGGAAAGTCGATGAGGTTCCGGTTCATCGACGCGGAGAGGGCCGGGTTGGCGATGCCGATATTCCGCCTGTGCAGACTGCTGCAGGTCAGCGTCTCAGGCTTCTACGCTTGGCGCAATCGCGGCCCAAGCCAGCGACAGCTCGATGACATGGTTCTACTCGCCCATGTCCGGGCAGCCTTTCGGCGCAGCCGCGAGAGCTACGGTGCAGAGCGGGTCCATCACGAGCTTGCCGAGAATGGGATCGAGGTTGGACGCCATAGGGTGGCTCGGCTGATGCGGGGAAATGGGTTGTCTCCAAAACGGAAACAGAAGTTCAAAAAGACGACGGACAGCCAGCACAACAAGGCCGTCGCATCGAACCTTCTCGACCAGAACTTCTCCGCCGAGGCACCCAACGAGAAATGGGCTGCCGACATCAGCTATATCTGGACGGCACAGGGCTGGCTCTACCTGGCCGTCATGCTCGACCTCTACTCCCGGCGCGTCATCGGCTGGGCCGTGGGCGCTCGCATGACCAGCGACCTGCCGCTCAGGGCGCTTAACCGTGCTATCGGGCTGCGCCAACCTGGCGCCGGTGTGATCCACCATAGCGATCGGGGAAGCAGTACTGCTCAGACGCAGTACTGCTCAGACGCATACCAGGCGCGCCTCGGTGAACTCGGTTTCCTCGCCTCAATGAGCGGTAAGGGAAATTGCTATGATAACGCCGTCGTCGAGACCTTCTTCAAAACCATCAAGTCAGAACTGATCTGGAGGACTGTGTTCATGTCAAGAAGCCAAGCTGAAACTGCCATAGCCGGATACATCGATGGGTTCTATAATCCAGTCCGTCGGCACTCGACGCTGGACTTCACAAGCCCCGTCAAATTCGAGGCAGAAGCAATGCAAACGGTGTAGGGCGCCTCCACTTTTCCTGGATGGGTCCATCCGCCTCAATTGCGGTCAAAGTAGATGGAACATCCATGACAGCTTCACCGAACATTTATCTTTCTGTCATGCAATGCGTTAGCCTGCAAGGTCACCTAAGGGTCAGAAGCGGACGTCTCTTCACCACGCGAGTTGAGTCCGCTATATGGCTATACGCGGACCATAGGGTATGGAGAGGGCCACGCGGCCATGATCATCCAGGAGTTCTCTCTATATCCTGTCGGGCGCGCCACTTTTGGCCGATAGGCGTAATTTGATTGATCACAGAAGGTGCGTGAGATGGCGAGAATTAGATATATAGGGTATCCTATTCGCTCTCGTAGTGCCTAGATCTGGGGGGCAGGGCTGGGTCTGCCCCCGACGAGCTTCTTGTATGGCACGGGCTCCAGTTGCACTGCTTGCTGGAGGAGTCGATAGAACAGGAGGCCGCGAGCTTTGGATCGGCGGCGATTGAAGCGGAACGTGAACTCGTCCAGATAGTAATCAAGCTGGGAGGCGCTAATAGCCCCATGGT
This sequence comes from Alphaproteobacteria bacterium, assembly GCA_963664465.2. Taxonomy (GTDB): domain Bacteria; phylum Pseudomonadota; class Alphaproteobacteria; order UBA8366; family CAVOAK01; genus CAVOAK01. The sequence goes on along the minus strand of CAXXSU010000009.1, from coordinate 5,283 downwards.
GAATACCCAGCCACCACCGATCAAGGAGGCCGGCTACCCGATGAACTTGGGGCATGACAATGTGGGCTGGGTCGCCGCTGGCGGAAATATTTTTCGGCTGGTGTTCGAAGCCGACTCCCGTGAGACCGTTGTAGGCTCGCCAGCCATCGGTTCGAATCGTTGCTCCCGGGCACACAGCCGTTTGGACGAAAGGAATGAGGCTCTCGGCGGATGCGTCCTCGACACGCGCCATGCGGATACGACCGGTGCCCCGACCCCGGATTTCGGCGGCAATCGCGACAATCGATTTCTTGTTTGTTTTCCGCCCCGTAACGCCAACCTCCCGGCCGCCCACATAGGTTTCGTCGACCTCGACCTCGCCATTCAGAAGCTCTCTGCCCGGTCGAACCATGGCCCGGCGCAGCTTATGGAGCCATGTCCAAGCCGTCTGATAACCGCCCAGGCCGAGTATTCGTTGAACCCCAAGCGCACTGACGCCGTGCTTCTGATGCGTCACATACCACATCGCCTGGAACCAAAGCCGCAACGGTTTCCGCGTACCCTCGAAGATCGTCCCCGCGGTCGGCGACGTCTGACGTTGGCATCCCGCACATCGCTGTTGGCCCCTGGCCGTCACCCACGCCTCGGTTCCCCCGCAGGCCGGACACCGAAACCCGGCAGGCCAACGGACACGCCGAAGAAAATCCGCACAGGCGGCCTCAGAAGCGAACCAGTCGTCAAATTCCATAAGCGTGCGAGGGTAATCGATCCCGCCAACGGGATGGGCAGTATTCTCGGCCATCACAACATCTTGCCACTACGAGAGCGAATGGGATACCCTATTTAGATATATTGTCGACGACGTCGAAAAGGCTGCTGCCTTCTATGTCTCAAATCTAAGCTTTGAACTTAAGCGCAGTTTCGCGCCGGCAATAGCAATCTTGGGTCTTGGCGACTTGACGCTATTGGTATCAGGCCCAACGGCGTCTGCACCCCTGCCAATGCTTGATGGCACGACCCCCCAGTCCCGGCGGAGGCTGGAATAGAATCGTATTGGATTTCGACGATCTGGACTCTGTGGTCGCAAAACTCAAGGCCGATGGGGTAAAATTCAGAAACGAAATTCTGGACGGAGTCGGCGGCAAGCAGATCGTCTGTGAAGACCCATTTGGCAACGTAATTGAACTCACCCAACCGTCCGAATTGGCGTCTTCACTCTGATTTGGCGTCCGCCTGGGCGGCTTCGTCGATCCAATTGTGGCTACAAGCAGGACTTGGATCGGAGTGTGGGCAGCGGCGCTACCGTGGCCGTTTACAGCACAGTCCTGAAATGCCGCTTGGCGATGCGCCAGCCTTCTTCGAGCCGCACGAACGTGTCGTCGGACTCGCAGTAGGCGGTTGGCGCAGCCGATGTCACTTTGCCAGCCTCGAAATCGGCTTGCTTGTGACGGTAGACCTGCCAGTAAGAGGTGCACGTAGCATGGTCGGCATCGATCACGGTCACGAGGATGTTATTGATCACACAACGCATGAAGACGTCACCGATATTGGCGTGCATCGCCGCGATATTCGCGTCTCGTCCGACCAGCGGATCGCTGTCACCGCTCTTGAAGATGACGTCGGGCGCAAAGAGGGCAGCGCATTTTTCAAACTCCTTTAGATCGGCGTGACGGCGACACTGCATCAAGACTTTGGCGCATTCGCGCTCGATCACATGCACCTGTCCTAAATCCATGGCTTCACTCCGCGCTTCAATTTTGGACGACCGACTGATATCGGTCAGCGTTGCGTCGACCTGCTAGATCGAAACATGCGCCGCACCAAACTTTAGTGTCAAGCAGTGGAAACCAAACACCATTGGTGACCTGGGCGGCACACCAGCAGCCCTCGCATTCGACGGCAAATGTCATTTCCATTCGACCGTAGCTTCGTTATCCTTGAGTTCAGTCAATTGGGGGGTCGCGATGGTTCGCGGTGCGTTCTTCGTTCTCTTGCTCCTGCCACTGCTCGCGACAGCGGCGCTGGGTGCGCCTGCGCGAATTGCGTTGGTTATCGGCAATAGCGACTACGAGAACGCACCTCTGAAAAATCCGGCAAACGACGCTGCACTCATGTCACGCACGCTCAGGGGCGTCGGCTCTGAGGTGATGGACTTCTGTGAACCTTGATCGGCGTGAGATGAAGCGTGCCTTCGCCCAATTTGGAAAGCGGGTCAAGGAGGCAGGCCGCGACACCGTCAGTCTCGTCTATTACGCTGGACATGGCGCACAGGTGAATGGCGAGAACTATCTGATACCGGTCGGATCACTGATCGAAGATGAACTCGACGTCGACATCGAAGGTGTTCGTGCGTCAAGCCTTCTGCGCACGCTTGAGGAGGCGCAGGCCGGCCTCAACATCGTTATTCTTGACGCCTGCCGGAACAACCCATTCAAGTGCAGCTCCAGATCGGCTACGCGCGGTCTTGCCAAGATGGACGCGCCGACCGGTACGCTACTTGCCTACTCAACCGCGCCGGGCCGGGGCGCCGAAGACGGCACGGGCGAGAACAGCGCCTACACGAAGGCGCTTTCGCTCGCAATTCGCACGCCCGGCGCCAAAGTCGAAGAGGTCTTCAAGCGCGTGCGTATCGAGGTTATGACCCGCACGCTGGACAAACAGGTGCCATGGGAATCGTCATCGCTGACCGGCGACTTCTATTTCAGTGGCGGTGCGACAGCGCCAAAGGCGACTGCCAGCACCGCGCCGGCGATCCAGGCCGCGCCGCAAGTCAACCTGGAGGCCATGTTCTGGCAGTCGATCGAGGATAGCTTGGACGCGGGCGACTATAAGGCGTATCTCGAGCAATATCCCACCGGCGCATTCGCGACATTGGCGCGATTCAGGGCCCAGAAACTACAGCCGACGGAGGTCGCCGTCGCAACGCCCCGGAATACCAGCGGCGACCGCACGATCGACGTCTTGAAGGGCTACAGGATCTGGATTCGATCCAACAAGGGCGGTATCGCCACGGGCTATTGCCGGCGTTTGGAGGAGGCTGGACTGATCGTCGAATGCGACGAGAACAACACCAACGAACCGATGTAAGACGTCATGCTGAAATGCGCGACGCTGCCGACGGACACGGGTGACATCATTCAGGCGTATTTGGGCATTGGCAGATTGCATCTCTACGTTTGGCGCGATCACGAGGACTATGGCGCGAAGGAAGGCGGAAACTGCAACAGTTTTGACGCCATTACGATCGACTCATTTGCGGAACCGAAAGTCGCGCTCGGGTCACTCGCAAAACTGAGAGGCCGCAATATCTGGGTTAAATCCAATGACGATGCGCTGCGCACGAGATATTGCCGCCTGTTGGAAGAGGCTGGGTTGAACGTCGAATGCGATCAATGGGATAGCGATGATTTGATGGACGATATTTACCTCAAGTGTCCGACGCTGCCGGCGGATACCGGTAAGATCGTTCAAGAAATGCCTGGGGGTGAGCGGCTACGACGTCTACGACTGGCGCGACGATCCGGACTATGGTTCCGAGTACTGCGACGAGTATGACGCTATCACGTTGAATAAATTCGTCGCTTTGGGGTCACAAACGTCCGCTGGCCAAGGATCGATTGAAGCGTTGAAGGGCCACAAAATATGGGTCCGCGGCAATAAGGGCGACGTCATCGAGGGATATTGCCGCCGCCTTGAAGAAGCAGGGCTGATCGTCAGATGTTGGCCAGATGACGAGCATGACCCGGAGGATGACATCATCCTCGCCTGTGCGACGCTCCCAGACGATACAGGTGAGATTATTCAGACTATCTGGGGATCAGTGGGTTTCGAATTTATGACTGGCGGGAGGACTCAGACTACGGCGCAAGTCCCGGCGGTTACTGTGGCAAATTCAACGCCATCGACCTATCAACATACGAGTGATGCTCTAATTCGCTGCCGGCGCACCGGCGGCCGCTCAGATTCCCAAGGCAGAGAGATTCAAAGTCCAGGAGGTCTCGCATGAGCGATGAATGGCAATATCAAATTCGGATTTACCTCGATGTCGATCTTGCAGCGCTGGCCCGGGGCGATCCCGCAATACAGCCGTCCGGCCTCTGGCGGAGGTTCTCGACAAACATAAGGCGACGATTAAATGTCAGTTCGACGCCTTTGCGGACTATGTCGCCGAAGCCGAGAAACACGGTACGAAAAACTATCCGCTCTATAAGTGGACCAAGGCGACAATCGAGGACCCCGTCAAGAAGGCGAAATACATCAGCTCATTCACGCTTCATGTCGGCGGCGATGAGGTCTACGCAAAAGCAAATGCAGACGCGCTTGAAGCGGACTTGCAGGCTCTGGTCGTCAGCGGGCTGATCGCCCGAATGTCCAAGCACGACACCAACCCTGCAAACAACCCGCAGGCGCCGGCACGCTATCGCTAACAATCCGCAGTCTCGCGACCAAGTTCGCCCGCTTAGGCCCTGACTTTTTTTGTGCTAGCCGCTAGGTGCTGTTGGGATTTCAACCCGCGCACGGCCTCGTGGATGTGAAGTAAGAAGATCGCCCCGATGATCATCGCCGCGCCCAGCAGCTGCACCAGCGTCGGGCGCTCGGCGGAGGATAACGACGGCGGCCAAGATTGTGACGACCGGCTCGAGATTGCCGAGGATTGAGGCGCGCACGGCACCAATTTCTGGCCAGGCCCATGAAGTAAAGGGTTATTGCGGCGGCAAAGGTAACGACCGTCATGCTGGCGCCGAGCCAGCCGGTTGTTGTTACGGGCCACACGAAACCGCGCCACAGCAGAACCGCCAACATCGAGCTGACGGCAGCGCCCAATATCATGAAGAAGGTCAGCGTGACCGCATTGTGATCGCGCATCAGCCGGCTCGTGACGATCGCGGTGACGGCGATGCCGGTGCCAGTCCCGGCGGCCAGCAGGACGCCACGCCAATCCACCGAGTTGATCACCACGCCAACCGCCAACGCGACGCCCAGGAAAGCGGCGAACAACGCCGCGCCACGCGCCAGGGTGAGACGCCTCGTGGCCGATAAGCGCTGAGATAAGTCCGACCTGCAGCGGAAGGTGAGACGATTACGACCGCCAGGCTGACCGGGATGTACTGGACGGCAGCGAGATAGGCGACACCCTCTGCTGCCAAGCAGCACGCCAAGGAGCAGCGTGAGCGCCAGCACGCGCGCCGGCAGCACGAACGGGTGACGTCCCAACAGCAACAGTGCCAGCACGGCCGCGACGTTGAGAGAAAAGCGGATGCCGATCAGGGTCACCGGTTCACTGCCGCCGGCATAGGCTAGCTT
>CAXXSU010000008.1:0-76036 GCA_963664465.2 Alphaproteobacteria bacterium | reverse complement strand
TGGCGTGACCCGAGTTTGGCGATGGACCAAGGAGCGCATGCAGGAAGCTTATGATGATGGTCTAGTTGTTCAGACGGGACCGGGTCGCGTCCCGCAGCTAATACGGTATCTTGATGAGCAAAAAGGACGACCACTCGGCGACGTGTGGACAGACATAAATCCGCTGAATTCTCAAGCCCGAGAGCGCCTTGGGTATCCTACACAAAAGCCTCTCGCTTTACTTGAGCGTATTATTCGGCTGACGACGAATGAAAGTGACGTCGTACTTGATCCTTTCTGCGGATGTGGGACAGCTGTTTTCGCAGCCGAGCGTCTGAAGAGGGATTGGATTGGCATCGATGTTACCCATCTTGCGATTGCGCTGATCGAGAAACGTCTCCGCGACGCTTTTCCAGCTATCAAGTACGAAGTCCACGGCACTCCGAAAGATCTGGAGGGAGCACGTGCCTTGGCCAATGCCGATAAGTATCAGTTCGAGTGGTGGGCCGTGTCGTTGATCAATGCGGTTCCATATGGCGGCAAGAAGAAAGGTGCGGATAGTGGTATCGACGGGATTATTTACTGCAAACCCGACGGCAAGAAAATCGAGCGCGTGATCGTGTCGGTGAAAGGCGGCCGGAATTTAGGCGTTTCGATGATCCGCGATTTGAAAGGTGTTCTTGACCGAGAGAATTCGCCCTTCGGTGTGTTTGTTACCTTGACTCCTCCGAAAAAAACCATGATTAGGGAAGCCGCAAGCACCGGGGTGACTGATACGCCTTGGGGTAAGATTCCACGACTTCAAATTCTTACAATTGAAGAGTTACTAAACGGCAGGAAGCCGAACTTGCCGGGCGTTGATCCGACCGTTGGATTGAAATCAGCCCCGAGGGAAGATACGAGCAAGCAGGCCGAGTTTCTGTAATTTGTCGCAGCGCGCTATTAATTCTTCGTCGGCGGCCGAATTGTCCCGATGTGACTGAGCTGGCTTGCTATGGGCTCGTGACCGGAGTTCTTGCATATTTCGGGTTCGCCCACGGTCGCAGGGCCAGCTGAGCTTCGCGGGAGACGGTCCCTGAACATCATCCGGGAGGCAAATCGACCAGCATGGCGACGAGGCGCCAATTCACGCCGCCTTGCGTGCGGACGAGATGCTGGATGTTGGCGATCTTGACGGGCAGGCCGTGTGGAGGGCGATACTGTGCCTCACCACACATGCTATCGCTCGTGCTGCCCCGCGTCGCCCAAACAATAACTTCGCGCGCGCCGTCTGGTCTGTTCATTAGCCGGGTGATCTTCAACCGGCACAATTTACGCGGGAGTTGATAAACTAAATCATTGATTAGTGGGCGGTAGGGGAAACGGAAAATGCCGGGAACGCATTACACGGGAAAGGCCGGTCATCTGGCTGTGATGGGTGAATTCGCGCTTCGGGGGTACAATGTCGCCATGCCTGAAATCGACAAGGGTGACGATGTCTTCGTGGTCCGAGACGACACGGGGGCGATGTGGCGTTTGCAAGTGAAAACTGCTCTCGGAATCGATCAAAGAAAATCTCGACGCTATCAATTTCGCGTGCGCGAGAACATGATTCAAGCTGCTCAAACACCGGAGCTGCACTTCGTGTTTGTCATGCGGCATTTGGAGCGATGGCGGTTTCTGATCATGGATCGCGCTGTTCTTCGAAACTACGTCGTGAATTTCAACCTTGGCAATCTCCACAATTTATATCGTCAAATCTATATGACGCTGCATGAAGACGGGCGTGCAATTTGCAGCCAGCAGAATTTCCAGGGTCATCTTGAAGATTGGGCTACGTGGCCAGAATTGTAGTGGCCAATAGCGCGATATCGCCGAAGAATATCGCCGAAGAATAACGCCGAAAACCTGCGCAACTGGACCCTATACGGACCCTAAATAGGACCGAGGCTTCCAGCATAATCACTGAAAGCCTCGGTTTTGTTGGCTCCCCGGGACGGACTCGAACCGCCGACAGGGTGGTTAACAGCCACCTGCTCTACCAACTGAGCTACCGGGGATCAGTGGCCGAACTTGGACAATTGGCGCCTCTGATGCCTTGCAATGTACGGGCCGTCGGCTCGCACCAGCTCGAACCGATATATATCAAAGGACTGGGCACACACCAAGCGGACAATCTGTCGACCGGAATACGCGGCTAGGCTTCCGCGGGGTGGAGGTCCGGGCCGGAATCGAACCGACGTACAAGGCTTTGCAGGCCTCTGCATAACCACTCTGCCACCGGACCCCGAAGTTTCATGCTGCGCCTACCGCGCGGGCACCCGTTCGCGTGATATACGTGCGCCGTTGTTGACGGTCAAGTTGGAGGGCAAGGGGACAAAGCCCCGCGAAGGGGCGGATTTCGTACGGCAAATATCCTTTGGGTCGGTATGCGCGGTGCATTGTCAGGGCCTGCCGCGCGGATATATAAAGCAAGCCAATTCAAGGCATCGCCGTCGCGTTCGTCGGCTGGCGAATTCCCAAGAAAGGGTGCCCGCTTCCATGGATTTTGCCATTGCCCGCCGCAACATGGTCGAAAGTCAGTTGCGAACCAACCGGGTCACGACACCCCGGATTCTCGAAGCCATGGGCGATATCCCTCGGGAACGGTTCGTTCCCGCGGCGAAACGCGCGGTTGCCTATGTCGACGAAGACATCCCCATTGGCAGCGGTCGCTATATCATGGAACCGATGGTGCTTGGCCGGCTTCTTGAGGCCGCTGCCGTTAAACCCGGCGATGTCGCCCTCGTCGTCGGTTGCGGCACGGGATACTCGGCCGCCGTCCTCGCAAAACTTGCGTCAACGGTATTTGCCCTCGAGCGCGAGCGCGAACTTTCGACCCGGGCGGCAACGGAACTTACAAATCTGGCGCTCGACAACGCTGTCGTCATTGAAGGCCGAGTCGACCGAGGCTACCCCGATCAAAGTCCCTATGACGTGATTCTTGTCGATGGCGCCGTGGCGCAGGTTCCCCAGGCGATCATCGATCAACTTTCGGAGGGCGGGCGGCTGGTCACAGTAATCGGCGCGGATCAGCCGGTCGGTCGTGCGACGCTCATGCAGCGGCGGAACGACGTTGTTTCCGACCGGACACTGTTCGATGCCGCGGTCGCGACACTGCCAGGTTTTAAGGCGAGGGCCGGATTTGTATTTTAGCTGTGCGTCCCTGTGGTATGTGTGTCGTCGAGGTTGCGCTATGTCGGCCCGTATCGGCTTGGGAGATTCGAATGTACGCTGACTGGTCCAAATTGACGGTCGGCAGTGACGCGGCAGGAGGCCTAGTGTCCAAGTTGGCCGCTCGATTGGTGAGTTCGTTGCGTGCCGCCGCCGTCTGCGGCGTTGCCGCACTCCTGGCAGTGCCAATTTTTGGCAGCACGTCGGCGCGCAGCGAAAGCCTGATCGAGGCCCTGACGATGGCCTATCAAACGAACCCAACGCTGCAGGCGCAGCGTGCCCGATTGCGCGCGATCGACGAGGGCGTCGCGGAGGCGCTGTCTGGCTGGCGGCCGGAGGTGGAAATCACTGGCAGTGCCGCCAGGACGCGGCAAAGCTTCAATGCCGATACTGTAAATTCCAGCCGAACACCGTATTCAAGCACTTTGAGCGTCAGGCAGTCCCTTTACAGGGGTGGCCGTACTTTGGCGGCGACTATCCAGGCCGAAAGTGAAGTCGAAGCTGCACGCGCACGACTGGCATCTGTCGAACAGGTGGTACTACTGGACGCTGTGACGGCCTACATGAACGTCGTTCGCGACGAGTCGGTGCTCGAGCTCAACGTCAACAATGAACAGGTCCTTGCCCGCCAGCTCGAGGCGACTCGCGACCGATTTAGCGTTGGCGAAGTTACGCGGACCGATGTCGCGCAGGCCGAGTCGCGTTTCGCGGGAGCGCTTGCCGACCACCGGCAAGCTGAAGGCGATCTTGAGGTCAGCCGCGCGACGTACCGACAAATCATCGGCACGTTGCCGGGTACGTTGACCCGGCCTAAATTGCCTGGAGCTCCCGCATCGGATGGTGATGAGGCGGCGCGCTTGGCGGATGGACAAAACCCTGATGTGCTGGCGGCCATCCATGATGAGGCAGCCGCGAAAACCAACGTTCGCGTGGTTACCGGTGAACTGTTGCCATCGCTCGATTTGACGGCCAATGCCTCGCGCAGCCGCAATCAGGTGATTAAAGACCGAACCACAAATACAGTTTCCCTAACGGCCGCGCTGACGATCCCGCTCTATCAAACCGGTTCGGTTTCGGCCCGTGTCCGCGAGGCGAAACAACTGGCAAGCCGTGCCCGACGGCTCATCGTCGAGGCCCGGCGTGCGGCGGTGCAGGATGCGACCAGCGCCTGGGAGTCGCTTGTCGCTATTCAATCGAGGATCGAGGCATTGGACTCACAGGTTCGTGCGTCACTGATCGCCCTGGACGGTGTCACGCAGGAAGCGACTGTCGGATCGCGAACGGTGCTCGATGTGCTCGATGCGGAACAGGAATTGCTTAATGCGCAAGTTGGCCTCGTCAGCGCGCAACGCGACGAGATCGTCGCGCATTTCGACCTTCTCGCTGCGGTTGGCGGGTTGACGGCACGCGGACTTTCGCTCCCAGTCGATCCTTACAATGAAAAAGCGTATTATAGTACGATAAGAAATAGGTGGTGGGGCCTTGATACAGGTGCCACAGATTGAGGGTGGCTCGGGTATTCAATTCTTGGGGTTACTTTGCCCGTTGTCGGTTTTTATTCAAAAGGCAATACGATTGGTTGAGACATGAGCGACGATAGCGGCGAACAAGAACCGTCGATGGAGGAAATTCTTTCGTCCATTCGGAAAATTATTTCCGAGGACAGTGACGAAGGCGGCGAGACGGTTGAAGTGGAAGCTCCTCCGGCGCCGGAACCTGAGCCAGCACCAGCCCCGGAACCCCAGCCCGAACCCGAGGAAGAGCCACTCGAACTGACGGACGAGACGGAAGAACTTGAGCTAACCGAAGAGATCGAGGAAGAGCCACTCGAACTTGAAGAAGAGGTACTTGAACTCGAGCCCGAGCCGGCACCACTGCCGCCCATGGAGCTTGAACCGATCGAGGAACCGGTGGCGACGGATGATGCCCTGGTGTCGCCCGCGGCTGAAGCGGTCAGCACAGCAGCGTTGTCACAGCTCGCGCAGAGTCTGTCCGGGCGGGACGTGCCGTTAGGCCGCGCCGATCGGACACTCGAACAGTTGGTTAGAGATCTGATGCGGCCGATGTTGCGGGAATGGCTCGACGAAAATCTGCCGTCGGTTGTCGAGGAAGTCGTCAAGCGCGAAGTTCAGCGGATGGCAAACGCGGCCAGGGATAACTGATCCGGGATCGTTTCAAGACGTATCGATCGGACCTGGTGCCGGGCCGAGGTAGGATAACTCCAAACTTTTTGAAGGTGGTTCAGCGATGCTGGACAAAACGTACCGACCGGAAGAGGTCGAGGCAAAGCAATATGCGCAATGGGAGGAATCAGGCGCATTTGCGGCTGGCGGCCAGCGCAGCAACGCCGATCCCTATACGATAGTTATTCCACCACCCAACGTGACCGGGAGCCTGCACATGGGGCACGCTCTCGATTATACGCTGCAGGATATTCTGATCCGGCGGGAGCGTATGCGCGGCCGGGACGCGCTTTGGCAGCCAGGGACTGATCACGCCGGCATCGCGACTCAGATGGTCGTCGAACGTGAACTCGAGGCGGCTGGGACATCACGCAAAGAGGTGGGTCGAGCCGCGTTCCTCGATAAAGTATGGGACTGGAAGGCTCAATACGGCGGCATCATTACCCAGCAACTGCGCCGCCTTGGCAGCTCGTGCGACTGGTCGCGCGAACGCTTTACGATGGATGAAGGCCTGAGCCGCGCTGTCACAAAAGTGTTCGTCGAGCTCTATAAACAGGGACTGATCTACAAGGATAAACGCCTGGTCAATTGGGACCCCAAACTGCAGACCGCGATTTCCGATCTGGAGGTCCAGCAGACCGAGGTGGATGGGCATCTGTGGTACTTTAACTACCCCATAGAAGGCATTGAAAATAAATACATAACTGTAGCAACTACGCGGCCTGAAACAATGCTCGGTGACACCGCTGTGGCAGTTCACCCCGACGATGACCGCTACCGTGATCTGGTGGGTAAACACGTTGCATTGCCGTTGGCGAACCGGCGCATCCCGATCGTTGCCGACGAGTACGCCGATCCGGCGCAGGGCTCGGGTGCGGTCAAGATCACGCCAGCTCATGACTTCAACGATTTCGAAGTCGGTCGCCGGCATGAACTCGAGATGGTCAATATCTTCGACGAGTCGGCTCGGCTGAACGAGAACGCTCCCGAGGCCTATCGCGGGCTCGACAGATTTGAAGCGCGCAAACGTGTGGTCGCCGATCTGGAAGCGTTGGGCTTGGTCGATCGCGTCGAGCAGCAGACGCATTCAATTCCTTATGGCGACCGCGGTGGCGTGCCAATCGAACCGTTTCTGACCGACCAGTGGTATGCCGACGCGGCAACGCTCGCAAAACCGGCAATTGCCGCGGTGGAGGAGGGGCGCACGCGTTTTGTGCCCGAACATTGGACGAAGACCTATTTCGAGTGGATGCGCAACATTCAGCCATGGTGCATATCCAGACAGTTGTGGTGGGGCCACCAAATTCCCGCTTGGTACGGACCTGACGGCAGCGTATTCGTCGAAGAGAGCGAAGAAGCCGCCGCCGAATCAGCAGCAGCGCATTACGGCGAGAGGGTGACTCTGACGCGTGACGACGATGTCCTCGACACGTGGTTCTCCTCGGGTTTGTGGCCGTTCTCAACGCTTGGCTGGCCCGACGAAACACCGGAAATCGAGCGCCATTACCCAACCGATGTGCTGGTGACCGGGTTCGACATCATCTTTTTCTGGATCGCGCGGATGATGATGATGGGCCTTCATTTTATGGGCGAAGTGCCGTTCCATACGGTCTACATCCACGCCTTGATCCGCGATGCGCGCGGCCAGAAGATGTCGAAGTCAAAAGGCAACGTCATCGACCCGCTCGAGCTGATCGACGAGTACGGCTGCGATGCGCTGCGATTTACCTTGGCGTCGCTCGCCGCACCGGGGCGCGATATCAAACTTTCGGGCGAACGGGTGGCCGGCGGCCGCAATTTCGCGACCAAACTCTGGAACGCGGCACGATTTTGTCAATTGAACGGTTGCGTGCCGCAGTCAGAGTTCGATCCGGCTTCGGCCAAGGAAACCGTCAACCGTTGGATCATCGGTGAATTGGTCGGCTGCGCAGACCAGTTGACGCAAGCGCTCGACGCCTATCGCTTCAACGAAGCGGCAAACGCTCTTTACCAGTTCACCTGGGGAACCTTCTGCGATTGGTACCTTGAGTTCGCCAAACCGCTGCTCGCTGGCGACGATGAAAGAGTGAAGGCGGAAACCCGGTCCACGGCGGCATTCGTCTTGGATCACACGCTGAAGCTTTTGCATCCGATTATGCCCTTCATCAGCGAGGAATTATGGGAGCAATTGTGCGTGGACGGTGCCGCGCGGGAAACGCCCCTGATCATTGCCGAATGGCCGCAGCTCGACGCGGCGTTGATCGATCGGGCGGCCGAGGCCGAAATGCGCTGGGTGGTTGGTCTGATCCAAGGTATCCGTTCGGTTCGCTCGGAAATGAACGTGCCACCGGCTGCAAAGATGCCGTTATTGCTGCTGGGCGCATCGGCCGAGAATCAAGAGCGGCTTGCGGCCCATCGGGATCTGATTATGCGTCTTGCCAGGCTCGACTCGATTGGAACGGGTGCCGCGGGTGCCGTGCCACCGGGCTCGGTACAGCTTGTACATGACGAGGCGATTGCGGCGCTGCCGCTCACCGGCCTTGTCGACATCACGCAGGAAAAGTCTCGCCTCGTGCGGGAAGTTGCGCGCGCCGAAGACGAAATCAACAAGCTCGAGAAGAAGCTTGCGAACAAGGATTTTATCGCCAAAGCGCCAGCAGAAGTGGTCGAAGATCAGCGGGAATATTTGAACGAGGCCCAAGCTCAACGTGCGAAACTCGGGGAAGCGCTTGAACGGCTAGCCGGCGTGTGAACGCGGTTGGCCGCCGCTTAGCCGCCATTCTCTCTCGGAATGTGCCGAAGACTTGAAACTAGCCGGCGTCCCATTTCGGCGCGGGCAAGAGCTCGATTAGCCTGCGGTTGCAGGCAAGCGCTGTAATCTCTGCGACGTCGGGCGCGCTCAAGTAGAAATCAAAGATGTCGAAATTTTGCTTGGCGTGGCGCTTGCCGCTGGCTTTCGGGATTGCCGCGACACAGAACTGGTCGATTAACCACCTGAGCGTGATCTGTGCGGCAGACTTGCCATACTTCTTGGCGATGCGGCTGAGCGTCTTATCCTTGGCGACCTGTCCCATTGCGAGCGGACTATAAGCGATAAGCATCATATCGTGCTGATGGCAGGATTTGAGGACCGAACGCTGTGCGAGAAACGGATGGTATTCGACCTCGTTGGCGAACAAGTCTACGCCATGGGAGTCGATCGCCTCGGTCATCAATGCCACCGGAAAATTGCTGACGCCGATACGCTGCGCCTGACCTTTTTCCTTGGCCTCGCTTAATGCGTCTAGCGTGTCACCGAGCGGTATGTCGGGATTGGGCCAATGGACCAGCAGCAGGTTCACGTGATCGGTCTGTAGATTTTCGAGGCTTACTTCAACCGACTGCCGAAATGCCTCGGCTGCGAGATCGCCGGGCCCTACCTTGGTCGTTATGAAGAGATTACGTCGCGCGATTCCGGAGGCGGCAACCACGCGGCCAACCACTTCTTCGTTGCGATACATTGCAGCCGTGTCGATGTGTCGGTAGCCCAGTTCGAGCGCATATGTCAGCGCCTTCTCGCATTTCTTGCCGCGCATGGCCGCTGTGCCAAAGCCAAGGGCTGGAACCCGGGTACCCTGAAGTTCGATGTATTTCATGCCACCTGCATTATGCCTGAATACCGTTTCGATCGGCGGTTTTATGCTATCAGTGTGAACATATCCGTGCCACGGAATTGCACGGGACAGGCATGATTTTTCCGGGAGGGTGGAGCATGGCCTTCGACAAATCGAAGCTTCCCAGCCGTCACACGACGGTTGGCCCCGAGCGCGCGCCGCACCGCTCGTATCTCTACGCGATGGGACTAAAAGAGGAAGAGATCGCGCGGCCGCTTGTTGGCGTCGCCACGACGTGGAACGAAGCGGCGCCGTGTAACATTTCCCTCTCGCGTCAAGCGCAGGCGGTAAAACTCGGCGTCAAGGCCGCAGCCGGCACGCCGCGGGAATTCACGACGATTACTGTGACCGATGGCATCGCCATGGGACATGCCGGCATGAAGAGTTCGCTGGTAAGCCGCGAAGTGATCGCCGATTCCGTGGAACTGACGATGCGCGGCCATTGTTACGATGCGCTGGTTGGTCTCGCTGGTTGCGACAAGTCGTTGCCGGGTTTGATGATGGCAATGGTCCGCCTCAACGTACCGAGCGTGTTCATGTACGGGGGCACGATCTTGCCGGGCCGATTCAAGGGGCGTGACGTCACGGTCGTCGATATCTTCGAGGGTGTTGGCATGCACGCCGCTGGACGCATGAGCGCGGCCGATCTGCACGAGCTCGAAAGCACGGCCTGCCCCTCGGCAGGCTCGTGCGGCGGCCAGTTCACCGCCAACACCATGGCTTGCGTTTCCGAGGCGATGGGCCTCGCGCTGCCGGGATCCTCTGGCACGCCCGCACCCTACGAATCGCGCGATGCCTATGCGGAAGCGTCGGGCCAAGCGGTGATGAAGCTGCTCGCAAAGGGACTCCGCCCACGGGACATTGTCACCCGCAAGTCGCTGGAGAACGCCGCCACGGTGGTCGCCGCAACCGGCGGGTCGACGAACGCCGGACTGCATCTCCCAGCAATCGCCCACGAGGCGGGAATTGATTTCGACCTGCATGAGGTAACGGCGATCTTCAAACGTACACCCTACATCGCCGACCTCAAACCTAGCGGCAAGTATGTTGCCAAAGACTTGTGGGAGGTCGGTGGCATTCCGGTGGTTATGAAGGAGCTCCTAAAGGGCGGCTACTTGCACGGGGACTGCATGACGGTGACAGGGAAGACCCTGGAGCAGAACCACAGCAAGGTGAAATTTCCCCAAGGACAAGACGTCGTTTATCGCGTCGCGCAGCCGATTTCTCCAACCGGCGGAGTGGTTGGTCTCAAGGGCAATCTTGCGCCGGAGGGAGGCATCGTCAAAGTCGCCGGCATGGAACGCCTGCAGTTTGCCGGGCCCGCACGTGTCTTTGACTGCGAGGAGGATTGTTTTGATGCCGTCGTCGGCGGCAAGGTCAAGGAGGGTGAAGTACTCGTCATCCGCTACGAGGGTCCCAAAGGCGGGCCGGGCATGCGCGAGATGCTGTCGACCACGGCCGCGCTTTACGGCATCGGTATGGGAGAGAAGGTGGCACTCATCACCGACGGCCGTTTTTCCGGTGCAACACGTGGCTTTTGCATCGGCCATGTGGGCCCCGAAGCGGCCGTTGGCGGGCCGATTGGGCTGCTGCGCAATGGTGACATGATTCGCATCGATGCGGAGAAGGGCACGCTCAGGGTCGATTTGAGCCGCAGCGAACTCGCAGCGCGTCGGAAGAAGTGGACACCGCGAAGGCACGATTTCCAGTCGGGTGCGCTATGGCGCTACGGCGAAACCGTGGGCACCGCAGAGAAGGGCGCGGTGACGCATCCCGGCGCGAAGTCGGAAACTCATGTCTACGCTGACATTTGAATCGAGCGTATTGCGCGTGAATTCGGCAAGAGCATAGACCGTGGCGCGCATCGCTGTCGGCGGGTTTCATCACGAAACCAACACGTTCGCGCCCCTGAAGGCGACCTTTCGGGATTTCGAGCAGGCCGATGCCCATCCAGCGCTCACCCGCGGAGATGCGTTGTTCGCGGCGATCGACGGCGTAAGCCTGCCGATAATGGGGGCGGTCACCGAATTGCGCGACCGCGGTCATGAGTTGGCGCCATTGTCTTGGTGCTCGGCGGTTCCCTCGGCTCATGTCACGCAGGACGCCTACGAACGAATCGTCGCCATGATGCTGGACGAGCTCGATCAGGCACTGCCGGTCGACGGCATCTATCTCTGCCTCCATGGTGCGATGGTGGCCGAGCATCTGGAGGACGGTGAAGGAGAGTTGCTGCGCAGAATACGCACGCTCGTCGGTGCCGACATCCCGATCTCAGCGAGCCTCGACCTTCACACCAACATCACGCAGGGCATGTTTGCGCTGAGCGACGTGCTCGATGTCTTCCGCACTTATCCGCATGTCGACATGGTTGAAACGGGCCGACGCGCGGCGACGCATTTGGACGATTTACTTAACCGTGCGGAGCGCTATCACAAGGCGTTCCGCAAGCCGGATTTCCTGGTGCCACTCAATTGGGGTTGTACGCTCGTCGACCCCGCGCTGTCGCTTTATGCCCGGCGGGCGGAACTCGAATCCGAGGCAGCGGCAGACGGCCTATGCACCTTATCGCTGGCGATGGGTTTTCCGCTTGCCGATATCGCCGAGGCCGGTCCCGCCGTGCTCGCCTACGGAACGGACCGCGTGGCGACGGAGTCCGCGGCTGACGCCATGGCCGAGACATTGACGGCCCGCGAGGCGGACTTTGACGGAATATTGCTGGCGACGGATGAAGCGGTGACCGAGGCTTTGCGCCGGTCGGAGCATGCGCATCGCCCGGTCGTTCTCGCCGATACTCAGGACAACCCGGGCGGCGGCGGTCCGTCGGACACGACCGGGTTATTGGAGGCGTTGATTCGTGGCGGCGCGGCGGGCGCTGTTATCGCCACGCTGTGGGATCCGCAGGTCGCGGCCCTGGCGCATGAAGGCGGCGAAGGCGCACTGATCTCGACTTCGCTCGGCGCGAAATCAAAGGTTGCAGGGTCGCGGCCGGTTGAAGGCGAATTCAGGGTGCTGAAGCTGGGCGATGGCCGCTTTACGGCAACCGGTCCGATGTATTTAGGTGCGCGGATAGATCTTGGACCGATGGCACTCCTGGAAATCGCCGGCGTGCGCATTGTCGTGAGCTCAGTGAAAATGCAAGCGGCGGATCAGTCGATATTCCGCCATTTGGGAATCGAGCCAGAGCGGGAATCTATTCTGGTCCTGAAGAGTTCGGTGCATTTCCGTGCCGATTTCCAGCCGATTGCCGAGCATATCATCCTCGTCGAGGCGCCGGGTCCTTGCCATGCCGATCCCGCTAAGCTTGACTTTCGCAAGTTGCGTCCAGGCGTTCGGCTGCGGCCAGGCGCGGCCTGAAATGCCACACGCTGGCGCCGCTACGCCGCGTCGGCAATCTCACACCAAACCGGGGTGTGGTCGGAAGCCTTCTCCTTGCCGCGTGGTGTGCGGTCGATCTCGCAAGCGACCAGGCGGTCGGCAGCATGCGGAGAGAGCAGAAAGTGGTCGATGCGCAGACCTTCGTCGCGCGGCCAGCGGCCACGCTGGTAATCCCAAAAACTGTATTCGCCAATTTCCCCATGGAGGGCCCGCCACGCCTCGGTCAGTCCAAGATGCAGAAGGGCGCGGAAATTTGCCCTTGTATCCGGGCGGCACAGGGCATCGTCAGCCCAGCCAGCCGGATCGTAAACATCGCCGTCGGCGGGAATGACGTTGTAGTCGCCGCCAAGCGCAAAGGGTTGTTCTGATGGCAGCAACGTCTCGCTCACATGGGCAATCAGGCGCTCCATCCAGGCCAATTTGTATGGATATTTGTCGGATTCGACGGGGTTGCCGTTCGGCAGGTAGATCGAAGCGACCCGCAAGCCATCGACCGTTGCCTCAAGGTAGCGGGCCTGGTCGTCGCTCGGGTCACCGGGCAGCCCCTCCTGCACGTCTTCGATCGGCCGTTTCGATAGGATGGCGACGCCGTTATAGGATTTCTGGCCAAAAATCGCCGTGTTGTAGCCCAGAGCTTCGATTTCCAAGTAAGGAAACGCTTTGGTTTGGGTTTTGATTTCTTGCAGGAGCGCTACATCCGGGGCCGCCTCGATAAGCCATTCGATGACCCGCGGCAGGCGGGCTTTGACCGAGTTCACATTGAACGTAGCGATCTTCATCGCGGGCACTCCATGGGGTCTGTGCAATTCTGAATCGCTACTATAACAACGCAAAAGGCCCGCGCGAAGCGGGCCCGTTTCGACTTGTGAAATTGACGGCTAGCCGATTGCGAATGATGTGCCGCAGCCACAGGAAGCGGTGGCGTTCGGGTTGCGCACCTGGAAATACGACCCGATGAGGTCGTCGACATAATCGATTTCCGACCCCGCCAGAAGATCGAGCGAGATATCGTCGACGATTACCTTGACGCCGTCGCGCTCGAAGACGCGATCATCCTCCGCCACCGTGTCGTCGAGTTTAAAACCGTACTGGTAGCCGGAACATCCGCCGCCGGACACGGTCACGCGCAATGCCTGGTTCGGCGCCTCCTCGGATTCGAGGATCGCCTCGATGCGCTTGACGGCGTTTACCGAGACGGTAATCGCGCGCTCGCTTTCGACTCGCTCAACAGCAAATGGATCGGTCATCAGTCTAATCCGGGCCAGCTCTTTGCCGCGCTCATTATAACGACTCCAAAGTGATATGTAATCCTATCTGCGCGATATTCAATCCCTGGAGACCATCGCCGGCCCGCCTCATCGCCAAGATTCCCGGGAGTTTTGCATCTGCCCACACGGGATCGTTGTATTTTGCCGCGACCGACGCGTAATCTCCGGCGCATGAGCGGCACACCCTACGCCAGCCGGCCGGAGGAAAGCCGAGGACGCCTTCACCCTGAGCCAGAGAGCACAACGAGAAGCGTCTTCCAGCGCGACCGCGACCGCATCATACATTCCACGGCCTTCCGCCGGCTCATGCACAAGACGCAAGTCTTCGTCAGTACCGAGGGCGATCATTACCGGACGCGGTTGACCCACAGCATCGAGGTTTCACAAATTGCCCGCGGTTTGTGCCGTAGTCTGTCGCTGAACGAAGATCTGGCCGAGGCATTGGCCCTGGCACATGACTTTGGCCATACGCCGTTTGGCCATACTGGCGAAGACGCGCTGAACTCGGTCATGCAGCCCTACGGCGGCTTCGATCACAACGATCAGACGCTACGCATCCTGGTAAAGCTTGAGAAACGGTATGCCGAGTTCGACGGCCTTAACTTGACCTGGGAGACGATTGAGGGGATTGCCAAGCACAATGGGCCAGTGGTGCCGAAGACGCACGGCCATGCGACCGATGCGCATCGTGTGGAGGCCGTGGATTTGCCGCTGACGCTAGGTGAATACAATAAAATCAATGATTTGGAACTATATAGCTTCGCTGGACCAGAAGCTCAGGTAGCCGCACTTGCCGATGACATCGCTTACAACAACCACGATATCGACGATGGTCTCCGGGCAGGCTTGTTCAGCATCGACGATTTGACTCAGGTGCCGCATGTCGCCGTAGTCGTTCGCGCGGTACGCGAAAAGTATCCCGACATTGAGCGTTCGCGTTTGATCCACGAGGCGGTACGCCGGCTGATCAATGGTATGGTAAACGATGTGCTGGATGAATCCAGACGCCGGATCGAAGAGCTGAACCCGCGGTCGGTTGAAGACATACGGGCCGCGAGGCAACCGGTTGTCGCATTCTCGGCCGAGATGTCGGAGGCAGATCGGCGTCTCAAATCATTTTTGTACAAACATTTGTACCGGCACGAATCGGTCGCGCGCATGAGAGAGGTGACGCGTCACGTCGTGACCGATCTGTTCGAGCGCATGCTTGAGCAACCCTCCCTCATGCCGAGCGAGTGGAACGAAGCCGCCACCGCACCCAAATCGGCGGCGACAGCCCGCATCGTCGCCGATTATATTGCCGGTATGACCGATCGCTACGCGTTCGATAAACATGCCAGAATATTTGGTGTAGATATTTTAGAAAAATGAATATTTACAATACGTTTCGAGATAAAATTGAGGAGTTGATCGAAAGATTAGCCGAGGCAGGCATGGTGCCTTCGGGTCTCGATTCCTCAAGCATCAGCGTCGAAGCGCCGCGTGACCCCGCGCACGGCGACCTTTCGACCAACGCGGCCTTGGTTCTGGCCAAGCCCGCCGCTATGAAGCCGCGTGATCTCGCCGCTTTGATTAGCGAACACCTGACGGATTCTCCGTTGGTATGTGTAGCGGAGGTCGCTGGTCCCGGCTTTATCAATGCGCGGCTGACCGATGAGGTATGGCGCGATTGCCTGGGTGCAATTCTGCGTACCGGTGTGGCGTACGGTGACTCGGAAATCGGGCGTGGTCAGCACGTCAATGTCGAGTTTGTCTCAACGAATCCGACCGGACCGCTGCATGTTGGCCATGCCCGCGGCGCGGTTGTCGGCGATGCGCTTTGCTTGCTGTTGGAAAAAGCGGGCTACGAAGTGCGCCGCGAATACTATGTCAACGATGCGGGCGCTCAGGTCGACGCGCTCGCGCGCTCCGTTTTTCTGCGCTACTGCGAGGCGCTGGGCGAGGACATCGGGCCATTTCCCGATAATCTCTACCCTGGCGACTATTTGGTACCCATTGGGCGCGATCTCGCCGAGAAACATGCGGATCGTTGGCGTGGCAAACCGGAACAGGAGTGGCTTGCCGAGATTCGCGAGTTTGCCGTCGATCGGATGATGGCGCTGATCGTTAGCGACCTAGATCGACTCGGTGTCCGTCATGATGTGTTTACATCGGAACGGGCAATCGTCGATGCCGGTCGCGTGGATCAGGCGCTCAAAATCCTCGAAGAAAAGGGACTTCTCTATACGGGAACGCTGGAAGCGCCCAAGGGCAAGCAACCTGAAGACTGGGAGCCGCGGCCGCAGACGCTATTCAAGGCGACTACGTTTGGCGACGACACGGACCGGCCGCTCAAGAAATCGGATGGCAGCTGGACTTATTTCGCGGCCGACATCGCCTATCATCTGGACAAGTTTCAACGCGGATCGCCAACGCTGATCAACGTCTGGGGCGCGGATCACGGCGGATACGTCAAGCGTATGCAGGCTGCCATGAAAGCTTTGACCGACGGCCAAGCGGTCGTCGACGTGAAGATTTGTCAGATCGTTAAACTGATGGAGCGTGGGCAACCCGTGAAGATGTCGAAGCGCGCGGGCACATTCATCACGCTGCAGGATCTTGTCGACCGGGTTGGACGCGACGTTGTGCGCTTCATCATGCTGACGCGCAGGAATGACGCGCAGCTAGAGTTCGATCTGACGCAGGCGACCGAACAATCGCGCGAGAATCCGGTCTTTTATGTGCAGTATGCGCACGCGCGCTGCCGGTCGGTGTTGCGAATGGCGAAGGCTGCCTTCGAGCGAATCGATATCGAATGTGAAGCGCTGGCTGCCGCCGATCTCGGCCGCTTGACGGATGAGTCGGAGCTTGGTCTCATCAAGACGCTGGCGGCTTGGCCCCAGCTCGTCGAGGCGGCGGCGGAGGCTCATGAGCCACACAGGGTGGCATTCTACCTTTATGATCTTGCAGCGGCATTTCATGGACTTTGGACAAAGGGCAAGGATGAGCCATCCTTGCGCTTCATCGTCGAGGAGGATGAGACGTTAACGGCCGCACGCCTTGCCCTGGTCAGGGGAGTTGAAACGGTGATTGCGTCGGGGCTTGGGATAATGGGTGTCGCGCCGGTAGAGGAGATGCGTTGATGCCGTCCGATTTTGATTCGCTGGACGCCGAACTCGCGGAGATTGATGGCAAGACTGCTGCGCTGGCGAAAAAATCATCAAAGCTCCTACCGGCGATTGTCGCCTTCATCGCCCTGATGAGTTTCGCCGTGATCGTGGTTTACGCCTACAATCAGGGCATCCAAGAAGGCAGCGAAGAGTCTGCGCCGGTCTTGAGGGCCGTGGGTCCGAGCAAAGTGCCACCGCAAAGTCCCGGCGGGCTGGAGGTGCCACACCAGGACAAGCTTGTTTACAACCAGATTGGTAAGCAACAGGTCGGTGAAGTCGTAGAACGATTGCTACCGCCACCTGAAACACCGCTACCAAAGCCCACGGTGAGCGCGCCGCCGCCTCCGGCCGCAGTGCCGGTGGCGCCGCCAAAGCTTTCGGTCCCCGCCGCCATCGCGAGTGCCGATCAATCCGTTGCTACTCTGCCGCCACCGGTGCCGTCGGCCGCGTCTGTTGCGGCGGCGACGCCACCGGCAGCACCCAAAGCCGTTTCTCCGCCGGCAAGATTGGCAACTCAACCTCAACAAACGGCTGCTTTGTCTGTCGACGCAGCGAAGCCACCAGTGCCGGCAGCCGCAGCATCGCCCCAGGTCGTCACGAAGTCGGCATTTCGTATTCAGATTGCCTCGATGACCAACCCGGAAGCGGCGAACATCGAGTGGAGCCGACGTTCAGAACAGCACAAGGATATTCTCGGAAGCCTCACGCTGGTCGTGTTTCGTGCGGATCTCGGCAGCCGGGGTACGTTTTACCGGGTTCAGGCCGGACCGCTGCCAAGCCGTGAGGCGGCCAGCGCGCTATGCGAGAAGCTCAAGCAGCGCAAGGTGGGGTGTCTGGTTGTCCAACCCTAGCTCGGGACCGCTTGCCGTCATTTTCGGATGCGCCGGCCCAACGCTCGGTGCGGACGAGGCTGCGTTCTTCGAGCGGTGCGCGCCCTTCGGCTTCATCCTATTCAGCCGCAATATCGAAGCTCCGGACCAGGTAGGAGTGCTCGTCGGTCAACTTCGCGCTGCGGCGGGACGAAGTGACGCGCCTATATTCATCGATCAGGAGGGCGGCCGCGTGGCGCGACTCGGACCGCCACACTGGGCGGAATTTCCGCCAGCGGCGCGGTTTGGCAGGCTTGCTCAAGACAGTGCAGAGGCTGCGTGTGAGGCGGTTTACGCGCAGGCATGCCTGATCGCCTATGAACTTAATGCGCTTGGGATCACTGTCGATTGCGCGCCGGTCTTGGACCTCGCAGTCGACGGAGCGCATGGGGTGATCGGCGACCGCGCATTTTCGAATGATCCGTCAATCGTGGCGAAACTGGGTCGCGCTTTCTGCGATGGCATGTTGGCGAGCGGCGTGCTGCCTGTCCTCAAACACATTCCCGGCCACGGACACGCATCGGTCGATAGCCACCAGGCCTTACCCATCGTCGAGCTGGCGAGGTCGGCGCTCGGTGAACTGGATTTTCTGCCATTTCGCAGTCTCCGCGACATACCATTGGCGATGACGGCACATGTCAGCTACACCGATATCGATGGCACGACGCCGGCGACGGTGTCGGCATCGGTGATCGAAGACGTGATCCGCAAAGAGATCGGATTCAAGGGTCTATTGCTCTCCGACGATATATCCATGCACGCGCTTGACGCGATTGATGCCGAAATCGGTGCGCGGTCGGTGGCAGCGTTGCAGGCCGGATGCGACATTGTGCTCCACTGCAACGCCGACTTGGCCGAAATGAAATCACTTGCTTCGGCATGTGCGCCGATCAGCGACATGGCGCTTCAGCGATGGGCAGCGGCAAAGCAGCTCCTTAGCGCGGCGCAAGCTGACGCCTTGCCCTCAGCGGATATCTTGGTGAAGCGCCGCGATTCCCTGCTCGCGCGGGCTTGAAGGGAAGTTTAGCGATGGGTCCGGATATACTTGTTCAGCTTGCCTACACCGCTTCGCTCTGGGCGTTACCAATCCTCCTTGCCATCACGTTGCACGAGGCGGCTCACGGTTGGGTTGCGTGGAAACTTGGTGATGACACGGCCTATAGGCAGGGCCGCGTAAGCTTCAATCCGCTGCGCCATATCGACGGGATGGGGACCATCATCCTGCCGGCGTTGCTGGTAATTGCGCGCGCACCGTTTCTGTTTGGCTGGGCAAAACCGGTACCCGTGAATTTCAGCCGGCTGCGGTCTCCGCGCCGCGACATGGTTCTCGTCGCCGCTGCCGGGCCAGCGACCAATTTGGGTCTGGCGATTATCTCGGCGCTGCTGTTCCACGTTGTAGCTTTCTTGCCGGAATCGATGCAGCTTTGGGCAGCGCGAAACCTCTCGAACTCGTTGGTGCTGAATATCGTCCTAGCGGTCTTCAACATGCTGCCGCTGCCGCCGCTTGACGGCGGGCGGGTTGCCGTCGGCCTGCTTCCAGATGCGCTCGCCCGACCGCTCGCTAAGCTCGAACGGCATGGTTTCTTCATCATCATCGCTTTCATTTTCATTCTGCCGGCGATTGGCAGATTCGTTGGCGCCGACCTCAATATTTTCGTCTGGCTCATCATGGAACCGGTGAATTTTCTAACCAATGCAATAACTGTCCTAACCGGTGCGCGATAATGTGTGGTGCGCTTCGTCTTTGCGAGCGATGCTCAGGTTCACGCGACCATTGCCGCGATTGAAGAATGTGGTAATTGGTGGTCAACGGTCTGCTAGGTTTGCATATGCAATCGGTTGATACCCCTAACGACGACGTCGAGCCGTTCGAAGACGATCGACCGGACTACGTTGAGCATCGAGACGCTCAACTCGTGCTCGATCTCGACGGATATGAGGGGCCGATTGACGTCCTGCTGACACTCGCCCGCGAGCAAAAGCTCGATCTCGCCAAGATTTCGATTCTCGCTTTAGCCGACCAGTACCTTGCATTCGTGACCGAGATGCGTCAGCTGCAGCTTGAGGTGGCTGCAGACTATTTGGTGATGGCTGCTTGGCTTGCCTACTTGAAATCTCGACTGTTGTTGCCTCCGCCGCCAGGTGAGGAAGAGCCCAGCGGAGCGGAACTCGCGATGATGCTTCGGTTCCAGCTGCAGCGACTGGAGGCTATGCAAAAGGCCGGTCGGCGGCTCCTGGAACGCCCACGTCTCGGCCGCGACGTCTTCCCGCGCGGCATGCCGGAGACATTCGCGACGGACAAGCACTACGTCATCGACGTCTCACTCTTTGACATTCTCCGCGCCTATGCCGATCAACGCGGCAGGATGTCGGCGGCCACGCTTCACATTGCGCCGATGGAGCTCTTCTCGATGGAAGAGGCCCTGCGGCGGCTTACGGGCATGGTGTCCGAGGTTCCCAATTGGACGAGTCTCGCTGCGTTCTTGCCGGAAGATTTGCAACCGGGCATTGTCGGGCGGTCGATGCTGGCTGCAACGTTTGCGGCAAGCCTAGAACTTGTTCGCCAGGGTCAGGTCGAGATGCGGCAAGCGGGGCCATTTGCGCCGATATATCTGCGGGCAGCTGCTGCCGTCTCGAAGGGCAAGGGGGACTAACCGGTGGAACAGGCGCAGATGCTTCGAATTCTCGAGGCCGTGCTGTTCGCCAGCGCCGAGCCGCTGCGGGAACGTGCTCTTGCGCAACGTTTGCCCGAGAGTGCGGATTTGCCAAGTTTGCTCGAAGCGCTGCAGTCTCAGTATTCCGCGCGCGGCGTTAACCTGGTGCGTAGCGGCGAGCGTTGGGCATTTCGTACGGCGTCGGATCTGACGTCGTTCTTGCGGCTCGAGGTATCATTGCCGCGCCGATTGTCCCGTGCTGCGGTGGAAACCCTTGGCATCATTGCCTACCATCAGCCGATCACGCGGGCTGAGATCGAGGAAATGCGGGGCGTGAGTTTGGGGCGCGGCACCCTTGATATCTTGCTTGAACTTGGCTGGATCAGACCACGCGGCCGGCGGCGCAGCCCGGGCCGTCCGGTCACATGGGGGACAGCGGACGCTTTTCTCGACCAGTTTGGGCTCGAGAGCCTGGACGCACTCCCAGGACTGGAGGAGTTGAGGGCCGCGGGGCTGCTGGACAGTCACCAAGTTTGGTCTGCGATTACGGGTGGCCCCGAGGGTGAGGAACAATCTGATAGCGATGAGGATGGCGGCGGCGAGCTACCGTTCGATGCTGTAGAAGACGACGAAGCCATAAGCCTCGACGAAGATAACCGGCCCTGACGCCGGGCTTGGCGCCGTGGTGTTAAATTCGCCTTTTCCCTTTAAAATCAGCCAAATAGAGCTACATGATTGGAATGGATGCGACCGCGCACGCGTGGTGGCATTGCGGGTGGGCGCTGATTCTGCGATTATCCGCGACCGGACGGGCCAAACGGCCAAGTAAAATAAGGATTTATGGGATATGGGTTCTTTCAGTATTTGGCATTGGCTGATCGTGCTGGCGGTCGTCCTTATTCTGTTTGGCGGAGGCGGCAAGCTTTCTCGCCTGATGGGCGATTTCGGCAAAGGACTTAAGTCGTTCAAGAGCGGCGTGAAAGAAGACGAATCCATCGCGCAGGATTCGCCGCGGACGATTTCATCCGATTCCGCTGACGCCGGTGTTGCCAGCACAGTCGAGAAAGACCAGGCAGCCAACGGCTGAGCACCGGTCCGCAGCTTTGCTTCGCTGCGGAAAATGAGGGACCGCGATGCTGGGCATGGGCTGGCAAGAGATTTTCCTCATTGCGGTCGTCGCCGTTATCGTGGTCGGCCCAAAGGAGTTGCCGCGCGTCTTGCGGACAGCGTCCTATTGGTTCCGCAAGGTCAAGGACATGGCGCGGGAATTCCAAAGCGGCATCGAAGATGTTATCCGCGAGAGCGAGCTCCAGGAACTCCGCAAGGAGCTGGAGGAGACGACCAAGACCGATATATCTCAGTCCCTAATCGACTCCGTTGATCCGACTGGCGACTTCAAGGGTGCAGTGCAGGGTCTCGAAGACGCGATAACGCCTGTCGAAGAAGGGCAGATACTGGACAAGGCGACGGCTATCGCAGAGCCCGCACCAGCGGATGATGCGCTGGAAGGGACGGACGCTGGGGACGTCAAACCAACGGAAGCGATTTCCAAAGAACCGGTAGCGGCGGAACAGTCAGCGGGTCAGGACGATGACTTGGATGCGGCACCCGAACGCACCGGCGGAGTCGTATAGCCGTGACGGAGGGTATTGAAGACCACAAGATGCCGTTGCTTGAGCATTTGACCGAGCTCAGGTCACGGCTGCTTTATTCGGTCATCGGCTTCGTCATAGCCTTCTTTGTTTGCTTCTTCTTTGCCGCTCCACTCTTCAACTTCCTTGTCGCGCCCTTGGCCGACTTGTGGCAGGGCGATCCGGATCGCCGCCTCATATTTACGGCACTGCATGAAAAGTTTTTCACCGACGTGAAAGTGGCGTTCTTTGCCGCGCTCTTTGTCTCGTTTCCTTTGATCTCGGCGCAGCTATGGACCTTTGTCGCGCCGGGCCTCTACAAGCGCGAGAAGATGGCCTTCCTGCCGTTTCTCATCGCCGCGCCGATCCTTTTTTTCATTGGCGGTGCCTTTGTTTACTACCTGGTGCTGCCGATCGCTTGGCAGTTCTTTGCCGGCTTCGAGCAATTTGGCGGGGCTGGCTTGCTGGCGATCGAGCTTGAGCCCAAGGTCGATCAGTATCTCGCGCTTGTCATGCGGTTGATCTTTGCCTTTGGTCTTAGTTTCGAATTGCCGGTTGTGCTCAGTCTGTTGGTCCGCGTCGGGTTCACGACCAGCGATGGGCTGAAGCGCAAGCGCCGCTATGCTGTGCTCCTTGCCTTCGTGGCGGCGGCGATTTTGACGCCACCCGATCCCTTGAGCCAGATCGGCCTCGCGGTGCCAATAATTCTGCTATATGAAATATCGATCTGGTGCGCACGCCTGATCGAGAAGAGCCGGGAAGACGAGACGTTGAAGGACGATGCCGACGACTCGTCGGACAGTTCGCCGGCCGATTGACCGTTGGCGCGCGTCCGCCACCCGCGCGATTTTCAAATGAGGCTGGGTTGGTAGTGCCGGCGTAAGGGCAAGGAAATGCATGACATAAGAGCGATCCGCGACGATCCGGAGGGATTCGATCGAGGCCTGAAACGGCGCGGCCTTGAGCCGCTGAGCGGCCAAGTGCTGGATATCGACACAAAGCGCAGAGCGTCGCAAACGGCGTTACAGGATATGCTCAATCGTCGCAATGAGGCTTCGCGTCAAATCGGTGCGGCAAAGCAGAAAGGCGATGACGCGGCTGTCCTGGTGGCAGAAGTTCAAGGCTTGAAGGAAGACATCTCCAAGGCCGAGGTCGATGAGCGCGCGCTTGCGTCCGATCTTGAGGCGCTCCTCGCGGGCCTGCCGAACCTGCCGGCGCCGGACGTCCCCGATGGCGACGATGAAAGTTCGAACGCGCTGCTGCGAGAAGTTGGCGATCGGCCAATTTTTGGCTTCACGCCAAAACAGCATTATGAGCTGGGTGAAGCGCTTGGCCTGATGGACTTTGAGACTGCGGCGAAACTGTCGGGTGCGCGCTTCGTGGTGCTCAAGGGCGCTCTTGCTAGGCTCGAACGCGCGCTGGCGGCGTTCATGCTCGATCTGCACACGGGCGAATTCGGCTATACGGAAATTGCACCCCCCATCCTGGTTCGCGACGACACGATGTACGGCACAGGACAATTGCCCAAATTCGTTGACGACCTATTCCGTACAACAAACGATTATTGGTTGATCCCAACGGCGGAGGTACCTTTGACGGCGCTGGCCGCTGACACCATATTCGACGCCGCAGACCTGCCGCTCCGGGTTACCGCGCATACACCGTGTTTCCGCTCAGAAGCGGGTGCGGCCGGAAAAGACACCCGCGGCATGATCCGACAGCACCAGTTCAACAAGGTCGAGCTGGTATCGATCACCCATGCTGACGAATCGGAGGCCGAATTGGAGCGCATGACCGAGTGCGCCGAGGAAGTCTTGAAGCGGCTCGGACTGGCCTACCGAGTGGTGACGTTATGCACCGGCGATATGGGTTTCGGCGCACGCAAAACCTACGACATCGAAGTCTGGTTGCCCGGACAGGACGCCTACCGGGAAATCTCGAGCTGTTCCAATTGCTGGGACTTTCAGGCGCGGCGTATGGGCGGCCGATTCCGAACGCCCGGTGAGAAAGGAACGCGTTTCGTCCACACGTTGAATGGCTCAGGACTTGCTGTCGGCCGAACCTTGATCGCAGTGCTGGAAAACTATCAGCAGGAAGACGGCTCGATCCTTCTGCCGGAGGTTCTGGTGCCCTATATGAGCGGCCGCGAGCGAATCGCCAACGATACGGCAGCATGAGTCACAAGCCACCGCTGGATTTAAGTAAAGCGTGCATACTCGTGGCGAATGACGACGGTATCCGTTCATCCGGTCTGAAGACACTCGAGCGTATTGCCCGGCAGCTTTCGAGCGACGTCTGGGTTGTTGCGCCGGAAACCGAACAGAGCGGCGCCAGCCATTCTCTGACCCTGCACCGGCCACTGCGGCTGCGGAAACTGTCAAAGAAGCGCTATGCGCTCGATGGCAGTCCAACCGATTGCGTTATGTTCGCCATCGGCGAAGTGATGGGCGCGAAACCGCCCGATCTCGTCTTAACCGGTGTGAACCGGGGAATGAATGTTGGCGAGGACGTAACCTATTCCGGCACGGTTGCGGCGGCCATGGAAGCGGCGCTTCTCGGCATTCCGGCGATCGCCCTCAGCCTCGAGGTTGAGGCTGACCACCCAGCCAAATGGGCGACGGCCGAACACTTCGCGCCGCAGGTCATTGCCAAGCTTACCTGCCATCCGTGGCCTGCAGATGTCTTCATGAACGTCAACATTCCGAATCTTGTGGCAGGGTCGGTGAAGGGAACTCGCGTCGTCAATCAAGGTCGACTCGAAGCTGAAAACGACATTATCAAGCTGACCGACCCGCGTGGACAATGGTATTACTGGATTGGACCGTCAAAACGCCGGAAGCTGCATCGGAATTCCGACTATAATGCGATTGCCGATGGATACATTGCGGTCACACCGCTGCATGTTGACCTTACGCATCGAGGGATGGTGCGCACGCTGAGAAAAGCCTTCTCGTGACGCTCGCTAGCCAAAAGATTCGTTTCATCATGGACCTGCGGCGCGGCGGAATTGGCGACACTCGCGTACTGGCCGCAATGGAGCGAGTGCCGCGGGAAGAATTCGTGCCGAAAACATTCATCGACCAGGCGTATGAGAACGTCGCTCTGCCGATCGGATTCGGTCAAACCATCAGCCAACCGCATGTTGTAGCGCTGATGACGCAGGCGTTGGATGTCGGCGATCGCTTGAAGGTACTCGAAGTCGGTACAGGATCTGGCTATCAGACCGCGGTCCTGTCCTACCTCGCACGACGCGTCTACACGATCGAGCGCACACCCGATATTTTCGCTACTGCGGAAAAACGGTTTTCGGCGCTAAAACGCTACAACATTACGACCAAGCTCGGTGATGGCGGGCTCGGCTGGCCGGAACAAGCGCCGTTTGCACGCATAATTGTAACTGCGGCAGCCGCAGATATTCCACCGACTTTGGCCGATCAGCTGACACCAGATGGAGTCATGGTTGTGCCGATCGGCGATGACCGGGAACATCAGCAGATCGTCAAAGTGCGGCGTACAGCTGGTGGTTTTGATGCTGAAGATTTGGGCCCTGCGAGGTTTGTAACCATGACCGGGGGCGTTGGGGATGTGGAGCGTGGTGCCGGCTGGTAACGCCAGTGCGGCGCGAGTTGGTTGCCCCGGCACGATTAGCTGGAACGGGCGTCCGGCAGTTCGGCTGCTGTTCGGCTTGGCAATTGTGCTCTTCGTATCGGGCTGCACGTCACCCCGAGTCGATGTCGTCATATTCGGCGAGCGTCCGCTTAAGGTCACCATTAGGCCAGCTTCGATTCCGAGGCCTGCCGATGGTGCCTACACGGTTCGCAAGGGCGATTCGGTCTATGGAATCGCGCGCCGTTATGGCAATTCGATCCGCGGTATCATTGACGCCAACGGTCTAAAGCCGCCCTACCTGCTCAAGGTCGGCCAGCGGCTGAGTTTGCCGACGCCCCGTTTGCACACGGTCGTCGCTGGCGACACGGTTAACGAAATTGCCCAACATTACCAAGTCGCGACGAACGAGCTTGTGCGCCTAAATGGCTTGCCGCCCCCCTACACAATCATCGTTGGGCAAAAGTTGAAATTGCCCGGCGCTATTCCCACGACGACCGCCGCGTCACAGACACAGACGAATGCCAGTGCGACCAAACAGCCGGCAAATAAGGTCTTGTCCAAACCTCGGAAGGTGCCCGCTCTGGCGCGACCGCCTTCGCGAGCGTCAGCGACATTCACCTGGCCGATTGGCGGCCGGGTTATTTCTGAGTTTGGCCCAAAAGGTAAGGGCCTCCACAACGATGGAATTAACATTTTAGCGCCGCGCGGCGCTGCGGTTAAGGCGGCGGAAAACGGCATCGTCGCCTATAGCGGCAACGAATTACGCGGATTTGGAAATCTGTTGCTGATCAAGCATTCCGGCGGCTTCATGTCGGCCTACGCGCATAACGAGAAGCTTCTGGTCAATCGCGGGGACATTGTAAAGCGTGGTCAAACGGTTGCTCACGTTGGCAGCAGCGGTAACGTCACTACACCGCAGCTTCACTTCGAGTTGCGAAAAGGCAAACGTGCGGTTGATCCCAAGCGGTATTTGTCTGAGCAGGCGTCGCAACGCTGATTGGATTGTCAGTCGAGAGGTTGCCCCAACTTCCCGGCAAGATCCTGGATAAACTGCCAGGCTACGCGGCCCGAACGCGCACCCCGCGTGACCGACCATTCAATCGCCTCGGCTTTCCACTGATCCGGGGCGGCCTTGAGTCCGTAAAAGCCGATATAGCCCTCAATCATCGCGAAAAATGTGTCCTGATCGCAAGCGTGAAAGCCGAGCCAGAGGCCAAATCGGTCGGACAAAGAAATCTTCTCCTCAACGGACTCCGATGGACTTATCGCGGTTGAACGCTCGTTTTCGATCATGTCGCGCGGCATCAGATGACGACGGTTTGACGTCGCATAAAATATTACATTCTTCGGACGACCTTCGATTCCACCCTCCAGTACTGCCTTGAGGGACTTGTATGGGGCGTCCGCCTCGGTAAACGACAAATCGTCGCAGAACAAAATCGCTTGTCGCCTATGTGACCGCAGAATTCCAAGCAGGCGCGGCAGCGTAGGTATGTCTTCACGATGGAGTTCAACGAGGACCAGCGGGTTTGGAGCATCCTCGTTAATGTGGGCATGAACTGCTTTTACGAGCGAACTCTTGCCACTGCCTCGTGCCCCCCAAAGCAGCGCATTGTTGGACGGCAGCCCTCTTGAAAAACGCCGCGTGTTTTCCACCAGGATGTCGCGCTGGCGATCGATTCCTTGAAGCAAGCCAAGATCGATCCGGTTCACATCCGTGACCGCTTCGAGCGATTCCGATTCCGCACGCCAGACAAAAGCGTCGGCGGCGTTCAGGTCGATTTCGGCGTTACGCGTTGGCACCATGCGTTCCAGAGCATCTGCGATACGACCAAGCAGCGAATCATTCAGTCGTTCGGTCATGTCCCCAGCCGGCTGACGGATAGCGGAGCGTGGCGCTCCAAAGTTTTGAGTTGGCGGATTCGGGCGCCGACCGTACCACACGGCACGGCGAGGTCAATCATCCGGGCACAGTAATAACGTGGCCGTGAGTCTTGATTGCATTTGGGCCTTGGGTGGCTATAGTCCGCCCGACTGCGCGCTGAGTCGCAGACGAATGAGGAGTATTTCATGCTTATTTCCGAAGCATGGGCACAGACCGCGGGGTTTGGCAGCGACAACATATTCGTGTCGCTCATGCCATTGATCCTGATATTTGCCGTCTTCTACTTCCTGCTGATTCGTCCGCAGCAGAAACGCCAGAAAGCCCACCGTGCGTCGGTGACCGCCACAAAAAAGGGCGACAAAATTATCACTGGCGGCGGAATCTACGCAACGGTGGTGAAAGCTGTCGAAGGCAGCGATGACGTGACGGTTGAGATCGCCGACGGTGTCAGAATTCGAGTCGCACGGATGACCATTCAGGATATCTTGACCAAGCCCAGCGAGGCTAAGTCCGATTCGGCGAAGGCCGGCGACAAGAGTAAAAAACAGTCCGGCGGCAAGGATAAGGCCGTTCAGCGCGAGGGAGGTCTTTTCAACAAACTCGCGGGCAAAAAACAGTAAGACGGCTGACCGGTCATACAGCCCCATGCTGCATTTCCCACCCTGGAAAAAGATCCTCATTTCAGCCGTATGCGTGTTTGGGTTTCTCTACGCGTTGCCGAACCTGTTCGGTGAGCAGGCATTCGAGGGCCTGCCCGAGTGGGCTCCAGGCAAACAAATCAACTTGGGATTGGACTTGCAGGGTGGATCGCATCTCCTGCTCGAAGTTGAGGTTGACGCTGTTATTCGCGAGCAGCTCGAGGCCATGGTCGATGCGCTGCGGGTGACGCTTCGGACCGCTCGGGTGCGGTACACCGGCCTCGGAATTGAGGGAAATGGAGCAGTATTTCGCCTCCGCGATCCCGCTCGGAATGAAGATATTCGCAGGCAGATCGCCGAGCTCAATCCAGATGCCGAAATCTTGCTCAGCGCAGACGGTGTGTTTCGGATGCAGTTATCCGAAGAAGCTATACGCGACCGACAAAGTAGCGCTGTTGCCCAGTCCATCGAGATTGTCCGCCGTCGTATCGACGAGACCGGGACACGCGAGCCGACAATCCAACGACAGGGTCAGGATCGAATCCTGGTGCAGCTCCCAGGGGTCAAAGATCCCGAGCGCGTCAAACGTCTGCTTGGCAAGACTGCAAAACTCACCTTTCACCTTATCAACGCTACGCAACCCACTGGCGACGCCTCGACCAAGGTGCCTCCCGGCATCATGCTGCTGCCGTCGGATGACCCAACTGAGCTTGCCCAGAATCGCCGCTACCTTGTACGAAAACGTGTTGAGCTCAGTGGCGATACGCTGATCGATGCTCAGGCGACATTCCAAAACAATCGACCGGTCGTCAGTTTTCGCTTCAACTCAATCGGCGCTCGAAAATTCGGCGACATAACCGCGCAGAATGTGGGTCGCCTGCTTGCCATCGTGCTCGACGGCAAAGTTATCAGCGCACCCAATATCAGGGAGCCGATTCCCGGTGGAAGCGGGATAATAACTGGTCAGTTCACCACTCAAGAGGTCCAGGACCTCGCACTTTTGCTGCGCGCGGGCGCGCTGCCGGCACCTCTGAATATTCTTGAAGAACGAACAGTCGGACCCGGGCTCGGACAAGACTCGATCGATTCCGGCAGAATTGCCAGCATCATTGGTATCGTTCTGGTGACGATCTTCATGGTCGTCGTCTACGGCCGATTCGGCATCATGGCCGATTTCGCATTGATTCTTAACTTGGTTCTCATCGTTGCCGTGCTGTCGCTCCTGCAAGCCACACTGACGCTTCCTGGCATTGCCGGAATTGTTCTAACGATCGGCATGGCTGTCGATGCGAATGTGCTGATCTTTGAGCGCATACGCGAAGAAGTAAACAATGGCCGCACGCCGATTTCGGCCATTGATGCCGGATATAGGCGAGCGATCATAACCATCGTCGATTCAAATCTGACGACGCTCATTGCGGCGGTTCTTCTCTTCGCGTTCGGCTCCGGACCGATAAAAGGGTTCGCCATCACGCTTGCGATTGGCATTGTCACGTCGATGTTTACGGCGGTGATGGTAACGCGAATGATTCTCGTAACCTGGCTGCGGATCACGCGGCCGCAGGCACTGCCGATATGAGCCGGGACGACGTGGCATGAAAACGCTTCGACTGGTTCCCAACAACACCAAGATCGACTTCGTCAACAAGCGGATGATCACCTTCGTTATATCTGCCTTACTCGTTGTGGCGTCATCTGGATTGTTCCTCGGCAAGGGCCTCAATCTGGGAATCGATTTTCTCGGCGGGATCCTGATCGAGGTCCGCACCAATGGTCCAGCCGATATCGGCGGTCTTCGCACCCAATTGAATGGTCTGGGGCTCGGTGAAGTGGCGTTGCAAGAGTTCGGCAGCGTGAACGATGTATTGATTCGCGTGCAGCGCCAGGAGGGTGGCGACGGTGCACAGCAGGGCGCAATCGACATCGTCAAGGATGCGCTGGGCAGCACTATTGCCGAGTACCGACGTACCGAGTTCGTCGGGCCGACGGTGGGCGCCGAACTCAAACGCGCCGCGACCTGGGCGGTCTTGGCCGCGATTGGCGCTATCTTGCTTTACATCTGGCTTCGATTCGAATGGCAGTTCGGAGTCGGTGCGGTTATCGCCCTGAGTCACGATGTTATTACAACGATTGGCCTGTTTTCGTTGTTGGCGTTGGAGTTCAATTTGGCGACTGTGGCCGCGGTTCTGACGATTGCCGGTTATTCGATCAACGACACCGTCGTTATCTACGATCGGGTGCGCGAGAATTTGCGGCGCTACAAGAAGATGTCCTTGATCGATCTTTTCAACCAGTCGATCAACGAGACACTTTCGCGCACCATCATGACGAGTCTGACGACGCTGTTGGCACTGTTCGCGCTCTACATTTTCGGTGGTGCCGTCATCCGTGGGTTTGCGGTTGCCTTGATTTGGGGCGTGTTGATTGGAACCTATTCGTCGGTCGCGCTTGCGGTGCCCGTTCTACTCTATCTCCGGCCGGATCGTGGCGTCGCCGCCGATGAGGACGAAAATCCGACGGCCGAGCAGGAAGTTCCCTGATCAACGTCGATGGACGTCACGCCGATCATCCCCCAAGACCGGCAAGTCATAGATAGTTACGGCCCCGGTCGTTTTCGCATCGCCACTAAGGTTTATGAGAGTTCGGTTCTGGTATTTCCAGAGCGCACGATCGCCTGGCCGGTTTCGGCGATGAAGGACGTTTCAAGCCAATCGCTTGAGCTGGTAATGCAGGCCGAACCTTCGGTCGACGTGTTGCTGGTTGGTTGCGGACCGCGAATGCAGCTAATGGAGAGCGAGCTGCGTGCCGAATTGCGAGCCGCTGGCATTGGCGTGGATACCATGGATACGGGTGCTGCGTGTCGGACCTATAACGCATTGCTTGCAGAGGGAAGACAGGTGGCGGCAGCTTTGATTCTGCTCTAGGCCGCTAAATCCAGAGCCGCCTTGAAACGCCGAACCAGACATGAAAACGGGGCCGCTAGGCCCCGTTTCCTCGTCGACGGTTTATGTCCGTCTTAGTAGATGTTTTGCGCCGAAACCATGGCGTAGAGCATCGGAACCGACAACATCGTGTTGGTGCGTGAGAACAGCATCGCCGTGCGACCGGCCGCCGGTTTAAGCGACGCGTCTGCTTCGACAAGTCCCAAGGCAATTTGCTGCTTGGGCCAAATGATGAACCACACGTTATAGGCCATGATGAGGCCGAACCACATGCCGATGCCGATCGCCGCCGAGCGACTGCTGCCGTCGGTCAGGCCGATCGCCAGCGCGTCGACGAGATAGCCGTTCATCCAGGCCAGGATAAGGCCGGTGACGACCGTCGAAAGCGCGGCCCAGCGGAACCAGAACAGAACTTCGGGCGCGATATGACCGGTGACGGCCGGGCGCTGCTCCTCGGGGATCTTCGGCATGGTCGGAATTTGCACAAAATTGAAATACCACAGGAGGCCGATCCACATGACGCCGCTCAGGACGTGGAAATATCGAAACAGGAAAACCAACCAGTCGTAATCCAAATAATCCATGATGTTTTGTCCCCCAACGATTCTGATAATTAGATCGCGCCGCCGCTGCCGATGGCCTCGACAACAACGACCATTACCACCAGGATGATCAGCCCCATTAGGATGGTGCCGGACAGTGATTCAAGCGGATTTTTCATGCGTCCCAGTCCCCTGATTTCATTGATTGATAACGTGCGCAGTATAGAGCAACAACCTGGTCTCGCAAGAGCCAGCCGATATCAATCACCGGCTGCTAAGAGCCGCTACCGCTGCCATACCGGACCGTATGGCGCCCTCGATTGTCGCCGGTAGGCCGGTCGCCGTCCAATCCCCCGCAAGCGCTAGATTTTCGAGATTTGCCGCCTCTGACGCTGGCCGTCGTGCCACTTCAACCGGTGTCTGGGCAAATGTGGCGCGCTGCTCCTTAATGATTCGGTGGGGCGGTATCGCAGCGCCATCCAAGGCTAGCGCCCGAGCCACGTCGGTCCACAACTTCTCTGCAATCTCAATGATGGGACTGTCGGCAAGCTGATCGGCCGCACTGACCGTCACGGCAACGACGTCGGCGCGGGCGAAGAGCCATTGCGCCGTACCGCCGATGAGTCCCACAAACGGCGCGTCGCCGGGCAGCTTCACGGGCTGGTCCAGACGAAAGTGAGCGTTAACGATGGCAGAAGATGAAAGGGGTAAGGTGAGATTCGGTAAAAGCTGCGCGGCGGCTTGCGGCGGCACAGCTAGGATAACGCGATCGCCCGCTTCCAACGTTTCTTCGTCGTCGCCAATTTGGAGCTTCTGCACACCCTCGATTGTTGCATCTAACCTGCGCAATCGGCGTCCGAGCCGCACATTTCCGCCGTTGGCCTCGACATAGGCAACGGCCGGATCGACAAATGTTTGTGACAGGCTATTTCGGGCAATGTAGGGGCGGCTGGCCTGCGCGCCGCTGAACATTATTGGCGTCACGATGGCCATGAGAAGACGCGCTGAAGCGTCTTTCGGGTCGGTATTGAGGGCTGCTGTCGCCATTGGGGACCAGAAGCGATCGAACAGCACACCGTGGGGAAGACATTCCGACACTGTGGCGTCCGGTCCGGCGAAGAACAGTTGCACGGATTTCAGAAAATCGCCGATCGTTGCGTCGGGGATACCGCGCTTTGCCATCAGCGGCCACCACGGCGGTCCCGGGCGTAGCGACCACTGCCGACCATTGTTCAGGTCCAAGAAGGGTATCCGGGCGGGCTCAACCGCCAACAATTGATCGCGCGCTCCAATCGTATCGAGAAATCCCAGCGTTGCACGGTTGGCACCAAGTAGCAGGTGATTTCCGTTATCGATTGTTCGCCCGAGGGCCTCGTCGTGAAACGAACGACAGCGGCCGCCGGCTTGCGCCGCGGCCTCATGGACGATCGCACGCCAACCCTGATCTACCGCGCCTACGGCTGCGGATAGACCAGACAGACCGCCGCCGATGATGTGGAGCGTTCTCACGAAGCGGATTGTTTCGGGTCGGATGCCATCGAGCCTACATATCGCAAGGCGGGCTTGTATGTAACTGTGTGTTTGGCGAGTGGAGGAATCGGGTTGATGGATGGCCTCTCATAGTCTCAGCAATTGCGGCAGTGAAGTTCGCGCGCATGACCGCGACCGTTTCCTGACGGTCCTGTTTGCTCCGTCGGAGTGTCGAGAAGCGCTCTTTGCACTGTACGCCTTCAATATTGTGGTGGCGAAGATCCGTGAGACGGTCAGCGAGCCGATGCTCGGGCAGATCCGTCTGCAGTGGTGGCGCGAAGCCATCGACGATGCCTACCGCGGCGACTTGCGTTCGCATGCAGTCGTGCAATCGTTGGGTGCCGTTATCGAGCGGTCTCATTTGTCGCGCCGCTATTTCGACCGTCTGTTCGACGCGCGCGAGAGGGACCTTGAGAACAGTCCGCCGAAAACGATGGCGGCATTGGAAGACTATGCCGAGGCAACGTCGGCTACCTTGGGCTGGCTCGCGCTCGAGATCTTGGGCGCCAGTACCGAGGTGACGCGGACAGCGGTTGGTCATGTTGGAACCGCATGGGCACTTGTCGGACTGTTGCGGGCCTTATCGCGGCATTTGCCAAAAAATCGCGTCTATCTTCCCTCGGATTTGATGCTGCGCCATGGCTTCGATTTGCGCACGCTGGCCGCCCAACCTTCGCAGCGGCAATTAGCTGACGCTGTTGCCGAGATCGCCGATGTTGCCCGCGGACACCTCGCTGCCGCCGGTGCCCTGCGGCCAGACGTGGAGGCAGCGGCCCTGTCCGCCCTGCTGCCTGCTGCAATCGCGCGGGGCTACTTGCGCCGGCTGGCGCGCGCCGGGCATGATCCGTTTTCCGCAAATCATTCCCGTCCGGCGGCATTGCTGCCGCTCGCGCTTGCGGTGAATTCATTTCTCGGACGCTATTGAGGCAAATGCAGGAGGCGCGACACTATCGGCGCTCCATCAGGCGCGTACGTTCTGCCTTCAGCGTTATGATTTCTGCCACCCGGTTTTCGGTGCAGTAGCCGTCGATCCGGCTTTGGCTATAGCGCGCCTGCACAGCACCGAAATAGGCGCCAACGAAGGCGATCTGGTCATCGTCCCATAAGTTGTGGCGCCGTTGCCACTGCATGAACGACAGATAATAGGGTTTCCACTCGAGATCGCAGTGCATGGCTGCGCCCGCGGGTTCGGCGGTGATCCTAACCAACATTACCTCGTCTTCGGGAATGGGCAAATCCTGCGTCGCCGCCGGACCAGGGTAAGCGTAGGTAGACAGCGCAATCGCCGCCGCCAGACATCTTGCTCTCGCGAAGACCGCCAGAGCCGTCACTGTTTCGCCAGGACGCCGA
This sequence comes from Alphaproteobacteria bacterium, assembly GCA_963664465.2. Taxonomy (GTDB): domain Bacteria; phylum Pseudomonadota; class Alphaproteobacteria; order UBA8366; family CAVOAK01; genus CAVOAK01. The sequence continues at coordinate 41,608 of CAXXSU010000008.1, read as the reverse complement.
TGCGCTCTGCCGTCAGCGCGTCGATTGTGTAAATCTGTTCCGCGGTGCAGTAATCGTCCGGCAGCTGTTCGATGTATTTGTTCTGGGCGAACATGAACAGTCCCTCGATGCTGGTGACATCTTGGGTATTCCACATTCCTCGCCTGGCTTGCCAGGCCATGAAAGCTTCGAAATAGGGCTGCCATTCGAGATTGCAGTTCTTTGCCGCCGCGGCCAGTTCGGAGGTGTTCATTATTAAGATTGCTTCGTCATCGGGGAGCCGCCGCTGCTGTGCCTGCAGCGGTCCGACGAGCAAGGAGACAACCAAGACTGCAAGCAGGAACCGGATCGGCGATAGCGCCCGAATTCGGTGGCTCAAATGATCGTGCACCGTATATTCAATCTCCTGCCCGGGCAAATTGACCTGGCTTGAGTGGGTAGTCTGCATTCTGGCGTCTCACTATTCGGCGGCCGCGCGCGCCGGCCCGAGCCAACGCTCGAGGTCAGCCAACGCGCGCGCCGATAATGCAGCTTTGCGCTCGCGGCCTTTTGGTGGGCGGCCACGTTCCGGTGCGGTCAGTGGTGGAAATAATCCGAAGTTGACGTTCATCGGCTGGAAAGTGGTGGATTCTGCGCCGCCGGTGATGTGGACGAGAAGTGCACCCATCGCCGTCGTCGGCGGTGGCAGGTCGACCGGGACGCCCGTCCGCTCTGCAGCCGCAAATCGGCCGGCAATCAATCCAATCGCAGCGGACTCGACGTAGCCCTCAACACCTGTGATTTGACCAGCAAAACGCAGCCGTGGATCAGCCCGCATGCGAAGGTGTCCATCAAGGAGCTGCGGGCTGTTGAGAAATGTGTTGCGGTGAAGCCCGCCCAACCGTGCGAACTCAGCCTGCTCCAATCCCGGGATCATGCGGAAGATGCGCAACTGTTCGCCGTATGTCAGTTTGGTTTGGCAACCCACCATGTTGTAGAGCGTGCCAAGCGCGTTGTCCTGGCGCAGTTGGACAACGGCGTGGGGACGCTTCCCGGTGTTCGGATCGGTTAGTCCGACCGGTTTCATTGGCCCGAATCGCGGTGTGTCCGGACCGCGCTCAGCCATGACTTCGAGCGGCAGGCAACCCTCGAAATACGGCGTCTCGATCTCCCATTGCTTAAACTCAGTCTTCTCGCCGTCGAGCAGGGCGGCAATCAGCGACTCGTACTGAACCTGATCCAGCGGACAGTTGATATAGTCCTTGCCGTCGCCGCCCGGTCCGGCTTTGTCGTAGCGCGACTGGTACCAGGCCTTTGAAAAATCGATCGAGTCCCGATGGACGATCGGCGCGATGGCGTCGAAGAAGGCGAGTGAATCCTGGCCCGTGAGACTGAGGATGCCGTTGCTGAGAGACGGTGAGGTGAGGGGGCCGGTGGCGACGATCACCTGGTCCCAATCATCGGGCGGCAGGCCGGCGACTTCGCCGCGCTCGATTGTGACGCGGGTGTCGGCTGTCAGGGCCTCGGTTACGCAGGCACTGAATCCCTCGCGGTCGACCGCAAGCGCGCTGCCCGCGGGTACCCTGTTGCGGTCGCCACAGGCGATGATCAGCGAGCCGCATTGCCGCATTTCCTCGTGCAACAGGCCCACCGCATTGTATGCCGCATCGTCAGAACGGAACGAATTGGAGCAAACCAGCTCTGCCAGTCCGTCGCTCAGGTGTGCGTCGGTGCGTTGCAATGGTCGCATTTCGTGCAGGATGACTGGCACCCCAACCTGCGCGATCTGCCACGCGGCCTCGGATCCCGCGAGACCACCGCCAATGATATGGATCGGCTCCAATGTCGTGTCGCTCATGGCGCCATGACATCAGGAATGGATGGTCCAAGCAAGCGCGCGCACATCAATTCAGCGCGAACGCTTATTCGACGTCGAGCGGCATCGTCGTCAGCGACGCAAGGTGTAGACCTTCACCGGTTCCTCGATGCCGCGCAGATTGTGAGTTCCGAGATCCTCGATTTCACGTTGCGTATGGCGCGCGAAAGCGCTTGAAAAGACCAGCGACTTGTCCAGGTCAGAGGACAGTTTTTCGAGCCGCGCAACGGTGTTGACCGCGGGACCAATGACCGTGAAATCGAGTCGTTTTTCGGCGCCGATGTTGCCGAACATGACGTCACCGACATGGAGCGCAATGCCTTGGGAAAGCGGCGGTTTTCCATCGTCGGCGCGTTTTATGTTGAGTTCGGCGACGTTGGCGATGGCCTGTTCTGCCGCGGCAAGCGCGACTTCGCATTCGGCGCTTGCGACATTTGCTTGATGGGATAATGGAAAGATCGCCAGCATCGCATCGCCGATGAATTTGAGAATTTCGCCACCCGCCTCTTCAACCGCATCGGCGAGGCATTGAAAGAAGTCGTTCAGTGTTTCAATCATTTCGTCGCGTGCTGTCGAGTCGGAGAGCGCTGTCGACTGCCGCAGGTCGCAATACCAGAGCACGGCGGGAATGGTCTGGCCGTGGCCTCGTTGTACTTCGCCGTCGAGGACGCGCTGTCCGGCGATGTGGCCGATGTAGGTGTCGAGCAAGTTGGCCGTTGTCCGGCGCAGCGCCTTTACTTCCAACAAGCGTGAGGTGATCGACACGACACGATAGAGCTCCAGCGTTTCGGCGCTGGAGAACCCGCCTGGACGGTCGGTCGCGAACGATATCGCGGTGCGCTCGCCGCCCGAGAATTCGAGCGGCATTGCGAGATAGTCGGTGCCACCGGCCTCGGCAATCTCTTGGGCAATGGGATATGCGGGCATGTCGTTCGGATCGTCGAGCGCAATACGCACGGAAACGCCTTCCTCATAGACGGCGCGCTGCGGACTTTGCTGAAACATGCTCATGTCCTGCATGCCGTGTGGACCGTTTTGTTCAGTGGCGTCCTTGCCGCGCCATTTAACGACGTAATATCCGGAAATCTGCGGATGCAGCGTACCGACTGTCATGCTTGTGCGCAGCAGCGGCAGCCCGTCCGCCTCGATGCGCTGGCACAGCCCGTCCAAGATCGACGTCAGATCGGGCAGCCGCCAGGCTTCATCCAGCAGCCAATCGTATGCGGACTCGAAGCTAACGGCGGCGAGGGCTTCGGCGTCGTTGTGTCTTGAGAGAGATGTCGTCATTGGCGCTATATGTGGTGCGTATTGGATCAACGTCCATAGCTGGCCCGAGGGAAATGTCGATGCTCTGAGCTCAGAGTTTGAGCGGCAGTCGCGGACCACTGTTGTAGGCTTGGCGGCGTTCGGGGTTTTGTCCGAAATACTCTTCCATCATTGCGATGCTTTCCGGTGCCTCGAGCACCGTCACATCGATACCTTGCCGTTCCATAAGTGGTTGCGTCCCCGAGTCCGCATAGGACCGTGTTTCGGCGACAACAACGGCTTTCGCACCGAAGCGAATGATCGCTCCGGCGCACATTGGACACGGCATCATCGTCGTGTAAATAATGCCGCCCGCCAGCACGTTCTGCACGTCTTCGGGTTTGCAGCTCTTGGCGATGTATTGTGCCGCATCCCGGTAGGCTTCCATCTCGGCATGCGCGGTGGGATCGCTGGTCCGCATCAAAGTATTCCGGCCGCGGCCTAAGATCTCGCCATCCTTTACAAATACCGATCCGATCGGCGAATTTCCCTCGGCCATGCCAGCTTTTGCTTCGACGATCGCCTCGATCATGAATTTGTCCATTCTGCTGCCACCTTTGCTTCGCTTTCGGAAACACAAAGCCTACCATGCTGCGTCGGCTTTTGCCGAACCTGTGTGACGGCATGTGAAGTGGTGAGGCAGGAAATGCACCTGACGTTATTGGGCACGGGTTGTCCCAGCGTCGATATGGAGCGCTACGGTCCTTCGGCGCTTGTCCGCGTCGGCGAGGAGGCGCGCGTGCTCGTCGATTGCGGATCCGGCGTGACGCAGCGGTTGCTCGAAGCCGGATGTCCCGGCCGCGATATCGACGCGGTGCTGCTCACTCATCTCCACTCTGACCACATCGTCGACCTTTTCCAGTTGGTAATCTCAAGTTGGCATCAGGCCCGTGACCGCCCGCAGCGGATCTTCGGTCCGCCTGGCACCAAGCGCTATGTCGACGGGTTGATGGCGCTGTGGAAGCCCGAGTTGGAGCAACGGATTGCCCACGAGAAACGCCCGTCTACGAAGGCGCTTGAAATTGAGGTCAGCGAATTTGGCGAAGGGGAAGTTCTGCGGCTCGGCGAGCTTGTGGTGCATTCGGTCGAAGTGAGGCACGAACCGGTAAAGCACGCATACGGCTTCATTTTCGGTGACGGCCGCTCAAAACTTGCCGTCAGTGGCGACACGACCTACTGCCCCGCATTGATTGAGGCCGCGCAAGGCGCTGACTTGCTGCTACATGAGGTCTTTATCCACCGAGAGATGAAGCCGGTCGCCGGCTACCGCAGCGAAGAAACCATCAGCAATGTTGCCTCCTATCACACATTGTCGGATGTCGTTGGCAAGGTAGCGCGCGAGGCCGATGCAAAATGCTTGGTGCTGACGCATTTCGCGCCACCGCGATTCGACAAGGAAGCGCTCCTTGCCGAGGTGCGCAATGATTTTGCCGGTCCGGTCGTGATTGGCGAGGACTTGATGGCGTTCGATGTCGGCGCGCGGCAGCTCGCCTATCGCGGAGCGCTGCTCGCTATGCCAGGGGTTTGAGGTTGCCCAGCATGGTCGGGATCAATTCCGCAACCGTCGGATGGATATGCGTGGCGCGCTGGATCACCGTATAGGGCGCATCGGCATACATCGCGTCGAGTATGGAATGGACGATTTCATCGCCGCCGATGCCCAAAATAGCCGCCCCGAGAAAGCGCTCGGTTTCGACATCAATCAAGACCTTCATGAATCCTTGTGTCTCGCTGCGTTCTCGCGCTCTGCCAACGCTGGCCATTGGCATTTTTCCGATCAGCGCGCTACGCCCTGAAGCACGAACTTCGCGTTCCGTCAGGCCGACGCGGCCGAGCGGCGGGTCGATGAAGAGACCATAGGCAGTGATGCGCTCCGAAACGCGGCGCGGGTCGTTGTCAAACAGGTTCGCAGCGAGAATTTCGTAGTCGTTGTAGGAGGTATGTGTAAAGGCGCCGCGGCCGTTGGCGTCTCCCATCGCCCAAATATGGGGCACATTCGTACGCAGCTCGTCGTCAACGACGATGTATCCCCGTTTGTCCGTTTCGACACCGGCCATTTCGAGCCCCAAATCGTCCGTATTGGGGCTGCGGCCGACGGCAAGCAGCAGGTGCGTGCCCTCAACTTCCTCCGGCCCTTCGCCACAGCTGAGCTTGACGGCAAAGCCGTCGCCGCGCTTCTCGACCGCCGTACATTCGGCCTCGAGGCGCACGTCGACGCCCTCGGCCTCGACAATCTCTCTGACAGCGCCCGAGATGTCCTCATCGTCGCGCGGGATCAGCCGGTCACCGCGCTGCACGACGGTAACGCGGCTGCCAAAGCGGCGGTACATCTGCGCAAATTCGAGCCCGATATAACTGCCGCCGATCACCACTAGGTGGTCGGGCAGGAAGTCGACATCCATGATGTTTGAGTTGGTCAGGTAGTTGATGTCGTCGATGCCCGGCATGTCGGGGACGGACGCCCGACCGCCGACATTGAGGATGATTTTATCCGCTTCCAGAAGATCGCCGTTCACGCTGACGGAATTGGCGCTTTCGAATCGGCCGTGACCCTCGTAGACGGTCAGATTATCCATCGATTTGAGCCAATTCGTCACCCCGTTATTCGACTGTTTGACGATGCCATCCTTGCGGGCTTTGACCTGTTTCATATCGACGCCGATGGTGCCGTCGATGACGACGGCCGCGCCGCGGCGGGCCATATAGGCAGCGCGCGCGCTTGCCACCAGGGTTTTGGTTGGAATGCAGCCGACATTTACGCAGGTGCCGCCAAACAACTTTCGCTCGACGATTGCCGCTTTCATGCCCTCTTTGGTCAAGTCCGCGCCGCGGCGCAACGATAGGTTGTGGCCGGCGACGTGAAGGCCATATAGGCAGCGCGCGCGCTTGCCACCAGGGTTTTGGTTGGAATGCAGCCGACATTTACGCAGGTGCCGCCAAACAACTTTCGCTCGACGATTGCCGCTTTCATGCCCTCTTTGGTCAGCCGGGCCGCCAACGCGGGACCGGATTGACCTGTCCCAATGATGATTGCGTCAAATTTTTCCGCCATCGTTGCCTCCCTACGGAAAAAAGCCGCCCTTTTTCGGCAAATGCGGTGCCAAACGAACGAACTCATCTTATGCGCGCTTACGTTCTCGACTCCTCGGCGCAGCCTTTGCGAGATGATGGGACAAGTAATCGCCGGTGTAAGACGCCTCGGCCACAGCGATCTCTTCCGGCGTACCGCTGGCAACCACATATCCACCCGCGTCGCCACCTTCAGGGCCGAGGTCGACGATATAATCCGCGGTTTTGATGACCTCCAAATTGTGTTCGATAACCATGACCGTGTTGCCTTGGTCGACCAGCGCGTGCAGCACATCGAGGAGCTTGCGCACGTCGTCATAGTGAAGCCCTGTTGTTGGCTCGTCGAGGATATAGAGCGTGCGACCGGTTGCCCGTCTGGAGAGCTCCTTCGCAAGCTTGACGCGCTGAGCTTCGCCGCCGGACAGGGTCGTCGCCGGTTGCCCAACTTGGATGTAGCCAAGACCGACACGCCGCAGCGTAGTGAACTTTTCGCGGATCGACGGGACGGCTTTGAAGAACTCCGCCGCGTCATCAACCGTCATCGAAAGAACGTCCGCTATAGTTTTGTTTTTAAATTCTATTTCGAGTGTCTCGCGATTGTAGCGTGCGCCGTTACAGACGTCGCATTGGACATACACGTCAGGCAAAAAATGCATCTCGATTTTGATCACGCCATCGCCTTTGCAGGCTTCGCATCGGCCACCTTTGACGTTGAACGAAAAGCGGCCAGCGGCATAACCGCGCGCGCGCGCTTCCGGTAAGCCCGTGAACCAGTCGCGTATCGGTGAGAAGGCACCGGTATATGTCGCTGGATTTGAACGGGGCGTGCGGCCAATCGGCGATTGGTCGATGTCGATCACCTTGTCGAGGAACTCCCAACCCCTGATCGCGTCGTGTTCGCCGGGGTTTTCGCGTGCCCCATTGAGACGTCGCGCCAACGCCTTGTAAATCGTTTCGAGCACAAGCGTCGACTTGCCGCTGCCTGAAACGCCGGTAATTCCGGTCAGCGTACCGAGCGGAAACTCGACATCGATATTCTGCAGATTATTGGCCCTGGCGCCTTCGACGCGCAGCATTTGACCGCCGTGGCCAGAGCGCCGCAGTTCGGGAACCGGGATCTGCTTGAATCCGGTGAGATACTGCGCCGTCAGGCTATCCTGTGAGCGCATCACTTTGGCCGGCGTTCCACAGGCCACGACATGACCGCCGTGCCGGCCCGCCGCCGGTCCCATATCTACGAGATAATCGGCGGCACGGATCGCTTCCTCGTCATGCTCGACGACGATCACCGTATTGCCGAGATCGCGCAGACGCTTAAGGGTTTCCAGGAGACGCCCGTTGTCGCGCTGGTGCAGGCCGATCGAGGGTTCGTCGAGCACATACAGAACGCCGGTGAGGCCCGATCCGATCTGCGAGGCGAGCCTGATACGCTGACTTTCGCCACCGGATAGCGTTCGCGACGTGCGGCTCAGTGTTAAATATTCGAGGCCGACGTTGTTGAGAAACCCCAGCCGCTCGTTGATCTCCTTGAGAATTCGGTAGGCAATCTCCTGTTGCTTCTTCCCCAGATGGCCGTTCAATTCGCCAAACCAGGAGTGGACTTCGCCAATCGACATCAGCGCAATTTCACCGATATGACGATCATGAATTTTAACGGCAAGCGCCTCCGGTTTAAGCCGGTGGCCACCACAAACTTCGCAGGGATGGATGGTCTGGTAGCGCGCCAATTCGTCGCGCACCCACGAACTGTCCGTCTCGCGCCAACGCCGCTCCATATTGGGGACTATTCCCTCGAACGGTTTTTTCGTGCTGTAGGTCCTTAGGCCGTCGTCATACTCGAGCGTGACGGACTCCTTACCGGTGCCGAACAGAATTGCATCACGAACGGCTTCGGGGAGCTCCTTAAATGCCGTTTGCGTCGATACCTCGAAATGTTTCGCCAGGCTATCGAGCGTCTGGCGGTAATACGGCGACGAGGAGTTTGCCCAAGGTCCAATTGCGCCATCGGCGAGACTCTTGTCGTCGTCGGGAACGACCATCGCCGCATCGAAATGCATTGTCGTACCGAGACCGTCGCACGATGGGCAGGCGCCAAACGGGTTGTTGAAGGAGAACAGCCGCGGCTCGATTTCGTCGATCGTAAAGCCGGAAACCGGGCAGGCGAAGCGGGCCGAGAACGTTGTTCGCTCCCCGCTGTCGGCGTCTTCCGCGAACACCAGGCCGTCCGCGAGCGACAGGGCTGTTTCCAGGGAATCGGCGAGGCGTTGCGCGACGCCGTCGCGCACGACCACGCGATCGACCACGACCTCGATGTCGTGTTTAACCTTCTTGTTGAGGGCCGGCACATCTTCAATATCGTGAAGTTTGCCGTCGACTTTCACACGCTGAAATCCACGCTTGCGCAGGTCGGCCAGATCCTTGCGATACTCGCCCTTGCGGCCACGTACGACCGGCGCCAGAAGGTAGAGGCGGGTGCCTTCAGGCATGGCGATGATGCGGTCTACCATCTGGCTGACGGTCTGGCTCTCGATCGGCAGGCCGGTTGCCGGTGAATAGGGGACGCCGATCCGCGCATAGAGCAGCCGCAGGTAGTCGTGAATTTCCGTAACCGTGCCAACCGTCGAGCGCGGATTGCGGCTCGTTGTCTTCTGTTCGATTGAGATCGCCGGCGACAGACCTTCGATGAGGTCGACATCCGGTTTCTGCATCATTTCCAGGAACTGCCGCGCATAGGCGCTCAGGCTTTCGACGTAGCGCCGCTGTCCTTCCGCATAGATCGTGTCGAACGCCAGCGACGACTTGCCGGATCCGCTAAGACCGGTAATGACGATCAGACGGTCGCGGGGCAGGTCGAGATCGATGTTCTTCAGGTTGTGTTCGCGGGCGCCGCGAACGCTAATCTTTTTATGCATCGATTATCCGATGATGCGGGCTGCATGCGAGCGAGCGACTATAGAGTCGAAGGTCCAGCAATGCGACTCCGTTCCCCCCGCCGTTCGCGAGAATTGGGCAAAATCGATGTGTTCGCTCAGCTGCCGTCACCGCGAACGTTCGCGTCATGCCACTCCTCGATCGACAACTCCGGATAGCGCTCGAATTGGGCGTCATCGGGGCCGGCCGACGGCTCGACCCAAGCGGCTTTGGAGCCCAGCATGATGTGCTGAAGCATTGGCGGTGTCGGGAGGGGTGTATCGATCGCCGCGGCAAATGGGTGCACGAGGTCGGGCCAGCGCGCGTCGGTTACAAACATGTAGCTGCCGCAATGCCGGCAGAAATGCCGTTTCCCCGGGCTCGGTTCGCCCTCCACCTTGGCTTGGTATACTTGAATATTCTCCTCTCCCTTCACGACAAGCGAATTCGCCTCGCCCATAACGTTGACCGCATAGCCGCCGCTGCCGGCGGTCTTCCGGCAAATCGAGCAATAACAGCGGTCGTAAGGATAGGGTGTTTTCGAGTCGACGGAGAAGCTCACCGCCCCACAATGACAAGATCCCTCGAGTTTCATAGCGCTCAATCCCTTCCCGTACAGGTCATTCAATTGCCGTGATGACGGTTGAACCCATGCTATTCCAACTAAGTCATCCGTGAGCGCTTGCAACCGACCAAGAGGCGTGTAGAGTGCCCCTCCATTCAACCGAAAAAGGGGTCAGACGATGGCAGGCTCGATCAACAAGGTAATTCTTGTCGGCAATGTGGGCCGCGACCCCGAAGTTCGGACGATGCAGAACGGAAATAAGGTAGTTAATTTGCGGATGGCGACCAACGAGCGCTGGCGTGACCGAAATTCTGGCGAAATGCAGGAGCGTACCGAATGGCATTCGGTTGTGATATTCAATGAACGATTGATCGATGTCGCGGAGCGCTTCCTGCACAAGGGATCCAAGCTGTATGTCGAGGGCCAGCTCCAGACCCGCAAGTGGACCGACAACCAGAACCAGGAAAAATATTCGACAGAGATCGTGCTCAACAGGTTTCGGGGCGAGCTGCAAATGCTCGATTCACGGGGTGAGGGCGGCGGGTCGTCATACGATTCACCGCCCGCTGCGGAGTCTTCTGGAGGCGGCGGCGAGACCGAAATGGCAGGCGCCGACTCGGACCTGGATGATGAAATTCCGTTCTAACGTCGCGCCGGCGTGATCGAGCTTCGATGAGGGAGCAGCGGCCTCTGTCAGGAGGGGCTCGCCGCGCCTAAAAAATTGATCAAATGAGCCCAGAATTCGGGCTAGTTTAGGACGGCGCGTTCAACCGGCGATTCTACCTTATTTTGTTGTTATGTTGCCCCGAATCAGCTAGATTTTGTGGATTCAGTAAATTGTAGTATGACGGTCTGCGCCTCTGTCGCACCGCTCAATTCGTTGCCGGCAACAAACAGCCCCGATAGACCTTGAACGACACACCCTCTGCGCCTGATTCCTTCGACATCGCACCTGTGACGATCGAGGAGGAGATGCAGCGTTCCTACCTCGATTACGCCATGAGCGTGATCGTCAGCCGTGCCTTGCCCGATATTCGCGACGGCTTGAAACCCGTTCATCGCCGCATCCTCTACGCGATGAAGGAGGGCGGCTACGACGCGGCGCACGCATATCGTAAATCCGCCCGGATCGTCGGCGAAGTAATGGGCAAATATCATCCCCATGGTGACCAGGCGATCTACGACGCATTGGTTCGCATGGCGCAACTTTTTTCCATGCGATTGCCGCTGATCGACGGTCAAGGAAATTTTGGATCGATGGATGGTGATCCGCCCGCGGCGTTCCGCTACACCGAGGCGCGGCTTGCAAGGACTGCGGAAGCGCTCCTCGCTGATATCGACAAGGAAACTGTCGATTATCAAGTGAATTACGACGATACGGACGAAGAGCCCACGGTTCTTCCCGCACGTTACCCCAACTTGCTGGTCAATGGAGCGGGCGGCATCGCGGTCGGCATGGCGACCAATATTCCGCCGCATAATCTTGGCGAAGTGTTGGATGCCTGCGCCGCCTATATCGACAACCCCCAGATCACCATCGACGAACTGATGGAGTTCGTGCCTGGTCCCGATTTTCCGACCGGGGCGCTGATCATGGGGCAGGCGGGCATAATTTCGGCCTACCATACCGGTCGTGGCTCGGTGATGATGCGGAGCCGCACAACCATCGAAGGCCTCGGCAACGATCGAGAAGCGATCATCGTCACTGAATTGCCTTATCAGGTAAATAAGGCGCGCCTCGTTGAACGGATCGCCGAGGTCGTTCGCGAGAAGGTCGTCGAAGGGATCTCCGACCTCAGGGATGAGTCCGACCGCGATGGAGTTCGCGTCGTCATCGAACTCAGACGCGACGCCATGACGGATGTGGTGTTGGCTCAGCTCTATCGCTCGACACCACTGCAGACCAGTTTTGGCGTCAATATGCTGGCCCTGACGGGTGGACGCCCGTCGACCGTAAACCTGCAGCAAATCATCAGTGCCTTCGTTGAATTCCGCGAAGAAGTCATAACCCGGCGGACGGTGTTTGAACTACGGCGCGCACGCGACCGGGCTCACGTTTTGGTCGGCCTTCTGGTTGCTATTACCAATCTTGATCCGGTCATCAAGCTGATCCGCGCAGCAAAAGACCCAGCGGAGGCGCGCGAACAACTGACAACGCGCGATTGGTCGGCTGGCGACGTGGCGAGATTTATTGGGCTGCTCGATGATCCCGGGCACGAAGTTGTCGAGGGCCAGTACCGCCTATCCGAAGCGCAGGCTCGGGCGATATTAGAGCTCCGGCTGCAGCGTCTGACCGGCATGGAGCGCGATAAACTCGGTGAGGAAATGGAGGACCTTGCGCAGCAGATTGCCGGGTATTTGGAGATTCTTCAATCGCGTCCGAAGCTGTTCGAAGTTATGCGCGCGGAACTGCAATCGATGCGCGGAAAATTTGCCGACGAACGTCGGACCGAGATCGTCGATTCGGAAATCGAGCACGATATCGAGGATCTTATCCAGCGCGAGGACATGGTTATCACCGTTACCCACCGCGGCTACATCAAGCGCGTTCCGCTATCGACCTATCGGGCTCAGCGACGAGGCGGCAAAGGGCGCGCCGGTATGGCAACGCGTGAGGAAGATGTGGTGAGTAACGTCTTCGTTGCCTCGACGCATGCGCCAATTCTGTTCTTTTCGACGCGCGGCATGGTTTACCAGCTCAAAGCGTGGCGCCTGCCACAGGCGACGCCACAGGCGCGTGGCAAGGCTATGGTAAATCTTTTGCCGCTGCAGGAGGATGAGGCGATCTCGACGGTCATGGCGCTGCCGGAAGATGAGGAGAGCTGGGACGAGCTCACCGTCATGTTCGCGACCTTGCACGGTTCGGTTCGCCGCAACAAACTTGCCGACTTCACCAACATCAAGGCGAACGGCAAGATCGCCATGAAACTTTCTCAAGGCGACCACTTGGTCAACGTCTGCACCTGTACCGGGGATGATGATGTTCTGCTGGCCGCCCGCGGCGGCAAATGCATCAGGTTTTGTGTGACCGATGTGCGCGTGTTCAGCGGCCGAGGTTCGACCGGAGTACGCGGTATGAACCTGGCGAAGGACGACGTCGTGATTTCAATGTCGATTCTGCGCCATGAAGCAATCGACATCGACGTGCGCAATAGTTACTTACGGGCCGCCTCGGCGTCACGCCGGTTGGGCGAAGATGAAGCGGCCGATGAGGTCGAGCAAGCCGATGAAGGCGGCGAGGCGATAGGGCTCTCTCAGGAAGAGTTTGATCAGCTGGCGGCGCGCGATCAGTTTATCCTGACGGTGACGGAAAACGGCTATGGCAAGCGCAGTTCAGCTTACGAGTACCGAATTACCAAACGCGGTGGCCGGGGTATCGTCAACATAGAGACGAGCGAGCGTAACGGTAGCGTCGTTGCCGCATTCCCGGTTGAGCCGAGCGATCAGATCGTACTGGTTACCGATGCTGGGCAACTGATCCGCGAACCGGTCCACGACATCCGTATTGCCGGCCGCCGGACTCAAGGCGTCACTTTGTTCGACGTCGAAAGCGGAGAGCGGGTCGCCTCGGTCAGTCGATTGAGCGATGTGGGCGAGGATGACAATGGTGCTGATGAGCTCGATGGTGCCGATGAAGATGCGGGAGCCGATGAAGATGCGGGAGCCGCGGCCGACTGAGGCGAAGAGAGAATGGCAGAACACCGTGTTGGCGTTTATCCAGGGACCTTCGATCCGATTACCAACGGACACATCGATATAATTACGCGGGCTGCCATGCACTTGACCGACCGCCTGATCATCGCGGTGGCTGAAAACGCGGGCAAGAGCCCGTTGTTTGACGTGAACGAACGGGTGCAAATGGTGCGCGAGGCGGTCGCCGATATTGCCAGTAACAGTAGTGGTGTAATCGAAGTTGAGCCATTCGGAAATTTGCTTGTGGACTATGCTGCGTCGACCGATGCCAACGTTGTTATTAGAGGTCTGCGGGCAGTTTCAGATTTCGAGTATGAATTTCAGATGTCGGCGATGAATCATCGGCTGGCGCCGGAGATCGAGACCGTCTTCCTCATGGCAACCGACCACAACCAGTTCATTTCGTCGCGTCTCGTCAAAGAAGTTGCCGCGCTTGGCGGCGACATCGGACACTTCGTATCGCCTCAAGTTGCGGAAATTGTGCGTGAAAAACTAGCGTAACTGGGCTCAGTCTGGCTCGTTAGTGCGAGCTACCGTCTCAGGATCCTCTTCCCACGACACATCAACCTGCTTCTCACCGCGCTCCTGTGCCAGTCCGATCTTGGCTGCTACGTTTTCCGGCTGTTGGCTGAGTGCCATTTCAAACTGTTCGGCCGCCTCGGCAAGTCGTCCCGTCAACAACAAGAACTTGCCATAACCGATGTTTGCCGATGGCAACGGTGCTTCGCTAGTTGCCGCGGTCGCAAAATGTTCGCCCGCGTCGGCCAAACGCTCCGAGGCAGCCAGAGTTAATGCCAATTCGTAATGCAAAGCTCGAAATCGCGGGAAGTCTTCCAACCCTTCACGCAATACATGCTCGGCGGCCAGGTGGTTTCCCTGCAGGCGGTTGACTTGGCCTAGCCCGACATACGGAGCCGGGTCGTTTTCGGACATTCGAAGGTGCTCTTGATATACATTCGCCGCCTCTTCGTAGCGCCCAATGGCCGTCAACGATGCCGCAAGATTTAGACGGTTCTCTTTGGACACGTGCTTGGCGCGCAGCCCTGCTTCAAAATAAGGAATGGCCTCTTCGTAGCGTCCCTTTTCGCGCAAGAGCAGCCCGCGAAGGTTTAGCACCTTATCGTAATCGGGCACGATTTCCAATGCCCGATCAGCCGCCGCCATAGCGCCATCGTAATTGTCCGTTCGGCGCAAAAGATCGCCAAGTGACACCTGAGCCGTTGCGTTCGAGGGTCTGGCTTTTACGGCTTTGTGTGCAAGCTCGACGGCCTTGGTCAACTGACCGCTTTGAGCCATGAGAGCGGCAAGGCTGTGATTTGCCTCGAAGTTCTCATCATCGACCTCAATCGCCTTGCGAAAGGCCTCGATTGCATCGTCCTTCTTGTTCGCCAGCCGCAATGCCTCGCCAAGGTTGCTATGGAATTCAGCGTTGTCCGGCACGCGTTCAATCGCGTCGCGAAGTAATTCTATCGCCTCACCGAGGCGACCAAATTGAGCCACTGCCACACCGAGCATATGTAGGCATTCGGTGTTATCGGGATCAGCAGTGAGAATGTTCCGGTAGGCGGCCTCGGCATCGCGAAGACGGCCTTTCTCGTGCAGCTTGCGCGCTTCTGCGAAGTCCTGTTCCAACGTGCTCAATACGGTTCCCAATCGCCTGAAATAAAGCTCAGCAACGCCGATGCCAAGCGTCGTCGAATCATAGCGCAGTACACAAACCCGATCAAAGACGGTGTATGATTGCGCGAGGAAAATCGAACAACGTTGTATTGAGCGGTGCGGGCAATGATGGAAATTTTGAGTAGCTCGTTCAAACGGCTAGGGTTTCTGCTGCTGGCACTTATTGTCAGCCAAAGCGCATCGGGCGGCGACGCGCTTGAAATACAGACGTCATATGCCGGAAGGCTGCTTGTTGCGAAGCCCGATATGGGCGATCCACGGTTCGCCGAATCTGTGATTCTAATGATCAAACATTCGCCGGACGGTGCGTTCGGTCTGGTGATCAATAAGCCGGTTTTGGAAGTCGGGCTAGCAGAGCTCGCCGAAGGTTTTGGCATTGCCGATGTCGCGACAAGCGGGACGGCTAAGGCACATTTTGGCGGCCCGGTTGAACCAAACCTTGGGTTTGTCATTCATTCCAACGACTATGCATCGGCAGGCACGATCGCGGTTACCGACACGATTGCGGTTTCCAGCGATGCACGCGCGTTTCGTGACATTCTCGGCGGCGAAGGGCCGCAGCGGTTCGTGTTCGTCATGGGTTACGCTGGCTGGTCGGCGGGCCAACTTGAGGCAGAAATCGCGCGTGACGATTGGGAAATCGCGCCGGCCGATCGTGAAATCGTACTTGACGCAAACTCTGCTACGAAATGGCAGCGCGCGCTGCAGCAACGACTGATCGAGCTCTAACCCCATGCCCGTGGCCGGGCTAAAGCGCATGATTCAGCGCTGGGTATCGAAGTTCTGGATGGTAATGCTCTCTTGGTGCAACTTTTGATGTTCATCGCGTCGGTGCCGGCGTCTGCCAAATGCGCGCGGGCGAGCTGCGTTGTTCTGCGCTGGCCGTGGGCCGGTACCGGATCAACCCGAGATCGGAAAATTCGCTTGCGCAAACTAACTGGCGGGAGTGCTCGACGTGGTTTCGGTGTTCAGCGCTGCCGGAATGAACATGCGAAATCTTTGTCTGCCCGAGAGGGGCGTCAAAATCGACGAGGCGATTGAGGTCTATCGTAAGTGGGCGGGCGCGCATCCAGAGCGGATGCGCTATGCGGCACGGGTCAGCGTTATATTTGCGAGGATCGAGGCCTTCCCGTGTATTTAAGAGACGGCGCGTCCGCTAATGAGTTCGGTCAACCGCGCCCTCAAATCCATGCCGATTCACTTTAGCGACATAGATTGACGAAGTATCCCAGGCCCGGTCTATATTGATGCTATGGAGGCCAGCAGGGTAAGGCTGGCAAAAAATCGTTGGAGACCCGAATGAGTGACGATCAAAGTATCCCGTTCAAGCGCAAGCGCCCGCCGATCAACGTCAAATGGGTGTTCGCCCTGGGCGTTCTAGTTTCAGGTTTCTCCCGCCATTCGGGTTTCGCTTGGACTGAATCCTTGCTCATACTTGTCGTGTTCCTGCTGATTATCATCGCGATCGTGCTCGAGGAAACACGCGACATACTTCGCAGTCAACTCAGCTAGCTGGGCGACTCCTATTCCGCCGGCGCTGGCGACTGTTGGACGAGTAGCCATAGCGCCGCGCTGGCAGCGATCACGACGGGCAGGATGATCCCGAGGTTAATGACCTGCTAGCCCAACGCATGATGCAACGCCCCTGAACTGAAACTCGCGCCAGCGACGGTGCCAAAAACGAGGAAATCGTTAAAGCCTTGAATTTTGGCCCGTTCTTTTGGCTGATACGTCGTGGCCAGAAGCGAGGTTCCACCAATAAACATAAAGTTCCAGCCAACGCCCAGCAGCACAAGCGCCGCCCAAAACTGCGCAATCTCGATTCCCGTCAAGTTGATCGCAGCGCAACCCAGTATCAGGAGGGCGCCAATAATGACAATTTGCACTGCGCCAAAGCGGTGGATCAGGTGTCCCGTTGCAAAGCTTGGTGCAAACATGCCGACCACGTGCCACTGAATGACGAAGGCCGCATCCGCAAAACTGTGTTCGTGTTGAATCACGGCCAAAGGCGTTGCCGTCATGACCAGCGACATCGATCCGTAGCCGATCATTGACGCCAGAATTGCAACAATTGTTGCCGGCTGCTGCAAAATCGCGGTCAACGGACGTCCTGTGTCGAGACGCTCCGCGGCGCTCATCCGAGGTATGCGAATAAACTGCAATATAGAAATGTTGAGCAGCATGATGACGCCGATGGTCGCAAAGCAGCCGGCGAACACAACGGGTTCGAACAAATCGCGCGTCGCCTTGGCAAGTTCCGGTCCGATAAACGCGCCGACGACGCCCCCGGCCATTACCAAGGAGATTGCCCTGCTGCGAAACTCCGAACTTGCCGTGTCGGCCGCTGCAAACCGCAATTGCTGGCCGAAGGCGCCGTTTAATCCGAACATGAACCCGCCAAATGCAAACAGCCAGAAACTCCCTGCAAAAATTGCGTAAGTGGACAACATTGCGGCGCAAATGCCGATCACTTGTCCGAACGTGAATCCGACGCGCCGGCCGAAGTGACGCATCAATAATGACGCCGGAACCGTCGCCGTCATGACCCCGCCAAACATCAACGCAAAGGGTAGGGTTGCCAGGCTCTTATCGTCGGCCAGCATATGCCCCGTCAGCGCCGAGGTTGTGCCGATAATGATACCACCGGTCATCACAAATGCCTGACACGTGGCGAGCAGCAGTACGTTGCGTCGGGTGGGGTCGCGCCCATCGATGCGCGCGACTGTCGCTTGGGTCACAGCGTTTAGATCTCGATCTTGGATGAGGTGTGGACTGGCGAACGGGCCGCGTCAAAGCTACCATCGTTCAGTTCCAAAATCACGCGGATTTCGTCGTCTCTGTGCGAACTTTGGCCCACCTTCTCAGTATCAACACTCTAGCGATTTCAGCGTTGGACGCGGCCAGTGCGTCAGACTAGTATGCGCTCTCTTCGCGCTACTGGAGGCAATGATGCCTGGTTGGATTGTATGGATGATTAAGTGGGGTGGACTCATCATCGCGATTGTCGCGTTGCTGTCGATATTGTTCGTCGAGTCTTTTGCGCCGGTCCCTGAAGCGACGACGCAGCCGGGCCAAGTGGTTATGCTTGCAGTCGGTCTTATCCTCGCGCTGGTTGGCTTTATTTTGGAGCGGCGTTCCTCAAACCCGTGATCTCCTCTATTTAGTTAACGTTACCGTCTACATTTTGAAGCGTCTGCGGCCAGAGCCGTTCTGGCAACGTGTTTGTGTCGCCGATTAGGTGTGGTGTCGCGGCGTCTCCCGACCACCACCACGGCCACCACCGCCACTGTCGGCTTGGCGCTGCGCCATTGGGCTGTCCCACAATTCACTGGTGCTGCTGGTGTGAAATTCGACCTTCGGGCGGATCGGGGTCGGTTGCAGGATTGTCGCGTCTAATGCCAAACCTGTTTGGCGACCCGCAGCCAGTTTTCTCCGAGAATGCCGCGGATCGTCTTCTCGTCATATTTGCGGTCGAGCAGGGCCTGGGTGATCTGGGGCACCTGTTCGGGTTCGACGAATTTGATGTCGGCCCACGCCGGTGCTTCCGAACTGCCGCCGGAGGCATGCTTGTGTGCCTCGACATGGGCGTCCACAGGGTTCCAAAGTGGTGCATTGGCCGGTGCGGCGACCTTGAGGTCGAATAAATAGTCGATTCCGAGACCGACATGCTCGGGACCGACGAGCCCCGCGATGTAGTCGATATGACCCACCAGCGCGTCGGTGGAGGTTTCGTTGTCACCGACAAATGTGCCACAGCCAACGACGCCGATGATGCCTCCGGTCCCGGCGCAGCCTTTGATCTGGTCGTCGCGGATATTCCGCGGATGGTCCCACAGTGCACAGGCGTTTGAATGCGAGAAGACCACCGGACCTTTGGAAGTTTCAATCATATCCATCGTCGTCCGGTATCCGGTATGGGTTCCGTCAACGATCATGCCGACGCGATTCATCTCCTCCACGAGTTGGATGCCAAAACTGGAAAGTCCGCCGTCGGTACGTTCGAGGCATCCGTCGCCGGCGCGATTCTTTAGGTTATAGGAAATCAGCATGTGGCGAATGCCGAGCTTGTAGAAGGTCTCGACCATGGAGAGGTCGGCGCCGATCGGGTTGGCGCCTTGGAAGTGAAAGCCGACGGCAAGTTTGCCCGATTCCTTCGCGCCAAGGACATCGTCTACAGTTTCCACGAGTGTGAACTTGTCGGTGTGCTGGCTGAGCCAGACTCGCTCGTTGGCGAGCACGTTCAGCGCCGTTTCGCGGTCGTGCCAGTCGAGAGCCAGTGTGAGGGAGATGTAGTTGTAGCCGCTGTCCGCCAGGCGCTTTAGTGCCGCAAGCTTGAGGTCGGGCGCCGCTGTCGCCTCCCATGGCAGCGTCATGTCCCAAACCAACGCGCCCTTATGTAGGGTTGCCGCGGCCTCTGAGATTCCCCAGTCGCTCATCTCCTGTCTCCCAATCGCCCATGCGACGTTGTCGTCGCCTAATCTTAACAAGCACACGGTTGGCGTCTCGTCAAACGCCTGCGAGGGTAACGAATAAACGGCTTTTTCTATGGTTGGTTCGTAGGAGCTATTCAACCGATGCCAGGACCTGCGGTTCAATCAAAGTCGGCGATGCAGCAAACTGCTCAACGAGGAAATCGACGAATGCACGAACCTTCGGTGATAGATGGCGATTATGTGCGTGGAGTGCATGGATCGAGAGCGCGGCAGGAGTAGCGCTGTATGCCGTTAATACGACGTTGAGTGCGCCACGCTGAATATCTCGGCTGACCAACCAGGCCGGGACCCGTGCCAGACCGAGGCCCTCAAGTGCCGCAGTACGCATGGCGTCGGCGCTGTTCGTGAAGAAGTCGCCGGTGACGCGGATATCGCTTGCGCCGTCTCGGCCGGTAAATCGCCAAACAGCATCGTCGGTAGCGGTTTGGAAAGTTAGGCAATTGTGCTCTTCGAGATCACTTGGCCGCAAAGGAATGCCGGCCCGTTTCAAATAGGCGGGACTGGCGCAAATGAGCCGTTCGGTCGAGGCCAGTTTGCGCGCGATCAGCCGAGAATCTGGAAGCTCCCCGATACGAATTGCAACGTCATACCCTTCCTCAACGAGGTCGGCTACGCTGTCCGTCAGGGTCAGACTGACGCGCAGGTCTGGATAACGTGCCAGGAACCCACTCAACGCCGCGACGACGTAAAGTCGGCCGAACGTAATCGGCGCAGTGACGCGCAGCGTACCGCTCGGCGTCGCCTCAAGCGTGGAGACGGCAAGGTTGGCCGTGTCGATGTCGCTGAGTATCTGCTTGACCCGGTCGTAGTAGAGGACGCCGGCCTCGGTCAGCCGCTGCCGTCGCGTCGTGCGATTTATGAGCCTTAAGCCGAGTTCATCCTCCAGCGCCGCAACCTGCCGGGAGACGGAGGTCGGTGCGAGGTCAAGTTGCCGCGCCGCCTTGGAGAAATTGCCGGTCTCTACAACCCGGACGAAAAACCGCATTGCCAAGTGCGTATTACTGCAAATCTTGCAGTATATCTTTACAGCCCGAGCACGCGGTCTATGCTGTCCATTGGAGGCTTTATCGTCACTAGCTGCATGAAATAGATTTCGGCTGACCGGGCTTCTTCAAATGTGGCACGATCAGATTATTACGAGCGTATTTCACATTGGAAATTGGCGTTTGGGAGCGAAGTGAGCCAATTTCATGAGCCTTCAACTCTGGTGAGGGATGGGTTTGAGCCATTTTTTGCGGAGTCGCGGCGGCAGGGGAGCTAGGGAAACATGAGCACCAAGGCAGCAAAGAAGCAATCGAGTCGGGGCGACGGTTCGGCGTCAGGTCAGCCGTTTTCGGGGTATCACGCCAAACGCGGGATCACGGAAGATGCGGAACTGACGCATGTCGGCCCGGGCACGCCGGGTGGCGAGTATCTACGGCGCTTCTGGCAGCCGGTGGCGCTCTCTTCGGAGCTCGGCGAACTGCCGCTCAACGTGCGTATGCTGGGAGAGGACCTGGTGCTGTTCCGCACCCGCAAAGGCGAACTCGGCCTTTTGGAGCGGCACTGCTCGCATCGTGGCGCCTCATTGGAGTACGGCCTGCCTTCGGATCAGGGCATCGTCTGCTGCTACCACGGCTGGCATTACGGCACCGATGGCAGCATCCTCGAAACGCCCAACGATCCGACCAGCGAGGCCGCGGGCCAGCTCTATCACGGCGCCTATCGGACCCACGAGTATGAAGGCATCGTCTTCGCCTATATGGGGCCGCCCGAGGATGTGCCCGAATTCCCGATCCTCGATACCTATGTCGAGCCCGACAACGAGATGGTTCCGTTCTCGCTCCATATGCCCTGCAATTGGCTGCAAGTCCTGGAGAATACGCAAGATCCAACACATAGCTGCTTCCTGCACACGCGCGTGTCCGGCGTTCAGTTTGGCGAATCCTGGGGTGAGTTGCCGGAGCTTGACTTTGTCAAGACACCGTTCGGCATGATTAACGTCAATGTCCGTCGCTGGAAGGATAAGATTTGGGTCCGTACGACCGAGGATATCCTGCCGAACATGAACCAGGCTGGATCATTGTGGCTGTCGGCAGACGAAGAAGAGTGTTTTGCCCGGGTCGCGCTGACGCGGTGGATGATGCCCGTCGACGACGCCGACACAAAGATGATCGGCTGGCGCTATTTCAACGATCGGGTTGATGCGGGACTTGGAGACAAGACGCAGGTCGGGCTCGGAACCATCGATATTATTGGCCAGACTGAGGATGAACGGCCCTACGAGGAACGCCAACGCGTTCCCGGGGATTTTGAGGCGATCGTGAGCCAGCGCGATATTGCCATTCACGGACTCGAACACCTGACTTTGGCAGATCGTGGCGTTGGTATGCTGCGCGGCATGGTACGTCAGGGAATTAAGGCCTCGAAGGCCGGCAAGACATTCGCCTCCCTGCCGCGGCGATCCAAGGGTGCTATCGCAACCTATACTCAGGACACGATCATCACGCATCCGCCGGGCAATGGCGACGACCGTAAACTCATGCGCGAGATGGGCCGTGAAATTACCAAAGTCGTCTTGGATAGCGACAATCTTACGCCGGAAAAGCGCGTGGAAGCGATCGCCAAGAAAGCGGCGCAACTGAGTTGATGGTCTGTCGCATTGACACTTTTTATACCGCTAGCCCGCATTGCCGCGACTAAGGGCATGAAATGCAGAGCATAGCCGATGCCCTTGCGGCGTGGAGCGTAGGCGTCAGCCTTGCCGATCTGCCGGCGCCAGTCGTCCACGAAGCGAAACGGTGCCTCGTCGATACGATCGGCGTCGCGCTTGCCGGCACACAGCACGAAACGGCACGCAGGACTCGCGAGCTTGCGCTAGCGGAGTTTGCCCTGGGTTCGTGTAGCCTGTTCGGGGATCGCGCTCGCATATCGGCGCCGGGGGCGGCGCTCGCAAACGGCACGGCCGCCCATGTGCTTGATTTCGACGACGTATCGCATGAAGCCATGGTCCACGGCTCGGTCGCGGTCGTTCCGGCGGCGCTGGCCGCCGCAGAAGCTGCGAATGCTACAGGCACGGGGCTGCTCGAGGCCTTTGTCGCCGGTGTCGAAGCCGAATATGCGCTTGGCTGTGCGTTGACCCCCGACCTGTTTTGGAGGGGCTGGTGGACGACGGGTCTGCTTGGGGCCTTTGGCGCGACAGTTGCTGCGGCACGGGCCTTCGGCCTCAACCATGAGCAGACACGAAATGCCATCTGTTTCACTGCCAGCCAAACGTCGAGCACCTACACGGTCGTCGGAACACCAATGAAGCCATTCGCCAATGGCCGCGCGTCTCAGCTGGGCGTGGAGGCTGCCCTTTATGCTCGCGCAGGATTAGCGGCGCATGCCGATGCGTTCGAGCATGAAAAGGGCTTCATCGCGATGTTCGGCGATGGAACTTTCGAGCGGAACCTTCTGGATCGCCTCGGCACCCGCTTCATTATGGTGTCTCCGGGACTCGCCTATAAACTTTATCCGGTGTGCTCCGGCGCGCAGCCCGCAACAGAAGCGTTGATCGACATAATCGCCGAAGAAAAGTTGGACACGAAAACAATTGCCCGGGTGCAATGCGAGGTCACGGGAAGCATCAAGACGTATTTAGAGCACGAACGCCCGGCGACGGTGACAGAGGCTCAATTCAGCATGAACTTCGCGGTGGCTTGCGTGCTCGTTCACGGAACTCTCGGCGTCGCACAGATGTCCGATGAGGTCCTCAAAGATCCGCAGATTCAGTCGGCGATGGCGAAGGTCGACATGACCCTTAAAGACACATTGTCGGAAGCGTCGGATTTGGGGCCTGAATACCCCGAAGCGGCCTTGGTGACGGTAACTCTCACCGACGGCAGGAGTTTCAGCAAAACCAACAAGGGCGCGACCGGATCGCCGGTAAACCCCATGTCGGATGAGCAAATCGATCAGAAGTTCCGCGATTGTGCCACGCCGGTTCTCGGCCTGGCGGCCGCGGAAGTGTTGTTGCAGCGCTGCAGAAACCTAGATCAGTTGGCCGCCTGTACCACGCTTTTCGCGAGCGGCGAGCAAGGCAGCACGGCGGCTGCCGACTAAGGAATCAATTCGGATTTCAACCAATTCCGTGAGGGAAGAAGGGGCATGAGTGAGGCATTTGAAGTTGTCGTTGTCGGCTGTGGCATTACAGGCGCCGGCACAGCCTACCATTTGAAAAAGTTAGGAGCCGACAAGGTCTTGCTGCTTGAGCGGCGCACACCGGCTGCTGGCGGTACGGGGAAGAGCGCCGCCATTGTTCGGCAACACTATTCGAACCCGCTGCCGGCCCGTCTGGCGATGGAAAGCATTGATATGTTCGCGGCCATGCCCGACGAACTGGGGGCCGACGGCGGCTATCGGGCGGCTGGCTGGTTTTTTCTGGTTCCGCCCGATTTTCTTGCTGGTGCGACCGCAAATGTCGCCATGCAGCAGACGGTCGGTGTCGATACGCGCCTACTCGACAACCAGGAAATTGCCGAAATGATGCCTTGGCTCAACACCGACGGCGTTGCCGGTGTAGCCCATGAACGAAAGGGCGGTTACGCCGATCCGGTTCAGGCTACCGAGGCCTATCTCAAGGCATTCAGGGATTTGGGCGGGGAAGCGCGGATCGGTAGCGCGGCCCGCGCGATCATGCGTAGCGGCGACAAAGTGACTGGCGTTGTTACGGATGAAGGATCGATCGAGGCCGATGCGGTGGTGAATGCGGCCGGACCGTGGTCCGCCCTGTTGGCGCAGAGCGCAGGTATCGAATTGGAACTCAAGGTCCTGCGCGAGCAGGACACTGTGTGGGAAGCGCGCGAGGGACGGCCTCTGCCGACAAGTTCGATATCAAACGCCGTCGACGCAATCTATCTGCGGCCGCTGGGCGGTCGTCGATATGTCGTCGGCCGCGGATTCCCGAAGGAGTATTTCGAAGTCGATCCAAACAATTACAAGGAAACGGTCGACGAGGATTTCGTGTCCGACGTCGCTACGCGCCTGCAACACCGGTTCCCGCCTTTCGCCGGAGCGACGCGCATCGACTCCTATGGTGCCTTATACGATGTCACACCTGATTGGTATCCCTTCACCGGACCGCGTTCCGGCCTGGCCGGCTATTACGACGCCTGCGGCGGCAGCGGGCATGGATTTAAGATTGCGCCGGCGTTGAGCTACCATCTCGCACGCTGGATCGTCGACGGCACGATCGACGATGAATTTGCTCGCCTGAGCTATGACCGTCTTGGCGAAGGGCGCTCCTTTGTCCAGGCCTACGGCGGAAACCGAGGCTGATTTGACACCAGTAGCAACAAGCGGACTGATGCCGCGCGCAACTATGAGGCTGGCCGAGGGGCAAGGTTGATGGCCTGGATGGTTGGCGTCGATGTGGGCGGTACGTTCACGGATTTTTATGCCTTCGACGACGAGAGCAAGAACACCGTCGTCCACAAGATCGTGTCCACGCCGGACAATCCGGCAGATGCCATAATCGAAGGCCTACGAACGCTCGCTTCCGAGCATAACGTGCCGGTCGATGCGATGGCGCGTTTGGCGCATGGGACGACGGTCGGCACGAATGCATTGATTCAACGTCTGGGCCGCAATGTCGCGGTTGTCACCACTGACGGCTTTCGCGATCTGCTCGAAATCGGCCGCCAGGTTCGGCCACGGATGTACGACATGCAGCTTGACTACCCGGCGCCACTTGCGAAGCGCAGCCATCGCTTCGAAGTCGTTGAGCGGATCGATGCGACGGGGAGTGTTCTGAAACCATTAAACGATGCGGCCGTCGCAGAAGCTGTCGAGGCAGTGCGTGCATCGGGCGCTGAATCCTGCGCCGTGTGCCTATTGTTCTCGTTTCTCAATCCGGCGCACGAACGGCGCATCGGCGAGGCGCTGACCGCTGCCATGCCCGAGCTATTCGTGTCCTTATCATCGGACGTACAGCCCGAATTTCGGGAGTATGAGCGATTTTCGACAACTGTATTGAACGCCTATCTGCAGCCGACAGTCGCGCGCTACGTCGCACAATTGGGCGAGGCGCTAAAGTCGGACGCACCGAAGGCGGCTGTCGGTATCAACCAGTCGAGCGGCGGATTGATGTCAATCGAGCGGACGCGGAGCTACCCGATCCGGACCGCGCTTTCGGGTCCTGCCGCCGGTGTTGTGGGCGCAATTCATGCGGCTCGTTTGTCCGACCGTCCAAATGTCGTCACGCTCGATATGGGCGGGACAAGCGCCGATATCTGTTTGATTCGAGATCTCACAGCAGGCTTGAGCGTTGGGCGTGAAGTTGCTGATTTTCCAATAAGATTGCCGATGCTCGATATCAATACGGTCGGCGCAGGCGGCGGTTCGATTGCCTGGTTCGAGCGCGATGGATTGCTCAAAGTCGGTCCGGCAAGCGCCGGCGCGGACCCTGGTCCCGCCTGCTACGGACGTGGCGGCGATCAGCCGACGGTTTCGGACGCAAATTTGATCCTCGGCCGCTTATCCCCGGACGGTCTCCTCGGCGGTTCGATGCCGATCGATTTGGCGGCGGCCCGCCAGGCGATGCAACCGATAGCCGAGCGCGTCGCTTTCACACTCGAACGCACCGCGCATGGTGTGTTGGACATCGTCGTTGCCAACATGGTTCGCGCTATTCGCGCCGTTTCGGTGGAGCGAGGGCACGATCCTCGTGACTATACTTTGATGCCGTTCGGCGGTGCCGGGGCGTTGCATGCAACCGAAGTAGCACGCTCGTTGGGGATTAGCGAAATTTTGGTGCCACATGCGCCCGGTATTCTCTGTGCCCAAGGCCTTGTGGTATCTGACCTAACGGAAGATTTTGTGTCGAGCGCGCGAATACAGATCGATGATGAGAATATTCCCGAGGTTCAGGCATGTGCCGATGCGTTGCATAAGGCTGCCGAGACATGGTTCCAATCGGAGAATATTCCGCCTGAACGCAGCGCGGTGTCGCTAAGCCTTGATATGCGCTACGTCGGACAGAATTTTGAGCTTCGCGTTGCGGCTGAGGATACCGGTTCCGCCAACGTACAGCTGCCGGAGGCTGCATCACTGCGCGCGCTTTTCTTCGAGGCGCACGAACTAAACTACGGTTATTACAACCCGCAGGATCCATTCGAAGTCGTCAATGTACGTTTGACCGCGCGAGGCCGCCTTGACCGGCCACCGCCGCCGCAAGTGGCTGCGGTGGCGTCGATCGAGCCCTCGGCCGTTGGCACGCGCTCTGTTTGGTTTGATGCCGATAAGCCGGTCAATACCCCGGTTTACAGCCGCGAAACACTCCAGCCGGGCCACGTCATTCAGGGTCCAGCGGTGATCGACCAGTTGGATGCGACAACGCTGGTATTTCCAGGTGACGAAGCGACCATGGACGCAGGACTTAACCTTTTGCTCGACCTCTCCCTATGACCGACACCGCACAACCCGGCAGCGACGCGCCGCTCGATCCGATTCGCCTTGAAATTCTCTTCAATGCGCTTCGCTCGGTCGCTGATGAGACCTACGTGGCGCTTATGCGCAGTGCGTATTCGACCAACATCAAGGAGCGCCACGACCATTCCACTGCCTTTGTCGATCCCAAAGGGCGCCTCGTAGTGCAGGCGGAAAACGCGCTGCCAATTCATCTCTCCTCGATGATTGGATTGATGCAATGCCTGCTCGCGAAGTTCCCGCCGGAAACAATCGACGAGGGGGACATGTTCGTGGCCAACGATCCGCACGTTGCCGGCGGTTCGCACCTTCCGGACATTAACCTGGCCATGCCGATCTACATCGAGGGTGAACTCCTGGGGTTTATGTGCGACATCGCGCACCATGCGGATGTCGGCGGAATGGCGCCCGGATCGGTTGCCGGAAACATGACCGAGATCTATCAGGAAGGACTTCGGATTCCGGTTATCCGACTGTTCCGTAAGGGTGAACTGCAATCGGATATCTTCGATCTGTTGCTTCTGAATGCCCGCCTGCCTGACGAGCGGCGCGGAGACTACAACGCGCAGATCGCCGCCTGCCGGCTAGGCGAACGGCGTCTCAAGGAGGTCGCAGCCAGGTATTCCACAAGCGTCTTGTTTGCCGCATTTGACGAGATAATCGGTCGTACTGAGCGCAGGCTCCGGACCGCGATCGCCGCAGTCGCCGATGGCACCTACCATTTTGACGATGTCATGGATGACGATGGCGTCGACATGCAGGACATCCCACTCAAGCTCGTGATCGAGATCGCCGGCGAGCATATCCGCTTCGACTTCACCGGCTCGTCGCCACAGGTGACTGGAAACATCAACGTGCCCTTCAACGCCACCCAGGCAGCCGTGTGCTACGCGCTGAAAGCTCTGCTCGACCCAGAAGTGCCAAATAACCAGGGTGTTATCGATGTTTGCGAAATCGAGGCGCCGCGCGGCTCGATACTCAATTGCGTAACACCAGCGCCGGTCGCGTCACGGGCGCTTACCTGTCAGCGCGTCTGCGACATGATCATCGGCGCGCTGGCGGATGCGTTGCCTGAAGCCGCTGTCGGTGCCTCCAATGGCTCGAACACTGCGGCGGTATTCTCGGGAAAAAATCCGCTGACTGGCGAGAGTTACGTCTATCTCGAAACGCTTGGCGGCGGGTTCGGCGGTCGCTTCGACCATGATGGCAAAGACGGCGTGCAGGTCCATACGACCAACACGTCAAACCTGCCCGTCGAGGCGATCGAGATGGAATATCCGTTGCTCGTCGAACGCTACGAGCTCATTCCGGATTCTGGCGGCGCCGGACGGTTTCGCGGTGGTCTTGCCCTCCGCCGCGTGATCCGGCCGGTTGGCGGAAATTGCCTGTTTACCGGCCGAGGCGAGAGGGTTCGCCATCGTCCGTGGGGCATATTCGGTGGATCTGAGGGCGCGAGTGGTCGCTTCTTTTTGCTCGACGCTGAAGGAGGCGAGGCATCGCTCGATGCAAAACCTGCAAATTTGACCATTACGCCCGATACCTCGGTCGTCGTCGAGACGCCGGGGGCCGGCGGCTACGGTCCACCATCGAAGCGCTCCGCTGATCTGTTGAAGGAAGACCGCGAAAGCGGAAAGTTCAGCGAGTCATACATCGAACGGAACTACGGCGATGCGGCGGCGGCCGACGACTGAGCGATTTTTTGCCTGCTTTGACGCGTGAGCAGCCGAGGTCGTTTGATTAGTAGAACCAGGAGACCTGAAAGTTCCAGAGGACCTGAGAGAACCAGAGGACCTGAGAAAACCATAGGGGAGGGAAGCGCACCCATGACATCAGGAAACGGCAAGAACCCGGCCAACTACGAAGGCTATCTCAAGCGCGACGTTCTCTCCGAGGATACGGAACTCACGCATGTCGGCCCCAACACGCCGGGCGGCGAGTATCTGCGGCGGTTCTGGCAACCGGTTGCACTTTCAAGTGAGGTCAGCGACCTGCCGCTTGCGGTGACGATGCTCGGCGAGGAGCTGGTCCTGTTTCGCACAAAGACGGGTGAACTCGGCCTGCTGCATTTGCACTGCAGCCATCGCGGTGCCTCGTTGGAATGGGGCATTCCGACTGATCAGGGCATCTGTTGCTGTTATCATGGCTGGCACTATGCGCCTGACGGCGAGATTCTCTCGGCGCCGAACGACCCGAAGAGCACCATTCCGGAAAAGACCCGGCACGGCGCATATCCGGCGCAGGAGTACAAGGGCATCGTTTTTACCTATATGGGGCCGCCCGACGACATCCCTGACTTTCCGGTATACGATTCTTATGAGCAGGAAGACACCGATATGGTGCCGTTCTCGCTCCATATGCCGTGCAACTGGCTGCAAGTGCTGGAGAATACGGTCGACCCGACCCACAGCTGCTTTTTGCACACCTTGATGAGCGGTATCCAGTTCGCCGAGTCCTGGCAGGAATTGCCGCAGATCGACTTCTTCGAATCGCCGCTTGGCATGACAAGCTTCAACGTGCGGCGCTGGAAGGAGAACATCTGGGTCCGGTCCGGCGACACCGTCCTGCCCAACATGAACCAGGGCGGCACGCTTTGGGAGAAGGCCGAGAACAGCAAATACTATTTGCGCCATGCGCTGTCGCGCTGGATGCGGCCGATCGACGATACCAATACCGACATCATCGGCTGGCGGTTGTTCAACGACAAGGTGGACCCGGACCGTCAGGGCGACAGGAGTCAAATCGGCAAGGGCAAGATCGACTTCATCGGCCAGACCGAGGACGAGCGACCCTACCATGAGCGCCAGCGCGTGCCGGGTGACTTCGAGGCGATTGTAAGCCAGCGTCCGATCGCAATACACCGCATGGAACATCTGACTGGCGCCGATCTTGGCGTGGCCATGTTGCGGCGGCTGGTGCGCCGCGGAATTCGCGCCGTGAAGGCCGGCAAACCCTACACCTCACCGCCGCGCCGATCGAATCGACTGATCCCGACCTATACCTCGGATGCAGTCCTACATCTGCCAGCAGTCGATGCTGAAGAACGCGATCTGATGCGCGAACTCGGCCGGAAAGTTGTCGATATCATGTTGACGAGCGATCACCTTGAGCCGGTCGATCGCGAAGAAAACTATATCAACGAGCTGGAAACCTATCGGAAATCGAAACTTTAGCCCGAGCTTGCGGCTCGCTTTGTCACTGCAGGTTTGCGCGAGGGAAACATGCACGAGGATAGTCTAGGGCTGCAGATTACATCGGCAAACGCCGACGCGGTCGGCCAATTCAACGACGCCATCAACAGCTATTTCCGGTTTCTGCGCGACACGATGGATCATGTGGAGGCCGCAATTGCAGCTGACTCCGGTATGCCGATGGCGCACTGCGCGCAGGGTTATCTGAGGCTGCTGGCGACCAAGCGTGAAATGGCGGCGCTTGCGCCGGACAGCATTCGGGCGACCGAGGCGGCGCTCAAGGAGTCCGGCGGCAGCGAGCGCGAACGCAAGCACTTATCGGCCCTTAAGCAACTCGAGGCAGGTGCAATTCTGCGCGCGATCGACATCTGGGAGCAGATTCTTGTCGATTACCCGCGTGACGGTCTGGCATTCAAGCTCGCGCACTATTTCTATTTCATGCTCGGCGACGCGACAGGCCTGCGGGATTCAGCTGCCCGCGTCTTGCCGGTGTGGAGCGAGGCCGACCCGCTCTACGGGCAGGTTCTCGGTATCTACGCCTTCGGTTTGCAGGAAACCGGTGACTATCGCGCCGGCGAGGATGCGGCAAGGAAGGCTGCGGATTTAAACCCGGACGACGTCTATTCGATACACTCGCTGACCCATGTGCACGAAATGGAAGGGCGGCTCGCCGAGGGTATCGACTGGATTAAGAGCGGCGCGCAACATTGGGCGCATTGCAATAACTTCCGCTTTCACGCTTGGTGGCACGTCTGCAATTTCTGCATCGAGCTCGGGCGCTATGACGAGTGTCTAGAAACGCTTGATGCAAACGTCCGTCCAGACAACACATCGGACGATTTCCGGGATACCTCAAGTGCCGCCTCCGTTCTTTGGCGCTTGGAGTTCGATGGCATCGATGTGGGCGATCGCTGGCACGAGCTTGCAGATATCGCGGAAAACCGCATGAACGATCATATTCTCGCATATGCCGATTGCTTCGCCGCTCTCGAACTGGTGGCCGACGGCAGAGACGCTTCGGCCGGGCGGATGCTGACGGCGTTGCGTGACATCAAACCGCAGGATGACGAGACAGAATCGGAACTGATCGCAACGATTGGGAGGCCAATCTGCGAGGCCCTTGTGGCTTACAAATTGGGCGATCATTCGCGGGTCGTCGACCTAATGCTGCCGATTCGCTACGACATCAGAAAAATCGGTGGCAGTCATGTCCAGCGCGACGTGTTTGTTCAGACCCTACTGCAATCGGCGGTGAGGAGCGGACAGTACAATCTGGCGCGCGCTCTGCTCGCCGAACGCGTTGCCCTCAAACCGAACAGTTCTGTCAGCTGGAAACTCTACGCCGAAGCGCTCGAAGGCGCGGGTTCGGCTAAAGCCGCAAAAAGCGCCCGCGACAAAGTCCGCGCCCTGTTGGCCGCGTAGCGGGCAGGACAGAACCAGGCCGCCAAGCGGGAAATCCGGAAGGCTCGGGGTGTCGAGCCTTGTGACGTTCAGCTCGCTTTGCGCAAAACCTCCGGTGTTCCATCAGCAATTTTCTCTGCCAGATCAAGCAGATGCTGATGATTGTTGAGGCCGGTGATGAAGCGTTCTGGGATGCCCTGGATGCCGACCATCGCTCCGGATAAGCCTCCGGTCATCGCCGCGCGCGCCATTTGGTTGCCGCCGGCGTTGATGGCGTAAAGCACTGCTTTCTCGAAATCGTCGGGGAAGCGGTAGGTCAGGAAATAGGCGGCCGGTGCCAAGAAGCCTAAGGTGCAATTTGGACCAAAGAGGCGACAGGCGTCTATTGGGCTGATTTTGATCGAGGAGTCGGCGCCCGGTGAGCCATTATGGATCTGCTGATTGATATCCCAAGAGGCGATCATCGGCTCGATTTTCGGGTTGTTTGCAAAACCAATCATTTGCGGCCGAATGTCCTTCAACGCTACGCCGTTGATCAGCGAACCGGCGCTGAGCGCGTATGAGAGCGAATAACCAGCGATGTAACGGTCGCGATGCGTCAGCTTGATGTTGCTGTAGGCTTGCTTCGCCATCGTCTCATAGTCGTCGCCGCACAGGGCTGCGAAGACGATCGCACGTTGCGCAGCCTCCGAAGTATCGGTGACGCTGCCGGCTTCCCCCCAGGGGATGCCAAGTTTGCGGTTTTTCCAGAGCTGCCGCTCGGCCCGGTCGGTGAAGCCGCCACTCAGATCCGTCCCGTCGATTGTCTCCAGGAAAACGTCGAAACGGGCCGTATAATCTTCCTCGTCGTAGCCGCCACACGCGGCCACAGACTCCATCAACATAACGATCAACTGGGCGGTCTGCGAAATGTCGCCGGCTTTGAGCCCAATATCGTGGCGATGCTTGGCGATATTGGCGAAACGGTCGGTGCGGTCTGGTTTCTGGTCGGTATAGTCGGAAATCCAGTCGCCGTAATCGGCAACCATTGCCTCATAGTCATAATACCAATGGCAGCCAAGTCCCAAGGCATCACCAATAAGCGTGCCCATCACGGCGCCAACGGCCCCGGTCTTTTCGTGAGATTTTAGCCAATTTTTCTCCCTTTCCGCAGGTTAGTGCCCGCTTCGTGTCGTCAATGAATTCCTATCTGCCATAGTATCGGGCGCGTGACGGCCAAGCGACTCCTTTACAATTTAGCAGGCACAATCTAACAGGCATTTGGGCGACCGTTGGCACGACGCGGTATTTGTGGAGAGTCATGTCCCAAATACTAGGTATTGGGGTTTTTGGTAATTTGTAATACTATATTTATGAAATTTCCGGATGTGGTCGAACAAGGGGGTACAATGCCTGACGTTCTGGAAGCCTTAAAGGGTTGGATTCGCCATCTTATAGAAATTGGTTTTGTTCTATTGGGATTGGCCATCGTCATTCAGATTTTGTTTGGCGTAAGCGAGTTCTTTCCCGACGTAGTCGTCAACTTGGTCGATATAGTCAATTCGTTTGGCGGACATGGTCTCGTAGGCCTTATTGCGGTCGCCATCGTTCTTTGGCTGTTTACGGGCCGGAGAATGTCCTAGCACAACGTGTAACTACTGCTGGGCCTGGGTTTCAGGTCCAGCGGTAGTGTCCTGCGTCTAATCCCTGCCGCTTTGTGTTTACAAACGGTTGCCGCATCGAGCGGCGGTGCTTGCCTAGCAACTCTCTTATGACGATGTCGCGGCAGCCATGTGGAACCGCAAGATCTCGTCGCGATCATCGGCGTCTCGGATCGCCGGTTGCCGCAGGAATAGGTTAAAAACGTTTCGATCCCGTATGTCCTTGGATATTTCCTGCTGTGAACCAAATAGTTCACTCCGTGCGAGTTCATTGGACCATTCCACCTCAAACTGGTTGTTCGCCATGTAGCAAGGCTGATCGACCTTATTGATCGTTAAGCGCTCGCGCTCACCAGCCTGCGCCAGCGTGACAGAACTCTTATCTATCGGGTCACCTCGCACATCGCCGGTGGTGACATCTGCAGCAGTGGAACTCGCCAGTCGACGAACGATGTCATCCATGGTCAGACCTTCCATTTTCAGGGTTTTAACCTGCTCTATGCCGTCCAAGACGGATACGGGGAAGTGCCCAATTCGGCGCGACCGCGCGGATCCCGGCGTTGGTCTTATTCTCGGGCCGCAGTGAAATTCCGAGCGCTATGAAGTTGTTGAGCGTCGCCCTTGAAATTCCCGCTCTTTCGATCACCTCCCGGCTGGTCAGCGTCTGTGACATCAATCCAGAACGCATTTATAGGGAACCTCTAAAAATTCTCCTTTTTCGGGCGTCGTCGATTTAGAATCGGGTTGACGATTTGTTGATAGCGGGAGGCGTGGTTGATGGGTCAGATGGGGTTTTTCGATCTTGGGAACCGGTATTCCGGTCTTGACGCCAAGAACGAGCCGCTTTTGAAGATCGACGGGGTGGTTCCGTGGGAGGACTTGCGCGCCCGTCTTGAGGCGGTGTGGCGGCGTGCGGACAAGGTGCGCAAATCGCGGGCGGGACGCAAGCCGTGGGATGCGATTGTGATGTTCAAGACGATCATTCTGTGCGCGCTCTACAATCTCTCGGACGACCAAGTTGAGCATCAGATCCGTGACCGCCTGTCGTTCATGCGATTTCTGGGGTTGGGTCTAGAGGGCCGGGTTCCCGACGCCAAGACGGTGTGGCTGTACCGCGAACAGTTAACGCAAGCTGGCGTGATCGAGGCTTTATTCGAGACGTTCGATGGCTACCTGAAGGATCAGGGCTATCTGGCGATGGGCGGCCAGATCATCGACGCCTCGATTGTGGCGGTACCCAAACAGCGCAACAGCCGCGAGGAGAACGCGCGGATAAAGGCGGGCGAGACGCCGGCAGGCTGGGAGGACAAGCCGGCAAAGCGGCGCCAAAAGGATGTCGAGGCGCGGTGGACCAAGAAGCACGGCAAGAGCCATTACGGTTACAAGAACCATGTCAACGTGGACCGTCGGCACAAGCTGGTGCGGCGCTATCATGTAAGCGACGCGGCGGAGCACGACAGCCAAGTCCTCGACGATATCCTGGATGGGGACAACACGGCTTTGGGTGTGTGGGCGGACAGCGCTTACCGCTCGGCGGAGATCGAGGCGTCGCTGAAGGAGAAGGGGTTGCGGAGCTGGATCCATCGCAAGGGCCGCCGCAACAAGCCGTTGAGCGAGCGCGAGAAGCAAGGCAACAAGACCCGTTCGTCGGTTCGGGTCCGCGTCGAGCATGTCTTCGGGGCCCAGAGCAACGACATGGGCGGGACGCTGGTGCGTAGTGTCGGGCTGGTGCGGGCGAAGGCGCGGATCGGGTTGAAGAACCTCGCCTACAACATGCGCCGCCTGGTCCAACTGGAGCGTCTCGCGGCGGCCGTGTGACGATACTCGGAGGAGAAGACCGCCTGGGGACGGTCTTGAAGCGGAAATAACTCAATTGGAGCGTGGAAGACCCCGAAAATCTCGGCTCCGGCATGGCTGGAGCTGGTGACAGCCTAGTTAAACAATATCCTCCGGCAACTCACCAATTCTTAGAGGTGCCCTATAGACAGTCTATTTAGACAGCCTACGTACAACAGATACTAGAGTTACCGCGTAAAAGTTTGCCAAAATCGGGGGAGGGCGAGTATTCGTAATTTTGCGGCTTGAGACGTGGCACGCATGGCATGGCACGCATAGAAGGACGGGACTTGAAATCCAACTTCAGTGACTATGCGCTTCGGGTTCAGGCATCGAGTTGCAGGCTTCCATTCTTGCCGAACGTCGAATAGGGATTCCAGACAACCTCCCACGGATGCCCGTCGGGATCCGCAAAATATCCTGAATAAACACCCCAGAAGACATCTTGCGCCGTTTTGAGGATGCGTGCGCCCGCTTTTTTGGCTTCTGCAAGCGCGGTATCCACGTCTTCGCGGGAATGCACATTGTGCGCGAGCGTCACTCCTCCGAAGCCTCCAGGCCAGTTGGTAACCATCGCGTCCTCGGCCAATTCGTCGCGCCCATAAAGTGCAAGGACCGCGCCTCCCATTTGAAAGAATGTGATTCGCTCATTGCTGGCCGATTTGGAAGGTGACCAGCCGAGACGTTCATAAAACGCCGTGCTGGCCGCCAACGTCGCTGACGCCCAAGGTGATCACATTCAGTCGTTGTTCCATATGCACTGCTCCGCTTGACGGCGCAATTCGGCCATCGATCACACCTTAGCAGCCCGTTGAAAAAGGCGTCATTGACCGGGTTTCACGCCACGGCGAAGCATATCGCGGCGAAGGCGGTTTCGCCATCCTCCGAGACGATGAGGACGATCTGAACGACCAGGACGGCTCCAGCGGGCGTAACAAGCACGAAACAAGGCGCCAATTCCGCCCGCCACGGCCTCCTTCGGGGTGCCGGCGCCGATGAGTTGGCGCATCAGCAACGATAGGTTGTGGCCGGCGACGTGAAGCAGGTATCGCTTGTGCACGTTCTCGCGGCCCCGAAGCCAGGTCCGGCGCATACCGCCGCGATCGAGGTTGTGGGCAAAGGAGCGCTCGACGATCTCGGCGCGCAGCTTGAAGGCTTCCCTGGCCACCCCGATAACAGCCGGGTCCGGTTGTTGGTGACCGCCCGGCGAGCCGCATCATCTCCGTGCCAGCGCGCAAAACCCTTCTGCTTGGGCTCGGAGATCCGGCTCTTCCAGGGGCCGTCGTCGAGCGCCTTCAAGACCAACCGTGAGTGGGAGCCCTTATCGGTCACACATTCGGCCGGATCTTCGGCCGTCGGCGCCACATCCACCGCCTCGAGGTTTGCCTCGGCCGCCGCCAGGGTCTTGGGAAGCGTTGTCGTATCGCCCTCGTCGGCCGGGTGCAGCTCCGCCGCCACCACCGCGCCGGTGTCCAGATCCACCGCGTGCTCGGGCTTGTAGGCCAGGTGCGTGGTGCCGTCCTTCATCTTGGCGATCTTGGCCTCGGGGTCGCTCCTGGAAACCCAGTCCTGGTTCGAGAGCTTCTTGCCCTTGCGCTTGCGGTCCAGACGCGCCAGGTCCTCAGCCGTGGGTGTCTCGAATACCGCTCTCCTGGGCCAAGCGCTCCAGCATCCCCCGGTAACCCTCGCCCGTGTCCCTCCGCACGATGTTGCGCAGCGCCGCGTTGGCCTCCATGGTCGAGGCATCCACCCCGATGCGCTCGCCCTTCACCAGACCCGCCTCGGCGATCAGCGCCAGGACCCAGTCAAACACCGCCGTGTGGACTTCATGGGGCAGGCGCGCGCGGGTCCGTGACAGCCAGGAATGGTCCGGCACCCGTTCCCGCATCTCCAACAGCAGGAACTCCCGTAGCGACAGGGATCCGAGCAGCGCCACTCCAGCCCACGCTCAGAGTCGATACCCTCGAAGTAGCCCACCAGGTGCATACGGAAGTAGCGCCCGGGTGGCACCGAAGGCGCCCCCATCCTGGCCGCGTAATAGGGCTGGCAGACCGCCTCGGCGAAGCCGTCGAAGCCGCCCTCGATCAGTACCAACTGCAGGCGGTCGTAAAATACATGACCTGGCGAGCGCGGCATCTCCGACCAGCTCACCATCAAGTCCCCTGACGATCCTTCTGCTGTCCCATCGCCATCAGCGAACCCCCCTTCAGGCCAGGACACCAGAGAATCAGACCATGCCGACTTCGTCCAGGGAAGACTTCGTCAACGGGCTGTTATGCTCCGGAGCGAGTCGATGGTTCACCGCGACAAAAATCGCCGGCAGATCAAGGAACGCCGGTGCGATGAATCCCATCCACTCCTTAAAGCCGTGTTGCCAGCCGCCGCCGTGGATGAACAGCAGCACGGGCACAGCGTTCAAGCCCTTGTCGGCGGGCAGGAAGATGTCGATCTTTTGATAGTAGTCTTTGCCGTACGGCACATCGAGAAGGGTCCGCTCGTGGTCACGACTTTGCGCGAGCGCGCCAGCGCGCGGTCGACGAAATCCTGAGCGCCTGGTTCCGTCAGCAGGCCGCGATCCGGCATATCATCGAACGACATGTCAGTTCCTTCGGCTCTCGGGCTGGCGCTACATAGGGGCCGCCATCGAGCGTGACGTGCGGGCCTGGGGCCCGCACCGTGTGTAGCGCCCCCCCCTCCGGGCGTGGTGCCCAAGCGATCAGTTCTGCGGCAGGTACTCGTTAGTGAAATACTCGGCCGGATCGCTCGGAACCGTGATAACGCCCTTATCCACCGCCCAATCCTGCGCCTGCTTCCAAATCTCTACGTCCTGGGCGAAGAAATTGCCGTTGGCGTCCTGCCAATCCGGCATCGTGGCGCTCGAGATGGCTGTGTGTTGGGCCAGAGTGAAGATCTCGTTGCCCTTGAACATGTGCGCGTTGATCGGGTCTGGGTTCTTGAAGTAGTCGAGCGCTCCTTTCTTCGTCGCCCTCAGGAATCGGCAGATCGTGGCGGGATTGTTCTTGGCCCAGTTTTCGTTGGCGACGAGCAACTGGTAGTAAAACGACGGCACGCCGTAATCCCGATACAGGAGCCAGCGCGCCGGCGGCCTCCCTAACTGTTCATTGATTTCATCGGCGACGATGCCTTCGGCATAGGTCAGGCCGTGCGAGGCATCGATCTTACCGTCGGCAATGAGCGTGTTATGAGCAAAGCCCGGATCGATGACCTTGACGTCGTCGAGGGTCAGACCTCCGTGCTCGAGCAGCGAGCGTAGGTAAGCCTGCGCATCGATCTTGGGGCCGACACCCAACGTCATGCCCTTGAGATCGGCGGGCGAGTTGATCGGCTGGTCACCGTTGAAAAACAGGCCGGAAACGATGACCCGGAGCGTCGCCGCGACCGACACTACAGGGATCTCCGTTTCGCGGGCGAGCATAACCTCGGGAACACTAGTGTCCGGTTAAAAATCGAATAAATTCAATTGGTTGGTTATTTGCGAAGCGTTGCATCTGTTTTCGTCTCCCGCAAGTGCTTGATGTATGGGCATTTTCTCGAAGAGGGTCACCGAGAGGATCTGTAACAAAGTGTAGAGCGAGGCGTCCAGGTCGAGGCGCTTCTTGACGATGGCGACGAGGACGTAGACCGAGACGGCAATCCAGATCTGCGTCTTCACCGCGTTCTCCGACGTGCCGTAGAACTGCTTGATCCGAAGATGCTGCTTGATCCACTTGAAGAAGAGTTCCACCTGCCAGCGGCTTTTGTAGAGCGCGCAGATGGTGGCGGCCGGAAGCGAGAAGTTGTTGGTGATGAAGACCAGCGTCTTGCCGGACTCGGGGTCCTGAAGCGGATGCGCCGCAGAAGTTCGGGGTAATCCTGACGGGTGTAGAAGCCGTCCAGGGAGATGGTCTGGTCGCAAATGATGCCGGTCGAGCGATCCGTCGGCGCCGAATAGACGCGATGAGCATCGATGTTCGACTTGGCACGCGTGACGAAGAAGGCCCCGGCTTGGTGCAACACATAAAGGCGGGCAAAGTCGACGTAGCCACGATCCACGGCGTAGATGGGCTCCGGCTTCCGGCAAGAGCATATCGAGGGCATGAACGTCGTGCAGCTTGCCATCCGAGATGTGGATAAAACTCGGAATGTTGCCCCGCAGGTCGAGCAGCGTGTGCATCTTCACCGCCGCCTTGGTGGTGCGGAAGTGCGCCCACGGAAAGACCGACAGGCACAGAGCGATGGTCGTCGAGTCCAGGGCGTAGACGGTATTGGTCAGGTCCAACCCCAGTTCTTCGTCGACGTACAGCGTCCTCGCCTGGGTGATGAGCCGCTGGGCCAACGCCGCATGGGATACGCCAGTCGCGCCTTTCGTTGGCATCGGCCAGCGTCGAGCGCCGGACCGGCTGGCGGAAGCCCATGTGATAGAGTTTCGATGCGTGGACCGAGAGGCAGGTCTCGATGTCGCGCAGGCTTTCCCGGTAGGTCAGCTGGGCGAAGGCCATGGACCGGTATTGCTCGGCGCAGGAAAGCGTCCGGACCCGGTGATCGCCGCCATACCGGTCGACGATCCGCGGGAAAGTAGTCCATGGCAGGAAGTCCATGAGCTGAGCGAACAGGGTCTTGCCGGTGTTCATGAGCATCTCCTCGGAGAAACTCCGAAAAGTGCTCCATCCAATTCAAATCGACACCATGCATTTTCGCTTCAAACCCCGCAGAAATCCTGGCTCTCAAAGCCAGCACCGCTCAGTTAACCGGACAGCAGTGTTCTCAGGTGCCGGCAAATCGAAGTATATCAAGTCGCCGCAGCACAGGTCAGCATTGATCTACCTCCAAATTTTGTATCAGTCGCAATGTTCTTCTGTTTTCATTGTACATACTGAAGCCGGCCGCTAGTCAGTCGTCGACGCAGCAGTTAATTCTCGGTGGTTTAGGGCTCCCGACATGGAGGCGCGCTTGACGCGCCAAATGGTCGCTAAGAGTCAGAAACGGCCTCAAACAGCGGTCCCGAACGTGGTCCGATATGCGGGGGTAAAGCGGACATCGCCGCGCTGAAGTCTGCTGTTTACCGGGAAGCGGTCGTCATTCGCTCCCCACCCTGATAACCGGAACCAGCCAGTTGCGGTGATTCACGACGGTGCGACGCCACAACCTTGTTATGGTTGCGCGACCAGTTCGGAGAACGCACTACGTGTTCGTATTGGTCTTATGCTACCGTTGACGACGAAGGGATGAACTCACGAGGAAAGTGTCTGGTAACAGCGCCTGAACACTCTCTGAGCGAAGGTGATTCAATGAGCAGCACAGATGATCTCATTTGGCCGGCGGCCGACTTCAGCCGCGTACCGTTCGCCGTTTACACCTCCCAGGAGGTCTATGAGCGCGAGCAGGAGCGCCTCTCCACGGACCCTCTTGGCTCTATCTCGGGCTCAAGGCGGAGGTCCCCAACCCCGGGGATTTCATCACCACCTATGCGGGCGATACCCCGGTCGTGGTGTGCCGGGCCGAGGATGACACCATCCACGCCTTCATCAACCGCTGTGCGCACCGCGGTTCGCTTGTCGTGCGCGAGCGCGAAGGTAACTCCAAGGAATTCATGTGCGTCTACCACCACTGGCTCTACGACTTGAAAGGCAATCTGCTCGGCGTGCCGTTCGAACGCGGCGTCGGCGGCAAGGGCGGCATGCCCGAGGATTTCAAGAAGGCCAACCACGGGGCTCAGGACGCTCAAGGTTAGCACCTACAAGGAGGCGATCTTCGGCACGTTCAGCGACAGCGTCGAGCCTCTCGAGACGTATATCGGACCTGACGTGCGCGCCGACCTCGACCGGCTGTTTCAGAAGGAGATTGTGGTCCTCGGCCACATGCGCCAGCGTTTCCCGTCCAATTGGAAGGCCTATTGGGAGAACCTCAATGATGGTTTTCATGCCGGGCTCCTGCACCAGCTTCCAGTCATATTCGGCCTGCACCGCGCCACCCAGGAAGGCGTAATGCACCTCGACAAGTGGGGACGCCATGCCAGCTCCTACGTCCTGTTCGATAGCGATACCGAGGAGGATATTCACGCAGGCTATGACGACGACATCCTGGGCGCGCAGTCGGAAGACCCCTTGGAGCTTGGTGATCCGCAGTTCCTCAATTATCGCGACGAACTGGGTGACATGCATTCGGTCAGCGTCGCGACGATTTTCCCCAGCGTCATGATCGCCCAGCTGTCCAACTTCCTGATGACGCGGCAGATCAGGCCCAAGGCGCCCGACGAGTTCGAACTCTATTGGACGGTCCTGGGCTACGCGGACGACGACGCGGAGTTGCGCAACATGCGCCAGCAACAGGTCGGCTGGATGGGTCCGGGCGGCTGCATCTCGATGGAAGATTCGGAATCCGGCGTGCTGATTCAGCGTGCGGTTCGCCGCCAAGGGAAGGAATATTCCGTCATCGAAATGGGCGCAAAGGCCCGATCGAAGATCAGGACAGCATCATAACGGAAGTCTTCGTCCGCGCGTTCTGGCGCTATTACGCGTACGCGATGGGATATACGCCGACCGGCGGCT
>CAXXSU010000007.1:0-23590 GCA_963664465.2 Alphaproteobacteria bacterium | reverse complement strand
CTGACGTCCCAAGCGGCGAGGTCAAAGCACCTATAACAAGTCCCACAGTTTAGCTAAGGTTGGCTTCGCACACAGTTCGGCGGGGAACGGCGATGGAAGGTTTCGTTAAGGATGTATCCGGCGACGTTCACGAATCAGAGGACATCCGTACGATTGTCGGCCGGGAGAAGGTAAGAGACCTCATGCGCCGCAGCGACGCCTGGGG
This sequence comes from Alphaproteobacteria bacterium, assembly GCA_963664465.2. GTDB lineage: Bacteria > Pseudomonadota > Alphaproteobacteria > UBA8366 > CAVOAK01 > CAVOAK01. The sequence goes on along the minus strand of CAXXSU010000007.1, from coordinate 23,385 downwards.
CCTGCTCTTTCTGTTTGGCCATTTCGGCACCATGTGCGCGACCGGCTATCTGCTGTATCTCTCGCTCGGCACCTGGTGGGTGATCCCCGCGACCGTACTGCACGGCTTCATCATTGCCTGTCTGTTCGCCCCTTTCCACGAATGCGGACACAACACGCCGTTCAAGACGCGCTGGTTGAACAGCGCGGTCTACTATTTGACGGGTCTGATGTTGCTCGAATTTACGTTGAGATTTCGCTATCAACATGCCGACCACCATACCTATACCCAGGAGGAGGGACGTGACCCTCAAATTCTGTCGATCGGCGAGAAGCTGGGTGGTTGGCTCTACTATGCCTCCGCGATCCCTCATTTTCAGGTGCATTTCAGTACTCTGCGTCGAATTCCGTTCGGCAAGCTGACGGAGGATGAGAAGGTATATGTGCCGGAAAGCGCGCGGCCAAAGGTGCAGCGCGAGGCGTTATTTTTCTGGGCGGTCTATGCCGCAGTGGTGGCGGTTTCGATAGGCTTCCAGAGCTGGGCCGCCGTCATCTTCTGGCTGATTCCGCGGTTCGCCGGAGAGCCGCTACAGCGCATAATCCGCATGGCAGAGCATGTCGGCTGTGCCTACAACGGCAATGTCTTCGAAAATACCCGGACGCAGTTTACGTTCGCGCCAATCCGATGGTTGTGTTGGAATATGCCCTATCACGTTGAACATCATGCAATTCCGCTGGTGCCGTTCTATAAGTTGCCGGAACTTCACAAGATCCTGCGCGAGCGCGAAAAAGTTTTGGGCAATGGATATTGCGCGACGGCCGTTCGGCAGATTCGGAACGCGATCAAGAACGATGCCGCTGGAGGCGCAGAGGCAGCGGCATAAAGGACGGCGTGCATAGGCGTTTTTCACTCATACCGCTGGGCGGTTGAAGAATTTGCGTGGCCGATCAATTGAGAGACCGCAATGGAGCAAGACGATGGCAGATATCAATGAATTGACGACGCTGACCGACGACGACCGTCAAGCTGTCCGCAGCGCAAATAGCCAAATGGAGGAGAAGATGGCACGTCTACGCGACGTCGTGCCCATCGTCCTCGACCTGTCGTGCCGCGAGCCGACCTTGCCTGCACCCTATGGCCATACGCTCGAGGACAAGAAGGAGCTGCTTAAGCTCGCCAAGGAGTTTGGATTCAAGGATTTCGCCGTCGGTCACTTTTTTGGATTTCCGAATGTCGACGAGCAGTTCTGCCGCTACCTCAATGAGCAAGGCGACTCAATGGATGGATACTTCGCCGCTGCGATGGTTGTGCGCACGCCACGGGGCAAACCTTTCGCGCCGTCCTACTCGTTTGACCGGGTCGCCGAGTTCGAGGTGCCCAACGTCGTCTTATTGACTGAAATCCGTTCAAGCACCGTCACCCGGGATGGCACCACCTACGACGACTACTTCGCCGACCTCATTCAGTCCATCGAATACCTGAGGGCGGAGGTAATACCTGAGCCGTCGGCGCGCCGGGGGCGCATATTCCTGCGGGTTCTCGATATCTTCGACGCCTGGGATGAAGATCCCGACTTCGTTGCTCAGGTCATGAAGCTTTTGTCCGGCATGCCTGTTCAGGCGATCCTGTTCGAGGATGTTCGCGGCACGCACTTCCCCTTCCAGACGGCGGAACTCGTCAAGCTGATCCGCCGCTACCATCCGCCGCCGATGCCGATTCTGGTCCATCCCATTCCGGCAACGGGCTGGAAGATGCGTCCGTCGTCGAAGCGGTGCTGGCCGGGGCTGATGGCGTTTGGGCAGGCTTCACGCCAGAGGCGGCGATGGGCGCGCACGGATCGACCGCCATGCTGTTCAGCAATTTGCTGCGCGCACGTAACCCCCATGTCGAAGAGGACTACGAGGTCAAGCGTCTGACTGAAATTGCCGACCGCATGACGCGTATCAATATGGGTGAGCCGATTCACCAGTACCATCCGGTGTTGGGCAAGAGGGCGTACCACTTCATCGACGATCAGTTCGAGCAAGGTGACCTGCCCTGCGATCTGGCGCCAGAGACGATTGGCCAGGAGGTTGGTTGCCGCGTGACGCCATCATGGTCGAACCCCATTATCGTCAGCAGGCGTCTTGAGCAGCTCGGCTACCCGGCGGAGTTGACGCAGGATCCCAATTTCATCCGCGAATGCCGAATCGTCATGGCATCCTGGAATATTGCGGGGCGGCATTTCCTGGCCGATGATCCAGACGAGTTGGCCAAGATGGTGGCCGAAGCAAAGGAGCGGATCGCCGCACATTCTGCAGCAGCCGAGTGAAGCGCGCTGGGCACCTCACGGCCTGGGCCGACATTTGGGTGTGACTGACAGGCCGCATGTTACTTTCAAGCGGCTTTCCGATACGCAAAGGAAAGCCAGCCTGCAGTCAGTATTATCGGCCGCCCCGAGAGATAGGGACATCCATCTATTCGCGTACGGTTCGATGATGTGGGATCCGTTGTTTGAACCGGTGGATCGCTGTACGGCCACGCTTGTCGATTATCGCCGCAGTTTTTGCGTTTGGAGTCTGGTCTCGCGAGGAACGCCGGAACGGCCTGGTTTGGCGCTTGGGCTTGAGGCGCGTCCCGGTGCGGAATGCCGGGGAATCGCGCTCCGGCTCAAATTGGAATCAGCAGAAACCGAGCTCGAGGCGACTTGGCGCCGCGAACTGTACACGGCGATATATCAGCCAAAGTGGCTGGACGTTGCGACCGATGCGGGCGCAGTAGCAGCGATCGCATTTGCCGTTGATCCCGGACACCCACAGCACGCGGCCGGGCTCGGCCCACGTGAAACCGCAGCGATTATTTCTGCAGCGGTCGGGGAAAATGGGTCCTGCCGCGAATACCTGGCAAATACCGTGCGCGAACTTTCGGCACTCGGTTGCGCTGAACTCCACATTGAAGCTCTTGAAAATCTGGTCCGGGAGCAGGATCTTTCGCCGGGGTCATGAGAGTGGGGACCGATCGACGCCGATCCGCCCCGGCGACCGGCCGTAACCGCGTACCAATTCTCGACGTTCTCCGCCACGTCCTACCAGCCGACGGGACTATTCTCGAAACAGGGAGTGGCACAGGTGAGCATGCCGTCTTCTTTGCACCTGCATTGGCGCCACGCCCCTACCTCCCGAGCGAACCAGATTCCGCGCTGCGAGATAGCGTTGAGGCGTGGTCCAAGGACGTGCCGGCCGCCAATCTCTGTTCGCCGCTCGCCCTTGATGTGACGGCATTGCAGTGGCCGGTGGAGTGTGAACCGCAGCCAGAGCCGCCGGTCACGGCGATTCTCAGCATCAACATGATCCATATAGCGCCGTGGACGGTTTGCATTGGCTTGTTGGCAGGCGCTGGAAGAATTCTGAAATCGGGCGGCGTGCTCTATTTTTACGGACCGTTCAGGCTGATGGACGGGACAATCGCCCCAAGCAACGCGGCGTTTGACCGATCACTGCGCGCGGAAAATGATTCGTGGGGCGTCCGCTCCTTGCACAGCTTGGCGGACGCGGCGGCGGCCGAAGGATTGATCCTGCACGAAACCGTTGAGATGCCGGCGGATAATCTGTCGGTTATCCTCAAGCGGCAGGTGAGCAGCGGCGCCAAGACCAAGCCGGTGTAGCGGCGGTGTTTTCCAATGGCTGTGACGCCCGGCTGTGAGGCCCGGCGTTTGCGATCACACGTTCACACGTCATACACTTGCCAAGTGCAGTTCACCGTCCGCTGCAATTGTCGAGAACACTGCTGATGGCCAAGGTCTCGGTATCTGCCAAATTTTCTACGTCGGCGGAACGGGTCTGGGCGCTGATAGGCGATTTCGATGCCATGGCGCGTTGGCATCCGGCTGTGGAGCAGAGCGAATTGGCAGCCGGTGGCATGCTGCGCCGGCTTGGATTGGCCGGCGGTGGTAAGGTGGTCGACCGCCTTGTCAGCCATGATGATGAGAAACGGATATATCGGTATTTCAGTGTCGAATCACCGCTGCCGGTTGCCGAGTATGCTGGCATGGTCTCGGTTAGTGTCGGCGCGGACGGCACCGGGTCGATCGTCGAAATGTCCGCCAATTTTGCCCCAGCGGGATTTTCCGAGGCTGATTCCAAAAATGTCATCCGCAGCGTTTACGAGGCCGGGATCGATAATCTACGCTTGATTCTTGGCGAGTAAGGGTGCGGCGGCGGCAAATTGACGTATTATTGGAGACGCCAACCCTAACAGGGAGGACTCTCAAATGGCCCTATCGTACCAGCCAATAAAGGAGCAATTCGGCGCAGAAGTTACAGGCGTCGATCTGGCGACTGAATTTGCCGACGAAGTTTTGCGCGAGATCAAAGAGGCCTATTACGAAAACTCGCTCTTGCTGTTTCGCGGACAAACCCTCGATGCGGCCAGTCTCGCACGGCTTCTTCACCGCTTCGGCCGTCCAAAGATCGAAACCCGGACGCAATTCAATCTAAGGGATCACCCAGAGGTCTCGACGCTTGGCAACATCGTCGATGAGGACGGAGAGCCGCTGGCCTTCCTCAACCGCGGGGGCGTCGCCTGGCACACCGACGGCTCGGCGACCTGCCATTCCAACGCGGCGACCTTTCTCTACGCCGTTGAGGCGCCGAGGGAGGGTGGGGATACGATGTATTGCAGCTCGGCCCATGCCTACGAGACGCTGTCCGACGACCTTAAGCAAAAGCTCGACGGCGTACGGATGCTAAGCAATTTTCCCAAGTCCAATGACCGGATTCGCGCGCGCGATCCCGCGTCACACAAAGCTCTATCACCGGAGGAACGCGCGGCCCTGCCGCCGGTTTGGCACGACGTTGTGCAGACCCATCCCGTCACCGGCCGCAAGGCGCTTTACATGAACCGGAATCCGCATGAAGTCGACGGATTGGAACTGGAACAGGCCAGAGAGCTGTTCACAGGTCTTTTCGAGCATGCGACCCAGCCGCACCTGGTCTATCGCCATCATTGGACGCAGGGCGATCTGATCATCTGGGACAACCTTGCGACCTTCCACAGCCAGACCGAGGTCGAACCCTACGCGGAGGACCGCCGTCTGATGTTCAGGGCGTACACCTACCTGATGCCGACGGACCGCCCGCACAAGGATCTGGATGCATTCAACGCCGTGTTCCTGGAAGCGGACGGCAAAGGCGCACTTGTGTTGCCGTAGGAAAGAGTGCCGTCAACCGTTCGAGGTCTTCGGCTCCATGAGCAGCCCTTCTTCGTCGGCCCAGGTCTCGAGCGGCAATGCCTCGGCCTTGCTGCGGAAGATGACCTGTCCCTTGCGGTGCGACATTTTCCAGCCGCCGGATGTTCGCTGCAATGCCGCGTAGTGATCGGAGACCCGGTTTGGACCGTCGAACGGTAAGGCGCCGTCCCAATTGTCGATGCGGGCTCGCGGCGAGAAATAGATATTGAGATAGGACTAGGTTTCCGCGTGAGTCTCGTCGGCAACCTTGACCATCATCGGTAAAGAGCGCCGCCGCATTCTCGTATTCGTAACGGTCAACGAAATAATAGTAGCGCCGCATGAGCTTTTGGCAGGCCCATTCGATTAGGCGTTCCTGTTTTCGATCCATGTCGCAGTCTCCTCCTTGAGGTTTCGCGGGCGATGTTGCTAGGTCGTCGAATCCGCCCACGGCGGCGGCGGGTCATCGAAGCTGAACCGCAGGTCTTGGTCGCCGCGACCACGTTGAAACAGCGCCCGTGCATCGTTCGATTCGCAATAGATCTCCAACCCGTTGCCGTCCAGGTCCGTGTTGGTCAGCACATGACGTATCGTGCCTTCCTCCAAACCCTTATGCATGCCCTCGAGAATCTGTTCGCGTCCTTTGAGGTCGACGCCCATTGCCTGCCAACGGGCATCATCGGTAAAGAGCGCCGCCGCATTCTCGTATTCGTAACGGTCAACGAAATAATAGTAGCGCCGCATGAGCTTTTGGCAGGCCCATTCGATTAGGCGTTCCTGTTTTCGATCCATGTCGCAGTCTCCTCCTTGAGGTTTCGCGGGCGATGTTGCTAGGTCGTCGAATCCGCCCACGGCGGCGGCGGGTCATCGAAGCTGAACCGCAGGTCTTGGTCGCCGCGACCACGTTGAAACAGCGCCCGTGCATCGTTCGATTCGCAATAGATCTCCAACCCGTTGCCGTCCAGGTCGTCGAAATAGATGCTGCGTTGGCTGACATGATCGAACAGCTGCAAGTCTTCGACGCCGTGCACTTGCAATGTGTCATAAGCCTCCCTTAGGTCGGCAATCGAGCTGGAGACCTTGAAGGCAATATGCACCAGACCGAATCCGTTCGCAGTTTCTTGCAGCGGCGTCGTCGCTGCCGATCTGTCCACTGCGTCGAGGTCGATCGTGTGGGCATCGCCCGGCAGACTGAGGAAGGCGCCGCCATGGTTGGGATCTTGTTCCACGAGCTCGAATCCCAGCACGTCGATGTAAAATCTCATGGCGCGCTCCACATCGCGGACTCGAAGCGCGCAGTGGCCAATTCGCTCGAGCTTCATCGGCATGTTGCCTCCTCTTAACGTCCGCCGCGTCGGCCCAGCTCACCAATTGTTCGGCGGTGGCGCTAGCCACGCATCTCCGTCGAGACGACTTATGTGGTTGTTTCCTAGTCCAATTGCAGATGTTCGTAAATGCGCTGGGCGGTGACGTCGGCGCTCTCGTCACTATTGTCGACGATGAGACTGGCGAAGGACGGATTGTGAAAGCCTTCGTCGTACATTGCCGATATCCGCGCACGTTCCCGCTCCTCGAGCGCTCTCTCGCCGCGATTGGTCAGGGCGACATCGAGCCTTGGAGCCAAGGCCACACAGGTCACCTCGTATCCGCCGGCTTGAAGCGGTGCGGTGATGCTTTCCCAGTGTTTGTTGTCCACAGGGTAGGCGACGAATAGGTGAACTTTCGCTCTTGCGAGACTCAGGGTCGCCAAGCCGATCAGGTCGATGGCCGCCGACCAGCGCTCCCCAGACGGCAGACCCGAAGGCGCCAGATCGTCGCCGTCGATGTAGAGGCTGCCGGGCACCAGCCTGGTCAGCCGCCGTGCAACGGTGCTTTTGCCTGCGTTGATGGACCCACTGATTACGACAATCATCAAACTGCTTGCGGGATCAGTCCCGAACTGGAGCCGGCTTATCCGTCGAGCGACTTCAGGAGTTTTCGGAGCGAGGTTTCAGGGTCCGCGAGTGCCGTTGAATCGACCTTCGCTGCGCGCTGAATCATCTGCCGCGCGATGGGAATGTCGCGGGCACTGTTGACCGCGTTGGCACCAACGACACGGCCGTCGTCCAAATAAAATGCCGAAAATGTCAGTGCGCCGGTATCGCCACGAATCACGAGATCGCTCCATTGCTCCGGCAATCCGACCATCTGCAAATTGACATCATACTGGTCCGACCAAAACCATGGGACCTGCGTGTAAGGCTCCTCGAGACCACACATCGCTTTCGCGGCGGTAATGGCCTGGTTCTGAGCATTTTGCCAGGACTCCAACCGCACGCGCCGGCCAAGAATGGCGTTGGGATGGTTTGTCACGTCGCCGGCAGCGTAGATATCCTTGTCATCCGTCTGGCCGTGCTCGTCGACAATGATGCCGTTGTCGGTTGCAAGCCCGGCTGCGGACGCGAGTTCATCGTTCGGCAGAATGCCAATTCCGACAACGACGACATCGGCATCCACCGCCTCGGCGTCGCCACATAGAACGCGCCGGACTTGGCTGTCTCCTTCGAAGCCGGTGACCGGTGTGCTGGTGCGAATGTCGACGCCGTGATCGCGGTGCATGGCTTCGAATATGGTGCCGACCTCAGGCGCCACCGCGCGGCTCAGAACCTGGTCGAGCATTTCGATGACGGTTACCTGACAGTCGCGTTTGCGCGCCGCGGCGGCGACCTCGAGCCCGATATATCCGCCGCCAACCACGGCAACCTTTGCTCCGGGCGCCATTCGTTCGCGGATCGCCAGCGAATCGTCTATGCCACGCAGATAGCGAATTTCAGCCAGGTCCGATCCGGGGAGCGAAAGCCGCCGCAGTTGCGAGCCTGTCGCCAACAAGAGCTTTGAATAAGGAAGCGCGCTGCCATCGCTCAAGGAGATCGATTTGGCGGTGCGGTCGATCGCCTCGGCTCGGACACCTAGCCTTAGCTCAATGTTGTTCTCTTCGTAGTAGGAAGGATCGTGGACATAGGTTGAGGGCGGTTCATCATCGCCAATCAGCACTTGCTTCGACAGCGGAGGTCGTTCGTAGGGCGGGTAGGCCTCATCGCCGATGATTACCACACCGCCGTCAAATCCCTGGCCGCGCATGGCTTCGGCCGCCCGTCCGGCAGCCTGACCCGCGCCAATTATGACAAATCTATCGTCGGTCGCCATGATGTGTCGGTGGCTCCCGGTCGCGGCGGCACCGGCCGCTGCTAATCCTTTGGTATGCCGACAAGTATGTCGTCACCTTCGACCTTTACAGGGAAGATCGGCACATCGTCTTCGGCCGGCGGATCCAGGACTTTGCCCGTTGGGATATGGAAGCGTGCCTGATGCAAGGGGCATTCGACGATGTCATCCTCGACATAGCCGTCGGACAGCAACGCGAATTCGTGCGGGCACACGTCTGCCGTCGCATAGAATTTTCCGCCAACGTTATAGAGGGCAATCAGCGTTTCGCCGATGCGAACCGGCTTCGGCTCATCTTCCTCAACTTCGCCTACGCTGGCCACACGATGCCATTCGGCAGTTGCATCTGTATCTGCCATTTCCCTCTTCCTGAAGTTGGCTTTGACAAGCCGCGAGGGATACGCACTCAACTCGGCTTAGTCAAGCACTGCCTCTGGCTGTCACCAACGCATACTAAGACGCCGAAATGGCGATCTCGACCGGCGGTGCGGAGCACAATGTCTGATAGACCACGCAGTAGCGTTCCGTAAGCTTGATAAGCGTCCCAAGCTGCTCTTCCGAAGCGTCGGAGTCGAGGTCGAAGCGCAGGCGAATATTGGCGAATCCGACGGACGCTTGTTTGTCGACCGCGAGCGTGCCGCGAAAATCGAGGTCGCCTTCAGCGCTGACCGTGCCGCCGGAGACCGGAATATCAAGCGTCGTCGATACTGCCTGTAGCGTCACCCCTGCGCAGGCGACCAAGGCCTGCAACAACATGTCGCCGGAACACGCGGTTAGTCCGTCGCCGCCGGTCGCCGGATGCAGGCCCGCGCGAACGAGCGCTTTCGATGTTTCAACGGAGCAGGTGACATCTTCGCCAAGTGCACCCTGCGCGCTCAGCGTAATCATGGCGCTCTCGGGCGCCTCCTGGTAGCGGGCCTTGTGAGGCGCCTGCAGCGCCTTCAATTCCTCGGCATTCATCGCAGTTGTTCCTTAGAGTTGGGGGCAAATTTTGGGGACGAGGGGGAGGCTGCGCCGATCGATGCGGGTCTCGTCCTGGTAGATCAAGAAACGTTGAAAAGCGCCCGTCCGCGATCGGTCAGTTTGCAAACCAGCCAGTCGGGTTTTATCGGATTTGCGAACCAGCGTTCAGCCCAACCCTGTTCGATACATGATTGGATTGTGCGCTCGTTTACACGCTGGCCGCTATTGTCGAACAGCGGAAGTTTGCCGCCTGGCTCCTTGAGGCCTCGCGCAAGCCACGTGCGCTGGCGTTCGGTCGGACGAGCATTGCGCTTCTTGCGGTCGGTTCGCCGCGCGTCGTGCATGTCGACCACGTTATTCTTCTGCTGCATTCTAGGCGCCGTCATCTTCGTCCGCTGCGCATCGTAGGCCAGAACCGTGTTGCCGCCAAGCCGACTTCATCAATAGTCGCGGCAGTCGCGGCGGCGAATTGCAGCTACTCCGCAGCCTTGTCGCTCGAAGCGCGCGCGAGTGCCTGGTCCAAGTCGGCGATTATGTCCTCGACCGATTCCAGTCCGATCGACAGGCGGATCACGTCGGGCCCGGCGCCGGCCGCTATCTGCTGCTCCTCGTCGAGCTGGCGATGTGTGGTTGAAGACGGGTGGATGATGAGTGAGCGAGCGTCGCCAATATTGGCTAGGTGAGACAGCAATTCGACGCCCTCGACGACCTTGATCCCAGCTTCATATCCGTCGGCTACACCGAACGTGAAAACAGCGCCGGCGCCCTTGGGGCAATATCTCTGTGCCAGGTCATAAAATGGACTCGACGTAAGTCCGGCATAGGATACCCAGGCGACGGCCGGGTGTGCTTCCAGAAACTCGGCAACGACTTTCGCGTTCGCGCAGTGTCGTTCCATGCGCAACGGCAGAGTCTCAATACCGTAGAGCGTCAGCCAGGCATTAAACGGCGACTGCGTTGCCCCAAGATCACGTAGGCCGACGACGTGACCGTGAATGGTATATGCCAGATCACCAAACGTCTCGGCGAATGTCAGGCCGTGATACTCCGGTGCCGGCGCGGACAGGCTCGGAAACTTGTCGCTGGCGAGCCAGTCAAATCGTCCGGAATCCACGACGACGCCACCCATCGCCGTCCCGTTGCCGGTGAGGAATTTTGTCGTCGAATGGACGACGATATCTGCACCGTGCTCGAATGGCCGTGAGAGGTATGGTGTTGCCATCGTGCTGTCGACGACAAGGGGCACTCCGGCTTCGTGTGCGATGGCGGCGATCGCTTCGATGTCGGTGATCACACCGCCTGGGTTGGCGAGGTTTTCAACGAAAATAGCGCGTGTTTTTGGCGTCAGCGCCTCGCGAAAATTGCCTGCATCGGTCGCATCGACGAAGATCGCTTGCCAGCCGAACTTCTTGTAGCTATTCCCCATCTGGTTAAGCGAGCCGCCGTACAGTTGACGTGCGGCGATGATCTCGGCGCCGGGCGACATCAACGGAAAGAGCGCCAGGATCTGGGCCGCGTGGCCAGTCGAAGTTGCGGTTGCGCCTCGCCCCCCTTCGAGCGCCGCCATACGTTCCTCCAGCACCGCTACCGTAGGGTTACCGAGCCGCGAATAGATGAAGCCCGGGGTCTGCAGATTGAACAACGAGGCCGCGTGATCAACGTCGTCGAATACATAGGATGAGGTCTGGTAGATCGGTGTTGCGCGCGCGCCGGTAACGGGGTCAGGAGATGCTCCGGCGTGGATCGCCAACGTCTCGAATCCCGGCGGGTTTGCAGCCATAGTTCAAATCCTCCGCCGCTTCGATGAAATTCGGCCGGAGTTGAAGCCGTGCCAACTCAGTTCGCCATGCAAACGTGAATACTCGATCTTCGGGCAGCGGTTCATCACCACTTTGAGGCCGGCTGCCTCAGCCCGCCGCGCCGCTTCATCGTCACGCACGCCGATTTGCATCCAAACGACCTTGGCTCCGATGGCGATAGCCTGGTCGGTTAGCGCGCCGGCTTCTTTGGAATGGCGGAAGATATCCACCATATCGACACGCTCTTCGATCGCTGACAGCTTCTCAACGATGCGCTCGCCGAGCAGCTCATCACCTGCCGCGGTCGGGTTGACCGGAATCACCCGGAAGCCCTTGCGCTGAAGATATTTCATCGCGAAATAGCTCGGCCGGTTCCAGTTGGTGCTGGCGCCAACCATGGCAATCGTTTTTACCCCGCCGAGAATCTGGTGCAGGTAATCGTCGGCATAGGCATCGTGGACGGGTGCAGGTGACACTGGAGTTTCGGCGGCCGTCATTCGTGCCGCCAGACAGGCTTGCGCTTGGTCAGGAAAGCATCGATGCCCTCCTGCGCGTCGCTGAAGGACAAGTTTCGCGCCATCTCCTTGGTCGCAAGTGTGTAGGCATCGTCCAGCGGCAGTCCAAGCTGTTGGTAAAAGAACGCCTTGCCTGCCTTGATCGCGGGCGCTGATTTGCCGGCAATCGTTTGCGCCAATTCGTCGGTTGAGATGTCAAGCAGGCCAGCTGCCACGACCCTGTTGACGAGGCCGATTTCGGCCGCACGCTCGGCCGAAATGAACTCGCCGGTCGCCAGCATTTCGAAGGCGTGTTTTTTGGCGACGTTGCGTGACAATGCGACTCCCGGGGTCATACAGAACAGCCCGGCGTTTATGCCCGAGGTGGCAAACCGGGCCTCAACGGACGCAACCGCCAAGTCGCAACTCGCAACCAATTGGCAGCCAGCCGCGGTGACGACACCCTGGACCCGGGCGATGACCGGCTGCGGCTGGCGCATGATGGCCGTCATCAGCCCCGCCGTCGTTTTGAAAATGGCCTCGCTGTCGCCAGCATTTGCCGATGTTCTTGCCTGCGCCACTTCGCTCAAATCATGACCCGCGGAAAAGGCCTTACCCGCTGCGCCCAACACGATCACATGAACCGCTGGGTCCTTCTCGGCGGCGGCGAGCGCGGACAGCAGCTCGTCGACCAGCGCCGCACTGAGAGAATTGTATTTCGCCGGGCGATTTAGCGTCAGCGTGCGAACGTTGCCTTCGTCTTGGCTCAGGACGAGTTGCTCCGTGCTCGCGGTCTCAATTTCGGCGGTCTGGTTTGCCATCCCACGGGTCCAGTCGTTCAGTCTCGATGCGGTCGTTGCGGCCAGTCTCGTGGATGCCGCGTTGCACTGCAAGCACTGGCTGCGGAGCAATCGATATCGCGATGCAATCGACAACCGATATGTCATTTGTTGCCTTTTTGTTCACGAACTCCTATCAATGCTGCGATACCCGTGATCGCGCACCAAAAAGTAAAGCTGAGGGAGGGTTAGACAAATGTCAGCATCAATTCTCGGGCTTAGAACGACAATCTACAAGGTAGACGATCTCGCGGCGGCGAAAGAGTGGTACGCCAAAGCATTCCACGTGAAGCCCTATTTTGAAGACCCATTCTACGTTGGATTCAACATAGCAGGGTACGAGCTCGGCTTGATGAAAGAGGATATATCAGCCGACGAAAAGTCGGCAAACGTTGTAAGCTACTGGGGTGTCGAAGACATCGACCAAGCAGTGACGGAATTCCTTGCGCTGGCAGCGACGGAGGACACGAAACCAACCAACGTCGGCGGCGAAATCATTGTCGCGTCCGTAAAAGACCCCTGGGGCAACGTCATTGGGCTAATCTACAATCCAACATTTAAACTGACGTAGCGCCTGGACCTTATCCTATGACCGAAACGCCTAATGACGCAGCCAATAATGCGACGGGTGACGCCCAAGTTGACTCACCGGGCGTTATCACGATTCCACCATTTATATACTTGTTCTTTCTCGCGCTCGGCATCGCACTCGAATTCCTCTTTCCGTTCGCGATCCTGTCGGGCGCCGTTCGGTATGCGGTTGGTTTTGCGCTGATTGTCGTCAGTTTCTTGTTGCTGCGAAGCGTTCTCGGCCGATTCCGCGCGGCCGGTACAAATCTGGATGTGCGGAAGCCAACGACGGCCATTATCAGCGATGGGCCTTACCGCTTCTCGCGCAATCCAGCCTATTTATCGATGGCGCTCCTCTTTGCGGGGATCGGAATCGCGGCTGACAGCGTCTGGATCATGGGCTTGCTTCTTCCAACACTTGTCGTCATGCATTATGGCGTGATTGCCAGAGAGGAGCGCTATCTGGAAGCAAAGTTCGGTGAAGAATACCTGGGCTACAAGCGGTCCGTACGGCGCTGGATCTAGCGCGATCGGGCAAAATCGAGTCCTCGGGAGCCACTGCCGCGGTATTATAATACCTTATCATTAAGTAATTGATTGGACATGCTTTTCGCGCGTTCATTTTCATTGACACGCACCGAATTGGCGGCATACTGCCCGACTTTCGCGGTGCCCGCGCGTCGTGTTGGTGTTTGAAACGGTTTAGGGAGTTTTCGTTGTGACAGCGCAGCGGCTCGCATCCCAAAAAACATTCTCGATGAAACCGGCTGACGTCGAGAAAAAGTGGTTTCTGGTCGATGCCGACGGCGTTGTTTTGGGACGCATGGCCTCGGTGATCGCCAATCGGCTTAGGGGCAAGCATAAGCCCGGCTACACACCGCATGTCGATTGCGGCGACTACATCATCGTCATCAACGCGGAAAAGGTGCGACTGACCGGCAATAAGGCGGCCAAGGAAAAGTTCTACTGGCATACCGGCTATCCAGGCGGCATCAAGAGCCGTACATGGGGTCAGATCCTCGAAAGTAAGCATCCCGAACGGCTGGTCATCAAAGCGGTCGAACGCATGGTGCCGCGCGGTCCGTTGGGCCGCAGTCAAATGCGGAGTTTAAAAGTCTATGCCGGTTCCGAGCACCCGCACGAAGCGCAGCAGCCCGAGACGTTGGACATTGCAGCGATGAACCCGAAGAACAAACGGAGCGCCTGAGCCATGGCGGACAAAGAGAAGGCGGACCAAGAGAAAACAGTAGAGGAAAAGGCGGACGATACGCAGCCGGCGGAGACGAACGAAGCGAAAGCCGAGCCCGCCGAGGCGGCGTCAAAGACGGAGACCAAAGCCGAGCCCGCCAAAGCGGTGCCAGAGACAGAGACCAAAGCCGAGCCCGCCGAGGCGACGTCAGAGACGGAGACCAAAGCCGAGCCCGCCGAAGCGGCGTCAAAGACGGAGACGAAGGCCAAGACTGTAAAGTCCGCAAAACCGAAGGCAAAGAAGGCCAGTTCAGCCAAAAAGAAAACGACCGAAGCGCCCGCTGCCGAAACGCCATCTGAGGAAGCGACACCGGCACAACCCCAAGAAACTGAATCGCCACCGAGCGATGCGCCTGCTACCGAGGCACCAGCAGTTGAAACGCCGCCGGTTGCGGCGAAGGCTGACGAACCTAAGAAACTAACGGATTTAGCGGATCTCGGGGCTGCCACGGCCGCTGCCAAAGCGGCGGCGGAGACGGCGGATGTTCCTGAGGCGGCGGCGTCCGATGAGCCGAAGACGTTGACCGATCTGGCCGATCTCGGTCCGGGAGCAGGGGCACCCGACGAGGCGCCGGTCTACGTGCAGCATATTGACCCGCAGGGCAGAGCCTATGCCACCGGCAAGCGCAAGGATGCCGTTGCCCGCGTCTGGCTCAAGCCGGGTGCTGGTCGGGTCACCGTCAACGAGCGCGACATCGAAGTATTCTTTGCCCGCCCGGTTCTGCGGATGCTTATCAATCAACCGTTCGAAGCCGTTGGCCGAAACGGTCAGTACGATGTGATGTGCACGGTCAAGGGCGGTGGTCTTTCCGGCCAAGCCGGAGCCGTGCGTCACGGGATTTCAAAAGCGCTTCTCAGCTATGAGCCGGCCTTGCGGTCGACGCTGAAGGCCGGTGGCTTCCTCACGCGCGACGCGCGTGTTGTCGAACGCAAGAAATACGGTAAGCGCAAGGCCCGGCGTAGCTTCCAGTTCTCGAAACGCTAGGCAGGCGCCTGTTGTTCTCAGCAAAGGGCCTGCCTCGTGGTGGGCCCTTTCTTGTTGCCGAATTCGTGTGACAATAAGCGCCAGATAACTCGTTCGGCGTTCAGTCGGCCGCCGCTCTATCGACGTCAAGATGGCCGATCAGCTCCTCGGTCGTCTGCACATCGCCGAAATTGATGTAGAGGGCATTGAGCGCTGCCGCGTGGGCCTCGGGCGTAATCGCGCCGCAGGCGTCTTCGATGGTCAGCGTCCGGTAGTTCAGCATCATCGCGTCGCGCGCCGTCGATTCGACACAGACATTTGTCACGACACCGCAAAGTACCAAGGTGTCGATACCATGCGTCTGTAACAGGCTTCTGATGTTTGAGGCACCTTCGATGAAAGCTGAATAGCGCGTCTTGTCGACCCAGAGATCGTCGTCGCGGGCGTCGAGCGCGTGCCATAGGCTGAAGCCTTCACTGTCCTTTGCGAGTCCGCTTTTCCGGTGCTCGATAATCTCGGGTTTCATGCGGTCGTAATGCGTGCTCCAGGTCTTGAATGCCTCCGGGTTGGTGACGTTTCGCAGCCAGATGACTTTACCGCCGAATCGCCGCATCGTATCTGCCAACAGGTTGATGTTCGGCACGATGGCGTGCGCGCCTGGGCAATAGGAAATTTGGCCCTCGACCATGTAGAAATTCTGCATGTCGATCACCAGCAAGGCGGTCGATGCCGGGTTGAACCCGGTCATCGAATGGGGCGCGCCGTCGCGGCCGGTGTTTTTTTCGACGTTCTCCGGCAACAGTACGGAAGTGGACATGCTGATCTCCGAATTGAGGACGTGACGGCAAATTTCGAATACTGCGCCGTTGTACCCGGAATTGGATTGAAGTCTGGCACGTGACTCGCCAGTAGTCGAATATTGGAAATAGAGGTATGCGCTATTCGCTCTCGTAGTGGCAAGATGTTGTGATGGCCGAGAATACTGCCCATCCCGTTGGCGGGATCGATTACCCTCGCACGCTTATGGAATTTGACGACTGGTTCGCTTCTGAGGCCGTCCTGTGCGGATCAGTTCTTCGACGTGTCCGATGGCCTGCCGGGTTTCGGTGTCCGGCCTGCGGGGGAACCGAGGCGTGGGTCACGGCCAGGGGCCAACAGCGATGTGCGGGATGCCAACGTCAGACGTCGCCGACCGCGGGGACGATCTTCGAGGGTACGGGGAAACCGTTGCGGCTTTGGTTCCAGGCGATGTGGTATGTGACGAATCAGAAGCACGGTCGTCAGAGCTTCGGCGGGGTTCTCCGAATACCGAGGGTCTTGCGGCGGCCGTGTATTGAGCGCGTCAGCAAACGGCTTCCGGACATGGCTCCATTCGGGAAGTACTGCGCCGCAGCCATTGGTGTTCTCGTTCGTTCCGGGCAGAGGCTGTGCGGTTCGCAGAATGGCGACGGTCGAAGGCCGGTTGCGATCCGAAGACCGCATGCCTGGCCATGGGCGGCTCCCTGGTCCCAGGTCAGCGATGCGCGGCGAAAACTGCGCTGGCAATGTCGTGATCGAAATCCGGGCGATGGCATCGCGAACCGCTTCAGCCGCCGAAATGACCGGCAAGCGCAGGCCCGTTCTTCACGCGCGGGACGGTGCCGTGGCCTTCCATTCGGGGAAGATGCAGCAGCATTGTGAACCTCGTGGTGCGTTCCACCAGAGTGCCGATCGCCGATCTGCCCAAGCCGATGATCAGGTCACCTTCCCAGTGTCCGGGTACGGCCCGATCAGCTGCTTCCGCCGATCGTTCACTGATCATGGCCTCAGGCGTGACGAAGGATTTGCCCCGCCGGCGGCTACGTGCCCGAGGCACGCGCAGTGCCCTTCGCCGTGCGAAGGCAGGCGGTCAGCTCACGACGGAGTGCGCCGCGGCCCTGTACGTAGATCGCCTGATAGATCGCCTATGAGCGATTCCGAAGACGCCATCATGGCCCTGGCATCGATTCCGACGACCGTTCCAGACGACGCATGGCCCCTCGATCACTTCCACGGTGCCGCAAGCCGATCCTGCACCCCGCAGCGCCTCATTCGTTGCCAGCTTGATGGCTTCGGCCGGCGGATCGATCAGCATCCGGGGTCGGGGCACCGGCTTCGTCGTATCCGCATGGCGCGTGTCGAGGACGCATCCGCCGAGAGCCTCATTCCTTTCGTCCAAACGGCTGTGTGCCCGGGAGCAACGATTCGAACCGATGGCTGGCGAGCCTACAACGGTCTCACGGGAGTCGGCTTCGAACCGGTGCCAGCCGAAAAATATTTCCGCCAGCGGCGACCCAGCCCACATTGTCATGCCCCAAGTTCATCGGGTAGCCGGCCTCCTTGATCGGTGGTGGCTGGGTATTCACCATGGGGCTATTAGCGCCTCCCAGCTTGATTACTATCTGCCCAGACGAGTCAGGTCACGTTCCGCTTCAATCGCCGCCGATCCAAAGCTCGCGGCCTCCTGTTCTATCGACTCCTCCAGCAAGCAGTGCGGAACTGGAGCCCGTGCCATACAAGAAGCTCGTCGGGGGCAGACCCAGCCCTGCGCCCCCAGATCTAGGCACTACGAGAGCGAATAGGATACCCTATTATTGGAAATACATTGAGAGGTCGGTGCGCGCGTTGCGCCGACGCGAGACAGTAACAGTGGACCCATCCAGGAAAAGTGGAGGCGCCCTACACCGTTTGCATTGCTTCTGCCTCGAATTTGACGGGGCTTGTGAAGTCCAGCGTCGAGTGCCGACGGACTGGATTATAGAACCCATCGATGTATCCGGCTATGGCAGTTTCAGCTTGGCTTCTTGACATGAACACAGTCCTCCAGATCAGTTCTGACTTGATGGTTTTGAAGAAGGTCTCGACGACGGCGTTATCATAGCAATTTCCCTTACCGCTCATTGAGGCGAGGAAACCGAGTTCACCGAGGCGCGCCTGGTATGCGTCTGAGCAGTACTGGGCGAATTCAACCGGTCGTCGCAACACGTTCAGTTTGACTGGCCTGCAAGCACTGGTCCAGAGCTTCGGCGGGAGTTCTCCATCCGAGGGTCTTGCGGGGCCGTGTATTGAGCGCGTCAGCAACAACTGCGAGTACGTCCGGACTGTGTACGCTCAGATCGGTTCCTTTCGGGAAGTACTGTCGAAGCAGTCCATTGGTGTTCTCGTTCGTTCCGCGTTGCCAAGGGCTGTGCGGTTCGCAGAAGTAGACGGGAAGGCCGGTTGCGATCCGAAGATCCGCATGCTTGGCCATCTCTGCTCCCTGGTCCCAGGTCTGCGTACCGTCATAGCAACCTCCTATGCAAGAGTGTTGCGACGACCGATTGAACTCGCCCTGGCTTCCCCGATCGCTATGGTGGATCACACCGGCGCCAGGTTGGCGCAGCCCGATAGCACGGTTAAGCGCCCTGAGCGGAGGTCGCTGGTCATGCGAGCGCCCACGGCCCAGCCGATGACGCGCCGGGAGTAGAGGTCGAGCATGACGGCCAGGTAGAGCCAGCCCTGTGCCGTCCAGATATAGCTGATGTCGGCAGCCCATTTCTCGTTGGGTGCCTCGGCGGAGAAGTTCTGGTCGAGAAGGTTCGATGCGACGGCCTTGTTGTGCTGGCTGTCCGTCGTCTTTTTGAACTTCTGTTTCCGTTTTGGAGACAACCCATTTCCCCGCATCAGCCGAGCCACCCTATGGCGTCCAACCTCGATCCCATTCTCGGCAAGCTCGTGATGGACCCGCTCTGCACCGTAGCTCTCGCGGCTGCGCCGAAAGGCTGCCCGGACATGGGCGAGTAGAACCATGTCATCGAGCTGTCGCTGGCTTGGGCCGCGATTGCGCCAAGCGTAGAAGCCTGAGACGCTGACCTGCAGCAGTCTGCACAGGCGGAATATCGGCATCGCCAACCCGGCCCTCTCCGCGTCGATGAACCGGAACCTCATCGACTTTCCCTGGCGAAGAAGGCCAGCGCTTTTTTTAGCAGATCACGTTCCTGACGGGCCAGATCACACTCTCGGCGTAGGCGGGTAATCTCCTTCGCTGCATCCTCATGCGGACCGGAAAGCAAATCCTCCTCACGCAATTCTGCGACCCAGCGGCCGAGCGCGCTGACGCTGATCCCAAGATCTCCTGCTATCTGCCGCTGCCTGCGCCCGCTCGTCTGTAAAAGACGGACGGCTTCTTCCTTGAAGGCCCGATCAAACCGCCGGCCCTTGTTCCCATTCTGCTTCGACATTTGCACCTCCTGCGATCAAAATCCTATCGCAGGACGTCTCCACTTTCGTCAGCAGGGTCCACTGTGCTAAGACACAATCCATGAGTGCCAAGATATTCATAGACGGTGAGGCCGGCACGACGGGCCTGCAGATTCTCGCCCGGCTGGAGGGCCGAAGCGATGTCGAACTGATCAGTCTCGCCGATGGCGATCGCAAGAATCCCCAGCGGCGGCGGCAGATGCTGAACGGCTGCGACTTGGCGATTCTCTGCCTGCCGGACGAGGCGGCGCGGGAAGCGGTGGCGCTGATCGACAATCCGCAGACGCGGGTGATCGATGCCAGCACCGCGCACCGGGTTGCCGAGGGCTGGGTTTACGGCATGCCGGAACTCGATGCGGATCAAGCCAGCCGAATCGCCGAGGCGAAGCGGGTCTCCAACGCCGGATGCTATGCCCTTGCCGCCATCTCCTTGTTGCATCCGCTTGTAGCCGCAGACCTCGTGCCAGCCGATTGGCCGGTCACGATCAACGCCATCTCGGGCTATTCCGGTGGTGGCAAGTCGCTGATTGCAGAATTCGAAGACCGCGCCGGGCCCGAGCATACGGAGGTGCCGTATTTTCTTTATGGGCTTGGGCTTGAGCACAAGCATGTTCCCGAGATTGAACACTGGAGCGGCCTCAGCCACAGGCCGCTGTTCGTGCCAAGCGTTGGCCGCTACGCCCAGGGCATGATCGTGCAGATTCCCTTGCAGCTTTGGTCGCTCCCAGGGAAGCCGACGGCAGCGCAGATACACGCCGTTCTCAGCGAGCACTACGATGGTCAGCGTTTCGTACGGGTCGCGCCAATTGAGGCGGCGGCGGGAGTTGATCGGCTTGAGCCCGAAAGCTTAAACGGTACCAACGAACTCCTGCTCCATGTCTTCGCCAACGAACGCTACGATCAAGTCATCCTGAGCGGGCTCTTGGACAACCTTGGCAAGGGTGCGTCGGGGCAAGCGGTGCAGAACCTCAATATCATGCTGGGACTTCCGGCGGAAACCGGACTTGAGACGGTGTTTCAGGCGTCGGATACCGTGGCGGGCGTAGTATGAGCGAATATCCGGCCACTCAGCAGGGCCAATATATCCTCGCTTACAAGGATGTTTGGCCGATGATCGCTGCTGAAGCATTTGTTGCCCCTAACGCGACAGTGGTCGGCGACGTTGAAATATCTGCCGAAGCCGGTGTCTGGTTTGGCTGTGTCGTCCGGGGCGACGATCAACCGATCAGGATCGGTCAAGGCACGAATATTCAGGACGGCGCTGTGCTGCATGCGACGAGCGGCATGGTGCCGACCCTAATTGGCGCCGGCGTAACGGTTGGACATCAAACGATCCTGCACGGTTGCACGCTTGAGGATGGGTGTTTCATCGGCATGCAGTCCTGTGTCATGGACGGCGCAATCGTCGCCGGCGGCGCCATGGTAGCCGCCGGCTCGCTGGTGACACCTGGCAAGAATATCCCAAGCGGTGAGCTGTGGGGTGGCAGCCCGGCGCGGATGATACGCACGCTGACACTGGAGGAGAGTGCGTATATCAAGGAGTCTGCGGCACACTACGTGGAGCTGGCGAAGACCTACAAAGTTTCGGTCTCGGTGCGAAACTCCATGGCGGTTGAGCCTTGAAACGCAAGCGCCGGGGTAACACGCCCAACGGGATCGTTCCCAGGCACCGAAATGCCTATGCCGTGATTGCCCGTCGCCTCGGGTATCGCATAACGCCCTCGGCCAAGCTCTACCGGCGCCGAAGCGAGTACAAAATCCAACCAGACCTCCGCAACAACAGCGGGGGTACTAATTTGTGGCTGCGAGGTCGCCTGAGCGATTGGCCAAGTCGATTGATCGGTCAGGCGCCGTTTCGTAAACTAAGCTAACGATGTGCTGCTGCCACCGATCCACGCTCTTCTTGATATCCCCATGCCGATGATCACGCATTCTTGCGGGCGACCCCGCCCTCGGGAGAACAGTGTACGCGTGCTGGCCTTGGGGATACTCGGCCTCGCACTGACGGCTTGTTCGGTTCCCGACTATGTCAATCCGGTCAACTGGTTCGACAGCAAGGAGAAGAAACAAGAGATCGCGGCGGCAAAGCCTGTGCCTGGCAAGGACCAACCCTTTCCCAAATTGAGCAGCGTTCCTGACCGCCCGGATCCGATCACAATCGCCCGGATCCGCAAAGAACTGACCGAGGGACTGATCGCGGATACCATTAATGCGCGCTATACGGACGAGATCATCCGTCGCGAGCCGCCAGCGCCGCCTCCGCGTCCAGTAAAGGTCGCCAAGGCGTCGCCTGCCACTCAAAAGCCGGTTACAGCAAAGTTATCAACGGTAAAGCCACCGCCGCCGCCGAACTTGGCCGTTGCGCCCGCTGCGTCAGGGACGACTACGGCAACCCAGAGCGAGACCGCAGCGTCGGCGGACGCGACGACGGCGTCTGAGGCAGCCGCTGGCACTGTGCCGGCGAAACTGAAAGTTGCTGTAGCCCCTGCGAGCGCGAGCGCGCCTGAAGCGCAACAGGTTCAGCCACAGAAAATTGTGCCGCCGCCCAAATTGGCGACGAGTGCGCCGCGACTGCCGAAACCGGCAACCGGCACGGTAGCTTTGGCGCGTCCTGCACCACCACCGCCGCCGCCAACATTACCGCAGGTATCGGTGCCCGTAGTATCGCGATCCGGTGCTCAGCCGGCACAATCTGCGCAGATCGCAACAATCTTCTTCGGCAGCGCCACGGCGGCGCTTACCGAGGACGATGAATTGGTGCTCCGTGAAGTCTCGGAACTGCAGCGCGAAACAGGTGGAACCATACGCGTCGTCGGGCATTCTAGCCGGGGCGCACCGACCGTGGATCGTGTGAAGCGTGGACTACTGAACTTCAAGCTGTCGCTCGATCGCGCCAATGCGGTTGCGGCAGCGCTGACACGCTTCGGTGTCGCCAAGGACGATCTTGAGGTTATTGCGCGCGGTGACGGCGAACTCCTCTATGCCGAATCTTCGGCTGCCGGGGCTGCCAGAAACAGACGTGCGGAGATCTTCTTGGATTTCTTCTAGTCGTTGACGTCAGTAAATTGTTGTAGCGTTTAAAGGGTCAGGAATTTATCGACGAGTATACGCGGGAGCGCTGGATAAACGCATAACTCGACGGTATCTTCTGCGGCATCGTTGGTCCTGTAACCGTTAATGACAAGAGACTTCCGCAGGCGCAGGGCAACGGCGCGGCATTCAGGAACTTTGGTCCATGGCTGAACCCTTAAAAATTGCTGTCGCCGGCCTCGGCACAGTTGGCGCGGGGACCATGCGCCTCCTGCAGAGCGAGCGCCAACTGCTTGAAACTCGCTGCCAACGTCCGCTCGAGATCACCGCGGTCTCGGCACGCGACAAGAGCATCGACCGCGGAGTCGATCTCGACGACTGCGAATGGTTTGACGATGCGGTGTTGCTCGCTGCCAAAGCCGATGCCGATATCATCGTCGAGTTGATTGGCGGTAGCGAGGGCGTTGCCCGCCAAGTCTGTGAGGCGGCGATCGATGCGGGCCGGCATGTTGTGACCGCGAATAAAGCGCTGATCGCGATGGCGGGAACCGAGTTAGCAGTTCGGGCCGAGGCGCGTGACGTCGCGCTCGGCTTCGAGGCGGCGGTTTGCGGTGGCATACCCATCATCAAGGTGTTGCGCGAGGGTCTTGCGGCGAATCGCGTTAGCAGGCTCCACGGCATCCTCAACGGGACGTGCAACTATATCCTCTCACAGATGCGGGAGACCGGCCGCGAGTTTGAAGATGTGCTGGCCGAAGCTCAGCGGCTTGGCTATGCGGAGGCTGACCCGTCGTTTGATGTCGACGGCGTCGACTCTGCGCATAAGCTGGCA
>CAXXSU010000006.1:20000-320024 GCA_963664465.2 Alphaproteobacteria bacterium | reverse complement strand
TCTTCTGTTAGGAGTGCTAATTGTGGCTTCGACTGCGAACTTATTGATAGCCAATACGTTAACGGAGGTAAGGCATGGAATTTAGGCCGTTGCACGACCGTGTTTTGATTCGTCGACTCGACGAAGACGAAGTATCGGTCGGTGGAATTATCATCCCGGATACCGCGAAGGAAAAGCCCATGGAGGGCGAAGTCCTTGCGGTCGGACCGGGCTCGCGCGACGAGCAGGGCAAACTTGTCCCGCTCGACGTCAAGCCCGGCGATCTGGTGGTGTTTGGAAAGTGGTCGGGGAACGAAATTAAGGTCGACGGTGAAGAGCTGGCGGTCATGCGTGAATCCGACATCATGGGCGTCATTGAGGACGTCAAGAAAACCAAGAAAGCTGCCTAACCAGGAGGACGTTCAAATATGGCTGCAAAGGAAGTTAAATTTGGCACTGACGCACGCACCAAGATGCTGCGTGGCGTCGATATTCTCGCAGACGCGGTAAAGGTCACGCTCGGCCCCAAGGGACGCAACGTCGTGCTCGACAAGTCGTTCGGCGCGCCACGCATCACCAAGGACGGCGTCACCGTTGCCAAGGACATCGAACTTGCCGACAAGTTCGAGAACATGGGCGCGCAGATGGTGCGCGAGGTTGCCAGCAAGACCAATGATGTCGCTGGTGACGGCACCACAACCGCCACTGTCCTTGCCCAGGCGATCGTGCGCGAAGGCGCGAAGGCGGTAGCCGCCGGCATGAACCCGATGGATCTTAAGCGCGGTGTCGACATGGCGGTTGATGCCATCGTCGGCGAGCTTGAGAAACGCTCGAAGAAGGTCACCACCAATGCCGAAATCGCACAGGTCGGAACGATTTCAGCGAATGGCGACGCGGAAGTCGGCGCCATGCTGGCGCAGGCGATGGAGCGGGTCGGCAACGAGGGCGTGATTACCGTCGAAGAAGCCAAGAGCCTTGAAACCGAGCTCGATGTGGTCGAAGGCATGCAATTCGACCGTGGCTATCTCTCGCCCTACTTCGTCACCAATGCGGACAAGATGTCGGTCGAACTTGAGGATCCCTATATTCTCATCCACGAGAAGAAGCTGTCCAGCCTACAAGCCTTGTTGCCTATGCTTGAAGCGGTCGTGCAGTCCAGCAAGCCGCTGCTGATCATTGCCGAGGACGTCGAGGGCGAAGCCCTAGCCACGCTCGTGGTCAACAAGCTGCGTGGTGGACTTAAAGTCGCTGCCGTCAAGGCGCCTGGTTTCGGCGATCGCCGGAAGGCCATGCTTGAGGACATCGGCGTCCTGACGCGTGGTCAGATGATCTCCGAGGATCTCGGTATCAAGCTCGAGAACGTGACGCTCGAAATGCTGGGCAGCGCCAAGCGCGTCGTCATCAGCAAGGACGAGACGACGATCATCGACGGCGCGGGCAAGAAGTCGGACATCCAGGGCCGTTGCGGTCAGATCCGAAATCAGATCGAGGAAACCACCTCCGAGTATGACCGGGAGAAGCTGCAGGAGAGGCTGGCCAAGCTGGCCGGCGGCGTTGCAGTCATCCGGGTCGGCGGTGCGACCGAGATCGAGGTTAAGGATCGCAAGAACCGGGTCGACGATGCCATGCACGCAACGCGGGCTGCTGTCGAGGAAGGCGTCCTTGCCGGTGGCGGTGTGCCGCTGTTGCGCGCCGCGAAAGTGCTCAACAAACTCGAACCTGCTAACGACGAGCAACGTGTCGGCATCGACATCGTGCGGCGCGCCATTCAGTCACCGGCACGCCAGATCGTTGAAAATGCGGGGGTCGAGGGCTCGGTCGTCATTGCGAAGTTGATGGAAAACAGCAAGGTGAACTGGGGCTACGACGCACAGTCCGGCGAATATTGCGATCTCGTGTCGGCTGGCATCATCGATCCTGCCAAGGTCGTGCGTGCGGCCCTTCAGGACGCGGCTTCGGTTGCCGGGCTGCTGATTACCACGGAAGCCATGATCGCCGAGAAGCCTGAAAAGAAGCCACCGATGCCGGCGCCTGACATGGGTGGTGGTATGGGCGGTATGGGCGGTATGGATTTCTAACCTACGCCCACACTCTTGGAGAAAGGGTCGCGACATCGTCGCGACCCGTCTCTAATCAGGCCTGTTAACCGATTCATTGGAACGCTTACGTGTTATTCGGCCCCAACCATGACCCTTCGAATCTAGCAATATCAACAGGTAGGACGCCGATCAGCGTTGAATACGCACGCCTGATAGCAGCGAGGGACTTTCCGTACACCGAGATCCGGTTGCGGCGGCGACTCTTTATGCGGCTGGCGGCGGCTCGATCACAGGCTCCGGCGGCTCAGTCGGTGGCGGTGTTGGCAGATCGGGAATCGGGATGCCTGGGGGACGTTTGTCCGGATCGTCAAGCGGACGATCAAAAGGATTCTCTTCCGGCTTGTTGGGCGGTGGCGGTGGCAGATCGCGTACCGGCTTGTCGGGCGTGGCGCAGGCACCGGCTTTCAACCGCACCAAAGACCTGCTCTTCATGTGCTCGCCGTGCATTTCCGACTGCCTGTCGATCTTCCCAAATCGGAGTCATGACAAACTTATATCCGACATGTTGATGTGTGTAGCCTGTCGTCGGCGGACCTGTCACATGCCGGGTTCGATTAGCCAGGCATCTGCGATATGGTCGCGGGCCGTTTCTGAGGCCGACTATAAGCGTGATGGCCGGCCGGCCTCAATCGTCACGGACGGGCTACAGTCATATCGTGCTTGCGATGAATGTGGTTGGCAATATGGCCGCCCAGACCTGAGGTCGTCGGCTCAATGAGCTGGCGGAAAACTGACACCAACTCTTTCGAAGGCTTTGTCAAGTTAATCAGATTCACTATGAAATCTCGCTAAACTGTCGATGGCTGCTTTAGGCAATTTTAATGGCTTAGCCTCATGGGAAAATGTGAAATATCGAAAGCAGCCTGCAATCAGTATTTCGATTGATTGGTCTTCCTTATCGAAGATTTATGCAAAACTGGCCCTTCCCGGCACGACCGAATCCTTATCACGGTGTTTACGACAAACGTGCGGTCTTCCGCCGCCCGCCTCACGGCCAGGCTCGGACTCATAGCGGCGCGCGGCACGCGAAGAGGGGCCTCGAGGAAGAGCGTCGAGGCGGTCGGTCGCGGCCCGGATTTCGGGTGACGGAAGGGGTCGCCGCCTCGGCTTGACGGGCGGGCGGCGTGGTGGAAAAGTAGAAAGCTAAGGCACCGGCGCGTCAGGATGCGCTAGGCGTCAGAGGGGCGTGTAAAAGGTTCGGTCGAACAAAGCAGACAGTGACACAAGTTTGTTCTCCGCACGATCGCTTGCTTGAATCAGCCGAGCATATTCATTCCCGTCTGAACCGCGAATTACCTTCTCCAGTTCCCATATCACCGGCGAATGCTGGCCGACCGCATTCTGTCCAGCTGTGCGGTATCGCTGACCAGGAATAGGTTCCTTGTTTTTTTTCCGGTTTGCGCCCCATCTCCCCAACATTGTCTTCAATCCACGACAAGAGTTAAGAACTTCGTGTGCCAACGGGGTGAAGCCCCTTACACGTTAAAGTAGAGTAGTTTAGGGCTTTTTGCCGCGGGCTGACAACGGCAGCGCAGATTGAATGCTACGACAAACGTGCGCTCCGGTGCGCTGGGATTATAACGAATCCGATCGCGGTATGATTACGGGGTGCTGAACGGGCTTCCAGGGAATACGCGGGGAGGCCGGAAATACATTAACGAAAACAGTCTCTTAGCCCAATATAGCCAATCCAATAGCGGGGTTTGCTAAGAGATACTCCTCAATACAGTTGAAGAGGCCCCGTTAATGAGGCCTCGTTTGGGCAAAACTAGTAGCGGTTGGAAAGCGAACACTTAGATAATCCTATGACCAACCCGAAAGCGGCATCGCATCCGCCGCTTGGAACTTCTGACCTTGTAAACATAAAATTCACGAAAATCAAGGGAAGCTAATTTTTTTATTTTGACGCACAACCAGCCAAATAACGCGATATCAATTCTTCGTCAACACAATAAATTCGCAAAAGACCTTCCCTTCAAAATTAAACGATTTCCATGGGATACCAACGCAGTGGCACTGCTCCGGCACCAGCCATACAGACGCCCGGCTATTTACAAGCAGTTTTTCCATCCACCGTGCCGAATATTACCGCACATTGCAAAGTGTCATCGATGAAGGCGATCGGTATTCGTTTTTGGCCCAATTCCCGCTGTACGCTCCCGGGCGGTCGGTCGGAAGGGGACGCAAAAGCCGCGGTACGATCAAACGAGCGCCCTCTCACTCTTATGAGGGCAGATGTAGTCAAGTGGAGAAGTTGGTTGGGTTTACTGCATGGCGAACTCGCTTTCTGGGTTGGTCGGATTGACGGTTGGTTTGCCTTGTAGCCAGGTCGGAACGCTTTTCGCATCGGTCGCGCTTGTGCGCATACCAACTCTTATCCGGGAGGTTTTTCGGCGACGGAGCGCCGGAACCATCCCTCGATCCCGTTTGCTGCGGGCGCAGCGTTCCGGAGGCGGGGCCCATCTCTCAGTCGGCGTCTTTCAGCCCGTCAGAGGCTCGGCCACACGCCACCCGGCCCAGCCCCGGCCGCGTCCGGCCGGTCTGGAACAGCGCGGTCTCGCGATCAGACGAGTGTGGCGCCAGTCGGCACGAGACCGGTCTCGGAGAACCGCCAGAGCGCGATGAGCAGCTTGCGGGCGAGCGCCACGATCATCACCCGGCGGATCCGTCCACGGGACCCCGCAGTGCGCTCGTTGAACCACTTGCTGAGCGCGCTATCAGGCTGACAGCGCAGCCAGCGCCACGCCATTTGGATGAGCTGTGCCCGGATCCATGCTGGACCGTCGCGGCTGATCCCCTGGTCGCGTTGCGTGTCTCCGCTCGCCCAAGGGGTTGGCGTCACACCGACCCAGCTCGCGAGTTCGCGACGATTGCGGAACCCGCGGTAGAAGACCTCGTGCGTCAGGATGGTTGCGTCGTTCGGACCGATCGCCTTCAGACGGGTCAGAGTTGCGATCTTCGCCGCCGCCCGAGCTTGGCTTCCCTCGGGCGCATCCACCATCGAGATCGCCTCTCCAGACAGCACGAACGCATTACGTTCGGCCTCGACCCGGGCGATCTGCTCTTCCACGAGTGCCAGCCGTTCCGCAATCCGCAGGATCTCCTGCCGGGCCCGCGGCGGGAGCGGCGACCCGTACGCGGTCGCCACGTCGGCGAACTTCGCCTCGAAGTCCTTCGAACGGGGCTGCACGTCGAAGATGCCGTGCAACTTGAGAAGTCCCTTGATCGAGTTCGTCGGCGATGTCCGCTCCTTCACCAGGCGCTGGCGCTCCCGATGCAGTCGCTTGCGGTCCTCTTGCTCCACGCTCGGCACCCGTACCCGGCTCAGCACGGCGGCGTCGCCACGGTCGTGCGCTAGCAGCGCACGCACCATCTTCTTCGCGTCGATCCGGTCTGTCTTGCGCTGTTTCGCCTTCCTGTTCACCAGAAGGCTCGCGGGTGGACCCTGCTGACGAAAGTGGAGACGTCCTGCGATAGGATTTTGATCGCAGGAGGTGCAAATGTCGAAGCAGAATGGGAACAAGGGCCGGCGGTTTGATCGGGCCTTCAAGGAAGAAGCCGTGCGTCTTTTACAGACGAGCGGGCGCAGGCAGCGGCAGATAGCAGGAGATCTTGGGATCAGCGTCAGCGCGCTCGGCCGCTGGGTCGCAGAATTGCGTGAGGAGGATTTGCTTTCCGGTCCGCATGAGGATGCAGCGAAGGAGATTACCCGCCTACGCCGAGAGTGTGATCTGGCCCGTCAGGAACGTGATCTGCTAAAAAAAGCGCTGGCCTTCTTCGCCAGGGAAAGTCGATGAGGTTCCGGTTCATCGACGCGGAGAGGGCCGGGTTGGCGATGCCGATATTCCGCCTGTGCAGACTGCTGCAGGTCAGCGTCTCAGGCTTCTACGCTTGGCGCAATCGCGGCCCAAGCCAGCGACAGCTCGATGACATGGTTCTACTCGCCCATGTCCGGGCAGCCTTTCGGCGCAGCCGCGAGAGCTACGGTGCAGAGCGGGTCCATCACGAGCTTGCCGAGAATGGGATCGAGGTTGGACGCCATAGGGTGGCTCGGCTGATGCGGGGAAATGGGTTGTCTCCAAAACGGAAACAGAAGTTCAAAAAGACGACGGACAGCCAGCACAACAAGGCCGTCGCATCGAACCTTCTCGACCAGAACTTCTCCGCCGAGGCACCCAACGAGAAATGGGCTGCCGACATCAGCTATATCTGGACGGCACAGGGCTGGCTCTACCTGGCCGTCATGCTCGACCTCTACTCCCGGCGCGTCATCGGCTGGGCCGTGGGCGCTCGCATGACCAGCGACCTGCCGCTCAGGGCGCTTAACCGTGCTATCGGGCTGCGCCAACCTGGCGCCGGTGTGATCCACCATAGCGATCGGGGAAGCCAGGGCGAGTTCAATTGGTCGTCGCAACACTCTGGCATAGGAGGTTGCTATGACGGTACGCAGACGGCGGTCGGATCGGTCTGGACGGAGCAAGTTGCATTCGCCAGGTCGACCGGACTCGGCACGGCGTGAGGAGCTTGTTCGGTTCTGGGCAGCGATTGCGACGGGGCGTTCGAGCGAGGACGCGGCCCGAGATGCCGGTGTATCCCCTCCGGTAGGCTCGAGGTGGTTCCGGAGGTCGGGCGGCATGCCACCATCACATTTATCGCAATCGGCCAAGCCGCTGTCAGGACGTTACCTGTCTTTCGAGGAACGTGAGGAGATTGCTCTTCTGCGCGCCCAGGGAAGAGGCATACGTCATATTGCTTGCCGGCTGGAGCGAGCACCGTCGACGATCTCCCGCGAGGTGCGGCGCAACGCGGCGACCCGAAGCGGTGGCCTGGACTATCGAGCAACGACGGCGCAGTGGCATGCTGATCGATCCGCCAAAAGGCCGAAGCCAGCCAAGCTGGCAACGAATGAGGCGCTGCGGCGCTATGTGCAGGATCGGCTTGCGGGTCGGATCTCGGCACCGGATGGAACGGTGATCGAGGGGCCACGCGTCGTCTGGAACGGTCGTCGGCATGGGCCGCGGCAGCACAGGCGATGGGCCAGGGCCTGGAGTCCTGAGCAGATCGCGCACCGTCTTCGGATCGACTATCCTGGGGACGGGCCCGAGGATCAAGCGATGCGGATCAGTCATGAGGCGATCTATCAGGCGCTCTACGTACAGGGCCGCGGCGCACTCCGTCGTGAGCTGACCGCCTGCCTTCGCACGGGAAGGGCACTGCGCGTGCCTCGGGCACGTAGCCGCCGGCGGGGCAAATCCTTCGTCACGCCTGAGATCATGATCAGTGAACGATCGGCGGAAGCAGCTGATCGGGCCGTACCCGGACACTGGGAAGGTGACCTGATCATCGGCTTGGGCAGATCGGCGATCGGCACTCTGGTGGAACGCACCACGCGGTTCACAATGCTGCTGCATCTTCCCCGAATGGAAGGCCACGGCACCGTCCCGCGCGTGAAGAACGGGCCTGCGCTTGCCGGTCATGGGGCTGAAGCGGTTCGCGATGCCATCGCCCGGACGATCACGACATTGCCAGCGCAGCTTCGCCGCTCGCTGACCTGGGACCAGGGAGCAGAGATGGCCAGGCATGCGGATCTTCGGATCGCAACCGGCCTTCCCGTCTACTTCTGCGAACCGCACAGCCCTTGGCAACGCGGAACGAACGAGAACACCAATGGACTGCTTCGACAGTACTTCCCGAAAGGAACCGATCTGAGCGTACACAGTCCGGACGTACTCGCAGTTGTTGCTGACGCGCTCAATACACGGCCCCGCAAGACCCTCGGATGGAGAACTCCCGCCGAAGCTCTGGACCAGTGCTTGCAGGCCAGTCAAACTGAACGTGTTGCGACGACCGTTTGAATTCGCCCAGTACTGCTCAGACGCATACCAGGCGCGCCTCGGTGAACTCGGTTTCCTCGCCTCAATGAGCGGTAAGGGAAATTGCTATGATAACGCCGTCGTCGAGACCTTCTTCAAAACCATCAAGTCAGAACTGATCTGGAGGACTGTGTTCATGTCAAGAAGCCAAGCTGAAACTGCCATAGCCGGATACATCGATGGGTTCTATAATCCAGTCCGTCGGCACTCGACGCTGGACTTCACAAGCCCCGTCAAATTCGAGGCAGAAGCAATGCAAACGGTGTAGGGCGCCTCCACTTTTCCTGGATGGGTCCATTCGCCTTCCTCCCCTTCACCTTCACCTTCTGCCCCGCCGCCTTCTGCCCCGCCGCCTTCTTCGCCGTCGCCCTCCTCACCGTCACCCTCTTCGCCGTCACCGTCGCCGTTCTGGCTGCCGCCACTACTCCCGGCGCTACTTCCGTCGTCATCGTCGTCGCTACCGCCGCTCCGGCCCGCCGACACCGCCGTATAGGTTGTCATGACATTCTGAAACTGCGCCTCGATCTGCTCCACAGAGCGGATCTCCGGCTGTGGCAACGGCGCGAACCCGCTCGTCATCACCAGCGTCGCGCCGATCGTCGACAGCTCGACCGGTGGGTCTCCGGCAAGATTGGTGACGACAATGCTGCCCGTCGGCCCACCTGGCGTTGGCAGAAGCGCGTAGGTGTTCTCTTCACCCTCCGCTGCCGCACCAAACACCGGATGCGTGCCCCGAACTCCGATCGTTGCAACCGGCGTGCGGACCGCCATCGCATCGATGCCGGACTTGGCAATCTGGCCCGAGACAAATGTGAACGCTCCCTGCACCAGCGACATGTTGAAGGTGCCGTCGCCCGTGTCCGCATTGAACACGAACTCGTCCAGCACGGCCCGGCCGTCCTCACCCATCGCAAAGGTCGTATCGTCGACGAAGATTATGCCAAGCGCCGCCCCTGGGCCGGTCTCGATCACATCGCCCTGGAACAGCTGGTCGCCCTCGCCAAGCGTCACCCGCGTGCCATCGACCCGAACCGCCGATACCGAGCCGCTCGAGGTCTCGACTTGACCGATCGGCTCGCTCACCGCCTGCGCCAAATCAACCGCCGTCTCACCGAAGGCGTCACCACCAAACGCCTGCGCCAGCTGCCCCGGCGCCTGCGGACCCGCCAACTTGAGCGCCAAGTCCGCCGGGATCTGCGAGCCACCTTCCGTCAGCAGATCGGGGGGTGTCTCAAGCGCAAAGTAACCGCGGATCAACACCACCGCGCCGTCCGCGCCAACCAGCCTTAGATCGGCTCCGTCATGCTGAAATGAGGCGCGCAACAGCCAGGCGCCACCCGGCACCACAAGCGCCTCGCCCGGCACCGATTCGAGCACCAGAATGTCCGACGACGGGCCAAACGGATCGACCGCTAAGCTATTGATGGAAGCAATCTGAGTGTTCACGGGCTATCACCCAAATTCATAGATTACCGCTGCCACGGCACCTGACCCCTGCCCGCTCCAAAGGCCACAAATAATACCACAGCACTCACGCAAGTGCCATGCCGTCAAGCCTGTCAAATCGCGGCAAGGCGCTGCATTTTTTCTGAATTCAGGTGTTTGGAACCGACTCGAAATGAAGATTCAAAGGGATAGCTCGAATACGACAAATAAACTGCCAATGCCACAAACGCGCTGCTGTTACCTGTTCGAGCGGTCGCGTGATCACTTTTTGGATTACTTCTCACTCAGGGCGTAGACGTAATCAGGTCGAGGTCGAGCTGCCCCATGACGCTCATAAGCGTGAATCCGGCGATATCAACGTCCGCTTCCGCAGACGCCGCGTCGCTGCTGGCATTGATGAGCTGAGTTTCTCCGGTAAGAACATCGAGTAGGGAACGGCGCCCCAATTGGCGCTCGCGCCGTGCTTGCTCAAGAAACTCAGAAACGATGTCCGCTTGATTGCGGAGAAACTCGGCGGTTTCCCGGGCGGTATTTAGATTTTGCCATGCGTTACGCATCTGTTCTTCGACCAGGTCACGCGTTTCGCCATAGCGCTTAAGTGCAGAAACGTGGTCGCTCCGCGATGCATTTAACGTATTGATTGCGGTAAAGCCGAGGTTGAACGGAAAACTCAACTGCACTTTGCCAACGGCTTCGCGCTTGTATCCAACGGTGCCACTAACGTCATTCTTGAACTTGACATCGCCGACCGCCTCGAACCGTGGGAAAAACTGGCTTGACCGCGTTGTATCGACGATCTCGCCAGCAATCTCATTGGAGATATTCACGGCTTCCAACCGGAAATTATTATCGAGGGCGATCGACACCGCCTCTTCAACATCCTGCGGGATCATGCTGGCCGGGACGATCGGGCGATCCGCCGCCAAGATGGCATCAGGCATGAAACCGAACACGGTCTTGTAGGAATTTCGCGCGACAGCCAATGCCCCGTGCGCGCGGACCCGGCGCGCCTGGGCGCCGGCCAGTTGCTGCTTCGCCTGTAGCACGTCGGTCGACAATCCCGCACCGCGTTCGACGCGCGCATTTTCAAGTTCGGTCTGCCGCCTAATGTTGGCTTCGGAGCGTTCAGAGAATTTGAGCACCTCTTACGCCCGCAAAATATTCACATAGGCAACGATGGCGCGTAGAAGGATGTCCTGACGCGCGGCATTGAGGCCGGCCTCAGCTTGTACGATGACCAATCCCGCAGTGCGGATGGTGGAGTTTGTGGCGCCAAAGTCCCACAGAAGTTGCCTAACCGAGACGTCGAATTCACGTGTCGCGAGACTGGTGTTGTCGGTGTCTGGTTGTACCTGATATTCATGCCCATAGAAGCCGCTCAGGTTCATGTTTGGGAACCAGCCACCAAGGGCAGTACGCGCGCGTTCGCGGGACGCTGCAACGTCCGCCTCCGCGGCCTTGATCAGGTTGTGTCTGCGTAGGAGATCGCTGGCACTATCGGCAAAAGTCTGGGCACCTGCCTCCACTCGAACGAGACCAAGCGCGAAGGACGCCAACAAACCAATGGTCACCCTCCCCCGCGCCGAATTTGTTCCGGACATTGTTTTTATCATGACCCCAAATTAGACCGCACGGCGGTCGTGACTATATCATCGAAAACCGGACGCCAACACAGAAAAATTCCAACATTTCGTGAGGGTTGCAACTCTTACCTCAATATATAGTGTAACGAAGTGGTTCCATAATTTCGTTTCGGCACCCAAATATTCCGCAAAAATCAGATCCACTTTCGTGGATTTGGCGAATGCCCCAAGACCTAAATTAACCAATGTGCACGAATGTTCAGTCAACTATCAACCGATATATATAAATGCTAGAGCATGCGAACGGAGGTTCGGATCTTGGCAACACCTGATGCCACACGTCCCGACTATATAATCCGCGACGCGATGGTGTTCGATGGGTTGGGAAACCCGCCGTCGAACGCCAGCGTGGCGGTATCCGATGATCGCGTCACTGCATTCGGAGACCTGGCAGATCTAACCGCACCCACAGAATTTGATGCTGGTGGCAAAGCGCTTGCGCCCGGCTTCATAGACGTGCACACCCACGACGATCACGCGCTGCTCGCCACGCCACTGATACCATTTAAGGCCAGCCAAGGTGTGACGACCGTAATCGCTGGAAACTGCGGGATTAGCCTTGCCCCGCTTAGCATTGACCGGCGGCCGCCGGCACCAATCGATTTGGTGGCCGAAGAACCGCAAGATTTCTTCGAATCATTTGGCGCCTACTTGGCCGCACTGGATAGCGATCCACCTGCCGTCAACGCCGCCTGCCAAGTCGGTCACTCCACACTGAGAGTTGCCGCCATGGACCGGCTCGACCGCGCAGCAGACGCTGGCGAGATCAGGACGATGCGCAGCAACCTGGAGGCGGCGCTCGACGCGGGCGCGATCGGTATGAGCACCGGGCTCTACTATCCGCCGGCAATTGAAGCACCGACCGAGGAAGTTATTGAGCTGGCAAGGGCGCTTGGCGATGCAATCCACACGACACACATGCGCGACGAAGCCGACGGTGTCGCCCAATCCCTCGAAGAGACATTTGCGATTGGCCAAGCGGCAAACGTCCCGGTCGTGATCTCGCATCACAAATGTGCCGGACAAAAGAACCACGGGCGCTCAATTGAAACGTTGGCGATGATCGAGCAGGCGAGAACACATCAGTCAATTGGGCTCGATGTTTACCCCTATGCCGCCTCTTCGACGATGTTGGACCCGGAGCGCGTCGGTGAAGTCTCCAAGATTATCGTCACCGGTTCGGCTACGCGGCCCGACGTAGCCGGCCGCGATCTCGATGATATTGCCGCGGAGATGGGCTGTGACAGAGCCGAAGCTGCAACACGATTACTGCCCGCAGGCGCCGTCTTCTTCGCAATGGACGAGGACGACGTGCGACGAATCCTTGCATATCCCCACACGATGGTTGGCTCAGACGGCCTGCCCAAAGACAGTCACCCGCACCCGCGCTTGTGGGGTACTTTCCCACGGGTTCTCGGCCACTACGCACGCGACACCGCACTCTTCAGCCTGGAAGAGGCCGTGCGCCGCATGACGAGCCTGCCGGCCGCCCGGTTTGGCCTTACCGATCGCGGCGTCATCAGGCAGGGCGCGTTTGCCGACCTGGTTCTCTTCGATCCCGACACGGTGATCGACCGGGCAACGTTCGAGAATCCGACGCAGCCGGCCGCTGGCATCGAAATGGTTATGGTCAACGGCCGTGTAATCTGGCGCGACGGTGAGTCGACTGGCGCACGCCCCGGCCGCGCACTGCGAAGGCAGGATCTCGGTCCCCTGGGAGCCGAGCCGGCAGCCGCGCATTAGCGCGTTGACGGCGGTTGCACACACAGCCGCCGATCGTGCGCTGGATGACGCTAGGCATCGCGTATAGAGGGCTTTGCGCGATCGCCGATCCCCGCTATTCATGAGCATGATGACAGCACAATTCGTACGACGCGCGGAAACCGATCGCCCAGCTATCAGCTTCAGCGTTGACGGCGAACCGGTCAGCGCGCTGAAGGGCGATACCGTGCTCACCGCCATGCTCTGCAATATGCGGCGGGTGCGTCATCTCGAGTTTACCGGCGATCCGCGCGCCGGCTTCTGCCTGATGGCGGCATGTCAGGACTGTTGGATATGGCTCGCGGACGGCGGGCGCGTGCGCGCCTGCGCAACCCTCGTTCTGGAAGGCATGAATGTTTTGACCAGCGCACCGGATGGACCATGGCAGAACCAACCGTAGTCATCGTCGGCGCGGGTCCCGCTGGAACGCGCGCTACTGAGGCAGTGGTGCGCGCCGGCCTGCGGCCGATCGTGGTCGACGAGCTGCCCCATAATGGCGGTCAAATCTATCGCCGCCAGCCGCCTGGATTTAAGCGGTCCGCGAAGGCGATATATGGCTTCGAGGCTGGGAAAGCGACGCGGCTGCATGCCGTCTTCGACGCCTTACAAGACCAAATCGATTACCGGCCATTTCACCTAGTGTGGAACATTTACGAAAACGTTCTCTACACACAAGGTTCGTCGACACAAGGCAAGACCGAACAGCAACACGCGGGCCAGATTCCGTTCGATGCGGCAATCATAGCGCCCGGTGCGACAGACCTCGTGCTGCCGTTCCCAGGCTGGTCGAAAGCTGGCGTCTTCACGCTTGGCGGCGCGCAGATCGCCTTGAAGTATCAGGCCTGTAGCGTTGGACGGCGAACGGTGTTCGTGGGCACCGGGCCGTTGCTCTACCTGGTCGCTTATCAATATGCAAAAGTCGGTGCAGAGGTTGCTGCTGTCCTCGATACAACACCGTTTGCGA
Source organism: Alphaproteobacteria bacterium (assembly GCA_963664465.2). Lineage (GTDB taxonomy): Bacteria > Pseudomonadota > Alphaproteobacteria > UBA8366 > CAVOAK01 > CAVOAK01. The sequence continues at coordinate 306,259 of CAXXSU010000006.1, read as the reverse complement.
CCAAAGCGCGCGCCTGCTGGGATATGCTTGCCGGTGCCACAACCTTTGCCAAGGGCCTCTATTACATGGCGTCGCTGTGGTCGGGCGGCGTCCCCCTTCATCACGGGGTAACTCCTCTTGCCGTTGAGGGCGAAGGGTATGCTGAAGGGTTGGCATTTCGCGACGCGACGGGTGCAACGCAAAAGATCGAAGCCGATGCCGTGGCGATGGGATTTGGCCTCAGACCCGAAACCCAGATCGCGGACCTGGCGCATTGCGAGTTTGCCTTCGACCCGCAGTGCAGGCAGTGGCTGCCGGTCACCGACGAAGACGGCCGCACAGATATAAATGGCCTCTACCTTGCGGGCGACGGCCGGCGCATCGCCGGTGCCGACGCAGCGGAATTGTCGGGCGAACTTGCGGCCTACGCCGCACTAAAGGATTTGGGTCAGCCCATACCTCAGGATCGGGTCGTGGTATTGCGCCGCCGGCTCGGGCGGTTGGCGCGCTTCCGAAGCGCACTCGAGAGAGCCTTTCCAGTACCGGTGGATCTGGCCAGAAATGCCGCTGACGAAACCCTCATCTGCCGCTGCGAGGCGATCACGGCAGGCGAGATACGCCACGCGGCAAGCGAATTAGGCGCGCTTGAAGTAAACAAGGCGAAGGCGTTCACGCGCGTCGGCATGGGACGATGTCAGGGGCGCTATTGTGGCCATGCGGGCGCGGAGCTGGTGGCCGCGACGTTGGATGTGCCGTTGCAAGAGGCGAGCCGACTACGCGGACAGGCGCCGGTCAAGCCGCTGGCAATGACCGAAGACGGCTGATGGAGCGGCTGCAGGCTGACGTCGTCATAGTCGGCGGCGGTATCATGGGAAGCTCCGCCGCGCTCCACCTACGGCTGCTCGGTCGATCGGTGATTCTGCTCGAGCGAGGGTTCATCGCCTCGCAGGCAAGCGGGGTCAACTTCGGAAACGTCCGCGAAAATGATCGCTACCTGCCGCAACTGCCGCTCGCACGACGGTCGCGCGACATCTGGCAACGGCTCGGAGAGATGGTTGGCGATACCTGCGAATACCAGCCCATCGGCAATTTGAAAGGTGTCTACAGCGAACAAGAACTCGCCAGCCTGGAGGATTACACCCGCCAGGCCAACGCCTACGGGCTGGAAATGGAAATGATCGGGCGAAACGCATTGGGCGAGCGTTATCCGTATCTTGACAAGGAAATTGTCGGCGCTGCCATCACGCCAAACGACGGATGCGCAAATCCGCGCCTGGTGGCGCCTGCGTTCGCGCGTGCCGCCCGAAAAAGCGGCGCCGACATCCGTGAGTTTTCAGAGGTGGATTCGGTCGGACATGACGGTCGTACGTTTGTGGTGACGACGAAGAACGGACTCGAGGTACGCGCGGAGGCGCTTCTCAACAGTGCAGGAGCTTGGGGCGATTGGATCGCCGCGCGCTTCGGCGAGCGTGCGCCTATAGAACCACAGGGTCCGCAGGTCGGGGTCACCGAACCGATCCCGCACTTTATCGACACAGTGCTTTCCATTCGCGGTGGCTATATCTATCTCCGCCAGATCGACCGCGGTAACGTGATCTTCGGCGGCGATCCGCAAGGTCCAGCATCTGTGGATTCGGCTCGTGCACAAGTCCTGCCACAAAGCACGCTCGGACACCGCGCGAGGCTGATCCGCTTTGTTCCAGCCCTAAAAAATATCCATATCATCCGCACCTGGAGCGGCGTTGAGGGCTACCTCCCCGATCGCATTCCGATCATCGGGGCTAGCACAACGACCGAAGGTTTGTTCCACGCATTCGGATTTTGCGGCCATGGTTTCCAGCTCGGCCCGGCTGTCGGCGCGGTGATGGCGGAACTCATAGCTAAGGGCTATACGGATACGCCGATTGACGATTTTACGATCGCCCGCTTCCAGGAAGATAAGCCAGTGACGGCAGATCAGTCGCCCAACTGAATTTCTCGGCCGCCTACTCGATTGTGAACTCGAGCCGGGCGTGCGCGTCCCTGAGGGCCGCCTCAACCGTCTCGGGCTTGTCCGCCTTGGCGAATAAAAATCCAAGATATTGCCGGCCCTCTGGTAACGGCACGACATCCTGACCAAGCGGCACGGTGATCGTTAGGTCTGTGATCCCCTCAACCGCGAGAGCTCCCACTTGGCCACCGACCGCACTCAGCACGCCTTTGTTGGGAATCGGCAGCATCATGACGCCTCCGGCCAGGCGCTCGCGCTGCAAATCGTCGATTGGTAGGCCCAGCGCGTGCCTCAGGATAAGCTCTTCAAGCCCAATGCCGGCGCCGAAGGTGAGAATTCTCGCGCACAATCCGCCGATCGAGCGCGCCGCAAGTTCAATGACGACTGGACCGTCGTCCGGAATTCGCAACTCGGCGTGAACAGGACCTTCCGCCAGGCCGATTGCGCGAGCTGCCGCCTGCGTTGCCTCCTCAATTCTGCGCTGTAGGGCCGCCGGCAAGCGCGAGGGCGTGACATAGATGGTCTCCTCGAAATACGGTCCTTCGAGTGGATCCGGCTTATCGAACAAGGCAAGGACATTGAGCCGACCGCCGACCAACAGACCTTCAAGGGCGACCTCCTGTCCTGAGATATAGCTCTCGATGAGGATTTGGGGCGCCGTCGCTTCGCCGCTTGCACCGGCGCTTTGCGATGCAGATGCACGAAGAATGCGTTCGATGCGCCCAAATGCAGCGACAAACTCCATCGAATCGTTAGCCCGTATCACGCCTTGGCTGGCAGACAGCGTCGTCGGCTTCAAAACACATGGAAATGTGACCTCAGCAGCAATTTTTTGCGGCTCACCATCCAACTTCGCCAACCGGAATTCCGGCCCCGGCAATCCGGCTTCGCGCAGCAATTGCCGAAAGCGATACTTGTCGCGCGTCGCGGCGACCGCAGCGGGCCGGTTATGCGGCAGCGACAATGCCTCGGCGGCGCGCGCCGCGAGAACCACCGCCTCGTCGTCGACTGCGACGATGGCATCGAGCGGATGCGTTTTTGCGTTTTTCACGATTTGCCGCGTGCCGGCATCAGCATCGCGAAAATTGAAGGTTGCAGTGCCGCCGGTCAGCCCTTCGAGCGCCTGACGGCGCTCCGACCCGACAATGAGCTCAACGTCGAGCTGTGCCGCGGCGGCCATGAAGTCGGTGGCACGATAGGTGGTCGAGGGTATGAGCAAGAGGAGACGCTTCACGATCGGACGAGCTTATTCAACCGCGCGAATTCAGACCAGCACCAACGCCTCGCCTGTAGTCAGCCGTCTCCACGCGGCAGTGGACCGATGTTACTTTGAGGGCTGGTAGTAAGGGTTCTCGCCGCCCCCATGGTCGGTCACGTCGAGCACATGGGCAATCGCCGGCACGGCACGCTTAATCTCCACTTCGACACCCTGTTTGAGCGTGACGTCGGCCATTCCACACCCTTGGCAACCGCCCTCAAGCCGGATGTAGACCGTATCTTCATCGACATCGACCAAAGCGATATGTCCGCCATGCGCGGCAACCGCAGGATTTATTTGACTATCCAGCAGCTCGGCAACGGCCTTGCCGTTAGGCGTATCGAGCCCTGGTTTGGGTTTGGCCTCGCGATGATCAACGACGGCTGTAACTTCAGGGACATAGTGACGAAGGATATTTGAGATCCCTTCTTTGAAGCGAGATGCCGACCCTTGGAACTCAAGCACGACCTTACCATCCTTGAACTCCTGGAAGATTACATCACCGCCATCCTGGGTAACGGCAGGACGGACTCGAGTCTCAATCAACTCCTTAATCTGGGCGACGAGCTCATCATCTTCCTCTGCGGATGAGGGTGCCAAGTCTGTGACCGGCTTGCCATCTTCGTCGAGGAGTACCGGTAGGTCGGCCATGAAATGCTCCATGATGGCACCGAGAATCATGGGTTTCATCAATTGCCAATCGGCATTCTCAACTTTGGAGACAGCGATGAAATCTGAGTCCAATACGACCGCGACCACGTTGTCGATTTGCAACAGCCGCTCGGCAAGCGGGGATTGCGCCGGCTCTTCCGAGGCGGAAAACTCCAGTGCGCCGGACGCAAGGACCGTCCGGCCCGGAAAGAATTTCATGCTCGCCGCATCTTGCGACTGCTCGGTTTGGATAAACATAACTCACCCTTCCTTTCGCCGGCTTTACCGCCGTTCTAGACATAATCGGGCGTCCGACGCCTTAATCAACCCTAAATATTACTTCCCACGCCCCTCGGTCAGCCGTCGACCTACCAATTGTTCCGTAATTCGCGCAGCTTGAGAAACACCGTTTTCGGATCAGGATCATCTGGTAGATCAGAAAATGCCTCCTGCAGCCGCTTGATAACGGTCGGGCTGTGCAAACGGAAGAACGTATTGACCTCCTTCTCGAGCGCCAGTGTTGAGACCAGTGCCTGGTCCGGATCCTGATGCTCGATCTCGCTCAACAACGCCGCCGCGCGGGCGTTGTCCGGCTCGCGATCGAGCGTAAATTGGAGGTTGTTACCGATGTAGTCATGCCCCGGATAGATCATCGTCTCGTCAGGAAGACTGGCGAGCTGCGTGGCGAACGTCGTGTAGAGCTCGTTTGGATGACCGCCGTTGTGGCAATTGCCCGCTCCGGCGTTGAATAGCGTATCGCCACAAAACAGTGCCGGGTGATCGGTGCGGGACAAGAGACAGACGTGGCTCATGGTGTGACCCGGCGTATCCAACGCTTCGAGTTCAACAGTCTTGCCGATGCTGATTACATCGCCTGCGTCGAGACCTCGATCGATGCCCGGAATCTTATCTTTTGCATTCGCATGCGCGATTAGCATCGCGCCGGTCGCCTCGATCATCGGCCGGTTGCCGCCGGTATGATCGCCATGCTCGTGGGTGTTGAGAATTTGCGTGATTTGCCACCCTCTCTCGTTCGCCTTTGCTAGGCATTTCTGATGATCAAGAGGATCGACGGCCATCGCCTCTCCGGTTTCCGGACAGGCTATCAAATAGTTGAAATTTCGATATGCGTTTGCGGTCCAGATCTGTTCGACGATCATGGTTCTCCCTCCGCTTTGTCCGTGCTTTGCCCGTTCGTAACCACTGTATCAGCGCGCTGCTTGGCTGTCAGATGTTCGTTGACGGCGGACCATGACCTGTCGGGTAGCCAGAATGACACCGCCCTGCAGAAAGATGAGCAGTGAAATCAGCAAAAACACGGCCCGCGGCTCGCCCAAGTCGATTATCCAGCCGAACAGCGCCGGCGTCAGCGCGTTGCCGCAGTAGGCGCCGGTGGTAATAAACCCGAATGTACGGCCGATCGAACCCCGCGGCGTTGCCATCTGCACCATTTTATCCCGCGACGGCCGCAACACGCCGTGGCCGAGGCCCGCGGCGAAGAGCACGCTGGTCATCATCACCACCGGCATTACAAATCCACCGATAGCGGCAAACGCGAAAGCACCTGGAATTACAGCGGCGAACACAGCCAAATCGTGGCGCTCGGTCCGGTCCGCGACAATGCCGCCGATCAGAATGCCGATGGCGCTCGCCAGATAGAACGCGGTAAGCGCGGCGTTGGCCGAGGCCAGCGACACGTCGTGAAACTCCACCATCGCCGTCACAGTAAAAGTGCGTATGCCCGCTCCGCCCATCGACATGACGATGAAAAACAACAGGAACATGAGGAATGGCGCTGACAGCAAGTTACTCTGCCCCACTTTGTCCTTCTTGGCGCCGTCAGTTCCGGTCTTGGATGCAGCAGTTTTATGCGTCACGACGTCCGAATGAAGCAGGCGATGGCCGGCCAGAAAAGCAATCAATACGCAAAATCCGAAAGCGCCGGCACCGAACATAGCGGCACGCCAGCCCCACCATTGCGCCGTCAATCCGATACTGAGCGGGGCCGCCATGATGCCAAGGTTGCCGCCGAACGTGTGTAGACTAAATACGCGTCCAAGCCTGCGTCGCTCGATCGCCGCCGAAAGAATTGCGTAATCCGCCGGCTGAAATACACACATGGCGATGCCGAGCACGGCGACGAGCAACAGAAGCTCGACATAACTGGTAGCAAACCCAAAGGCCGTGACCACAGCCGCCGAAACGGCGACGCCGACGATCAGAACCCAACGCGCGCCAATGCGATCAACAAGGATGCCAATGGGAATCTGGGTCAGACCGGAGGCGACGGCATACGTGCTCATCAATACGCCAAGCGCCGTATTGCTGAGCGCAAACTCAGCAGCCAGCAATGGAAACACGGGTGGCAGAACAATTAGGTAGGCGCCGCTCAGAAAGAATCCCGCGCTTACAAGTCCAACAACTCTCGCTTCATGCCCCGGTCGTCGAGGCGACTCGGCCGGCGCCTCATCCATGACTGCAACATTCCGGGAATGATCCGCGCCGGCGCGCGAGGTTACCAACCAACGGCGTAGCAGGGGCGCCTGGGGTCTGCTCCAGCCGCCATGATGCCGGTTTCCAGATCAGCCTTGATTGTGCAAACCGAGCCGGTGCGCAACATCCACTCGGGCCACCACTCGATCTCGTGGCCCTTTGCGGCTAGCCCGTCAGCCGTTTTGCCGGGAATTCGAGCTTCGAGATTAAGGCGTCCAGGATAGTAATCATGCGGCTCAAATGAACCCGGAAAACTCGAACTGATGAAGCGCGGCGCCTCGACCGCCTCCTGCGGATCCATGCCGAAGACGTTGCAATTGAGAAATACCTGCAACATCGCCTGCGACTGTGCATCCCCTCCCGGTGTACCGAATGGCATGAGGAATTTGCCCTCGGCCATTGCGAACGCGGGATTAGGCGTAAGCCGGGGTCGTTTGCCCGGCGCTACTGCGGAAGGATGATCAGCCACACCCCAGGACTGTGATCCACGTGAAGATGGACACAAGCCAGTTCCCGGTATGACCGGCGTATCAGATGATATGTCGCTCGGCGTTGCAGAAAACACGTTGCCATGTCGGTCGGCCACGCAAACGTAGGAGGTATCGAGATCAAGCGCCTGCGCGCCTTCGGCCGCAGGGTGGGCATGCTCCTCGGAGCGCGACGAACCGCCGGCTTTGCCGGCCGGCGGCATTCCCGGCCAGGCAATGTCGTTTCGGATAAGCTCACGCCGCGTTTTGTTGTATGCCGGCGAGAGCAGCTCAGCCATCGGCACATCCTCGAAGCGCGGATCGCCGTAGTATCGCTCGCGGTCGGCGCAAGCGAGCTTGATCGCCTCAGTAAGCGTGTGGATATAGTCCAGCGAATTGTGACCCATTGCCGCGAGGTCCATGCCCTCGAGCAGCGCCAGCGACTGCACCAAAACGGGTCCCTGGCACCACGGACCGCAGGTGTAGACGTCGACATCCGCATACGACACGTGGGCCGGTGGCTCGATCGCCGAGCGATAGCCAGCCATGTCCGCCGCCGTCAACATGCCGCCATTTTTGGCATGAAAGTCGACGATGGTAGCAGCGATATCGCCGCGATAAAAGGCATCGCGTGCGGCCTTTAGCCCGGCCTCGCGGTCTCCGGCGGCAGCCTCCTGGTCGACCATGTATTGAAGGGTTCCCGCGAGATCGGTTTGTACGAAGCGATCACCGATTTTTGGCGGTCGGCCGTTCGGCAAATAGATCTCCGCACTGGAGGGCCAGCGCCGATATGCCTCTTCATTTCCGGCGATCAATCCAGCCATCAGCGGATGCATGGGGAATCCTTCGGAGGCAAACCGGATGGCGGCCGCGGCTACGTCGCCAAAGCTCATGGTGCCAAATTCTTCAAGCGCCAGGATCCACGCGTCCGGCGCTGCCGGAACCACCGTGCGCAGCAGGCCGATCGGAATGTGGCCGTCGTATTCACGCTCGAACAACTCGACAGACGCGGCGGCAGGCCAGGTGCCAAGACCGCTGATCGTCAGGACCTCGCGACGTTCCGCCAGATAGAGGATGATCGGTGCAACACCGGCAACATTTACGAGATCGCTTTGCAGAACGCCGAGCGCAATCCCGGCAGCGACACCTGCATCAACCGCATTGCCGCCGGCCTCAAGAATCGTGAAGGCAGCCTCGGCCGCGAGATAATGTCCCGCAACCGCCATATGCCGCGTCCCCATGAGCGTGGGGCGGAATGTGGGTATGCCGACACCCGGACGATCATTCGAAGATGGCTGGTCGCTACTCACGCTAATGGGCCTCCCTGTGGCGGAAACTTTGGCACGATCAACAGATCAAATGAGTTCCTTGCGATCGATGTCGACGGCCACGTTGAAGACGTTGTCACCGCGCTTGACCGGCGCCTTGATCCGCGCAACGACGATCATGCCATCACGGTTGAAATTGACCTCGACGGGATCCAGCTCCGGCGCCTCGAGCGAATGGATACAGCCGGCCGGTTGTCCGGCAGACACCATGTCGCCAAGCCGGCAATAGGGTTCGAACAACCCTTCTGCCGTCGCCATCGTCATACTCGACGAATCCGGATAGGTCACAAACCGCGTTTGCGGTCGTTTTTCGTCGGCTTTATCGGATGGCAGGATTCCGTTATGACGCAACACCCGGTAAACGCCATCCGTGCCGATCCGGACCGCCTCCTTCGTCACGGAGTTGGCACCACCGAGCTCAGTGGCGACCATGGCAACGTTATTGCGGTCGCAGGCCGCCGATAGAGATCCGGTCGAAGCGGTTGAAAAAACGACGACCGTGAGCGGCGCAGCAAAAGCCTCGGTGGACGCTAGCTTGCGGGCTCGGAGGTCCTTGTTGCCGCCTTTGCGCACGTAGCCACACGGCAGGTAGCGCGAGGTCACACCACCGGAGTGGAGGTCCATGGCGACATCGCAAAGCGGCAGGATTTCCGATTCCACGAAATGGGCGACGGCAAGCGTTGGTCCGCCCTCGGGGTCGCCCGGATAGATCCGGTTCATGTTCTCACCGTCGACGTCGGAAACCCGCTGGTCTTCCTGCACGGCAAGATAGTTCAGGGCCGGCATGACGATGATCCGGCCCTCGACCCGGTCCGGGTCGAGCTCGCGGATCAGCCGGCCGGCGATCACTTGACCCTCATACTCGTTGCCGTGGTTGCCGCCGGTGATGAAGGCGGTCGGGCCCTTGCCCTTGCCGATCACCGCGATCGGATAGGGGATGGCGCCACCCGAGGTCTTGTTGCCCGAATGCATGACCCGCAGGTAGCCGACCTGCCGGCCCGGACGATCAAAATCGACGTTGATCCTGATCGACGACTTCTTGGCGTTCGCCTTCTTCGCCATCTCGTGCTCCTCCCCAAACCCCACCGGCAAGTGATTGGTGACATTATCATGAGTCCGAAGCCGACATAGAGGATTCGTGCCGCCTCGGCGCGGGACGAGCGCGCTTTGTGCATAGGCTCGCTTGAACGCCACACCGCCGTCGGCCGGCCGATCAACACTCGGCGTGCGAATGTCGGCCTTTCCCAATGCGCCTATCGTGTCGTAGCGCTGCGCGTCGGTGCAGTACTAAAGTATGTTGGGAGCGTCGATCTGGGTCATGAGTCGAGCCATTTATTCCGATCACCTGCTGGGAGGCACCAACTTTGCGTCCCTTGAGGAGAGAATAGCCCATCTACTTAGCCCAACATTGGCGCGTTATGTCATCCTTGTCCGCCGCGACCGAGACCGAGACCGCGGCACGCCTTTCCCATCTATTTCATCGGCAGGCAACCCGAGTTGGAACCCAAAGAAGGCTCGTCACATGAGAAGCGCAAACCTCAGCTGGCCGCACGCGGCGCTACTAGCCCGCATTATTCACGCTTGGCGGCCGATTTGAGCGAGGCGAGCGGTATCGGCCGGGTTGACGGCGGCTTTCGGGGCGGGTTTTCGTTACGGGTTGGAGATTGACGTTCGAGGTTCATCCGGCGGCACGCGCCGCTAGGATCAGGGGCCTTGTGCGGCGATGGAGGCGGCCATCGCGATCAGGGCGTTGCGATATGGGTAGGCCGAGGGCAGGGCGATCTTGATGCGAGTGTTGAGCTCCTCGATGCGCACGGCGATCTTGAGGAATGCCCGTCGTAGCGTCTCGAACGTCGCGGTGCGCCACGGCGAGCGGCGGGGCGCGGTCCGGCGCAACTGATGCAGCAGCCAATAGGCGGCGGTGTGCAGGAACAGCCGGAACTGGTTGGCTTCCCATCGGTGACACGAGGTGCGGTCGGATTTGGTGTAGAGCTTGTGCTCCTTGATCATGTTTTCCATCCGGCCACGGGCGCAATAGACCCTCTCGTAGAGCAATTTGGCGCGGCCCGGCAGGTTGGTGACGACGAAGCGGACATCCGTCCCCCTTGCGGTGGCCTCGACGCGGGCAACGACCTTGCGCTCGCGTGACCAGCTTTTGGCCTGGTAGCCGGTCTGGAAGAAACGGCGCACCTTGTCCTTGCCTGATTGCACCCGGCGCAGCGCCGCGTCCTCGCACCACGGCTGGCCGATCTCGCTCAGCCGGGCGTTGCCGGGAAGCCCGAGAATGTAGCCGTGGCCCTGATCCTCCAGCAGGTCCATGACCTCGGGCGTGCCGTAATGGCCGTCGCCACGCACCGCGATCTCGACCCGGGGCCAATGGCGCCGGATGCGGCCGATGACGTGGCGCAAGACCCGCGCCGCCTCGTCACCAGATGGCCGCTTGCCCGGACGCAGCAGCGACAGCACCGGCTTGGCGGTCGCCGCGTCGAAGATGTGGATGGGCTGAAAGCAGTACTCGTCGTAATGGGCGTTGAACAGTGCCAGTTGCTGGCCGCCGTGGACGGCATCAGGGGTATCGTCAATGTCGAGCACGATGCGTTGGGGCACGCGCTCGAAGCTGTCGCAAAACAGATCGATCATCGTCAGCCCCATGCGCGCCAGTTCGCGCCATGATGGGGCGTTCTCGAGCCTGGACAAGGTCGGCTGCGACATCAGATCGCGACCGCTCTCGGGCAGGCGACCACAGGCCAGCTTGAACGCCGGATCGAAGCGCAGCACGTCGAGGTCGTCGCAATCCTCGTATCCGCAGGCGATGGCGAACATGCGCGCCCCGATCATGTCGGCGTATGAGTGGGTGGTGCTCGCTGGATCGCGCGCATCGGACAGGCAACCGGCTAGGCGCGCGGCAAGGCCGAGACGCTTCTCGATCTCGCGCAGCACCAGCACGCCGCCGTCCGACGACAGCCGGCCGCCGGCGAACCGGACGCACAGTTCCTTGTTCTCGACGGGTGACAGTCCGGGGAGATAGGCGGTAATCTCATCCATGGTGAGCCGGGTTTCCCTGTTGCCGTATGGTCTTGGCCAGACACCAGAATCATACGGAATCTCAACAGTTTAATCCACGCTCACCACCTCTTTCACGCCGTGCCGTGAATAATCCGGGCTAGCATCCTTGATCTCCCTCCTCTCCAATCCACAGCAAACATTTGCAGCCGAGGCTCCGGTAGATCTTGAATTGGTGCTGGCCGCCGATGCATCGGGCAGCATCGACACCGAGGAACGGCGGCTACAACGCCACGGCTACGCCCAGGCAATCACGCATCCGCGCATTCTGCAGGCTTTGGGCAGCGGCTATTATCAGTCGATCGCCCTGACCTACGTCGAATGGTCAGGAGTTGGCTGCCAACGCATAAAAGTGCCCTGGGCACGCATCCACGATGCGGCGTCGGCTCGCGCGTTTGCGGCAGACCTGGTAACCGCACCACCGATCGACTGCGGCGGCGCCAATGCGATTGGCGATGCGGTGGATTTTTCAGCGGAGCTTATCGGCACCAATGAATATTCAGGCACACGTCGCATTATCGACATTTCGGGCGACGGTCCCGACAACCGCGGCGGACCGGTGGCAGCGGCGCGCGATCGAGCCGTGTTTTCGGGTATCACGATAAACGGGCTGGCCATCATCAACCCCGGCCGCACTTACAGCGGGCCGGGCGGTATCCCGCTAGACGAACATTATCGCCGCGACGTTACCGGTGGTCCACGCTCATTCGTCCTCGTCGTGCGTCAGGAAGTAAGCACGTTCGCCGCTGCGATTCTCAACAAACTGGTTCTGGAAATCAGCGCAACGGTGCTTGAGAGACACGCATCGCGTCGCAAGTGACGCGTGCGGGCACCACCATAGGAGGTCGCCGAGCGGTCCGTCCCAAGGCCCGGAGGCCGGCTATTTGTATCGGAAGTTGATCCGACCTTTCGACAGGTCGTAGGGCGTCATCTCTACGCTGACGCGATCGCCAGCTAAAACGCGGATACGATATTTGCGCATCTTACCCGCGGTATGAGCCAAAACTTCATGCTCGTTATCAAGCTTCACTTTGAACATCGCGTTCGGCAGGACTTCTGTGACCGTACCGTCGAACTGCAGCAATTCCTCTTTGGGCACCAACACTCCTTCCAAATTTTGGATTGGCCCGCGTGCGACAACCGAGCCCCGTAAACCCTGACATGCTACTTCGCTAACATTCTGGCAGCGCTGCAGCCAACCCTCGGCCGGGATGATCCGGCAGCCATCAAATAGGCCAATTCCAAGAAAATAACAAGGTTGAGCCGATGCCTGACTGGTTCCTGGCACATGAATCTCGTGTCATGACGGCGAAATTCGATGCTTGGCGATGCGGCTCGCAGCGGGCGTGAAAGCTGGAGCAGTAGCCAGCAGGAATCGGTTCACGGTCCGTTACGCATGGAATTTCTTTACCGTCTCGGCTCCACTTACTAAACTCTGTCCAGCGCTCGACTGAGCTTGCCGGCAGCGACAAGCCTGATTCGGCGTTGGGCAATTCCAAAACAATAATATCTGGAGGGAAACATGGCACTTAGAATTAACGACGAAGCCCCCGACTTCACCACCGAGACGACGCAAGGATCCATCAACTTCCATGAATGGGTTGGTGACGGCTGGGCGATTCTGTTTTCGCATCCGAAAGACTTCACACCGGTCTGCACGACCGAGCTCGGCTATATGGCAGGGCTGAAGCCGGACTTCGAAAAACGCGACTGCAAGATCTTGGGCCTGAGCGTGGACCCGGTCACAAATCACGCGGAGTGGTCCAAGGACATCGAGGAAACCCAAGGGCATGCCGTTAATTTTCCGTTGGTCGGTGACCCGGAGCTTAAGGTGGCAACACTCTATGACATGCTTCCGGCCGGTGCCGGAGACTCGTCCGAGGGCCGAACGGCTGCCGACAATGCGACGGTGCGCTCGGTGTTCGTCATCGGTCCGGACAAGAAGGTCAAGGCGATGCTGACCTACCCGATGAGCACGGGCAGAAACTTCGATGAGGTCTTGCGCCTCCTGGATTCGTGCCAACTGACGGCCAAACACCAGGTCGCGACGCCCGTCAACTGGAAGCAGGGCGAGGATGTCATCATCGTACCCGCCGTGTCCGACGAGCAGGCCAAGGAGAAATACCCGGACGGTTGGAAGGCGCCGAAGCCGTATCTGCGGATCGTGCCACAACCGAAGTAATCGGCCACGCCTACCAACGCCCAATTTCGACACCAAGTTGGCGTTGACTAGTCTTGTTGCGCTCCGGTCCGCCCCACGACGGCGGGCCGGAACCAACGATATGCCTTGACGTTCTTTTCTCAAGCTCCTCATAACGCGCGAATTCGTGCACCAGAAAAGATCTTCGGAGACGCGCGCGCGGCCGCTCAGGATGCATCCCTTGATGAGCTCCTGCGACGGTCTGCCGCAGCCGGCACGCGGTGCTGCCATAGACACTAATCGTTCACTAGCGATAGTGTGCGCGCCAAGAATAACGGGACGTCTGGGGAGGCTACCTATTCGGCAATTCAACGGACTCGAAAGCCATGTATTTACGCAACACCTGGTACGTAGCGGCCACCAGTCGGGAAATCGACCGGTCGCTGAAGCATCTCAAGATACTTGACGAGGATATCGTCTTCTATCGCACGGTATCGGGCGCACCGGTCGCGCTCGAAGACGCCTGCCCGCATCGCAAGCTGCCGCTTTCCATGGGCCGGATTATCGACGACACCGTGGAATGCGGCTACCACGGGCTGACATTCGACTGTTCGGGGGCTTGTGTTGCCTCGCCGACCCAGGAGGGCCAGATCCCGCAGGGAGCGCGGGTGCGCAGCTACCCGGTTGCCGACAAGTGGGGACTGGTGTGGATCTGGACGGGCGATCCGGCGCTGGCGGACGAAAGCAAGATCCTCCAGATCGAGAATGCCGACAACCCCGCCTGGAAGCTGGTCGGCGGCGACGCGATGACTTGCGACTGCAACTATCTGTACCTGACGGACAACCTGCTTGATCCCTCCCATGTGGCCTGGGTGCACCGCACCTCGTTCGCGGGCGCCGGCACGGAGGACGAGCGGCTCAACATCAAGGTGACCGAGGAAGGCGCTGTGGTTCAACGCTGGATCATGGATCAGGATCCACCGCCACTCTACGGCAAGGTCTTTGACTTCGACGGCAAGTGCGACCGGCTGCAGTATTACGAAGTGTGTTTCCCCTCATATGCACTGAATAAGTCGATCTTCACGCCGGCGGGCACAGGCGGTGTTGGCAAGGAGTTACCTGACGATGCGTCAATCGAGGTGGCCTATCACTTCTTGACGCCGATCGACGAACACGCGACCCGCTATCACTGGATGCTTCACCGCAATAAGCACCCAGACAACGAAAAGCTCAACCAGATGGCCGCAGAGGGTGCGCGGGCTGCGTTCGAAGAGGACCTCGAAGTCTTGAACGCCGTCTACAAGGGCATGAGGAATAAAGCAACGCCCAATATCGATTTGGCCATCGATGCGGCGCCCTTCCGCTTTCGCCGGGTCCTGGACAAGCTAATCGCGCTCGAGCAAGAGATCGCCGCCGCCGCCGAATAACGGCTAACGTCCAAATTGGCGCCGAGGGCGACAATCGGCTGCCCTGCTACGCTGCTGAATTCAGCCAGAGCCGGGCTGAAGCCGCGAAGGCGGCTGCCAACCGAGCTACGTATGTTGCGCCCGGCATTTGGACTTCGCGGGCGAATTAACCTTGTCATACGCCGCTGTGCTACACTCCGAGGCAGGTGGTGTTCCGCTGGCATCGACTGGCCGCACACCGCCCAAAACGGGCCGCCTCAATAGCGCGCAACGCCTGCGAAACTAGTCTGCGGCTACTCCCGGCGAAGCCCGACCGATTGTGAGGCAAGGGAGGACCCTATGACCGATTGGAACGTGTCGACGGAAGCCGCACACCTGCACGGTGACGCAGATGTATGGGACATGACGTTGCCTTGGGGCGGGCGCGAACGCAATTTGGACGCAAAGCTCGGTACGCTCGAACGCGCTGCCGCGCACGGTATCACCCTGGCATCGCTCACGATCGCCGGCGACTGGCAGGGATTGGAAGAAGCGGTCGTGGCGATCGCCCATGAACGCGCGTACTTCCTCGCCAACCCCGATAAGTTCGTCCTCGTGAACAGCTTTGACGACGTAGAAACGGCAAAACACGACGGCAAGCTCGCGATTGTCTTCCACTTCCAGGGCACGGGGCCCATCGAGGGCGACCTCAATTTGGTGGAGACCTACCACGCACTCGGCATTCGCCACATGCTGATGGCGTATAACTGCAAGAACCTAGTGGGGGATGGCTGCACGGAACGAACCGACGACGGCCTAAGCCGGTTCGGCGTCGCGCTGGTCGAGGAGATGAACCGCGTCGGCATGATCGTCGATGCCACCCACACCGGTCATCGAACGACCATGGACATGTTCGAGGTTTCAACGGAGCCCGTCATCTTTTCGCACTCCAACGCATCCGCTCTCTGGGACATTCCGCGCAACATCAAAGACGACCAGATCAAGGCCTGTGCAAAGTCCGGCGGCGTGATCTGCGTCAACGGCGTCGACATCTTTCTTGGCATGGATAACGACCTGATCGGAATGATGGTCAAACACATGGCCTATGTGGCGGAACTCGTCGGTCCTGAGTGTGTCGGGATCGGTACGGACTACGTCGCCGATGTACGAGGGGAGCGCGGCGAGTTCGAGCAGCGCACGGGCACGCTGCCGGACCCTTCGATCCCCAACCGGCCCGCGAACCAGATGGCGCGCTTCAATCCGATGGACGTGCATCTGACGGCATACCTGAAGGCGTCTGGCGGCAAGACCGTGGGACCCGACTGGGACGATTGCTACTATGTCGGACCCCAGGACTTCCCGGAACTGACCGAGCAGTTGCTCAAGCACGGTTTCAGCGAGACCGAAGTGCGCGGCATTCTCGGCGAGAACATCATGCGGGTCGCCAGGCAGGTGTGGAAATGACTCGGCAAGCGTCTCCTTGAGCGACACGACGCGACTTGAGACCTCATACGTCCGCTTTAGGTCAGGAGCGGACGATATCCCAGCTCAGGAAGATAGTCCGCTCATAGCCAGCAGCGGACGTAAAACATTCGTTTCAAGGGTGAGGCCCATAGTAATTGAACCTAAACGCCTTCATCCTCTATACGCTCGCCTGAGGCAGCGTGTTCAGTCGCTCGCAGCTGTTGGGCAGCTGCATTGCAAAAGAAGCCGGCTGTACTCTCGGTCAGTGCCGCCGTCCGTTGGTGGGTGTGTAACGGGTAGCTATTTCCAGACTTGCGTGGCGATCCTTAGCCAATTGCCGCCGAGAATGTTGCTGACGTCTGTTTCCTCGTAGCCCTTTTTCAGAAGGCCTTCGGTGAAGGCCGGCATTTGTTCTGGTTCAACGTGTTTGATATCAGGCCACGGCACGTCGCCCGGCGCCGGTGGGTTCCATGCACTCGGTGTGCTGCTTGCAGAGTAAATCACCCAGTCAAGCGCGAAACCCACATGATCCGGACCCACCATCTGGACTAGGTAGTCCACGTGGCGGATTTGGTTCTCCGTCGAGCCGTCGTTGTCGCCGAGGAAGATTCCTACACCATTGACGCCGATCACGCCGCCCGATTTGGCACAGGCCTTGATCTGGTCGTCGGCGATGTTGCGGGGATGCTCCTTCAGCGCTTTCGGGTTGGCGTGGCTGAACACAACAGGTACGTTGGAAACCTCCATCGCCTCCATGCTGGTCTTGTGGCCGGTGTGAGTGCAATCAACGACCATGCCGACACGGTTCATCTCCTCCACCAGCTGCACGCCGAAGCGCGATAGGCCTGCGTCGGTGCGCTCCTTGCAGCCGTCCCCGACGGCGTTGCGTAGATTGTATGCCATCAGCATGTGGCGGATGCCGAGCTGATAGTACGTCTCCACCATGTTGATGTCGGTGTTGACCGGGTTGGTGCCCTGGAAATGGAAAATGATACCGAGCTTGTCCTCACGCTTTTCACGCTCGATATCCTGCACCGTCTCGACGAGCACAAATTTGTCGGCGCGCGCCAGAAAATAGGCTCGCTCCTTCGCTATCCTCGTGATCGATTCCGGCATCTTGTCACGGTCGCCGCCGAGAGTTAACGAGACCACGTCGTAACCCGATGCTTTCAAGCGCGGCATATATTTTTCGCGGTTTACCGCTATGTTTCCGGCGGTAATTGGCAGCGTGTTGTCCCACACGATGGCCTCGCGATGCACACGCGCTGCTTCCTCGGATACACCCCAGTCCGTTTTCATTTTTTGGCCATGTCATCCTCCCTTTGCCAGAGTCGCGCGCCGCGCCGAAGTTTTCGTGTGCCTAACCGGTCAACCATCGCCGATGGTCATTGCGCAACGTTAAACCCATCCCGGCATACGGTCGACGTTCTGCGTCCCAAGTCGATCCCACATTCCGCTGACCTATGCAAACCAGTCAGATCCTAGATCTCAAGATAGCGCGGAGTTTGTGCAACGCAAAATGCGGCACTGCCCGATCAATGTCCGCGTTGGGTGGCTGATCTCAACCGGTCGATGCAACACAAGCGTTGAATCTCTCTGCCGGTGTTTCAAACCCCAAGGTTTTGCGTGGCCGTTCGTTGAGCAGACGCGCCACTTTGTTCAGATGAGCCTGCGAGTATACCGACACGTCGGTGCCTTTGGGGAAGTACTGTCTGAGCAGGCCATTAGTGTTCTCATTGGAACCCCGGCCACGGGCTTTGCGGATCACAGAAGTAGACATCGATGTCGGTCGCCAGGCTGAACCGGCGATGGTCCGCGAGTTCCTTGCCCCGGTCCCAGGTCAGGGACTTGTAGAGCTCGGTCGGCAGCTTCCTCGCCTGCCTGATGAGCGCGGATACCACTGTCAGGGTTTCCTTGTTGGCAACCTTTACCAACATCACGTAACGCGTTTGACGTTCGACCAGGGTCGCGATGTAGCTGTTCTTCGATCCCGACAACAGATCACCTTCCCAGTGACCCGGCACCGCCCGATCTTCGACCGAGGCCGGGCGCTCACGGATCGACACCATGTCCGTGATTTGACCCCGGCCAACGCCTTTCCGGCGCGCCTCTTTCGAGCGTCGGATCGTACGCTTCGATCGAAGATGCTGAAGCAGCTCCTTCTTAAGCACACCGCGGGCTTGAACAAACAAACTGCGATAGATCGTCTCGTGAGACACCTGATAAGACCCAGCTCCTGGATGCGCTCGCTTGAGCCATCCGGCGATCTGCTCCGGTGACCAGTTCAACCCGAGCTTCATCGCCACCACCCGCCGCATCCCCGAACTCAGTGCCAGCTTACATCGCTTCGGGCGTCGCGCTCGAGCCCAGGCCATGTCATCGGCAAGCGCGGCACGATACTGATCATAACCGCCATTGCGGCGAACTTCCCGGCTCACCGTCGAGGGCGACCGGCTCAGCAACAACGCCATCGATCGGATCGAGTGCCGGGCCACGATCCCCCGTGAGATCTCCTCGCGTTCCCATAGGCTCAACGCCAGCCGCGAGCGCCGTCGTGGCGAAGGCCGGATCCCGCCGTGCGGCGATAGTTGGAAATAAATCGACGACGACGGCTTACCAAACACCCGACCAATCGCCTTCAACGACTCCCCGCGTTGCCAGCGGTCCCAAAGCTCCGTCTTCTCTGCCGAACTGAACCCTCGACCATTTCTTCGCGTCATCTGCATACACTCCATCTCTTCGTTCAAGATAAAGTGTTGCGTCGACCCATTGAGATCGCCGTCAAGTGCGGACATATATACATCTGCCACATATGGTCGGAGTTCTTTCACAAGTGGGCATGTCATAAATGCCGCAATGGCGGCAAAAGCTGAAAGAGAACACCGACCTGCGACGGCGGCCCGACCTCGATAATAATTCCTCGCCCATCCATGGTATCCTTTTCCAAATAGGAGGAAGGTGATGTCGTTCGCGGAAAACATACCTTACGTCGACTTGGTCGGATATTTAGGGGGGGCCGTGACGGTATGGGGCCTGTACCAGAAGACCATGATCCCGCTGCGCATAGGTGCCGTTGCCGGCAACGTCGGATTCATGGCCTTCGGGCTTCTGGTCTCCAGCTACCCAACGCTGATATTGCATACTTTGTTGTTGCCCCTGAACGTTTATAGGATGATCCAGATGATTAGGCTCATCCGCGAGATCCGTGAGGCCGCCAGCCAAACGAGCAACCTCGATCCGCTGATTCCCTACATGAAGGAGAAACGAGAAGCTGCAGGATCTGTCCTATTCCGGATAGAAGACGCGCCAGATCGGATGATCGTGATCAAGTCTGGCACCGTTCGGCTGGACGAAATAGACGTGCGTTGCGGTGCGGTGGATGTGCTCGGCGAGATCGCGGCCTTCACGCCCAATAATCGACGCACTTGCACGGCTATCTGCGAAACCGACTGCGAGCTTTACTCGCTCAGCAACGACGCGATGATCCAGCTGTTTTACCAGAACCCTCGGTTCGGAATGTTTCTGACGCGCATCATCGTTCAGAGGTTATTGAAAAACTGGCAAGAGGCTGATGCACGTGCCCAAGCCCTCTTGACCTAGCCCGGATTATTCACGGCACGGCGTGAAAGAAGTGGTGAGCGTGGATTAAACTGTTGAGATTCCGTATGATTCTGGTGTCTGGCCAAGACCATACGGCAACAGGGAAACCCGGCTCACCATGGATGAGATTACCGCCTATCTCCCCGGACTGTCACCCGTCGAGAACAAGGAACTGTGCGTCCGGTTCGCCGGCGGCCGGCTGTCGTCGGACGGCGGCGTGCTGGTGCTGCGCGAGATCGAGAAGCGTCTCGGCCTTGCCGCGCGCCTAGCCGGTTGCCTGTCCGATGCGCGCGATCCAGCGAGCACCACCCACTCATACGCCGACATGATCGGGGCGCGCATGTTCGCCATCGCCTGCGGATACGAGGATTGCGACGACCTCGACGTGCTGCGCTTCGATCCGGCGTTCAAGCTGGCCTGTGGTCGCCTGCCCGAGAGCGGTCGCGATCTGATGTCGCAGCCGACCTTGTCCAGGCTCGAGAACGCCCCATCATGGCGCGAACTGGCGCGCATGGGGCTGACGATGATCGATCTGTTTTGCGACAGCTTCGAGCGCGTGCCCCAACGCATCGTGCTCGACATTGACGATACCCCTGATGCCGTCCACGGCGGCCAGCAACTGGCACTGTTCAACGCCCATTACGACGAGTACTGCTTTCAGCCCATCCACATCTTCGACGCGGCGACCGCCAAGCCGGTGCTGTCGCTGCTGCGTCCGGGCAAGCGGCCATCTGGTGACGAGGCGGCGCGGGTCTTGCGCCACGTCATCGGCCGCATCCGGCGCCATTGGCCCCGGGTCGAGATCGCGGTGCGTGGCGACGGCCATTACGGCACGCCCGAGGTCATGGACCTGCTGGAGGATCAGGGCCACGGCTACATTCTCGGGCTTCCCGGCAACGCCCGGCTGAGCGAGATCGGCCAGCCGTGGTGCGAGGACGCGGCGCTGCGCCGGGTGCAATCAGGCAAGGACAAGGTGCGCCGTTTCTTCCAGACCGGCTACCAGGCCAAAAGCTGGTCACGCGAGCGCAAGGTCGTTGCCCGCGTCGAGGCCACCGCAAGGGGGACGGATGTCCGCTTCGTCGTCACCAACCTGCCGGGCCGCGCCAAATTGCTCTACGAGAGGGTCTATTGCGCCCGTGGCCGGATGGAAAACATGATCAAGGAGCACAAGCTCTACACCAAATCCGACCGCACCTCGTGTCACCGATGGGAAGCCAACCAGTTCCGGCTGTTCCTGCACACCGCCGCCTATTGGCTGCTGCATCAGTTGCGCCGGACCGCGCCCCGCCGCTCGCCGTGGCGCACCGCGACGTTCGAGACGCTACGACGGGCATTCCTCAAGATCGCCGTGCGCATCGAGGAGCTCAACACTCGCATCAAGATCGCCCTGCCCTCGGCCTACCCATATCGCAACGCCCTGATCGCGATGGCCGCCTCCATCGCCGCACAAGGCCCCTGATCCTAGCGGCGCGTGCCGCCGGATGAACCTCGAACGTCAATCTCCAACCCGTAACGAAAACCCGCCCCGAAAGCCGCCGTCAACCCGGCCGATACCGCTCGCCTCGCTCAAATCGGCCGCCAAGCGTGAATAATGCGGGCTAGTTCTGCTTTACCTCTGAAAGCGGACATAGCTGGCGGTATCGGTCAATGTCTGCTCCTGACCCAAAGCGGACCCCATACGTTAATCAGTGGACGAGTCTGGGTAAGCTTGTGCCCACGGAGTTCAGCCCGATGTTAGGGTTGTCCCAGATGGCCTTTCCGGCGAACGGCCCCGCCGAGGGAGTGAAGAATCCGCCAAAGTGGGACAGTGGGCTTTTTCACGCCTACCGGCAAGACGGCGATGAAGAGCGAGAAGGCCCTCACGGACCTTTTGGCGTGGTGTACTGACCGCCAGCCCCCGAAGCCATCGTCCGATGGAAAAAAGACCGGTCATGCACTAAAATTCAATCCGGACCACTTAACGGGGGCCGACCATTGCAGGCGATCCCGATAAATCGAATGAACAGCTCATTGCTGATGCAAAGTGAAGATCACTCCGGTTCGGCAATTGCTCGGTAGCAGTGCATACACCAAGGAAAGCACCTCATGTTTGCTTCTGACTTCGTCTTTGCGCTAACCCCAATGTTGGCGACCGCCGCCAAGATGGCAATCATTATTGCCATGGCGCTCGTGCTCAATATCGTCCTGAAAAGGCTGATTGCCAGAGTAGTTCAGGCCAGGCCCGAACAAGACGGTGATTCGGATATACGCGCCCAAATGATAACGGCCGTGATTGCGAAAGTGGCTACCGTTATTGTCTGGATTATTAGCCTTGTTATGGTGCTCGGTGTTCTAGAGGTAGATACCACTCCCCTGATAGCCACGCTTGGCGTTGCAAGCCTTGGACTAGGCTTTGCTACACAAGACCTCATCCGCGATTATCTGCAAGGCTTCTTCATCTTCATGGAGGATTGGTATCGGGTTGATGATTGGGTTGTGATTGCGGGAATGGAAGGCTCGGTCGAACTGATTACCCCGCGGCGTACAGTGTTGCGAGAAATAAACGGCACCGTGCATATCATTCCCAATGGTAAGATTCCGCACGCGAGCAATCAGACTCGGGACTGGGCTGGGATCAACCTCATTGTAACGGTGGCTTACAAAGAAGACATTGATCATGTCTATCAAGTCATTGACAAGATTTGTCAGGACATTAAGAACGATCCCGAGTTTGGTAGAAATCTGACCACGACCCCGTCGGCGATGCGCGTTAGCGATCTTGGCGATCACGGCGTTGACATCTGTATTCGCGGCCACACCAAACCGGGTGAACAATGGGGGTTGACCGGGGAGCTGCGCAAACGGATCAAGAAAAAGTTCGGCGAGGAAGGCATCGAGATTCCGTGGCCTCACACCAAGGTCTATTTTGGCGATGGGCACTGTCAGAGCAAATTAAGTTAATTTGGAGAGCGACGCCTCTTAGCGTCCTTGGTTGAAGAATCCGTTCCGCTATTTCAACGGTTCTCCCGAGGTGATCCGCTATCGCTGAGGCAGGTCGAGGATCTGCTGTTCGAGCGCGGCATCGACGCTCAACAACCTGGGCGAACTTTACCGCGCCCCAGGGCCGCTACGACGAGGCCGAACCGCTTTACGAGCGCTCGCTGGCGATCAGGGAACGCAAACAGGGCGCGCGCCACCCGAACGTGGTCTCCACGCTGCAAAATTACGCAATACTTCTTCGCACTACTGAACGTCACGATGAGGCGGCGGTGTTGGAGGATTGTATCAAGGCAATCCGCGTCAAGAACGCCGGAGCAAACTGTCGTCCGCTTATTGGCTACGAGCGAACCACCATCGTGAGGCGGAGAAAGGACTGCTTACCAAGCTTTACCGGACGGCCTAACCATCCCTTCCAGTATAGAACGCTGCCCATACCGGCCAGTGGTCGGAAATGCTTCCTAAGGGCACCTCTAAGAATTGGTGAGTTGCCGGAGGATATTGTTTAACTAGGCTGTCACCAGCTCCAGCCATGCCGGAGCCGAGATTTTCGGGGTCTTCCACGCTCCAATTGAGTTATTTCCGCTTCAAGACCGTCCCCAGGCGGTCTTCTCCTCCGAGTATCGTCACACGGCCGCCGCGAGACGCTCCAGTTGGACCAGGCGGCGCATGTTGTAGGCGAGGTTCTTCAACCCGATCCGCGCCTTCGCCCGCACCAGCCCGACACTACGCACCAGCGTCCCGCCCATGTCGTTGCTCTGGGCCCCGAAGACATGCTCGACGCGGACCCGAACCGACGAACGGGTCTTGTTGCCTTGCTTCTCGCGCTCGCTCAACGGCTTGTTGCGGCGGCCCTTGCGATGGATCCGGCTCCGCAACCCCTTCTCCTTCAGCGACGCCTCGATCTCCGCCGAGCGGTAAGCGCTGTCCGCCCACACACCCAAAGCCGTGTTGTCCCCATCCAGGATATCGTCGAGGACTTGGCTGTCGTGCTCCGCCGCGTCGCTTACATGATAGCGCCGCACCAGCTTGTGCCGACGGTCCACGTTGACATGGTTCTTGTAACCGTGATGGCTCTTGCCGTGCTTCTTGGTCCACCGCGCCTCGACATCCTTTTGGCGCCGCTTTGCCGGCTTGTCCTCCCAGCCTGCCGGCGTCTCGCCCGCCTTTATCCGCGCGTTCTCCTCGCGGCTGTTGCGCTGTTTGGGTACCGCCACAATCGAGGCGTCGATGATCTGGCCGCCCATCGCCAGATAGCCCTGATCCTTCAGGTAGCCATCGAACGTCTCGAATAAAGCCTCGATCACGCCAGCTTGCGTTAACTGTTCGCGGTACAGCCACACCGTCTTGGCGTCGGGAACCCGGCCCTCTAGACCCAACCCCAGAAATCGCATGAACGACAGGCGGTCACGGATCTGATGCTCAACTTGGTCGTCCGAGAGATTGTAGAGCGCGCACAGAATGATCGTCTTGAACATCACAATCGCATCCCACGGCTTGCGTCCCGCCCGCGATTTGCGCACCTTGTCCGCACGCCGCCACACCGCCTCAAGACGGGCGCGCAAGTCCTCCCACGGAACCACCCCGTCGATCTTCAAAAGCGGCTCGTTCTTGGCGTCAAGAACGGAATACCGGTTCCCAAGATCGAAAAACCCCATCTGACCCATCAACCACGCCTCCCGCTATCAACAAATCGTCAACCCGATTCTAAATCGACGACGCCCGAAAAAGGAGAATTTTTAGAGGTTCCCTAATGTAAATGCACGGTCCACGTCCCAGAAGCCAGCGTAGTCTTCCACGACACCAACGGTCGCTACGATGCGGTCGTAGGCGCATCGACTGGACGCCAAGTTGGTATCCGCTTCGTGGGGTACGATCCAAAAATAGTCCGACCCTGAAAGATCGAGAGCATCCAATTCATCATTTGAGGCGTAGTTGCAGGATGCATTGAAGTCGCCAAGCGCGATGAAATCGTCCTCTGCCGCCCACGCTGGCCGGGACTGCGCCCACTCAATCACATCATGGAGCGCCGCTACTTCTTCAACAGCCCTGTCAGGCTTGGTGTGGATATTGATGAGCACAAACGTGAAGTTTCCGTCCAGCACCTGGAAGCGGGCCAGCCATGGTTCACGTTGGAATTGATCATTGGTGTCATCGAAAAGAACGCCGTCGTCCAAAGCAGAGATTGTGTCTGTCCTGAAGTAATAGACGTATTGCTCACGTGATGAGGTGTCGTCCGGATTCCGCCCAGTACGCGGACTTTCAACCATGTCCCAGCCCATGCCCAACTCTGCAAGGAAGTCTTCCGCAACCTGTTCGGACGCATCCTTGATTTCCTGAACTGCGACTAGATCGTACTTGCGAACGATGTCGGCAAGCGTTTGCACAACATCGGGTCTACCCATCTTTGTCTTTCCGAATATCCTGATATTGAATGTTGCAATACGAATGACGTCATCGGCGTGGCTCGGCGTCGCGGGCATCAGCGCCAGCACGGAGAACACACATACCCAAAGAACTTGCCTCATCGTTCGGCTCCCTATTAGGAGCAAAGCGAAGCATGTATCTTCAGGTTGAAACAAGAGCGTTGATGCAACCGGGGCATCCACAATGCCGACCCATTGCGCAGAAAGTCATAGGTTGTCCGGCACAAGGCGATATGAATGATCAACGAGCGTGACGTCTGGCGCACAGCTAAGCTAATGATCGAACAGCACGGCGTCGAGGCACCCATTGAAGCAGCCTTGCGTGCCGACAAGATGCTGGATGTTGGGGATCTAGACGGGCTGGCCGTCTGGAAGTCGATCCTGAAGGCTGTGCTTGAGTTGGTAAACAAGAAGCCGGATGGAACAGTGCACTGATGATGTGCAATGTCCGCTTCGCCCCTGAAAGCGGACATGCTCAAGTGATCGCCCCGACCCTGTCCAATCGAAACGGGAGTGTCTAGAGGAAGCCCCGATAGCGCTTCGGCACCACGGCGCGATACACCATGTCGATGTATACGTTGTAATCAAACACCGGCAGACCCGTCGCCTGATTAATATCGGCGGCAAAGAGCTGGAAGCTCGCGCATTCTAGTACCACCGCCCCAATCGATGCATCGGCTTTGATCGCTTCCTGAACTGCGTCAACCACGTCGCTTCGCAACCCGTCGACATCCACCTCGATAGACGTGCCGCCCAAAGACATGGCATTGAATGGCAAGTCCTCCGAATCGTCGAGGCCAGCGACGACAACCGGCATATCTTCGGTGACCCCAACCGCCTCGAAGAACTCTGGCGACAACAGACTTTTGGAAGCGGTCAGCACGCACACACTCTTGCCCTTGCCCAACATCCGGAGGACCGAAGGGATCATCAGTAGCGGCGATGAGAACACCGGGATGTCGACCGCCTCGGCCACGACGTCCTGGATCAACGAAAAGAAGCCGCAACCCAAGGTGATGGCGCGCACCCCGTCGGCCTCCATTTCCTTGGCGGCTTGGATGATGGCCTGAACTTCTGGGATTAGTTCTCCATCATTGGTCCTAATTGGCGGAAAAGGGTTGTTATCAACTCCGGGTATCATTTTCATTCGCACAGGGAAATCGTGGGCGCAGGCGTCGCGTATAGCGCCCGGGATAACTGGAGGCCGCTTGTCGAACAAGAGAATGCCGATGGCTTCCCCATAGAACGGCTTTCCGCCAACAACTTTCATTCCGCTGTAGCCTTCCAGTGGGTTGGAGTTGGGGCAACGCACACTATAAGAACAACACGGGGCAGGGTCATTAGATTCGCGCTGCTGTCGCCGTTTCACGGAATGCATACGGATGACATCGAGTCACATTCCGACTATTAGCGGACGTCGACGGGCGTAACATCGAACGTCCGCTTTTGACCCAAAGCGGACATCGTCGGGGCGGGTTCGCACCGCCGATTATCTTTGCTCTGTTGTGTGCCGAAATGCTGCAGGCCCGAGTTCACGAAAGTTTAGGATGAGGGAGCGGGGCTGCTCTTATTATCGGCATATTCCTCCAAGGCCGTCGGTTCGTTCGGACGCCTGAAGATAAACAGCCCCCACCGTGCGGCAATCTGCCATTGGTTGCCGACGCGTCGAAATTTTGCGTAGTGATCGACGAGCCGGTGTGGACCGTCGAATTGCAGCGGGCCGTCCATATCCTCTCTTCGCCCTTCGCGCGAGTAACTGACCGTGTTGTAAGCTTGCGCTTCGGCGTGATCCTCGTCGATAACGTTGACAACCATGTTGGTCAGCACATGGCGAATCGTATCGTTGCCGAGGCAGCCATGTAGGGCTTCCAGAAGCTCGTCCCGTCCCTTGAGTTCGAGTCCGGCATTATCCCAACTGACGTCTTCGGTGAAGAGTTGAGCGGCCTTTTCAAACTCGTGGTGGTCAACGTAGTGATAGCACTGCCGCCAGACCTTCTGGCAATTCCACTCGATTGCGCGTTCTTCATCGCGTGTCATCACTGATTGCTCCGTCGCTACTGAAATTAGGCTGGTGAGGAAGTTTAGCCGGGCTGCCGCCGCCGATACCATCGCGGTTAATCGTCAAAGTCTGCTAATGGCCACAAGCGGACCATCATCGTGAGCCGGGAAGACGTCTGCTTTTATATCCAATGCAGACATTCAATTATCAATCGGCAAGCCGCGCTACACCCTTGACTCTGGTGTTAGCTGTCTACAAATCCGGCGATTCGATGTACTCGCCGACATCCTCACGATTGGGCGTGGAGAGATGAAAGTATAGAGAATCATACATTTGGATGCGAAGGGGTTTTTCAGCGCGGAGAATCTCGTAACACCTTGCAAACCGCGAAGTATGTCAACGGCGGAGTAAGATTGGTCCGAAGGGCGGAGTAAATTTAGCCCACTTGATGTGATGCCATTCGCGGTGTTGCGGGTTGTCCCGGTAGTCCATAGGAGGGACCCGCGCTGCTTCGTGTAGCGCTTTGCGATACGCGAAGCGAAGCAGCGTGGGAGGTGCCTGTGGACCCACCGGGGCAACCGGGGTCTCGGTGTTCGATGCCGGTTAGGGGTTTTGGGGGGATTTCCGCTTTCTTCGGCTCTGGTTGAGCCGGTAGCTTTCGCCGTTCATTTCCAGGATATGGACATGGTGGGTGAGACGGTCCAGCAATGCTCCGGTCAGGCGCTCGGAGCCGAACACCTCGGTCCACTCGTCGAAGGGCAGGTTGCTGGTCACCAGGATGGAGCCACGCTCGTATCGTTGGCTGAACACCTCGAACAACAGCTCGGCGCCGGTTTTGCTGAGCGGCACGAAGCCGAGTTCATCGATGATCAGCAAGCTGTATTTCGCCAACTGTTTCTGGTAGCGCAGCAGGCGTTTTTCGTCCCTGGCCTCCATCAACTCGTGGACCAGGGCGGCCGCCGTTGTGAACCCCACCGATAATCCCTTCTGGCAGGCCGCCAGACCGAGACCGAGGGCGACATGGGTCTTGCCGGTGCCGCTGTTGCCCAGCGCGATGACGTTCTCGCGGCGCTCGACGTATTCACAACGCGCCAGCTCCAAGACCAGCATCTTGTTGAGCGAGGCGATGGCCTTGAAGTTGAAGGCATCGAGGCTTTTGACGGCGGGGAACCTGGCCTGCCTGATCCGCCGCTCGACCATGCGGCGCTCACGCTCGATCAACTCCAGCTCCGCCAGGCGGACGAGATAGCGCACATGGTCGACGCTCTCGGCGGCGCATTGGCGGGCCAGCTTGTCGTACTCGCGCAGAAAGGTAGGCAGCTTGAGGGCCTTGAGGTGATGCGCCAACAGCACCTGTGGGGTGTCGGTCATGGCCTACCCTCGCCCAACAGGCTCATGTAGCTGGCGGCGGCCGTGGTTGCGACCCGGGCCCTTGGCAGATAGGGATAGACATCCAAGTCGAGCCGCGGCGGGCGCCGTTCGACCCGGCACAGCACCAAGTGCTTGACGGCGTCGTAGCCGATAGCGCCCAGGTGCAGAGCGTCCTTCACCGCAGCGTGAAGCTCCTCAAAATCGAAGGTCTCCAGAAGCCGCAGGACCTGTACGTATTCCCGCTTGCCGGGCTTGCCCATCCGCGCCTCAAGGAGGCGGCGCAGGGTTGGGAACGCGTCGGGCAGTTGCCACCCGGACAGAGGAGCGGCCTGGTCCAGGGCGCCGATCTTCTGCTCCAGCAGGGGCAGGTAGTGAAGCGGATCGAAGATCATATCCTCCCGGTCATGGGAGCGTGGATGCCGGGCAATGACCTCGGCGCCGCAACCGATGACCACCTCATGGACATAGCCTCGAACCCAGACCTCCTGGTGGCCGTAGGCGACGGGCACCGAGTATTCGTTGCTCCGGTAGCGCACCAGGGACAGGGAGTTGACCCGCGTGCCCTGCTTGTCGCAGGCATCGAACGGCGCCGGCGGCAACGCCATCAACGCCGCGCGATCCCGCTTGAGGCGCTCGCCGATGGTCTCGCCGTGGCCGCGCAGGACGTCGCCTTGCCGTTTGCAGCATCGTTCCTCCAGGTCGGCATTGAAGGCGTCCCAGCCCTCGAACCGGGGGAGAGGAACCATGAAGTTCCGCCGGGCGTATCCGACCAGACCCTCCACTTTGCCCTTGTCGTTGCCCTTGCCAGGACGGCCATAGCGGTCCTTGAAAAGGTAATGGGACTGAAGCCCGCTGAACGCTGGCGTCCGTCGCCGTGTGCCATCCGTAAGGATGCGCGACACCAGGCGCTTGTCGTTGTCGTAGAGGATCGATTGAGGAACCCCGCCGAAGAAGGCGAAGGCCCTGTTGTGGCCGTCCAGCCAAGCCTCCGCCGTCGCCGCCGGGTAAGCCGCGATGAAGCACGCATCGCTGTGCGGAAGCGCCATGGCAAAAAAATGCGCCCGCCGCTTGACCCCGGCAATGATCGCATCCGCCTCGCCAAAGTCCGCCTGGGCATCGCCCGCAGGATGCGCCAGCGGCACAAACATCTCCCGGAGACGACGCCGCCGTTCCCGGACGTAATCCTTGACGATGGTCTGTCCACCCGCAAAGCCATGCTCGTCGCGAAGCCGCTCAAATATCCGCTTCGCCGTGTGCCGCTGCTTGCGCTGAACCGTTCGGTCCGCTTCCAGAATACGCTCAATGATATCCGTGAAAGGATCCAGCTTCGGGCGCTTCGGTGGCTGGTGGCGGCGGTAGCCAGGGGGCTCCGAATGCCGGAGCATCTTCTTTACCGTCTCTCGCGCAATGCCAAACCGACTCGCCGCATCTCGCTGGCTCAGACCATCAACATGGCATGCCAGACGGACGCGGAGATAAAGCTCCACCGTATACATCCTCCCACCTTCCATCCCGAAAAAGGACCGAAGGCTACAGGTGGCAGAGTTTTGCTCCGCCCGCGCCTGGGAAAATCCCGCCGCTTACGTGGACTAATTTGTCACCGCCGCTTACAGCTTGAGGTGCAATCAATACTGTTTGAACTCAAATGCAGAATATTCTGCCAAATTAGGCCGAAAAAGGCAGACCTAACAGAGAGTTGGCGGTATTGGCCATTAGTAGATTAACGATATGGAGATTGAAAATGGCTTATCTAACCAAACTGAAACTTACGGACACCGAGCGCGAACGGTCTGTCGATCCTGTCATCCGTAGGCGGGAAAAATTGATGGCAAAACTGGATGAACAGCGAAATTCTACTGCTCACGCCATCGAAGGAAAACCATATCTGCCGACAAAGCAGGCATGGGTTACCGATGATGAAACTGGCGAACGCAAGTTGGTCGAAAAGCCCAAAAATGTGCGCCAGTGGTTTTGGGAAAGCGGAGGCGTTTGGTTCTTCCAAATTCGGTATGGCGCAAAGGGTTTGGAGCTTGCAAAAGGCAAACCCACCATCGAAGCAGGTGACAGGGAAAATTTGCTGGAAATCATCGATCTTTGCAGCAACGCCGTTAAAGACGGTGAGCTTGATAACCAGTTAAACGAGATGGCGATGAAAACGCGATCCAAGCTGCAGAAATCAAAAGCCGCTTAAAACAAAGCCATGTGCAGCGTAATGCTGTACATGGTCCAACACCCCACAGAAATCTGCTCAGATCCCTATTTTAACATACTACCCTATTGGCCAGAATGGGCAACCTAAATGGCCGAAATCAGCCATTTTTCTGCCATATAGATGGCTGTATGAGACGGATACCAGCACGGTCGCAGACCATGTTGTTGAAGGTGGGTGGGATACTAAAATTTAGATATTACGCTGGATTAAAGGGTTTAAGATGCGGTGCTAATTCAGGACGAAAATTAAAGTAAAACATCGACTTGGGATCGACTTGTGAATTTAGAGAAAACTAAAAAATTCACTACAATCAAAAGTCTATAGTAATGAACCCTGAAGATCTCTCTAAATCGTTGCTAATATGGTATGATTTACACAAAAGAGATTTACCTTGGCGACGTGAGACAATAACGCCATACAATGTGTGGTTGTCAGAAGTTATGCTGCAACAGACCACCGTTGCGGCGGTTGGACCATACTTCGAAAATTTTCTCAAACGCTGGCCAACAGTGCAGGCGCTTGCCGCGACAAATCTCGACGAAGTCCTGCACTGTTGGCAGGGCCTTGGCTACTACGCGCGGGCACGCAATCTTCATCGCTGCGCGCAAACCCTCGTGCGCGACCATGATTCAATCTTTCCGACCACCGAGGCGGCACTTCTCAAGCTTCCAGGGATTGGCCCATATACGGCAGCTGCAATCGCCGCTATTGCCTTCGATAAATCGGCCACCGTCGTTGACGGCAACGTTGAGCGCGTCATGGCCCGGTTGTTCACGGTCGATGAACCTTTGCCGGCAGCGAAACCCCAACTTCGCAAACTAGCCGCCGTCCTGACCCCAACTGATCGGCCCGGAGACTATGCCCAGGCCGTGATGGATCTCGGCGCGACGATCTGCACACCGCGGAGCCCGAAATGCGTGAATTGTCCATGGCAAAGCCGATGCGCGGGCAAGGCACAGGCGGATTCGCTGCCCCGCCGTTCACCGAAGAAGGCGCGGCCGACGCGACGCGCCATCGCTTATTGGATCACCGATCGTGATGGCGCGGTATTGCTGCGCCGCCGCGCGGAGACCGGGTTGTTGGGTGGCATGACCGAGGTGCCGTCCGGCGCTTGGATCGAGGCTTCAATGCCGGGCGAGACGTCGGCGCGCAACGGCGCGCCAATCGCTCTTACAAACGCCAGGCTGTTGCCGGGGCTGGTGCGCCACACGTTTACGCATTTCCACCTAGAGCTCCTTGTCCTGGCCGGCCACGCCCGCGACGACGCACTAAAGGAGGGCTTTTGGTGCCCCTTGGATAAGTTAGGCGATCAAGCTCTGCCGTCGCTCGTCAAGAAGGTTGTCACACACGCGACGAGGCACGTCTGAAGGCAGCCGCGCCCGGCCGTGCAGCCAGGTCGCATCGGTAGACGCGGATGGACTAGCTGAAGTCTCGGCGGTGCAGACTTGTTACCGGCGGGTAGGAGACCAGTTCCACCGATACAAGATGGCCCGCGACCGGTGTCCAGCCATATCCGACACTCAGCATTGCCTGACTTAAATCTTCTGCGGGCGCCGGAACGCCAAGCGAGCAGTGGGGCACCCAGGCATCGGGCAGGTAGTGGAGGTTGCAGGCGCTAGCCATCGCTTCGGTGTTGCGATGGTATGCCCTGTGTAACTCCAAAAGTTCAACGGTGACGCGCGGCGCGAGATAAAGGACGCTGCCTGGGAACAATGCGATCGACGCGAAATCGATGGGAATCAGGCCAATATCCCGAAACGTCTTGTCTATCGCCTGATCGATCAGCGGGCGCTCGACCTCATCGTAAAGGGCGAGTGTCAAATGCGGCTCGACGCTGTAGATCATGTCATAGAGATCGAAGGGGTCGTCGTCTTCGCCGCCGGTCAATGCTTGCTGGATCTCTCGTATCCGGCCAGCCGCGTCGGCATCCAGGTTCAATATCACGCCGAAGCGCATAGGGATCTATTTCCTAGCGGCGCGCCTGGGCACCGCCTTCAACCGCCGTCGAGCGGAGACAAAGCGGTTCAATTGAGTTCGGCTCTCAGCTTCTGCCGCAACAGATCGATCGGCACTTCTTTCCCCTCAACGTCGAGAAACCAAAATGTCCAGCCGTTGCAGGTCGGCGCGCCTTGCAATGCTGCGCCCACCTGATGGATCGAGCCGCGAAGCTCACCCAGGTTGCTGACGGCGACCAGAGTGCCATCGGCGCGCACTTTGGCCGACCACCGTCGTCCCGCGCTATGAAGGATCGTGCCCGGCGTCAGCATGCCTCGTTCGACCAGCCAGCCAAACGGAACGCGCGGTTCACGCCGCTTGGAAGGCGTTTCGACGAGATGCATCTCAGTCGGCTGTGGTTCGGTCGCGAGTCTTTTCGTCGCCAAGTCCGCGTAACCTTCCTCACGATCGATGCCAATAAAATTTCGGCCCAGACGCTTGGCGAGGACACCGGTTGTTCCAGAACCAAAAAATGGATCGAGGACAATGTCTCCCGGGTTGCTGGCCGCGAGAATCGCCCGATGCAGCAATGCCTCCGGCTTTTGCGTCGGATGGCATTTCTTGCCCTCGGAATCGCGCAGCCGTTCGGGTCCGCTGCACAGTGGAATCACCCAGTCGCTGCGCATTTGCAAGTCGTCATTGAGCGATTTCATGGCTTCGTAATTGAAGGTGTATCGCGCGCGACGCTCCTTGGTGCACCAAATCATCGTTTCGTGCGCGTTGGTAAAGCGCCTGCCGCGAAAGTTGGGCATCGGATTGGTCTTGACCCAAACGATGTCGTTGAGCAGCCAAAAGCCGAGGTCCTGGAGTGCCGTGCCGACGCGGAATATATTGTGATACGTGCCAATTACCCACAACGTGCCATTTGGCTTCAAGATGCGCTTCGCTGCCTTCAACCAGCTGCGTGTGAAGTCGTCATATTCGGCAAAACCGTCAAACTTGTCCCATTGCTCTTCGACGCCGTTTACCCGTGAGTTGTTCGGTCTATGTAATTCCCCCGAAAGCTGAAGGTTGTACGGTGGATCAGCAAAGACCATATCGACCGATTCTTCCGGCAGGCCAAGCATCGTCTCGATGCAGTCGCCGATAAGAATTTGGTTTATTGGAAGTTCATTAGTTTTTTGTTTTTGTTTTTTCATTAGTCGATCATGATTCGACAGAATCGTGACGTCAATACTTTTATTTATCTTGGATGCTGTGTGTATTACTTGTTGGTCTGGCCGCAAGGGCGACCGGTGCAAAGCTGAACCGGTGCTCAGGGGTTGGACCGAGCGTATCCAACGCGGCCCGATGTTCGGCTGTTCCATAGCCCATATTGTGCTCCCAGCCGTAGCCCTGGTGCGTGACCGCGAGCGCGGCCATGAGAGTGTCGCGGGTTACTTTCGCGGCAATCGACGCGCCGGCGATGGACAGCGATCGGCTGTCACCCTGCACGATCGTGCGGGCGGGGCAGGGAAGATTAGGTGCCCGATTGCCGTCAATGAGCGCCAGATCCGGCACATCGCCCAGCGCACCGAGTGCGCGCTGCATGGCTAGCATTGTTGCCTGCAAGATATTCAGGCTGTCGATTTCGGCGACTGAGGCGATACCAATGCCGATCTCCGCGTGCGTTTGCAGCTCATCATAGAGTGCCGCTCGGATCCGAGGCCGCAGTTTCTTAGAATCGTCGATCAGCCGCGCGAGCCCATCCGGGATGGCGGGTGAGAGAATAAGTGCGGCGGCGACGACGGGCCCCGCCCAGGGGCCTCGGCCGGCTTCGTCAATTCCGGCAACACGCCCGCCCGCCGCCTTCTCGAACGAGAGGTCGGGCACTAGGTCTCTGGGTGTGGACGGATCGCGATGTGGAGAGGTCATGCCGCCTTTCGTGAGGACACGGAGTGCGGTCGCTTGGCCGCGCGTACCAGATACGTCGATCGGCGTCGGACTTGGGCTCGCGGGCATGGGGGGTGGTTGCCAGGCCGCGTAGCGAGAACTGTCTTTGATGATGCCGAACACCGTGCTGTTGCGCAGGGCGTTTCGGCCTCGATCTAGTTTGCTTCCAACGCATCAGCCTCGCTCCTCGCGAACCGGCGTCGCAGCCTGACAAGTGAGTTGGTTGCGTGGCCGATGAAGGTTCGGCCGACCTGATGCGGAGTCCGCGTCGGTCAGATTGACCTGGTCCTTCGGCCCGGGCCCGGCCACCGGCGGCTCGGGTGGACGGCCGCCCGGCTTGCGGCCCGTCTTCTCGGCCTTCTCCGCGCGCGCCTCGAGCTTCGCCTCGTACTCGGCCCGTTCCCGCTCAAGGCGTTCGCGCGCCCGCGCCTCGATCACCGCCTTGGCCTCGGCGATGCGGGCCAGACGATCCTCGCGCCGGGCCAGTTCCTCGGGCACCGACATCCCGTCGGGCACATCCGCCCCATCGGCCGCCTCCGCCAACGCCATCAACTCCGCCACCTCGGCCTTCAACCGGGCTTCGAGCTCGCAGGCGTGTTTCCACGACAGCGCGCTGTGCCGGCTCGCGTTGGCGTGCACCTTGGTGCCGTCCAGCGCCACCGTGCCGAGCTTCAGCACCCCGGCTTCCCGGGCCAGCAGCAGCACCTCGACGAACAGCCCTTCGATCCGGTCGAGAAAACGCCGCCGGAACGCGGCGATGGTATCGTGGTCGGGATGATCGTTGACCGCGATGAAGCGGAAAGCGACAGAATCATAGGTCGCGCGCTCCAACTTGCGGCTCGAAAACACCCCCGTGGCGTAGCCGTAGACCAGAAGCCCCAGCAGCATGCTCGGGTGATAGGACGCCGAGCCCGAGCCGCGATAGGCCTTCACGAACGCCGAGAGGTCCAACTGCTCGATCACCTCGACCACGAAGCGCGCCAGATGCCGCTCGGGAAGCCATTCCTCCACCGACCGCGGCAGCAGAAACCCCGTCTCCCGGTCGACCGGTCGGAAATTGCTCATGACGGTCTCCATCACGCGCGGGCACTGATACCATCGAATCCTATTTCGACTCCCGGCTCAAGTCCGACAGGCTGCTAGGTCTCTCCTTCGCCGATACGTCGATCGGCGTCGGACTTGGGCTCGCGGGCATGGGGGGTGGTTGCGGTCTGTGCTGTTGCTTTTCGCCTCGATCTAGTTTGCTTCCAACGCATCAGCGGCTCGGCGAACCGGCGTAGCCTGACAAGTGAGTTGGTTGCGTGGCCGATGAAGGTTCGGCCGACCTGGCGGGAGAGACGCCACTCGCGAAAATAGATCAGGCGCAGGAGAGCGCCCAAGCCATGCACGCGGTAGGCCGCGCGATGATTAAGACGGCGCGCGCTCGCCATCCAGAACGGACTGCAGAATAACGAGAGTGCGGTGACCGAGACGATAAACCGGTGCAAGTCGGAGTCGATCAGTCCGCGGTCGATGGCGACAGCGCCTAATACGAAGGAGAACTCGCCAATTTGCGCAAGGATCAGGCTGGACTCGAAGGCCCGTGGCCAAGGCTCGCCGAGTAGCCGCAACACACCAGTGTTGAGTGCAGTCTTGAAGACCGTCGCCAGCATCCAAAGCAGAATGACGAGGCCAAGATTCTCCCACATGTGGCGCAGGTCGATCAGCAACCCGATCGACAGGAAGAACACCATGATCAGCACGCTTTCGAACGGCTTGGCGGTTCTGAAAATCTCCTGCCGATGAGCACTATTTCCGACGATGAGGCCTGCCAGGAAGGCACCGAACGCAGCCGATAGGCCGATCAAGCCGGTCACCGCCGCCATCCCGAAACACCAGGCCAGCGCTGCGATCGAAGTTAGGTCGTGGTTACCAACGATCAGCGGGGCGAACGGCAGGCTGGTGCGCTGCCGGCGTGTCAAATAACCGATTACGCCAACGAGCACTCCGACCAACAGGACAAGGCGGAAGATGACCGAAAACGAAAATCCATCACCGGCCATGCTTCCGACGATCAGCATCATTGGCGCGACCGCCAGATCCTGTGCAATCAGAACGCCGACGGTTATGCGGCCAACGCGTGTGCGCAGCTGGCCGATGTCGCCGAGCATCTTGATGGCCACGGCGGTACTCGACAATGCGAGCACGAAGCCGAAGAATACCGCGTGCGTGAGTGGCCAACCGAGATAAGCGGTAAGCGCCCACATCGCCAGAAAACTGCCGCCCACTTGCATAACTGTGCTGATCAGGCCGATGCGCCAAAGATGACGGAAGCTCCTAAGCGACAATTCCATGCCAACGAAATAGAGCAGCATAAGTACGCCGAGCTCTGCCAATGCGCCGACTTGATCGCGATCGCTGACGAGGCCAATTCCCGACGGTCCGAGAATTATTCCCGCCAAGATGTAACCAACGATTTCAGGTTGCTTGAATCGGGCCATGAGGAGCCCGCACAAGGTGGCGGCAACCGCAACGATCGCAATTCCCGTAAGATGAAGTTCGCCCACCATTGGCGGCGATAGTAACAGCCCTCCATCCTCGCCGCAGCCACCGTTGGCAAGCTGCATGGCCAGCCGCGTTCGCAAACGCCTCGCTTAGATTAGAGTAGTTTCAACTGGTCACCGGCCACAGGCGGGGCGCGGAATTGGCCGGCGCTCAGCGCGCGGCTCCTGCGGTTTATGCCGAGCCGCCGGCAGCAGGTCTTGAAGCGTTGCTCCAGCAGCTGTGCAACTGGGCCGCTGCCGCGCATTCGCTGTCCGAACGTAGAGTCGTACAAGGCACCACCCCGGGTTTGCCTAATCAAACTGAGGACCCGGTTCGCCTTGTCCGGCACGTGGGTTTCTAGCCACTCGGAAAAGAGTTGTTTTATCTCCAGTGGAAGGCGAAGCAAGACGTAGCCGGCACCGTCAGCGCCAGCCGACGCGGCGGCTTCGAGCACGCGTTCGAGTTCCCAGTCGTTGAGCGCAGGAATTACCGGTGCAAACAGCACCGAGACCGGGACTCCTGCGGTTTGCAATTCCTTGATCGCGGCAAGCCGCCGTTTCGGATGCGCCGCCCGCGGCTCAAGTCGCTGCGTCAGGCCGCCATCGAGGGTCGTTACGGTGATGGTAACTGAGGCCAGACCGCGTGCCGCCATCGGACCGATGATATCCAGATCACGGGTTACCAAAGCCGACTTTGTGACGATGCCGAAAGGGTGGCGAAATTCGGCGAGAACTTCCAATAATTGCCGCGTCAGCCGACGTTCGCGTTCGACTGGCTGGTAGGGGTCGGTGTTGGTGCCAATCGCGACGGTGGCGGGACGATAGTTCGGATGCCGCAATTCCTCTGCGAGAAGTGCCGCGGCGTCTGGCTTGTAGAATAACTTGGTTTCGAAATCGAGGCCGGGCGATAGGCCGAGCAAAGCGTGTGTTGGTCGCGCGAAACAATAGATGCACCCGTGTTCACAACCTCTGTACGGGTTGATTGAGCGGTCGAACCCGACATCAGGCGAGTCGTTATAGGAAATGATCGAGCGCGCTCGGTCGACGCTCAGCGTCGTTCGCAGCTTCGGAGCGTCTTCCTCCGCCATCTGCCATCCATCGTCTACGGCGACGCGCTCCTTCGACTCGAAGCGCCCGGCCCGATTGCTGATCGCGCCGCGCCCCTTGATTTTGCGTTGGGGTAAGATATCCACCATCTTGCGAGGATATCGAACAAAAGAGGAACAAATCAAGAATTAGTTGCGCGGTTCTGACACCTGACAAACACCAACGCGGCACGGAGACGAAAATTTGAGGCGGCGGCTGGTCGTTCTGTATACTGAGCTCGCTAGCCGCTATTTGTTTGGTCTTTGTTCCTAATCTGTGATTCGGAGTCGCACCTTGTCTCGCCTTGTATTTCTCCTGATGTTCCTCGCTGTTTTGGCTGCCCGCCAAGTCGATTTGTCGGCCGAAACACTGCGCATCGATGCGCAAGGAATCGGCACCCCGGACGCGCCGCGACGCAGCATCAGCGATATTACCGCGGTACTCGTGCAAGACCGAGAGAACCTGAAGGCGGTTGAGGCAGCGATCGGTATCGCAGAACAGTTGCCACCAGAAGGCGCAAAGTCCGGCGCGCTTGCCAGATTCTTCCGCGAGCGGGCCCGGGCGGCCCATTTTCTTGGTCGTTTCGAGCAGGAAGTTGCGGATTATCGCGCAGCCATTGAGCACAGTCGGCTGAGTGGCAACGATCAAGGCATTCTATTGTGGGATCTCGGGCGTGCGGAAGCACTCACCGGCAACTACAACGCCGGCATTGCCGCAATCAACCGCGCGCTTGACCTGTTCGATGATCAGTACGGACGCGGATTCTTTGTTGCGGCGAATAGCGTCCTTGCCATGCTTCATGCGCGCGGTGGCGATGTCGAAAAAGCGTCCGCCGCTCTCAAGCAGGCGCAGCGCTATCGCGGCGACATTCCCAACTGGCCTGTTCCGACATCCGTCCAGCGGTTGCTGCAGGCCGGTCTCGAGGCCGGCGAGGCTGCTGTCCTAGATGCAACCGGTGACTACGAGAAAGCCGAAAGGCTTCATCGCAAGGCGCTTGGCCGTCTGAGCAGGGATGAGACAAAAATCGTCGGCAAGGCCATCCTCGGCGCCGACGCCATGAGTCCACGGGTGTGGTTCGACAATATCGCCTTGGGCCTGTCGCAAAATTTGCGACACCAAGGTCGGCTAATCGATGCGGAGAACGCTGCCCGAAGCGCGTTGCTCGCGGCGCTGCGCTCGCATGGACGAAACTCCGGGCACACGGCGGCGGTAATCGAGAATCTGGGCTCCATTTTGCTCGAACAAGGACGCATCGAGGAAGCTGCCGTCCTGGCGCGAACCTCGCTCGATATCTTCGATCAGGCGCGTGTGCCGGAGGGATCATTGGCGCGGGCGGCGGCCCGCGCGCGTATCGGAGAAGCATTGGTAATCCAAGGTCGCTGGACCGAGGCGCGAGAAGAGTTTGACGCTGCAGCAAATGCCTTAGCGGGCGATCCTCGTGCCCGGGCCGCCTTCACCGGCGGTAACCTGAGTTGGGCCTTGGCGCTGATCTATTCCGGTCAGCCAGAGCGCACCGGGGATTTGTTGCAGGCGGCCTTCGACAAGAGGGTAAGTCTGGTTGGGCAGGTCGACTATTCAGCCGCTGAGATGCAGGGGATTCTAGCGCTGGCGAACGCTTTGTCGGGCGATGAGACGTCGGCCCTCCCCCAATTTAGGACAGCGTTACCGGTCCTCGTCGCGGGCGCCGCCAAGGGAGGTGAGCAGACCAGTTCCGCCACTGCCACTAGCCATCGCCTGGCGCTCATATTGGAAGGCTACATAGAGCTGTTGCTCTCGATTCGCGGCACAGCATTGGAAGCTGAGGCGGGTGTCGATATCAACGCTGAAACGTTTCGCGTTGCCGACGTTGCGCGCAATAGTTCGGTGCAGCGGGCGCTTGCACAGTCCGCTGCTCGATCCGCTGCCGGTGATCGAAAACTCGGTGAGTTGGCGCGGCAGGCGCAAGATGCCGAAAAGCGCATGGTTTCTGCTGCGCGGGCGCTAACGACCGTCTTGGCGCGCCCAGAGAACCAAGCCGATCCCAAGCTTGCGGCAAGGCTCCGCGGCCAAATTGAAACTCTTCGCAGCAAGCGTGATCAGCTCGGCGCCAAACTTGCCGTGGAGTTTCCGGCTTATGCGGATTTGATCGGGCCGCCGCCGGCGACCATCGACCAGGTGCGGCAGCAATTGCGCGACGGTGAAGCGCTCGTTGCGACCTATGTCGGCGCGCGTCGCAGCTACGCATGGGCGGTATCGAAGGACGGTCCTTCGATGGTTGTGACCGCCGAGATAGATCAAGCAGGGCTTTCAACGCTAATAAAGGAACTGAGACGGTCGCTTGAGCCGGGTGCGACGACGATAGAGGAAGTTCCCGCGTTCGACCTCGTTGCCGCACGCCGCATTTACGAATTGTTCCTCAAACCGTTGGAAGCGGCATGGCAGTCCAGTTCGAGTCTTATCGTGGTGCCGCATGGTCCGCTCGGTCAGATCCCATTCGCGTTGCTTCCTACCGGACGGCACGAGATAGGTGCATCCAGCGCTGTGCCGTTCGAACGCTACAAAGCTGTACCGTGGCTTCTGCGGACGCATGCGATCACGCATTTGCCGACGGTTGCATCGCTCGGGACGCTGCGAAGCACACCCGCACCGTCCCCTGACCGGCGCGCCTTTGCCGGATTTGGCGACCCCTGGTTCAGCAAGGGACAGGCGACGGAAGCCCAGAATACCTCGATCGAGCTCGTTGCCTACCGATCTCGCGCGGCGCCGATTGGACTTCGTGGTCGTCCTGACAGCGACGCTGCGGATACCGCGCTACTCTCGGCCCTACCGCGCCTGCCTGACACAGCGGCTGAAATCATGAGCCTTGCGA
The DNA here is from genome assembly GCA_963664465.2 of Alphaproteobacteria bacterium. Classification (GTDB taxonomy): domain Bacteria; phylum Pseudomonadota; class Alphaproteobacteria; order UBA8366; family CAVOAK01; genus CAVOAK01. The sequence continues at coordinate 265,134 of CAXXSU010000006.1, read as the reverse complement.
AGGCCATGAATGCCGACATCAAAAGCGACGTGTTTCTTGGCAAGAGGGCCAGCGAGGAACTGGTTAAATCCATGAACCTTTCGGACCGCCGAGTCATCGTATTTGCGACTCACGGCCTCGTGCCGGGAGACGTAAATGGCCTGGCCGAGCCCGCGTTGGCGTTGTCTGCGCCGGAGGTCACGGGTGGCGAGGCGGATGGTCTGCTGACGCTAAGTGAAGTCCTAAGCCTCGAACTTGATGCCGATTGGGTCGTGCTCTCTGCCTGCAACACCGGTTCGGCCGCTGGAGCCGGGGCGGAAGCCGTCTCGGGCCTGGGCCGGGCATTCTTTTATGCCGGGACGCGAGCGTTGCTGGTTAGTCACTGGCCGGTCGAAACGACGAGCGCGAGAAAGCTGACGACGGAGTTGTTCCGCCGACAATCGATGGATGCGAACCTGGGCCGCGCTGCAGCACTGCAGCAGTCGGCTCTCCAGCTGATCGACGAGGTATTCGCCAATCCAGAATCCGGCGCGCCGCTATTCAGCTACGCCCATCCGATCTTTTGGGCGCCGCTCGCACTTATCGGTGACGGTGGCATCTAGTGTGCGTTCTATAAGGATAAGTCGAGTAGTGCGCGTCCTATAGGGATAGGTCGAGTGAGTTTCCGTCGCGCCATTCGGCACATATGCGATCCACTGTCGGAGCGCTGAGGAAGTCTCTCGTACGTTCCTCAACGTGGGCTATCAAGCGGGCGTCGCGGTTGTCGGCAGACCAATCTTCGGTACTATCCGCGGCCTCCTTTTCCGCAACCGCATCTTTACGAGATTCCACACGCCACTTCGCCGACCATGTCGTTGAGCGCAGCCAGGTAAGTCGCCGCAATGGCATCAGCCACGGCCTAATCGCTTGCGCTAAATCGGCTTCGATTCGATCGAGATAATGGCGGTAGAAGGCGAGCACGTCGTCTTGAGCGATGACATGGCCGGCTGCGATGTCCCAGGTGGTAGAGGTGTAGAGTGAGCAGTGCGCGAGGTCGATCGCCGGAGAGCCGTAGAGCGCCTTTTCCAGGTCGACGATGAAGGCTCGGCCTGTTTGGTCGATGACATAGTTGCCTGGATGGGTGTCGCTTGCGACCAGGGTCGTAGGCTGAACTTGGTCGGCGTGTTCATGCGCGAAATATCGTGCCCAACGAAGCTCTTCTTTGATCAGGGCGATCGCGTCCGCATCGTCGGTCGCGTCTTCCAGGTATCGCGCCTGATCTTCTATAAAAACAAGGGTGCCGGCGATCGGATCGCGGTGATCGGCAAGTGGCGTTCGCCGGTCGGCTGGCGGTACCTGCAGGCCGTGAATCGATGCAAGGCAATCTGCAAGGGCCGGCAGATCGTTTGGCAATTTAACGACTCGGCCGACGATCTCATCGACAACAAGTGCGCCCATGGGGACCTTGCGTGAAGGCGGCAACACGCCATGTAATCGCGGCGCATGCATTCCTTGCGATGCACGCTCGAAGCATGCCGCTTGGTACGCAAGGTTTTCGGCGGCCGCCAGCGCGAACTGGCTTTGCCGTGGCACGCGCAACAGGCAGCCGATTCCCTCAATACGTACGTGGTCGTGGGCAAGACCCTTCTCAGGCAGAAAACTCAAATCTGCCCGATCGACCCGATTTGGTATGGCAGGGAGTTGAGCACGGTTGAGCGCGGCGCAAAGCGCTTCGAGATCGATATCGCCGCTCAAGACTTGTTGTCCCATTTGTCGTCATCGCCATGCTAAATAGAGCCGCGAGGTCGGTATCGACAAGTCCAATGAGTCCCCGTCTACTTTTCGCCGGCCAAGCTTGGCGCGCGCGCAGCGCGCTCTGCAGATGCGCGGGATCGGTCAAAGGGTGGTTTCTTGAGACGTCACCTTGTCAAATTCGCGCGGTCGCCACGCTTAGCAGCCCGTTGAAAAAGGCAAGACGCCTTCTCAGGCATGAGGAAACTCAAATCTCCTTCGGGGTGCCGGCGCCGATGAGTTGGCGCATCGCCGAGCAACGATTTGGTATGGCAGGGAGTTGAGCAAAGGAGCGGTTGAGCTTGCGGCGCAAAGCGCTTCGTGCCAGATTCGATATCGCGAGCGCTCAAGACTTGTTGTCCCATTTGGCCGTCGGCGCCACATCCACCGCCTCGAGGTTTGCCTCGGCCGCCGCCAGGGTCTTGGGAAGCGTTGTCGTATCGCCCTCGTCGGCCGGGTGCAGCTCCGCCGCCACCACCGCGCCGGTGTCCAGATCCACCGCGTGCTCGGGCTTGTAGGCCAGGTGCGTGGTGCCGTCCTTCATCTTGGCGATCTTGGTCGGGGTATCGGTTCGACAAGTCCAATGAGTCCAGCATCGGTCTACTTTTCGACGCCTCAAGATAGGCCAAGCTTGGCGGGGCAGCGCGCAGCGCCGGCTCCCGCATCTCCAACAGCAGGAACTGTAGCGACAGGGAATCCGAGCAGCGCCACTCCAGCCCACGCTCAGAGTCGATACCCTCGAAGTAGCCCACCAGGTGCATACGGAAGTAGCGCCCGGGTGGCACCGAAGGCGCCCCCATCCTGGCCGCGTAATCTGGCAGACCGCCTCGGCGAAGCCGTCGAAGCCGCCCTCGATCAGTACCAACTGCAGGCGGTCGTAAAATACATGACCAGGCGAGCGCGGCATCTCCGACCAGCTCACCATCAAGTCCCCCTGACGATCCTTCTGTCAAATTCGCGCGGTCGACCATGCGCTTAGGCCGTGTGAAGAGTCGACGCGCGAAAGAAGCGGGGGCCGTGGAGGCGTTGCGGTTGTATCGGTTGATGGCGATGCGCACCATCGGCAGGCTTGCCAAGACTCCCAAGTGGCAAAGTTGGTTATGGGTCACGCCAGAGCCGGCCCGATGGCTACCTACAATTCCGCGTCGACTGCAGTTGAGGGGCGATTTTGGGGCACCGCATGGACTCCGCGATGCGCGTGCTGCCCGCCGGCCCCGCCGTCATCGTCGGCGTCGATATTCCGGACCTGGACGTCAGTCATGTGATGCGTGCCTGTGCTGCACTGGAACGGCACGACGCGGTGTTCGGATCGGCCGAGGACGGGGCGGCTACTGGCTCGTGGGGCTTCGGCGTCGCCGGCCGCTGCCACATCTCTTCAACGGAGTCCGTTGGTCGAGCAAGCATACACTTGCTGACACTCTTGCAAATCTCGAATCGGGAAGTAGCCATGCGTTGATTGACACGCTGACCGATATCGATGACGCGGCGTTGCTGGAGCGTTGGCGGGAATGCGGCGCGCGGTTGCCCATACGTGCGTTGAGCTGAGGTCTGGTCTTCAGCTTTCTTTCAAGCGCGGCATGAGTTCTACGAAGTTGCAGGGTCTGTACCGGTTATCGAGTTGGTGATGCAGGATTTCGTCCCAGCCATCCCTACAGGCCCCCGTAGATCCTGGCAGGGCGAAGAGGTAGGTGCCGTTGGCTACGCCGGCGCTCGCTCTGCTTTGGATCGTCGACGTGCCGATTTTCTCAAAACTGATCCAACGGAATAACTCGCCAAACCCCTCGATCCTTTTTTCAGAGACTTGCTCGATGGCCTCTGGCGTGACGTCGCGACCGGTAACGCCGGTCCCACCTGTGGTGATGACGACATCGATCTCCGGTGCCGCGATCCAGGTTTCAAGCTTTGTGACGATGACGTCCAGATCGTCCTTTAGCAGGGCGCGATCGGCCAGCTTGTGACCATCGGCAGTCAGCCGCTCGACAAGTGTATCGCCGGATTTGTCCTGGTCGGGTCCGCGCGTGTCCGAAACGGTGAGCACCGCAATATTGACGGGGAGAAACGGGCGGTCTTCGTCAATCGCCACTCGTTGCCACCTTTGCGGTGCCGGCATCCAACGAGTCGAGTGCAATATACTGCGGCCAATCGCCTTCGAGTATTGATACCAGCGACGGTGTCTGTTGGCCCAAGCGGTATCGGTAAATCCAAATGTTTGTGAGGACGCGTTCGACGAAGGTGCGTGTCTCGCGCGCCGGCAAGCTCTCGATGAAGAGCAAAGGATCCTCCTGGTAATCCATTCGCTTCTGCCATTTGTTGAGATTACCCGGTCCACCATTGTAGGCCGCTGTGATGAGGAACAAGTTGGACCCGATGTTTGGCGTTGCGATCAGGTGGCGGACGTAGCGCTGGCCAAGTTCAATATTGTATTGCGGCTCGAACAACTTGTCTCGCGCTGCGCCTCTAATCCTTTTGCCGGCCATAAATCCCGCAGTTGCCGGCATGAGCTGCATGAGGCCGCGCGCGCCTGCCGGACTCTTCGCATTCGTCTTGAATTGCGATTCTTGACGCATCAATGCGTACACGAGGGCACGGTCGACCGTAAATCCCTGTTCCGGCTGCCACGATGGCACCGGGAATAGGGCCCCTTGATGACGCACGCCGCTGTAGCGCAGCAGAGTATCACCGAGGTTGAAGGCGAGAGCCGGCAGCTTTGCCTTATCGGCCAGAGCCAGGAGAGAATGCGCCAATTCTGGCGAGAGGTTCCCCGTCAGCCGCCGGAGTTCGGATTCCGCGCGGGCAAACTGACCTGCCTGGATCAATCCGAGCGCACGGTTCGCGGCGGGAATTCGAGCAAACAACTGAGAATCGACTGCATCGGGGGTTGGTAAGTTCCAGTCTAGCAACGGTTCGCGTCCAAGCGCGCGAACGGCGAGTAGTCCATAGAATGTCTGTGGATTGCCGGCCGCTATTTCCATCATCCGGGTGTAGTGCTGCGGTTGCTCGCTGACCAAGTAGGCGCGCGCCGCCCAATAAGCGGCCGCCGAGGCCGTCCATTCAACTTTTACCCCCTCGCCCGTCATGCCCTCGAAGAGCCGTGCGGCTGTCGTAAACTCGCCTAGTCGCCAGGCAGAGAGCCCGCCCCACCAATGCGCCATTAGCGCCATCGCGCCTGAACGTTCAGTCGCCGGCAGCGCGACTTTCAATGCCTCCAGATCCTTACCGGCATGAAAGTAACCGCGGGCGATATCGCCCATGCTTTCATCGAAACTGACCGGGTCAAAGCGACGAAGATTCGTCTTGCTGGTGATGAGTTTTCTTGCTTGCGTTGGGCGACCGCGCGCCACCAACGATTTTATCTCGCGTTGTGTGCGATAGACGTGGCGACTCTTTCTACGGTTCGTGCTCTTTGCCGCCTTCCCGCTGTCCACAGTCACCGCAGTTGTGCTGCCGACTTTCCCCAAGCCGACGACCCCGATGGGCCGCCTTGGAGCCTTCCAGGAGCCCGGTTTGCGGCGGAGCGCCAACCTGTAAACCCTGCGTGCGCCGGGATGATCTGCGTATTCCGAAAGCCAGTCTCGCAGCTCGACATATTTCGAGCGGTATGCGGTCGGATGCATATAGCGCTGGAACTGGACGTGGCCAATCAAAAGCCGGTCCGTCACCGCCTTTATCAAGATATCGGCCTGCCGCCATTTGCCAGCCTGCTGCAGCTCAAAGATCTGCCGATAGCGTTCGGCGTCGGCCGCCTCGAGCGGTGTCGGAACAACCGCGCCCGCTGCGCCGTCGCTATGCGTAAGGGCCGCGGTTTCCACCTCCGTCTCACTCGGTAAGTTCTGCGCGTGCGCAGAACCGAAGCCGATCGCGAGCGCCGCGGCGCACATGCCGCCGGCGAGCTGAGCTAACCGTCTTGTCATGCTTTTGATTGACCCTTGCCCATCGTATCCCGACCCACTTTCTAGGTACTGGAATTTGTGCCGATTAGCAAGTCGCAGCCGCCTCGCGACCCGCCGAATCGCGTTGTGCGGGAGCTCTGTCCCTATCCGATTTCCTGCAGCTTAAGCTTGAGGGCGAGCAAGTCGCGCCAGGCAAACCGCTTTTGCGCAGGTGTTCTCAGGAGGTAGGCTGGGTGGAATGTCGGAAGCGCTGCGATAGGGTCGGCAAGCCCCGGGCTTGAATAGTCATGCCAGCGTCCGCGAATACGCGAAATGCCCTGGTTCGTATCAAGCAGTGTAGACGCGGCGGCACCACCGGCAAGGACCAAGATCTTGGGGGCAGCGAGTTCCACATGACGCTTTATGAAGGGTAGACAGACGGCGACTTCGGCCTGCGTCGGCTTCCGGTTGCCTGGCGGCCGCCACGGCAGGACGTTGGTTATGTATACCGAACTTCGGTTGATGCCGATGAAGGCCAGCATACGGTCGAGAAGCTTTCCGCTGACGCCGACAAAGGGAAGACCGAGTCGATCTTCATCGGCGCCTGGTGCTTCGCCGATGATCATGACCTTGGCATCAGGGTTGCCATCGGCGAATACCAGGTTCGTCGCGGTACGCTTCAGTGCGCATGCCTCGAACGCGGCCACCGTCGCACGGAGGTCCTCCAAAGTTTGCGCCGAATTAGCGGCGCTCGCACTTTCGAGAGCATCCTGACTTGATCCACTGGGCATGCGGGATGGTTGGTTCGGCTTCGGCCGAGTCCGGCTGTCCTTCGCTTGCTGCTCGGCGTTGTGAGTCTGCCGCGCAGCGGCGTCAAGTGTGCTCAACGCATATCGGTCAACCGGCGTATCGCCAACCGCCTCGTCGACGCCGAATCCCAGCTGCAGTTTTAAGGCATGCAGACGATCGCTCATGCCTGAACATCACATGGGTGTTGTCGTTGCCTGGTCTTCGGCCACATTATTTGAGCCATCCTAGCGTTCTGACGGACTCGGTAATATTGTTATAGACACGGGCAGCCAGGCTAACAACCGGAGCCGGAGCGCGCGATGAACCGCGAGACGATGGACTACGACGTGGTGATTGTTGGAGCCGGGCCGGCGGGATTGGCGGCGGCGATCCGACTTAAACAATTATCTGCAAACGGTGGTGTCGACCTAAGCGTCTGCGTCCTTGAGAAGGGCTCCGAAGTCGGCGCGCATATACTGTCCGGTGCCGTGATCGAGCCGCGTGCCTTGGCGGAATTGTTCCCCGACTGGCGCGAACTGGACACACCACTGCGGACTCCGGTGCGCGAAGAGCGCCTCCTATATCTGACCGCAGGGCGCGCGTTGCAGTTGCCGACACCGCCGCAAATGCGAAACCAGGGAAATTACATCGTCAGCCTTGGCTCGGTTTGCCGATGGATGGCGCGACAGGCTGAAGCGCTTGGCGTCGAGATTTACCCGGGGTTTGCAGCCGCAGAGCTGCTCTATGACGATGACGGGTGTGTCGCGGGCGTGGCTACGGGCGACATGGGCGTCACACGCACTGGCGAGCCTGGTCCAAATCATCAACCAGGCGTCGAACTCCGAGGACGCCAAACTCTATTCGCCGAAGGGTGTCGTGGGTCGCTTGCGGAACGTCTCGCCGACCGGTTTGCACTTCGCGATCACTGTGATCCGCAGACTTACGGTATTGGGCTGAAAGAGCTTTGGGAGGTCGCGCCCGAACAGCATCGGCCGGGCCTCGTTATTCATACTGTAGGGTGGCCGCTCGACAATAGGACCTACGGCGGATCGTTCCTCTATCATCTCGACGGCAACCAGGTCGCAGTTGGCTTTGTGGTTGGGCTCGATTACTCGAACCCCTATCTCAGTCCATATGATGAGTTTCAACGCTTCAAGCATCATCCGGCGATCGAGAGCACATTCGAGGGCGGTCGGCGTATTTGCTATGGTGCCCGGGCGCTCAACGAAGGTGGTTTCCAGTCCATTCCGAAACTGACTTTCCCCGGCGGTGCCTTGATCGGCGCGGCGGCGGGCTTCATGAATGTGCCGAAGATCAAGGGCACGCACACGGCAATGAAGTCGGGTATCGAGTGCGCCGATGCGGTGTTCGAGATGCTGTCTGGAGAAGCAGCCGGCAGGGAGCCGCTCGGTTATTCAGAGCGCCTGCAGCGTTCCTGGCTGTGGCCGGAACTGCGCCGCCAACGCAATATTCGTCCGGCCTTTCGCTGGGGCTTGGCGGCCGGTTTGGTTCACGCCGCGATCGATACATATCTCCTGCGCGGACGGGCACCTTGGACATTCAAGAATCATGCGGATCACGTTACTTTGAAGCCGGCCGGAGAATGCCAACCGATCGACTATCCGAAGCCCGATGGCGTCATAAGCTTCGACAAACTTACCAATCTTGCTTTTTCGGGAACCAACCATGAAGAGGATCAACCGCCGCACCTAAAGCTGCAAGATGAGCGGCTGCCGGTGGAGGTGAACCTTGCCCTCTACGATGCACCCGAGCAGCGCTACTGCCCGGCGAATGTGTACGAAATTGTTACGGTGGACGACGCGCCGAGGCTGCAGATCAACGCTCAGAACTGTCTCCACTGTAAGTCATGTGATATCAAAGATCCGTTACAAAACATCCGTTGGGTTGTTCCTGAAGGCGGCGGCGGTCCAAACTTTCTCAATATGTAAATCCCAATATGTAGAAAGGTGCGCGGATGCAGACTTTTGGCCTCAGGATCTCAATCCGTAGAGCGCTCAATAGAGCGCTTGAAAACGGCTGACGCGGCGCACCGGACTCGGATAAACTGAAGTTGAGCCAGCATCTGAACTGTACCATGCAGCCGATGCTGCTCGAAGCCGGGCTAAAGTCGCGCGGTAGTACTTACTTGGTCCGGCACGATAGGTCGGGCGCAGGGGATCGGTAATGGTGACAGGACGAACTGAGTTGACTAGACGCGGTCGCATATTCCTATCGCGGCAGCGGACGGTCGCATCCTTGGTGGCCCTATTCACTGCAGTGTCACTCATTGTGCATGTCGCGGCAGCAACTGCTGTACAGGTGCGCGTTGGGGATGGAGTTACGACGCAACTCGCTGCCGTCGCCGACAAATCGTCCGTCTACGGTACTTATCTTGCGGCGTTGGCCGCTGAACGGAGTTGGGATCTGCGTCAAGCCGCGACCTTGATGGCGCGAGTTCTGGAAGAGAATCCGGAGGACGAGCAGCTACTTCGCCAGGCTTTTAAGCTTTCGCTTTCGGCCGGCATGGTGGTTCCAGCGGTAGATTTTGCGCGAAGAATCGAGGCCGCCGGAATCAGAGATCCGATCGCCATATTTCTGCTTGTTGTTCGCAGTGTACAGGACCGGAACTACGGTGCCGCGCGTGACCTACTTGACGAGCCCTGGGACAAAGGTATGGCCGCGTATGCCTCGCCAATCGCGGCTGCATGGGCCGATTTCGGTCTCAGCAACGTCGACGGCGCGCTGGCTTCGCTTGCACGGCTAAAGGATGGCGACGGTTTCGGCGTTCTGCGGCATTTGCAGGAAGGGCTGATCAACGATCTGGCGGGCCGTCCGGAGGCGGCTGAAGCCGCCTACCGCGGTCTCGTCGAAGATCCCGCGTCAGCGCCAATTCGCATCATTCGCGCGATCGGTTCGTTTCTCGAGCGGCAAGGGCGCGCCGACGAGGCGAAGGCGATCTATGACGGCTACCTTGAGAGCCATCCGCGCAGTACGCTGCTGGAAGTGGAACTTAGCCGGATTGCCAAAGGTCAACCGGCAAAGTCTATCGTCAGCGGCCCGGCCGAGGGAATTGCTGAGGGATTTTTCCATTTGGCTTCGGCCGTGCCGAAGGATCGCGGCGACGATTTGGCGATGGTGTATGTGCAACTCGCGCTTGTTGCGCGGCCCGATTTCGCGCTTGCAAAGCTCCTTGTTGGCGATCTGCTCGAGTTTCGCGGGCGTTATTCCGATGCAATTGACGTTTATCGGTCGATCGGACCGGACTCGCCCTACCAGTGGTCTGCGCGCCTGCGCATTGCCGATAATTTGAACGATCTGGATGACCTTGATGGCGCGGTGCAGCTGTTGGGTACGCTTGCCGACGAGCGGTTGGATCGTCCGGAGCCCTTGATTACTCAAGGCAATCTCCTGCGTTTCAGCGAACGCTATCTGGATGCGATAAAGGCGTACGACGAAGCCTTCGATCGAATCGACAAGATCGATATAAGCCACTGGAATCTATACTATAATCGTGGTGTAGCGCTGGAACGCAGTAAGCTCTGGGAACGCGCAGAAGCGGACTTCTTGCGGGCCTTGGAGCTCGAACCCGATCAGCCGTTCGTTCTCAATTACCTCGGCTATTCGTGGGTCGAACAGGGCCGAAATTTAGGCCGAGCTCGAAAAATGATAGAGAAGGCGGTCGAGCGCCGCCGCGACGATGGCTACATCGTCGATTCCTTGGGTTGGGTCCTTTACCGGCTAGGAGAATGGAAGGATGCAGCGCGCCATCTCGAACGCGCCGTGCAATTACGGCCACAGGACGCGGTCATCAACGACCACCTTGGCGACGCACTGTGGCGGGTAGATCGGCGTAACGAGGCGCGGTTTCAGTGGCGCCGCGCGCTTACGCTTGAGCCCGATGAAGAGTTGATAGAGGGCATCGAGGCGAAACTCGAGAAGGGTTTGGGCGAACCGACAGTGCTCAAGCCGGACGGATGAACGCCGAGGTTTCCGGCGTCGTCGCTTTACCGGCGCCGGCGCGAATAAATCTTTATCTTCACACCACCGGCCGGCGCGCCGAGGGCGACCACGAGATGGACAGCCTGATCGTGTTTACCGAACTCGGCGATACGCTCAGCGTTCGGTCGGCTGACGGGTTGACGCTTGCGCTCGATGGGCCATTTGCCGACGCGCTCAGCGGCCAGGTGGATAATTTGGTTCTGGGTGCGGCTCAGTTGCTCGCCGAGGCTGCTGGTGTGCCTTGCCGGGCCGCCATCACGTTGACGAAATGTCTGCCGCTCTCCTCGGGGCTTGGCGGCGGCTCTGCCGATGCTGCAGCGACCTTGAAGGCTCTAACGGCGCTTTGGGGCATCGGCGATGGCGATGTTGATCTGGCTGAAATAGCGGCGCGTCTCGCTGTCGACGTTCCTGTCTGTCTCGCTGGTGGACCTGCGTTCGTCGGCGGAACCGGCGAAGAGGTGAAGTTGGCGCCGGCTTTGCCGTCGGCCGGTCTCTTACTGGTAAATCCTGGCGTGGCGCTGGCAACGGCGTCGGTCTACGGCGCGCGGCGCGGAGGGTTTTCCCCGGCGGCCCGGTTCGAAGATGCGCCTGAAGACCTAGCCGTGTTGGTCAGTTTGCTCGAAGAACGCGAAAACGATCTGACCGCAGCGGCCACGAGGCTTTGCCCGGTGATCGACGACGTGCTTGCCGCCATCAATGGCGCCCCCGGCTGCCGTTTGGCGCGCATGACGGGGATCGGCGCTACCTGTTTTGGTTTGTTTGACGATGCGAACCTCGCGGAGCAGGCGGCGGGCGAACTTATGCGGGATGGTTGGTGGGTCGTACCGACTGCATTTTCGGGTTCATCGATCGGATGAAAGAATCGCCGGCGCGCCAGCGCACGCTCAAACTTATGATCTGCGTCAACATGGTTGGAGTGAATAAGCCATGTTGTGGAAAACGGGGCTCTGTCGCGTTGGCCGAGGCCATCGAACGCGGGGTGAGCGATCGTAGTATCGCCCTCGTCGTGGAGCGTATCTACTGTTTCAACAAATGCCATCTCGGACCAAATATGCGGATCGCGCCGGGCGGCGAATTTATTCACGGTGTCAGCCCTGAGAATGTTCCAGAGATACTTGACCGCCTGGAAGCGACGGCCGGCCGAGCGGATCGCAAGCAGGGCGGTAAGGACGGATTAATCTATCCCGGTGCATAGCACCCGTCATTGAGGCCATGAATTCGGCACAGCCTTGGATAAGTCACGCGCATACCGCTTGTCGGCTTGCGGGTAAATAGGCAATGGATTTATGGTCCGTTCGAATATGAGCAAATTCGCGTTTCGTGGGGCGTAGCCAAGCGGTAAGGCAACGGGTTTTGATCCCGTGATCGCAGGTTCGATCCCTGCCGCCCCAGCCAACTATCTTCCTCAGGTCTATATCCGGCCAATTGCAAATCATTCTGACAGGACATCCATCTATGGAAGCCCGCAACAAGGAACTCTTGCGCAACTTTATCCGCGAGGTCTGGTCGGAAGGCAAAGTCGACGCCGCTGGCGATTATCTGCACCCCGCTATACGATTCATCACGACCCAGGCGATCCCTGGGATGGCAAGGCGCTTGACCTTGCCGGTTACAAAGATCGCGTGAGAAAGTCGCGGGCGCCATTTCCCGACCAGCGGTTCGCTATCAAAGAGCTAATCGCTGAGCCGAACAGGGTAGTGGCGACCTGGCATTGGACGGGAACGCATACCGGAGATTTCCCGGGATTTCCCGCGTCGGGTAAATCCATCACAATGTCGGGCATCACGGTCTACTATTTTGATGGCGAAAAAATTACCGGCCATTGGCAAATCACCGATCGATCGGGCGTATATCAGCAGTTGAGCCAGTGAATTGCATTGGACACAGCGTCCGATCTGATGTGAACTTGTTGCGGAGCCACGAACGCAGGGCTGACGCGCGGGCGAACGCGGAGCGGGGAGAATTATAGGCATGACAAGAACTTTAGAAGAAATCATCGGTAAAGAGCACATCGCGGCGCTGCGCCGACCGATCGACGATGCGCGGGGATTGCCGGGCGCGGCCTACACGAGCGACGAGTTCTTCGAACTTGAGCAGGAGCGCATGTTCCGCCGTACTTGGATGTGCGTCGGTTTCGAGTGCGATATCCCAAATCCCGGTGATGCGATGCCGATTACGGTGGGCGGATTGCCGATCATTCTCGTCCGAAGCAAGAAGGGCGAGATCAAAGCGTTCCACAATGTCTGCCGTCATCGTGCGACGCTCGTGTTGACCGAGCCAGGCAAGGGGCTGACGACGCTGACCTGCCCCTATCACGCCTGGGCCTATGACCTCGACGGCAAACTCAAGGCAACGCCCTATTTCGACGGCAGCAGGGGCGGCGATAAGCAAGGCCGTTTTGACAAGGAGAAATACGGCCTCGTACCTGTGCGCTGCGGCGTTTGGTACCACTGGGTTTTCGTAAATATGGACGGCAATGCGCCGCCGTTGATTGAGCATGTTCGTCCCATGGTCGAGCTGCTCAATGGCCAGGATCTTGGTGCCTGCCGCGTCGGATTGCGCGAGGACTGGGAATTCAAAGCGAACTGGAAGCTGCAGAACGACAATTGGGAGACCTATCATCACATTTGGGTTCACAAGGGCATCTTCAACAAGATGTCGAACGAGGTCGATCTCAAGACGGGCGAACCTTGGACCCTGACGCAGCAAAACGGCACGGTTGTCACGCTGACACGCCGTCCAGGCGGGCCGCCGTTCCCACGGCCAAAAAGCAAACTGCCGATGATACCGGTTCCCGAAGGGAAAGAGCGATTTGGCGGCACCAACGTGATATTTCCCAATGTGACGATGACGATCGCGGGAAATCACATTGCATCGGTCGTGACGGATCCCATTGCACCCGACAAGACGATCGCAAAAATGGGTTTTTTCTTTGTCGGCGAGGCCGCCGACTCCAAGAAATACGCGACGGATCGCAAGCGCACGCTCGATCGCTGGATGGGGCCGACCAGGAAGAAGGGCGATCTCGGCGGTATCCGCAGCCAGGACATGGATATTTGGGAAGTCCAGCAGATCGCGCGTAAGTCGCCGATTGCCGACGAAGTGGTGTTTTCACCGACCTGGGAGGCCAATATCCATCACTTCCAGAAAATGCTCGTCGACTATATGTCCGACTGACATATTGGTCGGCTTTAGGATTATCTTTGCAGCGCCAGTCTATTGGCAGATACTAGTGTAATGCGCGGGCGGCCAAATTAAACTTACGCTTCCGTTCAAGACGGGCAGGAAACGAGTTACGTTGAATTATGGCGACACCCTTGCCCGAGACGGGCGTGGTGTATCTGTGATTTGTGAAAGGATTATTCGATGACGCGGACGGCAGAAGAGATTCTTGGAAAAAAGGCCATTGCGGCGGTACGCCGGCCAGTTGAGAAGGCCGGCGGTCTGCCGGGCGCTGCCTATACGAGCCAAGAGTTTTTCGAGCTCGAGCAGGAGCAGTTTTTCCCCCGCACTTGGATGGGGGTCGGCTTTGAGTGCGACATCCCCAAGCCCGGTGATGCGATGCCGATCATGGTCGGCAAGCTGCCGATCATCCTGGTGCGCAACAAGACGGGTGAGATCAAGGCCTTCCACAACGTCTGCCGGCATCGTGCGACACTCGTCCTGACGGAACCTCGCAAGGGTCTGACGTCGCTGACCTGCCCGTATCATGCCTGGGCCTATGACCTTGACGGCAAGCTCAAGGCGATCCCCTATTTCGATGGCACCAAGAACGGCCGCAACACGGACCTCGACTGGAGTAAGTATGGCCTGGTGCCGGTGCGCTGTGCGGTCTGGCACCACTGGATCTTCGTCAACATGGATGGTAACGCACCCCCCATCGAGGAACATGTAAAGCCGCTTCATGACTTGATTGGCGGAGCCGATCTCAGCACGACCAACGTTGGCAAACGCGAGGACTGGCCGTTCGATGCGAACTGGAAGTTGCAGAACGACAATTGGGAGACCTACCATCACATCTGGGTCCACAAGGGCATCTTCAACAAAATATCCGACGACCTTGAGCTAAAGACCGGCAAGCCGTGGAGCGATACGCTGCAATTTGGAGATCTCGTGACGCTGAAGGCGCGCGAGGGCCGGCCTCCGCGTTCAGACAGTGGCGGATACGGCAATAAGGCTCACGCTCTGCCGTTGATTCCCCTACCTCCGGGGACCGAACGGTCGACCTGTACGAGCATATTGTTTCCAAATGTAACAGTGACGGTATCCGGCAATCACGTGGCCTCGGTGATTACTGATCCGATTGCCCCGAACCGCACCGTTGCTAAACTCGGCTTTTTCTTTGTCGGTGAGGCGGCTAAGGCCAAGAAATACGCCGCTGGGCGCAAGCAGGTTCTGGATCGCTGGCTCGGCAAAACGCGTTCGGTCACCGGGCGCGACGGCATTCGCAGCCAGGACTTCGGCATCTGGGAGGTACAGCAGATTGCGCGACAGTCGCCGGTCGCCGACGAGGTAGTGTTCTCGCCGGTTTGGGAGCGCAACATCCATCACTTTCACAATCAACTTTTGAATACGATCCAGGCCTGACCGATTTGAATCGAGAACTATCGTTGGAGAAGTTAATCGGACGGTAAAGTAAGGGCTTGAGCGGCGTTCCGGTCAGTTCAGCTACAATTGACTGGCGTGACTCTCGATTGTCCGATAGAGAAGTAAGCAAAATAGGCCGCATAAGCGTGCCGGGAAAACTGAGCCGTTGCGAAAAACGGCTGCGGAGACAGGGATGCGGGCAAACTGGGGCTTGGTACTAATACCACCGTTGCTGTTTTGCATGCTGCTGTTGTTCGGCAGCCAGTGGGTATTTCTGCGCTCGAGTTTCTTTGAGGATCTGGGGATCGGGCGGCTTGGAACCGAGTTCCAGATCAACAACTATCTTACGGTCTTTGCCGATCCGTTCTTCTTCGATGCGCTGACGCTCAACTTCAAACTCGCCGCCGGGGTGGTGGCGACCACACTCATCGTTGCCTATCCCGTTGCTTATGTCGTTGCCCGTATGCGGGCGCGCTGGGCAATGATCTTTCTAGCTGGAATTGTTGTCTCGTCGTTCGTATCGATTGTGATCAAAATCTTGGGAATCATTATCCTGTTCGCGGCCGATGGACCGCTGGTCAAGACGCTAAAGGCGTTGGGCATCATTGGTGATCGGTTCGCGGTCATCGGGTCGCTACAGGGTGTCATCATCGGCCTTACCCATTTGGCCATCGCCTTCATGGTGATGATGCTGTTCAGCGTGATTCAAACCATTCCACGATCATTGGAAGAGGCAGCGGAAATACACGGCGCGCCACGCTGGCGGGTTTTCCTGCGTGTCATCATCCCATTGAGCCTTCCGGGCGTCGTCAGCGCCTCGCTGTTGCTGTTCAACGTCGTTATGGGTGCTTTTGTCTCTGCGCTGTTGTTGGGCGGCGGCAAGATCATGACAATTCCGGTCGTCATTCAGCGCACCATCATGCTTTATTCCGAATATGGTATGGCAGCGGCGTTGTCGGCTGTCCTCATGTTGTTCGTGCTGACAATAAATATCCTGTCTGTTTTCCTCGTTACGCGACTGCGTGCTGCAAGCTCGGCGGTAACATGACTGAACAACAATCTGCAAATTTGTCGGTTGGTGGGGCTGTGCCGATGCGTCCGGCCATTGGATTAAATATCGGCCGCAGACTTCGCCGCACCATCGCCTACGGTTGGGTGGGAATCGTCTATTCATTCATCTTCGCGCCAATCTTGGTGGTGATCGCCTCTTCGTTCGATGGCGGTTCAGTCATCGCCGGGCGTGCCGTCCTGCAGTTCCCTCCTTCGAATCTTTCGCTTCAATGGTACGGACTCATTCCACAATCCATGTTCCAATCGCTGTGGGTCAGCACGTCGATGGCAGCAATTTCGGCCGCCTGCGGCATTGTGCTTGGTGTGCCGGCGGCGCTCGGGATTATCCGTGGCAAGTTCTACGGTAAGACGTTACTTGGATCGCTGTTTCGCGCGCCGCTGCAAATTCCCTTCATCGTCATCGGCCTGGCATTCCTGCAGAGCTACTACTTTGTGGGTGATGTAATGGGCTTTCATTTGCGCGCTACCTTCACCGGACTAGTGCTGGGCCACGTTTTCGTCGCGACACCCTATGTCGTGGGTGCCGTGGGCGCGCAACTGCAGCGCTTCAATCCCGCCTTTGAAGAGGCGGCGTTGATTCACGGCGCCAGTCGGTGGCGCACCTTTTACCGGGTTACCATGCCAATCATCATGCCGGGCATCTATGCCGGCGGCCTATACGCATTCCTGGTCTCGTTCGGCGACGTGACGATCTCATTGTTTTTATCGGGTCCAGATATCAGTCCGCTTCCCGTGGAGATCTTCTACGCACTTGACAATGATTTTGAACCAACTATTACGGCAATCGCAACGCTCGTAGTTATCGGCTCGTTGATCATATTGTATTTGATCCAGCGCCTTGTCGGTATGGAAGTACTGTTGCGTGGTGGTGGAAGCGGCTAGTTTCCAATTCTCAAAAAAATAATCTTAACGACGTAATCACAAGCGAAAGGGAGCACTAACATGAAACGGAACTTACTACTCTCGTCGGTGAGCCTGGTTGGCGCAGCGGCGATGGCACTCGGCCTCTTTGTAACGACGCCGTCGGCCGAAGCTGGCATGTTCGACGGTCAAAAGTTGACGGTCGCTACGTTTGGAGGATCTTGGCGCGATCGGATCAAACTCATTGTCGGTAAGGCATTTGAAGCAGAGGGCGGCACGATCCAGTTTATCGTCGGCGGGGCCACGCAGAATCTTCCGTCAATGATCGCGGCGCGGGGGCAGAAGGCGCCATTCGACGTGATGGAAGTTACCGACGATTTGTGGGGCAGCTTCGTCCAGGGTGATTTCGTCCAAAAACTCGATCTGTCGAAAATTCCCAACACCGCCGATATAGACCCGAACCTTTTTGACGACTTCAAGGTTGGCAACTGGATCGTGCTGGAAGGGCTTGTTTTCAACATCGACAAGTTCAAAGAGTTGGGCCTTCCGCGGCCGACGACATTCTCGGAGCTCGACCATCCGAAGCTGAGGGGCAAGCTTCACATGTCTGACTCTTCAAATTTCACGGGGCTTTACACGATTTCGGTGCTTGCCTATGAGAACGGCGGTAGCGAGTCCAATATTCAGCCTGGCCTCGACAAGATCAAGAAGATGGACTTCCACTCTTACTCGCAGAATGCGGTAACAGTGAACCAGATGATGAAATCTGGAGAGTTACTTGCGACATTCGCGCATTGCGGCTGGGCCGTCAGGCAACATGATGCCGGTATTCCGTCCGGTTGCGTGCATCCAACCGTCAACGGCAAACGTGGCGCGCCGGCGGTTGGGTATGCCGCGATTGCCAAGGGTTCGGAGAATGTTGCTGCTGCTCATTTCTACATCAACGAGCTCGTAGGTTTTGAGATGCAGGAACTTTTCCACGTCAAGAATGGTATCGTTCCGGTGAACAAGAAGGTGCTGAACAAGTACTACAAGACACCAAAGCTGGATAAGGACGGTGTACCGTTCCTGATCCTCGATCCAAAAGAGGTCGCTAACTTCTGGTACCTGGACTATTCCAAGTACAATGCGAAGACTTGGCAGCGTGCCTGGGATCAGACGATACTTCGGTAGTATTGGTCCAACAGCGAAGACAGCAGGAGGAACCGCCGTGTCACAAGTCACGTTGCGTGGAGCAGTCAAGCACTACGGCGATGTTGTCGCGCTTGATACATTCGATCTCGAGGTCCGGGAGGGTGAGTTCCTCACCCTCCTCGGGCCGTCAGGTTGTGGTAAAACGACTACATTGAGATTGGTTGCGGGATTCATCGACCCGACCGCGGGCCAAATTCTGATCGATGGTGAAGATGTGACGGGGTTGCCGCCACAAAAGCGCCAGATCGGCATGGTTTTTCAGGACTATGCGCTGTTTCCGCATCTCACGATCGGTGAAAATGTAGGATTTGGTTTGAAGGAGCGGGGCGCGCCAAAGGCGCACATCCGGGAGCGGGTTGACGAACTTTTGGAACTCGTGCGTCTTCCGGGTGTGGAGGACCGATATCCGGTTGAGCTCTCTGGTGGCCAGCAACAGCGTGTGGCGCTGGCGAGGGCGGTCGCATTTCCACCCCGCGTATTGCTGATGGATGAGCCTTTGGGGGCTTTGGACTTAAAGCTGCGAGAGGCGATGCAGTTCGAATTGCGCCGTATTCAACAGGAACTGAAGATCACCACGATTTACGTCACGCATGATCAGCACGAAGCGATGACCATGTCCGACCGTATTGCGGTGATGAATATGGGCAATTTGATCCAGCTCGATGGTGCGAACGAAATCTACACGCGGCCTAAGACAAAGTTTGTCGCTGACTTCGTTGGTAAGATCAACTTCCTGCCCGGCCAAATGGCGGGCGACGAAGGCGAATGGGGCAAGGTAGACGTCGCAAATTCGAGCATACGCGTGCCGAAAGCAGCAATCGCGAACCTGAGCGGTGAAGTGACAGTCGCGCTTCGTCCTGAGCACCTGGTAATTGTTGCCGCGGGAGCGAATTTAAGAAACGGTCATAATGCAATTAAGGGCAAGATTGTCGACCGTATATTTGCCGGCAATCTGATGCATGTGACCGTAGTGCTCGACGATGGCGATAAATTGATGATTGAGGCTAAGCCGACCGATGACATTCCGGGGGACGGCGAAACTGTAGATGTGAGCTGGGTGCCGGAACACGTGGTCTTGTTGACCGAGTGATTTGACCGTGGCCGAACAGTCGTCGGCTACGGCTCATTCATCTATCGGAATTCGAAACAAACGTATTCGACCGTTGCGACGAGGCGACGCAGCGAAGCAGATGTCTCTGTGTTGCCTCAAACGGTTTGGTGGACAAATTTTCTCTAGGCGTTGCCCGCAAGCGCGTCACATGCCTCGACAAACGGCATAGCTGGCGGTCGATATAGGCCCGCTCCAAGTCCGCCGTCCAATCCCGCTTTGTCGACAATGCCGAGTTCGACAATCGGCGTGGTGTCTGTTTCGACAACCGCGCGCGCGGACAGTCCAACGCGGACTCGAGATTCTGGCAAACCAGGATGTTCCGCAACCAGCAGTTTCGCCGGCAGCTCCAGAATGTCGTCGTGATTAAAGTCCTTGTGGAACTCTTGCATGAAGGGGCAATAAGACTGCGCCATGGCGCCCAGTCCAAGCCCCTCGATCAAGGCGCTGTCGCCATATGCGCCGACGCAGGAAGCGAGAGTATGCGGTTCGCGTAGATTGCCGAGCGGTGGGGTCGCGTCGACCGAGAACCAACGCCTGGGAAGACCACTGATTTGCAGTCCAAATTGAGCGCCATTGCCGCCAAATCCTGTGATGATGGCGCTGCCATTGACGCCCTCTGCCGCGCCTAGAATGCACCTCGATGCAGCCATCCAGAAATTCAGGTGAAATCCGGGCCATTCGGCGATGAACTCCCCGCTCTTGCTGCCGGCGAAGGACGGACCGAGGCGTTCCTGAAGGATTGGCAGGAGTGCCGCGTGCGCAGCGATGTGCCGGAGGTGGACATCGTCACCCTCGTTGAGGGCTTGATCTATAATCGGCAGCCAGGCCACCGGCTGCGCCGATGCCGGTTCGATGGCTTCGGCAACTTCGTGATTCAGAAATCGGATTAGGTCGAGCGCCTCCTGGGTCTTTCGGCCGTAGCGCGGTGCCGGCGCACCGCCCGTTCCGCCACCATTGATCGGCGCATAGGCTCGCTGGCTCGAGTTGTTTAGATCGCTGATCTCAAGCAGTTGCATGGATGGCGAAACGACTGCAGCCATCGGCGTTGCCACCTTGCGATCTTGTGCAGGTTCAAACTTGACCGCACCGGATTGGAGTAGCCCGTCGGCTTCCTCCAGCGTGCTTGCCCAGCCTTCGAACACGCAGGCGACGGCGGCGGAATTCAACGTCGGTACGACCAAATTGTTGTGGGGGTCGGCTGGCGGTCCGCAATGGAGAAGCGTTTGTCCGGTCAAGCCAATGGCCTCGGATGCAATTGAAACTCCCGTCCACGCAGGCGCCACGGCCAGCAGGCGCTCGATCGATTGTGAATCTTCTGCTGTGACGTTCATATCTTTTGTCCTCGTTGTAGTGAGCGCTGCTAGGACACCGCCGCGTGCCATCATGTCCTATACTAAACCGGCTCGCATAACAGCAATGGTCTTGGCAGGATTTGACTGACTGGTCAGGCGGAATGAGGGAAGTGCAATGACGAATGAGACTCGCGGTGATCTCAAATGAAGCCGCTCAACGAACTCTCGGCTACAGAAGCTGCGGCCGCGATCAGGGCCGGCGACATCACGTCTGAAGCGTTGGTCGGCGCCTGCCTAGAACGCATCGAGGCGCGTGAAAAAGAGGTTGGTGCCTGGCAGTTTCTGGACCCCGATCTTGCGCTCGCTCAGGCACGCGCCTGCGACCAAAGCGCCGCGGGCGGCCTCCTCCATGGAGTCCCCATCGCTGTCAAGGACATCATCGAAACAGCGGATATGCCGACGGCATATGGATCGCCGATCTATGACGGAAATCGCACGAAATGGAATGCCGCTTGTGTGACGCTCGTGCGCAACGCGGGTGCGGTGATCATGGGCAAGTCAGTGACGACCGAATTTGCTGCCTTCTACCCGGGAAAGACCGCAAATCCTCGCAATCTGCAGCACACTCCGGGCGGTTCTTCGAGTGGTTCGGCGGCGGCCGTAGCCGACAACATGGTTCCCATTGGCTTCGCGACACAGACCGCCGCCTCGATCATCCGACCGGCGGCATTCTGTGGTGTCGTCGGCTACAAACCGAGTTTTGGCAGTTTCAGTCTGGCGGGCGTCAAGACGTTTGCCGACTCGCTGGATACGCTTGGCACCATCACACGAACGCTGGACGATGCGGCACTCATGCGGGCCGCGCTACTGGCGGTCCCATTGGTATCCGAAACCAAACGACCACTCAATGCTCTGCGAATTGGATTTTGCCGCACCCATCAGTGGCCAGAGGCCGAAGCCGCGACCCAGGCAGCGCTCGAGGATGCCGCGAGTAGTTTGGCGGCGGCGGGCGCTGTGGTGCGCGACGTTGACCTACCATCTGAATTTGCCGACTTGGTCGAATTCCAAAAGACTGTCATGGCGTTCGAAGCCGCGCGCAACTACGCGTTCGAGCGTCTCGCCCATGGTGAGTTGCTGAGCGATGGACTGACGACGCTGTTGGCTCGAGGTGCCGCCTGCCCGTACGAACACTATCTGAAGGCGCGAGAGAGTGCGGAGATCTGTAAACGTCTGCTCGACCCGGTATTCGATGATTATGATCTTTTGTTGACGCCCTCTACTGCGGGCGAGGCGCCGGAGGGACTCGATGCAACGGGTGATCCCATCTTTTGCCGTATGTGGACGTTGCTACACGTTCCCAGCGTCACTCTGCCGATCTCGATTGGTCCTCGCGGCCTTCCCATTGGCGCACAATTTGTCGCACGATTTCGGGCTGATGACATGCTTTTGCACATCACTCGGCCCGTGGCCGCAGCGCTGGCTTGATGCTCCGGCGGCAACTGCTTTAGCCACAGCCGGTCAAGCGCCGTCAATTTTGCGAACGGTACTGTCGATTAGCGCCAAGGCTCAGCCGATTGCACTTGACAAGCAGTACAATATCTAGTGGCATATTAATCCTACTACGCAATATATGCCCTCTGTGGGTGGCAGTATCACCGGAGGGGAGCCCATGCTTCAGATGTACGAGACGGTGAAGGGCTGGCTTGGCCGACTGCTTGAATTTGGCCTAATGCTGCTTGCCCTGGGCATTCTTCTGCAACTGCTGTTTGGTCCGAGTGTGATCTTGCTGACTGGCGATGTGGTCGGGAATCTGATTGATTTGATCCAGGCGTTGGGCGACCGGGCGTTTGTCGGTCTCATTGCACTTGGAATATTTGCCTGGCTATACGTGAGACGTGCAAGCGGCTGAGGCGGCCTGCCGATTGGCTGCGTCCAAGCCTCGTTTACTGAAGGCTGGACCCAAGAAAACGACCGCAAAAGCGAACTGCCAAAATAAAATTCCGGCGGAATAATTGTCCGCACAGCGTGTTTAACGGTTGAAGATGTGCGTCAACTGTTTGACCTCGTTGATCAGCGGGACACGTGGCAGATGCGTTTGGATAGTGGCTGACTGCTGCGGCTTGATATACTAGGGAATTCGGTCGGTGAGCTGTCGAAGCTGCTTCTGTAGCGTTGCTGGATGAGCTGTTGGACGATTTTATCGAGAAGTTGATGCACTGCGTACCGAATCTACGACGCTATGCGCGTGCGCTGATGCGCGACCGCGACCGCGCCGATGATCTGGTCCAAGACTGTCTCGAGCGAGCGTTGTCGCGCCGTCATTTGTGGAATGGCCCGGGCAACATGCGAGCATGGCTTATGACGATAATGCACAACCTCTATGCAAACGAGATGCGACGGCTTAGCACCCGCCCATGGATGATGCCTTTGGAAGTCGCCGAAGGGGCGAGTTCGAGGCATGCCGATCAGATCGCAATGGTTAGCGCCCACGAGATGATGGCGGCGATGGATCGATTGCCTGACGAGCAACGTCAAACGATCCTCTTGGTAGCGCTCGAGGGTATGACCTATCAGGAGACTGCGGAAACGCTCGGAATTGCGGTTGGTACGGTCATGTCGCGGTTGTCGCGCGGCCGGGCGAGCCTGCGTGCGTTGACGGACGACGCGGGTGCGCTGAAGCTTCGGAGAGTAAAGTGAGCGACCAACGCCAACATATCGACGATGCGGAGCTGCACGCCTACGTCGACGGCTTGTTGGGTGACGACCGCCGTTCGGTGGTCGAGGCCGCGGTGGAGGCAGATGGCGAGTATGCCGAACAGGTCAAGGCGTATCGCGAGCAGAACAGACGACTGATGTCCTTGTTTGGCGATGTTCCGAAGGAAGAGATCCCCGAACGTTTATCGGTTGAGCGGCTGATTCAGCAAAACGCGTGGCAGCGACGGATGCGAGCCGTTGCGGCTGCCGCACTCTGGCTTGCGGTTGGTCTCGGATCGGGCTGGGGCGCCAACGAATTGCTGCGGCAGTCGTCGTCATCGGCATTCGAGATTGCCGGTCAGGCGGTTGACGCGCATCGCATCTATACCGTCGAGGTCCGACACCCGGTCGAGGTCGCGGCGGACGAAGAAAAGCACCTGGTCGCGTGGCTCTCCAAGCGCTTGGATTACAAGATCCACATGCCGCACCTAACCAGCTTTGGTTATGACCTGGTTGGCGGCAGGTTGTTGCCGTCAAAGCATGGGGCAGCAGCGCAATTCATGTATGAGAATGCGGCTGGTATGAGGCTCACGCTTTACGCGACGAAGACGTTGAAGAACAAGGTTACGGCCTTCCGCTTTATCAAGTCGGGCGGAATTAGCGCGTTCTACTGGCTTGACGGCCCGGTCGCTTATGCGCTGATCGGCGAGATAGAGCGCGAGAAGCTGCTGCAAATAACAAATGTGGCCTATGAAGTGCTAAACCGGCCCTAAGTGCGGCCGGACGCGCGTTTAGCGGCAAGTTCGCTGCCGCGATCCTTGAGTCTGTAGACGAATTTCAACCCCGACCACGTGTCGTCGACGGCGCAGACCTTGATGTCAACAAGGCCGGCGTCGAGGCCGCACTTCCGAACAACTGTGTCTTCGAGGTCGGTTGGAATCTTCGATGCTTTCTTTGGCCATGAGAGCCAAATCATCCCATCAGATTTGAGCCGCTGCTTGAGCTTACCGACTACAGCCTCAAGATCCGCAGCGCTGAGCGCGAAGAGATGAATATAGTCCAATCCCGATCTTTGGCGGCGGGCGGCAGTCGCTGACGTGACGACGGAAAGCGACGCAAGCCCTTGCGCAGTCGCCATCGCAACCACGGCATCCGGCGCGCCAATAATGAGTGCGCGATATCCGGGCTTCAGGCCGAGTTTCTTCGCTAACAGCCCGTTGAAAAAGGCGTCATTGACCGGGTTTCACGCCACGGCGAAGCATATCGCGGCGAAGGCGGTTTCGCCATCCTCCGAGACGATGAGGACGATCTGAACGACCAGGACGGCTCCAGCGGGCGTAACAAGCACGAACAAGGCGCCAATTCCGCCCGCCACGGCCTCCTTCGGGGTGCCGGCGCCGATGAGTTGGCGCATCAGCAACGATAGGTTGTGGCCGGCGACGTGAAGCAGGTAGTCGCTTGTGCACGTTCTCGCGGCCCCGAAGCCAGGTCCGGCGCATACCGCCGCGATCGAGGTTGTGGGCAAAGGAGCGCTTCTCGGCGCGCAGCTTGAAGGCGGCCACCCCCGATAACAGCCGGGTCCGGTTGTTGGTGACCGCCCGGCGAGCCGCATCATCTCCGTGCCAGCGCGCAAAACCCTTCTGCTTGGGCTCGGAGATCCGGCTCTTCCAGGGGCCGTCGTCGAGCGCCTTCAAGACCAACCGTGAGTGGGAGCCCTTATCGGTCACACATTCGGCCGGATCTTCGGCCGTCGGCGCCACATCCACCGCCTCGAGGTTTGCCTCGGCCGCCGCCAGGGTCTTGGGAAGCGTTGTCGTATCGCCCTCGTCGGCCGGGTGCAGCTCCGCCGCCACCACCGCGCCGGTGTCCAGATCCACCGCGTGCTCGGGCTTGTAGGCCAGGTGCGTGGTGCCGTCCTTCATCTTGGCGATCTTGGCCTCGGGGTCGCTCCTGGAAACCCAGTCCTGGTTCGAGAGCTTCTTGCCCTTGCGCTTGCGGTCCAGACGCGCCAGGTCCTCAGCCGTGGGTGTCTCGATACCGCTCTCCTGGGCCAAGCGCTCCAGCATCCCCCGGTAACCCTCGCCCGTGTCCCTCCGCACGATGTTGCGCAGCGCCGCGTTGGCCTCCATGGTCGAGGCATCCACCCCGATGCGCTCGCCCTTCACCAGACCCGCCTCGGCGATCAGCGCCAGGACCCAGTCAAACACCGCCGTGTGGACTTCATGGGGCAGGCGCGCGCGGGTCCGTGACAGCCAGGAATGGTCCGGCACCCGTTCCCGCATCTCCAACAGCAGGAACTCCCGTAGCGACAGGGAATCCGAGCAGCGCCACTCCAGCCCACGCTCAGAGTCGATACCCTCGAAGTAGCCCACCAGGTGCATACGGAAGTAGCGCCCGGGTGGCACCGAAGGCGCCCCCATCCTGGCCGCGTAATAGGGCTGGCAGACCGCCTCGGCGAAGCCGTCGAAGCCGCCCTCGATCAGTACCAACTGCAGGCGGTCGTAAAATACATGACCAGGCGAGCGCGGCATCTCCGACCAGCTCACCATCAAGTCCCCCTGACGATCCTTCTGCTGTCCCATCGCCATCAGCGAACCCCCCTTCAGGCCAGGACACCAGAGAATCAGACCATGCCGACTTCGTCCAGGGAAGACTTCGTCAACGGGCTGCTAAGGGAGTTCCGGAATATCCGGTCGGCAGCTTAGGCACTTACCCCTCGTTTGTGGTTGTGCTGAATGGCGGCAGAATAATGCTCGCCGTTGAGTCCGTCGACTATCGTCGATCGGCTTGCGGGGGTGATGGCACCAGGGCTAGGGTGGCCTCTACTCATCCTCTCGAGGGGCCAAGCCATGAACTCGTCTTTTCCCGTAATATTTGGTATCTGCCTGGACGCCGAGGCAGGTTGGTCACGCGCTATTGCCGATGGTGCGCCGCGACCGGTTCTGATGAGCCAGGGCGCCTATGCGGTGCGTGAGGGTCTGGAACCGCTCCTCAATCTTTTGGATCACCATTCGATCGTCTCGACCTTTTTCGTTCCTGGTCAGACCGTCGACCGCTATCCAGAGGCGGTGCGCGCCATCCATCAACGCGGGCATGAAGTCGCAAGCCATGGCTATGACCATCTTGCGCTGTTGGGACTTGATCAAAAGCAGGAGCGCGATGAGCTCGTGCGGGGCATTGAGGCAATCACGAATGTGGTCGGACTTAGGCCGATCACCTGGCGAGCGCCCGGCTGGGAATTGACAGATCACACCATCGATCTACTGCTGCAAGAAAAGATCAGCATCTCGACGAATTTTCAGGACCGATCGAGCCCATATCGCCACCTCCGCGACGGTGAACCGCTCGAACTTGTCGAGCTTCCGGTCCACTGGCATCTCGCCGACGCGCCCTATTTTCTCTACGGCGGTGGGCTTGGTGGAACAATTGATACGCCATCGACCGCCTACGAAAACTGGAGCGAGGAGTTCCTCGCACTCTACGACGATCGACCTGGATCATTTTTCCACCTAACGCTGCATGTCCAACTCATTGGTCATCCAGGCCGCCTACGGATGGTTGAGCGATTGATCAAGCTCATAAAGTCTAAGCCCAAGTCGACATTCATGCGTTGCGACGAACTGGCTAAACAGGTGGCCTGAGCCTCCGCTTAGGGTGGCTGCGAGCTGGGGACGAACCGGTGGCTCTGAGGTGAGGCATGTCCAAAGACGATTTCGCTGCCGAGGAATTCGAAGACCGCCGCAGGCGCGTTCGAAGTGCCATGGGGCACGCCGGAATCGAACTCCTGCTCGTACTATCGCCGGTCAATATCAACTATCTGATCGGCTGCCGGACTAAGGGCTATCAGCAGTTTCAGGCATTGTTTTTTCCGATTGAGGAAGAGCCGCTCACATTCCTTACGCGGACATCCGAACTTCCGGAAGCGCTGGACACCTGCCTCGCTGAGGAAATTCGCGGATGGGGTGGTCCAACGCCCGAGGATCCAATCGACGCGACGATACGCCTCATGGAGGAGAAAGGATACGCCGGCCGTCGCATTGGGCTCGAGGTCGTAGATTACTACCTGTCGGTCCGTCAGTACGAACGTTTGAAAGACTATCTGGGACCGTCCATGGTCAAGGACGCCGCTGGCCTGATCGACGAGCAAAAATTCATCAAATCGCCAGCGGAAATCGCCTATATCCGCAAAGCTGCGGAAATTGCCGACAGCGCAATGGATGTCTGTGTCGACACGGTGTCGGTGGGTATGACGGAGGCGCAGGTCGCCGGCGAGGTTTATCGCGCGATTATGGTTGAAGGTGGGGAAATGGCCGCGAGTCCGATGAACTTCGCGAGTGGCGACCGCACCTGCTACGCGCACCCGGCGCCCAGCGAGAAGAAATTAGTGCGCGGCGACTTCATGCATATCGAATATGGCTCGGCCTATCGGCGCTATTGCGCGCTGCTCGGGCGGCAACTTTGCCTGGGAAAACCAACGCCGAGGATGCTGGAGATTTTCGATGTGGTTCGCGCGGCGGGTGACGCCTTTATGGCTGAAATCAAGTCGGGCGTTTCTGCGAGCAAGCCGCAC
Source organism: Alphaproteobacteria bacterium (assembly GCA_963664465.2). Lineage (GTDB taxonomy): Bacteria > Pseudomonadota > Alphaproteobacteria > UBA8366 > CAVOAK01 > CAVOAK01. The sequence continues at coordinate 237,348 of CAXXSU010000006.1, read as the reverse complement.
GAGGCCGCAAAAAATGTTACCGCGAGAGCCGGAATGGATAAGTACCGGCTGCATACGGCGGGCTACGGCATCGCGCCGGCTTTTCCGCCGATGTGGGGCGAACGCCTGGATCTGTCGGAGAACAGTCCGTACGAGCTTCGAACAGGCATGGTCGTGTCGGTCGAGCCACCTGTCTTCAGCCACGAGGACCGGCTTGGTGCCCGACTCGTTGACACTGTTCTTGTGACGGACAGGGGATGTGAACTTCTCTCGCGGGTGACGCGGGAGCTGATCGTCCTCTAGTTGGACGTGCCACGCAGCGACAGGCGCTGCCGTTCAGCAGAGGACAACCGGATTTGCATTGTTGGAGGGTTGCCCGCAGCTAGTCAGTCGCACTTGAGGTCCAACGCAACGGAGTTCATGCAGTAGCGCAGCCCCGTTGGCGCAGGGCCGTCCTCGAACAAATGGCCCAGATGCGCATCGCAATTTGCACATGTGATTTCCGTTCGGCGCATGAGGAGGCTGTGGTCCTCTACTTCCCGTACAGCTTCATCGGCGATCGGTTTCCAAAAACTGGGCCAGCCGGTTCTGGAGTCGAACTTGGTGTCCGACTTGAATAACGGATTGCCGCAGCAGATGCAGAGATATGTGCCGGCGTCCTTACAGTCGTTGTATTTGCCGGAGAACGGCGCCTCGGTGGCCGCTTGACGACAGACGGCATACTGTTCGGGCGTCAAATGCGAACGCCACTCCGCGTCGTTCTTATCCACCTTTGTCGACATCCTACGCCTCCCCGGAATCCAATCCGATTGCAGTGTGATGGGCCCGGACGCGATTGAGAAGATCGTGCATTGGGCCACGGCGCACACCTGTCTCCTCAAGCTTGCGTACTGTGTTGACAAGGTAGTCCGCGCACGGACCAAGTCTGCCGGCTGCGGTGGCGACGTGGCGGGTGACGACGTCAACCGGCAGATCGCCGGCGAAGCGCTCATGGTTTCTTTTCAACGTGAAGGCGATTGCCCGAACCGGTCCATGATCGGTTCGCAAGTTGAACCAGTTCGGCTGATAGACGTCACCCATCATTTCCCGCGCCCAGAGAATGCTGAGCTCTTGCTCAACAGCGTCGGGCGCAATTCGAAAGGCAACGCCACGGCAGGACCCTCCGGTGATGAGGCCGAGCATCAATCCAGGGTTTTCCGGCGTGCCGCGTCCCAGCGGCGTCCAAAAACAAAAGCGCCGGTGATATCCGCGCAGCAGAGCAGGCCGCTCCTCGGCATAGTGGAAGGCCGGATTCCACATCAGCGAGCCATAGCCAAAGATCCAGACATCCTGCCCATCGGCGGCCGCAGACAGCATTTGCTCAATGGATGCCCTGCGCTCTTCTTCGGTCGAAAGCCGCATCTCCATGAGGTGTGCGTTGTCGCGTGCATATTGCTCCAGCAATCCTCGCTCAATATCGTCTCTGTTCAAGACAAACGGAGATGTTTGGCTTTCTGAATCCGTCATATCCGACCGTTCAACCTTCCCGCGGTTAAGGGTATGAATTCAATATAGGTGTCCCGACAGCCCAACGAAAGTCGCCGTCCAGTCGAGGCCATATGTGCGGATTGGTCGCGAAATTCCCTAACCTGTCGCTCGCGGCAAATTCATATAGCCATCCCGAGTCTGGGGCAACTTACGGTCGAGAAGGCGCGAGGCGATCACCGTCCGCAGAATCTGCGCCGTGCCACCGCCTATCGTGAACATTCGCGCGTCACGTACCATGCGCTCAACCGGGTTGCGTCGCGAATATCCCGCTGCTCCAAAAATTTGCAAGGCGTCGTTGGTAACCTTGATCGCCATCTCCGAGGCGGCGACCTTCGCCTGGGCGGCTTCCAGCGCGTCGGGAAATCCCTCGCAGTAGGCTGCCTTGTGAATTAGCGCTCTGGCGCTGGCGATGTCGGTCGACATATCGGCCAGCATCCATTGAATACCTTGAAATTCGTAGATCGGCCGGCCGAACTGCTCGCGCGTTTTCGTGTAGGCGAGGGCCAGTTCAAACGCGCCCTGCGCGAGACCCAGAGCCACTGTGGCGGCGCCGATACGCTGTCCATTATAGGCGTTCATCAACCCGGCGAATCCACGCTGCAGGCCCTCGGGCGGGACAATCGCCATGGCCTCGTCCACCTCCAGGTCCGTCAGGCTGATCTCCGTCTCTGGCAACCCCCGTAGACCCATCGTCGGTTCACGTGAGCCAATCGTTAAACCCTTGGTGCTTCCATTGGGTTCGTCGATAACAATAAATCCGCCGATCCCCTGCTCAACTGCACCATCGAAGACGCGGGCGAAGATCAGGTGCAATTTCGAGACGCCGCCGCCCGTAATCCAGTGCTTCTTGCCATTAATCACGTAGCCGGAACCGCTGCGATCAGCCCGCGTCGTCATTTCATTTGCCGCGCTTCCGGCCGCCGGCTCGGAAATACAGATTGCCGGCTTGTCTCCAGCTTTGACGAGTTGCGCGGCGTACTTCTTCTGATCTTCGGAGCCATATGCCATGACGGCGCCGATGGCTCCCATATTGCCTTCCACGACAATTCGTGCGGTCGCGCCGCAGACCTTGGCCATTTCCTCAATGACCAATACCGTCTCAAGGTAGCCGTGACCCAAGCCGCCATGGCTCTTCGGAATCGTCATGCCCATAAACCCGGCTTCGGTGAGCGCCGCGACGTTGTCCCATGGATAGGCCTCGGTGCGATCGACCTCAGCTGCCCTCGGACCAACCACGTCCGTGGCCAGCGTGCGGGCACGTATCTGAAGTTGTTGTTGCTCTGGAGTTAAACGATACATATCCATCCACCGACAACGTTCTTGCCTGGGCGTCCTGGGGGCGTCCCGGGGGCATCCCGGGGGCATCCCGGCAACCGTCGCAGTCTACTCAAGCGGCTTGCGGTGCCGCAATGTGCGAACACAGAGCGTTACACCATTTGGCCAGCGATTCGAGGCCGCAGCGTGGTATAGGGTCGCTAGGTCCCTCCCTTCGATAACTTCTTGTCATGAAGCTCACCGGTATCCAATCATCTCCCCTCAGGGGTATCGCCTGCATGGTCGCAGGGTTTGCGCTGCTCACGCTCAACGATGCGGTGCTCAAATGGCTGACCGCCAGCTATCCGACCGGCCAGATCGTATTCATGCGCAGCATATTCGTGATGATCTTGGTGGGGATCATCGCCTGGCGCTTTGGCGGTGTGCGAACGCTGCGCGTCGTCAATCTGCGTGGCCAACTCGTGCGGGCCGGCACGATGACTGTAGCGACGCTGCTGTTCGTCACGTCGCTGCGCCTGATGCCGCTTGCGGACGCAATCGCAATCGCATTTGCTGCCCCGCTTTTCGTCACGGTACTTGCAGGTCCACTCCTGGGCGAGCATGTGGGTTGGCGCCGGTGGGCGGCGGTGTTGGTCGGCTTTGTCGGTGTCCTGGTGATGTTTCGCCCGACCGGCGAGGCCGTGCGCTTGGTGGCGCTGCTACCGCTCTGTGTCGCCTTGGCAAGTGCATTCAAGGACATCGTTACGCGGCGCATTGCGGCAACCGAGTCGTCGGTCGCCATTCTCTTCATTACGACGCTGGCGCTGGCGTCGGTTGGACTTGTGACCCTGGTGTTTGGGTGGCGGGCAATCACGTTGTTCGATCTAGGCCTGTTCGCGATCGGTGGTTTTCTTCTCGGCGGCGCGCAGTATCTCACCATCGAAGCATTCCGCTACGCCGAGGCCGCCGTCGTGTCGCCCTTTGAGTATTCGGCCGTGCTGTGGGCCATGCTGTACGGCTTCTTGATCTGGGGCGATGTGCCCGATCGTTGGATCATCGCCGGCAGCGCCATTGTTATTGGCAGCGGACTCTACATCCTCCACCGCGAGTCCCGGGGACCTTAGCCGACGGGGTCACTGGGTGGCGACTTCGCCGCTCGCCAATGCCTCCGTGGTTAGGCGGTGGACCGTCACCGGTTCGCCAAATCCGGGAATCATCTGGCTTTCTTTGGCGAGCTGAAACGCTCCAAGGATCTCACGAACTGCGGGATCGGCGACCATCCAGGTTGAAAAGACGATATCACCCCCCTGGCTCAATGCCTGCAGCCGCGCGGCCATATTGATCGTCGTTCCGAAGTAATCCAGCTTTTCGTTGAGGTTGACGGCGATACATGGACCTCCGTGCAATCCGACCTTGATCACGATGTCTTCGCTGGCGGACGCGCGGTTGAACTCCTGCACACCGGACTGGACCGCGAGCGCGGCGTGGACCGCGTCGACAGGATCGGCGAATACCGCCATTACGGCATCGCCCATGGTTTTGACTATTGTTCCGCCGCGTTCACGCACGGCGCGACTGAGATAGGCGAAATGCTCGTGCACGAGTTGGTAGGCGGCGGCGTCGCCAATCCGCTCATAGAGCGCAGTTGAACCCTTGAGGTCCGTGAATAGCATGGTGATCTGTGAGATCCCGACTTCATTGCCTGGTCTGAGAACCGCATCGGCAAAGAGATCGCGAAACACCTGCAAGGTTGTGGCCTGGTGTGCCGTCAGCGCGTCGCGAACCCAGTCGCGGGACTCGATGATAAGAGTCCGCCGCCGATCCTCGTTGTTGGTGAGACGGATCATACCCTCACGCAGCGGGACACCGATGGTGACACCGCCTGCTTCAGCGAATGCCGAGGGAAATGCCCCAGACTCGTATGTCAGATCGTGCTCGCCGCCAATTTCGCGCGTGCGCAGCCGATAGTCACCGGCGGCAATCTGACCTTCGAGGTCCCGCGTCTCGCCCGGATCAAGCGTCACCTGAACCTTAACGTGCGGCGTTGTCATCGGGCCAAACAAGCAGAATTCACCGGCAACAACATCGCGAACCGCCGGCGCAGGATGGAAGGTGAGTTCAACATTGCGGCTGAAGTCGCGGTCGTAGTCGATGTTGCACGAATTGCAATGCGCGCCGCGCGGCAATTGATCGAGAGAGGTTACGGCGAGTTTCGCGCCTCGACAGCGTGGGCAAAGCAGGTCCCAGCGCAATTCGAGCAAGCCGTCTTTGACCGACTGGAGGCAAAGCTCGACAACCGTTCGGCCGCTCGTGCCCCAGCGGTGCGCCAGCTCCAGCGGACGGATTATCATGAGATCGATTTCCTGGGCGGCCAGCATCCAGTCGAGCAGTCTGCGCACGAGTTGATGTACGTTCGCGCTTTCCTCTACGCGTGCGACCATCGCGTCGAGGCGGGCCCGTTCCGGAGGTGAGAGTGTCTTGCGCTTCGCCTCAAACGGCCGCTCACGCCGTCCCTCGGACCAATCTCGAGTGCTGTCCGCGAGCTCCGTAAAGATGCGCCGGGACGCTTTTAGAAAGACGGTTTCGAGAATGAGAGTGCCGATCAAATTGGCTGCGGTGGCTTCGGCCGTATAGCGGGCGAGCGTTCCGCCCGTGCCGTCGTCGCCAATCCGCAAAGTGGCGCATAGGGTGCGAATGGGACCCCTTGAGAACACGCGTAGGTGTCGGAACCATTGGCGGTCTACCCACTCAACTGGAATTTCTTCCCATTCGAGCGCGAAGACTCCCTTTCGCGCACGTCCAAAGAAGCGAACCGAACCATCGGGCTGAAGCACTTCCTCGATGGCATGCTTGGGAAGTCCTGCCGCTTCGTTCCAGCGCGCCGTATCGGCGAGCGCTGACCAAATCTTTTCGGGCGGGCGCGCGAAGCGCCATTCAAATGTGTCGCTGTAGACCTTGACCATTCCTCAAGCCCGTGCGGCGGCATGCCCCTCGCTCGCTATCCTATCTCGAAACTTGGGCAATAGATCATATTTACCAAGGCTTGCGGCCGACGAGCCTCAATCCGTCGGATGTGGCCCGTTGATTGGATGATCCTCATCCAATTCAAGAAGGGCCCGGCGGGTCTCGACCGACAATAAGTAAAGCGCTTGGAGTTCATCATATGATTTAGGTGTTTTGCGGTCGGCAATCTGGCGCGGGCAGCTCGTTCGCCGGACGGGTGCTACACCTTGGGGCTGTTTCGACGGTGCAACCGACCGCGGCCGGCGAACCCTGATCGGATTGACCGGAATAGGAACGCTCGCGAAGCCGAGCGGAACAATCGGCGCAACAGCCATCATTCCTATAAGTTAATGGCCTATTTCGTCTTTTTAAGCACCACGCGGCGGTGTTGCGTCATTCGGCCGCGCTCAATAGGGCATCACGGCCGTGCGGCGCGTTAAAATCGATGTCGGGTCCCAGTGGAACGATCAGTGTCGGATTGACCGTTTCGTGGCTGCCGTAATAGTGGTGCTTGATGTGATAAAGATCGACCGTCTCCGCGACCCCTGGGAACTGATAGAGCTCCCGCGTGTAACCCCATAAGTTCGGGTAGTCGACGATGCGGCGGAGGTTGCACTTGAAGTGGCCGTGGTAGACGGGATCAAAGCGCACCAGAGTTGGGAACAAGCGCCAGTCCGCCTCGGTGATGCGGTCGCCGGCGACGTAACGCTGGCGGCGCAAACGATCTTCCAACCAGTCCAGCGTGTCGAAGAGCTCGCCTACGGCTTCCTCGTATGCCTCCTGTTTGGTCGCAAAGCCCGACCGATATACGCCGTTGTTTAGGGTCGTGTAGACGCGGTCGTTGACCTGATCTATTTCGGCGGCGAGGTCGGCTGGATAATAGTCGGGACCGCTCGCGCCAACATTGCCAAAGGCGCCGTTGAACATGCGGATAATCTCTGGCGATTCGTTGTTGACGATAGTCGCGGTTTCCCTGTCCCAGAGCACTGGAACCGACACCCGTCCCGAGTATGTCGGCTCCGCCGCCGCATAAATCTGGTGCATGTGTTCTGCACCAATTATGGGATCTGGAAGCACGCCGTCCGCGTCATGAAACGACCAGCCATGGTCGCCCATGTAGGGATGCACGGCCGAGAGTGAAATCTTTTCCTCAAGTCCTTTTATCTTGCGCATGATAAGGGTTCGATGGGCCCACGGGCAGGCCAGCGAAATATACAGATGGTAGCGTCCCGCTTCGGCCTTGAAGCCCCCTTTGCCGGAGGGGCCAGGAGTTCCGTCAGCAGTGATCCAGTTACGAAAATACGGCTCGGCTCTGACAAATTTTCCACTTTGTTGCCGGCGCTCGTTGCGGTCCATTACGCGCCAAACGCCGTCGATCATCATTCCCATCGAATCGGTTCCCTATTGTGGGGCAATCGCTCTCGCTGATCGGCGTCGGAGTTGCGCTCGACGAGCGAGAACCGGTGCCGAAATACGAACATAGCAGCGAGTGATCGCTGCGGTAAGGCTCGCTGCTACTCGCCTTCTCTTCGCCACGCAGCCGCGGTGGCTCCCAATGCAAGAAACAGAAGAAGTAGCGCAGGCATCAAAGGTATCTGGCTTATACCTGTCACCACATAGTCGCCATTTGCAATTAGACCGATCCAGCCTTGGCCCGCGGCCCGGCGGCCGGGGCGCACGCTGCGGATCTGCGGCAAACCTTCGTTGAGCCAGCGTACGACGCCGCCGACGTCCGCGAGCGCAGGCGCAATCAGGTCCGCGCTGGCGCGCATGTCGGCCAACTCGAGAGAATTAAGCGCCCCGGCGGCTGCCATGGTCACCCGATCACCGTCGCTGATGCGATAAAGGCCAGCTGCATTGATTGGCAGGCTTGCCCGATACTCACCCGGTGAACTCTCCTCTGGGCGTACGATGAGCTGACTGCCATCGGGAAGAGTGATCTCGATGCCCTTCTCCTGGCGATCCACATTTCGCCGGACGATCTCCAATCTGTCGTTGACGACATGGGCACGCAGGTCGTTCTCCTCCAGTTCGGGCTCCTTCATCAGCCAGTGCGCAAGCCGCCGCAACAATTCTGCCTGCGGGCCACCACCCTCGAAGCCGCGCGCCCATAGCCATATATGATCGCTGTTGAGCTGTGCGACGCGGCCATCACCAACCCGGTCGAGTATCAGCAGCGGCCGATCCTCCACACCCGACATCAGAACACGTCCGCGCTTCGCCTCGGTGTCGATTTGACGGAACCAGCGACCCCAGCCGGGCTCACCGAAACCTTTTCCATTTGACAGAGCGGGCCCGCCGGGCAGGCGCATGGTCACCGGATGCCGGAGTCCCATTTCCGTGATCTGCGGTCTAAAGCGTCGTTCGAAGATGGCGCCGGTGGGTTCACCCGGCAGAACTTCGCCAAGCGGTGTTCGAAATATACTGAACGGGCCGGCGAATGTCGGTCCGACCGCCTCCAGCAGCGCGCCGCCTCGAGCTACGTAATCGGCGATGTTTTGAAGATACACCGGCGGCAACACACCGCGCCGCCGATAACGATCGAAGATCACCAAGTCGAACTCGTCGATCTTAACCTCGAACAGCTCGCGTGTTGGAAACGAAATCAACGACAGCTCGTTGATGGGCGTCCCGTCCTGTTTTTCGGGTGGCCGCAGAATCGTGAAATGAATAAGGTCGACCGAAGGGTCAGACTTAAGAAGGTTCCGCCACGTGCGTTCGCCGGCGTGGGGTTCGCCTGAGACCAATAATACCCGCAATCGATCCTGCACACCGTTGAGCTGCACGACGGCGCGGTTGTTGCTCAGCGTCAATTCCCTGGGCCCGCGTTCTACCGAGAGTTCGAGGACGGACAGGCCGCGGTGGTCGAGGGTAACGGCGAATGTGGCATCTTTGCCGACACGTAATTCGTGAGTTCCTGAGTCGGTGCCGTTTAGGCGGACTGTGAGCTTTGCGAGTCTGGGCTTGTCTGTGTCTGGACCGCCGCTGTCTTCAACGCGTACCGTCATCAGCAGTTCCTTGCCGACAATGCCGTAGCTCGGAGCTTCCAGGACTACGAGACGCCGGTCGCCTTCGTCGGGATCTCCGGTGAGGAGTGCATGAACTGGCGCGGGGAGGCCTGCGGCGCGCAGGTTATCGGGGATATCGTGCACCTGACCGTCGGTAAGGATAACTGCGCCAGCAAGACGTCGCGGCGGTACATCGCTCAACAATCTCGTCAACGGCCCGAATAGCCGGGTTCCCTCGCTGGCAGACGCGACAGAATCATGTTCGATCCGGATCGTCCGCACTTCGAGCGTATCCTCCATGACCTTGAGTCGACGCTGCAGCTCGCTAAGGGCGAGCTCGGTCTGTTCGGTACGCGCACCTGCGCTCTGGCTCGGCGTCGAATCGACGACGATAGCGGCAACATCTTTCAGCGGCTTGCGTTGCTCGTCGACAATCGCCGGATTGATAAGGGCGGCAACGAGTGACACTGCTGCGAGACCACGCCATAAGGCGCCCGTCGCGCGCCGATAGGCCGCGTATAGAAACAGTCCCAGTCCGACAACGCCCAACGGCGCGATTACCGCCCAGGGGAGAAGGGGAGCGATGCCTATTGTCGTGCCGCCCATCGCCTATTGCCCCAACCGTTCGAGTATGGCCGGCACATGGACCTGATCCGACTTATAGTTTCCGGTCAATGTGTACATCATCAGATTTACGCCGAACCGAAACGCCATCTCCCGCTGTCGCTCGCCTCCGGGGACAACTGGAAATAACGGCTGTCCGGTCCGGTCCAGCGCCCATGCGCTCGCCCAATCGTTGCTGCCGACGATGATACGCGCCACGCCGTCGTTGATGTTTTCGCCCGGTATCTCTATCCAAACCCGGCCACCCGCCCAGCGCCCGGGGAAGTCCTGCAGGAGGTAGAAGGATTTGGTGAGCACGTGGTCGGCAGGAATAGGCGTAAGCTGTGGCACGCCGAGCCGGCGCGCCAAATTGCGCAGGGCGCGACTGGACGGTCCAAGGCCACTGCTTCCGCCCTGGTGTCGGGTATCGAATAGGATCGTGCCGCCGCCATCGAGAAAACGTCCGATGCGATTGACCGTTTCCGTTGACAGCGTCGGAGGCCGTGCAGTGACAGGCCAGTAGAGAAGGGGAAAGAACGCGAGTTCGTCGAATTCCAAATCCACGCCGATTGGCGGCGCTGCCTCAATCGCGGTGCGAAGGTTTAGAGTCAAGCTCAAGCCCTCGAGTCCAGCACGGCTAGTTTCGTCGACACTACGATTTCCCGTCAACACGTAGGCGAGATGTGTGCTGAGCGTCGAGTCGAGGCCGACCTGCTCGCTTTTGGAAATCGACTGCGCGCGCGCTTCGGACACCGGCAGTGTCGTGAGCATCACAGCAGCGATGATTGCCGCCATCCCCTCGCGCCACCGAAGCAATCCGTGTGGCACAAGACCGCGCATAGCCAGCGCGATCATCGCATCGGCCAGCAGCAGCGTGAGGACGATCGCGAGGATGGACGGTTTGAGATCGACCTCGCTCGCTTCCTCATAGCCGTCGACAACGACGCCAATCGGCAGGCCGTCGAGTGGACTTAAGGTCGCAAGGTTCGGCGCGAGATTAAGCGCACGACGTGTTTCTTCTGTGCCGTAAAACCCGGGTGGGGTCTGCGGAGATACAATTGCTAGGGCAAACTCTTGTGCTGCAATCGGCCGTGCAGCCGCTGGCGGCAGCGCCAGCCTGCCGAATCCATCGAGCAGTTCAAGAGGCGACAACGGAAGTTCACCTTCGCCAGCAACACCGCGGCTCATCCGCGCAATGCGCTGCAGCATCTCCACAAATAACCCGGACAGTGCCAAGTTCGACCAATCGGTGTTGGATGTCGTGTGGACCAGAACCAGCCAACCGTCACCGCGTCGTTCAGCGGTAACGAGTGGAGTCCCGTCGGCCAGCTTCGCCCAAGTCTTCTGTCCCAAATCGAGCGTTGGCTCGGCAAGAACCTGGCGGCTGACGGTAACGTCCGCGGGTATGACTAGGCCGAAAAAGGGACTCGCCCGGCCGAACGGTGCCAGTCGGGCCGGCGTCGTCCATTGCATCGAGCCTTCGAGCGCGCGGCCGCCACGACGCAGGGCGACGGGTATCAGGTCGCGTTCACTGCTCTGGGCGAGGTTTGGACCGGCAAATCGCAAGGCCAGGCCGCCATTGCGAATCCAACTGTCGAGACGCGTACGATCGGTTGCGCCCAGCGAATGTCCGTCGGGAATTATGGTCACCGCGTTACCACCATCGAGCAGGCTCGACACGTCGCCCTGGCGAACTTCGCCGAACGGCGCGACTGCACGATCGATAAAGTAGAGTTCATTCAAGAGTGAAGGCCCACGGTCGAGCGCGCTGCTTGTTAACAGCCCGATCGGTCGTCTGCGCCAGCGCTCATCGAGTAGCACCACGGCGCCTGCGGTTGCCTCCCCCTCGATTTCAATGCGCGCGAGTTCATTGCGCAATTCAACTGGCAACGAAAACGTCACATTGGTTTTGGCTGCACCAGCGGGAAAGACCGCACTCTCTCGTGCGAGCAGGCGCCCGTCGACGGCGATAGCTCTCAAGTCGGCCACGGCCTCAACATCGACCTCGACGCGCCGCACAATTACATTAAGTGCCCGCTCGTCGGCCGGTGGCGGCAGCACGAGGCGCGGTAGAGCCGCTGCATCGGGGCGCACGACGCGCAGGCTACCGAGGCGTTGCAACAGCTCGGCCAGCGAGACGGCATCTGGGCCATCCAGGCCGTCGCTCAGCCAAACAGCAGCTGCCGGACCGGATAATTCAAGATCTTGAATCGCCTTAATCGCCGCTGCCCTGTCGGTTGGCCAAGGTTTTGGACTTATCGCTTCGACCAGGCTGCGTGCCGCGGCAGGTTGCAGCGCGTTGCTCGCGGCGGGAGGCCGTCCTTGTTCGTTCACTGCGGTCGTGAGGACGATCACCGCACGTCCGTTGCGGTCCGCCTGATCGAGGACCTGGTCGATTGCCCTTTGGCGCGCCGGCCAGTCGCGGGCTGCTGCCCAGCCATCGTCGACAACGACGATCATCGGACCATTGCCCGTAAGGTCGGCTCCGGGATTCAGCAGCGGATGTGCGAGTGCGATAATCAGCAAGGCCGCGGCAGTAAGCCGGAGAATGACAAGCCAAAGCGGAGTTCGTGATGGTGTCTCTTCCGGGCTTTCGAGGCCCAACAGCATGCGAACGGCGGGAAAGCGAATTTGACGCGGGCTCGGGGGTGTTACCCGCAGCAGCCACCACAAGGCGGGGAGCACTACCAGCGCCAGCAGTATCCACGGGGTGGCGAAGGCAATGGGTCCAAACTTAAGCATCGCCTTAGCCTCTGACGACTTGCGCGAGGACCGTGTAGAGCGTCAACAGCATCGTCTCCGGTGGGCTGTTTGTGTGATGGACATGAAAGCCCCAGCCGGCGCGCTGTGCAATATTGCGCAAGCCCGCTCGCTGCTCTTCCAAGCGGTGCATATAGCCCTCACGAACGGATTCCACGCGCCCAATCAACGTATCCAAGTCACTTTCGAGGTCTGAAAACTGCACACGACCTCGAAACGGCAGCGTTTCTTCCGCGGGATCCAGCACCTGTATCATTTGGCCGGCGACGCCATGGGCGGCGATCTCCATGATGGCTGAACCGAGGAGCGGAAGCGGCGCCAGAAGATCGCCGAACAAGATCACCTGTGCGTTCCGGGGCAACTGCTCATAAGGCGGCGCACTCTCGGCGGCTTTGTCGTCCGCCAACACCACATTGGCCAGCCGGTTGAATGCAGACTTGCCGCTCGCGGGCGGGAGCCCGGCACCAAGCAACGTGAAGCGCTCACCGCCGCGCATCATGATTGATGCAGTCGCAAGCAGTAATAGCGCCGCGCGGTCAGCCTTGGTTGGCAGTTGTTCGCTCGATCGATAGTCCATGGAAGGCGAGGTGTCATGCCACAGCCATACGCTCTGCGCCGCCTCCCATTCGGTCTCGCGAATGAACACGGCTTGGCTCTTGCCAGACTGCCGCCAATCGATAGCGCTCGCTGAATCGCCGGGTTGATATCGTCTGAACTGCCAAAAAGTCTCACCCTGACCTACGCGGCGCCGACCGTGGACGCCTTGCGCTACGGTTGCGGCAACGCGGTCCGCAGCGATGAGCAGCGGCGGAAGTGTGGATGCGACCTGCTCTGCGCGCTGTCGGGTCTTCAGATAGTGGACAGTAGCAGCCATTGTCGAAGTGATACCAATAAATTGGAGACGGGTCGAACCTCGAGGTCAGGTCAACGGTTGGCACACGAGTTTGATAATATGATCGACCGTTAGCCCTTCGGCGCGGGCCGCAAAGTTCAATGCCATCCGATGGCGTAATACTGGACCCGCGAGGGCAATAACGTCGTCGACCGACGGCGCCAACCGCCCGTCGATGAGCGCGCGCGCTCGGCTCGACAGCATTAGAGCCTGGCTTGCGCGAGGGCCGGGACCCCAATGGACATGAGCGATCACGTCCGGGATGTCGCTTGTTTCGGGGCGCCCAGCACGAACGATCTGAAGGATTGCTTCGACAACGCTCTCGCCGACGGGGATTCGCCGGACAAGAAGTTGAGCCGCGATAAGTTCCTCGCTGGAAAACACCGCGGATGGCGGATCCTGCGCGTCGCCCGTCGTAATCAACATCATTCGACGTTCCGACTCGATCTCGGGATAACCAACGTCGACCTGCAGTAGAAATCGGTCGAGTTGCGCTTCGGGTAGCGGGTAGGTGCCTTCGTGTTCAAGCGGATTTTGCGTCGCAAGCACATGGAAAGGACTTGGAAGAATGTGATTGTGTCCAGCTACAGTTACGCGTTGCTCTTGCATTGCCTGGAGTAGCGCCGATTGCGTACGAGGGCTGGCACGGTTGATTTCGTCGGCCATTAGGAGCTGGCAGAACACAGGCCCCTTAATAAAACGGAAATGACGCTGTCCGCTTTCAGACTCCTCAAGCACTTCCGACCCTAAAATGTCGGCCGGCATCAAATCAGGCGTAAATTGCACCCGCCTGTCGTCGAGACCGAGCACCTGCCCCAATGTTTCCACTAGGCGTGTCTTGCCGAGGCCGGGAACGCCGATCAGCAACGCGTGCCCGCCACAAAGCAAGGTAATGAGTGTCTGATCGACGACTTCGGTTTGGCCGAATATCACACGACCAACTTGTTCGCGCGCTTCGGCCAATCGCCGGCCAATCCGCTGCATTTCGTCAATAAATTGTCGACCGGCGTCGTCATCGCCATGCGTGGCAGGGCTGGCATCGGTTGGACTCACAACCTATTCTCCCATTTATCTGACAAGTTTGGCAAAGCATGAGGCCCGAAAGGTGCCCACGCAACCCCCGAATTTCTTTGATCTCGGCGAATTGGTGCCGTTCGACGCCGCACTGTATTTTCGGGCGTATCCGTCGGCATCGACCCAACGAGAAACTTTAGTCATCTGCGATCGCCGCCGTGCACTCACATGCGGTGGAATTTAGGATACAGCGCGTGCATTGGGATATCCTGGTTGCGAAAATGAATGCGGTCGAGCTTGCGCGTCGCAATTCGCTGGCAAACGCTCCGCGCCGCGGCGATCACGATCTCAATCCGGGTATGACGACGCAAGATACGCTGATACCCGCAGCTGTACTGGTTCCCCTAATCGACCGGCGTGACGGGGTCACGGTGATGTTGACCGAACGCTCGCAGCACCTGCCCGATCACCCAGGCCAGATCAGCTTTCCCGGCGGGCGTATCGATGCGACAGACGCCGGACCGGCGGCCGCAGCATTGCGGGAAGCGCAGGAAGAGGTCGGACTGTCGCCACAGCGGGTGAACATAGTCAGTGAGCTCGACGTCTATATCACGCGCACGGGATTTCACATCACGCCCATCGTCGGCCTGGTTCGACCGCCGATCGATGTCCAACCGAATCCGGCAGAGGTCGCAGAGGTCTTCGAACTGCCGCTCGCTTACGCCGCAAATCCTGCCAACTACGAACAGCGTGCGCGTCTTCACGAAGGGAAGCGACGGAATTTCTATGTTCTGACGTACGAAGACCGCATAGTCTGGGGTGCGACGGCCGGAATGCTCGTAAATCTCGCACAAGTTCTTCAGGAAAAATGACGCGCAAATTTTTTACAATTGTCTTGCCGCTTATCGCGCCGTTCCTTGTTTATGTGACGTGGGTCTGGTTCTCGTGGCGCGTCCGCAAAGCGAGGCAGGAAGACGCCGCAGCGCCGAACTGGCACGAGCTTCCCTGGTCCTGGCTGTCGATGTCGGGCATCGCACTATGCGCAGCGACGTTGATTTTCGTCGCCGTGCTCGCGCCTGAAGGAACTGGATCGATCGGCCAGGCGCCGCGGCTTGAGGGAGGGAAGATCATTCCCTTTTCGAAGGTTGAGTGACGGCACGGTTAGTCGCCTAGCGCCCCAGCCGTGGATGTCGTCGCCGGAAGCGCTGTCCGTACTTGAAATACTTACCGAAGGTGGCGCCGAAGTTAGGTTCGTTGGCGGCTGCGTCCGGGATGCGGTGCTCGGGCGACAGATCAGGGATATCGACCTCGCCACCGGAGCACCGCCTGATCGCGTTGTCGGGCTGCTTGACGCATCGCAAATAAAGGTCATCCCGACGGGAATCGCTCACGGCACCGTAACGGCGGTCGTCGGCGGTAAACCTGTTGAAATTACGACCCTTCGACGGGACATTGAAACCAACGGTCGGCATGCGAAGGTCGAATTTACCGACGATTGGACAGTAGACGCATCGCGTCGCGACTTTACGATCAACGCAATTTCGCTCGAACCGAACGGAATACTGCACGATCCGTTCGGTGGACTTGACGATTTATCAGCGCATCGCGTGCGGTTCGTTGGCACGGCAAAGGCCCGAATTGGCGAAGATGTACTTAGGCTTCTCAGATACTTTCGTTTCTTCGCGCATTACGGTCAGCCGCCCGCAGACGAAGAGGCGCTAACCGCATGCCGCGAAATGGCGCCGCTGCTGTCCCAACTCTCGGCCGAGCGCGTGCGCACGGAGTTGCTGAAGATGTTGGAGGCGCGGACCGCTGGCGATGTCATGCGCCTGATGCACGACGAGGGCATCCTCGATCATTTCCTGCCCGAGGCAACGAAATTCGATAGGTTGTCCAGGCTCGTGGATTTGGAAACAACGCAAGAGATCATCGATCCTCTACGTCGGCTTGCGGCGGTGTTGGCGTTGGATAGCACGGATCTTGGCGCGTTCGCGGCGCGACTGCGGCTTTCAAACGACCAGGGCGACCGTTTGAAAACGATTGCCGAGAATGGATCCTCGGTCCAACCCACGTTGAACGACGCCGAACGCGCAGCCTTGCTCTATCGGGTCGGTGCCCGAGAATTTCGCGACGCGGCACTTATTGGCTGGGCCGGAGCGGATTCCGACGACGGCTGGTCCGCGCTCGTTGCCGATAGCGACAACTGGCAGCCAAAACTTCTCCCGGTAGGCGGCGACGATGTGATGGCGCGGGGAGTGCGCAACGGACCAAAGGTCGGCGGTGTATTGCGGACGGTGGAAGATTGGTGGATCGATGGTGGATTCAGCGCTGACCGGAAATCCTGTTTGCGCCAATTGAAAAAGCTGGTCGATCAGATGCCGAATTAGGGTCCGTCCGTCAGTTTTCGACGCGGGCCAAGCTACCGGTAATTCCTCGACTCAGGACGCCGTCATCGTATCGTGTGAACTGAATATCCATGCCGAGTGAAGTCAATATGCGGTCGTAGACCTGCAGCTGATATGATCCGTCTTCCTGGACAACCAGAGAGTAGACGGAAAGTGTGTCTTTCTGGATGCGTGCCCAGATCACGGGATCACCGCCGACGATATCCAATTTTTTTCGAGAACACCGTACCAGCAGCGACCGGCTCGAAAAATCCATGCTTCCGCGATTCCTGAAACGCCTGCTCGATGGCGCGCCGTTTGACCCCCGGGACCGCACGCTTTTCGCCGGCGCGGATGACCGCCGACCAATTGACGTTGAACCCGCGCTTGTTGGCTTCGATGATAACATCGAGGTCGCGAACCTCGTCGGAGCCCTCTGTATTGGCACGCCCAACATAGACTCCGAAGAAGTCTTCGATCGATTTGCTCTGCTGCGAATGTGCCGAGTCAGCAAGAACCACGCTCGCGACGACGACCAAGCAGGCGATGAGCGTAGTTCGTTTACTCCGCATATTTCACCAATTTTCCCTTAACGGTGCGCACGGTATCGCCATCGCGGACGCGCCCGTAAACCAAGTCCATACCCTGAGCCGTCAAGGTGCGGGCGTAGCTTTGCACCTCGTAGCCGCCATCGTCGCGAATCAACAACATGTAGACCGTTAAAGCGCAAGGGCAAGAAGCTCTCGAACCAGGACTGGGTTTCCAGGAGCGACCCCGAGGCCAAGATCGCCAAGATGAAGGACGGCAGTCTGGCCATCGATTCGCGCCCAGGCAAACGGTTCGCCGCTCATCGGGTCTTCGGTGTCGACGGCGCCGAACACATTCGCTCGACTGGAAGGAGCGAAGGAGAGACTCAATGTCTTGCGTCGGACATTCGGTTTGGCCGGGTCGCCGCCGCCGCGAATTATTGCGGTCCATGAAACCTTGAATCCAGTGGAGTTCGAGCCGATTTCCACATCGAAGTCGCGCACGGTAACGCCGAAGAATAGGCTATCTGAGTTCTCGGCAATGCCGCTTCCCTTAAAGGTACCGAAAAACGTTTCAATTGGCGCGGCGTCGGCTGCCGCCAACGGTGGCGCCAGCGCCAATCCGAACGTTACGAATGCAGCCACCGCGATCAGCCAACGATACATATGCCAGTCTCCTCCCGTTTCGCCTGATATTGTGTCATGGACAGCCAATTCAAAGCGAAAAATAATTTGTTGCAGGTCGAGGAACCTAAGTTATCGCGCCGACCGCTGGCCAGTTGGCGATGCACCGGCCACTGCATCACTAGGGCCAGCGCACTTCCGGCGGTAACGACATCAGGATGGCCTCAGGGTTGCCGTGCGTCATCAACCCAAACTTCGTCCCGCGATCGTAAATCAGGTTGAATTCCACATAGCGCCCGCGGCGCACGAGCTGATGGTTTCGTTGCTCTTCGGTCCAGGCAAGGTTCATGTGCCGGCGAACGAGTCTTGGAAACACGTCGAGGAATGCGGTGCCCACATCGCAGGTAAAGGCAAAATTGGTTTCCCAATCTTCGGATTCGAGATTGTCATAAAAGATGCCACCGACGCCGCGGGCCTCATTGCGGTGCGGAATAAAGAAATATTCGTCACACCATTTTGAAAATCGCGGATAGTAGTCTTCATCATACTTATCGCAGGCCGTCTGCAGCGCCGAATGAAATTCCTTCGAATCGCGATCTTCGGGATAGATCGGCGTTAGGTCGGCGCCTCCACCGAACCAGGACTTTTCTGTCACGATGTGTCTGGTGTTCATGTGCGCTGCAGGTACGAGCGGTGACTGCATGTGCGCGACCAGCGATATGCCACTGGCCCAAAATCGCCCGGTTGCGCCGGCCCCGGGGATTTGCGCACGGAGCTCTTCGGAAAAGGTGCCGTAGACCGTTGACACATTGACGCCCACCTTCTCGAAGACCCGACCATGCATGATGGCCATTGTGCCTCCGCCGCCGTCAGCCCCATCGTCGCCGCTGCGCTGCCAAGGTTTTCTCTCGAATCTGCCCGGCTTTTTGTCGGCGAGAGGTCCGCTATATTCTTGTTCGACGGCCTCGAACTCGGCGCAAATACGATCGCGCAACTCCTCGAACCATGAGCGCGCGCGATCCTTACGTGTGTTTTTTGTGATCATTTCGTTGTCTTCGCCCGCCTACCGGGCGCTTGGATATCCATCCGTCTGCCGGAGTGCCTCCGAGAGAACAATGGCGGCGGCAATTGCAACATTCAACGATCTCGCGTCGCTCGACATCGGAATCCTGATCTGTGCGTCCACGGCATCGTGAACCGCCTGAGGTACGCCGTGGCTTTCGCTGCCGCAGAGCAGTATATCGCCGCGATCGAAGTTGTAATTGATATGGCTCAACGATGCCTTGGTGGTCAGCAGGACGAGCCGATCCGGACGCGCGGTCAAGAAGCGCTTCCAGGAGTCGTGATGAACCACGTGCACGCGATCCATATAGTCCATACCCGCACGTTTGAGATGTCGGTCGCTCCACACGAAACCGCTCGGCTCGATCACATCGACCTCAACACCCATGCAATCGGCAAGTCGCAAGATGGCGCCTGCGTTTTGCGGAATGTCGGGTTCATAGAGAGCTAGTCGCATCGGGTGTTTCCTCAGCGTGCATTGAAACGCTCGCACCCTTTGCATTCGGCGAGAATTGCATTATACGGACAGCCACTACCATGTCGTTTCGGCAACATGCGACGTGGAGTGGTGCCGGTTCGGGCGCCCCGTTTTGCGGGTTATACATCGTTACCAGTTATCTGCGCGAGACAGTTGGTCAATCCACGGCAGCTATTTGCCAGCTGTCTTTTGCAGGGCATGTTTCAGGGGAAAGAGATGACAGAGACGGCGCAAGCGCCCGAGACTCAAGGCGACGGCGAATCGAGGCGCGATTTTCTGATTTTGGCGACGACGGCAGTCGGTGCGCTTGGAACTGCGATATTCGCTTGGCCTATCATTGATTCGATGAATCCGGCAGCCGACGTGCTGGCGTTGTCGACAACCGAAGTCGATCTCAGCGCGATCGAAGAGGGACAGAGCGTTACGATCAAGTGGCGGGGGCGTCCGGTCTTTGTGCGCCGCCGCACACAAGCAGAAATCGCCGACGCCAGGAGCACCGACGTCAAGAACCTGCCTGATCCAGAGGAGGACGCTGCGCGCGTGCAAAGGCCGGAATGGCTGATTTTGGTGGGCGTGTGCACGCATCTTGGCTGCATACCTCTCGGACAAAAAACCACGGAGCCCCGAGGCGATTTTGGCGGTTGGTTCTGCCCGTGTCATGGCTCGCACTACGATACCTCGGGTCGCATCCGCAAAGGACCGGCTCCAAAGAACCTTCCAGTGCCGATTTACACGTTCCTCGACGACAACACAGTCCGTATTGGTTAGGAGAGCGTATATGAGCTCTGCCCCACAGTTTACGAATCCGATCATCAAGTGGATCGACTACCGGCTTCCAGTCTTCTCCTATATGCAGGAGGAGTATCAAAACTACCCGATGCCGAAGAACCTGAATTACTTCTGGAACTTCGGCGCGCTGGCGACCATCGCGTTAGTGCTCTTGATCGTGACAGGTATCGTGCTGGCGATGCATTACACGCCACATGTCGATCTCGCATTTGACAGCGTCGAGCGCATTAGGCGTGAGGTTAACTTCGGTTGGTTGATCCAATATCTTCACACAAACGGTGCGTCGATGTTCTTCGCCGTCGTCTATATTCACATTTTCCGCGGTATTTACTATGGCTCCTACAAGGCGCCACGAGAGCTGTTGTGGATATTGGGCGTCGTTATTCTACTGGCGATGATGGCAACCGCCTTTACGGGCTATGTGCTGCCGTGGGGGCAGATGAGCTTTTGGGCGGCGACGGTTATCACCAACTTGTTCTCAGCGATCCCTGGCATCGGCGAGGCCATCGTCACCTGGCTGTGGGGTGGATTCTCAGTCGATAATCCAACTCTCAATCGATTTTTCTCTTTCCACTATTTGTTGCCGTTCGTGCTCTTGGGCGTGGTTATCCTGCACGTCATCGCGCTGCATATTCACGGCTCGAACAACCCCGACGGAATCGAGCTGACCGGACCTCAGGATTCTGTTCCCTTCCACCCCTATTTTACCGCTAAGGATTCTGTTGGAACGGGCGTGTTCCTGCTCATACTCGCGGTGTTGGTGTTCTACGCTCCGAACTACCTCAACCACCCGGATAATTCTATCCCGGCCGATCCACTGCAGACACCAGCGCATATCGTGCCGGAGTGGTACTTCCTGCCGTTCTACGCGATTCTGCGGGCGATTCCCGACAAGCTGATGGGCGTGATTGCGATGTTCTCATCGATTCTCGTTCTCTTCATATTGCCGTGGCTCGACACCGCTAAAGTCCGCAGTGCGCGCTATCGTCCGCTATTCAAATGGTTCTTCTGGCTTTTGGTTGCCGACTCGCTGCTTCTCGGCGCCTGCGGTGCCAATGCTCCTGAAGGCATTTGGCTTATCTTGAGCCGGGTTGGCACCGCTTACTATTTCGTGCACTTCCTGGTGTTGATGCCGGCGCTGGGTCTCTTGGAAACGCCGCGAGCACCGCCAACGAGCATTAGCCAACCAGTGCTTGGCGGTAGCGGGTCCGCAACAACCGAAATGGAAAAATCGTGATGCGCGCGCTATGTCTCGGTTTTTTCGCGGCCGCGTCGATCATGGTCGCCGGTGCGGCCAACGCTTCTGAAACCCCGAAACCGGCGGCACAGGATTGGAACTGGCAAGGAGCCTTCGGCTCGTTCGATCCGGCGGCCCTGCAGCGCGGTCTGCAAGTCTACCTTGAGGTCTGCGCCGTCTGCCACAGCCTGAAATTTGTTGCCTATCGTAATTTGACAGAGCTCGGCTACAACGAAGAGCAGGTAAAGGCGTTCGCCGCGGACTACGAGGTTGAGGATGGTCCGGACGCGGACGGTGAAATGTTCTTGCGGCCGGCGCGGCCGGCGGATCGGTTCGCTCCTCCGTTTCCTAACGATCAGGCTGCGCGGGCTTCCAACAACGGCGCGTTGCCGCCGGACCTCTCGCTGATCGTCGAAGCGCGTCCGGGCGGCGTAGATTACCTGTATGCATTGTTGACGGGGTATGGAGAAGCGCCGGAAGAGTTTGAACTGTTGGAGGGGATGACCTTCAACACCTACTTTCCGAGCCAGCAGATCGCCATGCCCCAGCCGCTATTCGAAGATGGTGTGGAATACGCGGACGGAACACAGGCAAGTGTCGAGCAGATGGCTAGGGATGTTTCAGCATTCCTTACCTGGACGGCCGAACCGTATCTCGATGAGCGCAAGTCGTTGGGCCTTAAAGTGCTCATCTTCCTGCTCGTGTTTACGGCAATGCTGATTGCGGTGAAGCGCAAGGTATGGGCCGACGTGAAGTAGCGAGCGGCGTGACGCAGCGCGTTTAGCGCGGAACCCATGCCCAAGGAACGCGATCTCAATGGTTGATCCAGGCTGTCCGCCGGTCATCGGCGTTATCGGCGGTAGCGGCATCTACGATCTCGAAGGGCTCAAATCGCAGCGTTGGAAGACGGTGGATACGCCGTTCGGCAAGCCGTCGGACGAATTGCTGTTCGGTGAGCTGGATGGTGTCGAGATGGTATTTCTGCCGCGACACGGACGTGGCCACGTGATCGGGCCGTCGGACCTTAACTTTCGCGCAAATATCGATGCGCTGAAACGCAGTGGCGTTACCGAAATTATCTCCTTATCGGCAGTTGGTTCGCTCGAGGAAGAGTTGGCGCCGGGTACGTTCGTTATCGTCGATCAGTTTGTCGACCGAACCTTTGCACGCGTGAAGAGTTTTTTCGAACCAGGTCTTGTGGCCCATGTCTCGATGGCTGATCCGGTCTGCAGCCGGCTCGGCGATAGCCTGGCCAAGGCAGCGGCGGAGTGCGGAATCCAAGCGGTGCGTGGAGGCATCTATCTGGTGATGGAGGGCCCGCAATTTTCGACGCGCGCAGAATCGGATCTCTACCGCTCCTGGAACTGCCAGGTAATTGGTATGACCAACATGCCGGAGGCTAAGCTCGCGCGGGAAGCAGAGATGTGTTACGCGACCGTGGCGATGGTGACCGACTATGATTGTTGGCACCCGCACCAGGATGACGTCACCGTCGACGAAGTTGTGCGTGTGCTGTTGAAAAACGCCGATCAAGCGCGCCAATTGGTGCGCGCCGCGGTACCTAAGCTGGCAAAGCGCAGCTCAAGCTGTCGTGTGGGCTGTCACACCAGTCTCGATGCGGCGTTGATCACAGCGCCCGACAGGCGTGATCAGGGGGTTGCCTCGAAGCTGGACGCGGTGGCGGGTCGAGCGTTGAAATCCTAGCTCGACCGACGTTGACCAATCGTCGCAAACAATAGTCTGCTCGCCAAACTGCCAACGCGTTGCCGCCTGACGCCGCGCCAGCACTAGCTTTTCTCGCCGACCGGTCCTCCCGCCTCTTTCCATGCCGGAAATCCACCGGCGATGTGCGCGACCGGTTCAAGCCCCATGCGCTGGACAGCAACGGCTGAAAGCGCCGAGCGCCCGCCACTCCCACAATAGAAGACAAACTTCTTGTCTTCTGCGAACAATTCCTTGTGCATCGGGCTCTCCGGATCGACATAGAACTCGAGCATGCCGCGCGGCGCGTGCACTGCGCCTGGCACCATGCCCTGATCCGTCTCGCCGGTCTCGCGAACATCGACGAAGACCGTGTTTTCATCACCGATCAGCTCGATTGCTTCGGCGGCCGAAATCTGCTCGACCTCGCTGTTGGCCTCGACAAGCAGTTCCCTTGCACTTTTCCTATTATGGAACATTGCGGCCTCCCCCTTATGCCAATTGCTGGCCGAAGAACTCCAGCGTGCGTTGTTCGGCGATTGCCGACTGCTCAGCATCGTAGCTCGACCGATGGTCACAGCTGAAGCCATGCCCGGCGCCCGGATAGACGTGTATGGGTATATCCGGTTTCGCCTGCCTGATGGCATCGACACTGGTGAGAGGTATTCCCGAATCCGTCTCACCAAAATTCATCAACACCGGGCAGCGCGGTGTTTCGTCCTTATGATCGACGATCTGCCCACCGTAATAACAAACCGAAGCCGATAGACCATCAAGCCGCGTTGCTGCGAGCCAGGCGAGCGTGCCGCCCCAGCAATAACCTGCGACGCCAATCTTGTGTCCAGGGAGCGCTTCTGCCAAAGCCTTCGCGCTGGCATCGATGTCTTGCAAAGTGTCTTCCGTGGTTATCTTTGGCCGAATCTCGCGCGCCACTGCAAATGCGGCATCGTCGTAGCCGAGTTCGACACCGCGCTCCGCACGATCGAACAGCGCCGGCGCCAATGCGGTGTATCCCAACGAAGCAAACTTGTCGCACAACTCGCGAATATGCGCGTTAACGCCAAAAATCTCCTGGAGGACGATCAAGCCGCCCTTAGGGTCGTCGGCATCCGCACGGTAGGCGCCGAATGTATGGCCGTCGCTTGCCGTCAATTGGATCGTATTTCCCATATCGAAGTCTCCCGATGCAGTTCTTCAGACATTAAACCTGAACAGGATAACGTCGCCATCGCGAACGATGTAGTCACGTCCTTCCTGCCGCATTTTACCGGCGTCCTTGGCTCCCTGCTCGCCGCCGCAGGTGATGAAGTCATCGTACGCGATGGTTTCGGCACATATGAAGCCTCTTTCGAAGTCGGTGTGGATCAGACCGGCGGCTTCGGCTGCGCGTGAACCAGACTTCACGGTCCAGGCGCGCGATTCCTTGGGGCCAACGGTAAAAAACGTGATGAGGTCGAGTATCGCATATCCGGCCCTTATGATCCGATCCAGTCCAGGCTCGCCGAGATCTAGCGACGCCAAGAATTCGTTTTTTTCGTCCGCTGAACCCAATTGTGCAATTTCGGCCTCGATCGCCGCTGACACGATCAGCGGATGCGAGCCGTCCGTTGCTGCTTTTTCGGCAACCGTGTCGGACAGGGCGTTGCCACCCCCCGCATGCTCCTCATCGACATTGCAGATGTACAAGATTGGCTTCGACGTCAGAAAGTTCTGTCGACTAACGATTATTTGGTCCTCGGCCGTGCACTCGATAAGCCGTGCCGGTGTGCCCTCGTTAAGACAATCGCGAATCCGCCGCATGAGCGACAGTTCGCGACGCACGTCGCGATCTCCGGCCCGTTCCAACTTTTCCAGCGCCGGCTGGCGCCGGTCAATTTTCTGTAAGTCCGCCAGAATCAGCTCCGTTTCCACCGTCTCCAGGTCGCGTAACGGATTGACGGCGCCTTCGAGATGCACGGTATCGTCAGACTCGAAGCATCGAAGCATATGCAGCAACGCATCAACTTCTCGGATCCGGCCGAGAAATTGATTGCCCAAGCCCTCTCCGGTCGACGCACCGTGTATCAAACCGGCGATGTCGACGACCTCCAAGTAGGTCGGCAGTTGAACTGGCGACGGCGCGAGCAGTGCAATGTCGCCCAACCGGTCGTCTGGCACCGCGACGCGGCCGACGTTGGGTTCGATGGTGCAAAACGGATAGTTGGCAACCTCGGCTGCCGCAGTGCTTGTCAGCGCATTGAAGAGGGTCGATTTGCCGACATTTGGCAGTCCAATGATACCGCAATTAAACCCCATGACCGACCCGCTCAGACAATCGTGTTAGTCGGAAACTGCGGGTGCATCTTCATCATGGGATCGCGTTGAAGGTTTGAAGATCAGCGCAACTTTGGTCATGAACCCGTTAAAGTCACGCGCGCCTAAAAGCGGAGCGGCTTCTGCGGCTGCATCGATTAAGCGCTCGACCTCGGTGAGTTCGGCTTTGGAAAAATCACTCAGGACGTGAGAATGAACTTCGGCCTTTTCGCCGGGATGCCCGATTCCGAGCCTGATTCGCCAATATTCCTTGCCGATATGAGCATCAATACTGCGTAAGCCATTGTGACCGGCGTGACCGCCGTCGAGCTTTGCGCGGACTTTGGTGTGTCGCAGGTCGAGCTCATCGTGCAATACGACAACCGAGTCGGAAGGTAGTTTGTAGAAGCGCAACGCTTCGCCGACAGCGCGCCCGGACTCGTTGACGAAGGTCGTCGGCTTGATCGCCAGAACCTTCTCGCCGCCAAATGTACCTTCCGCCGTCAGTGACTGAAATCGCGCCCGATATGCTCCAAACGAATGGCGGCGAACAATTTCGTCCACCGCCATGAATCCGAGATTATGCCTATTTTTCTCGTACTTTGGGCCGGGATTGCCGAGGCCGACAAGCAGCAGCATGGATCCTCCGGTCTAACTCTCCTCGTTCGGCTCGGCCTGCTCTTCCGCACCTTCTACCGAGGCCTCGCCTTCTTCGCCTTCCACACCCTCTTCGCCTTCGACGCCTTCGAGATCTTCCTCTTCCTCTTCTTCCGGCTCTTCCATGATCGTCGGCGCCGAGATCGTCGCAACCGTGAAGTCACGATCCGTAATTGCCGGTTCGACGCCTTCCGGCAAAGTCAATGCAGCGAAATGGACACTTTCGCCGATATCCATATCCGTCAGGTCAATCTCCAAACGATCCGGGATGATCGAAACGGCGCATACGACTTCGATGGTGTGCCGAACAACGTTGAGAACGCCGCCGCGTTTCAAGCCCGGCGAAAATTCCTCGTTGAAGAAAGAGACCGGAACTTCGACGTTGATCTGCGTATCCCCCGTGACACGAAGAAAGTCGACATGGAGTGGCCGATCGGTCACCGGATGATATTGCACGTCACGCGCCAACACGCGCTCGGAATCTCCTTCACCGACGTCGATGTCGAAAACCGTGGAAAAGAAGTTTCCGCCGACCAACCCACGGTTGACGTCACGCGGGTCAAGCGAGATCGCAATCGGATCCTGCCTCGCGCCGTATATCACGGCGGGAAGCCGTCCCTCGCGACGCAACGCCCGGGCGCCCCCTGTACCTAACCGGTCGCGCACGACCCCGCTGATCGTGTTCTGTGCAGCCATTCCATACCACTCCTATTAACTCGACCTCGTCCCAACTGCAGGGCCGCTCTTCAATCGCTATGCATTTGTGTGGTTGCCTTGCCCTATTCCTACTCTTGTGACGTCAATCGAACAAGACCGAGACTGACTGGTTCCTGCTTATTCGCGAAATCGCGTCTGCGATCAGTGGCGCGATCGTTATCTGCCGGACATTGTGCGCAAGCCGCACCGCCTCGGTTGCGGCGATACTATCTGTCGTGACCATTTCAATGATTGGCGACGCGGCAACGCGCGCGACCGCTCCTCCTGAAAACACGCCATGGGTCACGTAAGCTGAAACAGACTCCGCGCCCGCCTCGGTCAGCGCGGTCGCCGCACTGCACAATGTGCCAGCTGAATCCACGATATCGTCGATCAGGATGCACCGACGTCCGTCGATATCGCCGATCACGTTCATGACTTCCGAAATGCCAGCTTTCTCACGCCGTTTATCGATTATCGCCAACTCGGCATCGAGCCGCTTAGCGACCGCGCGCGCGCGCGCAACACCGCCAACGTCCGGCGAAACGATGGTCAAATCGCCATTGCCCTTGGCGTGTTCCTTGATGTCTTTGGCGAACACCGGCGCTGAAAACAGGTTGTCGGTCGGAATATCGAAGAACCCCTGGATTTGTCCGGAGTGCAAATCCATTGTCAGAACGCGATCCGTGCCCGCTGTTGTGATCAAATTGGCTACCAATTTGGCAGAAATAGGAGTGCGCGGACCCGTCTTACGGTCCTGCCGCGCATAGCCGAAATAAGGAATGACCGCGGTGATACGACTTGCCGACCCTCGTCTGAGCGCGTCAACGGCGACCAAAAGCTCCATCAAGTTGTCATTGGCTGGATAACTCGTCGACTGGACGACGTAGACATCCTCGCCGCGAACATTCTCTAAAATCTCGACGAACACCTCCATGTCGGAAAACCGACGGACCGAGGCCTCGGCAAGTTCCATGTTGAGGTAAGTGGATATCGCTTCGGCCATCGGCCGATTGCTATTGCAACTTAGGATTTTCATGCCGAACCTCTTGATGCGCGAGAGGTCGTGATGAAGGTCAACCGCCGCCGTCCCAAACCCGATTAAACAGTGCCGAGCGCCATAGAACTAGTTGGTGCGCTGCGTGGGACTCTATAACAACGCGACCCATGTCTGTAAACGTCTTTGAACCTTTGCCCATCGGCAATCTGGTTTAGCGATGCTTACCCTACATACGGAACTTATTTCACCGATTCTTCCGTGCCAATGCGGTGAAAATCCTCTGCGGCGTCAATCTGCAACAGTATCTCGACGATAGCGTCCGCGGCAGCGAAGGCGATATCGTAAACCAGTTCGCCCCAGCGCGCGGCTAGTTCGCCGCTCTTTACGGTATTGTCCTGCCGCAATCTCCCGACGCTTCGGCCGTCCGCTGTGGTTAACGTCCAGACGATAACGATTCGCTGTCCATCAGTCTGTGCGTCGGTCACTTCGACCGCGCCGCGCAGAATTGCCATCGCGGCCGCGGGATCGTCCACGATCGGCACACCCGATTCCTCAAGGACGGTACGAAATGCGATAAGAAGAGCCTGCCGATCATCGTTAAATATGCCGTCAATACCGACTATCGCCAAGCTTACGGGTGCTCGCGATGCGATCGTCTGCTGCGGTGTTCCGTGAAGCAGATTGGCAATGCCACGCGCAGCGTCGGCGGCAATGAGTTTCAGGAGAGCGGGGGACCCACCGGACCACTGATCGGGAACGATGGGCATTTGCAGGTCATAGGTTCCCGCAACCGCCAACCTCGGATCCGACAGCGTCCAACGAATGATCAATTTTGGCGCCCCGTGTTTGTTTTCGGCAATCCTTGACTGGCTCTCAACGAGTATGGCGTCGCCCGTCGGCGCGGCCGTGCTTGCTGCTAGATCGAATTTATTGAGCGCTACTACAACGTCTTCAGCTAATCGTCTGCCCACGGCGGGTGCGATGCCCTGGGTCGGTGCGATGGCAAATCCGGCCGACGTGGACAACTGTAGAAGTGGATTCTCTATCGATTTGTCGTGTGGACGAAACGGACGCAGAGCCGGCTCGCAGGCTGCGGTCACGAGAAGAACCACAAGGACGAACAATGACAATTTGGAGATGCGTAAATGCTCTCGCGTCTTAGATGGCATTAGTCGCGCAGGACGATCGCCGACAGCAAACGTCCGTAATCATCCTCGCCACGGTGCAATGCCCGCCGATAACTGAAAAATGACGCCTCCTCGGCGAATGTGTCGTGGGCGAGCTGATCTACGCTGGCAACGCCGGCGTTGTCCAGTCGTCGGCTGGCATATCCCGCGAGATCAAACAGGAAATGGTTTTGCCGCGCTGCTGATTTAAAAAAGATGGCGTTGCTTTGGTCGTCGTGCAGGAAGGGCCCGGGAAACTCCGGCCCGACCTCGTAGGACGCGAACCCAATGCATGGGCCGACGGCGGCAACGATCTGCGAGGACTTTGCGCCAAGTTCGGTCATCGCGGTGACCGTTGACTGGATGATGCCGGCTAGTGCGCCCCGCCAACCCGCGTGCGCCGCCCCGATGACGCCGCTCGCTTCATCAGCGAGGAGTATCGGTGCGCAGTCGGCCGTCAAGACCCCAAGCGTGATACCTGGCTGATCGGTCACCATCGCATCCGCCTTGGGCGCGTCGCCGCGCTTCCAGGGCCGTTCAACGCATACCGCCCGGTCACCGTGCACCTGATACACGTTGACGAGATGCGCGGACTTGGCGCCGAGCGTCGCCGCGGCACGCCGGCGGTTGGTTGCGACATACGCCGGATCGTCCTTGGATCCGAATCCGCAGTTGAGAGAACCAAACAAACCAGTACTGACGCCGCCGCCGCGCGCGAAAAATCCGTGTCGCAGCCCGTCCGAATCCGACAACAGAGTGGAGTATAGAGGCAGAGGTGGGGCAATGGCGCTGCCATCGTCCTCGGCTTGCTTTGTCCTCATCGTGCGGCGTCAAATCCTGGCGGCACACTTTGGTCGCGGCTGGTTAGCGCCATCACCTTAAACAGCCTGCCCATCTGGTCGTTCTCGACAAGTCGGCGGCCGGCCTTGGCGATATCGCTTGCCCTCGCAGCCGTCGTATTGCGCGCCAGCGCCTCGGCACGGACCTCGATTCCAAGCCGCCGCAAAAATACACCTTGTGTCACCGGTCCGTGAACATCGACATCAGCGCTGACTGATCGTTCGATAGCGTCAAAATCCACGTGCGCGGTCAGGTCGGCTGCACCGGGGTCGCAAAGCGCGTCGGTTATGGCATGTCTGCGGAGCGACTGCAGCGTGTCCCCAGTGCCGCTCGACTGGTGGCCATAGTCGATGAAGAGCGCGCTGCCGCCAAAACGGGCTAAGTGCGCGGCGATTTGCGCGGCGGCGGCCGCTGCTGCCGGTCGTACTTCGGCGATCGCGCCGCACTCTGCGGTATCTCTGATACCAGACGAGACCGGGATCTCGTGCGCAGGCAGCGGAGGACTCAGGGTAAACCGAAAATTCTCCCGCTCGACTGTCACCAGGCGTTCGCACCAACCGGCGGAGGTTCGCTCAAACTGCCGGATCGGTAGAGCGTCAAAAAACTCGTTGGCGACGATCAACGAGGGTCCCTTTGGGAGCGTTTCCAGTCCGGTGTGCCAGTGGATAGAGTCGATCTGTTCCGTCTCGCCGCTTAGTGTGGCGCGCTGGACGTCCCGCAACACAGGGCTTATCTCCACCAGATGAACAGCCAGCGCGCGGTGAAACTCCGGCTCGACGCTTGCCGCGCGCAGGGCATCGGCCATCAAGGTGCCGCGCCCAGGTCCCAGTTCAATCATATGAATCCGCTCGGGTCGGCCTATTGCTTGCCATCGCTCGGTACACCAGGCGCCGATTAGTTCGCCGAACATCTGGCTAATTTCAGGTGCCGTCGTGAAATCACCACCGCTGCCAAACGGATCGCGGGTCATGTAGTAACCGTGCATCGGATGGTACAGCGCATCGGCCATGAACTCGGCCACCGAGACTGGTCCCTCGGAACGAATTCGGCGCGATAGATGATCGCTGCTCGCCGTCACGTGGCCTCCTTCGGCTGTTGTCGTTTCAGCGCCTGCCAGATCAGCCAGCCACCAATGATTAGCATCGGCAGCGATAACCACTGGCCCCACGTCGTGCCGAACTGAAAGAAGCCGAGATGGCGGTCGGGCTCGCGCATCGTTTCGACCGTTATGCGGGCCAGGCCGTAACCGATCAAAAAGACGCCGCTCGCGAGCCCCGGCCATCGGCGGGCATTGCCCGCAAGCACCAGCACGTTCAGGATCAGCGCTAACAGGAGGCCTTCAAGGGCGGCCTCGTAGAGCTGGCTGGGATGGCGGGGCTCCGGCCCGGCACGAGGAAAGACGACTGCCCAGGGAACGTCTGTGACGCGTCCCCATAATTCGCCATTTATGAAGTTCGTGATGCGGCCGAGGAATAGGCCCATTGGCGCCCCTGCAGCGACGATGTCCGTCAGCGCAAAGGTGGGGAGGCCGCGTTTTCGCTCGAACAGCAGCATGGCGACGACCGCGCCCAAGAATCCACCGTGAAATGACATGCCGCCGGCCCATATCTGCAAGATGGCCGGCAAATGGTCGAGGTAATAACCTGGTTGGTAGAGGACGACATATCCGAGCCGGCCACCGAGAATGACGCCCAGTGTTGCCCACAGCAGAAAATCGTCAGCATCGCGCGGGGCCAGTAGTTTCGGCTCACGTCCCGCGAGCCAGATACAGTAGCGCCAGGCTAGGAGTAGGCCGCCGATGAAGGCCAGTGCATACCAACGCACGACAAGCGGACCGAGTGCGAAGGCGACGGGATCGATATTGGGAAAGGTATATGGCCCCATCGTAGCTCAGCGGTAGGGGTCGTCCGTCGCAAGATAGTCCCTCACATAGCGCGCGACACCGTCCTCGAGCGACGTGAATGGCTTCGTGTAGCCTGCATCCAACAGACGGCTCATTTCGGCCTGAGTAAAATACTGGTACTTGCTGCGGATTTCGGCGGGTGTGTCGATGAATTCGATGGCTTCTTGGCGTCCCATGGCTGCAAAACAGGCCCGCGCAAGATCGGCAAAACTCCGAGCGGTTCCGGTGCCGCAGTTATAGACACCGTTTACGCTTGGGTTGTCGTAAACCCAAAGCATGACATCGACACAATCGCCGACCCAGATGAAGTCGCGCATTTGGCCGCCATCCGGGTAGTCGGGATGATGCGATTTGAACGGGTGCGCTTTGCCATCGGCGGCGATTTGCTCGAAAAACTGCACGACCACACTTTGTTGATCGCCCTTGTGATATTCGTTGGGACCGTAAGCGTTAAAAAATTTCAGGCCGACCCATTGCGGTGGATGCAAACGGCTGTCGGCCAGTCGTGACGCGTTGCGGTCGAATATGTGCTTTGACCAGCCGTAAAGGTTTAATGGTCGCAAATTCGCCAACGCGTCAGGATTATCGTCGAACCCGGTCGAGCCGTCGCCATACGTTGCTGCGGACGAGGCATAGACCAATCGCGTATCGTGACGGCTGCACCAGCGCCAAAGCGCAAGCGAAAGCGAGAAATTATTGCTAACGACTTTGTCGGCGTCTTTCTCCGTCGTCGATGACGACGCGCCCATATGAAAGACCGCCTCAATCTCATTTGCATTGTTATCGAGCCACGAGAACAGCGATCCTGGCGACACAAAATCGGCGATTGCATGTTTCGCGATGTTTCGCCATTTGTCATCGTCGCCCAGCCGGTCGCACACGGCGACTGTCTGTTCGCCGCGCTCAGTAAGTGCTGCGACAAGATTGGAGCCGATAAATCCGGCGCCGCCGGTGACTAAGATCATATCGTGGTTCCGACGATCAGTAGCGCGCCCGTTATAGGCGACGGCCGAGTGTCCGACAAGCAACTGCGCATGGTTGCGCGCGCCACAGGCGAGGCCTATATGACAATCCAGCGACGAGACACTCAATCATTGCAGGAGACGGTTTCGCCATGCAGACCGAAAATCGATTTCTTGACGATCTAGCACGGGTTGCCAGTGGTGCGATGGGCTCGCTGGCTGGTGTTCGAACGGAGGTCGAGGCGCGCCTCAAGCAGCAATTTAGACGAATTCTTGAGGAGATGGATCTCGTTCCGCGCGATGAGTTTGACGCCGTCAAGGCGATGGCGGCAAAAGCGCGCAAGGAACAGTTGGCGCTTTCGAAGCGCCTTGCTACGCTAGAAGCGGCGGCAGGAGCCAAGAAGAAACCGACTCGCAGCCGAAGCACAGGCCGCTCGGCCGGCTCGACAAAGAAGAAAACAGCCAAACGATAATCCAAGTCTCAGCGGGCGAAGTCGACGGCGAAGGCGCTCTCAATATTTTCTGCGAACCTGCATGATCTGCTGTTGCGCCGCGAGTCAGCCTTGTGGCATGCTAAGTGTTGTGGTTTTTAGATGCGGCGCCACTAGATATTGGGAACTCGGACATAGTTGGATTCTTTAATTAGGTTCCGAATGCGGCTTCAAATCAATTCTTGGCCGCCATCGTCCTGTGGCGTGCATTTTGGGTTTCTTGAAAGGGCGCACGAATGAGAATGAGTCAGGTTGAGGTCGGCGACTCTCCTGCCAATCCCCTCGATATGCTCGAAGATGTCCTAACGGCAAACGAGTGGCCGTTCGACCGTGCCGCGGAGGACCAGCTCGTTGTCGAGACCGCGGGGCGTTGGTGCGACTACCGTATGTTCTTTGTCTGGCGCTGCGATTTGAACGCACTTTATTTCAGTTGTGCGTTCGACACCAAGGTGCCGCCCGAAAAACGAAGCGACATTAACGATCTGTTGGCACTGGCCAATGAAAGCCTGTGGTTCGGCCATTTTGAGATTTGCTCGGGCGATTCGGCTCCGATGTTTCGCCATACGCTATTGACCCGCGGGATGCGCGGTCTCGCAGTCGAGCAGCTGGAGGATCTCATGGACATCGCTGTCGGCGAATGCGATCGCTTCTTCCCGGCGTTTCAATACTTGCTTTGGGGCGGTAGATCGGCCCAGGATGCGCTGGACTCAGCCATGCTTGAAACCGTCGGCGAGGCGTGAACTTTTAACTTATCGTGACTGCTGATTTGGAACGCCCCCTGTTATTGGTCGGTTGCGGCAAGATGGGGAGCGCGATGCTTGATGGCTGGCTCGACGACGGCATCGTCGGCGCCGGTGTAGCAGTTGTCGATCCGATATTTGCCAGCGAACATACACCACACTCCAGTCGCCCCACGGTCGAGACATATGCCTCACCCGCCGAACTGCCCGACCAATTTGCGCCCGAGGTCGTCGTGTTTGCGATCAAGCCGCAACAATTGGCCGAGACCGTGCCGTCGTTCGCGCGCTTTGCACACGAGGAGACAGTATTTCTTTCGATCGCCGCTGGAGCACCAATTGGCTTTTTTGAGCAGCAATTGGGAGCTGAGGCTGCGGTCGTTCGCGCGATGCCAAATACGCCGGCTGCGATTCGTTTGGGTATTTCCATCGCTTGTGCAAATGCACCGGTAACGCGTGGCCAGCTTGATACGTGCACAGCCCTGCTCAAGGCGGTCGGCGAAGTGCACGTGATCGACGATGAAGGACTGCTCGACGCCGTGACGGCGGTCTCTGGCAGCGGACCGGCGTATTTGTTTCTGTTGATTGAATGCCTTGCTGAAGCAGGCGAGGCGATGGGGCTGCCAAGCGAGCTGGCGGCGCGCCTCGCCCTCGTGACCGTGGCTGGGAGTGGCCAACTGGCGATCACCAGCGATCTACCGCCGGCGCAACTGAGGCATGACGTAACAAGTCCTGCAGGCACGACGGAAGCCGCGCTCAAAGTGCTGATGGCGGATGACGGTCTTCAGGCGCTGTTGCGGCGAGCCGTTAAGGCCGCAACCGAGCGTAGCCGCGAACTGGCCAGCTAGCCCACCGATTCTCGCTTCACACAACTGGCTACGAAGTGTTGGACGCCGGCATAGGCAATCCTTGATAATTGGCGGCGTCACGTTGCTGGCAATATTACGCCGGAGTCGGATTTGAGATGGCAAAATGGGCCGATCCATCGCACCGGATAGTCAATGCGGCGCTCACACTTGCTGCCGAGCGTAGCTGGCGTGACATTTCGCTCGAGGAGATTGCCAAAAGAGCGCGCGTCAGGCCGGAACGGCTCAGGCAGAGCTTCCCATCGAAGACATCGATTCTTGCGGCCTTTGTCCAACAGGTCGAGGCATCGGTTGTCTCGGACATTGATGACTTTGAAGCTGGGGATTCGGCGCGCGACCGGCTCTTCGAAGTTCTAATGGGCTGTTTCGACGTCTTGGCCAAGCATAGAGATGCGGTGTCGCGCTTGGCCGCCGACCTTCCACGCGATCCGGTCACCGCTATCGAACTTGTACCGATTTTTCTACCATCGTTGGGCTGGGCGCTTGAGGCTGCGGATATACCCTCCAAAGGCCTCGCTGGCTGCCTACGGATCAAGGGGTTAGCGCTCGTGTGGTTGGCCACATTGCGGGTTTGGCTCGACGACGAAAGCCCTGACAAGGCGCGGACAATGTCAGCCCTTGACCGCAACTTGCGGCGCGCCGAGCGAATTGCGCAACGGTTATGGCCGCAACGGACTACGGGAGACGGCTTCCAGCGACCTGCCTGACGCCGAAATCAGTACCTAGATCGGCAGCCTTATTCGCGCACGCAAACCGCCCTGCGGTGACTCCTCGAGACCGATGTCGCCGCCGTGGCCGCGCGCCACATCACGTGCAATGGCAAGCCCAAGCCCGGTTCCGCCAGTTTCTGGATTGCGCGACTCGTCGAGCCGAAAAAAGGGCCGGAATACGTCGTCGCGGTGGTCTTTCGCAATTCCCGGGCCGTCATCGTCGATGGTTATTTCGATCTGATCGCCTCGGCGTCCCGCATGGACCCACACGTGGTCGGCATAGCGGCGAGCATTTGCGAGCAGGTTGCCGAGACAACGCCGGACCGCTTGTGGCTTGACGCTGGCGGCCAGCTTATCCTCGATGTGACAGTCGATTGTGACGCTATCGCGCTTCCAGACGCCGACCGCTTCCTCAATCAATTCCGCGAGGTCGGTTTCCGCAACGGGCTCGTCGCCTTCGCCCCGTGCGAACGCGAGATACCCCTCGATCATATGCTCCATTTCCTCGACGTCCGATTTGAGCTCACAGACCTCAGCGTCGTCATTCAACATCGCCAATTGAAGCTTCATTCGCGTCAGCGGAGTCCGTAGATCGTGGCTCACACCCGAGAGCATGTCGGTCCGTTGGCGCATCTGGCCCCTGATACGGTCCCGCATCAATTGGAACGCGTGTGCCGCTTGGCGCACCTCGGTTGCGCCTTCGATCTTGAATTCCTCTTCGATGTCACGGCCCTTGCCCAAGCGATCGACTGCCTGAGCCAACCGTCTTATGGGTCGGATCTGGTTGCGCATGAAGATCGAGGCGACGGCGAACAGGATCAGCGATGTTCCGACCATCCACATGATGAAGATATGGGTCGTTGTACTGAACAATCGTTTGCCCGGCGCAACGATTCTCAAGACCGCATCGGGCAGCTGAACGTCGATGACGACGCGCCTCTTGTATTCCGAGGTGTCGATTCGGTATGGCCGGCGCACCTGTTCGTCCATTGCACGCGTCAACATCCGATCCAGCAGACCGTTCTCGCTCACAGGCTCGTTTGGAAGGATCTCTCCTGGGATAAGCGTCATTTGCAGCCCTAAATGCCTGTGAACTGCGTCGAAGATGGTTGCCCGCTGGCTCACTTCAGGATTTCGCCGCAATGCATCGAGCGCAACGGCAATGTCGCCAGCAATCGCAGAGGAGAGACGCCAAGTTATGGTGTCCCAATGGCGATCGTAAAAGATGTGCGTTGTTACAATCTGGAGCAAGATCAATGGCATAACGATGATCAGGAGGGCGCGTCCAAACAGCGTGCGTGGCAATATCTTCTTGATCCAAATGCGGGGTGTCATAGTCGCACTAGTCCGGTCGCAGCACGTAGCCGTGGCCGCGAACAGTCTGTAAGTAGCGTGGCATTTTCGGGTCCGGCTCGATCTTTTTACGCAGCCGCGTCACCTGCACGTCAATGCTTCGATCGCCCCCCTCGAGTCCGCAGGCTTGGGCTAGATCGACGCGGCTGCATACCTGACCGGGATTAAGCGCCAGCGCTTTCAGTAATTTCGCCTCCGCGGTGGTCAAGCGAACAGCGACCTCGCCGCGAAACAGTGCTTCTCTGAGCAGGTCGAACGTGCACGGACCGATCTGCAGTCCTGGGGGGGTAGCTTCCGTACGCTCCGTGCGGCGTAGGATTGTGCGAATTCTCAGCACCAGTTCGCGCGGCTCGAATGGCTTTGCGAGATAGTCGTCGGCGCCGATCTCCAGCCCGTTGATGCGATGTTCGGTTTCGCCCATCGCCGTAAGCATGAGGATCGGCACATTACTCTTCTGGCGAAGACTATTGGTGAGGACCAGACCGCTCTCCCCCGGCATCATCACATCCATAACGATCAGGTCGAAGACAATGCTTCCGAGCTGATGGCGTGCCTCGGCAGCGTCCGAGGCAACGGTGACGCGAAATCCGTTGTCGGCAAGATAGCGGCGCAAGAGCTCCCGTAGCCGGTTGTCATCGTCGACCACCAGGATGTGCGGTAATTCCCCAGCATGGGGGGCGTCATTCATGATCTTGAATTATACCGACCCTCCCACCAATCTGCCTAGCCGTACAAAACTTTCCTCGCAGAAGTTTGTTGGTTTGCGCTCACGCGAATTTTGACCGGTCCTTTTCATCCGACATGATGCCTAGCATGACCTTGCGGAACCCCTCGACCGCTTCGGCGCCCGCTTCACGATAGGCGCGCGCCAATAATGCGCGCTGGTTCGCAGTTAGCTGGCGCTCTAAATCCAAACCATTTTCGGTAAGGTGCAACAGACGCTGCCGGCGATCCTGTTGGCCCGGCTTCTGCTCGATCAGGCCTCGCTCCAGCAACTGACTCAACACGCGGCTCAGGCTCTGTTTCGTGATCTTGAGGATTTCGAGGAGCGCCGACACGGTAGTGCCTGGGTAGCGGCCGACAAAGTAGATCACCCGGTGATGCGCGCGGCCGAAACCGTAATGCGCAAGCATGGCGTCCGGCTCTGCGGTGAAATCGCGATAGGCGTGGAACAGCATCTCGATGCCTTGCCGCAGCTCTTCTTCGCGCAGGAAGAGCGGATTAGCATGAAGTTTGGGCTGTGTCCGGACCGTTGGATTGATGTCGCTCATGGCAAGGCCAATCAATTTATGTCAGTGACGTTGACTTATATGACTGCGAATGTTACGCCACGCAACATCTGTATTTCAGTAATTTGCGCAGCGCCGCTGGTTACAACCGGATGAAAAATTCGGAAATACGATGAATATGACCGGTGGCGCGGGCTATTCAGCGAGGCGTTCGGGAGGCCATCGCGATGACTGGGTTCGACGACCGCAGCGGAATGATATGGTTTGATGGGAAGCTCGTGGCTTGGCCGGATGCCAAGCTGCATGTGTTGAGTCACGGACTACACTACGCGTCCGCCGTATTCGAAGGTGAGCGCGTCTATGGCGGGCAGATCTTCAAGCTCGATGAACATACCGAGCGGCTCCTGCAGTCGGCGCGAATCCTCGACTTCGAAATTCCGTTTCCGGCGGACAAACTATGCCGCGCGTGTGAACAGGTCGTAACCGCGGCGGGTATTGTCGACGGTTACGTTCGTCCGATCGCTTGGCGCGGGTCCGAAGTGATGGGTGTTTCGGCTCAGCAATCGACAATTCATGTTTCGATCGCTGCGTGGGAATGGCCGGCCTATTTCGAGCCGGCTGCGCGTATGAAGGGCATACGCATGCAGACTTCGAAATGGCGACGGCCTGCCCCGGATACCGCGCCCGTGCATAGCAAGGCTGCGGGCCTCTATATGACGGGCACTTTGGCAAAGCACGCGGCCGAAGAGGCGGGATACGCCGATGCTCTCATGCTCGACTATCGGGGGTTGGTGGCAGAAGGGACTGGCGCCAATATATTTCTTGCCATAGACGGCAAACTCCACACGCCGGTTGCCGATTGCTTTCTCGATGGCATTACACGAAGGACAATCATCGAACTTGCGCAGGCACGCGGGATCGAGGTTGTCGAACGACATGTTGAGCCGCTGGAATTGACCAAGGCACAGGAGGTGTTTCTGACCGGAACGGCAGCCGAGATTACACCGGTGTCGGAGATCGACGAGCATCGATTCACGCCCGGTCAAATCACACGGCAGCTTAGCGACGATTACGACATCGAAGTTCGCCGACAGGATAAAAAAACGGCGTTGGTCAGTTCGAGCGCGGCATAGACGTCTGCCCGTTGACGAAACCTTCGGCGTAGGCCCGCACGATTGGTCGAACTAGCGTTCCAGGACGCGCTGGATAAATGGTGGAGCACGGAGCAAATGACGATACGGAGCACTGCTGAAAAGGCAGCCAGTTAGGTTCTCACTTCGCTCGCGGCCGCGCCGTCCGATGATCTGACAAAGCAGACCGTCGAGACGATCGAGCGGGCCATTATCGAGGCGGTTCTGGAGGAGCAGGAGCGGTGCGTCGGTGTTGCGCGCAAATGCTGTGAAGCCGATACGGACAAGGCTCATAAAATCGCGCGGGAGATTACCCAGCATAAAGAGGCGTTGATCGCCAACCTTTCGGGAATGCGTTAGGGCGACCGGGCGGCACTGGCCTCGATCTCGATCAGCCAGTCCGGCTGGCCCAGACCGGCGACAACGAGGAATGTACTGGGTGGCCTCACGTCACCAAGGACCTTCGTGCGTGCATCGTCAAAGGCCTGGCCGAAATTGCGATCAGTCACGTAGGTCGTCAGCCTGGTAATGTCCTGCGGCCCCATATCCGCCGTCTCCAGCACGCCAAGGATGTTACGAAATGCCCACTCGCATTGGCCGTCGATCGTCTCGGCCAGCGTCCCGTCGAGTTTAATCCCAACTTGCCCGGCGACCACAAGTTCGCGAGCGCCTGGCGGAATCTCGCAGCCATGCGAATAGTTGCCGCCCGGCGGCGGCAATGTGGGCGGATTGAAGTGGCGGTTCATTTGGACCCCCGTTTGAAAAGTTAGTCGGCGGAGGACTTGCTACTTTCCTGCGGCTCCGACCAACGCGCTGTAGCTTCGTCATCGCTCGCCTGTGCCTCAACCCAAATTGCTTCGCCGCTTGCCATCTCTTCCTGTTTCCAGAACGGCGCCTTGGTCTTGAGCCAATCGACGAGAAACTCGCAGGCCTCGAAGGCCGCCCTGCGGTGCGCGCTGGCGGTAATGACCATGACAATGGGATCACCCGGTTGCAGGCGTCCATAGCGGTGAATTATCAGGCTATCGTCCAACGCCCAGCGGGTCCGGGCCTCGCTCTCGATTCGCTCAAGCATACCTTCGGTCATATCTGGGTAGTGTTCGAGCGTCATCGCTGAAATTCGACCCGCGGCGTTGTGGTCGCGCACGATGCCGGTGAAGGTGGCGACGCCGCCGCTGTCATGTTTGCCGCTCAGGAAGGCCCCAAGCTCTCTGCCAGAGTCAAACGGTTCGGTCTGTACGCGCACGGCCATGCTGTAGCCTTCCGTTCCCGGCTATCCGCCGGTCATCGGCGGAAAAAGTGCAACTTCGTCGTCCGGGCCGACCGGCGTCGTGAACTCCGCGAATTCCTGATTGACGGCAACACGGATGGCGGAGATGTCCGTCAGAGCCTCCTCATAGCCCGGACCACGTGTCTTTAACCACTCGATCAGCCCAGCCACATCCGTGACGGTGTCTGGAAGCTCTACGTCTTCTTCACCAACGCCGATGCGCATCCTAAGCCAAGCGAAATAGAGGATCTTCACCGGCTGAGCTCGTTGAATGGCATGAAATCGACCATGCTTCCCGCTGCCAGTTGCGTCATTTCCTCGGGCAATTCCACAAGACCATCGGACTCGACCAGCGACGTGAGTATGCCGGCGCCCTCGCGCGGAAACTTCTGGGCGACGGGGGTGCCGTCGGCATCAATGTGAAGCCGCGCACGCACGAACTCTCGTCGGTCCTTCTTCTTTTTATGGTCGAAACCGGCGCGCACCTTGTAGTGCATCGGCGCAATATCCGTAGCGCCGCTAAGCCGCAGGATCAAAGGCCGCGCAATCAACAGAAAAGTCACCATGACGGCCACAGGGTTGCCGGGCAGTCCGATGAAAGCCGTCGTTCCGACTTGACCAAGGGCGACGGGCCGGCCGGGGCGAATTGCGAGTCGCCAAAAATGCAGTTTGCCCAAGGATTCCACTGCATCGCACACGTGGTCTTCGTCACCGACGGAGACGCCGCCCGATGTAACCAGCAGCTGATGGCTGCTGGCGGCCTCGGCAAGCGCCTGCTGCACAGCCTGTGGATTATCGGCAAGGATGCCGAGATCGGTGACGCGGCATCCCATCTGCTTCAAGGCGGCGACGAGGGTATAGCGGTTGGCGTCGTAGATACATCCGGCCGGAAGAGGCAGGCCCGGCTTGCGCAACTCGTCGCCGGTCGAAAAGACGGCAACGTCGAGCGGTGAATAGACCTGCAAGCGCGTTCGGCCGATCGACGCCGCGAGCCCGACATCTTGCGGCCGCAGCCTGCGGCCAGATTTCAGTACCGTATCGCCGCGGCTAATATCTTCCCCGGCCCGGCGCATGTTGGCGCCACGTTTGATGCCTGGAGCGATCGTCACGCTGCCATTCTCGTCGCGGCAGTCCTCTTGCATCAGAACGGTATCAGGACCCTGCGGCATTACGGCTCCGGTGAAGATTCGAATCGCTTCACCGGGTCGCGCCAGCCGTGCGAGTGGATGGCCTGCCGTGACCCGCCCGGTGACTGGCAGGCGCGTCTCCTGTTTTGCTTCGAGGTCGCTGAAGAAGACCGCGTAGCCGTCGACGGCGGAATTGTCATGCGGGGGCACGTTGGCGGGAGCGACAAGATCCTCGCCCAAAAATCGTCCGACCGCGTTCGCAAGGATCGTTCGCGTTGTATCGACCACGAGCTCGGTTCGCTCTTCGAGCTGCGCAAGCGCTGCGGCGGCTGTCATCAGCTGGCCGTCAAACGCAAAACAGTCATCGGAAAGTTGGGCCACGGCCTCTCCGTCCCCTAGATGCGACCTTAGTCGCGCGCAAGTCCGCACCGCTCGACAATGAAATCGGCGATGGAGGCTATGTCGTCAAGTGAAAGCACCGGAATTGAGAGACCGCTAAGGGCTGTGTCGCTGGCGACGGCGATGATATGCGGATCGTTCGTGCAAAGCAGTGGTTTGCCGACCGAGGGTCGATGGACCTCGAGTTTGTCGTGGGCATATTTCTTGAAGCCTTCCACGAGCAGCAGGTCGACCGGTTGCATCTGTGGCAGCAGCGAATCGAACGTGGCCTCGGGCGCGCCCCGGTGCTCGTGCATCAGGGCCCAGCGATTGGCGGATGTTACCAGGACTTCGCTCGCGCCGGCGTTCCGGTGCTCATAGGAGTCCTTGCCCGGCTGGTCTACGTCAAAGTTGTGATGTGCGTGCTTCATTGTCGAGATGGTGATCTCGCGGGCGACCAAATCGCGCAACAGCCTGGTCACCAGCCTTGTCTTGCCACTGCCGCGCCAGCCTGCAATTCCCAAGATCTTCATGGCAGGTCATGCATCAAAGTCGCAGCGTCGGTAAATGGCAGCAATCCAGGCATCAATCTGCACCGCCTACCACTCTCACACGGCTGGTCTTTTCATCCTGTTCCACCGGCTTA
Organism: Alphaproteobacteria bacterium; assembly: GCA_963664465.2. Classification (GTDB taxonomy): domain Bacteria; phylum Pseudomonadota; class Alphaproteobacteria; order UBA8366; family CAVOAK01; genus CAVOAK01. The sequence goes on along the minus strand of CAXXSU010000006.1, from coordinate 195,053 downwards.
CTCGGCTCTGCCGGTGGAGGGTCGGTGACGTGCGCGAGACCCGCGCGCAGATAGTCAAAGCCGGTAATCATCGTTAGGAGCGCGGCAGCCCAAAGTAAGACCTCGCCGATCACTACGGTTGGCAGGATTTCCGGCCCGGCGTCACCGACAATAAGGAAGCCAAGTGCGGTCATCTGTATTGCCGTTTTCCACTTGGCAAGGCGGCTAACCGGCATGTGGATTTTCACTTCGGCAAGAAACTCGCGCAGGCCGGATACCAGGATCTCACGGCACAGAATGACCAGTCCCGGAAGGATGGCAACGCCGTAAAGGCGATCAAATGCGACGAGCATGAGGATGACGGAGCCGACCAAAAGTTTATCCGCGATCGGGTCGAGGAAACGTCCAAATTTGGAGATCTGGCCCATTGAGCGGGCCGCATAGCCGTCGAGGATATCGGTCAACGCGCCCGCAGTGAAGAGGCCGAGGCATACCCAGCGTGCGAGCGGACCATCGATCCAGAACAGCGCCACGATCGGCGGAATCACGAGGATTCTGGACACTGTAAGCAGGTTCGGTAGACTGGTCAGCAAGAGTTTTTTGCCTTCTCGTTAGACGTATGAAGACTGGGGAATGGACTCCGCCAGCCGATCCGGCGTCTCTGGGTATCCTAACCGTCGTCGTGAAAGAAGTTATAGATCTTCCTCGCTACCGTGGTGCTTACGCCATCCACCGCCTCAAGGTCTGAAAGTCCCGCACGGGAAACTGTACGGGCCGATCCAAAATGCTGCAATAGCGCCCGTTTGCGGACTGCACCTATGCCCGGAACTTCGTCGAGGGGCGACCGCGTCAGGCCTTTCGCGCGGCGGGCCCGATGCGTACCAATCGCGAACCTATGCGCCTCGTCTCTCAGACGCTGCAAGAAATAAAGCACGGGATCACGAGGGTCCAGAGTGAAGCCTGGGCGCTTCAACATATACAACCGTTCGCGGCCGGCGTTCCTGTCGGGGCCCTTCGCAATTCCAAGCAGCGTTACATCGTCGATTCCAAGGTCGGTCAAGACCTGCACGGCAATCGATAATTGACCCCTACCACCGTCGATTATCACCAAGTCGGGCCACATGCCCTCGCCGCGATCGGGATCCTCCTTGAGCGCACGTTGAAAGCGGCGCGTCAGGACTTCGCGCATCATCGCGTAGTCGTCGCCCGCCGACGGTTCGCCCTCGCCGCCGAGAGAGCGAATGGTAAACTTGCGGTAAGCCGACTTCATCAATCCTTCCGCGCCGGCGACGATCATTGCACCGACCGCGTTGGTCCCTTGGATATGGCTGTTGTCGTAGACCTCTATGCGCTCGGGCGGAGCGTCCAGTCGCAACGCCGTTGCGAGCCCTTCAAGAAGTTTGCGTTGCGACGCACTCTCCGATAAGCGCCGTGCCAAGGCCTCGCGCGCATTGGTCAGTGCGTGAACGACAGGTTTTCGCTTGATGCCCCGCTTCGGCACCGCAATCTCGACGTTGCGGCCGGCCCGCAACGAAAGTGCCTCGGCGATGAGTTGTTGTTCACCCGGTGTGTGACTCAACAACACATGTGGTGGTGGCGCCTTGTTCTCGTAAAACTGACCGAGGAAGGCGCCTAACACGTCCTCAGGACCGACATTGCGGTCATGGCTGGGAAAATAGGCATGATTGCCGAAGTTGCAGCCGCCCCGGAAAATAAATGCCTGGACGCAGGAATGGCCGCCGCGCTGGTAGACAGCAATCACGTCGGCGTCCTTGATGCCGGCGATGTTTATGTCCTGTCGCGCCTGCACATGAGCAAGCGCGCGGATGCGGTCGCGGACCGTCGCCGCAGTTTCAAACTCAAGTGACGAGCTTGCCGAGTCCATCTGTTTGGCAAGCATCGCCTGAACCTCGTGGCTACGTCCCTCAAGAAAACTGTAAGCCTGGGCGACCAATGCCGCGTAGTCCTGCTTGCTTATGCGTCCGACGCAGGGCGCGCTGCAGCGTTTGATTTGGTATTGCAAGCAGGGTCGGGTCCGGCTCGCGAATACGGTGTCCGAACAGTTGCGCAGCAGGAACGCGCGCTGCAGCGCCGTCAGCGTGCGGTTGACGGCGCCTGCGGAGGCGAACGGCCCGAAGTACCGCCCACGCTTGGTTCGGGCCCCGCGATGCTTGGAAATCTGCGGAAATTCATGCTCTTCGGTAATGAAAATATGGGGAAACGATTTGTCATCGCGGAAGATTACATTGTAGCGCGGTTTCAGTGTCTTGATGAGGTTCGATTCGAGAAGCAGCGCCTCGACTTCGGTGTGCGTCGTAACGAACTCCATGGACGTCGTCTCGGCCACCATGCGTTGCAGCCGGATCGAAAGCTTGCCCGGATTTGCGTAAGTGGTAACGCGCTTCTTTAGATTGTGCGCCTTGCCAACATAGAGCACGTCGCCACGTGCGTTGACCATGCGATAGACGCCCGGCGACCCAGGCAAAGTCCTAAGGTGGCTGCGTACGACGGCCATACCGGCGGCGAGAACGCCGGACGATTGTCCGGTGGCGGGCACGACTTCATCGCGGCGAGCGGATATTCGAGTCATTCTGTCCAATATTTGCCTCGACCCAGCTCTAGGTCAATGGCAAGCCGTCGGTCTTCGCCATGCGGAATCGACCGCTCAGATTGGCTTAAACGCCCAATATCTATGACGCTTGCGCGGATATCCACCAATCCTGTGGATAACGCTGTTGAAAAAGGGGTGCGGTAATGCCCGGGTCACAGGCATATCACGGTTTCGTATGAAATGCCCAAGAATTAGGCATACTACCTAACATATTGAAACGTTTAGATTTTACGGATTGTAACAGAAAAAATGAAGTTATTTGCGAATACAGGTGCGTGGAGAGGCCGCAATTCGTCGTCGGCAGGCGGCCTGTGTAAAACTCCCCTTGAGTCGACAACTCAAAATTACTGTTTCGTGGCAACAATTTGGCTCTTTTCATTGACCCAAACGGTTGAGCTTTTGGCAGGTAAAATTCGGATATCTCACTCGTCGAGCGCGACACCTTGGGATGGTTGGGCCCATCCTAAATGTTCGCCGCCGTCGACCGCGATCATTTGTCCGGTCACCGATCGAGCGGCGATCAAATAGCGGACCGCGTCGCAAATTTCCGTGACATCGGGGCCATGCTGCAGCGGCACGGATTGCCATTGCCGCAGGAACTGTGCCTCGCTTTGTCGATCACTCTTAAGTGTCGGGCCCGGCCCGACCGCGTTGACGCGGATTCGCGGTGCCAAGGCAATTGCAAGCGTGCGCGTTAGCGTCCAAAGGCCGGCCTTGCTGAGCGTGTAGGACATGAAATTGGGCGTGAGGTTCAACACACGCTGGTCCAGCATGTTGATGATGATACCCTCGGCGTTCGTCATGCTCTGAAGCGTCGCTGCCATCTGCTGGCTTAGCACGAAGGGTGCTCGCAGATTCGTCTCCATGTGCGTATCCCAACTCTGGGGAGTGGCCGTGAGAGCCGTGTCGGCGTCAAAGGCGGCGGCGTTATTGACGAGCAGCCCAACCGGTCCCAGCGCCTCGGCAGCGCGCGCAACTAGCGAGCGTGCTTCCGTTTCGACGGCGAGGTCGGCCTCGAGCAATTCCGCCGTCCCCCCGGAATCGCGAATTTCTGAAACGACCGTATCCGCGTCTACGTTCGAGTGGCTGCAGTGTACCGCGACGGACCAGGCGCTGCGTGCGAGATCGAGCGCAATCGCGCGGCCAATGCGCCGCGCTGCGCCGGTCACCAACGCAGTAAGCGGGACTGCTTCAGAGATAGCCATAGTGGCGGTGAGCATAGGGCGTGGGCGGAACGGCGATCAAGGCGCCTGACGCGATTTTACCGTCGTGCCCGATCCCGGCGAATTCGGCCGCGACGGCCGGTCGGGGATTTGCCCTTCTGTTTGCTGGACGTTGAGAGTGCTCCTTCCTCCACGAGTTTGGCGGCGATCTCCGGGTTGATTGGTGCCGTTGTTGCCGGCATATCCAGATCCATTGCTTCGAGCCGCTTGATTTCATCGCGCATTCGAGCCGCGTCTTCGAATTCGAGATCGGCCGCGGCCGCCCGCATTCGCGCTTCGAGGCCACTGATGTAGGTCTTGAGATCGACACCGACGAGATGAGGCTGGTCTTGGTCGCCGATTGAAACCGTAACGTGATCACGCTCATAGGTGCTTTGCAGTATGTCATTGATCTGCGTGCGCACGGATTCTGGCGTTATCCCATGGGCATCATTGTAGGCCTGCTGCCGTTCGCGCCGTCGGTCGGTCTCGTCGATTGCCTGCGTGAGCGCACCGGTCATTTTGTCGGCATAGAGGATGACCCGGCCATCGATGTTTCGCGAGGCGCGCCCGATGGTCTGAATGAGCGATGTGCGGCTGCGCAGAAACCCTTCCTTGTCGGCGTCGAGGATTGCCACCAGTGCACATTCCGGGATGTCGAGGCCTTCCCGCAGCAGGTTAATGCCGACCAGGATGTCAAATATGCCGAGGCGCAGATCGCGGATGATCTCGATACGTTCGAGCGTTTCCACGTCGGAATGGAGATAGCGTACCCGCAATCCCGCTTCCGTCATGTATTCGGTCAAGTCTTCTGCCATGCGTTTGGTCAGCGTGGTGACCAGAACGCGCCAATTCTGCTCCGCGCAGCTCCGGCACTCAGCAAGGAGATCGTCGACCTGGGTCTCCGTCGGCCGGATGATGCAGACCGGGTCAATGAGCCCGGTTGGCCGAACCACCTGCTCGGTGAACACGCCGCCGGTTCGCTCCAGTTCCCAAGGGCCGGGTGTTGCGGAGACATACATGGTCGGTGGCCGCATGGCGTCCCATTCCTCGAACTTAAGCGGCCGATTGTCGAGGCAGGACGGGAGACGAAAGCCGTACTCGGCGAGCGTCGACTTGCGCGAGAAATCGCCGCGGTACATGCCACCTAGTTGCGGCACGGTGACGTGAGATTCATCGATGAACAGCAGCGCGTGGTCGGGCAGATACTCAAACAGGGTCGGCGGTGGTTCGCCGGGTTTTCGGCCGGTCAGAAAACGTGAGTAGTTTTCGATGCCGGCGCAGGAGCCGGTTGCCTCGATCATTTCGAGATCGAACGTGGTGCGCTGCTCAAGCCGCTGCGCTTCAAGAAGTTTGCCGCTTTTCCGCAGGAACTCGAGATGCGTTTTCAGCTCCTTTTTGATCTCGCGAGCCGCCTGCTGGAGGGTTGGCCTCGGCGTGACGTAGTGGCTGTTTGCGTAGACTTTTACGGCCTCAAGCGCATTGGTCTTCTCGCCAGTCAAGGGGTCGAACTCCCAGATTGCCTCCAGTTCATCGCCAAACAGGGACAGGCGCCATGCACGGTCTTCATAATGGACGGGAAAGATTTCCACCGTATCGCCACGGACGCGGAAGGTTCCGCGCATGAAGTTGGTGTCGTTCCGGCGATACTGCAGTTCCACCAGACGCTTCAAGAGTTTGGCGCGGTCCAGGGTTTGGCCCAACTTCAAGGGCACGACCATCTGCGAATATGTTTCGACGGAGCCGATGCCATAGATGCAGGAAACCGACGCAACGATGATGACATCGTCGCGCTCAAGCAATGCCCTGGTGGCGGAATGGCGCATCCGGTCTATCTGCTCGTTAACTGAAGATTCCTTTTCGACATAGGTGTCGGTCCGTGGCACGTAGGCCTCGGGCTGATAGTAGTCATAATAGGAGACGAAATATTCGACGGCGTTGTTCGGGAAGAAGGTTTTCATCTCGCCGTAGAGTTGGGCCGCCAAAGTCTTGTTGGGAGCCAGCACCAGGCTCGGACGCTGCATCGATACGACGACTTGGGCCATGGTGTAGGTCTTGCCAGAGCCGGTGACGCCAAGCAGAACCTGGTCGCGCCCTCCATCTTTAAGGCCTGTAACAAGGCCCTCAATCGCCTGCGGCTGGTCGCCGGCGGGCTCGAGATCCGAGACCAACTCAAAGCGGCGCCCGCCTTCGCTTAGGGGGCGCTCGAACGAGAGAATGGGTGCAACTTCGTTCATATCCACAAACATAGGACGAGCGTGGCCCTCCAGGCCAGTATGCGCGTTGATCGACATTGTATTTTGTTGGGGCTTGGGCGTAGTGTGCAGCTGACGTAAGTGCTGCTTGGCCGTGATACCGTGTCAGACATTTCTCGAGCGTAACGAGCCAAACTGGCACAGTCATTCGTTAATACAACTGAATCAAGGAATCCTGAAACTATGGCGTTTCTCGCTGACCGTCTTTCTCTCGTCAAGCCATCGGCAACGGTCGCCATGGCATCGCGCGCAAAGGAACTCAAGCAGGAGGGCCGGGACATCATCGATCTGGCGGCGGGTGAGCCCGATTTCGACACGCCGGAACACATAAAGCAGGCAGCGATCGAGGCCTTGGCCAAAGGTCAAACCAAATACGCGCCGGTGCCCGGCATTCTGGAACTGCGCGAAGCGATCTGCGCGAAATTCAAGCGTGACAACGACTTGGACTACTCACCGGCGCAGGTAACGGTCGGCTGCGGCGCGAAACAGGATATCTTCAACGCAATGATGGCGACGCTGGATCCGGGCGATGAGGTGGTCATTCCGGCGCCCTATTGGGTGAGCTATCCCGATATCGTCCTGTTGTGCGGCGCGTCGCCGGTGATCGTGAACTGCTCTGCGGAGAGCGGCTTTAAGCTGCAGGCCGATCAGCTCGAGGCGGCGATAACGCCCAAGACCAAGTGGTTGATGCTGAACTCGCCATCGAATCCGACAGGTGCAGCGTATTCACGGGACGATCTGAAGGCACTGGCCGAAGTTCTGATACGGCATCCGCATGTCTGGGTGATGACCGACGACATTTACGAATTCCTTGTATATGACGATTTCGAATTCACGACGATTGCCCAAGTGGAGCCGGAACTTTTCGGGCGCACCTTGACGCTGAACGGCGTATCGAAGGTCTATTGCATGACGGGCTGGCGGGTCGGCTATGCGGCTGGACCGGTCGAGCTGATTTCCGCCATGAACAAGATACAGTCGCAATCGACAACCAGTACTTCGACGATTAGCCAATGGGCTGCTGTCGCTGCGCTCGAAGGCGACCACGGGTTTGTTGCGGCGAATAATAAGGTCTTCAAGGAACGACGGGACCTCATCGTTTCGATGCTCAATCAGGCGACCGGACTAACCTGTCCGACACCCGAAGGCGCGTTCTATGTCTATCCGTCCTGTCAGGGCGCGATCGGCAAAACAGCTGAGAATGGAGCGGTCATAGAAAATGACGAGGATTTTGTAACTGCGCTCCTCGAACTCGAAGGTCCGGCTTGTGTGCACGGCGCGGCGTTCGGCTTGTCACCCTTCTTCCGCATTTCCTATGCGACATCAACTGACTTGCTGGAGGAGACTGGCCGGCGCGTTCAACGATTCTGCGCATCGCTCACATTAAAGCGTTCGCCAAAGAAATTCTGTGCGGCGTCGCGGCAGTCACCGGCGCTAGCCGGATTCCGCGGCAGTCACCGGCGCTAGCCGGATTCAATGTCGACGAGCGGCGGCAAGCCCGGCTGATTTCTCTTGCATCGTATTGGCGACGCTGGAACCATATCCCCTAAGCATGGGAGGGGTGTGCTCAAACTTCATCTGGGCGCACCAAACGAACAGAGCAGAACCCCGAAAGGAGCATCGTCATGGCTGACTCCTCGCCGGTTGCGCCTCGTTGCGCTGCGCTTGTCGGAACGTACCAGAGCGGCAAATCGACACTTCTTGAGTCGCTGCTCTTTGTCGGCGGCGCGATTGAACGGCGCGGCACGCAGCGCGACGGCAATCTCGTTGCCGATGCGTCGACGGAAGCCCGCGCCCGCAATATGAGCATCGAAATATCCGCGGCAAGCAGCGACTATCTTGGTGATCGTTGGCATTTTCTCGATTGCCCGGGTTCGCTCGAATTCATGCAGGATACGCACGCGGCGCTGATGGCGGCTGATGTCGCTGTGGTTGTCTGCGAGCCAGAAGTCGAGCGTGCGCAGGGTGTGGCGCCGTTGCTTCATCTCCTGGATTCGCAGGGGATTCCGCACATGATTTTCATTAACAAGATGGACACTGCTTCGGCCCGGGTACGCGACATACTGGACGCCCTGCAATCGGTTTCGGCGCGGCCGCTGGTCCTGCGCGAGGTGCCAATCCGAGATGGCGAGAGCGTTTCCGGCTATGCGGATTTGGTCTCCGAACGGGCCTATACCTACAAGCCTGGAGAGGCGTCCGATCTCATTCCACTGCCCGAAACTGACAGCGCGCGGTATCAGGAAGCGCGTCAGACAATGCTCGAATCGCTGGCCGACTTTGACGATGCGCTCCTCGAACAGCTACTGGAAGATGTCGTCCCGTCCAAGGAAGAAATTTATCAACATCTGACCAAAGACTTTCAGCAAGATTCGATCGTTCCTGTCTTCTTGGGCGCTGCCGAGCATTGCCATGGTGTTCGGCGGCTTTTTAAGGCGTTGCGGCACGAAGTGGCCGAAATTGAAAATTCGATTGCGCGGCTGGAATTGCCGGCGGGCGAGCCGCTGGTGGAGGTTTTCAAGACCTACCATTTGCCGCATACGGGCAAGGTCTCCTTAGCGCGCGTCTGGCGCGGCGCGGTCAAGGACGGCATGCATTTTGGCGATCAAAGGGTCGGTGGGTTGTTCCGCATGATGGGACATACGCTCGATAAGATCGATGCCGCTGAACCGGGCGACGTAGTTGCGCTGGGCCGCCTTGAGGAAGTGCCGACGGGCGCGGTCTTGAGCGCGAATGGTGTTGTAGCCGATGCGCTCGCGTGGCCGGAGCCTCTCAAGCCGGTCTATTCGCTGGCGATTGAACCCAACAAGCGAGAGGATGAGGTGAAGCTGTCGTCGGCGATATCCCGATTGATTGACGAGGACGCATCGCTTTCGGTTGACCATAGCAAAGACACCAATGAGATGGTGCTTTGGGGGCAGGGCGAGATTCATCTGCAAGTTGCCGCGGAGCGCTTTGGCAGCTTGTACAATGTATCCGTTAGTACACGGCAGCCGCAGATTCCCTACAAGGAAACGATCCGTAAACCGGTCAAACAACACGCGCGTCACAAGAAACAGTCGGGCGGGCATGGTCAATTCGGCGATGTGCATCTCGACATCAAGCCGGTTGCCCGGGGCGCCGGCTTCAAATTCGATAATTCCATCGTCGGTGGCGCCGTGCCGAGACAATACATTCCCTCGGTCGAAGCAGGTGTCCGCGAGTTTTTAAGTGAAGGTGCTTTGGGATTCCCTATCGTCGATATCTCGGTCTCGCTCGTCGACGGCCAGTTCCATGCCGTTGACAGTTCGGACATGGCGTTCAAGACGGCGGCGAGCATGGCCATGAGGGAAGGTCTACCGAAAGCCAGCCCGGTCCTTCTCGAGCCAATCTGCCGCATCAAGATCTCAGTTCCGAACTCGGCGACGTCGAAGGCGCAGGGCTTGATTACCAAACGGCGCGGCCAGATTCTCGGCTTCGACGCGAAAGAGGGCTGGCGGAGTTGGGATGAGGTTGAAGCCTTCGTGCCGCAGTCCGAGTTGCACGACATGATCATTGAACTGCGGTCCGTAACCCAGGGCGTGGGCACATATGAGTGGGGATTCGACCATTTATCGGAGTTGAGTGGACGCCTGGCCGACGATGTCGTCGCACAGCGTCAGGCGGCTGAATAGAAGACTGCGGCCTGTCTGCCGGCCGCGCGCCAAACTCCAGTCGAAGCGTCGACGCATGAGGGTGTAGCAGGCGGCAGATCGAGCCGTGATCTTCGTGAATTGATGCATGTTTCGGTCGCCTCGTGGTCGTCAAATCGCTGTCTCAGCTGGCGAACGCAGCTTTACCGCCCATTACCCACATTTAATTGATTTGGCACCGTTGGGGTCGCGCGCTACATCAATTGTCAGATCGCAGGCAAGACTCGATCGTATTCCAAATGAGACGAGGGATGAGATGCTAGCGAAAATCAAGCGTGGTTGGGAGCTACCCGAGTCGGCGGCGACCGACGAAAGCGTGTTCTTGCAGCGCCGTCAGTTGGTCAAGGCCATGGCCGTTGGGCCGATGCTACTCGCAGGAGGCATGCCCTTGGCGGCAGCCGCCGCAACTGATAGCGAAGATCCGACTACCGCGCTCTACCCGGTCGGACGCAATGATCGCTACAAATTGGATCGTCCGATCACCAATGAGAAGCTCGCGAAGACCTACAATAATTTCTACGAGTTCGGCAGTCATAAGAAGATCCACAAAGCAGCGCAAAAGATGTCCATCCGGCCGTGGGAAGTCGTAATCGACGGCCTCGTGGAGAAGGAGCGAAAGGTCGCCATAGACGATCTTCTTGCCGCGATGCCGCTGGAAGAGCGGCTCTACCGCCATCGCTGCGTCGAGCGGTGGTATATGGCGGTCCCCTGGAGTGGATTTGCCTTCAAGAGTTTTGTCGACTATGCGAAACCCTTGAATTCCGCCAAATACGTCGTCATGGAAACGATGACCGAGCCCGACGCGATGCCGGGATTGAAGCAGTTCTGGTACCCCTGGCCCTATATCGAGGGTCTGACGATGGCGGAAGCGACCAACGAACTCGCCTTCCTCGTTACCGGCGTATACGGCAAGCCGGTGGCCAAGCAGATGGGGGCTCCCCTGCGTCTTGCCGTGCCTTGGAAATACGGGTTCAAGTCGATCAAGTCGATCGTCCGCTTCACATTTACCGACAAACGGCCGGTTAGCTTCTGGGAGCGGCTGCAGGCCCGTGAATATGGCTTTTGGGCCAATGTGAACCCGGAAGTGCCGCATCCGCGCTGGAGCCAGGCGACCGAGCACGCCATAGACTCAGACGAGCGGATCCCAACGCAGCTCTACAATGGCTACGGCGAATTCGTCGCCGGCCTATACCAGGGTATGACCGGCGAACAGTTGTTTATGTAGGTGAATGAAAATACCGGGCCCCAATGGGGCCCGGCAAGTTGAACAGGGAGGCTTCACGTCTGGGAGACGTAGGATTCTAAGACCCTTCTTCCGGGACATTCGCCCGGAATCCGGTGAACTGAATCACCGTACTCTTGTTAGATAGGAAATCATGTACCGCGCGTGAAGGGCGGTTTCCTCAATGCCGCTATGTGTTTTTTGCATAGCTTGGCATGATATGCCTCCAGTCCGCGAAAAACCAAGGCGGAGGAAGTCCTCGCAGACCTTATTCAGGCTTGAGTCTCAGTCACTATCTGCAGGAGAAAATCGCGAAAGATCGAAATTCGCTTGGAATTGCGCAATTCCTCCGGATAGACGAAATATGCCTGTATCGATGGACCCGACAGCTCCAGCAAGACCCGCGTGATGTCGACATCTTCGGGAATCATGTAGTCGGGCAAGGCGGCCAACCCCAACCCACTCCGGACGGCACGGTAAACGCCGTAGAGATTATTGACCCGCAGTACAGGCTGTCGGCGATTGTCGGGCCGCACACCAACATCGAGCAGCCAATTGATCGACGCGACCGGCGGAGTGGTATCGAACCCGTAAACGATAATCCGATGATGATCGATGTCCTCGACCTTCTGCGGCACACCGTGTCGCTGCAGATAGCTAGGTGAGGCATAGATATGCGTCCCAAGTGTGACCAGCCGCCGCTGAATCAAATCGGGTTGCCGTGGTCGTTCCATCCGGATGGCGATGTCAGCCTCTCGCATCGAAAGATCGACCTCGCTATCGGTCAGCAGCAGGCTGACTTCGATATCGGGATATAGCTCGATGAACTCCTTGATGCGCGGCGTCAGCCAGCTCGAACCGAACGCCACGGTGGTCGAGATCTTGAGGGGGCCGGAGGGCCGTTCACGGCTGTCCGAAAGCCTCGATTCAGCCATGACAAGCTCTTGATACACACGCCGAACCGTGCGGTGCAGCAATTCGCCCTGCTCGGTCAGGATAAGACCCCGCGCATGGCGATGAAATAGCAGCTGATCGAGACTTTCCTCAAGCGAGCTGATCTGGCGACTAACTGCCGACTGGCTGAGATTGAGCCTCTCGCCGGCATGCGTAAAACTGCCAGCTTCGGCGACGGTGTGAAAAATTCTGAGCTTGTCCCAGTCCATATTCTGCGGCTCGCAACATGCGGCGGTGTGCGCGCGGCACATTACACGTTGTTTTGCTCGAAGTCCGCTGCACACAACGCCTTCTTGCTCACCTCAGCTTTGTGAACTTGCTGGCGCAGCTAGAATCCGAACATATGATCGAGACTGAAAGCGGAGTCGCCGTGGGTTAGTCCGTGGTAGCCAAACAGCCGGCAGGTAGCGTCACGGACGATCAGATAGGCGTGCTTGCCCGCGGCCTTCCGAGCTGCTTCGTCAAAAGTTTCGGAGTAGTGCCACAACAGCGAACCGCCGCAGGGAATCGCGATCGACGTTCGCGCAACCTCGTCGCCCTGCTGGTTGTAAAGCAAGAGTTCGGTTGAAGACTGTGCGTGCCATGACGTGGAGACTGGATAGATCAATTGGCACATGGTGTCGGCAGGCGCGAGACCAAGACGCAGGAACAGACGTGTTGAAAGGCCTGGCGCGCGACCGCCGTAAGACTGCGGCTCGTTTCGATAGGTCAGTACGGTGTTGAAGATGTGCGCGCCGAAACTGGTCTCCGCGGCATGCCCGTTCACCCTGTCTTCGTAGCGGAAGAGGCCATGCAGCCAACCGTCGGCGTCCCCGCCGTCCTGGAAATCATAAATCAGTTCCATGTGGCCATAGCCGCTCGCAAGAGTGCCGTTGGCGGCGCCGTCCAACATGTCGTCGACTTCGAATAAGGTTGCGTGGTCGCGTGGCAAGCATCCAAGAGGCTGGCGAGCCGCTTCCTGGCCCGACGCATCGTAGAGCACAACGGCCACCGGCAGGTTGGTCTGCGCCGTCGACATCGGCGTCGGCAGCGCCGTGCTGCGGAAGCGCTTTATCGGAAGGATCGGCGCCGGTAGCAAGTAGCTCTTTCCCATCAGATTGGAGAGTTCCGCGATATGCGGATCCGGTTCAAGGTCGATCCGCTCGACATTGGGATGGGCGATGCGGATGCGGCCGGCGGCACTTTCCACTTCGTAGCGCGGCCGCACGAAGTGCTTGCCGGCACGAATCTCTATCTGCTCGGGCCAGCGTACGTCCGGAAGCAGTGTTGCAACGTCCAGCGCGTGAGTTGCGAAGGGTGCGATTTCCCGATCCAAGGGCACAACCTCGTCCCGACCCATGCGGTTCAGGCCAATGCCGCCGCGTGGAATGGGGCAGGGGTGGCTGTTTTGAACCCAGAGTACGACCCGCTCGTCCTGAGCCGGCGCTGGAAGTCCTGCGTAGCGTTCGGCGGGCCACGCATTGGCATCATGGGTGCACGAGAACATGGTGTCATCGTCGCCATAAGTATCCAGGGCGTACTTGACGATATCGTGGCCTACGCCGGCGATTACGTGAATGAAGAGCTGCCCGATAAATGGCTCCAAATCAAAACGCCTGCGTGTCTCCGCGCTGTCGACAATGATGGGAACCACGGCATCGGCGAGGTCCTCTTGCCACTGTGCGAGAACCGATCCGTCTTCGCCGAACAGGCAAAACCAGATTTTTGTCTTTTGAGCACCATAGCCCGACCAGTAATTCGCGGTCGTAAGGCGGGTATGATAGCCGTCATTGTCACGGAAAAAGGCCAAGTTGGTGGCAAAGTTCAGCGCCTGCAGGTATGGACGCGGCCGCGCTATCAACGCGTCGTCGATGCGGATCTCGTCGAGGCTCACGACATCCACGCCGTTTGGCAAGAGATGTTTGATCTGAGCGATCGGCGACTCTGAATCGAAGGCCGTGACAAAGACGGTTTTCGCTTTGGTGGCGGCGAGGTCGGTTACCGGTTCGGTGCGGCAGCCAAGGATCGTGGCGTCAAGCTGCCCGAGATCCTGGACGTAGACATGGCCAATATCGATCTCGCCCAGATCGTAAAACTCAGCAAAACTGGCCGCTTGCGCGAACGGATCGTAGATTGCGACGGGACCGGATCGTTCAAGTCGTGCGATGAGGGCCTGGGCCTTACCCATCGCAAGTGGATGGCCGGCTGCCTTAAAGAATACCGCCCCCCCATCGACGTTACTAAATGTCTGGATGTTGAGTGTCATCGCGTCAGGTGCTGTTCGGCCAAGGCATCGTCATGATCCAAGGAGCACGCGCTTGGCTTTCTTAACTGCGGCAGAAACGCGATGCCGGCGGCGCTCGCGGGTGACGTAGCGCACATCGGTAACCCAATTTAGTTGTAGGGAGCGCCGTCGACCGTCGTAGGTTTTATGGCCGTGCCAACTCCGATCGGTACAGCGAAAAGCGAGCATCGTCCCGCCGGCCGGCGGCACCTCAACGGCATAGTCCTCGATGTCGTTGGCCGATCGTAGAAGCCGGAGGCGACCGCCCTCAGGGCTCCAATCGGAGTTAAGGTAAATCAACGCCGTGATGATCTTTTCGTTCGAGTCGCAGTGGATTTGCCCATCGCGTTTGCGGCACCAGCCACGGATCGTCAACATGGTCGGCCGGTCTTGCAGGTCAATATCGAAGATCTGCGAAATTGTCTCGGTCATGGCCGGTCCTCGCAATTCATTGTTGAGCTGCGTTAGCGCCGGCCCGCACTCGAGTGCCTCCAAGGGAAAGCTGCCCGGGGTGTCGTCCACCGGGAAATCCGCACCCACGGCGTCAAGAATTTGGTCTGAAACAATGCCTGGAACCACAACATGGTCATACGGATCATGCTCGAGAGGCGTGTTACGCAGCACGTCTAAATTGAGAGCCGGCATGTAATTCCTGATCATAGGGCGTGCGGCGCTGCTGCGAAGATACGGGAATGCGGCCCAATTGGGAACGCATAACCACCGCATTTGCAACGTCGTTTGCCTATTTCGTCAGCTCAAGGTGGTGGCGAATCGTCGCAGCGATCCGTGTTGTGTCGTCGAGTGCAGGATACTTCCAACTTTCGAGAGTTCCGGCGAAAGGCCGCGTCATCCCGGCCTCCGACAAGCCAAGGTGAAAGCGCTCGAACTTGGCGTCGCCGCCCTCAAGGCCAACGACATATACCGGCTTGCCGGTCGAACAGGCTT
Organism: Alphaproteobacteria bacterium; assembly: GCA_963664465.2. Taxonomy (GTDB): domain Bacteria; phylum Pseudomonadota; class Alphaproteobacteria; order UBA8366; family CAVOAK01; genus CAVOAK01. Next base: position 179,954 of record CAXXSU010000006.1, on the reverse strand, counting down.
CAGAGACCATATTGACGGAATCAACCGTCACGACAAAAGCGTCAGCCAACCCGAGATAGCCAAAATAAGGATTATCGCCCTTCTGATCCCACACGACGGCTGGTAAATCGGCAAGCTGCCGCCGCAGGTCGGCCTCGTTGTCACTTCCGGTGCGGCGGGAAGTGGTGACCAATAGTCCGACGCCATTTTCTCTGGTGAGGCTTGCGAGCTTCTTCGTCAATTCAGAGATTGTTCGGCGTGTTAGCCGATAACAGCGGTTCGACCCGCCAATCAAGACGGCGACGAGCGGCCGTGGCAGGTCGGCGACCGTCGGCGCAATCTTCTCGGCTGCGGCCGCAAGTTTTACAGTTGTGGCGCGATGGAGCGCGCCCAACGTTGTCAGCACGTTCGAACCTGTAAGGCCGTCATGCGCCGGTGCAACGACGATGTCGAATCGAGTTGGATCGACGTGCGGATGCTGGACATGGACGATGAAGGTGTGGCCGCCACTGCGTTGCTTGACCGCAAGCGCAGGCCCAACGGCATGGCGCCCGCAACTAATGAGCAGTTTGGGCCAAGGGGCTACAAAAAGATCTTCGTTGCCGGCCGCACCAGTTATCCCGCCGAACAGCTTTTGCGGCCACCAGGCTGGCGGCATCCACCGCCACGGAGCTGTCGGGATAACCACTTTGTCGACAATCGGCAGCCCGACGGCTTCGGCGAGGCCGCGCGCCTGGGAAACCATGCCCACTTTGCCGTCCGTTACGACCCAGGCAATATTTTCAGCCATTTGCAATTCAGACCTGATATGCGCCGTCGTTGTAAGGCCAACCGAGAGCCGGACTATTGCAAGTGGTCTCATGGCGTACAAGAGGCGTGCCACGACTTGCGGGGCAGGCTACGATTGGTAATATAATTTCAAGATCATCGGCGATGAAGCAATAAGACTATGCCCCGCATTAAGCTCGACAAGATTGATCGGCGCATCCTCGGCGATTTACAGCGCTCTGGCCGTATGACCAATGTGCGGCTGGCCGAACGGGCGGGAATTTCGGCGCCACCCTGTCTGCGGCGCGTGCGGGCGTTAGAGGCGGCGGGAATAATCCGTGGCTATCACGCCGATTTAAGCGAGGAAGCGCTTGGGTTTGGCGTCATGGTATTTGCTCAAGTCGGACTGTCGAGCCAAGCCGAGGCCGACCTGCTTGCCTTCGAGGAACTGGTCGCAAATTGGCCGCTCGTACGCGAGTGTCACATGCTGGCCGGCGAGACCGATTTCCTGCTGCGAATCGTCGCTGAGGACTGGGACAGCTACAACAGGTTCCTGACGACTGAATTAACGGCCGCCCCCAATGTCAGCCACGTCAAGTCGGCTCTCGCGATTCGGCCTTCGAAGTGTGAAACGGGCGTGCCGATCGATGCGAACGGTACTGATGCCGATGGTTCCAACCAACAGGACAACGCCTGAGCGCATCGCTGCGATCAAGTCGGTCTCAGGCACGTTGGATTGCTGCCAACTTTACACGCAATTGTTTTAGAACCTCTACTGCGGCGCGTAGCTCAGCGGCATCCGGGCCGCGCGCTATTTGTAGCGGACTCGCTTGATTTCATAGTCCTTCTGGCCGCCCGGCGTGGTGACTTCGATCGATTCGCCGACTTTCTTGCCGATCAACGCCCGTGCGAGCGGCGAGGTCACCGACAAACGGCCGCTGGACACGTCAGCTTCCATCTCGCCGACGATCTGGTAGGTCGTTTTTTCGTCCGTCTCTTCGTCGGCCAGCGATACCGTTGCACCGAACTTGATGTCGCGGCCTTTCAGCTTTGACGCGTCGATCACTTGCGTGCGGCTGAGCGCGTCCTCGATTTCTGCAATCCGGCCTTCGACAAAACCCTGGCGCTCGCGCGCCGCATGGTATTCGGCATTCTCCGACAGATCGCCATGCTCGCGCGCCTCAGCGATCGCCCGGATGATAGCTGGGCGCTGATCGACTTTCAGCGTTCGTAACTCTAGCTGCAGCCGTTCGTATCCGGCCACTGTCATTGGAACTTTGGACATCGCACCGCCAATCAGACAGACTCAGGAGCAAAATTCATTCGCCTGGCCCGCAAATTACGAGCCACCAAGCCAAAATACCCGCACGTGGGTCGGGAATACCGCTAGAACGACCCTTTAAAATAGGATTGCAGCGGCGCAACATCAAGGGAGCCGTGCTTCAAGGCGCCAATGGCCTGCACTGCTGCACGCGCGCCGGCGACTGTCGTGTAGTAAGGGATCCCGTTGATGAGTGTTGTTCGCCGCAGGCTGAAGCTGTCTTTGATTGCCTTGGCGCCTTCGGTCGTGTTGAACACGAGCTGTACCTTTCCATCGAGCATTGCATCGACGATGTGTGGCGGGCCCTCGAGCACTTTGTTGATGCGCTCGACGGCCAACCCGGCATTTTTTAGGAACGCGGCCGTGCCGCTCGTGGCGATCACGTCGAATCCGAAGCCGATCACCTCCCGCGCCAACTCGGTCATGGCAAACTTGTCTCCGTCCTTGACCGATATGAAGGCCGTACCTTCGGTCGGCAGGTCGACGCCGGCGCCGAGTTGCGACTTGGCGAAAGCGCGGCCGAAATCGCTATCCAGACCCATCACTTCGCCCGTCGACCTCATTTCCGGTCCGAGCATCACATCGACGCCAGGAAATCGCGCGAACGGAAACACCGATTCCTTGACGGCGACGTGCGCTGACACTGCCTCCGCGCTGAGCGTGAATTCGGCGAGCTTCTCGCCGGCCATGACACGGGCAGCAATTTTGGCGATGGGAACGCCCGTCGCCTTGGCAACGAAAGGCACGGTTCGGCTCGCGCGCGGGTTGACCTCGATGAGGCAAACCGTACCGTCCTTCACGGCAAATTGGACATTCATGAGGCCGATCACGCCGAGCGCACGGGCCAGTGCTTCCGTTTGCCGGCCAATTTCCTCGAGGACGTCGGGCGACAATGAATAGGGAGGCAGTGAGCACGCGCTGTCGCCCGAGTGGATTCCCGCTTCTTCGATATGCTCCATGATGCCGGCGATATGGACCTGGTCGCCGTCGGCAAGGGCGTCGACGTCGACTTCGATAGCATCCCGCAAATATCGGTCGATCAATACGGGATTTTGCCCGGAAACGCGGACCGCCGTGTTTATGTATCGCTTCAGCGCCTCCTCCTCATGAACGATTTCCATGGCCCGTCCGCCAAGCACGTAGGACGGGCGAATAACGACCGGATAGCCGATCGATCGCGCGACCGCGAGTGCTTCGTCCTCGGACGTAGCGGTGCCGTTGGCAGGCTGCTTGAGGTCCAGTTGCTGTACCAGCTTCTGGAACCGCTCACGATCCTCCGCCAGATCAATCGCGTCGGGCGAGGTTCCCAAGATCGGGATTTGCGCCGCTTGAAGCGCCTGCGCGAGCTTGAGCGGAGTCTGTCCGCCGAACTGGACGATCACGCCCAGCAGATCGCCCCTCTCCTGCTCCGCGCGGACCAGCTCGATGACGTCCTCGGCCGTCAGCGGCTCGAAATAAAGGCGGTCGGAGGTGTCGTAATCGGTGGAAACAGTCTCCGGATTGCAGTTGACCATAATCGTCTCGTAGCCGGCCTCCGCGAGCGAATAGGCGGCGTGAACACAGCAATAGTCGAACTCGATGCCCTGGCCGATGCGGTTGGGACCGCCACCCAATATCACCACTTTCCTGCGCTCGGAGACCTCCGCTTCGGACTGCGCTGTGCCACCTTTGCCGCTAACGCTTTCATAGGTCGAGTACATGTATGGCGTCGGCGAAGCGAATTCGCCGGCGCAGGTGTCGATCCGCTTGAATACGGGGACAACGCCGGCTTCGCGCCGAGCCGCCGCGATCGCGCTTTCGTCGACACGGGCGAGTTCCCCAAGCCGCGCATCGCTGAACCCAGCCTTCTTCAGCCTGAGCCATCCGGCGGCATCATCGGGCAAGCCATCCTCGCGCACGGCGTCCTCGGCCTCGACGATATTTCGGACCTGCTCTAGAAACCACGGGTCGATACGGCAGGCCTCATAGATTTCTTCCAGCGAGAGTCCGTGGCGCAGGGCCTGTGCGACGGTCAACAGCCGGTCCGGCCGTGGCAGGGAGAGGGCGGCACGCGCCGCCGCCTTGTCGGCCGGTGGGGCGATCTCAATCTCGTTGAAGCCGGTTAAGCCGGTTTCCATCGATCGCAGCGCCTTCTGTACGCTCTCGGCGAAGGTTCGGCCGATTGCCATGGCTTCGCCGACCGACTTCATGGCGGTCGTCAGCGTCTCTTCGGCGCCTGGAAACTTTTCGAACGTGAAGCGCGGCATCTTCGTGACAACATAGTCGATCGTCGGCTCGAAGCTGGCCGGTGTTACACGCGTGATGTCGTTTGTCAGCTCGTCCAAGGTGTAGCCGACTGCCAGTTTGGCGGCGACTTTGGCGATCGGGAATCCGGTGGCCTTGGAGGCGAGCGCGGAAGAGCGCGATACACGGGGGTTCATCTCGATGATTACGAGCCGTCCATCGTCAGGATTGATCGCGAACTGTACGTTGGAGCCGCCGGTATCGACGCCAATCTCCCGCAACACCGCGATCGAGGCGTTGCGCATGATCTGGTATTCCTTGTCGGTCAACGTGAGCGCCGGTGCCACGGTCACCGAATCGCCCGTGTGGATCCCCATGGGATCGACGTTTTCGATCGAACAGACGATGATGCAGTTGTCGTTGCGGTCGCGCACGACCTCCATTTCGAACTCTTTCCAGTTCAGCACCGACTCTTCGATCAGCACGGAGCCGACAGGTGACGCGCGAAGCCCAGACTCGACGAGCTCGGCAAAGTCCTCCGCGTCGTAGGCGATACCGCCGCCGGTGCCGCCCAATGTGAAGGATGGGCGCAAGATCGCCGGCAGCCCGACATGCTCCACCGCCTCTTCCGCTTCGCTCAAGTTATGGACCAGACGGGAGCGCGGACACGCGAGCCCGATCCGTTCCATTGCCTCGCGGAACTGCAGCCGATCCTCGGCTTTGGTGATGGCCTCAATCCCAGCGCCGATCAGCTCGACGCCGTAGTGCTCAAGCGTGCCGTTATCTGCCAGCGACATGGCAATGTTCAACGCGGTTTGCCCGCCCATTGTCGGTAGCAGCGCGTCCGGGCGTTCGGCCTCGATGATGCGGGCGATCATCTCCGGCGTGATGGGCTCGATGTAGGTCGCATCGGCCGTGCCCGGATCGGTCATGATGGTGGCCGGGTTCGAGTTGGCGAGGATGACGCGGTAGCCTTCCTCCCTGAGAGCTTTACAGGCCTGGGTTCCCGAATAGTCGAACTCGCAGGCCTGGCCGATGATAATCGGTCCGGCGCCAACGATCAGGATCGAGTCGATGTCGGTGCGGCGGGGCATCGGCTAGTTCGAACTCATCTCAAAGCCAAAGCAATAGTGGAAATTGCCTCTGCCGAGTTTATGGGCGGGTGCCTCGTGCGCCCCACCGTAATCCTGTACCGACGGCGTCATCGTTGGTCCATCATCGCAACGAAGCGCTCGAACAGATAATGGCTGTCCTGGGGTCCGGGCGACGCCTCGGGGTGGTACTGCACCCCGAACACCGGACGGTCTGTGACGGCGATGCCTTCGAGCGAGCCATCGAACAGCGAGACGTGGGTCATCGTCACGCCGGCCGGCAGCGAATCCTCGACGACGACGAAGCCGTGGTTCTGCGATGTGATTTCGACCTTGCCAGTCGCCAGGTCCTTGACCGGATGGTTGGCGCCGCGGTGGCCGTGATGCATCTTCTCGGTTTTGGCGCCGAGCGCCAGCGCCAGCATCTGGTGCCCGAGGCAGATACCGAAGACCGGCAGGCCGCGCTCCATCACATTTTGGATCATCGGCACGGCGTATTCGCCTGTCGCCGCTGGATCGCCGGGCCCGTTGGAAAGAAACACGCCCTGCGGCTCAAGTTTTAAGACATCTTCGGCGGTTGCCGTTGCCGGGACCACGGTGACGCGGCAACCGAGCGAAGCAAGACAGCGCAGGATATTGCGCTTGGCGCCAAAATCGACCGCAACCACGTGGTGTCGGGAATTGCTCTCCTTATTTGCGGGGAGCTTGCCGTAGCCCTGTCCCAGCGCCCAACGGGTCTCCTCCCAGCTATAGCTCTGCGTGCAGCTCACTTCGCGGGCAAGGTCCATGCCCTCCAGTCCCGGCCAGTCGCGTGCCTCGCTTGCGAGAGTGGCGTGATCCGGCATTCCATCGGGTAGGTGGCCGAGCGCACCATTTTGCGCGCCGCCCTCACGTATGGCGATCGTCAGAGCCCGGGTATCGACTCCGGAAATTCCAATCAGGTTGTGGCTCTTGAGCCAGGCGTCGAAATGCTGTGTTGCCCGCCAATTGGACGGCTCACTGATATCGGCGCGGATAACGCAGCCGCGTGCGGCCGGGGTCAAGGTCTCGATATCCTCGGCGTTGGCGCCGACATTGCCGATGTGGGGAAAGGTGAATGTGATGATCTGGCCCGCGTAGGAGGGGTCGGTCATGATTTCCTGGTAGCCCGTGATCGAGGTATTGAAGCAGATCTCGCCGACAGCGGTACCGCTTGCACCGACACCGCGTCCCCAAAATGTCCGGCCGTCCGCCAGCACGAGCGCAGCGTTGGTGCCCGGCGGCGCGCTCTGAGGATTTCGCGTGGACGTGGCCGGCATCGACGTGAGCTTGGGCTTGCTGCAGGGAGTGCGACAGGAAGCCAATAATAGCGGATTGAACCAGCGTCCAATAGGCCTAGCGGCACTCAAATTGCTGGGAAATGTCAAAATACTCCGCGCTGTCGCAGGTCGCGAAATTGGGATGTTCCTCTTCCCATCGTTCAGGGGGAACGCCTCCCCAACCCCTTGTGGCTCCGTGCCTTTTGGCGCTGGAAGCTCCGGCATTTTCTGGAAGTCAAATTATTTAACTGTTTGTTTTCAAATGGTTGGGACGGACTTCATGGTTTGCAAAGCGCGTTTGGATTTAGTACCGTCCCCGCCCTCGCCGGAAACGGCAGGTCTCTTGGTCGACCGCAGACAATGCTACGCGAACGTCTAAAGGAAAGTCTCAAGGAACATATGCTGGCGAAGGAACAGCATGCTGTTTCGACGGTACGCCTGATTCTCGCCGCCCTCAAAGACCGCGACATTGCTGCGCGGACTAAGGGGAATGCCGAGGGAATCACCGAGGAAGAAATCTTCGCCATGCTGCAGACGATGGTAAAGCAGCGCCACGAGAGTATCGCCATGTACGAGCGCGGCGGCCGTCTCGAGCTGGCGCAGCAGGAGGCGGACGAAATCAAGAGTATCGAACGGTTTCTCCCGGAACAACTTAGCGACGATGAGGTCGAGACTGCGGTCTCGCAGGTCATTGAGGAATTGGCCGCCGAGAATTTGAAGGCGATGGGCAGTGTTATGGGAGCCTTGCGCGAGCGCTACGCCGGACAACTGAACTTCGCTACAGCCGGCGCCATCGCAAAGCGGTTGTTATCCTGACACGCTAGCCCGGATTATTCACGGCACGGCGTGAAAGAGGTGGTGAGCGTGGATTAAACTGTTGAGATTCCGTATGATTCTGGTGTCTGGCCAAGACCATACGGCAACAGGGAAACCCGGCTCACCATGGATGAGATTACCGCCTATCTCCCCGGACTGTCACCCGTCGAGAACAAGGAACTGTGCGTCCGGTTCGCCGGCGGCCGGCTGTCGTCGGACGGCGGCGTGCTGGTGCTGCGCGAGATCGAGAAGCGTCTCGGCCTTGCCGCGCGCCTAGCCGGTTGCCTGTCCGATGCGCGCGATCCAGCGAGCACCACCCACTCATACGCCGACATGATCGGGGCGCGCATGTTCGCCATCGCCTGCGGATACGAGGATTGCGACGACCTCGACGTGCTGCGCTTCGATCCGGCGTTCAAGCTGGCCTGTGGTCGCCTGCCCGAGAGCGGTCGCGATCTGATGTCGCAGCCGACCTTGTCCAGGCTCGAGAACGCCCCATCATGGCGCGAACTGGCGCGCATGGGGCTGACGATGATCGATCTGTTTTGCGACAGCTTCGAGCGCGTGCCCCAACGCATCGTGCTCGACATTGACGATACCCCTGATGCCGTCCACGGCGGCCAGCAACTGGCACTGTTCAACGCCCATTACGACGAGTACTGCTTTCAGCCCATCCACATCTTCGACGCGGCGACCGCCAAGCCGGTGCTGTCGCTGCTGCGTCCGGGCAAGCGGCCATCTGGTGACGAGGCGGCGCGGGTCTTGCGCCACGTCATCGGCCGCATCCGGCGCCATTGGCCCCGGGTCGAGATCGCGGTGCGTGGCGACGGCCATTACGGCACGCCCGAGGTCATGGACCTGCTGGAGGATCAGGGCCACGGCTACATTCTCGGGCTTCCCGGCAACGCCCGGCTGAGCGAGATCGGCCAGCCGTGGTGCGAGGACGCGGCGCTGCGCCGGGTGCAATCAGGCAAGGACAAGGTGCGCCGTTTCTTCCAGACCGGCTACCAGGCCAAAAGCTGGTCACGCGAGCGCAAGGTCGTTGCCCGCGTCGAGGCCACCGCAAGGGGGACGGATGTCCGCTTCGTCGTCACCAACCTGCCGGGCCGCGCCAAATTGCTCTACGAGAGGGTCTATTGCGCCCGTGGCCGGATGGAAAACATGATCAAGGAGCACAAGCTCTACACCAAATCCGACCGCACCTCGTGTCACCGATGGGAAGCCAACCAGTTCCGGCTGTTCCTGCACACCGCCGCCTATTGGCTGCTGCATCAGTTGCGCCGGACCGCGCCCCGCCGCTCGCCGTGGCGCACCGCGACGTTCGAGACGCTACGACGGGCATTCCTCAAGATCGCCGTGCGCATCGAGGAGCTCAACACTCGCATCAAGATCGCCCTGCCCTCGGCCTACCCATATCGCAACGCCCTGATCGCGATGGCCGCCTCCATCGCCGCACAAGGCCCCTGATCCTAGCGGCGCGTGCCGCCGGATGAACCTCGAACGTCAATCTCCAACCCGTAACGAAAACCCGCCCCGAAAGCCGCCGTCAACCCGGCCGATACCGCTCGCCTCGCTCAAATCGGCCGCCAAGCGTGAATAATGCGGGCTAGTAGGCTTCTCCGTTCTTGTGCTGAAACTGATGGCCGCCTTGAGCCTTGCGCACGAGGTGGAGGTCGATATCGGGATAGTGAACTTCTTCACCTGGGATGCGGCTGCCGACCTCGAGATATGTGGCGATTTCGCCGCCACGGTTGATCAACTGGTGACCGTCGTTCCTGCCGCCGGGAAACCCTGCCGCCATGCCGGCACCAAGCGTCTGCTCGCCAGAATTCGTAACCAGCGTCAACGCGCCGCTCAGGACGTAGACGAATTCGTCCTCGCGTGTGTGCCAGTGCCGCTGGGCGGACGCAGCACCCGGTGCCAGGCGCGCCAAGTTGACGCCAAACTGTGTAAGCCCAAGCGCGTTGCCTAGCGCTTGCTTCTGCCGATCCTTGCAGATTTCGTCAAATGGTGTGGGGTAGGTCGAGCCCAAACGCACTGCCACTGATTGTGGATCGAGCGCTGGCGGAGAAGGCAAATCTGGCATGATGTGGTTCCTTTTCCTTGGACCTGTTCGGCCCCTTGCCGTAGAATATCGACACTCTCGGCCCCCCGCAGTTGAATATTGAACGCATGGTATCATTCATGCCGGTACAGCACGTACTATCTTCGCGAATGCTGCGCCGCTGAGTATGGCCTTTCCACCCCGATTCCTTGATGAAATCCGCGCCCGCACCGGGCTCGCCGAGATCATTGGGCGGCGCGTCAAACTGACCCGCCGGGGACGCGAGCACACCGGTCTGTGTCCGTTTCACAACGAAAAGACACCCTCCTTTACTGTCAACGAGGAAAAGGGCTTCTTTCACTGCTTTGGCTGCGGCGCGCACGGCGATGTCATCGGCTTCGTAATGCGCACCGAGGGCACGCCATTCCCAGAAGCCGTTGGGCGGCTGGCGGCGGAGGCCGGCCTCGAAGTTCCGGTACAGTCGCCCGAAGAACGCGTGCGTGAAGAACGCCGCGCCGGACTGACGGACATTATGGAGGCGGCGGCCGATTGGTATAGGGCTGAATTGCAGGCGCCTGAAGGTCGGGCCGCCCTGGACTATTTGCGCCAGCGCGGGCTCGACGACAAGACAATTGCGGCGTTTCGCCTCGGTTTCGCGCCTGAGGGCGGCGGCAATGTTAAACAGGCACTCGAGTCGCGAATGTCCAGCGTGACTGGCGGTCGGCAAATCGAGTTGGCGACGTTGATTGAAGCCGGCCTGCTGCGAACCAGCGACGACGACCGCGCGCCGTATCCATTATTCCGTAACCGTGTCCTGTTTCCGATCACCGACCGGCGCGGCCGCGTCGTCGCCTTCGGTGGCCGCCTGATGGGAGAGGCGAAAGCGGCCAAATATATCAACTCGCCGGACACGCCGCTCTTCCACAAGAGCCGGACGCTGTACAACCTGGCCGACGCTCGGCGGGCCGCATATGACGGCGAGCCGCTCATCGTTGCCGAAGGGTATATGGACGTGATTGCACTGGTGCGAGCCGGGTTCCGTGGCGGCGTCGCGCCGCTTGGCACTGCCCTGACGGAGCTTCAGCTAGCTGAACTGTGGCGGCACACATCCGAGCCGATCCTGTGTTTCGACGGCGATGAGGCGGGACGTCGCGCGGCGGCGCGCGTGGCGGTCCGGACGCTTCCATTATTGACGCCCGGCAAGTCTCTGAGGTTTGCTCTGCTGCGCCCCGGCGAGGACCCGGACAGCTTGATCGCCAAGGATGGCAAGAAAGCAATGCAGGCCGCGCTTGACCAAGCTCGACCGCTCGCCGATGTGATTTGGGACCTCGAGGTGGGCTTGAAGCCTGTCGATACGCCGGAGCAGCGGGCCGATTTGGATCGGCGCCTCGACGAAGCGGCGCGCGGCATCGCCGATTCACGTGTGCAGAGCTATTACCGCAACGAATTCCGCACGCGCCTGTGGGAAACCTTCCGCGCCCATCGGGCCGGCGGTAGACAGACCATGCGGGCTAGGACCGCCGAGCGAACATCGTGGCGCCCGAACGCGACACAGGACGGTCGTCCCGTTGACACCTCCAAGACCGATATCGCCCGCCGCCGCGGGCAGCAGGTAGTGCTCGCGGCACTTGCCAACAATCCGAGCCTGGTGAGCGAATTCTCGGATGAAATCAACCTACTCGAACTCGACGGAGACCTTGACAATCTGCGCCGGGAACTTCAAAACCTTTGCGCGGGCTCGGCAGACCTTGACGCGGACGACGTAACGCGCCATTTCAAACAAAGTGGGCAAGAACAAACGCTTGCGGGCGTTCTTGACGCACAAGTATTGCTGTTGGCTCCGTTTGCACGTGCAGGCACGCCCACCGACGAGGTGCGGGCGGGGCTGCGCCATATTTTTGATCTGCAGTTGCAAGCGCGACGGAAGGCTGAGGTGAAGACATTGGGCCGGGAGATGGCGGAGACGGCTGGCCCGGCGGATGAGGCCAGAGTGTTTGCATTCAAGGAAGATGTTGAAGTCGGCGAACGGCGGGTCGCTGAAATCGACGACTATAAGTCGGGAGAGGTTGCGGCAGGCGAAGGTTCGTAGATGTGTGTCGTGGTGACTTTGTAGGTTTGGAATTTTTCTCAGGCGTGGGGTCTGGACTGGATGGCGACTAAGACGGCAAGCGCAGAAACGGTGGCGCCACAGGTAGAGGAAGGGTCGGATGGCCCCCTGATGGACACCGAGGCGGCGATCAAAAAGCTGATCGCAAAAGGCAAGGAACGTGGATACATCTCGATCGACGAGCTGAATGCGGCATTGCCGCAAGATCGGATGAGCTCGGAGCAGATCGAAGATACCATGACGATCCTCTCCGAAATGGGCATCAACGTTGTCGAAGGCGACGAGCCAGAAGAGCAGGCTAGCGGCGAAGAGGGTCAGGAAGCCGAAGTCAGCCGCCCGCAGGGCAATGTAGACGAAGAAGATATCGGCCGCACCGACGATCCGGTTCGCATGTATCTGCGCGAAATGGGTAGCGTTGAGCTGCTGTCCCGCGAGGGCGAGATCGCTATTGCCAAGCGAATCGAGGCCGGCCGCGAGAAATTGATAGGCGCTATTTGCGACAGTCCTTTGACCTTGCGCGCCATCACCCACTGGCACGATGCGCTGGTTGACGAACGCATATTGTTGCGTGACGTGATCGATCTCGACGCCACATACGGTGGTGGACCGGATGTTCAAGCGGAAGCCACTGACGGCACTGGCGCAGCCGACGGAAATGCTACAGTCGGCGGTAATGGCGCGGCGGCGAGGGAGAGCAAGGCGGCTGACAAGAGTGCCAATGGCGCGGCAGACGGAGCTGAAAAGCCGGCGAATGGCGACCAGTCCGCTAGCGATTCTGACGAGGAAGACGCCGACGATTTGGAGAATACCAACGTTTCGTTGGCGGCGATGGAGCTGGCGCTCAAGCCTATGGTGCTTGAGAACTTCGAGCAGATCGCGTCGACCTATAACAAGATGCAGAAGGCGCAGGACCGCCGCCTGGTGGCCATGCAAAGCGCCTCGCCGGTCTCTAAATCCACGGAACGCACCTACGAGCGGCACCGCAAGACGCTGATCGATCTCATGGAGACGGTGCGTCTCAACAATACGCGCATCGAGGCGCTTGTTGATCAGCTCTATGGCCTCAACAGGCGGCTGACAAACATCGAAGGCAAGATCATGCGTCTTGCGCTATCGGCTGGCGTCAAGCGCGACGATTTTCTCGACCACCATCTCGGTCACGAACTTGATCCCAAATGGATACAGCGGATCGGCCGGCTCTCGAGCAAGGGTTGGAAGAAGTTTGTCGACAAGCACGGGACCGAGGCGAAAACGCTGCGGACCGAATTGGCTGAAGTGGCGACAGGCACCGGCATGCCGATCTCGGAGTTCCGCCGGATCACGATGACGGTTCAGCGGGGCGAGCGGGAGGCGGCACGAGCCAAAAAGGAGATGGTCGAAGCAAATCTGCGGCTCGTTATTTCGATTGCCAAGAAATACACAAACCGCGGACTGCAATTCCTTGATTTAATTCAGGAAGGCAACATCGGCCTGATGAAGGCTGTCGATAAGTTCGAGTATCGCCGCGGCTATAAATTCTCGACCTACGCGACCTGGTGGATCCGTCAGGCCATTACGCGTTCGATTGCCGACCAGGCGCGGACCATTCGTATTCCGGTGCATATGATCGAGACAATCAACAAGCTGGTGCGTACTTCGCGCCAAATGCTGCATGAAATCGGCCGCGAGCCGCAGCCCGAGGAATTGGCTGAAAAGCTGCATATGCCGCTTGAGAAGGTCCGCAAGGTTCTCAAGATCGCCAAAGAGCCGATCAGCCTCGAAACGCCGATCGGCGACGAAGAAGACAGCCATCTTGGAGATTTTATCGAGGACAAGAATGCCGTGTTGCCAGCCGACGCGGCGATCCAGTCGAACTTGCGCGAGACGACGACCAGGGTATTGGCTTCACTCACGGCGCGCGAGGAACGCGTGTTGCGCATGCGCTTCGGCATCGGCATGAACACCGATCACACACTCGAAGAAGTTGGCCAGCAGTTCTCGGTCACGCGCGAACGCATTCGTCAGATCGAAGCCAAGGCGTTGCGCAAGCTCAAGCATCCAAGCCGGTCGCGCAAGCTCCGCAGTTTCCTCGACTTCTGAGCTGCGACCCGCCGTACGCCGCATTGGCCCTGTCATAATGCCCCGCTGGCCTTGGCCCTACTACGTCATCGGAATTGCGCTCCTTTGGTCTGTCGGCGTCGCTTTTGTTACCGAACCCGCCGAGGGATTCCGCATTCGCGACACCAGCAACTGGCTGCTGCGTAATCCGCAGGAAATTCGCTGTCCGAGGCCGGAGCAACTGGCGCGCATCATGGTTCAGATCAACCAATCGAATGCGAGCCAGCAGGAACTGGTGTCCATCGAAAATGATAAGGTGCGGAGCGCTACCGCGCGCGAAATGATCGCCGGCATGCGGGGCCAAGTCACGGTTGAGCGCAGTCGCGCCGCCGACATCGGCACACCGCTGCCGCGCGCCGACCTCGTCGACGCGCTGGTGGAGGAATCCGACCGCCGATGCACACCCGAGCAGCGGACGATTCGCATCGCTGAGATCAAAGCGCAGGAAGCCGGTGCGGAGCGCCAGATCTATACACTGGCCTATCTCGGGATCGCGCCCAGCTGTCTGCTTATGCTGGCCGCATTGTGGGTGCTTCGGAAACGTCGCCCTGCCGCCTAATCCCGGATATAGGGTATCCTATTCGCTCTCGTAGTGCCTAGATCTGGGGGGCAGGGCTGGGTCTGCCCCCGACGAGCTTCTTGTATGGCACGGGCTCCAGTTGCACTGCTTGCTGGAGGAGTCGATAGAACAGGAGGCCGCGAGCTTTGGATCGGCGGCGATTGAAGCGGAACGTGAACTCGTCCAGATAGTAATCAAGCTGGGAGGCGCTAATAGCCCCATGGTGAATACCCAGCCACCACCGATCAAGGAGGCCGGCTACCCGATGAACTTGGGGCATGACAATGTGGGCTGGGTCGCCGCTGGCGGAAATATTTTTCGGCTGGTGTTCGAAGCCGACTCCCGTGAGACCGTTGTAGGCTCGCCAGCCATCGGTTCGAATCGTTGCTCCCGGGCACACAGCCGTTTGGACGAAAGGAATGAGGCTCTCGGCGGATGCGTCCTCGACACGCGCCATGCGGATACGACCGGTGCCCCGACCCCGGATTTCGGCGGCAATCGCGACAATCGATTTCTTGTTTGTTTTCCGCCCCGTAACGCCAACCTCCCGGCCGCCCACATAGGTTTCGTCGACCTCGACCTCGCCATTCAGAAGCTCTCTGCCCGGTCGAACCATGGCCCGGCGCAGCTTATGGAGCCATGTCCAAGCCGTTTGATAACCGCCCAGGCCGAGTATTCGTTGAACCCCAAGCGCACTGACGCCGTGCTTCTGATTCGTCACATACCACATCGCCTGGAACCAAAGCCGCAACGGTTTCCGCGTACCCTCGAAGATCGTCCCCGCGGTCGGCGACGTCTGACGTTGGCATCCCGCACATCGCTGTTGGCCCCTGGCCGTCACCCACGCCTCGGTTCCCCCGCAGGCCGGACACCGAAACCCGGCAGGCCAACGGACACGCCGAAGAAAATCCGCACAGGCGGCCTCAGAAGCGAACCAGTCGTCAAATTCCATAAGCGTGCGAGGGTAATCGATCCCGCCAACGGGATGGGCAGTATTCTCGGCCATCACAACATCTTGCCACTACGAGAGCGAATAGGATACCCTATTCCCGGATTTCTCACCGAAGAATAGTGTGGAGTCTGATTATCTATTGTAAACAAACAGTTATAGAAATTTTCGGGAAGCGACAAAAATACAGGGTGTTTTTCCGTTCAGGGCCGTTTTTCGTCCGGCGGCGGGAGGGTTTGCACGGTTTCGGCGAGCCATTGCAAGGCGCCCCGCGTCGCCGTCCAGTTTTCCCTGTTTTGCAACACATAGATGACCGCCTCGTCGGGTGAGCCCAGCGTGTAGTGGTCGTCCTGATGTTCGGGGATCGGCATGGCGCCGGTCAACAGAGCGGGGACATGGGGATTGCGCTTCCAGGCGGCAGCCAGGGCGGTGCGGGCATCGGCCTCATCGCCCTTGCGCAAAGCCAGCAGGGTCTTGGCGTAGGCCCATTCGGCGAACACATCATCGTCATAGGCGGCGAGCAGTTCCTCCAGGGCGCCGTGATCGCCGGTGGCGAGCAGCCAGGACGTCAGGACATGGCGCAGACCCTGATTATCGTTGGGGTTGAGGCGCAGCATATCCCGGTAATGGCCGATGGCCGCAGCGCGCTCGCCCGCCGCCCACAGGCATTCGGCGAGACCGGCGCGGGCGCGCATGTAAGGGCGGGTCTCCAGAAGGCCCCAGAAGTGGCCGGCATCACGCTCGAAGGCTTGCGCCCCAAGCGCCCGTGCCCCGGCGGCAACGCCGGCCTCATAATGGCGCCGCGCCTCGACGAGGGTCTTCGCCGCCTCTTCCGCCAGCAGCACATGAGCGTCGGCGCAGAGTTCGGATATCTCCAGCGCCCGTTTGGCCAGTGCGATCCGTTCGCGTTTGGCGCCCGCGTCCCAGGCTTTGTACATGAGTTCCTGGGCCTGCCAAAGCGCCGGGTCATCACCGTCGCTTCCGTCAAAGCCGGAGGACAGCCCGCCGGCGAGCTTGGCCATCACCCCCTCCAGAGCCCGACGGTCGGGCAAAGGCGGCGCGGGCTCGGACACAGGCTCGAGGGCCGGCTTTTTCCTGGCGGTGGGCGCGGGCTTTCTCTTGTTGTTGCGGCGCTTCTTGCTGACCGGCATGGAGACCTCGCGTGGCGTTCACAGGAGGGTGCCAGCCTAGCGGAAACCGGGGTTCAACGCTTGTGTTCTTCTTCGATGCCCAACGCAATACTCTATGATGGATCGCGTGATATCCATGTCTTGAGGGGGAACTTCATGCGCTTTGCGGATTACGGCAAACGGGTGGTGTTCGCCGCCTTCGACGGCGGCGAGATCACGTCGGACGCCGGTGTCCTGTTACTGCGCGAGCGGGCGCGCCGGATACGCCTGTTCGAACGCATGGCGGGCTGTTTCACCGATCACCGGGATCGAGAACGCCTAACCCATACCCTTCCCGCCCTGTTGGCTCAACGGGTTTGCGGGATGGCGCTCGGCTATGAAGACATCATCGACCACGACACGCTCCGTTTCGACCCGGCCCTGAAATTGCTGGCCTCACCGGGAACCGAATATCCCGGGACCCCGGCTCCGCTGGCCGGCAAGTCAACGCTGAGCCGGCTGGAACAATCCTGGGAAACCGGCAACCGCCGCTATCACCAGATGGTCCCCAATCTCAAGAGCCTCTCCAACCTGTTCGTCGCGCTGTTCCTCGACGCCTGCGACACGCCGCCCGCGCGCATCACCCTCGATATCGACGCCACCGACGTGGAGACCCACGGGCGCCAGGAGAACGCCTTCTTCCACGGCTATTACGAACACCGCTGTTTCCTGCCCCTCTATGTCTTCTGCGGCCGCCATCTCCTGCTCGCCCAACTCCGACCCGCCAACATCGATGGCGCCAGGGGTGCGCGCAACCAGATCCGGCGCATCGTCGCGATGATCCGGGAACGCTGGCCCAATGTCGCCATCGTGCTGCGCGGCGACAGCGGCTTCGCGCGAGAGAACCTGATGCGCTGGTGCGAGGGAAATGCCGTGGATTACGTCTTCGGCCTGGCTCGCAACGATGTCCTGCTCAAGAAAGCACAGAGGGTCCGCGGCAAGGCCGCCATGGCCATGATCGAAACCGGCCAGCCGGTCCGCGCCTACGGCGATTTCCACCACATCACCAAATCCAGAACCTGGGCCCGGCCCCGGCGCGTCATCGCCAAGGTCGAACACAAGCCCGGACACCAACAGCGCTGCCGCTTCCTCGTCACTTCCCTGGATCGCCACCAAGTCCCGTCCAGGGAACTCTACGAAGACACCTATTGCCCACGCGGCGACATGGAAAACCGCATCAAGGACTGCCAACTCGATCTGTTCGCCAATCGCATGAGCGCGCACGCCTACAAAGCCAACCAGCTCCGCCTGCTCCTCGCCGCTTTCGCCTATGTCCTCATCGACGGTATCCGCCGCGTCGCCCTGAAAAAGACGACCCTGGCCAAGGCCGTCCCCAATACCATCCGCCTGAAACTTCTGAAGGTCGGCGCCAAAGTCATCAACTCCGTGCGACGCATCAAGCTCTCCCTGCCCGATGCCTGCCCTTACAAAGACCTCTTCTTCAAGGCCCACGCCGCCCTGGCGCCCCCATAATCGCAACTCTCCACCGCAACAGGGAAAAGGGGGCAACGCTGCAGCGGCGATGACTCCCGCATGCCCGAAACCCACCAAAAACCCATCATACGCAGAGCCTGTCCAACTATCCCGGCCAGAATATCCTTCTCAAAGCCCGACCCACCACGCTGACACTCAAATCAGCCCGATCACTCTCAAATCCAGCGCCTCAAAAACGCCTCGTGAGAAGTCCGGGTTCATGCTCCAGATTATGACAGTGATACATGTAGGGCAGCGCGGGATCAGTGTATTCGTCAAACTGCACGAGGATGCGCACGGTTTGGTTCTGAAAGACCACAACGGTGTCCTTCAGCCCGGCTTCCCCGGGATGCGGGGGCTGACCAGCTCGGTCGAGTATTCGGAACTGGGTGTCGTGCACATGAAACGGGTGCGCCATCCATGACTTGTTGACGATTTCCCAAATTTCCGCCTGTCCCACCGGCACGACCTCATTCACGCGCTTGATGTCCATCTTCGTCCCGTTGATCGAAAACTGCATGATGGGGCCCATATCCAGCACGAACCGCCGGGTTCGTACCGCATCGCCCGCGCGCACCGCTGGCAGTCGTGCGAGCGTCTTCGGCACCATGGTCGCGCCGCCACGGCCCGCGACACGGATCTCAAGGAAGTTGAACGGGTCGTTCTCGCCCTTGAGCGTCCGAGCCAGCACCTCTTCAACCTTGATTGCGTCGCGCCCATTCATCGGGGCCGCCTGCAGAAGCGTCGTCTCACCGTTCGACAGGTCGACCAGAACCGCCGCCCGTTCGCCCGGCGCCAGCATCACATGGTTGGTCTCGAACGGCCGTTCCAGAAGCCCACCATCCGATGCTATCTGTAAGAACCGCCGCCCGTCGGCAAAGTGCATCGCGTAGAACGTCGAATTTGATCCGTTGAGAAGTCGCAACCGCAACAACCCCGCGTTGGCATTGAAAAATGCCCCGACTGTTCCGTTTGTCAGCGGCACATCACCCTTCATCCCCATCTCCACATCACGCCAGCTTGGCGCATAGGGCATCTGGCCGTCCTCGTCAAAAGCGCGGTCTTGCAGCACAATGGGGATATCGTCCACGCCATAGGTGGATGGCAGACCTAGCCCGGTAGCTTCCGCGTCATCAACGATAATCATGCCCGCCAGACCGGCCCAAACCTGTTCGGCGGTTTTTCCCATGTGGTGCGAGTGGTACCAGAATGTCCCGGCCTTCTGACGCACGCTGAATTTTGGCGACCAGGTTGTTCCGGGCCGGATCACTTGATGCGGGCCGCCATCGCTGGCCGCCGGCAAGTGAAATCCATGCCAGTGTAAGGTGGCATCTTCGGTCAGGTCATTTGCGACGTTAAGTAGGACGCTATTTCCAGCCGTTAGCCGAATTGTCGGCCCGAGATACGATTGGTTTATCCCTATGGTCCGGGTTTTCACGCCCTTGAAAAACTCTGTTTCGCCATGCCCGAGCGTGAGGTTGAATATATCGGTTCCGTCCTCTGTGCGCGCCGGCAGAATTGGCGGAATGAGCAGCGGGTTGCTCCCCTTATCATGGGTCTTCGCTTCGGCGCGCAAGGCAAGTTGGGAAGGGGACGCCAACACGAACCCGAAGGCAACTCCATGGCCGAGAACGGAACGTCGAGTGATGCGCAGCATGTTGATCCCTTCAAACGCCGATCGGTGACCATTGTTGCCAGCGTCTTCAACGGAATTATACGGGCACGCAGCGAGAATCCGTCGCGGCTGCAAAGAACAAATTGCGCGCCGGCGTGATGAGGCAACATCCGCGTATCGGCTATAGGACCGCCACCCGGAAGGAAGACAGCTTGGGCGACTAAACTTTGTACCCCCGATTTCCGCTTCCGGCTAAATCCGGAAGTGAACGAAGCGCCGCAGGAGTTCTGCTTTCAGGCAATTAGGGGAAATCGGTGCGGCACTCCAACAACTAATCACGATGTCATTATTCGCTACGTGACCTAGTCGTCTTCGACCATACGCAGAGATGGATCGCTACCGAAATCCTCGCGCGTACGAACGATTTCGATGCCGACGCTTGCCGCCTCTTGCACGGCATCGAGTTTTTCCACGCGTATCTTCACGGCTTCGATGCGCGGGTCGGCGAGGCACATGTCGGCAACGCGTTTGGCGATCGTCTCAACCAATTTGACGTGGCCGACGGCGGCAAGCGCCTGCACGCCATCGACGATCTGCTCGTAGCACACGACTTGGCCATAGTCTTCGGCGTCTAAACGCTTCGGTTCGCGAACGCGCAGATCGATGTTGAGCCGCACCTGCTGCTCACCGTTTTGCTCGTGCGAGCGCACACCAATGCGCCAAAGCACCACCAACTCGCGGACGAACATGTTGTAGGTCCGTGATTTGTCCCTATCCGACGACGGCGCGCCGGATTGGCGTTTTGATACTGCGAACGTCAAGGTTATATCCTTTGTACCTGGTACGACTTGGGCTGCGCCGACGCAATTATGATGCGCCCGTCCGCTTGGGGCAACTGCGTTTTCCTGGAGCAGAAAATTGAACCTCGTGCAGGCGTGCTTGCGTGGCTAGGCTGCGAATGGATAGTGTCCCGCTCGGGGCTGCAGGCGCCGGCATTCCGCCTCGGCATTTCCTTGCTTCTGAATGAACATGCAGTTAGTCGAACACTTCAATTGGGGCGCCAGAACGTTCGTCATGGGCGTTCTCAACATCACGCCGGACTCGTTCTCCGGCGACGGCCTCGTCTCGGAGGCCGAGACAGTCGAGCGCGCCACCGAGCAGGCACGCGGATTTCTCGCAGCCGGCGCCGACATATTGGATATCGGTGGTGAAAGCACCAGGCCCGGTTCCCGTCTGATCACAGCCGAAGAGGAGGTCGCGCGGGTCATACCCGTTGTCACCGCCGTGGCGACTTTGCCGGGTGCTGTAGTCTCAATCGATAGCTTCAAGGCAGACGTCGCCGCCGCGGCCCTTGATGCTGGAGCCCATATCGTCAACGATGTCTGGGGCCTGCGTGCCGATCCCGCGATGGCCGCTCTGACGGCGGAGCGGGGTGCCCCGGTGATTCTGATGCACAACCGAAGCCGTCCAAACGATGTAGAGCTCGACGCTCGTCTTGGCGGTAGCTATCTGGGCGCTGTCTATGATGACCTGATGGTCGACATCTGCGCCGAAATATTGCAACTCGTCGAAACGGCGCGCGAGGCCGGTGTTCCCGACGATCAGATCATCGTCGATCCTGGCATCGGGTTCGGTAAAACAGTGACCCAGAACCTGGCCATCATCAATCAGATCGACCGCATCAAGGCTCTCGGATTTCCGGTGCTGCTCGGCGCCAGCCGCAAATCCTTTATCGGCCGCGTGCTCGATGTACCGGTCGATCAGCGCTTGGAGGGATCCGCAGCGGCGTCCGCGATCGGTATTCTGAGGGGTGCGGATATCATCCGCGTCCACGATGTCGAAGCGATGACGAGAATTGCCCGTATGACCGACGCAATTTTGAATGCGCCCGCTGATGGCGGACCGACGGCAAAATAAGCTGTGACCGACGTCTTCATTGCCGTAGGCAGCAACCTTGGCGATCGCGCTCGAAAACTCGAACATGCGGTTGCCGGACTTCGCGACTTTGTCAAGGTGACGAAGACGTCGCCGATTTACGAAACCGAGCCGAGATACGTGGAAGACCAGCCCCGGTTTCTCAATATGGTTGTCGCCGGTTCGACAGCATTAGCGGCGATCGAATTGCTGAGGCGCATGAAAGCGTTGGAGACATCGCTCGGCCGCGTACTTTCGGCGCGCTACGGTCCACGACACATCGACTTGGATATTATTTTCTACGGTAAAGAGCGGATTGATCTGCCGGACCTCACGGTGCCGCATCCGAGCCTCGCCGAGCGTGCATTTGTACTGCGTCCGTTAGCCGATATTGCCGCCGGATTTCGCCATCCCATCAGCGGAAAGTCGGTTGAAGAGATGTTGATTGAGCTGCCCGGAGACGACGGCGCCGTGCGCCTTCCGTTGGAAGATTAGCGACGCGTTAGAACTCTTCGCTCGAAAGCGACATGATGGTCGAATGTCCCTCGGAAATTGGCGTCAGCAAGGCGGCTGATTGCGAGAGAATATTCTCGGCAAAGAACCGCGCGATGACGAGTTTGGCGCGATAAAAGCCGGTGTTTTCGCGCCCCTGCTGGGAGCACTTGTGCGCAGCCAGCGCCACCTTTGCCATCATGGCACCGCCCGCTACCTGTCCCATCAGGCGCATGTAATGCGTCGCACCCGCATAAGCGCGTGCGGGATCATCGCTGCCCCATTTGACGAGCCAGCGGGTGGCGTTTTCCAGGGCGTCTGCGGCATCGTTCAGGTGGCGGCGAATCACAGCGGTGTCCGCCTCATCTGGCAATTTCTCCGCGTCGTCACGGACCTCTTGAATGAATGAGAAGGCAGCCTCGCCACCATCGCGCAAGACTTTGCGTCCGACCAGGTCCATGGCCTGGACGCCGTTGGTACCTTCGTAGATTGGTGCAACGCGCGCATCGCGGAGATACTGGGCAGCACCGGTCTCTTCGATATAACCAACGCCTCCATGCACCTGCAGCGCCAGCGAGGTAAGCTCGACACCGAGATCGGTGCACCATCCCTTCACGACGGGCGTCATCAGGTCCAGCCGCTTCTGCGCGGTGGTGCTGGTCGCCGTATCAGGGTGTTGTTTAGCGACGTCTATCAGTGCGGCGGCGGCGTAAATCACCGCCCGCATCGCCTCGATGTTCGCACGAATGGTGAGCAGCATGCGGCGCACGTCGGGATGATTGATGATCGCTACGGGATCTGTTCCCGCAAGCGAGCGTGATCGACCCTGAACGCGATCAAGAGCAAAATCCCGTGCCTGCTGGTAGGCGCGCTCGGCCATCGCCAGACCCTGCAAGCCGACGCCAAGGCGCTCCAAATTCATCATCGTGAACATATGCTCGAGGCCGCGGTTCTCTTCGCCGATAAGTTCGCCAATCGCACCGTCACCGTCGCCATAGGACATGACGCAGGTTGGGCTCGCGTGCATGCCAAGTTTGTGTTCGATGGACACGCAGCGCACATCGTTGGCTGCGCCGGCTTCGCCGCTGTCCTCTATCAGCCGTTTTGGCACGATGAACAAAGAGATGCCTTTAACTCCGGCCGGCGCGTCCGGCGTGCGGGCAAGCACCAGATGGACGATGTTGTCGGCCATGTCGTGTTCGCCCCAACTGATGAAGATCTTTTGACCGCGTATCCGGTAGCGATCTCCGTCGCGAACCGCCTGGCAACGAAGCTGCGCGAGGTCGGAGCCGGCCTGTGGTTCTGTCAGATTCATCGTGCCGGTCCACTTGCCGGAAATTAGATGCGGCAGGTAGGTGTCTTTTTGCTTCTCTGTGCCGAGGACCGAGAGCAGCTCGATTGCACCTTGGGATAAAGCTGGACACAGTGACCAAGCCATATTCGCCGACGCCCATATTTCCTTGGCCGCGATGGATACGAGCGCCGGCAGACCCTGTCCGCCGTGCGTCGTGCTGCCTGCGAGCCCGGTCCAGCCGTCGGCAGAAAATGCACGGTAAGCCTCGCTAAATCCTTCCGGCGTGTGCACCACGCCGTCGTCCATGCGGCAGCCCTGCTGATCGCCCGGATGATTGAGCGGCGCCAATACATCGCCCGCAAACCTGCCAGCCGTTTCGAGGATGGTGCCAACGAGTTCGCTGTTCAGGTCTTCGTGTCCCGGCAAATCGGCCACGGTTTTCAGCACGCCGAGATCGTTCATGACGAACGCCATGTCGTGTAGCGGTGCCTTATATCCGCCCATACATCGTCCTCGAATGTGCGGTGCGCTCGCGTCTCGCTACAGCACCTTGTCGGGGTTCATAAGGCCGTTCGGATCGATCGCAGCGCGAATGCGGCGCATCATGTCGACCTCGAGGGCACTCTTATAATGTGTGAGCTCATCGCGCTTGAGCTGTCCGACACCGTGCTCCGCGCTGAAGGAACCGTCCAGTGCGTGAACAATGTCGTGAACAATTCGGTTAAGCGTTGGGGCCAGTTCGCGAAAGGCGCCGCCGTCCATCTCGGTCGGCTGTGACAGGTTGAAATGGATGTTGCCGTCACCAAGATGGCCGAACGAAACCGGTCGAATGCCGGGTACGGCCTCAGCGACGGCGTCGGTCGCCAAACGAATAAATTCCGGGACACGACTAACCGGCACGGACACATCGTGATGCACGCTCGTGCCTTCAAAATTCTGAGCTTCGACCATAGCTTCACGGTTGCGCCAAATCTCGTCGTGTTGCTTTTCCGACGCGGCGATTGTCGCATCGGTGATCAGACCCGCGTCAGCAGCCTCGCCAAGCAGCGCTTCCATACTGTCGCGCATGTTTCCATCGGCACGGGCGCCGGTGAATTCGATGAGGGCATACCAGTCGTGCCTATCCTGTAAGGGGTCGACGGTACCGGGAATGTGTTTGAGGGCAAAATCGAGCCCGATACGCGGCATCAGTTCGAACGACGTCACGGCGTCGCCACTCGCGGCGCGCGAGCGGGTCAGCAGCTCGGTCGACGCATCAAGGCTCGTTAGTCCGGCAAACGCCGTCTGCACATCTTTTGGCGACGGAAATAGTTTCAGGACGGCAGCCGTGATGATACCGAGCGTGCCTTCGGCGCCGACAAAAAGCTGCTTCAAGTCGTAGCCGGTGTTGTCCTTGCGCAGTCCGCGCAATCCGTTCCAAACTTGGCCGTCCGGCAGCACGACCTCCAATCCCAGCACGAGGTCACGGATGTTGCCGTACCGTAGAACGGCGACGCCACCGGCGTTGGTCGACAAATTTCCGCCGATTTGGCATGAGCCCTCGGCACCAAGGCTTAACGGAAACAGTCGATCCATGGCCTCCGCCGCCTTCTGAACATCGGCGAGGATGCAGCCGGCCTCAACGGTCATCGTGTAGTTGAGCGGATCGGTCGCCCGCACCCGGTTCATGCGGCCAAGCGTAAGGAGGATCTCACGGCCGTGGGAATGCGGCGTTGCACCGCCGCACACACCAGTATTACCGCCCTGCGGAACGATGGCGATTCCGTGCTCGGCGCAGATCGCGACGACTTGCGCGACCTCATCGGTCGACGCCGGCCGCACTAAAAGCGCGCACCGGCCGGTGTAATAACCGCGCTGATCGAGGAGCAAAGGCTTGAGTTCCGCCTCATCATCGCTCCAACCCTTGGGCCCAACGATTTTTTTAATGCGTTCGAGTGCCGGTGCGAATTCGGTCCCGATGGTATCGGGTGCCATGGCGATCCCTTGTCTGCATGCGAGTTTGCCCGCCAAGGATGTAGCCCATACATGGGAAGGCAACAAGTAATGCGAGCAGTGGCGCGGCATCGGAGGCGTGCTCAAACGCGATCTGTCGTACGAAAAGCTGGGTGCGATAAGACTCACGGCGCGGCAGCGCGGAGCAGTCGGTCGTTGATCGCGCGGCCGAGGCCGCGGTCCGGCACGGGCATCACAGCGATGCCAGTGTAGTTTTTGTTGTCGAGTGTATGGAGGTGCGAAAACAGGTTGGCGGCGGCTTCTCGTAGATCCGCCGAGGCGGAAAGATTGAGCGTCGCGGTATCGCTCGGACCAAAGCCGAGAAGCGCCTCACCCGGGATCGCCGCCGTCGCGTCGAGGCGGATCGGCAGCGAGGGACGATAGTGGGGGCCCGCCATTCCCGGTGCGCGCGGCTTTCCGGCGTCGTCCGTCGCAACGCTCAGCGTCCGACCCAACGCCTCCTCCAACGCCTCAACAGGAACCCCGCCGGGCCGCAGCAGGATCGGAGCCTCACCGCAGAGGTCGACGACCGTTGACTCGACGCCGATTTGGCAGGGCCCGCCGTCGAGAATAACGGCGATCTCATCGCCAAACTCGTCGCCGACATGTCTTGCCGTGGTTGGGCTGATGCGGCCCGACCTATTGGCGCTCGGCGCCGCGATGGGATGCGCGACTTCTTTGAGCAGCATTCTCGCGCCGTCGTGTGCGGGAACGCGGACCGCGACGGTCGGCAGGCCGGCGCTGGTGAGTTTAGAGAGTTTGGTGTCTGGATTTCGCGCCAGCACCAGCGTCAATGCGCCAGGCCAGAATTTGCGGCCCAGGGCGTCGGCCCGGTTGTCAAAGAGCGCGACCGTGCCGGCACTCTCTAGGTCCGGCAGGTGTACAATCAAGGGATTGAAGCGTGGTCTTCCTTTGGTTTCAAAGATCCTTGCGACCGCTAAATCGTTGGTGGCGTCGGCACCGAGCCCGTAAACGGTCTCCGTTGGAAAGGCGACGAGTCCGCCGGCCTTGAGCGTCTCGGCCGCTGCAGCGATGCTGTCGGGGTCTAGGGGACGAATGGGCGAGGTCTGTATCATCGGCGGACATCTTCATTTGACGGAGCCCCGCCTGCCAGTCAACCTACGATCTACACACTCCGACCAACTTGGCGGAACGATTGCCTAAACAGTCTGTAGGCGGAACGATTGCCTAAACAGTCTGTAAAGGTGTGCATGTCGACTGCCCCTTGCATCTTGGCCGCCGCGCCGTCACTCTTAACTAATTCTCAAATTCATTCCGCCTGAAACCTGACTAGGGGGAAACCCGACATGTCCGAATTGAAGCTTTACAGCTCGAACTCATGCCCGTTCGCGCACCGTTCCCGGCTCATGCTGTACGAGAAAGGGGTCGACTTCGAATTGATCGAGATCGATCTCAGCAATAAACCCGATTGGTTTGCCAGTGTGTCGCTTTACACGAAGGTCCCCGCACTTGAACAAGGCGATGTCAAAATCTATGAGTCGGCCATAGTCAACGAGTATATCGACGAGGTATATCCGACGCCGGCAATGGTGCCAGCGGATCCGGGCCGCCGTGCGCTGGCGCGAATTTGGGTCGACTACTGCAACACTCGTTTCACTTCCGCGTTCGGCGGTCTACTGCGCGAGACCGATCCGTCGGCGCGGCCGGAAAAGGCAGAAATATTGCTGGAAGCCTTGCGCTACATTGAGGCATCCGGCTTGGAGAAGCTGGGCTCCAGTCCCTATTGGCTGGGCGACACCATCAGCGTGGTCGACGTGGCCTTCTGGCCTTGGTTCGAGCGCTTCGCAGCTCTCACTCATTACCGTGGCCTTGCGATTCCCGACGATTGCCCGCGTCTCAACGCCTGGGTTGCAGCGATGCGCGAACGGCCGGCAGTCCATCAAGCCGCAAATCCACCGGAGTTTTTCATAAACGCATATTCGCGCTACGCGGAAGACACGGCCGCGGCGGCCGAGTAGCCACTTAGCAAATTTGAGCCTCTGGGCCTCCTAGGCAACAGAATCGAATCGCGACTCCATGTCGCATGAACGAACAGGTGTCGTCGTTGACCATGTTGTCGCGGCGGCGTTAGGCTCGCGCCCGATTTGTCACCACCTTTGGTGACGACCGATTCCGAGGTTCGAAGGACATGAACAAACCCAACGCGCGTCCGCGGTCTCCTTACTTTTCGTCCGGGCCGTGCGCCAAACGGCCGGGCTGGTCGCTTGATGTATTGGCTGACGCTACGGTAGGACGCCTCCATCGCTCGCAGGCCGCCAGCGCTAAAGTAGCGGCCGTCATCGATGAGACACGCGCGCTTTTACAGATTCCCGACGACTACCGAATTGGTGTTGTCGCGGGGTCAGACACCGGCGCGTTTGAAATTGCGTTGTGGTCGCTGTTGGGGCAACGCGGCGTCGACGTGCTTGCCTGGGATGCCTTCGGGGGCGGCTGGGCTGTAGACGTCGTCGATCAGCTGAAGATCTCCGATGCGCGGGTCTTAGAAGCGGAATTTGGCCGGGTTTCCGATCTGACAGAGGTCGATTTCTCGCATGACGTCGTATTTGCGTGGAACGGGACGTCAAGCGGCGTCCGGGTTCCCAACGCCGACTGGATATCGGCCGACCGCGAGGGATTGACGATCTGTGATGCGACCTCGGCTGTCTTTGCAATGAGGATCGACTGGTCCAAGATCGACGTTACAACCTGGTCGTGGCAGAAGGTGCTTGGCGGTGAAGCCGCACATGGCATGCTGGTTTTGAGCCCGCGAGCGGTCGAACGTCTTGAAAGCTACGTCCCACCTTGGCCGCTGCCGAAATTGTTCCGGCTGACGAAAGATGGAAAGCTGAATGAGGGAATATTCCAAGGGGCGACGATAAATACACCCTCGCTGCTTTGTGTCGAGGACGTGCTCGATGCGATGCGCTGGGCCGAAGGCATCGGTGGGCTGGAGGCGCAGATAGAGCGCTCGGAAAGCAATCTTGCAGCGATCGCCCAATGGGTGGAAAAGACCAACTGGATCGAATTCGTTGTCGAAGATCCAGCGATCCGTTCGTGTACGTCGATTTGTCTGAAGCTTGCCGACGCTTGCGGACTGACCGGCGAGGATCGAAATGCTGCGCCGAAGCATATTGCCGATCTACTGGCGGAGGAGGGCGTCGCCTACGATATCAACGCCTATCATGAATCGCCCCCGGGTTTGCGCATTTGGGCCGGTGCCACGGTTGAGCTGAGCGATATCGAAGAGCTCTTGCCTTGGCTCGATTGGGCGTTTTCGGAGGTCAGTGCCAGAAACCAGGCCGCATAAGAGAACGTAAATTGCCAAAGGTTTTGATCGCCGACAAACTCAGTCCACGGGCCGAGGAAACATTTTCAAAGCGCGGTATCGACGTTGACGTCCGGACCGGCCTAAGCGAACCGGAGCTCGCGGCTGCACTCAAGGACTGTGACGGATTGGTTGTTCGCTCGGCGACCAAAGTTACCAAAGCGGCGTTGAAGAACGCGGACGTGTTAAAGGTCATTGGCCGCGCGGGTGTTGGCATCGACAATATCGATCTCGAAGCAGCAACCTCGGCCGGCGTCGTTGTTATGAACGCGCCATCGGGCAACGCGACGACCACGGCCGAGCATGCACTTGCTCTCATGTTTGCGCTCGCCCGTCAGATCCCCGAAGCCAACAGCTCAACTCAGTCGGGGAAGTGGGAGAAATCCAAGTTTATGGGGGTCGAGCTGTCCGGCAAGACGCTTGGCATTATCGGTTGTGGAAACATTGGCGCCATAGTCGCGGAACGCGCGGTCGGACTGAAAATGCGGGTGATCGTCTACGATCCCTATTTGTCGGCTGAACGCGCCGCCGACTTGGGAGTCGAAATGGTGGATCTAACTGCGTTGCTCGCACGTAGCGACTTCATAACTCTGCATACGCCGCTGACCGACAACACGCGCAACATGATCGACGCCAAGGCTCTCAGCAAAGCGAAAAAAGGCCTGCGCCTGATCAATTGCGCGCGCGCAGAGCTTGTCGATGAGCAGGCTCTTGCCGATGCCCTCGACAGCGGGCAGGTCGCCGGCGTCGCGGTAGACGTTTTTTCGATTGAACCGGCTATAGAAAACGTTCTGTTCGGCCGGTCAAACGTCGTCGCTACGCCGCACCTAGGTGCGGCGACTTCGGAAGCGCAAGAAAATGTTGCCACCCAAATTGCCGAACAAATGTCCGATTTCTTGTTGAGCGGGGCGGCGACCAATACCGTTAACATGCCGTCCGTTAGTGCTGAGGAGGCGCCAAAACTCAGGCCGTACATGCGCCTCGCGGAACAACTCGGCAGCTTTGCCGGTCAGGTGACCGAGACCGGAATCGAGGAGGTCTCGATCACATTTGAGGGACTGGTCGCAACGCTCAACACGCGCCCGTTGGTATCGGCTGCGCTGGTGGGACTGTTGGCGCCGCAACTCGAGCGCGTTCACATCGTCAATGCGCCGACGATAGCGCGCGAGCGAAACATCAGTGTCAGCGAGACCAAGAACATGAAGCCGGGCGACTATCAAACGCTCATTCGTCTGTCGGTCACGACCCAGCGTAGACGGCGGTCCGTTTCGGGCACGCTGTTCGGTGGCGACAAGCCGAGAATTGTCGAAGTCAACGGAATTCCCATCGAGGCAGAAGTGGGCCGGCACATGCTCTATCTCCGCAACAATGACATTCCAGGTACCATCGGCAAGGTTGGTCAAACGTTGGGCGATGCCGGGGTAAATATCGCTACATTTCACCTTGGGCGGGCGGAACGCCGGGGTGATGCAATGGCAATCATATTGCTGGACGAGCCGATCGGCGGTGATGTGCTTGAGCGACTAGGCGAACTTGAGAATGTCGTTCAAGTCAAAGCACTCTCTTTCGATGAAATTTCGTGACGGCTGGCACGTGACGGCTGGATGGAGTTGGCCGGTGGGTGTCGCCATGGCAATTCCGTGGACGAGGGTCGCCGTTGCAATTGCCGTAGTAAGTATCAGTGTGCATCCCTCAAAGATTGTCGCTGCGGACCAATGGCAACCGGTCGTGGTGGCAATACTCGACGATATGGTCGATGTCTTGGCGCCCGGAAACGACATAGTCGTGGCTGGCAAAGACTCTCGCTATCGCCTGAACTTCGATACTAATTCCAAGGTTTCGCTGGTCCGCCTGTCGCAGTCGAGTGCGACGACTGCACCGGGAATTATCCCGCATGCGTCCGTTGCTTTCGGCAAGCGCAACATCCGTTCGGCCTGGTTCGTTTCGCCGACGTCGCGCTACCAACATGGTATTCTTGGCGATGCGATTGAGGCTGGCGGATTAGCCGTTGAAGGGACTGACGGGCGCAGGCACGAGTTCATGCTCGGCAAAGACTCGGTGTTCGAAGACCTGTTGCCACGGCTTCACGATATTGACGGCGACGAGGCCGACGAAATCCTCGTCGTCAGATCCTATTTGCAAGCTGGAGCAGCGCTCTCGGTATTCGGTCTGCGGGACGGCGCACTTGTCCAAGTCGCGGAAGCCTTACCTATCGGGCGGCCAAGTCGTTGGCTCAACCCGATCGGCGCCGCCGACTTTGACGGCGATATGCAGATTGAACTCGCCGCCGTGATCACGCCGCACATTGGCGGCTGGCTGGTTCTCTTTCGGCAAGACGGGACGCGTCTTGTCGAGCTTGGTCGCTGGTTCGGTTATTCAAACCATGCAATCGGTTCTACCGTGCTGGGGCTGGCCACCATCTTGGATGCAAATGACGACGGAGTGATGGATTTTGTCTTGCCGGCACAAGATCGAAGTATATTGAAGGTTGTAACCGTGGCAGATGGCAAGTTTGAGGAACTGCAGTCTATCAAGAATGCAAGTGCAATTTCGACATCAATTGTGTCTGTCGACCTGGACGGAAATGGCCTGAAGGATATTGTTTACGGGCTGGCAAACGGGTCTTTGACGATGATCCGACGTTGACAGCGTGAAGTTACTGTCTCGATTGTCACACCAATATGGCTGATTGTTTGCTCGAACTGATGCAAGTGTCCTACCTAAAGCTGGCGCGTTGCGCATTTTGGCGAGGACTGACAATTCATGACTAATGTTGTGGTCGTCGGCTCACAGTGGGGTGACGAAGGTAAGGGAAAAATCGTCGATTGGCTGTCGGAGCGCGCGGATGTCGTTGTGCGCTTTCAAGGCGGACACAATGCCGGCCATACCTTGGTCATCGATGGCACAACCTACAAGCTCAGCTTGCTGCCGTCGGGTGTCGTGCGGCCTGGGAAACTTTCCATTCTTGGAAATGGAGTTGTCGTCGATCCGTGGGCGCTGATCGAGGAAATCGAACAAATCCAGGCAGCCGGCGTGGACGTAAGTCCCGATTCTCTGAAGGTCGCCGAGAATGCATCGCTGATCCTGCCGTTGCACCGGCGCCTCGACAATGTCCGCGAAGAACTCGCCAGCGGCGATCAAAAGATCGGTACGACTGGGCGGGGAATTGGCCCGGCATACGAGGACAAGGTCGCACGCCGCGCCATACGGATCTGCGATCTTGCCGAGCCCAGCGTCGTCGCCGAAAAGGTCGAAGCGCTGCTGGTGCATCACAACGCATTGCTGCAGGGCCTTGGCGAACCGCAAATAGAAATGGAGCCCTTGCTGAAGGAACTGAACGAGATTGCCGTAAAAATCCTGCCGTACATGGCATCGGTTTGGCAGCTGTTAGACGATGCGCGCCGGACCAATCAGCGAATCCTGTTTGAAGGGGCGCAAGGCATCATGCTCGATGTCGATCACGGGACCTACCCGTTCGCAACGTCGTCCAATACGACACCGGCCGAGGCGGCGACCGGATCCGGCATCGGTCCTGGAGCGTTGGACTATGTGCTTGGAATCACCAAGGCCTACACGACGCGCGTTGGAGCAGGTCCCTTCCCAACCGAGCTCAGCGATGCAACGGGACAGCTGCTTGGCGAGCGCGGACGCGAGTTTGGGACGGTAACCGGCCGACGTCGCCGCTGCGGATGGTTCGATGCCGTGATGGTGCGGCAGGCGGCAAAGATTGCTGGAATGGACGGGATCGCCCTCACCAAACTCGACGTGCTCGACGGAATGCCTGAGATCAAGCTCTGTACCGCCTACCGATTGGGCAAGAGCATTTTGGACCATCTGCCCGCTGCCGGTGCCAAACAAGCGCAAGTGCAGCCGATATTCGAGACCCACGAGGGATGGCAGGGGAGCACAAAGGGCGCGCGCTCTTGGGCCGATTTGCCGGCGACCGCGATCAAATACATCCGTCGCATCGAAGAGTTGATTGAGACGCCGGTCGCCTTGTTGTCGACCAGCCCGGAAAGAGAGGATACCATCCTCGTGCGTGACCCTTTCGCCCAGTAACGACACTTTGGCGCGAATCATGCGGGGGTGTGGTGAGCGCGTACGACCTGCCGCGGGGATTGGCACACTATGGCATTGAATTTGACGGGCGGTGAAGGAAGTAAGAGCACCGTCTCGATTCAGGACCGCGTAGATATCAACCCGAACCAACCGGTGCCTGCGTACGATTTGGCCCCTGCTGTGGCGTATGCCGCGGCCCATCGCCGGGATCCGGGTCGCGAGATTATTGCGCTTGTTTGCGACCCGAAGCAGCCACCGCGCATGGATGCCGTCGCCCCGATGCAACGCATCGATAACCCCGCACTCATGAAAATTGTCGACTCGGGAATTGTGGATTGGCCCCTTGAAGGACGGCGCTGCCCCGTCATTGTCGTCGAGCAGCCGCGTGGCCGACGCGTATTTCCCTCGCTTGACGAGCCGGAGACTCCATTGCTGGAGGAACTCGTTACTCGGATTTGCCTGCAGCAGTCGTCCTATGTTCTTCGTGATATGGCATCCCACGGCGTCGTCCATCGTGCAATTCGGCCGGACAACCTGTTCTTCGACGACGAAGCAGGTAACCGGATGGTTTTTGGCCAATGCCTATCAGCGCCGATCGCTGTCACACAGCCTGTCGTCTACGAAACGATTGAAGCGGGCCTATCCGCACCTGCGGGGCGTGGCGAGGGTGGGCTTGCCGATGACCTCTATGCGGTAGGTGTCACGACGCTGGCGTTGTTGATCGGCCATTCACCCTGCTTTGGCATGAGCGATGACGAGATTTTGCGCCGCAAGATGGCAGTGGGATCGTATACGGCATTGGTCGGTTCGGAACGAGTTTCGCTGACGATGATGGAGCCGTTGCGCGGATTGTTAAACGACAATCCCATTGATCGGTGGGGACTTGAGGACCTGGTCTATTGGATTAACGGACGTCGTTTGAGCCCGAGGCCCCAGACCTTGCCACAAAAAGGGGGACGCGCGTTCGAGATCGGCGAAACCGGATTTATGACGGGCCGCGATCTGGCTCAAGGGATGTCGCAAAATTGGGACGAATCTGTCGAATATGTCCGCAACGGATCAATTGCGACATGGATCAGGCGCAGTATCGGCGATGACGATATGGCGGATGCCGTGACCCAAGCTGCCAGTACTGAGGCGGTCGGCTCGGACAATGACGACCGGCTGGTCGCGCGAACGTGTATTGCACTCCATCCAAGCGCCCCGGTTCGCTACCGCGACTTCCGCGCCCTGATCGACGGCTTTGGGTCGCTCTTGGCAGCCTTTTCCGATTCTCCTGATGCTCATGAATTATTTGCAACGATCATGCGGATCAATTTGGTTCCATATTGGTTCGAATGTCAGAACCGACCGCGCCCCGAACTAATGCGTAGCGCAAGCGATTACGAAAAGCTGAAGCCACTGCTTGAGCGGACAGGCGTTGGATTTGGCGTCGAGCGTGCAATTTACGACCTGAACCCCAATCAGCCTTGTCTCTCGCCGATGCTGGAGCGGGAATACGTCATCTCAGCCGACGACCTAATGCCGGCGCTCGAGCGTGTCGCGCAGCAACAAAAAGGAGAAGCAAGGCAGTATGTTGATCGCCATGTCGGGGCGTTCGTTGCCGCCAGATTCAGGATATCGGTCAATTCTGAATTGCAGGACATGGACAATCGCACCGATCAGTACATACCGATCGTTGCGGCGGCACGGCTACTGTCTTCGATACAGGAAAACCAGCCGACGCGTATCTTTCCGGCTTTGTCGCAGGAACTAGCGAAGGCGCTGGAGCCGGCGACGAATCGTTTTCACAGCAGACGACAACGAAAGCGCGTGCGCGACGAACTGAGGCGAGTCGCAAAAAGTGGGCGTATTTTCGAGCTGCTCAATGCGGTCGACAATCAGGCAATGCTGAGTGCGGATGCCAGATCTTTCCAGGTCGCCGTTACCGAGTATGCCTATAGCGTGAGAGGACAGGAGCAACTTGATTACGAACGTC
The DNA here is from genome assembly GCA_963664465.2 of Alphaproteobacteria bacterium. Classification (GTDB taxonomy): domain Bacteria; phylum Pseudomonadota; class Alphaproteobacteria; order UBA8366; family CAVOAK01; genus CAVOAK01. The sequence continues at coordinate 145,391 of CAXXSU010000006.1, read as the reverse complement.
AGAACAGAAGTTCCCTGTCGGCGCTCACGGGTGCCCAAGTTTCCTCGGTGATTTCCGGATTTGTTACGACGATCGTAACCCTTGTGATCGCGCTGGTCTGGCTTTTCTAACAGGACGCAATATGGCGGACGACAACCCATCGGCTGAACAGCAGGGCGGTACCAAGGGACCGCCGGCCATGTACAAGATACTGGCCTGGTTTCTTGCGCCGGTCTTTGTCATCACCGCGTTGCCGACCGTCATCCTGCTGACGGTCGGTATGGTGCCGACGATAGTGGCCTATATTATCGATCGCCACCCGATGAAATACACATCGCGCACGGTCGGATACCTAAATTTTTGTGGTTGCCTTCCCTATGCACTCAGATTGTGGACCGGTGACCATTCGGTCGACGCCGTCATCGCGATTCTTGTCGATCCGTTCGCGTGGTTTGCAATGTACGGCGCGGCGGCGGTCGGATGGCTCATTCACTACGCAACCCCACCCGTTGTCGCGGCTTGGATGGCGGTCAATCACGAGATTCGCCAACAGGCGCTAAAATCCCGCCAGACGGAACTCATGAATGAGTGGGGAAATACCGTGCGCCGCTCGGCAACCGAAGCAGCCGAATCCCAACGCCGGAGCGCCGGCGGGGCGCCAGGCGAAGCGCAGGCCGCGCCCGAGGAGTCTGAGCCGGAACTCGACGAGGAGTTTGACGACGAGGAAGACGACGAGGAGAGTTGATCGTGCGCTCTCGCGGACGTTACCTGACCGCCTCGACTAAACTTCACCCGAGAGCTGACTCTCCCGTGCCGCAGATCGGATGGCCCGTTGCAGTTTTTCGAATGCGCGGACCTCAATCTGTCGAATTCGCTCTCGGCTAACAGCATACTCTTGGCTTAAATCTTCAAGCGTTCTCGGTTCGTCGCGCAACCGGCGCTCAACAAGGATGTGTCGTTCGCGATCGTTGAGGCTGCTCATCGCATGGTTGAGCAGGAGACGCCGCTTCGACAATTCCTGGGACTCAGCCAGCTGGATTTCCTGGCTCTCGGTCTCGTCGACCAACCAATCCATCCACTCACCTTCGCTGTCGGCCTTGGGCGACGCATTGAGCGAATGATCGGAGCTCGCAAGGCGCCGGTTCATGGAGATAACGTCCTTTTCAGGAACGTCCAGTGTTTGGGCGATCTTCGCGACGTCCTCTGGTTTCAGGTCGCCTTCGTCGATGGCCTGCAGTTGACCTTTTAGTTTCCGCAGGTTGAAGAAAAGTTTTTTCTGCGCAGCTGTGGTGCCGATTTTTACGAGTGACCAGGAATGCAGGACATATTCCTGTATCGAGGCGCGTATCCACCACATCGCGTAGGTCGCGAGCCGGAATCCGCGCTCCGGATCGAATCGTTTCACGGCCTGCATCATGCCGACATTGCCTTCCGAGATCAGGTCGGCGACAGGCAGACCATAGCCGCGGTAGCCCATGGCGATTTTCGCCACAAGGCGCAGATGACTGGTCACGAGCCGGTGTGCGGCTTCCACGTCGTCGTGCTCGCGCCAGGCTTTCGCAAGCATGTACTCTTCGTCCACCTCCAACATCGGGAACTTACGGATCTCGCTGAGGTAGCGGTGAAGATTGCCCTCGGGGCTGATGACCGCGACGCTGGGAAGAGTGGCCATGGTCGTAAGACTCCAACTTTCTCAAGCGCTGGTTTCTACGCTCCTCCCCAGAGCGCCGAAATGCGCAGTAAAACTTCGTCGTGTAAAAGTTCGTCGTATTGTCCGACTATCTATGGTCGAAACGATGCCTGTCAAGCTTCGCCCAAGATACTTATTAATTCAATTATATCATGGGGTAACGCACTTTGAAACCGCAACAGACGCTGGCTCTTCGGATGCCTGAATCCAAGGAGCTGCGCGTGTAGGGCCTGGCGGGCAAACAGCGATACTGCCGCTGCATTTTGTTCGGGCAACCCTTTCCGACGGGCCTTCGTCTTGCCGCCATAGGTCTGGTCGCCAATCAAGGGATGGCCGAGATGCGCCATATGGACGCGAATCTGGTGCGTTCGTCCGGTTCCAAGCCGGCATTCGAGCAGGCTTGCACGGCCCGACAACGCGCGTTCAATCCTATACCGTGTAATCGCCGTTCGCCCTTTTGGCGGCGCCACCACCGCCATCTTCTTGCGATCGCGTGGGCTGCGCCCGATGTTGGTCACGATTTCACCGCTGGGCGGTAACGGAATTCCCCACACGACGGCGGCGTAGGATCGCTCGACATCGCGAGCCTGGAACTGATCGGAAAGCGCTCCGTGCGCGGCATCGTTTTTCGCGACGACGATCAGCCCGCTTGTGTCCTTGTCGAGGCGGTGAACGATGCCAGGACGCCGCTCTCCGCCGATTCCTGACAGTGAGCCGCCGCAGTGAGCGAGCAGCGCATTGACGAGCGTGGAGTCCGGCGTGCCGGGCGCCGGGTGGACGGCCAGACCAGCTGGCTTGTCGACGATCAACAAATCGTCGTCCTCAAAGGGGATGACCAGCGGAATGGACTGCGCCTGCACTTTGGAGGCGCGTACAGGCGGCACGGTCGCCTGCAGGGCTTGCCCTGGTTTGACCCGGTATGAGGGGTTGGTTATCGTCTCGCCGTCGGCGCTGGCTTGGCCTTGCTTGATCAGCGACTGGATTCGGCTCCGCGATAGTGCCGGGCAGGATCTGGCGAGCAGGCGATCGAATCGTTCACCGGCTTCCGCGTCCGAAACCGTGTGCGATACTGCGGTATCGGGTTTGCTCATGGGTGTCGCATCCGAGGCCAAAACATGCGTGGATTGAAGGCTCTTGTGATCTTCCTTGGGGTCATGATCGTGGCTGCCGCGGGCCTCATAGTCTATGGCATTGTAAGCAAGCTTGGCGACCGGGCCGTCGCCGACGGACGCACGTCGAGCAGTTTTGGCGAACAGACAATCGCATTGCCCTCGGGCGCTGACGTTGAGTCTTTTGTCGTTGAGGATAGTCGGCTCATCATTCACCTGACGCTGGCGGACGGCGGGGCAAGACTTCTCGTCCTCGACCTCGATACCGGCCGGCAACTGGGCACGATCATGCTGGATAAAGGGACAAGCGAATAGTGAACTTCTGCAGCGACAACGTCAGCGGCGCATCGCCGGAGATTATCGATGCCCTCGCTGAGGCCAACCAGGGAGCCTCGATGCCCTATGGCGAGGACCCGCTGACCGATCGTTTGCGTCAGCGCTTCAACGAGATCTTCGAGACCGAAGTGACCGTCTACCCGGTGGCGACGGGAACCGCCGCCAACGCGCTTGCGCTCTCGGCCATGGCGCCACCCTACGGGTCGATCCTTTGTCACGAGGAAAGCCATGCCTGGGAAGACGAATGCGGTGCGCCGGAGTTTTACAGCGGCGCCAAGCTGGTGCCGCTTGCGGGCGAGCATTGCAAGCTCAGCCCTGAGATATTGGAGGCAGCGCTCGGCCGTTTCCAGGTTGGCTTCGTGCATCACACGCAACCGGCGGCGGTCACGCTGTCGCAGGCCAGCGAGGCCGGCACGATCTACAGCGTGGAGGAAACGCGGGCGATCGCCGATCTCTGCCGGGAGCGCGATCTCAAGCTGCACATGGACGGCGCGCGCTTCGCCAATGCACTTGTCTCGTTGGGCTGCAGCCCCGCCGACGCTACCTGGCGCGCGGGTCTCGACGTCTTGTCGTTCGGCGCCACCAAGAACGGCGCATTGGCGGCCGAGGCTGTGGTCTTCTTCGACGAAGCCTTGGCCATCGATTTCGGCTATCGGCGCAAACGCGCCGGTCATCTCTGGTCGAAGATGCGCTTCCTGTCGGCGCAGCTCGACGCCTATCTAACCGATGATCTGTGGTTGCGGAACGCCAGGCACGCCAACGCCATGGCGGCGCAGCTCGCCGGGGCGCTCGCCGGCCTGCCGGGCGCGACCCTGCTGCACCCGGTCGAGGCCAACGAGTTGTTCGTGACCGTCCCGCAGCACGTCAGCGAGGGCCTGCTGGCCGACGGCTTCAAGTTCTACCCGTGGGCCGCCGGCGGACCGGATTGCATCCGCCTGGTCACCGCCTTCAGCACATCGGAGCAGGATGTCTCGGCGATGATCGAGGCGGCGCAAGGCTATGCCGCCGGCACCGCCAACAGCGCCACCGACGACGTGCAAACCGCGGTCTGAGACACAAGTGCAGATGATCTTGTTGACGGCGCGTCCCTGGCGCGCTGCGAATAGCCGTTGCTGGCGGCCATATTTTTCGGCTAAGAGTGGGGCTGCTGCAAAACCGGGTCCCCTTCGTCTAGTGGCCTAGGACGCCGGCCTCTCACGCCGGTAACAGGGGTTCAAATCCCCTAGGGGACGCCACTTTTCAAGGCCAAATGAACGGTGCGAAATCATATACTCAGCGCCGTATATGATTTGTAATTCATACTATCTGATCCGGGGAACATTGGCTGAACTGGCGCGTAAACTGGCACGCAACCGCTTTATTCCTTACGGTATAGCTTACCGCGCCAGCCCTTTGCGTACTTTGGAACCGCCAAGGATGTCCGCTTGCAGGGCAAGAGCGGACCTATTTGACCGTCTCACCGAACGTCCGCTTTGGGTCAGAAGCTGACATTCGTTAGGTTATCCGGTGCTGCTGGCGCCTACCAAAAAACATTGATATTCGCACCTCTGCGGCAGGGCTCAATCAGGTTTACCGTAAGCCTTCAAACCGCCATCAAGGTGCAACTCCACCGTGGAATCGGATGGGCATTTGGTGCCGCCGAGAACGAGTGGTTCGGGAACGGGGTGACGTCCCGCATCGTTCACTGCTCCATCGCGTATGCCGCGCGATAGATGGTCGCCTCGTCGTAGTCCCTGGCCATCAGCATAAGGCCGACCGGCAAATCCTCGCTGATGCCACAGGGGAGGCTCATCGCCGGATGACCTGTAAGGTTGGCCGCCCAGGTATTTACGGAGCCTGAAACTGCAGGCCCTGGCTGCGCCTCCATGGCGGCGTCAGCGCGCGGATAAGGCTGCGCTTTCCTGGGGTTCGTCGGCATGACCAGCAGATCGTAAGCGCTTAACGCATTTTCATAGGCGTGCCTGACCTTGCGCCGCAGGTTCTGCGCCTTGCCATAGAAACGTCCGCGATGATTTGCCTGGAGATAGGTTCCCAGCACCAGGTCGAACTTGACGCCTGGATCGAGCCTATTGGCCCGCGCCGGCCAATCGGCCAACTGGGCGAGTAGGCTCGGCACATAAAGACCCTTCAGCCCCATCGCCGCGCCCCTGGAGAAGGTCATGTTGACCGCAAAAGCTTCCGGCCCGATGCCGTCCCATATAGCACCGCACTGTCGGTGCATTGGGATGGAAACCTCGTGTATATCAGCGCCAAGTTGCACCAGGATGTCGATTGCCCTGCGGACCGTGGCGTCGACATCGGGTTCACCTCCCGGATGACCAAACCCCTCTTTGACCACGCCGATCTTCAAGCCTTCGACACCAGCGTCGAGTGTGTCCAGGTAGGCATCGGCCGGACGGTTTTCCTGCAGCATATCGATGCCGTCCGCTCCGCCTATCACTTCGAGCAGAAGCGCATTGTCGTGGACGGTGCTGGTCATCGGGCCCATGTGATCGAGCGTCGGCTCGTAATGATTGACCCCCGTAAAGGGCACCAGCCCGAATGTTGGCTTCATGCCGTAGACGCCGCAGAACGAGGCAGGTCCGCGGACCGAGCCACCCGCATCGCCGCCGATGGCCATATCGACATCGCCCGCCGCGACCAGCGCTGCGCATCCGGAAGATGATCCGCCAGTCGCATAGCCGGGCTTGCGCGGATTGACGACCTCGCCGTGGGTGCTCGACGCGCCTCCTCCGTGGCCGAGGCATTCGGTTTCCGCCTTCCCGGCGATCTCACCGCCGGCATCAAGTATTCGGGTAACAATTGTCGCATCGACCTCGGGTACATAACCCTCAAAAAGCCAAGTGCCATTCATCATTGGCACCTGCGCCAGCATGATGTTGTCCTTCAGTGCGATGCGCTTGCCTTGCAGCTTCCCTGACGCGGCGCCTTTGACGACGACCTTGCGGCACCACGCATTGTAAGGATTGTCCTCGGGTTCGGGCCGGTAGCCGGGCTCGCGCGGGTATTTGACCTCGGGAAGGTAGTCGGGCAGCGTCTCAAGCTCCTGAAGGTGCTCGAAACGCGGCTTCATGAGCTCGCGGAAACTCTTGAGTTCGTCGCGACTCAACTCGAACCCGCATAACTCGGCGAGCTTCTGCAACTCGGCGGAATTGGGAAGTCTTATCTGCATTTCAAACCTGCCTTCGGCTTGGTTGAATTGAACGGTTCAATTTCGATCTTACTTGTTTTGCTATTCATCCGAAGGGGCGATCATCGCGTTCGATATCCGCTTTGGGTCACAAGCGGAGGTTCGAGCCACGTACTTTGGATTACCGCTTTAGGCGGGTAAGCAGACCTTTCTGGCGTTCACGATAATGGTCCGCTTATAGCCATAAGCGGACATAAGGATTCAAGTCGGATCAAACCTTCCCTCAAGGCCCTTTTCGTTTAACATGGCAACTGGACCAGTCAATGGCCGAGTTGAGTTGCTAGTGGTCCATGCCTGATACAGATCGACGCGACCAATCAGGCTGATGCTTTGGGGGATTCCCAAGTGGAAGAGACAAAGATCGACCATGCCGCCATGGGGCGCTTGGCTAAAGCTTTGGCTTTCATCTGTGGGCCGGATCATTTTACTGCGGTTGCCCTCAAGGTGGCCGCCGAGAGCGGTTCCGAACAAGACATCAAGAAAGCCCGCACGCTGTTTCTTAGATTGAAGCCAGGAGAACGCCGGGCTGCATTGGAAATGCTCGCCAATTGATAGGCGCTGTGCCTAACTTAGGTCCGCTTTCAGGGCAAGAGCGGACCTATTTGACCGTCTCACCGAACGTCCGTTTATAGCCACAAGCGGACATTCGAGATCGCTCCGAAGCAATCCCCAACCAAAGACGTTAGATGTGTAACCATTAGCCGAGAGCAGTTCGTTAACGCGGATTGTATAAGTTATGATGAACTAGGGTCCGGACCCATTAAGGGGATTCCCAAAGCGGGGCTGGCATGATTCATTGTTTCCAGCGAGGAGGCGATGGAAATGTCGGATTTCTTTTGGTTTTCGGATGCGCAATGGGCTCGGATTGGGCCGCTTTTGCCGACGGATACGCGCGGCATGGCGCGCGTTGACGATCGCCGGGTGCTGAGCGGGATCGTCCATGCCCTGAGGAATGGCGGGCGCTGGGCCGACTGTCCGCGTGAGGTCTACGGACCGAAGAAGACGCTCTACAACCGCTTTGTACGCTGGGCGGAGCGCGGCATCTGGGAACGGATATTCAGCGCGCTGGCGGGCGGCGAAGACGCCCCCGACCGGCTGTTCATCGATTCAACCTGCATCAAGGTTCATCGCTGCGCCGGCGGCGGAAAAGGGGGGCCTTGGCCCATGGCATCGGCCGCACCAAGGGGGGCCGCAACACCAAGCTCCACGCTGTCTGCGATGCGAAAGGCAGGCCCCTCGTCCTGCTCCTGACACCAGGAAACGTCCATGATTGCAAGGTCGCCCAGCGCTGTATCGAAGCCATGCCGCCCGCCGCCGAACTCGTCGCCGACAAGGGCTATGACAGCAAAGCCCTGCGCGACTGGCTGGCAGAACGTGGAACCACGGCCGTCATCCCACCGCGCAAGAACCGCAAGGTCCAATACCATTATGACAAGACCGTCTACAGGCAGCGCAACATCATCGAGCGCATGTTTTGCCGCCTCAAGGACTGGCGCCGTATAGCCACCCGCTTCGACCGCAACATCAAAAACTTCATCGCCGCAATCGCCCTTGCCGCCGCCGTCATCTGGTGGCTGTAATGAGTCCGGACCCTAGAAACAGACTCTTAACTTCATTGTATATGTACGGAGCAAGTTTGAAGGCGCTCCACAAGATGGATCAAAGATTTCAACAGATTGTCGCCGATTATCGGCGGAAGGACCACAATTCCGCGGGGCTGGCCTGCGCGAATATCCTGGAAGGGGATGCCAATAACGTTGAGGCATTATTTTTATTTGGGCTTTGCCACTGCAACGCCGGAAGCGCCGAGATCGGCGCCTCGGCTATCAACAAGGCCCTGTCTTTGAAGCCCGAACTGTCGAACTACGACTTTCTGCGCGACCTCCTGATTCAGCAGGACCTAGGCAATCAAAATAACTTTTGGGAAACCCTTTTTTTCCAATACCTGTTGTTCCAGGACGTGGACGCATTTTTGCTCTCTTATCCGAAATGCGGGCGGACATGGTTGCGGGCGCTCCTCGGAAAATATGTGATCGGTGAAGACAAAGAGGCCGATCCGCTAAATGTTCTAAGTCTTACCCAGAAAGATCCGAATTTCTGCTCTCTGGAGGTCACTCACGACGACTACCCCCACTGGAAGCCTGCTGAAAAAATCTTTACCAACAAACAAGCTTATGCAGACAAGAAGGTTATTTTTCTCGTCCGAGATCCGCGCGATGTATTGGTCTCCTACTATTTCCAATACACAAAACGGGGCGACAAAAAGTTAGCCAACGACGCAGATTTTCACGGCGATCTTTCTGAATTTATCCGGCATCGCATTGGAGGTTTGGGCAGCCTGGTATCTTTCTATAATGTTTGGGCTGAGAACCGCGATTTGTCGGAGGCGTTTCTCCTTGTCAGTTACGAGGACATGAGCACAGACACCAAGAAGGTACTTATGGACGTCATCGGGTTCCTCGATTGGCCAGAACGTAACGCGAATTTCATCGACGAAGTGATTGATTACGGTCGGTTCGACAATATGCGTAGGCTGGAGGAAACCAATGTGCTCAACAACATCCGGCTAAAACCCCCAGAGGATGGCGACCCGGAAGGATTTAAGATACGTAGAGGCAAGGTGGGCGGGTATTCGGATTACTTAACGGAATACGACGTTGCATATATCAACGCGTATCTCGCCGAGAACCTGCATGATTTGTTCAAACGGTATAAATAAGGTCGATGCCATGAAATAAATGGCTCAGAAGACATCAAAGACACCCTCCAATAGCTTGGTTCTTCCAGATTTCTCACCATTATTCTGCTAATAGGGTATCCTATTCGCTCTCGTAGTGGCAAGATGTTGTGATGGCCGAGAATACTGCCCATCCCGTTGGCGGGATCGATTACCCTCGCACGCTTATGGAATTTGACGACTGGTTCGCTTCTGAGGCCGCCTGTGCGGATTTTCTTCGGCGTGTCCGTTGGCCTGCCGGGTTTCGGTGTCCGGCCTGCGGGGGAACCGAGGCGTGGGTGACGGCCAGGGGCCAACAGCGATGTGCGGGATGCCAACGTCAGACGTCGCCGACCGCGGGGACGATCTTCGAGGGTACGCGGAAACCGTTGCGGCTTTGGTTCCAGGCGATGTGGTATGTGACGAATCAGAAGCACGGCGTCAGTGCGCTTGGGGTTCAACGAATACTCGGCCTGGGCGGTTATCAAACGGCTTGGACATGGCTCCATAAGCTGCGCCGGGCCATGGTTCGACCGGGCAGAGAGCTTCTGAATGGCGAGGTCGAGGTCGACGAAACCTATGTGGGCGGCCGGGAGGTTGGCGTTACGGGGCGGAAAACAAACAAGAAATCGATTGTCGCGATTGCCGCCGAAATCCGGGGTCGGGGCACCGGTCGTATCCGCATGGCGCGTGTCGAGGACGCATCCGCCGAGAGCCTCATTCCTTTCGTCCAAACGGCTGTGTGCCCGGGAGCAACGATTCGAACCGATGGCTGGCGAGCCTACAACGGTCTCACGGGAGTCGGCTTCGAACACCAGCCGAAAAATATTTCCGCCAGCGGCGACCCAGCCCACATTGTCATGCCCCAAGTTCATCGGGTAGCCGGCCTCCTTGATCGGTGGTGGCTGGGTATTCACCATGGGGCTATTAGCGCCTCCCAGCTTGATTACTATCTGGACGAGTTCACGTTCCGCTTCAATCGCCGCCGATCCAAAGCTCGCGGCCTCCTGTTCTATCGACTCCTCCAGCAAGCAGTGCAACTGGAGCCCGTGCCATACAAGAAGCTCGTCGGGGGCAGACCCAGCCCTGCCCCCCAGATCTAGGCACTACGAGAGCGAATAGGATACTCTATTTCTGCTAAACCCTTCATTCTGAAGTGTTTGTTTCAAATGTCCGCTTTGGGTCACAAGCAGACATGAATGGCCATCCTCAAGAAGGTCCGCTTTCGGGGTTATTTCGGACATAAGGCCGCGCGTCCCCTAGGGGACGCCACTTTTCACGAAGACCATAGCTTGATGGGCTCCTGGGTCCCCGCGCGATCTCTCGCCTGAAGATCGGCTGATCCGTACCTATGGAATAGCCCAGATAACTCCGAGACTGCTGACGTAGACCTTGGGTCGTGTTATCAGCCGCGCCATGTTGACGATATCCAACATAACGGTGCGGCTCGGCGGCAAGGTGATCCTGGACCGCGCGACCGCCTCGATCCCGACCAAGAGCCGCGTTGGGCTGATTGGCCGCAATGGGGCCGGCAAATCGACCTTGATGAAGGTCGTGGCGGGCGTGTTGGACGCCGATGGCGGCAGCGTCGAGACAGCGCGCCATATGCGGATCGGCTACATCGCCCAGGAGGCGCCGGGCGGCGGTGACTCGCCGTTCGATCGGGTGCTGGCGGCCTATAAGGAACGCGCGCGACTGATGGCCGAGGCCGACCAGGCGACCGACGGACATCGCATCAGCGAAATTCATGAGCGCCTGAATACCATCGAGGCCCATTCCGCGCCGGCGCGCGCGGCCCGCATATTGGCTGGTCTTGGTTTCGACGAGGCGGCCCAGCATCGCCCGCTCGACGGTTTTTCCGGCGGCTGGCGCATGCGCGTGGCCTTGGCCGAGTTGTTGTATTCCGGACCCGAGCTGTTGCTGCTGGATGAGCCGAGCAACCATCTCGATCTTGAAGCCACGATCTGGATCGAATCCTTCTTGAAGGCCTATCGCGGCACGGTCCTGGTGATCAGTCACGAACGCGACTTGCTGAACAACGTCGTCGACCAGATCCTGCATTTGGAGTCTGGCAGGCTCACGCTGTACAGCGGCGGCTACGACGCCTTCGAGCGCCAACGCAGCGAACGCCTGGCGCAGGTCGAGTCGATGCGCGTCAAGCAGGACCGCCAGCGGGCGCAGCTACAGACATTCGTCGACCGCTGGCGCTACAAGGCTCATTCCGCGAGGCAGGCGCAAAGCCGCCTCAAGGCTCTGGCGCGTATGCAGCCGATCTCGGCGGCCATCGTAGATCCAACCCTTGTGTTCCATTTTCCAAATCCAACTAAACTACGGCCGCCGCTGATCGTTCTGGACGATGCGGCGGTCGGTTACGCCGATGACACACCGGTCTTGAGCAATCTCAACCTGCGCCTCGATCCCGACGACCGGATCGCATTTCTCGGCCGCAACGGCAACGGCAAGACCACGCTCGCGCGTCTGCTGTCGCGGCGATTGCAGACCATGGCCGGTTCGATGACCGCCAGCGGCAAGCTGCGTGTCGGCTACTTTGGCCAGCACCAGGTCGAGGAATTGGGCACCGAGGGGACGCCGATCCAGCACATGACGCGTTTGATGCCCGATGCCAAACCAGGCGCCGTGCGCGCGCAGCTCGGGCGCTTCGGGTTCTCCGGCGATAAGGCCGAACTCTCGGTCGCCCATCTGTCCGGCGGCGAGCGGGCGCGTTTGTCGCTTGCCCTGATCACCCGCGATGCACCGCATCTGCTGATCCTCGACGAGCCGACAAACCATCTCGATGTCGACGCGCGCGAGGCGCTGGTCCGGGCGCTGAACGAATACAGCGGTGCCGTCATTATCGTCAGCCATGACCGGCATCTGCTGGGGTTGACGGCTGACCGGCTGATTGTCCTCGAAGATGGTTGCGCCAACGATTTCGCCGGGACGCTGGACGAGTATCGCAAATTGGTGCTGGGTGGCTCGAACGGCAACAGCAAGGCTGACCGCCAAGCCGGCCCTAAACTAAACCGTAAGGAAGAACGTCGGCTTGCGGCCAAGGAGCGCGAACAGACGAAGGTGCTGCGCAAGGCGGTGTCGAATGCCGAACGAAAGCTCGAGCGGTTGGCCGCGCTGCGCAGCGATATCGATCGCGCCCTGTACGACCCGAAGAGCTATGACGGGCCGTCGAAAAATCTGACCATGACCGATCTTATGAAGCAGCGGGCTGAGATCGAGAAAGCCTTCAACAACGCGGAAGCGCGTTGGTTGGAGGCAAACGAGGCGCTCGAGTCGGTCAGCGCGGCGGCGCTCTAGTCAATTGACCGGCCGATCATGACGGCCCTTTACATCGACGCGGACGCGTGCCCGGTCAAAGACGAGGCGATGCGTGTGGTGCGCCGTCACGGACTTGTCGTTCACATGGTCTCGAACCAATGGATGCGCCTCGATGAAGACCCCCTGGTGCGCCGGGTGGTGGTGGAGCAGGGTCCGGACATCGCCGACGATTGGATCGCCGAGCAGGCGGGTGCCGGCGATATTGTCGTAACCGCGGACATTCCGCTCGCAGCGCGTTGCTTGGCGGCCGGGGCCGCCGTCCTTGGACCCGATGGCCGACCGTTCACGAAGGCCGGCATCGGCTCGGCGCTCGCCATGCGCGATTTGAACGCCCACCTGCGGGATACCGGTGAGATTGCCGGCTACAATCCGGCTTTCAACAAGAAGGACCGGTTGCGCTTTCTCGATGCGCTGGAGCGCGCGGTTCAGGAAGCGATGCGCCCCAGTTGACGGGCCGGATTAGCGCTCGGCGCTCTCGCGAACCTGAGACTTGGAGTTCATCAACGCCGCCACCAACTCGAAGGACCGCAGCCGCTTCGCGAAATCGTGGATGTTGCAGGTGATCATGATTTCGTCGGCGTCGGTTTTTTCGACGAAGGCGGAAATTTCGCGCTCCACCGTATCGGCTGCACCGGTAGCGGAACAGGACAGGGCCTTGTCCAGCATTTTCCGTTCAGGCAGGCTGAGTTGTTCCTCGTAGCCGTCGACGGGTGGGGGCAGTTTGCCCCGCTGGCCTTTGCTCCGGTTGACGAAGGATTGCAGGACCGAGGTCTTAAGAAAACGCGCTTCATCTTCCGTATCGGCGGCGATCACGTTCATTCCCAGCATGACATAAGGCTTATCGAGCTGCTCTGACGGCTCGAACCTCTCGCGGTAGATTTCGATGGCCGGCATCAAGGCTGCCGGCGCAAAGTGTGAGGCGAAGGCATAGGGCAGGCCAAGGGCAGCGGCGAGCTGCGCGCCGTAGAGGCTGGAGCCGAGAATCCAGATCGGTACGTTAAGGCCGGCGCCCGGCACGGCCCGGATCGCCTGATCCGGCTCTGGTTCCTTGAAATAGTGCTGCAGCTCCAGCACGTCTTGCGGGAAGGCATCGCCGCCACCAGCCAGCGTGCGGCGCAGGGCATAGGCGGTTTGCTGGTCGGTGCCGGGCGCCCGGCCCAGACCGAGATCTATGCGGCCCGGAAAGAGCGCGGCCAGGGTGCCGAACTGTTCGGCAATCACAAGCGGCGCATGGTTGGGCAGCATGACGCCGCCGGCGCCGACCCGGATGGTCGAGGTTGCTCGCGCGACCTGGCCGATCACCACGGACGTCGCCGCGCTCGCAATGCCCGGCATGTTGTGATGCTCCGCCAGCCAATAACGCGTGTAGCCCCAGGCGTCGGCGTGGGGCGCAAGCTCCAAGGTGTTGAGCAATGCCTGGCGGGCGTCGCTGCCCTCGACGATGGGTGCGAGATCAAGAACGGAAAGGGGCGTTTCGATCATATGGAATACTATGGGCCATGACGGGCGATTGGCCAATCTGGCGATCGACTCTCAATTTGCACTAGTATCCTTGAATTCGAATGAGCGAGGACCCTGAAGCTATGACGGCGATCACCGAAGCTCTTAAGGCCAATTATAACGGTTACCACCGCTCGGGCACGGCGAAAGAAGATGCCGAGCTAACGCACACCGATCCGGGTACGCCGTGTGGCGAATATCTGCGCCGCTTCTGGCAGCCCGTCTGCATGGCGGAGCAGTTGACCGATCTGCCGTTGGCGCTGCGCATCATGGGCGAGGATCTGGTCGCCTTCCGCGACTTGTCAGGCAAAGTCGGGCTGTTGCACCGGCAATGCAGCCACCGCCGTACATCCCTGGAATATGGCGTGATCGCCGAGCACGGTATCCGCTGCTGCTATCACGGCTGGCTGTTTGATGTCGACGGCACGATCCTGGAGACGCCGGGCGAGCCCGAGGACAGCCCGATCCGGCACACGCTGGCGCACGGCGCCTATCCGGCGCTCGAGTACAAGGGCCTGGTTTTTGCCTATATGGGCCCACCTGAGGAGAAGCCCGAATTCCCGGTCTACGACACTTTGGAAATTCCGGGCAGCGAATTGGTGCCCTATGCCATCGACATGCCGTGCAACTGGCTGCAGGTTAATGAGAACCCGCAGGATCCCTTCCACAGTGTGTTCCTGCACACGCGCTCGACCGGTGCCCAATTCTCGCCGTCTTGGGGAGCGACCGGCCTCCTCGAATGGCACCGCACGCGTGACGGCGCACGCATCTATTTGACCAACACGCGGCGCTGGGGCGATTTCATCTGGGTCCGGGCGGCCGAGACCATCGCCCCCAATTTTGCACAGCCGACCAATATCTATGAGGACGCTTCGAGCGAGAAATGGTTTACCCGCGCCGGTATCACGAAATGGGTGACGCCGGTCGACGATACGAACTGCAAGCTGATCGCCTGGCGTCACTTCAACGATCAAGTCGGCAATGAGCCCGACTACGAGCGTATTGGCCTCAACAAGGTCGATTTCATCGGTCAGACTGGGGACGAACGCAGCCAAGCGGATAGTCGCCGCGAGCCCGGCGATTTTGAGGCACAAGTCGGACAGGGCCCGATCACAATCCACAAACTTGAGCGTTTGGGCCAGACCGATACCGGTGTCGCCATGCTGCGGGCGATGCTGCGGCGCGGTATCCGGCGCGTCAAGAAGGGCGAACTGCTGCGAACGCCGGACCTCAACGCCGACGGTCGGGTGCCGACGATCTCCGGCGACGTCGTGTTGGCTATTCCCGAACCCGCAACCGATGAACTCAAACAGCGCCAGACTGTCGGACGAGTGGTCGGACAGATCATCGTCGACACCCTGACGCTCGGCTATGAAGAGCGCCAAGCCGAAGTCGCGCGGCGGCTCAAACACTTGCGCGACACCTCTTAACGTCGAGCGCGCTTTCGCGGCGATTCATCTGCCGGACGGTCCGCTTGTTCCGCAATGGTGGTCGTGCGACGGTGCCGCGCGTCCGATGTAAATCAATCTGGGTTTACCCTTCCGCACGCCATGGCGTGACCGGCGTGACCCGAGACCTCAAAACCAAGGGAGATATCGATGCCGAACACAATCATCAGGCCGTATCCAGAGAGCTACGGCCGAGATCTATCATTCTGCCAGGCGATCAGGGCGGGCAATACAATCTACATGATGGGCCAGGTCAGCTGGGACCTGGATGGCAAGACGATACCGAACGAGCCGGGAGCGCAAGCCGACCAAGCGATGCAGAACATCAAACAGGTTCTGGAAGATGCAGGATCGAAGCTCGAGCATATCGTCAAGGCGACGGTTTACGTGACCGATTGGCGTCACCGCGAAGCCGTATACGGCGCCATTGCGAAATGGATGAAAGGGATCCACTACTGCTCGACAGGGGTCACCGTCACCGGACTTGCACGGCCGGAATGGATCGTTGAGATCGACGTCACTGCGGTTATTCCTGAAGACGAAGTGTAAACCTCGCGCTGCCGAACAAACGACTGGCCGCCAGCCCGTGCCAATAACCTGAGCTCAATTTAGCGGATTGTTTTCAGCGCGAATTGGGCTATTTCCAGAGCCACAGGCGGCCACCGCCCAACTTTCCGGCGAGCTTGCGCCGGAAGGCCTTTGCAGCCGGATCCTCGCCTGCTCCTTCATGCGGCGAATGCTCAGCGTCGATCGGGTTCGGATCACCGGCGAGGCGTTCCAGCCGCGCGGCAATCCGCGCAACCGCAGGTTTCGTCTGATCCCACGCGGCCTGAGCGCGCGGTTTGATCTCGTGCTCAAGGAGTTTTGCGGCCTTGGCTCTCGCCTTCGGATTGCTGGCGACTCGTTGTGCGGCAAGCCACAAGAGCGATCGAAATATCGGCATTATACGATCCTGAGTGTTCGACGTGGCCATCCAGTATTGCACGGATCGAAACGAAGTCCCATGACCTGGCCGGCATGCCGCGAGTCTGCACAGATACCACAGATACCACAGATACCACAGATACCACAGATACCTATGACTGCGCTGCTGCCGCGCCCTGTTTCTTGGCTGCGCGACTCAATACGCTTTCACGATAGGCAATGTAGGTTGCGCTCGAAAAGATCATTGCCCCGCCGATCCAGGTGAAAATCGTTGGAATTTCTCCAAAAAAGACAAATCCGATAATAGCGATCCAGATCAGGCGGAAAAAATCGAGCGGCATGACGACGTTGATGGCAGAGTCTTTGATTGCCTGGGTAAAGCCGAGTGTGGCCGCTGTTGTAATCAGACCGATGGTGCCGAGCCACATCAGGTGTGTCCATGTCGGCCACTGCCAGACGAATAAGGCGGCAAAAAACGACAGCGGCGTCATCAGCACGACGTTGTAGCTGATGATCGTCACGCTCGATTCCGTTCGACTCAGGAACTTAACGATCGTCATCGAGACACCCCAACCGAGCGCGGAGACCAGCGCAAGCACGATGCCCAGTTCGATGGCACCTACGCCGGGGCGCAACACGACGACCGTACCAGCAAATCCGAACAGGATCGCCACCCAGCGCCTAATCCGCACGACCTCGCCGAGGAATAGAGTCGCGAGCATCGCGCCGACAATGGGACCAAGGAACGAAAGCGCAGTTACCTGCGCAAGTGGCGCCAAAATGAGCGCCATGTAGAAAGTTAAAATCGACACAACGCTGATGCCGACACGCACAATGTGAGTCCCGAGACGGCGTGTCCTAAGCGGCGACAATCCGTAGCGTACGAACCACGGCAGTATCACCAGCGAACCAAGAATATTGCGGAAGAAGACGATCTCGAACGCGTGCAGGTCCGACGAGACTTGGCGGACCATTCCATGTGACGAGGCGAAACCGGCCGTCGACACAAAGACGATGGCCATGCCGCGCAGATTGGTGGAAAGGTTCGCGAGTGGTTTGATAACCCGTGAAAACACAGCGCGGCGGTTCCTGAATGTCGCGGTCCGACAAGCTGGTTAGATATGGATTTTGCACCAAAGGATAGGATATTTGCGATCCAGCGCTGCCGATCTGTCGTCTCCGCAAAAGCGTAGTTTTGTTACCATATTCCATCTGTGATTCGTGCTTGCGCCTGCGTTGGCGTTTGTTAGCATGGCGTTGAACGCAAATGCTCGGCGCAGTCGGTCGAGGCCAGAAGGCCGAAACGCACTGTGGGAAGGAAAAGTCTATGACACGAACGGTACATGAAATCCTGGGTAGCGACGCGATTGCTAAACTGCAGGAGCCGATTGAAACGGCGCGGGGCCTTCCACGGGCGGCGTATGCGAGCGAGGAATTTTTCGAACTCGAGCAGGAACGGCTGTTTCCCCGGACCTGGCAAGGCGTCGGCTATGAGGACGATGTGCCCGATCCGGGCGATGCCATTCCGATTACCGTCTCGGGTCTGCCGCTGATCCTGGTGCATGACCAAAAGGGCAAGATCCGCTGCTTCCATAACGTCTGCCGCCACCGTGCAACGATCGTGCTGCAGAAGCCCGAGAAGGGCTTGTCCAACCTACAATGTCCCTACCACGCATGGACCTATGACCTTGAAGGCAACCTCAAGGCGACGCCCTACTTCGACGGGACGCCAAACTCCGAGAACTTCAACGTCGACAAGAAGCAGAACGGGCTGGTGCCGGTCCGCTGCGACGTCTGGAACAAGGTCGTCTTCGTCAATCTCGAAGGCAACGCCGCGCCTTTGGACGAGTATCTCGCACCGGCCGCAACAATGCTCGAGGATTTTGATCTATCGAACTTAGGCATCGCCCATCGCGTGTCGTGGGAATTCGACGCCAACTGGAAGCTCGTGAACGAGAACTGGGAGGTCTATCACCATGTCTGGGTCCACGAGGGCATTTTCGACAAGATGTCGGAGGAAGTTGACCTCAAGACCGGCGAGCCTTTCACGGACATGGTGGCTAATGGCAACGTCATGACGCTAAAAGGCAACGACCGGCGGCCGCCGCGTGCATTACCTGCGAAGGAGCTCAAGCATCCACTGCCGCCACTCCCGCGTCGGGTAGGACTGGAGCCCGCCGGCGGTTTTACAAACGCCTTGCTGCCCAACACAACTGTGACATTTGCCGGCAACCATTATGCGCCGGCAGTGTATATTCCGCTCAGTTGCGGTCGGACGCGTGTCGAAATGGCCTGGTATTTTGTCGGCGATGCCGCCACCGCCAAGAAATACAAGGAAGGCCGCGAACAAGCGCTCGATCGTTGGCTGGGATCGTCGCGCGAGTACAACCAGCGTGGCGGTATCCGCAGTCAGGACCATTCGTGCATGGAGTTGCAGCAGCGTGCGCGCATGTCGCCGGCGGCCGACGACGTCCAGTTCTCTCCAACCTGGGAAACCAACGTTCAGTATTTCCAGAATTGGGTCGTGCAGAATCTCGCTTGAGACTTTGCCGCTATGGTCGTCGAACCAACGCGTTGCAAAGATAAATTGGCCTGACGCCCTACCGCGCAATCCGTATTGGTTCGTGCGCGCGAGCTTGCGGCGAGCATCAATTTGGTAATAGACTTGGTCCTGCGACGCCCAAGGGCGTTGTATTTTCGGGCACTGAAAGTATCCGTTATCGAGGAGCTGCAGAGGCAGCGAGCCTCGATACGTTATGGACTTCAGGGCCACCGTTTGGGGGATTCGAATGACGCGGACCGTCGAAGAAATCCTGGGTAAGGAATCGATAGCGAAGCTTCAGGAGCCGATTGAAACGGCACGGGGGCTACCGCGGGCCGCGTATACCACGCAAGAGTTTTACGATCTCGAGCAGGAGCAGCTGTTTCCGCGAACATGGCAGGGCGTCGGATTTGTCGACGATGTGCCTGAGCCTGGGGACGCAATTCCGATTACCGTCTCGGGTTTGCCGCTTATTTTGGTGCGCGACAAAAAGGACAAAATCCGTTGCTTCCACAACGTTTGCCGCCACCGCGCGACGATCGTGTTGCAGAAGCCGGAAAAGGGTCTGTCTAATCTGCAGTGCCCCTATCATGCCTGGACTTGGGACTTGGAGGGCAATCTCAAGGCGACGCCCTATTTCGACGGCACGCCGAACTCCGAGAACTTTAATGTCGATGCGGCGCAGAACGGGCTGGTGCCGGTCCGCTGCGACGTTTGGAACAAGGTCGTGTTCGTCAATCTCGAAGGCAATGCCGAGCCATTGCGAGACTATCTCGCGCCGGCGGACAAGATGCTCGCCCACATGGATATCGATAGCCTGAAAATGGGACACCGGTTCAGTTGGGAGTTCAAGGGCAATTGGAAGCTCGTGAACGAAAACTGGGAGGTCTACCATCATGTTTGGGTGCACTACGGCATCTTCGACAAGATGTCGGAAGAGATCGATTTCGAGACCGGCAAGCCCTATACGCTGACGACTGCCGAGGGAAACGTCATGACCCTGCGCGGCGGTGAGAATAAGCCACCGCGCAAGCGCCAAGGCCCTCCACCGAAGGTCGAGCTTCCGCCGATCCCGACGAAGAACGGCAAACAGGGCATCGCTGGTGCGACAAATGCGATACTGCCAAACGTCACTGCCTCACTGAACAACGGCGGTTATGCGCCGGTCGTTTACATCCCACTGGCACCGGACCGCACGATGGCAAGCATGGCCTGGTATTTCGCCGGCGATGCAGCCACCGACGAGAAGTATGCCGACGCCCGCGACGAGCGGTTAAATCGTTGGCTCGGTCCGACGCGTCAGTTCGACGACAAGGGCGGCATTCGCAGTCAGGATCACAATTGTTTCGAACTGCAACAAGCGGCTCGCTACTCGCCCGCGGCGGACGTGGTGCAGTTTTCACCGACCTGGGAGACGAATGTGCAGTATTTCCAAAACTGGTTGGTGAAGACTCTGAGCTAGTCGTGATGCATTGACAGCCACCTGCCAGCGCCGCAAACAGTGGGTGGAGAAATTTGGTTAATCGGACACGGCTAGGTGTCGGGTCCGTGGTTCACTAAGAAGCAGAATAGGAATCGCAAATGACACGCAGTTTTGCAGAAATTCTCGGACCAGATGTTGCGTCCAAACTCGCGCAGCCGATCGAACGGGCCCGTGGCCTGCCACGCGCCGCATATACGAGCCAGGAGTTCTTTGATCTGGAGCAAGAAAAGTTGTTCCCGCGAACCTGGATGGGTGTCGCCTACGCCGACGATATCCCCGAGCCGGGCGATGCAATGCCGGTCACGGTTCTTGGGCTTCCGCTCATCTTGGTTCGCGATAAGAAGAACAATATTCGCGCCTTCCACAACGTTTGCCGCCACCGTGCGACAATCGTGCTGCAGAAGCCGGAGAAGGGCTTGTCCAACCTACAATGTCCCTACCACGCATGGACCTATGACCTTGAAGGCAATCTGATCGCCACGCCATACTTCGATGGTACGCCCAACTCTGAGAATTTCCACGTCGACAAGAAGCAAAACGGGCTCGTGCCCGTGCGCTGCGACGAGTGGCACCGGATCGTCTTCATCAACCTCGAAGGCAATGCGGAGCCGCTGCACGATTATCTCAAACCGGCGATCGATCTTTACGACCATCTCGACATCGACTGCATGCGCCCGGCCTTCCGGATCGACTGGGAATACGAGGCCAACTGGAAGATGAACAACGAGAATTGGGAGGTCTATCACCACATCTGGGTCCATCACGGCATCTTCGATAAGATGTCGGACGAGGTTGATCTGGACACGGGTGAGCCATACACGTTGATGGTTTCGGAGGGCAACGTCCTGTCGCTGCGGCCAAGCCCGAAGCGGCCACCGCGGAACATGTACCCCTCGGAGCTGCCGGAGATTCCGCTGAAGAAGGGCGCCACAAAGCCCAACCCCGCCGGTATCGTCGCTTGCCTGCCAAACGTCACTATCTCCCTTGGCCTCAACCGCAGCGCGCCGGTCATTTACACGCCGCTGTCACCCAGCCGCACACGCGCCGTTCAGTCGTTTTACTTCGTCGGCGATGCGGCGACGGACGACAAGCTTGCCGAGGCACGCGAGCGCGCGATCAACTTGTCGCTCGGCAAAACGCGCCAATGGAATGACAAGGGCGGCATTCGCAGCCAAGACCAGAATTGCTTTGTCCTGCAGCAGGCCGCCCGCTACTCGCCGGTCGCCGACAACGTGCAGTTCTCGCCGACCTGGGAGCAAAACGTCCACTACTTCCAGAACTGGGTGGCTGAACACTTGGTGTAATGCCAGAATTTCGGAAGGACAGCGTGTCCTGAAGATTCTGACCGGCGGCAGGCGCAAGTCTGCCGCCGATTTATTCAGGCGGCCAGGACGACGATGTCAATCGGATCGGTGAGATCGGCAATTCGTGTACCGCCGCGCCGCTCCAACGTTGCGCCCGAACGGTAGCCTTGCGTTTCTGCCAATTTCAACGATTCAAGGGTCGTCAGCGCTAAGGTGCGCTCGAGCTTATTCTGCTTCTCGAGTTTGGCCGCGAGATTGGCGGGCGGCCCGATGACCGTATACTCAAGCCGGTTTGCATCTCCCACGGCGCCAAACACCAATCGACCGGTTGCCACGGCAACGTTCACATCCAGCGCAGGTTTTCCGGCAGCCCTCCGTTCATTGTTCCAATTCGTCGCTTCGGCAAGCACATCTTCCGCGGCCGCGAGCGCGTCGGCGGCAAAGGTATCGTTTCCCACGGCAGCGCCAAATGTTGCCATGATGCCGTCGCCGAGAAACTTGTCGACGCAGCCACCGTGCCGTTGGATCGCCGGCACCATCCGGCTCTGATAATCCGACAATACCGAAATCAACTCGTTGGGCTCGACTTGACCAGCGAATTCAGTAAAGCCCCGGAGATCCACGTTGAGCACGGCAGCGTCGCGTTCTACACCCTGGCCAGCGGCGATCTCGCTTTCAGAAGCTTTGATCTGCTGGGCGATTTCAGGTGAAAAGAAACGCGACAGTTCTTGCACAGCCGTGGTTTCGGCAACGGACTGAACAAGTAGTCCACGTGCCCTTGTCACCGCCATCGCAAGAATCGCGGTGACCATGACCATGGAGATAATCTTGTCGAACTCTGCGCCCAGCAGAACGCTATTCGACGTGAGGTAGGCTACGTAATCACGCGTAACCATGGTGTCTCCGGGAACGGCGATGACGACGTAGAGCACCATCAGCAGCCAGCCCAGTGCCGCGGCGGCGCCAGCCAGCAGTATGAAGCGCGCCTCATAACGCAGTGTCCTGAGCGCGATGAAGATGAACACGTATAGCAGCGTCGGCGCCTTCAGATAAAATGAGGCGGGCTGCATGTACTGCAGGTGAAAGCTCCAAATTGTGAGCAGCAGGAGCGACATGTCGGCGACGATAGAGAGTGAAACAAACCATCCCGGTAGCCGGCCGCGCAACGCAATTGCCAAGCGCACCAGCGTGAAGACAAGGTAGGTCCCAAGGACCCAAGGCACCGGTTTGAACTCAACCTCAGGCGGAAATGTCTTAGGTGAAATGCTGTAGAGAGTTACGAAGGCGGTGACGACCATCAACTGTATGACGCTGATGACAATCTCGCTTGAGTCCTGTTGCTTTTGTATCGCGGCATGAACACGAGCTGGAAGATGGCGGTCGGGGCCACCCGTCGCAAACGCGTTAATTAATTTTTGCCACATCGCTTTTATGCCTCCGAAATTGGGCTGGTGGCTTGCAGGAACAATGATCGTGATTCGCTATCTATATCGTGTCCGATGGTGGTCGGGTCCAACCACATTTGAGCGAGTTCAAGCAATCGTGTCGTGAAACGGCGTTGATGATGTCGACACGCAATCTCTCCCTAGGGCCACTATCCGCCGACTTTTGCCTCAACTGCATCCGGTTGCGTCTTCGAACCCTGTCGTCGTTCCTGGTAAGCGACAAAACTGCCGCTGAGAAAGACCATTACGCCGCCGATCCAGGTGAACACGTCGGGCACCTCGGCGAAAAATACGTAGCCGATAATTGTCGCCCACAAGAGGCGAAAGAACTGCAGCGGCATCACGACGGCGACTTCCGCCTCCTTGACACCTTGTGTGAATATAAGTTGTGAGAACGTGGCGACGATGCCGATGCTTATAAGCCAGGCAAGCTGGTGCCCGTTCGGCCATTCCCAGAACCAGATGGCGAACGGCAACGTCAGCGGCCCCATCAACACAACCATATAACTAGTGATTGTGACGCTCGATTCGGTGCGGCCAAGAACCTTGATAAGTAAGATGGAAAATCCGGTGATAACGGAAGCTAGGAGTACCAGCAGAGCGCCGAGTGGGATTGTCGCGAAGCCGGGCCGCAGTATGACCATGGCTCCAGCGAAGCCGAACAGGATTGCCAACCATCGGCGAATGCCGGCGCGCTCGCCGAGAATAAGCGTGACCAGTATCGTTGCGAATATCGGCGCCATGAAGCTGAGCGCCGCAACCAACGCCAAAGGGGTGATGCTGATCGCATAGAACGTAGACAGCACCGCAATTGAACTGATCGAAACGCGCAGGAGATGAAGGCCCAGGCGTTTCGTCCGCAGCGGGCCCAGTCCATGTCGCAGAAACCAGGGTAGGAGTGAAATAAGCCCGAAGAAGTTGCGAAAGAAGGCCACTTCGAAAGGGTGGAGGTCTGTTACGGTGTGACGAACCATTCCCTGCACGGCGCCGCGCCCAATTGTCGATGCGAACACCATGCAGATGCCGCGCGAATTGGCCGTTAGGTCAGATAGTGCCGGAAGCGACGGCGCATTGCGGGGAGTCGAGGTCATATCTGCCGCGAGTTAGCGTGGAATGATGACCTACGATCATATGCGATCATTGCTACCAAAGACGATAGCGCTCGGAGCTGGTCCGCGTGCGCGTCGGCCACCGTGGTTTGGCTGCAATCCTTTTGCGGCCAACACCAGCCGCCGCGCCGTGCTATGCGGCCTGGCAATGGGCTTGTCGTGGTCGGCGTTTGCGGCGTTTCCTACCAACCCAGACATTGTCGTCGTTGGCGCCGGGATGGCAGGGTTGAGCGCGGCGCGCATACTCGTCGAGCCCGCTCTCAGCGTCGTCCTGCTTGAGGCCCGAGATTGAATCGGTGGGAGGGCTTGCACCGAGAGTTCTACATTCGGCCATCCTTTCGACCACGGCGCACAATGGCTGCATTCCGCTGATCGCAACCCGCTTACGCAGATTGCAATCGACCACCAAGTTTCGGTGATTGAGGATACCGGCGACGGCCTGCTCTTCCTCGATGGCAAGCTGGCCGAGAAGACCGCCTATTAGAAACTCTCCGCGTCCGTAGCGCAGTTCGAAGCGAAACTCGAAGCCGCGGCCAGAGCGGGTCGTGACGTTGCCGGCTCAGACATCGCCAAGCCGACAACCGATTGGGATCTCTTGGCCGCTGCGATTGTCGGTCCGCTGGAAGCGGGTGTCGAGTTCTCCGAGCTTTTGGTGATGGATTGGTACAGCTAGGTCGGGGCTCACGAGGAGGCGTTCGTAAAGGAGGGGATGGGCAGCTTTGTCCGTGCGTTCGGACGTGCGTTGCCGGTTCGCCGCTCGACGGACGTGCGAAGGGTGCGTTGGGTCGACGGTGGCGTATCCGTGGAACACCGGTGGCGTATCCGTGGAAACACCGGTGGCGTATCCGTGGAAACACCGGTGGCGTATCCGTGGAAACACCGGTGGCGTATCCGTGGAAACAAATGTCGGCACGCTCGATGCGCAGGCCTCGCTGATTACAGTGCCAACGGGCGTGCTGGAGACCGGCGAGTTCCATTTCGATCCGCCGTTGCCCGATTGGAAACTCGACGCCATCGATCGGGTGCCGATGGGACTGCTCAACAAAATCGCTCTGCAATTCGACCGCGATATCTTCGAGACGGAGGCCGACACCTAATCTTTTACGCCTGGACGCCGATCGTCGAATTGGCGACTTCCTATTCAAACCGCTCGATACAAATGTAGCGATCGGATTCGTGGGCGGGAGGCTCGCCTGTGACCTCGAGTCGGCAGGCGAGACCACCGCAGTTGCGTTCGCCAAGTCATCGCTTCGGCAAATAGTAGGTGGGGCGGTCGATAAATATTTCGTGAAGGCGCACTCAACGCGCTGGCCGGCGGATCCCAGGGCGGCGGATTCCTGGGCAGCGGATTCCTGGGCAGCGGATCCCTTGGGCGAAGGGGGGGGGGGGGGGCAACTCGGCGGCACGGCCCGGGTCCGCCCACATGCGCGAAACACTGTCGCAGCCGGTAGGCAACCGCCTGTTCTTTGCCGGCGAGGCATGCGTCCGGGACTGGACGACCCAGGTTGCCGGTGCCTACATTTCCGGCACTGCTGCTGCTGAGCAGATTTTGGCTGCTGGTCGCGGATAAAAATTCCAATGTTTTGTACACACTAGGTAGTTGGCACATGCGAATCGTGAGGATACTATGCGCGACAACCCCGACGGTTTTGAACCAGTGAGTTCGGGGAGGTTTACAAGTCCGGCATGAGTCGGCGCTCCAAATCGGGCGCTTGGTTGTTTAGATGCTGGGCATTCATTCGGATAAGGGAGGAATTCCATATGAAGTTAGCTAAATCACTACTCGGACTTGCTGTTGTTGCGTTCGTGGCCGTTGGCTTCACAGCTCAGGTTTCGGCGCAAACTAAAGTGCAATCGCAAGTCGCCAAGGACAGTGTTCTTACCGAAGTCAAGAAGCGTGGAACCCTGAACGTCGGTCATGGTTCATTCGTGCCGTGGTCTTTCCGAAGCACCGAGGGTGCGTATGTCGGATTTGAAATCGACATTGGCCGGAAACTCGCGGAGGACATGGGCGTTAAGTACAACAACGTTCCGACCGCTTGGGACGGCATTATCCCGGCCTTGCTGTCTGGAAAATTCGACGTCATCCTCGGCGGCATGTCGCCGACGCCAAAGCGTGCGCTTACGGTTTCCTTCACGGACTCCTATTCGCCGGCTCTGCATCAGGGTTTCCTCGCCAATACCAAACTGTCTTCAGGTATGAAGAATCTCGAAGACTTCAACAAGCCTTCGGTTTCGATTGCTTCACGCCGTGGTTCGACGGCCGAAGACGCGGCGAAGAGGCATTTGCCAAAGGCAAAGCATCGTCTATTCGATGATGATGCCATGGCGGTCCAGGAAGTATTGAACGGCAATGCGCATGGGATCTTCAGCTCCGAGCCGAAGCCGACATTCTGGGCGTTGGAGTATTCGGACACAGTGCTGAAGCCGTTTGGCAACAGGCCGTTTTCGGAAAATCCAGGCGCCGCGGTTGCCGTGCGTCAGGGCGATTCCGTCATGCTCACCTACGTCAACAACTGGATCAACTGGCGGAAGTCGGGTGGCTTCATCCAGGATCGCTTCGACTATTGGTTCGGGTCCATCGAGTGGTACAAGTTGGATCCCAAAAAGCAATAAGTAGCTTCATTCGTTCGCGGGGCTTGGTTGGCCCTGCGGTATGTTGAGATCAGGGTGGTGCCGGG
This sequence comes from Alphaproteobacteria bacterium, assembly GCA_963664465.2. Lineage (GTDB taxonomy): Bacteria > Pseudomonadota > Alphaproteobacteria > UBA8366 > CAVOAK01 > CAVOAK01. The sequence continues at coordinate 118,605 of CAXXSU010000006.1, read as the reverse complement.
CGACCGGCCCACCCTTTTTTCTTGGCCGAACTGGCCGTATAACTGATGTTGAGTTTGGAAGGCGTGTTGCACCAGAGTGGGCGCCTTCTGAGATGACGTGAGGGGAGCGCAACACATGGCAAAGAAACAGACCGCGAAGAAATCCACGCTCGGCTGCACCGTCGATTTCGACAAGCCAGGACGCCAGGTCGGATTCGTCCGCCTCATGTGGTCGGACAACAAACATGCAGGCGGCGTTATCCCGGTGCCAATTGCCGTCATCGCGAATGGCGACGGCCCGACGGTACTGATCACAGGCGGCACGCATGGCAACGAGTATGAGGGGCAGATTATTGTCCAGCGGCTCATTCGCGAACTTGACCCGGCAAGCGTCAACGGGCGTCTGATCCTCATGCCTGCGCACAACTATCTCGCGGTGATGGACGACAAGCGTTGTGCCGAAGCCGACGACGTCAACTTAAACCGGATTTTCCCAGGCGATCCGAACGGTGGGCCGACAGAACAGATTGCTTATTTTGTCGAGACTGTGGTGCTCCCATTGTGCGACTACGGGATGGACCTCCACACCGGCGGCAACTCGGCCGAGATGCCGCCATGCGGCTATCTGCGCGTCGGCGGTACTGCCGCGCTGATGAAAAAGAAAATAGCCATGGCGGAGGCGTTTGCCGCCCCGCTGACGGTCGTCGTCTCAACGACCTCCTCGACGCGTTCGGTTTCCGCGGCTTGCGATCGCCAAGACGTCGCCAGCCTGGCGACGGAACTCGGCGGCGGCAATACGGTGTCACGCGAGGCGATGGCGATCGGCACCCAGGGCGTCAATCGGGTTCTGCGTCAAATTGGCATTCTCGCGGCCGATCCGGCAGACCAGGATGCGCCGAAGACGCGTTACATCGAGTATGGCGACAGCAGCTACTTCACGACGGCGCCGACCGAGGGCTTATTCGAACCGTATTGCGGCTTGGGTGACACTGTAGATAAGGGGCAGAAGGCCGGTTGCGTGCATTCAATCGAGGCTCCGGAACTCGTGCCGACCGAGGTCACGTTCAATCATGAGGGCCTGATCGTCATGGAGCATATCCATGCGCCGGTGAAACGTGGCGACTACCTGTTTTGCGTGGCGACGGACGTCGATCCCAGCCGACTGACCGCCTAAGCGGGAAAAGAGCTCTTCAGCTCCGGAATTGCTTGCTGAGCGCGACGCCCTGGCGCTGGTAGGACGATCCGATGTCGCTGCCATAGATCTTGTCGGGCACGGCCGCGAGTCTTTCATAAATGAGGCGACCTACAATTTGGTCGTCCTCGATCATGAAGGGAACCTGATGCGAGCGGACTTCGAGGACCGCCTTCGAGCCTGCACCACCACCATCGGGATCACCGAAGCCAGGATCGAAGAACCCGGCATAGTGAACGCGGAATTCGCCGACCAGCGTGTCGTAGGCGACCATTTCCGCGGCGTGGTCCGGTGGTACGGCGACCGGCTCCTTCGATGCGAGGATATAGAAGTCGTCGGGGTTTAGAAGCAGACCCGACGCGCGACCGGCATGAATCGGTTCCCAAAAGTCCTCTGCATCGTAATAGCCGATCCGACTGACATCGATCAGCGGTGCGTGTTTTAGCGCCTTATAGCCGATCAATGTGGACTTGCCCTGTCCGCGCGTATCAACGGTTATGGGCAAGGCGCCACGAAACGGTTGTTCGTTGCTGGTCTGTTGTTCGCTTAGCTTAGCATGCAGTTCAGCATGGCCTGTTTCGCCAAGTGCAGGTGAGCCGCGCTTTAGGCGCAGCTGCGACAGCCTGTCGCCCTTGCGGACAACGATGCTGAACGTCAACGGCGAAACTTCCGCGTAAAGAGGACCGCGATAACCAGCCTGCACACGGTCAAACTCCGCGCTGCGATCCGTAATCAACCGTGTAAATATGTCGAGGCGGCCAATCGAGCTCTTGGGGTTTGCGAGTGCGGTGAGGCTTTCATCAAGGTCCAGGCTTTCCATCAGCCGCACCAAGTAGACACAGCCTTTCTCTAAAACGGCGCCGTTCTGTAGATCGATCTCATGCATGGCAAATTCGTCGATTTTCTTGTCGACGCTCGCCGCGCGGCCGGTCAGAAAACTGGCGCGTATGCGATAGGCCGTGGATCCGAGACGCAGGTCGAGACTGGCTGGTTGAATTTGTTGCTCAACGATTACTTCTTGACCGCGAATGGTGCCCTCCGCCACCAGCTGCCTGATGTCCTGCGACGGCAAAATCCCGGCCACGGGCTCGGCGGTTTGAGCGGGTGCGGATACGGTCAGAGATGCGCTATCGGTCATGTGCAGGCAATCTTAGTTCCGGCAAGAAGCGTCGTCGTCTGACTTCAACGCTGTCTGTTTGGTGTCGCGGCAATTCATCTAGATCCGCAGGATAGTTATTACCGCCGTCTGGTGAAGGGTCAACTTATCCACATTAGGCGAAGCGAGTTATCCACAAACTTTGGTGTGTATTTAGTATTGGCACTCCCGAAGTCGAGACTTATCCCCATCTTCCACCGACCGTACTTGGTACAAGTGTGGGATATGTTTATGAGGCGCTACTCGAATTCGGGCACCTCAAAGTCGGTTGGCCGCATTCCAGCGGCATGCTGACGCCACATCTCAGAAAAGGCGTACTCCAGACTCCGAACGAACGGAATCGTTTGGAATGCGGGGCGTGCCAGACCAGCGCTTAAGCGGCTCTTGAATTCAGCAAGCATGGTTGGGTTCGCACAGAGTTCGACGGCTAGTTCTTCGTACGCGGACGAGTTATCGGCAATGAGATCCTCAAGGCCGGCGGCGCGGAGAATCGCTGCCGTAACGCGGCTCTGAAACGTCTCTCCCGGAGACGTTATCAAGGGGACACCTGCCCGGAGCGTGTCGAACGCCGTTGAGTGTGCGTTGAATATCAACGTATCGAGGAACAAATCCGCGCAAGCATGGCGTGTGAGATGAGCCGTCTTGTCATTTATGCGCGGCGCGTTGATGAGACGCTGCTCATCCATGCCGGCTTGCGTTGCAGCGGCTTGCAGGTTTGAGAAGGCGTCATCGGCGAGGCGCAACCAAAGCACTGTGTTTGACGTGCGTTCCAGGATCCGCATCCACAGCGCAAATGTTTCGGGCTCAATTTTGTGGGCACCATTGAAACAGCACAACACGACGGCCTGATCCGGCAGGCCGGCGTCGCTTCTCAAAAATTCGGTCTCAGCAGGTTTCATCGAATCGTCTGGAATCATCCACCCGTATGGCAATGTCACCAGCGCTTCTTTGAAACTCGAGCGGCTTTTAGGGGTAACCAGATCCGGCCCCACAAGCGCGTAGTCGTGCAGTCCGCCGGTCGTGCCGGCAAAGCCCAGCCAGGAGACCAGGAGCGATGCTGGCCGCAAGGCTAAAATATCCGGACGGGCGCCGAGAACGAGGCCGCCAAGATCGACCAAGATGTCGATGCCATCGGCGGCAATCCTCGCAGCCGCTTCTCCAACTGAAAGGTGTTTTTCTTCTCGGAGATCGACGAAACGATCCGCGCCTTCCTCGACGCGTTGTCGATAGATGCTCTGATCATTTTCGCCGGTCGAATAGACGTATGTTTCAATGCGCCCTGACCTGTGCACCGTGAACAGCGCAGACGCCAAATGTCCTACCGGGTGATCGCGAAAGTCGCTTGATAGAAAGCCGACACGGACCTTCGAGGGAGTCCGTGGGGCGCCGACGACAGATTGCGGACTTCGACCTTCCGCACTCGCCAAAAGTCTCTTCGCGCGCGTGGTCGCTACTTTGGCAAGCTCCTCGTGCGAGAGAGGAAGGGATAAGGCGCCAAAGGCGCTGAGCGCGCTGACTTGCTGATTACTCTTGGTAATCTCGCTCCGGACACGCTCGACGAGCGCGTCGTAGTCGCGCCAATCGCAGGTTGCCAGACGGGCATTGAGCAGGCCAGCGGTCGCCGGAAAATTGTCCGGGTTGCAACGCAATGAGGAATCGAAACTTTCCGCCGCCGCGAGGTGCTTGCGCTGCGCCAAAAGAACTTGCGCAAGTCCATAGTGAGTTTCGGTGGTGTCTGGGGACAGCTCGACTGCACGTCGAGCTTCTGCCTCTGCTTCTTCGTCGCGTGCGAGCATGCTGAGTGTACTCGCCAGGTTTACGCGGGCCTCAATATGATCTGAACGGAGCTCTATCGCTTTTTGGAATAGGGGAACCGCCTCCTCAGCCCTTCCCAACGAAACCAACACGGTCGCTGCATTGTAGAGAAAGCCAGGATCGTTCGGATCGAGCTCTTGGGCGGTTGAGTAACTCTGCAACGCCTCATCTGCGCGTCCGAGCGCATCGAGAACGGTACCAAGATTGCCGTGATACTTTGCAATTTGCGGCCCGCCGGCAATGGCGCGGCGGAGGAGTATTTCTGCATGATCATGTTTGCCTGACTGGTGTGCCAGAATCCCGAGGAGGTTGAGTGCCTCGGTGTTGTCGGGATCGGCTTTCGCAGCTTGGACGTAGGCTTGCTGTGCCGCCGCGAGGCGGCCCGATCTGTGATGTTCGAGCCCTTCGGATATGAGCTCGTCGACTGTACTCATCGATTAAACCTCGCCAGAGAACAAGCGGTTGTGGGTTGGCTGATAGCCACACTGTTTGCTTTCAAGTGTTTAGAACTGGGCGACCAGAAACAGGCGGCGGAAGGGATAGAGCGTCCGCCCGTCCGGCAACGGTGGATAGGCCGCCTTGAGGCGGACGCGGCACGCTTCCCCGAATTCTTGACGTTCCCCTTCGTCAAGAGCATCGAGTAGAACGCGCAGCCAAGTTCCTTTGCCCCAATCCAGAACCGGGTCGTCTCCTTCAAGCACATGATGATATTCAGTCTCCCAAACATCGAGTTCGCAGCCGAGTGGGGCCAATAATCTAAAATAAAAGCCCGGCTCTTTCGTCGGCATTACACGTTCCAGTGCGCGTAGTTTTTCTTGCCAAGGCCCGGCTTGGATCGCTTCCTTGACGGCAGTTCCGGAGGGCGCGTTGTCGTTGCGGGGAATCTGAAAGGCAAGCACGCCGCCTTTCGACACGAACCCGGAGATTCTTGAAACTTGCTTGGCGTGGTCCGGGATCCATTGCAACACGGCGTTGGAGAAGACCAAGTCCGCTGTTTGTGCCGGTTTCCATGTCGCAAGATCTACCTCAACCAGCTCTATGTCCGGCACCTCAAGTCTTGCCCGTTCTAGCATTTCGCGCGACATATCGATTCCGGTAATCGTCGCATCGGGCCAACGTTGCCCTAGGCACCGGGTCACGTTTCCGGCACCGCATCCAAGATCCAGGATCGAGGCCGGCGACTCTATCGGAACGCGTGCCATCAGGTCGAGCGCGGGCCGCAACCTGGGTCCGGCAAACGTCAAGTATTGGGCGGGGTTCCAAGGCACGTCGTTTGTCATGGCAGCCATGTAATCTTAAGGCGCATTTGCAGTGCGTTTTTCACAGTCGAACACCCAGGATGTTATGATCGATAAAAGCGTCGTAATGCATGAGTTTTGTGGCGCCTGACGATAGCGCAAACCGACGATGGAGGAGAAGTCGTGAAACTTGGGCGCGAGCAAGCGGAGGTCGTTGCGCTCGAGGCACTTGCCTTTTTGGCATTGGAATCGGATCGTCTTGCCCGCTTCTTGAGTCAAACGGGCGCAGGCCCAGAGCAGGTTCGTGATCTATATTCGGATCCCGAGTTTCTTGCAGGGGTGTTAGACCATATCCTCTCGGATGAGACACTGCTTGTTGCTTTTATTGGAGAGCGTGGTTTGGATCCAATGCTGCCCGCTGCTGCGAGGCGCGAACTTCCCGGCGCAGATGCCGAGGCTTGAGGGTCGTCGCCGTTCGATGAATGAAGCCAGTTCCAGCGGCCCCATTTGCAGCGGCCCCATTTGCAGCGGCACGAAGTCGTTTAGCGGTAGATGACATCAACCGATAGCGGCACACCAAATGTCTCTGCAGCGCGAAGCGCGCTGGATGCTGGAGATAGTACGCGTGCCGAGGCACTGCTTCGCAAAGCGGCGGACGACGGAGAAAGTGGCGCGGAAGCGCTGTTAGCAAGACTACTGCACCGCACCGGATCATTGGAGGAAGCGGAGGGTTTTGCGCGGCGCGCGCTTGCAAATGATCCCAACAACGGACTGACCGCGGCGCGGCTCGGGGCGATTCTCATGGATCGTGGTGCAGCGCAGGAGGCTGTCGAATACTTCCATGCGGCGATAACGGCTCGCCCCGATTTGGCAGAACTCCACAACGATCTCGGAAATGCGTTGGCTGCGGCCGACCGGGTCGCAGAGGCGGAAGCCGCGTTAAAGACCGCGTTGTCGCTAAATCCGAAACTGGCGGCCGTCCACAACAATCTGGGAAATGTCCTCAAACAAGCGGGCAAACCGGAAGCGGCCATTGCCGCTTATCAATCCGCTCTGACGCTGGAGCCGCAATATGCGGAAGCCGAAAACAACCTGGCGATCGTTCTGCAGACTTTGGGCGACGTTGACGGTGCGCTGCGCCACTATAGGCGGGCGATTGAGTTGTCGCCCGGCATTGCCGCTACCCACACGCATTTTGGCACCGCACTTGCGTCCTCGGGCCGGCTCGACGAAGCCATTGCAGAACACCGACGCGCCATCGAATTGGCGCCAGAGCTGGCCGACGCGCACAACAATCTTGGGAATAGGGTATCCTATTCGCTCTCGTAGTGCCTAGATCTGGGGGGCAGGGCTGGGTCTGCCCCCGACGAGCTTCTTGTATGGCACGGGCTCCAGTTGCACTGCTTGCTGGAGGAGTCGATAGAACAGGAGGCCGCGAGCTTTGGATCGGCGGCGATTGAAGCGGAACGTGAACTCGTCCAGATAGTAATCAAGCTGGGAGGCGCTAATAGCCCCATGGTGAATACCCAGCCACCACCGATCAAGGAGGCCGGCTACCCGATGAACTTGGGGCATGACAATGTGGGCTGGGTCGCCGCTGGCGGAAATATTTTTCGGCTGGTGTTCGAAGCCGACTCCCGTGAGACCGTTGTAGGCTCGCCAGCCATCGGTTCGAATCGTTGCTCCCGGGCACACAGCCGTTTGGACGAAAGGAATGAGGCTCTCGGCGGATGCGTCCTCGACACGCGCCATGCGGATACGACCGGTGCCCCGACCCCGGATTTCGGCGGCAATCGCGACAATCGATTTCTTGTTTGTTTTCCGCCCCGTAACGCCAACCTCCCGGCCGCCCACATAGGTTTCGTCGACCTCGACCTCGCCATTCAGAAGCTCTCTGCCCGGTCGAACCATGGCCCGGCGCAGCTTATGGAGCCATGTCCAAGCCGTTTGATAACCGCCCAGGCCGAGTATTCGTTGAACCCCAAGCGCACTGACGCCGTGCTTCTGATTCGTCACATACCACATCGCCTGGAACCAAAGCCGCAACGGTTTCCGCGTACCCTCGAAGATCGTCCCCGCGGTCGGCGACGTCTGACGTTGGCATCCCGCACATCGCTGTTGGCCCCTGGCCGTCACCCACGCCTCGGTTCCCCCGCAGGCCGGACACCGAAACCCGGCAGGCCAACGGACACGCCGAAGAAAATCCGCACAGGCGGCCTCAGAAGCGAACCAGTCGTCAAATTCCATAAGCGTGCGAGGGTAATCGATCCCGCCAACGGGATGGGCAGTATTCTCGGCCATCACAACATCTTGCCACTACGAGAGCGAATAGGATACCCTATATATAATAATATGCCGGGCAATTCGTTGGGATATCGGTGTTTGGAGTTCGATGTGTATTTGGTTGGTTGCACGTCCGTTCTCGCAGTTGGGGTCATCCTGAGCTACGCATCTTGCAAAATTTGAGTAAGAGTCATCCATTCTTTGGGCCGGCGCGCCGAACTTTGGCTTCCGGTGCAATCAGAGTAGTTAACGCCTTCGCGGCCGCTTGGTTTGGTGCGGCGTTGATTGCGGCGCCGCTTGGCGCGCAAACACAGACTCAGACGCAGGATATAACTGTTCCCAAGAGCGCAGCCGAGCTTTTGAAGGCGAGCGGAAAGGCCGCCGAGGCGGCGAGCGAAGCAAAGATTGGGGCCGGTGCAAAGATAACTTATGCGCAGATTCTTACAGATCCCGACAACATCGAGCTGAACTTTCAGTATGCCAAGAACCAGGCCGCAGATGGCGACCTTCGTGGTGCCGCTGGCATGCTCGAGCGTATACTTTTGATCAATCCTAAATTGCTCCAAGTCCGTTTGATCTATGCAATCGTCCTGTTTCGGCTCGACAACATCAACGAAGCGGAGCGCGAATTTCGTGCCGTGAGTGGACCAGACGTATCGCCGAACTTGCGGGCTGAGATCGCAAGATATCTTGAGCGCATCGAGCAACGCAGAAGGCGGACACGCTATTCGGCTCAAATCAGTTTTGGACCGCACTACGACTCAAACCGGAACGCTTCGCCGACATCAGGCCGGAGGTTGTTTCTTGATTTTGAGACGGTGGTGACCGGTGATGACGAGAAAAGTCATGACTGGGCCTGGACCGGTATTGGCAACCTAACTGTCCGCCATGATCCTGGATTGCAGGCGAAGCACGAACTGTTCGCCTCACTTACATATTTCCACGACGAGCAGGTCACGCTGGACACACAGGATTTGCAGTCTGCATCGCTTGAGGGCGGGGTAAAGATACCGCTGCCCAATGACTATTCGTTTACACCGGCCGTTTTTGCGTCAAACCTCCGACTCTCTCGTGAACATTTTTACAGCTCTCTTGGAGTCGGTGTCCGAATTGATAAGAAGGTTACGCCGCAGCTTGAGTGGTTTTTCGAAGGTCCATTTACGGACGAAAATTTTCACGGCATCTCCGAAACGACGGCGGCGGTCCAGCGCAATGGCTACCGCTACGATTACACGCTAAGTGGCAACTACACGATATCGCCGGTTCAACGGGTTGGATTGACCTACGTCTGGACGGAAAAGCACGCTGCACGGAATTTCAACGCCTATATCGGGCAAAAAGCGACAGTTTCCTACACACGCTTGATGGATAGGGGGCAGTTTTTACTCGCTTCTGTTACGGGTACGATTGATGACTACCGAGCGAACGAGGCGGCGATCAGCGACCGGTCAAGATTTGATCGGGCATTGCGCCACCGTCTGACATACGGCGCGCCGCTGGGTAATTTTATTCAGGAAGATTGGTTTAAGGCGGCCGGCGGCGTCGCACCATATGAGTTCTTCAAAGATATGACGGTGACCGTTACGGCTGAATTGTTCCATCAACTCTCAACCTTGACCAACTACGAATATCAAAATCGGCGGCTTCAAGGGCTGGTCACCAAGAAATGGGATTTTTAGATCAATGTCTCTCACAGACTTAGCGTCGAGCGGTTACAAAACAGTCTTGTTGGCGGGTCTGGCCGCATTTCTCGTTGCGCAGCCAGCCGCGTCGCAAAATGCAATACAAGCGGGTGTCTCGGCCGCTGTGCGGGGCACCATTCAATTGTCTCGCTTGTCCGGCGTCGTCGGCCAGGCGGTAGAAAGTGGAGAGCCAATCCTGCTCGGTGACCGGATCGAATCCGGGCCGAACAGCGGTATGCAAATTTTGCTGCTCGACGAGACCGTATTCACCATCGGCCCCGAAAGCGACCTCACGATTGATGAGTTCGTTTACGATCCCAATACCAATGTAGGAACTGTTACCGCCTCTGTGTCGAAGGGCGTGTTTCGGTTCATCACTGGCCGCGTCGCACGAAACCAGCCGAGCAGTATGACGGTCAATTTGCCGGTTGGCACAATCGGCATTCGCGGGACCATCGTCGCTGGCGTGATCGAGCCAAACGGAAACGTCCAGGCCGTGTTGCTCGGTCCAGGAAGCGAAAACAACACGGGAGATCGCGTCGGCAGTTTTACATTGGGTGGTCTTGAGGTTTCACGGGCAAACTTCGGCGTCTCCTTCGTTCCTGGAGCGGCGCCAGTGCTTCAGCAGTTTACGCCGGAGCAAGTGCAGGGAATAACGGCTCGAATGGAGAATTCATCCGGTGGTGCGGCTACGCCTCAGCCGGCAGCCGATTCTCCTGCGGGCAGCGCTGCGAATGCGGACGAGGCGAATTCGCTGTCTGGTCAAACTGTCGCGGAGGCGACCGGTGTTGCGTTTACGGCTAGAAGTATCGCTGCCGTGGGCGGTGTTGCGGACGCCTTCTCGGAACTTGCAAGCGAGGGTATCGGTGGGCCGTTTACGTTTGAGGAGTTGCGGAACATCAGCACTGGCCAGGCGTCGTTCAGTGGAAGCTTCAATGCGTCTGGCGTTTTCATCTCCTCAATCAGCATGCTCGTAAAGTTCGGTGACAAGACGTTTGATGCCCAATTCAGCAGTATTTCGGGACCGAACGTTTCGTCGGGAAATATTTTCATTACCGGCGGCAGTGTCAGCTTCGCGACTTTGACCGGAGCTGCACTTTTCGATAATTCGCTGTTTTCAACGAGTGGCGACTGCGCGGGCAACTGTACAGCTGAGGTTCTTCTAACTTCGGGAACCGGTGGAACGTTCAACGTAAATGTCGGCGGGACCGACGCTTCCAGCACATTTGAATTTCAATGATCTGAGCCGTCCGGCCCGCCCGTTTTGGATGGTGCTGCATCGATATCCGTTCACGCGCTACTGTATCGCGCTACTGTATGGTGTCGCGATCCAATGACACGAACGCTGGACGCGTGCCGGTGCGGTGATTTGGCGATTGCGCTGTAGATGGCATAATTGTCGAAATAGGGTATCCTATTCGCTCTCGTAGTGGCAAGATGTTGTGATGGCCGAGAATACTGCCCATCCCGTTGGCGGGATCGATTACCCTCGCACGCTTATGGAATTTGACGACTGGTTCGCTTCTGAGGCCGCCTGTGCGGATTTTCTTCGGCGTGTCCGTTGGCCTGCCGGGTTTCGGTGTCCGGCCTGCGGGGGAACCGAGGCGTGGGTGACGGCCAGGGGCCAACAGCGATGTGCGGGATGCCAACGTCAGACGTCGCCGACCGCGGGGACGATCTTCGAGGGTACGCGGAAACCGTTGCGGCTTTGGTTCCAGGCGATGTGGTATGTGACGAATCAGAAGCACGGCGTCAGTGCGCTTGGGGTTCAACGAATACTCGGCCTGGGCGGTTATCAAACGGCTTGGACATGGCTCCATAAGCTGCGCCGGGCCATGGTTCGACCGGGCAGAGAGCTTCTGAATGGCGAGGTCGAGGTCGACGAAACCTATGTGGGCGGCCGGGAGGTTGGCGTTACGGGGCGGAAAACAAACAAGAAATCGATTGTCGCGATTGCCGCCGAAATCCGGGGTCGGGGCACCGGTCGTATCCGCATGGCGCGTGTCGAGGACGCATCCGCCGAGAGCCTCATTCCTTTCGTCCAAACGGCTGTGTGCCCGGGAGCAACGATTCGAACCGATGGCTGGCGAGCCTACAACGGTCTCACGGGAGTCGGCTTCGAACACCAGCCGAAAAATATTTCCGCCAGCGGCGACCCAGCCCACATTGTCATGCCCCAAGTTCATCGGGTAGCCGGCCTCCTTGATCGGTGGTGGCTGGGTATTCACCATGGGGCTATTAGCGCCTCCCAGCTTGATTACTATCTGGACGAGTTCACGTTCCGCTTCAATCGCCGCCGATCCAAAGCTCGCGGCCTCCTGTTCTATCGACTCCTCCAGCAAGCAGTGCAACTGGAGCCCGTGCCATACAAGAAGCTCGTCGGGGGCAGACCCAGCCCTGCCCCCCAGATCTAGGCACTACGAGAGCGAATAGGATACCCTATTTGTCGAATTGTTGTCGTCCTTTGCTGACAATTTGAAGGGATGCCGAATTGTCGCACAGTTGGCTGATCCGCGGGCTGCACATCATCGTTCCGATCGTATTGTTGTTGGCTGCGATCGGTTTGCGTGTAAATGAGCCACGATGGTTTTTGCAGTTGCAACTGACGGTTTTCGACAGCTTCAACCGCATCAAGCCACGTCCCTATCAAAAAGAGTCGGGCGTTCGAATCATCGATATTGACGATGAATCTCTGGAGCGTTACGGCCAGTGGCCCTGGCCAAGAACCCGCGTCGCGGACCTCCTGCTTCGGTTGAATGAGATGGGCGTGGCGACCACCGTGTTCGATATCGTCTTTGCCGAGCCCGATCGGACATCTCCGCAAACGGTGGTCGAGCTATGGTCGGAACTCCCCGAGTTTGATGATTTGCGCGCGCGCGTGCGTGAAATGCCGGACCATGACACGGTCCTAGCCGAAGTAGTCGCCGGCATCGGCAATGTAGTCACTGGGTTCGTCTTGACTTCCGGCCGCGCACCGCGCGTTCCGGTCTCGCGTGGAAACTTTGCAATGGCTGGCGACGATGCGAGCCAGTTTGTTCAGGTCCACGAAGGTGCCGTCGCCAACCTGACTGAAATCGCCGAGGCAGCTGCCGGAAATGGCAACTTCAACATGGTGCCGGAAGGCGACGGGCTCATCCGTCGCGTTCCTCTCGTCATGGGGTTCCTGGATCGCGCTCGCGGCGCGGTCACACTTTATCCGGCGATTGCACTTGAAGCTCTGCGTGTCGTACAGGGCGCAAGTACGATGATCATCAAGTCGAGCGGCGCGAGCGGGGAACTTGCATTTGGAGAGAAAACGGGCATTACAAGCATCAAAGTCGGACAGATCGTCGTTCCGACCGATGCCAATGGGCGCTTTTGGATTCGCTATACCGGCCATCAGCGCGACCGTTATATCCCGGCCTGGAAGATCTTCGAGGGCAGTGTCGATCCGTCCTTGGTCCAAGATCATATCGTTCTGGTCGGCGCAAGTGCCGCCGGCCTATTGGATTTGCGCGCGACGCCGCTTGACGCGGTCGTTCCGGGCGTCGAGGTGCACGCCGAGATAATCGAACAAATTTTGCAGCAAGACTTTATCCGACGTCCCGATTGGGCGGTAGGCGCCGAAATTATCTACATGCTGATCATCGGATTGGCTCTGATCGCGTTACTGCCCAGGATAGGGGCACTCGCCTGCGCACTCGCCGGCACCGTCGTCGTTGCCGGCGCACTTGGATTCTCTTGGTACGCGTACGACGTTCAGCGTCTGCTGTTCGATCCGGTCTATCCGTCGGTAGCCGTTCTCGGCGTGTATTTATCGAGCTCGCTGATCAACTTCATGCGCACGGAGGCGGAGAAGCGTCAAGTTCGGGGTGCATTCAGTCAGTACCTGTCGCCAGCATTGGTCGAACAGCTCGCGCAGCACCCTGACAGATTGCAGCTCGGCGGCGAGACCAGGGAAATGACATTTCTGTTTTGTGATGTCCGCGGCTTCACAGCAATTTCTGAGATGTACAAAGCAAATCCACAGGGCCTGACTCTGCTCATCAACCGATTTTTGACACCGCTGACCGATGCCATACTTGCCCGTGAGGGCACGATCGACAAATACATGGGCGATTGCATCATGGCATTTTGGAATGCGCCGTTGGACGTCTCGAGTCACGCAGACCACGCGTGTGAGTCGGCGATGGCAATGTTCGAGGAGCTGGAGCAACTGAATAAGGAACGTCAGGGCGAGGCCGAGGCCGATGGCGAAACGTTCCTGCCGCTAAAAATCGGCATCGGCATAAACACCGGCGAGTGTGTCGTCGGCAATATGGGCTCCAAGCAGCGTTTTGACTACTCGGTGCTGGGCGATTCCGTGAACTTGGCGGCGCGTCTCGAAGGTCAATCCAAGACTTATGGCGTAGGAACTGTGGTCGGACCGGAAACCGCCGTGCAGGTCAATGACAGATTTGCAACGCTCGAACTGGACCTAATTGCCGTCAAAGGGAAGCAAGAGGCCGTGCAAATATTTGCCTTGCTCGGCAATGCGACCTACGCGGCTAGTCGCGAGTTCGGGACCCTCCGGGAAAAACATGACCAGATGATCAGCGCGTACAGATCGCAGGATTGGAAGCACGCAGAATCGATGCTTCAGGAGTGTCGATCCTGTACCGGCGGTATGCTCGACGAGCTGTACTTGCTCTATGCGGAGCGGATTGCCGAATTCAGTGCTGAGCCACCTGGCGCTGAATGGGATGGTGTCTACATTGCCACCAGTAAGTGATGTTAGGCGCTGCCGCTGCAGCCGACCTGTATTTTTGACGAATTTCCACTAAGATTGTTGCCAACCAGACCAAATTGCCGCCGCGGATAATGCGGGGGTATAGAAAATTTTTGGGAGAAGGCTTGAATGACGAATATCGCTGAGCAGGAGACCGGCTTGCAGGCCGCCGATCCTGAGATGTTCCGACGTCTCATTGACCTTGGAATTGCTCTCTCAGCCGAGCACCACCATCTGAAATTGATGGAGATGATCCTCCTGGAGGCAAAGCGAATTTGCAATGCCGACGGCGGAACGCTCTATCTCATGTCCGATGACGAGCGTCATCTGTCGTTCGAAATTATGCTCAACGATACGCTCGATATCGCCATGGGTGGTACAACGGGACAGAGCATCCCATTTCCGCCGCTCTCGCTGTTTAAGGATGACGGTGACGAACCGAATTTTGCCAACGTCGCGACGTCGGTGGCGCTGCGGAAGGAAATGGTCAATATCCTCGATGCCTATGAGCCACAGGATTACGATTTCAGCGGCACCAAGGCGTTCGACAAAAATACCGGATATCGCTCGACATCGTTTCTAACCGTTCCCTTGTTGAACCGGGAGAGCGAAGTCATCGGCGTTCTCCAGCTTATCAATGCGCGCGACGACAAGGATGTCGTGGTGCCATTTAGTGGAAAAATTCAGCCAATTATTGAAGCGCTGTCGAGCCAGGCGGCGGTCGCGCTGGAAAACCAGCTTCTGTTGGCTGCGCAGCGCGAACTTTTGGAATCCTTCATTAAACTGATTTCCTCGGCAATCGATGATAAATCGCCCTATACCGGAGGCCACTGTCAGCGCGTGCCGGAAATCACAAAAATGCTGGCAAAGGTGGCCTGTGCCCAAACGAAAGGACCGTTCGCAGATTTCGATCTCGATGAAGACCAATGGTACGAGCTGCACATTGCGGCCTGGTTGCACGATTGCGGTAAAGTTACGACGCCGGTCCACGTGGTCGACAAGTCGACCAAGCTCGAGACGATCGCTGATCGGATCGACATGGTCCGCGATCGGTTTGAACTTCTAAAACGCGACGCCGAGATCGCCTATTTGAAAAAGCTTGCCAAACCGAAAGCGGACGGGAAGAAGCTCAAATCGAAGTTTGATGCTGAAATCAAGCGATTGGATGATGACTGCGCGTTCATTTCCGAGTCCAACATCGGCGGCGAGTTTATGGACCCAGAAAAACAGGAGCGTGTCGAGAAGATTGCCGCCCGAACCTACACCGATGCGTCCGGTAAGAAGGCTCGCTTCCTGACCGAGGAAGAGGTTTACAACCTGTGCATTGAGCGCGGCACGCTGACAGCGGAAGAACGCCAGATCATCAACCACCATATCGAGATGACGATCGACATGCTTGAGGCACTGCCGTTTCCAAAAAAACTTCGTCGCGTGCCCGAATACGCCGGTGGGCATCACGAAAAGATGGATGGCACCGGTTACCCGCGCGGGTTGACGGGCGACCAGATGTCCGTGCCGGCGCGGATTATGGCCATCGCCAACATTTTCGAGGCGCTCACAGCGTCCGATCGACCCTACAAAAAGGCGAAGACGGTCAGCGAATCGCTGCGGATCATGGGCTTCATGAATAAGGACAACCACATCGATCCACAGTTATTCGAGCTGTTCCTGACGTCGGGCGTCTGGAAGGACTATGCTGAGAAGTATCTCGAGCCATACCAGCTCGACGAGGTCGATGTCGCGGTCTATCTGTCCTAGCCGCAGCGTCTTGTGAGCTAGGCTCGCGAGCGGGCAAGCCGGGCTCGTGATACGCGGTGAACTTTGGTGTGTCCCAGAACAAGCGCTGTGAATCTCGTAGGGAAGAGTCGACTCAACACTGGATCCAGGACATCGAGCCCGCCGGTATAGGCGCCGAAGGCAGGCAGGACGAGGCGCGACCCGTCGGTCACGAAACAGCGGCCGCCGAGCCGGCGCCCACGAACGGTCAACGCTGCCTTGGGATGAAAGTGTCCTGAGATCTCGCCTGGAGCTCGGGCCGCGCTTGCCTCGTGCCGGAAGACGAGCGGTCCGAGCGTAATCTCCTCGAGGACGCGTCCACCGCATCCTTCGGGTGGCGAGGGATCATGGTTTCCGGCAATCCAGATCCAATCGTGGGATGCGGCAAGGTTGGTCAACAGAATGCGGTCGTCCGCATCGAGCCGAGAAGGTGCGCCATCGTCATCGAAGCTATCGCCCAAGCAGATAACCTGTTTGGGATCGTAGCGTTGCAGCACCTTCGACAGAGCCCTAAGCGTCGAGCGACTGTCGTATGGCGGGAGCAACGTTCCACGTTGCGCGAAGGCGGACCCTTTTTCGAGATGCAGATCGGCGACGATAACCGTATCCATCTCGTGCCAGATTAGGGCACCCGACAGATCGGCAGCCAGCATTGCACCGTTTACGCGAACCGCAGCGTCACTCAAAGCGGCAGCTCCGCGGTGGCGGGTTCTGCCATAACCTCGTCGATCAGTTCTTGTGCCGCCTCGTCGAAAAGCAGGTCAACGCCAATTCCGTAAACTTGCTCCTTGCCAATTTCGAGCAGAACCGGAACGGCCAGGGGAGACACGCGCTCGAGCCTGCGATGGCTGATCCGGCCTTTCACACGGCCCAGCATCTGCGCAAGACGCTGCACGTCCGTCAGCCCGTGCGTCGCGTCGGCCCGCGTTGCGCGAAGCAGAACGTGGTCCGGTTCGTGTGCGCGCAATACGTCGTATATCAGATCGGAGTTGAACGTGACCTGGCGTCGCGTCTTTTGCGCGCCCGGATGGCGACGTTCAATGAGCCCGGCAATGACCGCCACATTGCGGAATGTGCGCTTGAGCATCGACGACTCATCCATCCACGCTTCCAAGTCGTCACCAAGCATGTCCTCGTCGAAGAGTTGGGCGATATCGATTGCGGCCTCGACGCTCCAAACCGCGAGAACGTAGTCCGTAGCCACGAAACCAAGGGGACCGAGGCCGGCCCGTTCCATGCGTCGCGTTAGCAGCATGCCAAGCGTCTGATGTGCGTTTCGCCCTTCGAAACAATAGGCGACGAGATACTGCTTGCCGCCTCGAGGAAAGGTCTCGACCAGTAGCCCGTCGTTTCCAGGCAATACCGAACGCCACTGTTGCAATGCCAACCACTCGCGAACCGCAACAGGCATTTCTCGCCACCGTTCGGGCCGTGAAAGCATCGTACGAACACGGTCGGCAAGATGGGTTGAAAGCGGCAACCGACCACCCTGATAGGCGGGTATTTTTGGCGCATCGCCCGAAGCGTGCGTGACGATCGCGGTCGTTTCGCGGATGCTCTCGAAACGCAATAGCTGTCCACTGAAGACGAAGGTGTCGCCCGGTTCGAGGTTGATAATGAAGTGCTCCTCCACCTCTCCCAGAACCCGACCACGTCGCAAACGAACTTTCATCATTACCGACTCGACAATAGTGCCGATGTTCATTCGGTAACGCTGGGTCGCTCTTGCGGAGGCAATTTGATAGTGCCCACCCGAAGTCCGTTTCAGACGCTGGTAACGTTCGTAGTTACCAAGCGCGTAGCCACCATTTTCTACGAATCCCAACGTATCATCGAAGTCGCGGCGGGTGAGATATGTGTAGGCCGCCGAATTGGTAATTTCGGCGAACATGTCGTCGGCGTCAAAGGGTGCCGAGCACGCCATGCCGAGGAGATGCTGCGACAACACATCGAGCCCGCCGGGCCGCGGCGGATCGCCGTCAAGGGAATGATCATACACAGCGTCGAGGGCGGCTTGGCATTCAAGAAACTCAAACCGATTGGCCGGTACGAGCACTGCCCGACTTGGCGTGTCGAGTCGATGGCCGGCGCGCCCGATGCGTTGAATCAGTCGGCTGGCTCCCTTGGGAGCACCCACCTGAACGACCAGATCGACCGCCGCCCAATCGACACCCAGATCGAGCGACGACGTTGCCACCACAGCGCGCAGGCGTCCGGCGGCGATTGCCGCTTCAACCTTGCGTCGTTGCTCTACCGCCAGGCTGCCGTGGTGCAGGGCGATCGCAACATTGTCGTCATTGAGTCGCCAGAGTTCCTGAAACACGATTTCAGCCTGAGCGCGGGTATTGACGAATACCAATGTCGTTTCGGCCTTGCGGATCTCGTCGTAAACCTCGGGAAGCGCGTGCACGGCCATGTGCCCGGACCAAGGAATTTCGTTCTCCGTGGAGATAATACGCACCTCCGGGTCGGCGCCGCCGATCCCTTCTATCAGGCGCACGATGTGACCGTCGGCGTCAGGCGACAGCCATGCGCGAAGCTGATCCGGCCACGCGACCGTTGCAGAGAGCCCAATCCGCAGGCTGCGCGGCGCAAGCTTCGTCAGCCGTGCCAGTCCCAGCGACAGCAGATCGCCGCGCTTGGTTCCAGCGAGCGCATGAATTTCATCGACGATGACGAAACGCAGACCTTTGAACAGATTGTCCGCATCCTCGTAGGACAGCAGAAGTGCCAGCGATTCTGGGGTCGTGAGCAAGATATGCGGCGGTCTTCGACGTTGGCGTTCGCGCTTGCTGTGCGGCGTATCTCCGGTTCGTGATTCGGCGCGGATTGGCAGCTCGAGCTCCGTGATAGGTGTTTCGAGATTGCGGTGGATGTCGACGGCCAGCGCCTTGAGCGGTGATATGTAAAGTGTGTGTATCGATTGCGGCGGCAGACCGGTCGGCGCATGCGCGAGTTCTATCATCGAGGGCAGGAAGCCAGCCAATGTCTTGCCGCCGCCGGTCGGCGCAATCAGCAATGTATGCTCGCCCTTGCGGGTGGCATCGAGCATAGTGAGTTGGTGCGGATGAGGCGTCCATCCACGCGTCTTAAACCACCCAGCGAATGGCGCCGGCAACTGCTTCATGACATCGACTATATACTGCTCGCTTCAGCGATGCATGACACTGAAATGTGAAGTTTTCTCCGCACTTTGAGCGTTGCTACGAGCGCTACACTGATCTCAGGATCACTACGTCTTGCGAAAGGCGATGGCTGCCCCGAGGCCGGCGAATAAGGCAATAAGAATGGCGACGATTCCATAGGATGCGGAATAGTCCTGCGCGAACTGATAGATATCGGCGCCGACACCGATCTGGCTGACGTAAAGCGGTGTTGTTTGTGCGCTCTCCACCGCGCCGTCGCGGATCAAGAACACCTCGACTTTGTAGGTCCCGGTGGG
Source organism: Alphaproteobacteria bacterium (assembly GCA_963664465.2). GTDB lineage: Bacteria > Pseudomonadota > Alphaproteobacteria > UBA8366 > CAVOAK01 > CAVOAK01. The sequence goes on along the minus strand of CAXXSU010000006.1, from coordinate 99,295 downwards.
GACGTTCGCCGGGAAGAATACGTTGGTGCGAAAGAGACGTTCGCCCAGTTTGCTGACTTTGCCCTCTGCAACCTGATAATGCCCGAGTCGCTTTTTGTTGCGGATGAACGCCTGCGTAAAGTCTTTCGCTTCTTCCGGCGCTATGTCCCCGGCGATTGTGAGGCGGAGAAACTCGACGCCAATTTTGTGCCGTTCGCGAATCGAGTGAGGCAGCCAGTCTCCGAGTTCGCGTGTGGCCATGATCTGGAAATAGGCCGGTGCATTCTCAACTGACACCTGATCCGTATTAAGCCAAATTCCGGCAACATGTTCCTTACGGCGAACCGCTACGGACTGAGGAGGTCCACTAACGACCACCACCAGATCCCCTTCACCTTCCATGGCACCGAACAGAAGCACTTCGGCCCCGGTGAATCCGGTCGTAATCGCCACCAGATGTTCCGATAAATCGGCAATCAGGGGTTCGGCTTGAGCAGGCAGGACGAGCCCAGTCCAAAGTGCCGCGACGGAGAGCAATCGCCCAATCATGAATCGACCGCCGCGCCAATCGAGTACAAGTCGGCCGGTTTGGCCACGAGGTCGAATCCTAGTTTTCCGCAAACGCTCAATACCAGTGCTGCCAGCAGGCCACGCAAATGTTCGCCCCTGAGGCGGCTGCCCATGCGCGTCCCGAGCTGTGCGCCTATCACACCTCCCGTCATCAGAAGCAGCGCCAGGATGATGTCGACCGTCTGATTTTGATAGGCCTGCAGGAATGTCACGTTGCCTGTGACGAAAATAATCTGGAACAGCGAAGTTCCAACCACGACTGAGGTCGGCATACCGAGCAGATAGATCATTGCCGGCACCATGAAAAAACCACCTCCGACGCCCATGATGGCCGACAGGATGCCGACGAAGAATCCGAGTGCCGCCGGCAACAGCGCGCTGATGTAAAGCTTGGATCGGCGAAATCTCATCTTGAACGGCAGGCCGTGCAGCCAGTTGTGCTGATGGAGCTTGCGACGCTGTCCCGCCGGAGTCCGGCTGCGGCGAATTGTACGCAGACTCTCGATCGCCATCAGTCCGCCGATGATGCCGAGGAATATGACAAACGCCAATTTGATGACGAGATCAATCTGACCGATGTTGCGGAGGAGTTTGAATAGCCACACGCCAAGCGTCGAGCCGAGCAGGCCACCCACCAGCAACACGAACCCCATCTTGAAGTCGACGTTACTGCGGCGCCAATGCGCAATCACGCCGCTGACCGAGGATGCGACGATCTGATTGGCCTCCGTACCGACAGCCACAGCCGGCGGCACGCCGATGAAGATCAATAATGGCGTCATCAGAAAACCGCCGCCGACGCCAAATATTCCGGACAGAACGCCTACTCCCGTGCCCATGCCAAGCAGCAAAAAGATGTTTACCGACATCTCGGCAATCGGCAAGTAGATGTGCATTTGAGCCGCCGCTTTCCTCGTTTAGGCCGGCGCCAATTCGGCAATCCAAACGCCGCCTCGATGCGGGGATTGGTAGTTTAGTTTTGCCGTAGTGCGCAGAACGGGCAGGGTGTGATCTTCAGGCGTTATCCCTTGGCAGTCAATAACTTACCCCGCATTCTGCCCGCAGTCGCGGTATTTTGTCGCAGATGGGTGATGTGGTATGTCAGGTGTCGAAGGCCGCATGTGGGGTCGGCTGCCCGCAGGCGTCGAAGATTTCGACATACCGAGAGCGAAGACGGGAGGAACGAGATGGTGGCAACCGTCGCCCTGGATGCACAGGGCCTCTTGTGTCCATTGCCGGTGTTGCGCGCCCGCAAGGCCATGAAAGCACTGCAAACCGGTGATCTCTTGGAAGTGCTGGCGACAGATCCGGGTGCGGTCGAAGACTTCGCGGCCTTTTGCAATACGACCGGCGACGCGCTCGTCGAATCGCGTGAAACGGATGGCGTGTACCGCTTCCTGATTCGTAAAATGTGACGACCGGCGGTCCACCGTGCCGCCATGGCTACCCGGCGGAAACGCTGTGGGGCTATTGCGCCGCCATGTCTTCCTCGAGCCCTGCCATGTCGAAGCCTACCGCTTCGAGTTCAGACAGCAACGTCGCGGCCTGCTCGTCACCGAGACCATCGAGCGGCGGACGCACTTGCGTCCATGACGAATCGTTATGGAAATGCGCAACGATACGTTTGCAGGCGGGGATCAGCGGGTAGGCCTGAATCGTCTTGCGAACCAGCGTGATTGCGGCCTGAAGTTCGTCGGCCTGCGGCGTCTGCCAGTTGTCGGCGACATGCTTGATGGCTGCTGGATTAACATTACCGGTTGCCGTGATGCAGCCGACACCGCCGCCGCGCAAAGTCGGCAACAGGAATGCCTCGGAGCCAGCGAACGTGCCAAAGCCGGGAAAAGCGTTGAGCACGGCTTCGGTGTTGCTCCAGTCACCGGAACTGTCCTTCAGGCCGACAACCGTATCCGGATACTCTTTTATGAGGCGCTCGATCAAACTCAGAGTGATGGGTACATTTGCGATCGGCGGAATATGGTAGAGGTAGATTGCAAGCCGGTCATCGCCAACGCGCTGGATGACCTCGGAGAAGCTTGCAAACAATCCATCATCGCTGACACCCTTATAGTAGAACGGCGGCAGCATCAGAACGCCGCGACAGCCGTGCTTAACAGCCTGTGACGTCATCCGCACCGTGTCGGTGAGCGCGCACGCTCCAGTTCCCGGCATCAGCCTGTCGCCCGAGATGCCCGCCTCGATCAACGCATCGAGTTGATCCATACGCTCGTCGACCGACGTCGAATTCGCTTCGCTGGTGGTGCCAAAGACCGCGAGACCATCGACTCCTTGGTCGAGCAACCAACGGCAATACTGGAGGAATTTCGCCGTGTCCGGGCCCAAGTCCGCCTTAAAAGGAGTGAGAACCGGCACCAACACACCGGAAAACCGTTGATCGTTTGCCATTGTTGTCTCTCTTTCCAGTCTTGGTGCGGATGCAGGCCAGTCTTGGTGCGGATGCTGGGAAGGCGGGTCTGTCACGGATTCCGTCCAGCCTAACGCTGCACCATATGCCAAAGCTAGTTTGCCGTAAATCGGCCGGTCACCCGGCACGGCAGACTATAGGCCTCTGGCTTTGTTCCGCGAAAACGGCCTATCACTTGCAGCGTATCTCGCATCGCGCGATATAGAAGTGGCATCAGGTGCGATAATCAGGTGGACGGTTTGACTCAGGCGATTGCAACTACCCGTGACGCGGACCCGGCGCCCTGCCGGCTCATTTCGGTCGCGCCGATGATGGCCTGGACCGATCGCCATGAGCGCGCCTTTCTCAGGCACATTAGCCGGCATGTCATGCTCTATACGGAGATGATCACGACAGGCGCGGTCATTCATGGCGACCGCCTGCGCCATCTCGGCCATGATCCTTTGGAACACCCACTCGCTTTGCAGCTTGGCGGGGCCGATCCGGCCGAACTCGCCGAGTGTGTTCGTATCGCAACGGACTATGGATATGACGAGGTCAACTTCAATGTCGGCTGTCCAAGTGACCGCGTTCGATCTGGCCGGTTCGGCGCTTGCCTCATGCTCGACCCTCCGCATGTTGCGCGATGTGTCAAAGCGATGTCGGCGGCGTCGCAGTTGCCGGTCACGGTCAAATCGCGAATCGGGGTGGATAATTGCGACTCATATGCCGAAATGCTGACCTTCGTGACGGCGGTCGCCGACGCCGGATGTCAGACACTCATCGTGCACGCACGAAAGGCGTTGCTGTCCGGACTCTCACCTAAAGAAAATCGCGAGATACCTCCGCTTAGGTACGAGTTTGTTCACCGCCTTAAAGAAGATTTTCCATTCCTAGAGATCATAATCAACGGTGGCATGCGGAGCCTGGATCAGGCGGCTGAGCAGTTGCAGCACGTAGATGGTGTGATGTTTGGCCGCGAAGCCTACCAAAATCCTTATATGCTGGCCGAAATCGACCGGCGATTCTTTGGCGAACAGGAGCGCACACCGACACGCGAAGAAATTATCGAGCGCTTCCTGCCATACGTCAGTTCACAGTTGGAACTGGGCGTGCCTCTCGCCCACATCACCCGCCATATTCTCGGTTTGTTCAATGGGCGCCCTGGTGCCCGCGCCTGGCGCCGGTTCTTGAGCAACTACGCGCGAAAACCAGGCGCTGGCGTGCGCGTCATCGAGGAGGCGGTGGCGGGCACCGGCGATCGAACTTTCGTGCCTGCTGCAACCGCCGTCGGCTAAATTCGAACAGCGCCAAGTTTTGCCGGGGCCGTCGAGGTCAGGTGATGCGACGGTATATGCGTGACTTCGCGCGCGGTGACTTGTCGCCAACAGTGAAGGCGGCGGCGACAGCCCTGGTGGCACTCGCCGCGGATTTCGCGTCGGCAGCATGGACGATCGCCAGCGGATGGTTCTTGCCAGCCTCCTCCCCCGGACCTGCAACCTCGGAGAGACCGACGCCATAATCGATGATGTCTCGCTGATGGAGGCGGCCGCCACCGAGGCCGATGATGGCCAGCCCTAGTGCACGTGTATCGATCCTCATGACGAGGCCTTCATGCTTCGGGAAAACCGGGCGCGTCACCGCTGCTCTTGGCAGATGAGAGTCGGCGGATTCACAAAACCTCGCAGGACCACCCAACGCTAGGACCATATCGTCAAACCGTTGTGCGGCATCCCCGGAGTCGAGTGCGCGTTCCAAGGACAGCCGGGCGTCGGCAGACTTTGTGACGATGCCGCCCAGTTCAAGCATTTCGCCGGCAAGCGCCATCGTGATCTCCAGGAGTCGAGGATCCCGCTCTCGCCCCATCAAGAAGTCCACCGCCTCGCGCACTTCGAGGGCGTTCCCGGCAGTGCGCCCAAGCACCTGGTTCATGTCGGTGATGATCGCCCTCGTTCGAAGACCAGCAGCTTGGGCAACGTCGACGATGGCTTGTGCCAGTTCTTCTGCCACCTTGGTCTTGGCAGCGAATGCTCCGCTTCCGGTCTTCACATCCATAACCAGTCCGTCGATACCCGCGGCGAGTTTCTTTGAAAGGATCGAGCCGACAATCAGCGGTATCGATTCGACGGTTGCAGTGACGTCGCGGACCCCATATAGCCGTCTGTCACCAGGGGCAAGTTCGCCGGTCTGGCCAATGATGGCGCAGCCCGTCTTCTTGACGATGCCGCGAAAGGTTTTGATATCGGGTGCCGTATCGTAGCCGGGGATGCTGTCGAGTTTGTCGAGCGTGCCGCCCGTATGGCCGAGGCCGCGACCGGAAATCATCGGCACGTAGCCTCCGGCGGCAGCAACCAGTGGAGCCAGGATTAGACTCACTTTGTCGCCCACCCCGCCGGTCGAGTGCTTATCCAGGAGCGGTCCATCCAGCCGCAAAGCCGACCAGTCCAGGACGCGTCCTGTCGCGGTCATCGCCCGGGTGAACGCGACCCGTTCCCGTTGATTCATGCCTTGGAAAAACACCGCCATGGCAAATGCCGCGACCTGGGCCTCGGAAAGAGAACCAAAAGCGATACCGCCGACGATGAAATTAATCTCCTCCTCGCTCAGCGTTGCGCCATCACGCTTCCGGCGGATAATCTCCTGCGGAAGCAGCGAGTCAGTAGGCATCGGCAACGCGCTCGCTAGACAGTCCGCCAAGCTGTTTTGACAAATCATCCAATAATCCGCTCGCTCCAAAGCGAAAAGTTGCGGGTGTCGCCCAACTCGCTCCAAACAGGTGGTCGGCGAGCGCCAGATAGGCCGCTGCCTGCGATGCGGTTCGCACGCCACCGGCAGCCTTGAAACCAACCTTTCGGCCCGAGGCCTTGATCGCAGAGAGCATCGCCGCCGCAGATTCGAGCGTCGCATTGACCTGTACTTTTCCAGTCGAGGTCTTGATGAAGTCGGCACCGGCAGCGATTGCGTCGTGGCTCGCCTGCTCGATATTGGCGGTGGAAAACAAACACCCTGTTTCAATGATGACCTTGAGGGTGACGGACGAACCGCAGATGTCTTTGCAAGTCCGCACGAGCTTTGAAGCCAGTTCCACATGTCCGTTGAGCCACGCCGTATATGGAAAGACAAGGTCGATCTCGTCGGCGCCATAATTCAAGGCCGCGCGTGTCTCGGCGACCGCGCAATCCACGTCTTCCCGTCCATGCGGAAAATTTGTTACCGCGGCAATGCGGACGCCGGTGCCGTCGAGCCATTTTCTGCACAGCGGGACGAAGCGCGGCCATACGCAGACCGCGGCAACGCGGCCAAATGGACCCACCGCCCGCTGGCACAGTTGATATATCCCGGCTTCGTTGTCTGTGTCGTTGAGGCTGGTGAGGTCGAGCAGGGGAAGCACCCGCCCGGCCGCGGCGCGCAGATGCTGTGGTGTGCCGGCCTTATTCTCGCTCACCCCAGCGCCTCGGTTTCGAGCATACCGAGAATCAGCCGGGCAAGGTCCTTTGCCGCGACTGCCCCGGCTTCGAGCGTTTGATCGTGGCTCAAAGGCTGGCCAGTCATGCCGGCGGCCAGATTTACGATCGCCGATATCGCGGCCACCCGAAGTCCGGCGTGGCGTGCCAGGATGACCTCTGGAACCGTCGACATGCCGACCACATCGGCACCGAGAACGCGCGCCGCCCGGATCTCTGCCGGCGTCTCGAAGTTTGGTCCGCTGAACCAGATATAGACGCCTTGATGCACGTCGATGTCGAGCCGTTCAGCCGCCGCGAGAAATCGCTCTCGAAGTGCCGGGTCGTAGGCATCGGTCAAATCCACAAACCGTTCGTTGCCCTGCTCGCCGAATAGCGGACTGACGGCGGCAAAATTGATGTGGTCCGTGATCAACATCAGGCTTCCGGGACCCGCCTCCTCGCGCAGCGACCCTGCGGCATTGGTGACCAGCAGCGTTTCACAGCCTGCCGCCGCCAAGGTTTGGACCGGAACCGCCATGGCGCCGGCACCAAGGCCTTCGTAGTAATGGGCGCGGCCAACCAAACAGGCGACCCCTACGCCGGCAATCTGCCCAAGCACCAAACGGCCCTCATGCAACGTCAGCGAAGGAAACCCTGGAAGATCGCGATAATCGATTGTTTCGGGGTTATCGAGCAGCTCGACAACATCGCCGAGTCCGGAGCCCAGCACAATTCCAAGTCGTGGCGCTTCGCCGCCGGCGCATTCGGCAATCATCGCAGCCGCGTGCTCGACGACCGTTGTCACTTTAAATGTTCCGGGCCGAAGGAATGCGGCAATAAAACGCCGAGCGAAATCGTTTTGCGCAGTCCTTCGGGGTCGCAGACATGGATCGGTGTGTCGTCGCTTGCAAACTCGCGAAGCTTCTGCCGGCATCCGCCGCACGGCGTGCACAAACTCTCACCATCGCCGAGAACGAGCGCTTCAACGATTGTTTGCTCACCGGCGCGCACCATTGCCGCAATCGCCGACGCCTCTGCGCACAGACCCTCGGGATAGGCCGCGTTTTCGACATTGCATCCGCTAAAGATATTGCCGCTTGCAGTGCGGAGTGCCGCGCCGACTTTGAAATTGGAGTAGGGCGCGTAGGCGCACTCCCTGGCATTGCTTGCCGCCTTGATGAGGTCGTCGATATCGCTCATTGTTCTTTCACATAGGGTATGCCGCTCGCCTTGGGCGCCACCGCCTTGCCGATGAAGCCAGCGAGCAGAATCACAGTAAGTATGTAGGGGAGCGCCTGGAAGAGTTGAACTGGAATCTCTCCGACGATTGGCACCCGCACGCCCTGCAAGCGATCCGCAACTGCGCCGAGAAAGCCGAACAGCAGGCAAGCGAACAGTGTCGGTACCGGTTTCCATTTTCCGAAGATCAGTGCGGCGAGCGCAATAAATCCCTGTCCTGCGGTCATCTCGCGATTGAACCCACCGCTTTGCGCGGTCGAAAGATAGCTGCCGGCGATACCGCACAGGGCACCGCAGACGATCATCGCCCGATAGCGTAGCCCGGCGACGGAGATCCCGGCTGTGTCCACCGCGTTCGGGTTTTCGCCAACCGCCCGCAATCGCAAACCAAATCGCGTTTTGTAGACGATCCACCATGTTGCCGGAACGGTGAGAATGGCCAGGTAGACAAGCGCCGTATGGCCGCTCAGCAGTTCGGAATAGAGCGCACCGAGGATCGGAACATCGGCAAGCGCGTGTGCGCCAGGCCAAGTGATCGGCAAGAAGCGTGCACTATTGGGAAGCTGCGGCGTCTGCCCACCTTGCGCGAACCAGCCAATTCCGAGAATTACGGTGAGGCCGGAGGCGAGGATGTTGATGGCGACGCCGGAAACAACCTGGTTGCCGTTGTGGGTGATGCAGGCAAAACCGTGCAACAAAGCAAGAGCGATGGACGTGGCGATTCCGGCGCCGAGCCCCACCCAGGCGGAGCCCGACACCGATGCCACGGCCGCGGCCGCAAATGCTGCGCCCAACATCTTGCCCTCAAGGCCGATATCGACGATGCCCGAGCGTTCCGCAAACAGCCCGGCGAGCGACGCCAGGATGAGCGGCGTTGAGACGCGGAACGTTGCGTCGAGAATCAGGACAAAGAAGACGAACGAGTCCAAGGTCAGGCCACCCTTCGTCTACTCGGCTGCCGCTACAGCCGCATCGCCGCCGCGAAACAGGCGGACGAGAAAGGGCTGAAACATGTACTCGAGCGCACCACCGAACAAGATCACCAGCCCTTGAATGACGACAACCATCTCGCGGCTGATCTTGGGAATTTCGAACGAGAGTTCGGCACCTCCTTGATAGAGTGCGCCAAACAGCAGACTAGCGAGAATGATGCCGATGGGATGATTGCGGCCCATCAGCGCGACAGCAATCCCGACGAAACCGTAGCCTGCTGTAAAATTGAGGAGCAGGCGGTGCTGCACGCCCATGATTTCGTTGAGACCGAGAAATCCGGCAAGCGCCCCGGATATCAACATGGCGATGATGATGTTGCGGGACGGTGAAATACCGGCATAGACCGCGGCGGTGTGGCTTTGGCCAACCGTCCGCAGCTCGTAGCCCCAACGCGTGTGCCATACGAAGATCGAGAACAAGACACAGCATATGAGCGCCCAGATAAACGACATGTTCAGCGGCGATGCGGCAAACCGAATGCCGATCCAACCGAGCATTTCATGCACAAACGGCAGCCAGGTGTGGGACATGGACTCGCGGCTTTCAGGCGACATTTGCCCTGGTTTGATGAGCACATTTACCATCAGGTAGACCATCAGCGAGGCGGCGATGAAATTGAACATGATGGTCGTGATAACGATATGGCTGCCGCGTTTGGCTTGCAGATAGGCGGGTATGAAGGCGCATGCGCCGCCGAACGCAGCGGCTGCGACGATGGCGAGCGGTAGGATCAGCACGAATGGCAGCGCATCGAAGTGGAGGCAAACAAGGCCGACACCCAAACCGCCGATGTAGGCCTGACCTTCGCCGCCGATGTTGAACAGGCCGCAATGAAAGGCGAGCGCGACTGCAAGGCCGGTAAATATGAAATTGGTTGTGTAATAGAGTGTGAAGCCGATGGCTTCCTCGAAGCCAAAGGCGCCCCAGATAAGAATTTTCACGACGCGCAACGGGTTTTCACCGATCAGCATCACCACGAGACCGGCGACGATGAAGGCGGCGAGCAGGTTAAGGACCGGCAATAAGGCAGCCGTGACCCACTGCGGGAGATGACCGGCAGCGCTCGTCATTGCTTCGAGTCAGTTTGCGAGGATGGATCGACGCCAGCCATCATCAATCCAAGCATCCGCTCGTCCGCCTCCGCGGACGATAGCTCACCGACAACGCGGCCATCGAACATGACCAGAATTCGATCGCTGAGTGACATGATTTCATCGAGCTCGACGGATACCAGAAGAATCGCCGCGCCTGCATCGCGCATGGCGATCAAACGTGTATGTATGAACTCGACGGCGCCGATATCGACGCCACGTGTCGGTTGCCCGACCAACAGCAAGTCGGGATGACGTTCCAATTCGCGCGCCAGAACGATCTTCTGCTGGTTGCCGCCGGAGAAATTGGCGGTGCGCAGCCTGGGATCGCCGGGCCGTACGTCGTAGCTGGCCATCGTGCGCCGGCAGCCAGCGATGATTGCGTCGCGGACCATGAGTGGGCCACGGTTATATTCTGCGTCATTATGGTAGCCGAGTATCGCAGACTCGTCGGCCTCGAAGGCCGTGATCAGGCCCATTCGTTGGCGATCTTCGGGCACGTGGGCGAGGCCGAGGCGACGCAGTTCGCGGGCATCACGAGGGTGCTCGTGCGTGACCTCTTCACCGTTCAGCGTGATCCGGCCTGCTGTGATCTGGGCGATCCCCGACAAGGCCTCGAGCAGCTCGCTCTGTCCGTTGCCAGAGACGCCGGCAATGCCCACGATTTCGCCGGATCGTACAAACAGACTGACGTCGTCGAGGCGGACCACGCCTGTGTCGTCGACCACTTTCAGTCTCTCTACCTCCAATACCTTGCTGCCAGGATCGGCCGGCGTCTTCTCCACCCGCAGCAAGACCTTGCGGCCAACCATGAGTTCCGCCAGCTCTTCGGTGTTGGTCGCCGTGGTTTCAACATGCGCGACCATTTCGCCTTGTCGCATTACCGACACGCGTTCGGTAATCGCCATGATCTCTCGTAACTTGTGGGTGATCAGGATAACGGTCTTACCCTGGTCCCTGAGGGCCGCCAGAATTCTGAAAAGATGGTCGGCTTCCTGCGGCGTCAGAACGCCGGTCGGCTCGTCGAGAATCAGTGTTTCTGCGCCGCGAAAGAGCGCCTTGAGAATTTCCACCCTCTGCTGAAGACCAACTGGAAGTTCGGCGACCACCGCGTCGGGGTCCACTTCGAGACTAAACTCTCGCGCAAGCCGCTCCAACTCGCTGCGAGCTTTAGCTATGCCACCGGCCAGGAGGTTTCCGCCTTCGACGCCGAGCACGATATTTTCAAGCACGGTGAAGGTATCGACCAGCATGAAATGCTGATGCACCATGCCGATGCCCGCATTGATCGCATCTTCTGATGTGCCGATATCGACAGCTTTCCCGTTAACGAGAATCTGCCCACTGTCGGCGCGGTAGTAGCCGTAGAGAATGCTCATCAGGGTCGATTTTCCGGCGCCATTTTCGCCGACGATGCCGTGGATTGACCCCTTGCTGACAGAAAGTGATACGTCGCGGTTGGCTTTGACGGCGCCAAAGCTCTTACCAATACTTCGCAGTTCGATTGCGGGAACGGTTGCCAAATCAGGCCGGGGTACAGCTTGCGCTGTGTCCCGGCCTTCATTTGTCGTCTGCGTGTCGTTACTCATCGACGGCAGACCATCAAGTTTGAAGGCGAGCGATCAGCCCGGACAGCTGTTCGTCGACATGTAGTCATGCACTTTGATTTTGCCGGCGATGATATCGGTGCGGACTTGCTCAACCTTGGACTTCATCGCGGACGTGATGAGCTTTTGATTGTGCTCGTCAAGCGACCAGCCGACACCTTCCTCTGCAAGGCCCAACACCTGAATACCGGCTTTCCAAGTGCCGTCGTTTGCAGTCTTATACACATTATATGCCGCGACATCGACGCGCTTCAGCATCGACGTCAACACCGTTCCCGGATGCATGTAGTTCTGGTTGGAGTCAACGCCGATCGCAAGCTTGCCGGCGTCCGCGGCGGCCTGCAGGACGCCTTTACCCGTTCCCCCGGCGGCGTGATAGACAACATCAGCGCCGCGATCGAACTGCGACTTCGCCAACTCACCACCTCTGACGGGATTGTTCCAAGCCGACGGCGTGGCCCCCGTCATGTTCTCGAACACGTTCGCGCTTGCGTTCACGTGGTGGACACCTTGGACATAACCGCAGGCGAACTTCCGGATCAGTGGGATATCCATACCACCGACAAAGCCGACCTTGTCGGTTTTCGAAGCCATTGCAGCCAGGACGCCGACAAGAAACGAGCCCTCATGTTCCTTGAAGACAATCGACTGCACATTTGGCAGATCGACGACCATATCGATAATGGCGAAGCGGGTGTCGGGATGCTCCTTGGCAACCTTTTCTAAGGCTGTGGCTTGCGCAAATCCAACCGCGATGACCGGGTCGAAGCCGCGCCGCGCAAAGTTGCGTAGCGCCTGTTCGCGCTGTGCTTCGTTTGTGACCTCAAATTCGCCATAACCGATTCCGCTTTCCTTCTTGAACTTTTCGACACCGTTGAAAATGCCCTCGTTAAAGGATTTGTCAAATTTGCCGCCCATGTCGAAGACGACGGCAGGTTTGAACTCGGCCGCGATCGTTGATACTGCGGTCAGGATGAGAACTGCTGCAGCGGCGAGTGCCATGCGTATCATGAGATTGCTCCCTAAACTGAATTGCGGCAGTCGCAAGTCCGCGCCGCCATCTCAAATATTCTCACACAACGACTTCACTGCGGCAATGCGTCTGCAGCACGGCGGACGGCATTTGTGAATCCGTGGGCCAGATCGCTAGCCAATTTACCGTGGCGTCGAATGCCGCTGCACAAATCGACCGCGAACGGACGCACCTGCTGGATTGCCGCCCCAACATTTTCGGCATTGAGACCACCAGCGAGATAGACAGGTATCGGTGACGCGTCGCGGATGCGGCGGCTGATTGTCCAGTCGTGTACCCGGCCAGTGCCGCCAAGCTCTCGTACCAACGCATCGGGGCTTCCGGTATCGAGCAGCAGCGCGTCCACTTCGGACGCGACGGCGGTGGCTTCGGAAATCGTCTTTTGGGACGAAACGTGCAGGACCTGCACGATCGACACGCCCGGCAATGCCTGCCGCAGAGTTTTGTGGTCGCCGCTCGGCATACGATCACAGAGCTGGATCGTATTGACCCGGGTCCGGCGCTGTTGTTCGATGATGGCCTCCGGTTCCTGGTGTGCTGTCAGGAGAAATGTGGCGACGCCGGGCGGTACGGTCGCCACGATTTCGGCAATCCGGGTTTCATCAACGATTCCGGGACCGCTTGGCATTTGCGAGACAAAGCCCAACGCCGACGCGCCAGCAACGATCGCCGTTCGAGCCTCCTGCTGGCTCATGATGCAGCACATCTTGATGCGGATCGTCATGAACGGCTCAGTCTAGGGTGCGGGGCGAATGATAGTTTCAGACCAACCGCGAAGCGGCGTGGTGCCAGCGGAGGGAGTCGAACCCCCAACCTTCGGTTTACAAAACCGCTGCACTGCCATTGTGCTACGCTGGCTTTGGCGTTGGCCGACCGTAGCAAAGCGTGCAACGGCGCGCCAGTTTCGCGGAGCCTCGAGCCACTTAGATCGCTTGATTGGATCGGCTGCGGGCAACTTCATAGAGGGCGACGGCGCTGGCCGCCGCAATATTGATCGACCTAATAGGCGGTTGCGTCGGTAACGAAACCAGTATATCGCAATGCGTACGGGTCAGCCTGCGCAGTCCGCTTCCTTCGGCACCCAATACGAGCGCCACGCGGCCGTCGAGCGGTGCCGATTCTAGCCGCTCCGTCGCTGTATCGGCGAGACCGATACACCAGAATCCGGCGGCTTTCATCTGGTCAAGTGCACGTGCGAGGTTTGGCACGCGTACAAGCGGCAGCACCTCCAGTGCGCCGCTCGCGGCCTTCGCCATTGTGGCTTCCGCCGTGGTCGACCGGCGCGCCGTTAGAATTAGCGCGGTCGCACCGAACGCCGAAGCATTGCGGATGGCTGCGCCAACATTTTGCGGATCCGTCACCTGATCGAGCACCAGGATCACTGCATCGGCGGCGGCGTCTGCGAGCAGCTGATCGAGCGATATGGGTGCGAGCGGTCGTACCGAAAGTGCAATCCCCTGGTGGACAGCTCCGCGGGGCAGCAGTTTCTCGAGCATCTGCCGGTCGACGATTTCCGGCTTGGTTTCCGGCCTGGTATCCGGCCTGTCCTTTTGAAGTTTGGCTGCACCTTCCGGCGTTGCCAGAAGCCTATTTCCAACGCGCTGCGGGTTGCGGAGGGCGGCCAGCACAGCATGATGTCCGTACAGCCAAAGCTGCGAGGGGTCTGATTTCTTATCGCCATCGCTCCTTGCAATAGGCGTTTCATCTGATCGCGCTGCGGCGCCGTCAGTGCGCGTCGATTCGGAGGTACGACCCGGGCGCGGCGAACTACGCCCGCTTTTGGCGCTCCGTCGACGATTCTCACGCTTGATTTTTGCCATCCCGGATATTAGTATTTCGAACAATCTGGCTTCCGCAAGAAGCACTTTACCGCGGCCATTGGGTACGGGGGCGGTGTAGTGTGCTTTGGCGTGCCGTTCGACATTGACAAGCGGGGTTATATCACCATAGATCGCACTCCACCGCGTGGACGTGATTGCGCGGAGATGGAGGGGTGCCCGAGTGGCTAAAGGGGACGGGCTGTAAACCCGTTGGCGTTCGCCTACGTTGGTTCGAATCCAACCCTCTCCACCACTAGGTGTAGCTGACCGGTTGACAGTCGTAACGCACTTTCCAGGGTAATTTGGAGGTCGGTGACGCAGGTTTGCGGGTGTGGCTCAATGGTAGAGCTCCAGCCTTCCAAGCTGGTGGTGTGGGTTCGATTCCCATCACCCGCTCCAAGGTAAGTCGGTCGGAGCGTCGGCGGTGCATGCGAGCGGTGGGCGTAGTTAGCAATAAGTGGCAGGACGCCTAGCGGCGATGGCGGAACTTTTTTTGGTCTCAAGGAACGGAACGAAGCATGGCGAAGAAGAAGTTTGAGCGAACGAAGCCGCATTGCAACGTTGGCACGATCGGACATGTTGACCACGGCAAGACGACGCTGACGGCGGCGATCACGCGTGTATTGTCGGCGGTCGGGGGTGCTGAGTTCACGGCCTATGAGGATATTGACAAGGCGCCTGAGGAGAAGGCTCGGGGCATTACGATCAACACGGCGCATGTTGAGTATGAGACGGCGAACCGTCACTACGCGCATGTGGATTGCCCGGGTCATGCGGATTACATCAAGAACATGATCACGGGCGCGGCACAGATGGACGGTGCGATCCTTGTTGTGTCGGCCGCCGACGGTCCGATGCCGCAGACCCGCGAGCATATTCTGCTGGCGCGCCAGGTTGGTGTTCCAGCGATTGTCGTCTACCTGAACAAGGTCGACCAGGTTGATGACGAGGAGCTTCTGGAGCTTGTCGAGTTGGAGGTTCGTGAGCTGTTATCGAGCTACGAGTTTCCGGGCGACGACATCCCGATTGTCAAGGGCTCGGCGCTGGCCGCACTTGACGGCGATGAAGGCGAGACGGGTCAAGCCTCGGTGATGGCTCTGATGGAGGCGGTTGACAACTATATCCCGCAGCCTGATCGCCCGAAGGACCTGCCGTTTTTGATGCCGATCGAGGATGTGTTTTCGATCTCTGGCCGGGGCACGGTTGTGACGGGCCGGATCGAGCGCGGCATCGTCAAGGTTGGCGACGAGATAGAGATTGTTGGCATCAAGGAGACCTCGAAGACGGTTTGCACGGGCGTTGAGATGTTCCGCAAGCTGTTGGACTCTGGCGAGGCGGGCGACAATGTCGGGTGTCTTCTTCGTGGCGTTGGGCGTGAGGATGTTGAGCGGGGACAGGTGTTGTCACAGCCCGGGTCGATCACGCCGCACACGCATTTCAAGTGCGAGTGCTACATCTTGACGAAGGACGAGGGTGGACGTCACACGCCGTTTTTCTCGAACTACCGTCCGCAGTTTTACTTTCGCACGACGGACGTTACGGGGTCGGTGAAGTTACCGGAAGGCACGGAGATGGTGATGCCGGGAGACAACATCGCGATGGAAATCATGTTGATTGCACCGATTGCGATGGACGAAGGGTTGCGGTTTGCGATCCGCGAGGGCGGCCGCACGGTCGGCGCCGGCGTCGTCACCAGCATCGTCGAATAAAATAGGCTACGGAACTTGGCAATGCGACAGCGAGCGTCACGAACCACACCTGAGATTAGGAGTGTAGCTCAACTGGTAGAGCACCGGTCTCCAAAACCGGGGGCTGGGGGTTCGAGCCCCTCCACTCCTGCCAGTGCCGTTGGGGAGCGTCGTTCTGATAGCCATGGTTAAAGTCAATCCTGCACAGTTCGTGCGCCAAGTGCGCCAGGAAATCGGCAAGGTGACTTGGCCAAGCCGAAGGGAAACGGGAATTACGACCATAATGGTCTTTGTGATGATGTTTTTGGCGGCGATCTTCTTTCTCTTGGTCGATCAGGTCTTTTCCTGGGGCGTGAAGCTTATTCTCGGGGGCGGTGGTTAATCATGGCGATGCAGTGGTATGTCGTGCACGTCTACTCTGGTTTCGAGAAGAAGGTTGTGCAGTCGATTCAAGAGCAGGTGATGATTCAGAGTATGAGTGACTTGATCGAGGAAGTGCTCGTGCCCATCGAGGAAGTGGTTGAGATGCGCCGTGGCAGCAAGGTCAGCGCCGAGCGCAAGTTTTTTCCGGGCTACGTGCTGTGCAAGATGGAGATGACCGACGAAAGTTGGCACCTGGTGAAGAACACGCCAAAGGTCACCGGATTTCTTGGTACGCGGGAACGTCCGACGCCAATCACCAATGCGGAAGCCGATCGAATCTTGCATCAGGTCAAGGAAGGCGTGGAGCGACCAAAGCCATCGATAACTTTCGAAGTTGGCGAACAAGTTCGGGTCTGCGACGGTCCCTTCACATCGTTCAACGGGATGGTTGAGGAAGTTGACGAAGAAAAGGCGCGGCTCAAAGTCTCGGTTTCTATTTTCGGCCGCGCGACACCGGTCGATCTGGAATATGCGCAGGTGGAGAAGTCATAGGGACCCGTGAATTTTGTCAGTCAAGCGGCTGTCCGCGGTGAGAGATTGCAGTTGGAAGGGCGCGTAAAGAAGCCATGGCAAAGAAGATAGACGGTTACATAAAGTTGGAGATTCCGGCAGGGCAGGCAAATCCTTCGCCACCGGTTGGTCCGGCGTTGGGACAGCGCGGCCTTAACATCATGGATTTCTGTAAGGCCTTCAATGCGGTGACGCAAAGCTCCGAGCAAGGAGTTCCAATCCCGGTGATCATCACCGCTTATCAGGATAAGACCTTCTCGTTCATCATGAAGACGCCGCCTGCCGCATACTTTCTTCGTAAGGCTGCTGGCCTGGAGAAAGGCGCAGAGATGGCTGGACGAGAGATGGTCGGACAGGTAACGCGAGCCCAACTCCGCGAGATTGCCGAGGCCAAGATGGTCGATCTCAACGCAAATGACTTGGATGCAGCGGTTCGCATGATCGCGGGATCGGCGCGATCGATGGGACTAGAGGTGGTGGGGTAGCGCTATGTCGAAGCACGGCAAACGACTTGAGAACGCCTACGAGGGCGTTGACAGGGACACGGCCCTACCGGTCGACGAAGCGGTTCGGATGTTGAAAGAACGGGCTACGGCAAAATTCGACGAAACCGTTGAAATTGCCATGAATTTGGATATCGATCCTCGTCATGCTGATCAGCAGGTGCGCGGCGTGGTGCAACTGCCAAATGGCACGGGAAAATCGGTTCGCGTTGCAGTATTCGCCCGCGGTGACAAAGCAGAGGAAGCGAAGACGGCTGGAGCGGACATTGTCGGCGCGGAGGAATTGGCAGAGCAGATTGAAGGCGGTCAGATAGATTTCGATCGATGCATCGCCACGCCGGATATGATGGCGGTGGTCGGCAAGCTCGGTAAGGTCCTCGGGCCACGCGGCCTGATGCCAAATCCGAAGTTGGGGACGGTCACACCCAACGTCGCCGAAGCGGTCGCTTCTGCAAAGGGCGGCGAAGTCATGTTTCGGGCCGAGAAGGCAGGCGTAATTCATGCCGGAATTGGCAAGGCCAGCTTTAGCGACGAAGCTCTGATCGGCAATGTCCGTGCCTTTGTCGATGCCATAAACAAGGCAAAACCAAGTGGCGCTAAGGGTGGATTCATAAAGAAAGTGTCGATCAGTTCGACGATGGGTATCGGAATGAAGGTTGATATCGGCAGCGTCGTTGGCGCTGCCTGAGACGATGTCGCCGCCCAAATAGGGCCGACGGTAAAGAGTATGACGGTATTTGGGAGCACGTGTGCTCTCTAGGTCCTGTCCGAGATTGCGGGTGCCGCCTTGGGGTTGATCCTTCGGGGACGTAAACGGGAAACCGGCCAGCATGAGACGGGGGTTTGAAGTTTATGCGGACGGTCGTCCAAGTGGGCTTGGGCCTCAGGGCAGGTGAAGCAGGTGCCGGCAAGTTTGCGGGTGCTTTTGGACGGACCGGGCGGCAGATGTTCAGCTGACCCATTGCATCGGAGACGATCGGTGAATCGATCACAAAAAGAAGCCCAGGTCGTTGAGCTGCGTCAAACTTTTGACGCTCACCATTTATTGGTGATTACGCATCAGACCGGCCTATCGGTCGCTGAAGCGTCAGCGCTGCGGCGACAAATGCGTGATGCCGGCGCGACCTACCGGGTAACGAAAAACCGGCTCGCTAAGATTGCCATCAAGGGATCAAAGTTCGAGCAGTTGGCGGAGCAATTCAGCGGACCGACGGCGATTGCCGTATCCGAAGATCCGGTAGCTGCGGCCAAAGTGGTCGCCGACTTCGCAAAAGGGAATGACAAGCTGGTTATTGTCGCTGGCGCGTTGGATGAAAGGGCGCTCGACGCGGCTGCTGTTGCGGCGCTTGCTAGACTTCCCTCGCTTGATGGCTTGCGGAGCATACTTATCGGCCTCATACAGGCTCCGGCGGGCAAGATCGCCAGCGTACTTCAGGCGCCTGCCGGCCAGCTTGCGCGCGTAATGGGTGCCTATGGCAGCACGGAACAAACTGAATAATTGAGCAAAACTTCAACAGGCTAATCGGCCAGGAGTAAGACAAATATGGCTAATCTCGAAAGTATCGTAGGGGATCTCTCAAAGCTCACCGTAATTGAGGCGGCCGAGCTTGCAACCTTGCTTGAGGATAAGTGGGGTGTATCCGCAGCAGCACCGGTCGCGGTAGCGGCAGTAGCTGGTGCAGCCGACGGTGACGCGCAGGCGGCGGAGGAAAAGGATTCGTTTGACGTTATCCTTGCAGCCTATGGCGAAAAGAAAATAAATGTTATCAAGGAGGTGCGTGCAATAACCGCGCTCGGCCTCAAAGAAGCCAAGGATTTGGTCGAGGGAGCGCCGAAGCCGGTTAAGGAGGGCGCCACCAAGGATGAGGCTGAAGCAATCAAGAAGCAGCTTGAGGAAGCTGGCGCAACCGTAGAACTGCAGTAAGCGCGCCTTGATCGTTAGGTTGAATATGTATTCGGGGCGCATCGCTCAGGCGGTGCGCCGCTTGAGCGCACGCCCGAAGATTGGGCGAAGCCCACAGTTAGCCATCGAAACTGTAACCGCAACTCTAGTGGCAGCTAACGCCACGTGCGGCAAACTGTCTTACGAGGATTGAGCATGGCGAAGTCATTTACGGGTCGCAGACGCATCCGCCGCGATTTTGGTCGGATCGCCGAAATTGCGCCGATGCCGAATCTGATCCAGGTTCAACGAACCTCCTACGATCATTTTTTGCAGATTGACAGGCCTGCGGCCGAGCGCGAGTCGGTTGGCCTGCAGGAGGTATTTGAATCGGTTTTCCCGATCCGAGATTTTTCGGAGCATGCACAGCTCGAGTTCGTTCGCTACGAGTTGGAAGAGCCTAAATACGACGTTGAGGAATGTCAGCAACGGGGCATCACCTTTGGAGCGCCGTTGAAAGTAACGTTGCGGCTCGTTGTCTGGGACGTTGACGAGGATACAGGTGCGCGCTCAATTCGCGACATCAAAGAACAAGATGTCTACATGGGCGACATGCCGCTGATGACGCCGAACGGTACGTTCATCATCAATGGCACCGAGCGGGTGATTGTCAGCCAAATGCATCGATCACCGGGCGTGTTTTTCGATCACGACAAGGGCAAGACTCACTCTTCCGGCAAGTTCCTGTTCACCGCGCGGGTGATTCCCTATCGAGGATCTTGGCTCGACTTCGAGTTCGACGCGAAGGATCTGCTCCACGTCCGCATCGACCGGCGTCGGAAGCTGCCGGCGACGACTTTGCTCCTCGCGCTGGACAGCGCCGAGACGGCGGCGCTAAGAGCCGAACACAAAGCCAACGGAACGACACTTGAGCCACACCTGGCGCAGGGCATGTCAAAAGAGGAAATCCTCAGCCTATTTTACGACTCGATCAACTATGTGACGGGCAAGGACGGCTGGAAAACGTCGTTTGACTCAGAGCGCATGCGCGGAGTCAAACTCAATTTCGATCTGGTCGACGCTAAATCGCGAAAGGTCGTTGCCGAGGCCGGCTCCAAGTTGACACCGCGATTGATCAAGAAGATCGAGACATCGAAGCTGAAAGAAGTTCTCGTGGCGACCGAGGAATTGGTCGGACAGTATATCGGTCAAGATATCGTCAACGGCGAAACCGGCGAGATCTTTGCCGAGGCCGGAGACGAGATCGATGAGGCTTTGCTCGAAAGCCTGTCGGAGGGGCGCGTCAAGGAAATCAAGACGCTGGCTATCGACCACATCACGGTTGGTCCCTACATGCGCAGTACGCTGGCCGCCGACAAGAACTCGACGCGCGAGGATGCACTCGTCGATATCTATCGCGTGATGCGACCTGGCGAACCGCCGACACTTGAGACTGCGGAGACGTTGTTCAACAGTCTGTTCTTCGACGGCGAACGCTACGATTTGTCTGCCGTCGGCCGGGTAAAGATGAACTCGCGGCTGCGGCTTGAGACCGACGACCAAGTGCGCACGCTTCGTAAAGACGACATCCTGGCGATCCTCAAGGTGTTGGTTGGACTGAAGGACGGCCGGGGCGACGTCGACGATATCGACCATCTTGGCAACCGGCGGGTGCGTTCAGTCGGCGAGCTGATGGAAAATCAGTATCGCATTGGCCTGCTGCGAATGGAGCGTGCAATTCGCGAGCGTATGAGCACGGTCGAGATCGATAGCGTGATGCCGCACGATCTGATCAATGCGAAACCGGCGGCTGCGGCGGTCCGAGAATTTTTCGGGTCCTCGCAACTATCACAGTTTATGGATCAAACCAATCCACTTAGCGAGATTACGCATAAACGGCGGCTCTCGGCCTTGGGCCCGGGCGGGTTAACCCGTGAGCGCGCAGGATTCGAGGTGCGTGACGTGCATCCGACGCACTACGGCAGAATTTGTCCGATTGAAACGCCGGAAGGTCCCAACATCGGACTGATCAACAGCTTGGCAACCTACGCACTCGTCAACCAATACGGATTTATCGAGAGCCCTTATCGCACCGTATCGAAGGGACGTGTCAGTGAAGAAGTCATTTACATGTCGGCTATGGACGAGGGCCGTTACACCATCGCTCAAGCGAACGCGACCATCGATGACAAGGGCCGCTTCGTAGACGATCTGTTAAGCGCGCGCAGCGGCGGCGAGTACATCATGGCCCGACCCGCGGATATCGATCTTGTCGATGTCTCGCCGAAGCAGATCGTCTCTGTTGCGGCGGCGTTGATTCCGTTCTTGGAGAACGATGACGCCAACCGGGCCCTGATGGGTTCGAACATGCAGCGACAGGCTGTTCCGCTCATTCAGTCGGAAGCGCCGATTGTCGGCACAGGTATGGAGGAGCGGGTTGCGCGGGATTCTGGCGTTGCAATTGTTGCCAAACGCTCCGGCGTAATTGATCAGGTCGACGCCACGCGCATCGTCGTTCGTGCGACTGCGGAAACGTCGTCCTCAGCCTCGGGCGTCGACATATACAACCTGTTGAAGTTTCAGCGTTCAAACCAGAACACCTGCATTACGCAGCGCCCGCTTGTTGCGGTTGGCAATGAAGTCGAAGCAGGTGACATCATTGCCGATGGGCCTTCGACGCACCTCGGCGAACTGGCATTGGGGCGCAACGTACTGGTCGCCTTCATGCCGTGGCACGGTTACAACTTCGAGGATTCGATCTTGATTTCCGAACGCGTCGTAAAGGACGACACGTTCACCTCGATCCATATCGAAGAATTCGAGGTGATGGCCCGTGATACAAAACTCGGCCAGGAAGAGATCACCCGCGACATTCCCAACGTGGGTGAGGAATCGCTGCGCAATTTGGACGAGGCAGGGATCGTTTATATAGGCGCCGAGGTTAAGGCCAGCGACATTTTGGTCGGCAAGGTTACGCCGAAGGGCGAGTCACCGATGACGCCCGAGGAAAAACTCCTGCGTGCGATCTTTGGTGAAAAGGCATCGGACGTACGCGACACTTCGCTCAAGGTGCCGCCTGGCGTCAACGGGACCGTCGTCGAGGTGCGCGTGTTCTCGCGCCGCGGTGTCGATAAGGACGAGCGGGCGCTGGCGAACGAGCGCGCGGATATTGAGCGGCTGGCCAAGGACCGGGACGATGAGCGCTCGATACTCGAGCGGTCGCTGTATGCCCGTCTCAAGGAATTGTTGTTGCGTCAGTCTGTGGTGAGCGGACCGAAGGGAATGAAGGGCGGCAGCAAAATCACCGACGCGGTGCTTGCCGACTTCACACCGGGTCAGTGGCGCCAGATCGTCGTCAAGCAGAGTAAGGTCAACGACGATCTCGAAGCACTCAACAAGCAGTTTGACGATTCGATTCAGCAGGTCCAGCAGCGCTTCGAAGACAAGGTTGAGAAGTTGCAGCGGGGCGACGATCTGCTGCCGGGCGTGATGAAGATGGTCAAAGTGTTTGTAGCCGTGAAACGCAAGTTGCAGCCTGGCGACAAGATGGCTGGGCGGCACGGCAACAAGGGTGTCATTTCCAAAATCGTCCCGGTCGAAGACATGCCGTGTCTTGAAGACGGCACTCCGGTCGATATCGTTCTCAACCCATTGGGCGTTCCAAGCCGCATGAATGTCGGTCAGATTTTGGAAACGCATCTCGGCTGGGCCTGTCATGGCCTCGGGCGCCAGATCGGTGAGACAGTCGATAAACTCAGCAACGGCGCAGATGTACCGAAACTTCGGAAGCTTATCGAGTCGGCGTACGGGAAAGAAACTTTCCGCAAGGATATCAAACACTTCGACGATAACGAGATCGTCGCCCTGGCTGATAGCGTACGCTCGGGTATCCCGGTCGCGAGTCCTGTTTTCGACGGCGCACGGCAAGAAGACATCGTCACCATGCTTGAGCAGGCGGGCCTTTATAAGACCGGTCAAGAAACCCTGCTTGATGGACGAACCGGCGAGTTCTTCGATCGCAAGATTACCGTCGGCTACATCTACATGCTGAAACTGCATCATCTCGTCGACGACAAGATTCATGCGCGGTCGATTGGCCCCTACAGTCTGGTCACGCAGCAACCGCTCGGCGGCAAGGCGCAGTTCGGCGGTCAGCGGTTTGGCGAAATGGAGGTCTGGGCGCTCGAAGCCTACGGCGCCTCCTACACATTGCAGGAAATGTTGACCGTCAAGTCGGACGATGTCTCCGGGCGCACAAAGGTTTATGAATCCATTGTGCGTGGTGACGACAATTTTGAAGCAGGCATTCCGGAATCATTCAATGTTTTGGTCAAGGAGTTGCGGTCGCTTGGCCTTAACGTAGAGCTGATTCAGGAAGGATATTGATCGGGCCAAAGAGACATCGGCCTTTTCCAATTAGTGACGCAAGGAGCTTATAAATGAGCGAGCTTATGCAATTCTTCGGGCAGACTCCTGGTCTGCAAAGCTTCGACAAAATCCAGATTTCGATCGCAAGCCCCGAGCGCATACGCTCTTGGTCGTTCGGTGAGATCAAGAAGCCTGAAACCATCAATTATCGGACGTTCAAGCCTGAGCGCGACGGACTGTTCTGCGCGCGCATCTTCGGCCCAATCAAGGACTACGAGTGTCTTTGCGGCAAGTACAAGCGCATGAAGTATCGCGGCATCATCTGTGAGAAATGTGGCGTTGAAGTCACACTCTCCAAGGTGCGGCGTGAACGCATGGGCCACATTGAGCTGGCTTCACCGGTTGCGCACATTTGGTTCCTTAAGTCATTGCCGAGCCGTATCGGCCTGCTGCTCGACATGACGCTCAAGGAGCTCGAGCGCGTTCTCTATTTTGAAAACTATGTCGTGACGGAGCCTGGGCTGACCTCGCTGAAGCTGCATCAACTGCTGAACGAGGAAGAGTATTTTGAGGCACAGGACGAATTCGGCGAGGAGAATTTCTCGGTCGGTATCGGCGCGGAAGCCATCAAGCAGATGCTTTTGGCGCTCGACATGGAGGAAGAGCGAGATTCAATACGTGTCGAACTCAAGGAAAACGGTTCCGAGGCGCGGCGCAAGAAGCTCGTTAAGCGCCTTAAGCTGACGGAGGCTTTCATCGATTCCGGCAGCCGGCCGGAATGGATGATTCTTGATGTTGTGCCGGTAATCCCGCCGGAGCTTCGGCCGCTTGTGCCGCTCGACGGCGGACGGTTTGCGACGTCAGACCTGAATGATTTGTATCGCCGGGTGATCAATCGCAACAATCGCCTGAAGCGATTAATCGAGTTGCGCGCACCTGACATCATCGTGCGCAACGAGAAGCGGATGTTGCAGGAATCCGTCGACGCGCTGTTCGATAACGGCCGCCGCGGACGCATCATCACGGGCGCGAATAAGCGCCCACTCAAGTCGCTGAGCGACATGCTCAAGGGCAAGCAGGGTCGGTTCCGCCAGAATTTACTCGGTAAGCGTGTCGATTATTCCGGCCGCTCGGTCATCGTCGTCGGTCCGGAATTGAAACTGCACCAATGCGGCCTACCGAAGAAAATGGCGCTGGAATTGTTCAAGCCGTTTATCTACTCCCGGTTCGAACTCTACGGCATGGCGTCGACGATCAAGGCAGCAAAGCGGATGGTCGAGAAGGAGCGTCCAGAAGTCTGGGACATCCTTGAAGAGGTGATCCGAGAACATCCGGTGCTGCTGAATCGGGCGCCTACTTTACATCGATTGGGTATCCAGGCCTTCGAGCCAGTCTTGATCGAAGGTAAGGCGATTCAATTGCATCCGTTGGTCTGTGCAGCGTTCAACGCGGACTTTGACGGCGACCAGATGGCCGTCCATGTCCCGCTTTCGCTTGAGGCGCAACTGGAAGCGCGCGTGCTCATGATGTCGACCAACAATATTCTGTCGCCAGCCAACGGAAAGCCGATCATCGTTCCGAGCCAGGACATTGTCCTTGGCCTCTATTACATGACTTTGGAGCGTGAAGGTGCGGCCGGTGAGGGCATGGCTTTCGCCAATATCGGTGAGCTTGAGAAAGCGCTCGACGATAAAATTGTCGATTTGCATGCGAAGATTTCCGCCCGCTACTGCGGTGTGGACAAGGAAGGCAAACCAACCGTTACACGCGTCGAAACGACGCCGGGGCGTTTGCTGTTGTCGGAGCTGCTGCCGCGGCATCCGGAAGTTCCCTTCGAAATGGTCAATCAGCTCCTCACCAAGAAGGAGGTCTCGCTCCTCATTGAGGCGGTCTACCGGCACTGTGGTCAGAAGGAGACCGTCATCTTCGCCGACCGACTGATGATGACGGGGTTCCAGCGCGCGTGCGCCGCCGGACTCTCGTTCGGCATGGAGGATTTGTTGGTGCCGGTTGAGAAGGAAGGCTTGATCCAAAGTGCGCAGAAGAAAGTCAAAGAATTCGAGCAGCAGTATCTCGATGGCCTGATCACGCAAGGTGAAAAATACAACAAGGTGATCGACGTTTGGTCCGACTGTACGGACACAGTCGCCGACGAGATGATGAACGCCATGGGGAGCAAGGACCAAGAATATGTCAATTCCGTCCATATGATGGCGCAGTCCGGTGCCAGAGGGTCGGCTGCACAAATCAAGCAGCTCGCCGGAATGCGTGGTCTGATGGCCAAACCATCCGGCGAAATCATCGAAACGCCGATCATCTCGAACTTTAAGGAAGGCCTGACCGTGCTCGAGTATTTCAACTCGACACATGGTGCGCGCAAGGGTCTCGCAGATACGGCGCTGAAAACAGCCAACTCTGGCTATCTCACGCGTCGGCTGGTTGATGTTGCGCAGGATTGCGTGATTGTCGAAGAGGATTGCGGCACGATAAACGGACTGACGATGCGGACGGTCATTGAAGGCGGTGCGGTTATCGAGCCGCTGTCGGAGCGAATTCTCGGCCGATTTGCAGCCGAGGACGTGGTTGATCCGCTTTCCGGCGACGGCATCGTCAAAGCGGGTAAGCTCGTGGACGAAGCTATGGTTGAGTCGATCGAAAATGCTGGCGTCGATGCGGCTCGCATGCGTTCGGTCCTGACCTGTGAAACTAAGGGCGGCGTATGCGGGCGCTGTTATGGCCGCGATCTCGCACGAGGTACCGCGGTCAATATCGGCGAAGCGATCGGTGTGATCGCTGCGCAGTCGATCGGTGAGCCCGGCACTCAGCTGACGATGCGGACCTTCCATATCGGCGGTGCAGCGCAGCGTGGTGCGGAGCAATCTTCCGTAGAATCGAGCATCGACGGTACGTTGTCGATTGAGAATCGGAATGTCGTTATCGATACTTCAGGCACTCCGGTCGTTATGGTCCGCAATACGGAGCTCGTCCTGAAGGATGAGGCGGGCCGTGAACGGGCGCGTCATCGCTTGCCATACGGAGCGAAACTGGTGGCCGATGAAGGTGCGGTCGTTGTAAAGGGTGAAAAATTGGCGGAGTGGGATCCCTACACCATTCCGATCATCACCGAGAAAGAGGGAATTGCCAACTACGTCGATCTGACCGAAGGCATCTCGATGCGCGAGACCGTGGACGAAGCGACGGGTATCGCCAGTAAGGTCGTGGTTGACTGGAAACAACAGCCGCGTGGTGCGGAACTGCGTCCGCGCATAACGCTCCGCAACAAACGCGGTCAGGTCATCAAGCTAGCGAACGGTATGGAAGCGCGATACTTCATGTCGGTGGACGCCATTCTCTCGGTGGAAAATGGTGCGCTGGTCAAGGCCGGCGACGTTCTCGCTCGAATTCCAAGGGAATCCTCGAAAACGCGCGATATCACCGGCGGCCTTCCGCGCGTAGCCGAATTGTTTGAGGCACGTCGCCCGAAGGATTTCGCAATCATGAGCGAGATCGACGGTCGCGTCGAATTCGGCAAAGACTACAAGACCAAACGGCGTGTGATTGTCGTTCCGGAAGCAAAAGGCGAAGAGCCGAGTGAATGTTTAATCCCGAAGGGCAAGCACATCAGTGTGCAGGAAGGCGATTATGTGCAGCGCGGCGACCTATTGATGGACGGCAATCCGGTGCCACACGATATCCTCGAAGTGTTGGGCGTGGAGGCCTTGGCTGCCTATCTGGTCAAAGAGGTCCAAGACGTCTATCGGCTGCAAGGTGTGAAGATCAACGACAAGCATATCGAGGTGATCGTTCGCCAGATGCTGCAGAAGGTCGACATCGTCGATCCCGGCGATACGATTCTGCTGACCGGCGAACAGATCGATCGTGACGAGTTCGACCTGGTGAACGAAAAGACCGTTGCGGAGAGTGGAAAACCGGCCACATCAAAGCCAGTTCTCCAGGGCATAACAAAGGCTTCGCTGCAGACCAAGTCGTTCATCTCCGCGGCGTCATTCCAGGAAACCACGCGTGTCCTGACCGAGGCAGCCGTCAACGGAAAGGTCGATACGCTGGAGGGCTTGAAAGAGAATGTCATCGTCGGTCGTCTGATCCCGGCCGGGACCGGCGCGTTGATGAACAACATGAAACTGGTCGCGAGCGAACGCGATCGCGAGATGACTGCGTTACAGGCGGAAGCAGAGCGGGCCTTGGCCGGCAGTGAAGATGATGCGGCGGACGAGGCAAAAGTGTCGGCCGATGAAGGGCAGTCCGAAGTCGCTTGATTAGAGATTCGCTACTGGAGTTTTCCGGGAATCGTGAGCAATTTTCATGCGCGATTCCCGGCAGTTCCGGGTTCGGAGCATGGCCGGATAACCCTTAGAAAATAGTGATCTTTTGCTTGACGGTAGTCTGCGTGAATCACTAGTATGCGCGCACTCTATTGGGGGCTGGCCGTAGGCGCTGTCTTGGACAGCCGAATGGGCTACAGCCTAGACGCTGCGCCCCGAGAAAACGAGAAACGAACATAAGCCGGGTGATCCGGCTGCCGCTGTATGAAACCGCAGCGGAGCAAGTAAATTGCTTCGCTGTCGAATTCATTTGCTTTGCCTATATGCGAGGTAGTTTTAAGTGCCGCGGGCTTGGCGGAGGATGGTGAAGGCGGAATGGAATTTGAGGACGTAGAATGCCGACGATCAATCAGTTGATTCGCAAGCCACGCCAGCTGCCGCGAGCGCGGAATAAGGCACCTGCGCTTGAATCATGTCCACAGAAGCGTGGTGTATGCACACGCGTCTACACGACGACGCCGAAGAAGCCGAATTCGGCATTGCGCAAGGTCGCCCGTGTGCGCCTCACGAATGGCTTCGAAGTGATCAGCTATATTCCTGGCGAGGGCCATAATCTGCAGGAGCATTCAGTGGTGATGATCCGCGGGGGCCGCGTCAAGGATCTGCCAGGCGTTCGCTACCACACGATCCGCGGAATCCTCGATACCCAGGGTGTCACTGAGCGACGCCAGCGTCGTTCAAAGTACGGCACCAAGCGACCGAAGTAAGGGAATACGGACATGTCGCGACGCCGCAGAGCAGAAAAACGAGACATCTTGCCGGACGCCAAATACGGCGACTTGGCGGTAAGCAAGTTCATGAACAACATCATGCACGACGGCAAGAAATCCGTTGCGGAGGGAATCGTTTACGGCGCCTTCGATTTGATCGAGCAACGCGCGGGCACAGACCCCGTCAAGCTCTTCCACGAAGCGGTCGAGAATGTTCGCCCGCATATCGAGGTCCGCTCGAGGCGCGTCGGCGGTGCAACCTATCAGGTGCCGATCGAGGTTCGTCCAGTACGCGCCTTGGCGCTGGCCTATCGATGGATCATCAGGATGGCCCGTGACCGCTCGGAGAATACGATGACCGAGCGACTTTCCGGCGAATTAATGGACGCGGCCAACAGCCGCGGCGGTGCTGTCAAGAAGCGCGAAGATACGCATCGAATGGCCGAAGCCAATCGCGCGTTCTCGCATTACCGCTGGTAAGGCCGAGCTCGGTTAGAAAACAAGATCATGACCCGCGACACCCAAATTGAACGCTACCGAAACATCGGGATCATGGCGCATATCGACGCCGGCAAAACGACGACCACCGAACGCGTTCTCTATTACACGGGGCGGTCGCACAAGCTCGGTGAAGTTCATGATGGCACGGCGACCATGGACTGGATGGAGCAAGAACAGGAGCGTGGCATCACCATCACGTCTGCTGCGACCACCTGCGCTTGGAACGATCACCGAATCAATATTATCGATACGCCGGGTCATGTAGATTTCACGATTGAAGTCGAGAGATCGCTGCGCGTACTCGATGGCGCGGTGGCGGTGTTCGATAGCGTTGCAGGCGTTGAGCCGCAGTCGGAAACCGTATGGCGGCAAGCCGACAGATACAGCGTGCCGAGGATTTGTTTTGTTAACAAAATGGATCGCGTAGGCGCCGATTTCTTTCGCTGCGTCGAGATGATGAGGGACCGGCTGGGTGCGGTCCCGCTTGTTTTGCAACTTCCGTTTGGTAGCGAGGCCGATTTTGTTGGAGTGATCGACCTCGTCGAAATGCGTGCAGTGCGTTGGAAAGAGGAGACGCTCGGCGCGGAGTTCGTGTACGAGGATATTCCGGATTCTCTGGCCGACGACGCGGCTCAGTATCGCGAGTTAATGTTCGAAACCGTGATCGACCAAGACGAAGCCGCTATGGAGGCCTACCTGGAAGGCGTCGAGCCTGACACGGCGACGCTTAAGACCTGTATTCGCAAGGGCACCGTTGCTGGCGACTTCGTTCCCGTGCTGGCGGGAAGCGCATTCAAGAATAAGGGTGTGCAACCGTTGCTCGACGCTGTTGTCGACTATTTGCCGTCACCGACCGAGGTCGGCAATGTCAGGGGTGTCGGTACAGATGGCACGACGCCCGACGAGCGTGCGCCCTTGGACGAGGAACCTGTTTCGGCGCTCGCCTTCAAGATCATGAACGACCCATTCGTCGGTACCTTGACGTTCGTGCGCATTTACTCGGGCGTCCTGGAAGCGAGTGCATTTGTCTTGAACCCGCTGAAGGGAAAGCGTGAGCGGATCGGCCGGATGCTAATGATGCATGCCAATCATCGCGAAGACGTAAAGCAGGCACATGCCGGCGACATTGTCGCCCTGGCGGGCCTAAAGCAGACGGTGACGGGTGACACGCTTTGTGCCGTGGACAAGCCGATCATTCTTGAGCGCATCGAATTTCCTGAGCCAGTCATCGAAATTGCCGTGGAACCGAAGACCAAGGTCGATCAGGAAAAGATGGGCAATGCCTTGCAGCGCCTCGCAGCCGAAGACCCGAGCTTTCACGTTACCAGCGATGTCGAAAGCGGCCAAACGATCATCAAGGGAATGGGTGAACTGCATCTTGAGATCATCGTCGATCGTATGAAGCGTGAATTCAAAGTTGACGCCAACGTCGGCGCGCCGCAGGTGGCCTACCGAGAATCGATCGGTAGGGAGGCCGTGGTGGACTATACACACCGGAAGCAGACCGGCGGTTCGGGCCAGTTTGCGCGGGTGAAAATTGTCTTTCAGCCTGGTGAGGCCGGATCCGGATATCAGTTCGAAAGCAAGGTGGTTGGCGGCTCGGTACCGAGGGAATATTTGCCGGGCGTTGAAAAGGGTTTGGCCGCTGCGCGAGAGTCCGGCGTGCTGGCGGGCTTCCCGGTGATCGACTTCAAGGCGGTTGTGGTCGACGGCGCTTCGCACGATGTGGATTCTTCGGTACTTGCCTTTGAAATCGCAGCGCGGGCAGCATTCCGCGAGGCAATGCCAAGGGCGAAACCGCAATTGCTGGAGCCCGTCATGAGCGTCGAGGTTGTAACGCCGGAAGAATACATGGGCGATGTCATCGGCGACTTGAATAGCCGGCGGGGCAACGTGCAGAGCATGGACCAAAGAGGCAATGCTCGGGTCGTGACGGCTGCCGTGCCGCTCGCAAATATGTTTGGATATATCAATACGTTGCGGTCGATCAGCCAGGGCCGCGCGCAGTTTACAATGCAGTTTGACCACTATGAACGAGTGCCACAGGCCGTGGCCGACGAGGTGCGCGCCAAGTTGGCGTGACTTGGACGGAAGGTAGGGGAGACCGCTGTTATGGCGAAGAAGAAGTTTGAGCGAACGAAGCCGCATTGCAACGTTGGCACGATCGGACATGTTGACCACGGCAAGACGACGCTGACGGCGGCGATCACGCGTGTATTGTCGGCGGTCGGGGGTGCTGAGTTCACGGCCTATGAGGATATTGACAAGGCGCCTGAGGAGAAGGCTCGGGGCATTACGATCAACACGGCGCATGTTGAGTATGAGACGGCGAACCGTCACTACGCGCATGTGGATTGCCCGGGTCATGCGGATTACATCAAGAACATGATCACGGGCGCGGCACAGATGGACGGTGCGATCCTTGTTGTGTCGGCCGCCGACGGTCCGATGCCGCAGACCCGCGAGCATATTCTGCTGGCGCGCCAGGTTGGTGTTCCAGCGATTGTCGTCTACCTGAACAAGGTCGACCAGGTTGATGACGAGGAGCTTCTGGAGCTTGTCGAGTTGGAGGTTCGTGAGCTGTTATCGAGCTACGAGTTTCCGGGCGACGACATCCCGATTGTCAAGGGCTCGGCGCTGGCCGCACTTGACGGCGATGAAGGCGAGACGGGTCAAGCCTCGGTGATGGCTCTGATGGAGGCGGTTGACAACTATATCCCGCAGCCTGATCGCCCGAAGGACCTGCCGTTTTTGATGCCGATCGAGGATGTGTTTTCGATCTCTGGCCGGGGCACGGTTGTGACGGGCCGGATCGAGCGCGGCATCGTCAAGGTTGGCGACGAGATAGAGATTGTTGGCATCAAGGAGACCTCGAAGACGGTTTGCACGGGCGTTGAGATGTTCCGCAAGCTGTTGGACTCTGGCGAGGCGGGCGACAATGTCGGGTGTCTTCTTCGTGGCGTTGGGCGTGAGGATGTTGAGCGGGGACAGGTGTTGTCACAGCCCGGGTCGATCACGCCGCACACGCATTTCAAGTGCGAGTGCTACATCTTGACGAAGGACGAGGGTGGACGTCACACGCCGTTTTTCTCGAACTACCGTCCGCAGTTTTACTTTCGCACGACGGACGTTACGGGGTCGGTGAAGTTACCGGAAGGCACGGAGATGGTGATGCCGGGAGACAACATCGCGATGGAAATCATGTTGATTGCACCGATTGCGATGGACGAAGGGTTGCGGTTTGCGATCCGCGAGGGCGGCCGCACGGTCGGCGCCGGCGTCGTCACCAGCATCGTCGAATAAAATAGGCTACGGAACTTAAGGCGCGAGCTGAGAACGAGGATTGGGAACGCAAAATGGATAGTCAAAATATTCGAATACGTCTCAAGGCGTTCGATCATCGTGTTCTCGATCAATCGACCGGCGAGATCGTAAATACCGCACGGCGAACTGGCGCGCAGGTTCGCGGTCCGATTCCCTTGCCGACACGGATTGAGAAATTCACGGTTTTACGCTCGCCTCACATCGACAAGAAGAGTCGCGAGCAATTTGAAATCCGAACGCACAAGCGGGTGATCGATATTGTCGATCCGACGCCGCAGACGGTCGACGCGCTGATGAAGCTCGATCTCGCCGCCGGCGTCGACGTCGAGATCAAGCTGTAGGCGTTTAGGAGGGATATTCAACGTGCGTACCGGTCTAATAGCTCAAAAGCTTGGCATGACCCGTGTATTCAACGCGGCCG
Source organism: Alphaproteobacteria bacterium (assembly GCA_963664465.2). GTDB lineage: Bacteria > Pseudomonadota > Alphaproteobacteria > UBA8366 > CAVOAK01 > CAVOAK01. The sequence goes on along the minus strand of CAXXSU010000006.1, from coordinate 66,443 downwards.
GTGAGCACGTTCCCGTGACGGTTCTCAAAGTTGACGACTGTCAGGTTGTGGCCGTCCGAACCACCGAACAGAACGGTTACGACGCCGTGCAGCTGGGTGTGGCAGCGGCTAAGCCGAGCCGAACGACCAAGGCAATGCGCGGGCACTTTGCCAAAGTGAATGTCGAACCAAAACGCAAACTTGCCGAGTTTCGGGTCAGCGAGGACGCCTTGCTCGAGGTCGGCGCGCAGCTCTCGGCCGACCACTTTGTCGCCGGACAGTTTGTAGACGCGGTTGGCACCAGTATCGGCAAGGGATTTGCCGGCGCAATGAAGCGGCATAACTTTTCCGGATTGCGCGCCAGTCACGGTGTCTCGGTCTCGCATCGCAGTCATGGTTCGACTGGCCAAAGCCAGGACCCCGGAAAGGTTTTCAAGGGCAAGAAGATGGCCGGGCATATGGGCGACCATCGGACCACGGTGCAGAGTTTGGAAATTGTGTCGACTGACGGTGACCGTGGTTTGATCTTTGTTAAGGGTGCGGTCCCGGGCGCCAAAGGTGGTTGGATCCTTCTTAAGGACGCATTCAGACTGCCGCTCCCGGAGCATGCACCGCATCCTGCCGGTCTGGCCGGTGCGGCGACGCCCGCGAGCGACGAACCGGCGGCAGAACAGTCTGAACCCGAATCAACAGATGGTGACGAGGCCGGCGAAAATACTGCGGCCGCCGGGGATACAGCCGGGGCACCGGAGAAAAAGGCTGAGGACGCAGGAGCGCAAGCCGAGGAGGAGACCAAATGAAGTGCAAGGTCATCACCCTCGACAATAAAGCAGCTGGAGAAATCACACTTGCAGACGATGTCTTTGCCGTACCCGTTCGCAACGACCTATTGCAGCGCATGGTGAACTACCAGTTGGCGAAACGGCGAGCTGGGACGCACAAGACCAAGACGATGGGTGAAGTGCGGGGCTCGACAAGAAAACCGTTCCGCCAAAAGGGCACTGGCCGTGCGCGGCAGGGATCATCGCGCGCGCCGCAGATGCGCGGTGGCGGTACCGTGTTTGGCCCGGTCGTCCGTAGCCACAATCAAAAGATGCCGAAACAGGTTCGCTCGCTTGCCTTGAAAACTGCGCTTTCCGCGAAGCAGGCGGACGGCAAACTCGTAATCCTCGACGATGCCAAAATCGCAAAGCCCAAGACCAAGGACTTGGCGGCGAAATTGGACAAGCTCGGGTGGACGGATGTATTGATCGTCGCTGGCGCGGAATTGGATGGAAATTTCGTGCGTGCGGCTTCCAACATTCCCTGTATCGATCTGCTGCCGACAATTGGCACAAATGTCTATGACATCCTACGGCGCGATACGCTGGTCCTCACAAAGGATGCGGCGGCGGCGCTGGAAGCGCGGCTGAAATGAGCTGGAAACACTTCAACAAGCCCAAGATGAGCCGTGAGCACATGTATGGAGTGTTGCTCTCGCCCGTGATCACGGAGAAGTCGACACTTGGCTCGGAGCATAATCAAGTTACGTTTCGGGTGCCGCTGACGGCATCGAAACCGGAGATTAAGGCCGCTGTCGAGAGCTTGTTCGAAGTCAAGGTCAAGGCGGTGAATACGATCCGTCAGAACGGAAAAGTAAAGCGTATACGTGGCCACATAGGGCGGCGGAGCGACTATAAGAAAGCAGTCGTGAGCCTGGAGGAAGGTCACTCCATCGATGTGACGACGGGGTTGTAGCCAAATGGCACTCAAGAAATACAAACCGGTTACATCCTCCATGCGTGGATTGGTCTTGGTCGACCGTTCCGAGCTGCACAAGGGAAAGCCGGTGAAGAGTCTGACCCGCGGATTGTCGCAAAAGGGCGGGCGCAATAATCACGGCCATACGACTGCATTCAAGCGCGGCGGCGGGCACAAACGGCGCTACCGCATTATCGATTTTAAGCGCCGCAAGTTCGATGTTCCAGCGACCGTCGAACGGTTGGAGTACGATCCAAACCGTACTGCATTTATCGCCCTGTTGAAGTACGAGGATGGCGAACTCTCGTACATATTGGCGCCGCAGCGTCTCATTGCGGGCGATACGGTCGTCTCGGGTGAGCGCGTTGACATCAAACCCGGCAACGCTATGCCGCTGGCGAATATGCCGCTTGGTACGATTGTCCATAATGTTGAAATGAAACCCGAAAAGGGCGGGCAGATCGCGCGGTCGGCAGGCACTTATGTACAACTTGTCGGTCGCGATTCTGGTTATGCGCAGCTCAAACTCGGTTCCGGCGAGTTACGCATGGTGCGTAGCGAATGTATGGCGACGATCGGCGCTGTATCGAATTCCGATCAATCGAATATCAAAATCGCCAAGGCCGGACGGAATCGTTGGCTCGGCAAACGTCCGACCGTGCGGGGCGTCGCCATGAATCCGGTCGACCATCCACACGGCGGCGGCGAGGGGCGTACCTCAGGCGGGCGTCATCCCGTGACACCATGGGGCAAGCCGACGAAGGGCAAGCGGACGCGCAGCAAGAAGCGCTCGAACGCGATGATCATTCGCCGTCGGCACGCAAAGCGGTAGGGGAGAAAACACTTGGCGCGTTCAGTCTGGAAGGGTCCATTTGTCGATGGCTATCTGCTTAAGAAGGCAGAGGTCGCGCGCGCAAGTGGGCGTAACGATGTCATCAAGATGTGGTCGCGGCGCTCTACGGTGCTGCCGCAGTTCGTTGGATTGACCTTTGGCGTCTATAACGGCCAAAAGTTCATCCCGGTGTTGGTCACCGAAAATATGATTGGTCACAAGTTTGGCGAGTTCTCGCCAACGCGGACCTTCTTCGGGCATTCCTCCGATAGGCGGGCGAGGAGGGGATAGGGGATGAGCAAAGCGAAACGCGAGCGCGTACTTGCCGACTCCGAAGCCATGGCCTACGCCAAGTACATCCGCACGAGTCCACAGAAACTGAACCTCGTCGCACAGTTGATCAGGGGACGGTCGGCGAGCGAAGCCTTGACGCAATTGAGCGTCAACTCCCGGCGCGTTTCCGGGGATGTCAAGAAGGTGCTGCAATCGGCGGTCGCCAACGCGGAAAACAACCATCAACTCGACGTGGACCGGCTTTACGTCAAGGAAGCGACCGTCGGGAAGACACTAATCATGAAGCGCATTCGCCCTCGTGCACGCGGACGTGTCGGGCGAATTCACAAGCCGTTCAGCAACCTGACGGTCATCGTCAGGGAACGTGAGGAGAGCGAGTAATGGGTCAAAAGGTCAACCCGATCGGAATGCGTGTAGGCATTAACCGGACGTGGGATTCACGGTGGTATGCCGATCGCACCTATGCCGCGCTGTTGCATGAGGACCTAAAACTTCGGCGCTATATTGAGACGCGCTTGAGTCAGGCCGGTGTTTCCAAGGTCGTTATCGAGCGGCCTGCAAAGAAGGCGCGCATCACAATTCACACCGCCCGTCCGGGCGTCGTAATCGGAAAGAAAGGCGCGGACATCGAGAAGCTGCGTCAGGAGATCAGCGAGATCACCGGTGGCGAAGTGCATCTCAACATCGTCGAGATCCGCAAACCCGAGATCGATGCAAAATTGGTGGCCGACAATATTGCGCAGCAGCTTATGCGCCGCGTTGCGTTCCGTCGCGCCATGAAGCGCGCAGTGCAATCGGCGATGCGACTTGGCGCGCAAGGCATCCGCATCAACTGCGGCGGTCGATTGGGCGGTAGCGAAATCGCCCGTATGGAGTGGTATCGCGAAGGACGTGTGCCGTTGCATACGCTGCGCGCTGATGTTGATTACGGCACCACCACCGCGAAGACGACCTACGGTACATGCGGCGTGAAAGTTTGGGTGTTTAAGGGCGAGATTATGGAGCACGACCCAATGGCCCAGGACAAGCGCATTCAGGAGCAGCAGGTCGCGCGTTAGGCGACGTCGACGGTCAGGACGACACGGAGCATTAGAAGACAATGATGAGTCCGAAGCGGACCAAGCACCGCAAACAACATAAGGGTCGGGTTCACGGCATGGCCAAAGGTGGCAGTGCGCTTAACTTCGGCGCCTACGGGCTTAAAGCAGTCGAACCCGGTCGGATCACGGCGCGACAGATTGAGGCCGCGCGCCGCGCCATCACCCGGCATGCCAAACGCGCGGGAAAGATGTGGATTCGGGTGTTTCCAGACGTCCCCGTCAGCATGAAACCGGCGGAAGTGCGCATGGGCAAAGGCAAGGGAACACCGGAATACTGGATGTGCCGAATTAAGCCCGGCCGCATGATGTTTGAGATGGACGGTGTCGATGTAGTTGTCGCGCGGCGGGCGTTCGAGCTTGCGGCGGCAAAGCTGCCTCTCAAAACGCGCTTTGTGACGCGAATTGGTGCCCAAGGGTAGCGACGATGAAGGTCGAGGACATTCGCCAAAAAACGCCTGACGAGTTGAAGGATATGCTCGTGGATCTGAGTAAAGAAGCCTTCAACCTGAGATTTCAAAAGGCGAGCGGACAGTTGGAAAACATGTCGCGGCAGCGTCAAGTGCGCCGCGATATAGCGCGTATCAAGACGATTGTGAACCAAGGACGGAAGTAGGAACGCCAAAGCAATGTCGAAACGAGTAATGCAGGGAACCGTTGTTTCGGACGCCGCCGATAAGACGATTGTCGTGCGCGTCGACCGCCGCGTTCAGCACCCCATCTATAAGAAGTTCATGACCCGATCGAATCGGTTCATGGCGCATGACGAGGCTAACTCATGCAAAGTCGGTGACATTGTCCGAATTCGCGAATGTCGACCAATTTCAAAGCGTAAGAGCTGGGAAGTGTTCAGCAGCGCTGGCGAAGGTTGAGGGACCGCAGCTAATGATCCAGATGCAAACCAACCTTGACGTTGCCGACAATTCCGGCGCCCGTCGGGTTCAGTGCATTAAGGTCCTGGGCGGATCGAAGCGCAGGTCCGCCGGCGTCGGCGATATCATCGTCGTTTCGGTCAAGGAAGCGATTCCGCGTGGCCGCGTGCGCAAAGGCGATATGCACCGCGCGGTAATCGTTCGAACGGCCAAAGAGATTCATCGTCCCGACGGTACAACTATTCGTTTTGATCGCAATGCAGCGGTCCTGATCACGCCGCAAGGTGAGCCGATCGGCACACGAATTTTCGGTCCGGTAACGCGTGAGCTCAGGGCCAAAAATTTTATGAAGATCATTTCTCTGGCGCCTGAGGTTCTGTGATGGACGCAGCGTATACGGGCATGGAAAGACGTTAGATATGGCGGCAAGAATAAAGAAGGGCGATAGCGTCAAAGTCCTGACGGGCAAGGACAAGGGAAAGACGGGCCAGATCTTAACTGTCCTCGGCCAGCAGTCACGGGTTATTGTTCAGGGCGTGAACATGGTGCGAAAGCATACCAAGCCGTCGGCACAAACGACCGGTGGAATCATCCAGAAGGAAGCCCCAGTTCACATTTCAAACGTTGCCCATGTGGACCCAAAGTCGAGCGAAGCGACGCGCATTGGCTTTCGCGTGCTCGATGACGGACGCAAGGTCAGGTATTCAAAACGCTCCGGCGAAGTGATCGATGGCTAGCGTTGGAGACATGGATATGACACCACGCTTGAAAGAATTCTACGACGGCACGATCAGACCGCAGCTGACCGAAGAATTTAGCTATTCAAATCCGCTGCAGCTGCCGCGTCTTGAGAAAATTGTCGTCAATATGGGTGTTGGAGATGCCGTCGCAGATTCCAAGAAGATAGATGGCGCAGTCGCAGACCTTACGTTGATTACGGGTCAAAAGCCTGTGGTATTGCGGGCCCGCAATTCGGTCGCCACATATAAACTTCGCGAAGGAATGGCGATTGGCGTGAAAGTAACACTCCGGCGCCGACGCATGTACGAGTTCCTCGACCGCTTGATCAACGTCGCCTTGCCACGCGTCCGTGACTTTCGCGGTCTTTCAGATCAAAGCTTTGACGGCCGCGGCAATTTCGCGCTGGGATTGCGTGAACAGATCGTGTTTCCAGAGATCGACTACGACAGGACCGACACAATTCGTGGCATGGACATCGTTATTGTGACGACGGCGAATAGCGACGATGAAGCGAGATCGTTGCTCAAGGCACTCAACATGCCTCTCGTCGAACGAACTGCATAGCAAGAGGTGGATTAATGGCTAAGAAGAGTTCGGTGGAGAAAAATAAGAGGCGCATGCGCTTGGTTGAAGCGCAGCGTGAAAAACGGACCCGGTTAAAGGCGATCGCCAAGGATCGTAGCCTCGCTGCCGAGGAGCGATTTGCTGCCCAGATCAAGCTCGCAGAGCTGCCGCGCGACGGTTCGCCGGTACGGGTTCGAAACCGCTGCTTGCTTTCCGGTCGGCCCCGAGGGTTCCATCGGAAGTTCAAAATTTCGCGAATTGCACTACGCGAACTGGCATCGGCCGGCCAGATCCCCGGTATGGTCAAGTCGAGCTGGTAAGGGAGGGTCTGGCGTATGACGATGAGTGATCCCTTGGGCGATATGCTGACGCGTATCAGAAACGGCCAACGAGCGATGAAAACGTCGGTCGTTTCGCCTGCATCAAGATTGCGTGAGAATGTCTTGGAGGTGCTGCAGCGCGAAGGGTACATCCGCGGATTTAGCATGGCGGAGATGGATCCGGGTATTCGCGAGTTAACAATCGAGTTGAAGTATTACGAGGGGGCGCCGGTAATTAAGGAAATCAAGCGCGTGTCAAAGCCAGGCTGCCGCGTCTATTCGGGTATCAAGGATCTTTCCCGGGTATATAACGGTCTGGGAATCTCTATCATCTCGACGCCGCGTGGCGTCCTGTCGGACAGCGAGGCGCGGGAAGTTAATGTTGGTGGTGAAGTGTTATGCCAGATATTTTAGGGCCCGATCTCTTAGGAATGATCGCGGCCAAAGGTGGTCGAAATGTCGCGTGTCGGTAAGAGTCCTGTCGAAATTCCAAGCGATGTCAATGTGGCGATCGTTAACGGTGTGCTGACGGCAAAAGGCAAGCTCGGCGAATTGTCCGTTGCGCTAGGTGACGATGTTACCGTTGACCTAACAGACGGCGCGGTAATCGTAGCACCTGTTGACGAGTCCAAGCGTGCGCACGGAATGTGGGGGACGGTTCGCAGTCTGATTGACAACGTCGTCGTCGGCGTGTCTCAGGGCTTCAATGTAAAACTGGAAATCCTCGGTGTGGGCTACCGCGCGGCCGTTGCGGACAACTCCCTTATCCTGCAAGTCGGCTACAGCCACGAGATCAACTATCCAATCCCGGAAGGCATCACAATTGAGTGTGAGCGGCCGACGCAGATTTCGATAAGCGGGGCAAATAAGCAGCGTGTCGGTCAAGTTGCGAGCGAGATTCGCGCGTTCCGCAAGCCGGAGCCGTACAAGGGTAAGGGTATCAGGTACGAAAACGAGTATGTCATGCGCAAGGAAGGCAAGAAAAAGTAGTCGCCATGATGACGTCAAAGGAATTGTTTCAGCGACGTAGAGATCGTACGCGCTACGCGTTGCGAAAAGCCGCGGACGGTCGCCCGCGATTGTCGGTATTCCGTTCGGGCAAGCACATCTATGCTCAGGTGATTGACGATACGGCAGGTCGCACTTTGGTGTCCGCGTCCACTTTGGACAATGCACTCAAGGCCAATCTTAAAACCGGAGCAGGCTGTACGGCGGCGGCCGAAGTCGGCAAGGCGATCGCGTCACGTGCGAAAGATGCCGGTATAACCGAGGTTGTCTTTGACCGCGGCGGCTACCAATACCATGGGCGCATCAAGGCCCTTGCGGATGCGGCCCGCGAAGCGGGACTGAAGATTTAGGGCGCGGCGTTTAGCGGCCCCGAAAAGGATACTCTAGCAAATGGCAAGAAACCCGAGACAACCCAGAAACGAACGCAATCCCCGTGCGCCGCGCGAAGAAAGCGACCTGATCGAAAAGCTCGTATCGATCAACCGGGTCGCTAAGGTCGTCAAAGGCGGCCGTCGATTTGGCTTCTCTGCGATTGTTGTTGTCGGCGACGGCAAGGGGCGCGTCGGATATGGAATGGGTAAGGCGCGCGAAGTTCCCGAGGCAATTCGCAAGGCAACGGAGAAGGCGCGAAACTCTTTAGTGCGGATTCCATTGCGCGAGGGCCGGACGCTGCATCACGATGTCAAAGGCCGCTTCGGCGCAGGTCGCGTTGTCGTGCGCGCGGCGCCTGCTGGAACCGGTATCATTGCGGGCGGTCCAATGCGTGCGGTCTTTGAAGCGCTTGGCCTGCACGACGTTGTCGCGAAGTCAGTCGGTGCGGCCAATCCCCACAACATGATTAAGGCATCGCTCGACGCACTTTCAAACTGCACATCGCCACGCTTTGTGGCGTCAAAGCGAGGCAAGAAGGTGAGCGAGATTATTGGACGCCGCGAGGACGGTTCCGCGGCGGCGGAGCAGGCAAGTGGCTGATAAGTCAGTGGGACGAATTACCGTCACGCAAATCGGCAGTCCGATTCGACGTCGCGGCGATCAGCGCGCGACTCTGATAGGTCTAGGACTAAATCGCCTGCATCGGACACGCGAACTCGAAGATACGCCGTCGGTGCGCGGTATGATCAATAAGGTCAAGCACTTGCTACGAGTTGAAGAGCCTGGTTAGCGCAATTTTGGGATCGGCTCAAAAGGAGTTTTGACGATGAAGTTGAATGAGCTTTCCGATCGGCGCGGGGCACGAAGTAATCGGACTCGTGTCGGTCGCGGCCCCGGTTCGGGTAAAGGGAGGACCAGTGGCCGGGGTATGAAGGGACAGCAATCCCGTTCCGGCGTTTCTCTCAACGGATTCGAGGGCGGTCAAATGCCGCTTTACCGCCGGCTTCCAAAACGCGGCTTCCATAACCCGTTCGGTAAGAGCTTCGCGGAGGTCAATCTAGGGCGTCTGCAGCGTGCAATTGACGACAAGAAGCTTGACGGGAAAAAAGCCATCGGCACGGCTGAATTAATGGCTGCTGGGCTTGTTCGGCGACCGGGTGATGGCGTTCGACTCCTTGCAAAAGGGGAAATCAGCGCCAAGGTTACTATCGAAGTTGCGGGCGCTTCGAAAGCGGCAATCGCTGCGGTCGAGAAGGCGGGTGGAAAAGTCGTTTTACCAACCGTTAGCGTGCCTGCGGAGGGGTAGGCAGAACCAGGCCTAACTTGTCTTTGGGCCAAAGCGAGATGTAAGGATACGCAGTCTATGGCATCCGCCGCTGAACAACTTGCTGCAAATTTCAATTTCGGGGCTTTCTCCAAGGCCACCGAGCTCAAGCGGCGCATTTGGTTTACGCTGGGTGCGTTGGTCATCTATCGGCTTGGCACCTACATTCCCTTGCCAGGAATCGACCCTGTCATACTTGCTGAAATTTTCCGCCAACAGCAGGGCGGCGTTCTTGGCATCTTCGACATGTTCGCGGGCGGCGCATTGGGGCGCATGACCATATTTGCCCTCAATATTATGCCCTACATATCGGCTGCCATAATCATGCAGCTGATGACGGCGATTTCGCCGACGCTCGAGCAGCTCAAGAAGGAAGGTGAGGCGGGGCGCAAGCGGATCAACCAATATACCCGCTATGGCACCGTCGTTCTTGCGACCGCACAGGCATTTGGACTTTCGGTTGGTCTTGAAGGCATGCAGAGCAGCCAGGGCAGCGCGGTTATCGATCCTGGCTCGTTCTTTCGCATGACCACCGTCGTAACGCTGGTCGGCGGCACAATTTTCCTGATGTGGCTAGGCGAGCAGATTACTCAACGCGGCGTTGGTAACGGGATTTCGCTGATAATCTTCGCCGGCATTGTCGCCAACATTCCCTTGGCGCTTGCGAGCACCTTGGAGCTTGGTCGTACCGGCGCGTTGTCGACTATTTTCATTCTCTTCCTGATTATGATGGCGGTGTCGGTGATCGGGTTCATCGTTTTTATGGAACGCGCGCAACGGCGAATCATCGTGCAATACCCGAAACGCCAAGTCGGCAATAAAATGTTTGGCGGAGAGTCTTCGCATCTGCCGCTCAAACTGAATTCCGCGGGCGTAATCCCGCCGATCTTTGCGACATCGATACTGTTGCTGCCGATTACGATTTCCGGATTTAGCGGCAGCGCCGGGCCCGGTTGGCTTGGCGACATCTCAGCGCTGCTCGGCCGCGGACAACCGCTGTACCTGATCCTCTTCATTGGCTTAATCGCCTTCTTCGCCTTTTTCTATACAGCAATCGTTTTCAATCCGGCTGATACGGCGGACAACCTCAAGAAATACGGTGGGTTTATTCCCGGCATTAGGCCGGGCAAAAATACCTCTGAATACCTCGACTATGTGCTGACGCGTCTGACGACGGCCGGTGCGATCTATCTTGTCGCTGTGTGTATTCTTCCAGAGATCCTAATTTCTCGCTACGGCGTGCCGTTTTATTTCGGCGGCACTAGCCTATTGATTGTGGTGACGGTGACAATGGACACCGTCGGCCAGGTACATGCGCATATGCTGGCGCACCAATATGAGGGGCTCGTCAAGAAGGCGAAGCTGCGTGGGCGGCGCGGATGAATCTGATTGTGTTGGGGCCTCCCGGCGCGGGCAAGGGGACCCAAGCAAGGCGAATTCAAGAACGGTGGGGGATTATTCAGCTATCTACCGGTGAGATACTGCGCGAAGCGGTTGACGCTGGAGAAGAGGTTGGACTCAGGGCGGGTCCAGTCCTGGAAGCTGGCGATCTAGTCCCCGATGAAATCGTTATTCTTGTCGTTGCCGAGCGGCTGGAAAAACCAGATTGCCAAAACGGTTTTATTTTGGACGGGTTTCCGCGAACTCCGGCGCAAGCGCAAGCGCTCGACGAGTTACTTAAGAACAGAAAGCTTATGATCGATGCAGTAATTCAAATTGTCGTCGATGATTCTGCGATCGTTGAACGCATAGCGGGCAGATATGCCTGCAGCAAATGCGGCGCCGGCTACCACGAAAAGTATAACAAGCCGAAGGTCGACGGCGTTTGTGATAACTGTGGCTCAGACTCGTTCGAGCGCCGGGTCGATGATAAACAGGAAACGGTGAAATCGCGCCTTGCAAACTACCGCCGTGCGACCGAACCGATCCTCCCCTACTACAGTGAGCGCGGCGTCCTGTTCGAAGTCAACGGGATGAGGGGAATCGATGATGTGACCGCAGAGATCGATAAAATTCTGGTGCGCTTGCAGTGATTGACAGTGTGGTCCAATTCCCTGTAATTTGCGGCCTCGGAACACATACCGCCGAGTGTTTGGTGCGCCGCGACGGCGTTTCGGCTCGGTCTTTTTTCATGCCCACAGCGTTCAGGAAATGGGCATACGCACTGAGATTTCCAAACTGGACCAGAGCGGCGATTAGGGGGTAGACGGCGTGGCACGTATCGCTGGGGTCAATATTCCAACGCAAAAGCGTGTGGAAATATCGCTAACTTATATCCATGGAATTGGTCGTACGGCGGCTCGAAAGATTTGCGAACGGTGCGGCATCCCCTTCGAACGTCGTGTCAACGACATGACGGACGATGAGGTGTTGCGCGTACGCGAGGCGATTGATCGCGATCACATCGTCGAAGGTGACCTTAGACGCGAGGTCGCAATCAACATCAAGCGGCTCATGGACCTAGGCTGTTACCGTGGACTTCGTCATCGTAAGGGTTTGCCCACGCGCGGCCAGCGCACCCACACGAACGCGCGCACGCGAAAGGGTCCTGCCCGTCCGATCGCCGGTAGGAAGAGGGTCGTTAAGTAGCAACTGGCGCCGACCGCCGGCGATTGTGTTGCAATCCGCAATGCGGAAGACAGAGGGATAAATGGCGAGAGCAACAACCACTCGGCCGCGCCGCCGTGAGCGCAAGAATATTACATCGGCTATCGCGCACGTAAACGCGACCTTCAACAACACGATGGTCACGATTACCGACGTGCAGGGAAATGCAATCTCCTGGTCGTCATCCGGCAGCAATGGCTTCAAGGGCAGTCGAAAGTCGACCCCGCACGCAGCTCAAATGGCTGCCGAGGATGCAGGGCGCAAAGCCATGGAACATGGCGTGAAGACGTTAGAGGTAAATGTCAAAGGCCCGGGTTCAGGGCGCGAATCGGCACTCCGTGCATTGCAGAATGTTGGCTTCTCCATCACGGCGATTCGTGACGTCACGGCAGTACCGCACAACGGTTGCCGTCCACCAAAACGGCGCCGCGTTTGACGAGGGCCACAGCGGCTGACCGAGCCGTGGTTCTTAGTATTTGCGGTCTAATGGTGCATTTCCGCGGATTCGCAACGCGGCAGCATTGTCATGAACTTGATCGAACAGGTGATTTGAAAAATGGATGAGGTGGCAAGCGTTATCCAAAAAAATTGGCAATCGCTAATTAGGCCAAACAAACTCGCCGTTGAACTTGGCGTCGACCCGGCGCGCGTGGCGACCGTTGTGGCCGAACCGCTCGAACGCGGCTTCGGTATGACACTTGGAAACGCTTTGCGCCGGGTATTGCTCTCCTCTCTGCAGGGCGCCGCTGTGTCTTCGGTGCAGATCGACGGAGTTCTGCACGAGTTTTCGTCCATTCAGGGCGTGCGCGAGGATGTCACGGATATCGTGCTCAACATCAAGCTGCTGGCGCTCAATATGCACGGCGATGGACCAAAACGCATGCGCCTGCAAGCTGAAGGGCCCGGCGAGATTACCGCTGCGGCGATCGACACAGGGCATGACATCGACGTGCTGAATCCCGATCTCGTGATTTGTACGCTCGATCAAGGCGCGAAAATTGGCATGGAATTGACCGTTGAGGCGGGGAAAGGCTACCAGCCGGCGACACAGAACCGGCCCGAAGATGCGCCGATTGGTCTAATTCCTGTGGATGCCTTGTTCAGTCCGGTAAAGAAAGTCGCTTACAAGGTCGAAAACACACGTGTCGGTCAGGATACCGACTATGACAAGCTGTCGATGGATATTGAGACAAATGGTGCCATGTCGCCGGAGGATGCGGTCGCGCTTGCCGCGCGCATTCTTCAGGATCAGTTGCAGCTCTTCATTAACTTCGAGGAGCCGCATGCACGGACCGAGGAGGATCGCCAGTCCGAGCTCCCATTCAACAAGAATCTCCTGCGCAAGGTAGACGAATTGGAGCTTTCCGTACGGTCGGCAAACTGTCTCAAAAACGACAACATCGTCTATATCGGAGACCTCGTTCAAAAAACCGAACAGGAGATGTTGCGAACGCCGAACTTCGGGCGCAAATCTCTGAATGAAATCAAGGAAGTCCTTTCGCAGATGGGTATCTATCTCGGTATGGAGATATCGAATTGGCCGCCGGAAAATATCGAGGATCTCGCGAAGAGGCTCGAGGAACCCTATTGATCTAGTGCCACGCCTCGATCGGATCTCAGCCGATAAGAGACGAGCCCGATCGTTATCAAGAGGTTGGATGAGGGAGTACTGTCATGCGTCATCGAGTGAGCAGACGCAAGCTGAACCGGACCAGCACGCATCGGCGTGCAATGTTCGCCAATATGGCGGCGGCCCTCGTCAAACATGAGCAGATCACCACGACCTTACCGAAAGCTAAGGAGCTGAGTCCGGTTGTCGAAAAACTGATCACCAAGGCCAAACGTGGCACGTTGCATGCCCGGCGCCAGATCTATGCGGTATTGCGCGACGAAGCGACGACGACGAAGTTAATGGATACGTTGGCTGACCGATATGCAGAGCGTGGCGGCGGATATACGCGCGTTCTCAAGAGCGGGTTCCGATACGGCGACGCTGCGCCGATGGCGGTCATCGAACTCGTCGACCGTGATCCTGAAGCGAAGGGCCAGGAATCGGGTCCTGTCCTGGAGCAGGACGAAAGCGAAGCCGAAGAGTAGTCCGACTCCTGTATTGTGCTATTTCGAGGAACGGAGCGCTTGCTTCGACTTAAGTCGCCGCCGCAGCGCCGGTGTCCGTTGATACGGCGTGGTGATCGCCCGATCTCGCTCGATATCGGCTGATGAGCAAAGCACAACAAGACAGTCTGTTTGAAGACCAGGCGCCGAGACCGCTGGCTGACCGGCTGCGCCCCAAGTCGCTTGGCGAAGTCGTCGGGCAGGATCATCTCTTGGCGGCTGATGGTGCGATTCGCCGGATGCTTGAAGCGGATCGGCTCGCATCGATGATTCTCTGGGGACCTCCGGGTTGCGGTAAGACGACAATTGCGCGCCTGCTGGCAGACGAGACGAAGTACGAGTTCGAGCTGCTGTCGGCGGTGTTTTCCGGCGTAGCCGACCTGCGAAAGATCTTCAGCGCGGCGAGCGAGCGACGCAGCGCGGGCCGCGGCACATTGCTCTTCGTCGACGAAATCCATCGATTTAACCGGGCGCAGCAGGACGGATTCCTACCCTACGTTGAGAATGGCACAGTCATCTTGGTTGGCGCGACAACTGAAAACCCAAGCTTCGAGTTGAATGGTGCATTGGTGTCGCGCTGTCAGGTATTTGTTCTCAACAGGCTTGATGATGAAGCGCTTAAAAAACTGCTGGTCCGGGTTGAGGCCGACGTAAAACGACAGCTGCCACTCGACAGCGACGCACGGATTTCTCTCCGTGCCATGGCCGACGGCGATGGACGATTTCTCCTCAATTTGTGCGAGGAACTTTACAATCTAAAGACGGATGAGCCCCTTGATTCGCGGGCATTGGCGGAGGTCGTCCAGCGACGTGTTCCGCTCTACGACAAGAGCCAGGATGGCCATTACAATCTCATCAGCGCGTTGCATAAGGCACTCCGCGGTTCGGACGCCGATGCAGGCCTCTATTGGCTTGCGCGCATGCTGGCTGGCGGCGAGGACCCACTTTATGTCGTCCGTCGGCTGGTCCGATTTGCTTACGAGGATGTTGGACTTGCCGACCCGCAGGCGGCAGTGCAGGCGCTTGCGGCATGGGATACATATGAACGTCTTGGTTCTCCTGAAGGTGAACTAGCACTGGCACAGGCCGTCATCTACTTGGCGACCGCACCGAAATCGAATGCCGCGTATCGGGCCATGAGTGCGGCTCACAAGAGCGCTGTTGAAACGGGATCACTTATGCCGCCCATGCATATTCTCAATGCGCCGACCCGTCTGATGACTGAGCTCGGCTATGGCGAGGGTTATGCCTATGATCACGATGCCGACGAGGCGTTCTCGGGTCAGGACTATTTTCCGGATGATATGGAGCGACAGTCTTTCTATCGTCCGGTCGAACGCGGATTTGAGCGCGATATCGCCAAACGCCTGGAGTATTGGAATCGCTTACGGAGCGAGCGGAAATCTACTCCGGAGTGACGAGAATTCATCGCTATGTCTTGCGGCGGCTTGATCCGTTAATGCGCTCCATTGCCGCAACCAAACACGCGCTGACGGTCAAGTATCTCGAGTTCGGCAGGTGGAAAAGACGACGAAACTCATGCGTTGGAATTTCACCCGCCAACCAAACATCCAAAATATAGCGGCTAACGGGATGCAGGCGTTTGGGTAGGCAACTCTGAAGGCGGGGGTCAAGAGCCATGTAGTTGCCCGGTTGCTGGTCTACGAGGATGTGGGCAGACGATATCATCGTTCAAGCCGTCAAACCAACTGCGACATCGGGTGCCGAATTAGGGATCGAACCAGGTTGTCTCTCGCGCGCAACCTCGCTAGCGTGCGAACGTCGATTTTCGCAGTCCAACGCTCATATCGGTGAGTCATGAAGTTAATCTTTGCGATCGCTGCAGGGGGTGCGCTTGGTGCCGTGGCGCGACATTTTCTGACGCATCAGGTCGCGCTGCTGTTTGGGTACGGGTTCCCTTGGGGAACGCTTGCAGTCAACGTGCTCGGCTCATTTATTCTCGGCGGACTGATTGAAACCTTGGCCGTTGCCTGGTCTCCGAGCGAGGCGATGCGTGGCTTCCTCGCCGTTGGCGGGCTTGGTGCTTTCACGACCTTTTCCATATTCTCTATGGATGTCGTGCTCCTCTACGAGCGGGGGGCATGGGCGGCAGCCGCGTTGTACGTAATGGCATCCGTCATGCTGGCGCTTGGCGGTCTCGTCCTCGGGCTGCGTCTGGCGCGGCTGGCATTGGTGTGAGTGCCGTCGAAAACCGGACGGTTGCTGACGAAGAGCTCGATATCCGGCTCGATCGCTGGTTCAGGCGAT
The DNA here is from genome assembly GCA_963664465.2 of Alphaproteobacteria bacterium. Taxonomy (GTDB): domain Bacteria; phylum Pseudomonadota; class Alphaproteobacteria; order UBA8366; family CAVOAK01; genus CAVOAK01. The sequence continues at coordinate 50,310 of CAXXSU010000006.1, read as the reverse complement.
ACTTTCCGGAAGTCAGCCATGGCCAATTGCAGAAGTTGTTGCGCACCGGCCAGATTCGCGTTGATAGCAAGCGTGCACAGGCAGGCCAACGGCTTACACCGGGACAAAGGGTTCGTATCCCACCTTTGCCGGATGCGCCCAGTCGAAGACCAGCGAAGCCGCCAGCGAAGCCCGAGGATGCCGCGCTTATCCGCTCCATGGTTGTCCATCGCGATGACTGGGTGATTGCAATTAACAAGGCGCCCGGCTTGGCAGTGCAGGGTGGGAGCGGCACATTCCGTCATCTCGACGCCATGCTCGGCGCTTTGCACGACCGGGGTCAGGACCGCCCGCAGCTTGTCCACCGACTTGATAAGGATACAAGCGGCGTCATGCTATTGGCCACCAACGCGGTTTCTGCACGACGACTGAACGCAATGTTTCGCCGCCGCGAAGCGGAAAAGCTTTACTGGGCGGTTACCGTCGGCGTTCCGGACCCTACGAATGGCGAAATAGCCCTTTCACTTTCCAAACAACGCGGTCGCGGCGGCGAGCGGGTTATTGCGGCATCGGCTGGTGGCAAGCGTGCACTCACGCGCTATCGCGTTGTCGAAACCGTCGGCGAGAGAATGGCGCTCATTGCGCTCATGCCGTTAACGGGACGGACGCATCAATTGCGGGTACATATGGCGGCGCTCGGCACACCGATCCTTGGCGACGGCAAGTATGGCGGCAAGGCAGCGTTCATGGAGGGGCTTGAGATTGCGAAACGTTTGCATCTGCATGCGCGTCGGATCGCGTTGCCGCATCCCTCCGGCACCGGGTCACTTGATATTACCGCCGATCCGCCTCAGCACATGGTAGAGACTTTGACAAATCTCGGTCTCGACGCATCGGAGGCGAACCAGATGTTCGCCAAACTGCCATAGATCGCGGTGACGGCCGGCAGGCACAGGTGTTCAGATGCGCCTTGTGGAAAGCACGCTGATCGAAACCCATATGCTAGCAGCCCGTTGACGAAGTCTTCCCTGGACGAAGTCGGCATGGTCTGATTCTCTGGTGTCCTGGCCTGAAGGGGGGTTCGCTGATGGCGATGGGACAGCAGAAGGATCGTCAGGGGGACTTGATGGTGAGCTGGTCGGAGATGCCGCGCTCGCCTGGTCATGTATTTTACGACCGCCTGCAGTTGGTACTGATCGAGGGCGGCTTCGACGGCTTCGCCGAGGCGGTCTGCCAGCCCTATTACGCGGCCAGGATGGGGGCGCCTTCGGTGCCACCCGGGCGCTACTTCCGTATGCACCTGGTGGGCTACTTCGAGGGTATCGACTCTGAGCGTGGGCTGGAGTGGCGCTGCTCGGATTCCCTGTCGCTACGGGAGTTCCTGCTGTTGGAGATGCGGGAACGGGTGCCGGACCATTCCTGGCTGTCACGGACCCGCGCGCGCCTGCCCCATGAAGTCCACACGGCGGTGTTTGACTGGGTCCTGGCGCTGATCGCCGAGGCGGGTCTGGTGAAGGGCGAGCGCATCGGGGTGGATGCCTCGACCATGGAGGCCAACGCGGCGCTGCGCAACATCGTGCGGAGGGACACGGGCGAGGGTTACCGGGGGATGCTGGAGCGCTTGGCCCAGGAGAGCGGTATCGAGACACCCACGGCTGAGGACCTGGCGCGTCTGGACCGCAAGCGCAAGGGCAAGAAGCTCTCGAACCAGGACTGGGTTTCCAGGAGCGACCCCGAGGCCAAGATCGCCAAGATGAAGGACGGCACCACGCACCTGGCCTACAAGCCCGAGCACGCGGTGGATCTGGACACCGGCGCGGTGGTGGCGGCGGAGCTGCACCCGGCCGACGAGGGCGATACGACAACGCTTCCCAAGACCCTGGCGGCGGCCGAGGCAAACCTCGAGGCGGTGGATGTGGCGCCGACGGCCGAAGATCCGGCCGAATGTGTGACCGATAAGGGCTACCACTCACGGTTGGTCTTGAAGGCGCTCGACGACGGCCCCTGGAAGAGCCGGATCTCCGAGCCCAAGCAGAAGGGTTTTGCGCGCTGGCACGGAGATGATGCGGCTCGCCGGGCGGTCACCAACAACCGGACCCGGCTGTTATCGGGGGTGGCCAGGGAAGCCTTCAAGCTGCGCGCCGAGATCGTCGAGCGCTCCTTTGCCCACAACCTCGATCGCGGCGGTATGCGCCGGACCTGGCTTCGGGGCCGCGAGAACGTGCACAAGCGATACCTGCTTCACGTCGCCGGCCACAACCTATCGTTGCTGATGCGCCAACTCATCGGCGCCGGCACCCCGAAGGAGGCCGTGGCGGGCGGAATTGGCGCCTTGTTCGTGCTTGTTACGCCCGCTGGAGCCGTCCTGGTCGTTCAGATCGTCCTCATCGTCTCGGAGGATGGCGAAACCGCCTTCGCCGCGATATGCTTCGCCGTGGCGTGAAACCCGGTCAATGACGCCTTTTTCAACGGGCTGCTAGGCTAATAGCTCAGGCGTTTTGCATACCGCGGTGCGGCGGATTTGAGCCGGCGGACAAAGTACAGACTCATGCATATTCGGATTTCTACGCTTCTTAAAGTCTTTGTGGCCCTGATTGCAGCCATGCTCGTCACGGGCTTTGCGATTCTACGATCGCAGGACTTCAATGACTTCAAGCCGCTGATCGCGCAGCAGGTTGAGCGCCTCACGGGCCGCAAACTCGTGATCGACGGGTCGCTCGACTTGAACGTTTCCTTTACGCCGACGCTCACGGTGCAAGGGGTTCATTTCGGCAACGCGGATTGGGGGTCGCGGCCGCATATGATGAGTGCCGATTTACTCACAGCGCGGGTCGCATTGTTACCGCTCCTCACTGGGCAGATCGATATCGAGCAGATCCTGCTTTCGGGCGTCGATGTCCTCATTGAATCAGATGCCGAAGGCCGCGCCAATTACCAGTTCGAAGAGCCGGACAAATTCGCGTCCGATGCGGCGCCCACTGAAAGCGACTTGGTCATACCGGTTATTCGTGATCTGCGAATAGCCGACGCGGAAATCACCTATCGTGACGCTGCGAGCGGGCGACAACTAAACCTGACGATCGACGAATTGAAAATCTTCGGAAAGGGGGCGCGGCAAGCGCTTAAAGTTAGTTTGACCGCTGCTCTTAATGAGACTCCTTTGTCGGTCCGCGGGACGGTCGGCTCGCCGGCCGAAATGCTCAATCCCAGCAAGCCATGGCCGTTCGATGCCATTGTTGAGACCGCCGGCAGCAAAATCACGATTGTCGGTAGCGTTGCCGAACCGGTAGCGGCGAAGGGGCTGTCTCTGCGTGTCGAAGCGTCAGGCACCGAAGTTGCGCGTCTATCCGAACTTGCAGGCGTCGAAATACCCCCTCTTGGCGGGTTTCGCGTCGCCGCGCGTGTCCTTGGAGACGCGTTGGGCCAAATGTCGGTTCACGATCTGGACGCCACGCTTGGAAACGCGAGCAGCTTCGGCATCAAGGTAACCGGAAAAATTGGATCCATACGCACCCTCGAAGATATTGACCTTGAGGTCGATATCCGGGGCACCGAATTGACGCCGCTTGGATCTCTTGTGCCGGTGGATTTACCAGCGTTGCGCCCCTTTGCCATCGCTGCATCGGTGAAGGGAGATCTCCGTACGATCGTGCTGACTGGCCTGCAAGCCAGGCTTGGCGATAGCCATCTTGCCGGCAAGATTGAGCTGGTTTCAGATGGCGTGCGACCGCGTGTCGCTGGACTTCTAACCTCGCAACGCATCGATTTAGCAGACTTGCCGCTGGGCGTGTCGGGAGGGAACGGTACCGCGCCGGCTCGAATATTTCCCGATGTGCCGCTGCCGCTCGATGCGCTGCGGTTACTCGACGCCGATCTGTTGTTGCAGATCGACGAACTGGCTACCAAGGGAATGCTCATCAAAAACCTATCCGCCGCACTGATGCTTCAGGATGGGGATCTCGTCGTCCGGGACATAGCGTTCCAGTTCAGCGGCGGTACGGTTAGGGCAGCCGCAAGGCTTGATGCCGGAGGCAGCGTTCCCGCCCTGGCGCTAGATCTCACGGCACGTGATGTGGATCTAGGTAACCTGTTGCGCGAAACCAGCGGGATAAATCTGCTCGACGCGGACGTTACCTTCGATGCCGATGCGACCGCACGCGGTGGCAGCGTGCGCCAAATCATGGCCGGCTTAAACGGCTCGACAAAACTGATTGTCGGTGAAGGCCAGGCCAAGACAGACATGTTGGATCTCGTCGTCGGCGGTCCCTTAAAGTTTGTGCGTGAGTTCTTTAAAGGAGGCCGGACAGACACCACCACGCTCAATTGTGTCGTCAGCCAATTCGAAATCGTCGATGGGATGGCGACGAGCAAAGTCCTGTTGGTCGACACCGAGCACGCCCGAATTACCGGCGGCGGAACCGTCAATCTTACCGACGAGGTGCTCAATCTAAGGTTCGAGGCCCGGCCCAAATCTATCACCCTCAATGCCGCCGTTCCGATTTTGATCGGTGGTACACTCGCCAAGCCATCCTACAGCCTGGAAAAGACCGCGGTCGCGCGAAAGCTCGGCGGTCTTGTGGGCGGGCTCCTTTTTCCGCCTGTATTGATCGCGGGATTGGCGGAACTAGGCGTCGACAACGACAGTCCCTGCCTTGCCGAAGCGACAGCCTCGAAGCCATCGGATGATCTCGAAGCTACGCAGAAACCGGCCGGTATCAAAGATGCTGTCAAGGGACTAAGTGACGGGTTGAGCAAGGGGTTGAAAGGGCTGCTAGGCCAGTAACCGAACCATGAAGAAGTTCTACTCGGAGGTTGCCGTCGCCAACGCGGAAGGAAACTACTCGGTCGTACTCGGGGAGTGCATCCTGCGGACACCCGGCAAGGTGCACTGCGCGTTGCCGACCTCGGATCTGGCCGACGCGATAGCGGCGGAGTGGCGGGCTCAGGACGACGAGATTGATGCGAAATCGATGCCGTTGACGATGATCCTCAATGCAGCAGTTGATCGCGTGGCACCGAAGCCCGAATATGTAATCGATGCAATCATGCGGTTTGCGACGACCGACTTGCTCTGCTATCGCGCCGAACGGCCAGCGCGATTGGTCGAACAACAGAACGAGTCATGGCAGCCATTGCTTGACTGGGCGTCAGAAGACATTGGCGTTAAACTCGAAGCGACGGTGGGTCTCGTACCAGTAGAGCAGGACCGTGGAGCTATTGCATCGCTTCGTGAAGGACTTCTCGCCTATGATCATTTTCGCCTTGCGGTTTTGCAGATATTAACCGAGGCGTTCGGCTCAATTATCCTGGCGTTGGCAGTGCTCGAGGGGCGCGTCGATGTGGAGCAGGCGGTTGACGCGAGCCAGCTAGACGAGACATTTCAAGCCGGCCAGTGGGGTGAAGAAGAAGAGGCGAATGCGCGCCGCGAAGCGGTCCGCGAAGAAGCGAAAGTAGCTGCCCATTTCTTGACCTTGTTGCAGGCCTGACGGCCCGGTGCTATCTCGGTTGCACGAGAGGGGCGCTTCAATGCAGAACATCATCCTCCAACTCGAAGCCAAACGCGAAGCCGCGCGGGCAGGTGGTGGCAAGAAGCGTGTCGATGCACAACATGCCAAGGGCAAGCTAACGGCGCGCGAGCGCCTGGACGTTCTGTTTGACGAAGGCTCCTTCGAAGAATGGGACATGTTCGTCGAGCACGATTCCACCGACTTCGGTATGGACGAAAAGAAAATTCCGGGCGATGGGGTCGTCACCGGACATGGCTTGATAGATGGCCGTCGCGTGTTCGCGTTCAGTCAGGACTTCACTGTGTTCGGAGGGTCTTTGTCCGCGGCGCATGCGCGAAAGATTTGCAAGATCATGGATCAGGCGATGAAGGTCGGAGCGCCGGTTATCGGTCTTAATGATTCGGGGGGAGCGCGGATACAAGAGGGTGTCGCTTCATTGGCCGGATATGCAGACGTGTTTCAACGCAACGTACTTGCGTCCGGGGTTATTCCACAGATTTCGGTGATCATGGGAGCTTGCGCCGGCGGTGCTGTGTATTCACCAGCGATGACAGATTTCATCTTCATGGTCGAGAAAGGCGCCTACATGTTCGTGACCGGTCCCGAGGTCGTGAAAACCGTAACGCATGAGGATGTGACGCACGAGGAATTGGGCGGTGCTGCCACCCATACGCAAAAGTCGGGCGTGGCCGATTTGGCGCCCGGCAACGACATCGAAACGCTTCTCGCCGTGCGGCGTCTCTTGAATTTTCTGCCGGCCTCCAATCGCGAGGGACCGCCGATCCGGGATTGCGAAGACCCGTTAGATCGCGTGGAAGCTTCGCTCGACACGCTGGTGCCCGCGAGTCCAAACAAGCCGTACGATATGAAGGAGCTAATTGAGAAAACCGTCGATGAAGGCGACTTCTTCGAACTACAGCCGGATTTCGCACGCAATATCATCACCGGCTTCGCGCGAATGGCAGGCGGAAGCGTTGGCATCGTCGCCAATCAGCCAATGGTGCTGGCCGGCTGTCTCGATATCGACTCGGCGCGTAAGGCAGCCCGCTTCGTGCGATTTTGCGATTGCTTCAACATCCCTGTAGTTACCTTCGTCGACGTACCCGGATTTCTGCCGGGCACGGCGCAGGAATATGGCGGCATCATCGAGCATGGCGCGAAACTGCTCTATGCGTATGCCGAAGCGACGGTTCCGAAGGTCACGCTGATTACCCGCAAGGCCTATGGCGGTGCGTACGACGTTATGAGTTCCAAGCATCTTCGAGGCGATGTGAACTATGCGTGGCCGAGCGCAGAGATTGCTGTCATGGGACCGAAGGGCGCCGTCGAAATTATTTTCCGTGGCGACCAAGGCGACGAGCAGAAGATCGCCGAACGGACGGAGGAATACCGGGAAAAGTTCGCTAATCCGTTTGTCGCAAGTTCGCTCGGCTTTATCGACGACATTATTTTGCCGCACGACACGCGTCAGCGACTATGTAGTTCGTTGATCATGCTGAGGGATAAGCGGCTGGAAAATCCGTGGAAGAAACACGGCAATATTCCATTGTAAGGCAGCGCCTGCGTGGCTTCGGCTACCATTTGGCTGCCTACTTCGTAGCCATGGCGCTCCTGGTGCCGTTCAACCTTTTGACCGATCCGAACTCGCCTTGGTTTGTCCTGCCGCTGATCGGCTGGGGCGGTGTGCTCGCGGCCCATGTCGCCTATGTCATGGGGCTGTTCCCGGAGAAACGAGGTCATGGCGACGATGTCTGACTCACTCCGCCTTCACATCGGCGGCCGAGAACGGCGCGACGGGTGGGCAATTCTCAACATCGAACCCGGTCCGCATGTGGATCACGTCGGCGACTGCCGCGACTTGAGCAGATTTGCAGACGGATCGGTTTCGGAGATTTATGCCAGCCATGTATTCGAGCATCTCGGCTATTTCGAGGAGCTGCCGCAAGCGCTCGCTGCGTGCCGCCGTGTACTCAAAGAGGGCGGACACTTGCGAGTCAGCGTGCCCGACCTTGAAGTTCTGTGCCGACTGTTTTTGCGAACGGAACTTGAGGCAGAACAGCGCTTTCATATCATGCGGATGATTTTTGGTGGTCAAACGGACCCGCACGACTTTCACAAGGTCGGGTTGACGTATGAATTCTTGGAAGACTTCTTGGTCGTTGCAGGATTCAAGGAGGTTCAGCGGACCGACGAATTTGGCCTGTTCGATGACGACAGCAGCCTGCGGATTGGCGGCACCTTGATCAGTCTCAATGTCGTGGCTCTGAAGTAGATCAACGCGCACCAGTGCCGTGTGAGTGTTGCGGTACCGGTTGGCGCTCCGATACCTTATTTCTCCTGATGTTCAAAAAGATCCTGATCGCCAACCGTGGAGAAATTGCCTGCCGCATTGCTCGGACCGCGCGGCGACTGGAAATTTCGACGGTCGCGGTGTACTCCGAGGCGGATGCGCAAGCCCTGCATGTCCGAGCGATGGACGAGGCGCTGTTGATTGGAGCGGCGCCGCCGCAGGACAGCTACCTCGATATCGCAAAGATCGTCCAGGCGGCGGAGGAGTCGGGAGCCGACGCCGTGCATCCAGGCTACGGCTTCCTGTCGGAAAACCCGGCGCTGCCGGATGCGCTGGCAGCGGCCGGAGTGACCTTCATCGGGCCCCCGGCGGCGGCCATCAAGGTGATGGGCGACAAGCTCGAAGCGAAGCGGCTGGCACTGCAAGTTGGCGTCAACACAATTCCTGGCCACGGCGAAGCGCTTGTGGATGAAGAAGACGCGGTTGCCGCTGCGCGGACGCTCGGCTATCCGGTGATGCTCAAGGCGGCCGCGGGCGGCGGCGGCAAGGGGATGCGCGTTGCTCACGATGACGGCGACCTTCGGGCCGGCTTTCGCTTCGCTGTGACCGAAGCGAAGTCGAGCTTCGCCGATGACCGCGTGTTTATCGAAAAGCTTGTCGAGCGACCGCGCCACATCGAAGTGCAGGTTCTTGCCGATCATCACGGATCGGTCCTGCATTTGGGCGAGCGGGAGTGTACGATACAACGGCGGCATCAGAAGGTGATCGAGGAATCGCCGGCACCGGGTCTCGATGACGTGACGCGTGCGGCAATGGCTGAGCAGGCGGTTGCCCTCGCACGTGCCGTTGACTACCGCTCGGCCGGGACCGTCGAGTTTGTCGTCGATCAGGACGACACCTTCTATTTCCTGGAAATGAACACGCGTCTCCAGGTCGAACATCCAACGACGGAATTTGTAACGGGAATCGATCTGGTGGAGCAGATGATCCGCATCGCTGCCGGCGAACGCTTGGGCTTCACACAGCAGGATTTGGTGTCGACCGGCTGGGCGATCGAGGCGCGGATCTATGCCGAGGACCCGACCCGGGGCTTCTTGCCGTCCTGCGGCCGTCTTATCCGCTACTTGCCGCCAAGCGAAAGTTCGGGTGTGCGTATTGATTCGGGCGTCAAAGAAGGCGCCGAGATCGGCATCCACTATGACCCCTTGATTGCCAAGCTCATTTGCCATGGCTCCAGCAGGGAGGAATCGAGGCAGCGCCTGCGCCGCGCATTGGATGCCTACTACATTCGTGGAGTATCTCAGAACGTAGCCTTTCTCGCGGCGGTCGCGGCTCATCCGAAATTCGCATCCGGTGACCTGACGACGGGTTTTATCGAGGAAGAATATCCGGACGGATTTAAACCATCGGATACCGATTCCGGTGATCTCTCGCTGCTGGCGGCATTGACGGGCGCGCTTCACTATCGAGCGGCACGACGGCGCGGCGAGGTCACCTGCATCGCGTTGATCGCCGGTCGCGAATATCCCATGACCGCGGTTGGGCTGGCGTCGGGTATGGCAGGCTGCAAGATATCGCTGCCGGCAAAGGACTACGAAATCAGTGGCGATTGGCGACCTGGGCAGCCATTGTTCAATGCCCGTGTGGACGGTGTTGAGACCTGTGTCCAGATCGACCGCGTCGGTGACACCTGGCGCCTGACGCATGCCGGCATCGAGGCAACGGTTCAGGTATTGACGCCGCGGGTAGCGGAGCTCAACCGGCTGATGCCTGTGCGGGCACCGCCAGATCACTCGCGTTTCATACTCTCGCCGATGCCGGGCCTGCTCATCCGTATTGCCGTCGAGGAAGGGATGGAGGTCGTCGTCGGCGATGAAGTTGCCGTCATCGAAGCAATGAAGATGGAGAATCAGATTGTTGCCGTGAGCGACGGCACGGTTCGAACCATCCACGCGGCTCCTGGCGATCTGCTCGAGGTTGACCAGCCGATTGTCGAGTTCGCGTAATGGCGACTGCTGGCTCGGAGGAACTCACGCTCAGAGTGGTAATCGCCGGGCGCGTGCAGGGCGTATGGTTCCGGGCCTGGACCGAGCAGCAAGCGAACCACCATGGGCTCAACGGCTGGGTCAGAAATTGTCGCGACGGTACGGTCGAAGCGCTATTTTCAGGCGGTGCCGCCGATGTCAACGCATTGCTCGACCTGTGTGCCGAGGGGCCGCCGGGCGCGCATGTAACCAATGTCGAGCGCCATCCCGGTCAGCCGCCTGAAAGTAAGGGATTTAGGGTATTGCCAAGCAAATGAACCGTCGCTGCGGTTTTTCAAGCGACCCGCTTCAGCTGCCGCTGAAATACTTCCTCGAAGCTCTCCATCAAGGCCAAATCCACGTCTGACATCGTCACCGGCAGGCCGAGATCGACCAGAGAGGTGACACCGAATCGTTCGTCGTCAACGCCACAGGGAACGATGCCCGAGAAATGCTCGAGTTCGGGATCGACGTTGATTGCGATGCCGTGAAAACTGACCCATCGGCGGATCCGGACGCCAATCGCGGCGATCTTGTCTTCGTCTAGCGGACCGTCCTTCGATCCGACTCCGCGCTCGACCCAAATGCCGATACGGTCTGCACGACGTTCGCCTTTAACATTGAAGGAAGCGAGCGCCGCAATGACCCAGCTCTCAAGATCGCGGACGAATTCGCGTACGTCGCGCCGCCGTCGATTGAGATCGAGCATCACATAGGCAATTCGTTGTCCTGGTCCGTGGTAGGTAAACTGCCCGCCTCGGCCTGTGCGATGCACCGGAAACCGCCCTGAATCCAGCAGATCCTCGTCCCGGGCGCTCGTGCCGGCGGTATAGAGCGGTGGGTGTTCGAGCAGCCATACCAATTCTGGCGCCTCGCCGCGTACGATTTGTGCAACGCGCTGTTCCATTTCCTGAACCGCGGACTCATAGCCCACGACCGTGCCGCTAATGCGCCAGTCGATGTTTCTTGCCACGGACATGTCGATCGTCAAAGCCGTTCCGCTTGATTGGGCACGGGGTATTTGCTATCCCCGGCCCGGCGGTTGATCTATGTGTAATCGCCCCAATGAATATCACAATTTGGGTCTGGATATGGTGGAAGCGGTCGTGGCGGAATTGGTAGACGCGCAGCGTTGAGGTCGCTGTGGGGGAAACCCCGTGGAAGTTCGAGTCTTCTCGACCGCACCAATCTTCAGGCCCGCGCAACTGGCGGGCCATTTTTTTGCGATGCCACAATGAGCACCGGCTTCGTGCAAGCAGAGGGAGCGTGAGAACATGGCAGAAGGCGATATCTGGGAAGACGCAATCGCGTACCACCGCGCGTATCCACCGGGGAAAATCGGTATCGTTGCGACCAAACCACTCGCCAACCAACGCGATTTAGCACTCGCTTACTCGCCTGGCGTCGCGGCCGCGTGTGAGCTGATCGTCGAGGATGCCAACGAAGCGGCCTCGATGACGGCGCGTGGCAACCTTGTTGGCGTGATCTCCAATGGCACCGCCGTCCTCGGTCTCGGTGCGATCGGACCGTTGGCGTCCAAGCCCGTGATGGAGGGTAAGGCGGTCCTGTTCAAGAAGTTCGCCGGCATCGACGTATTCGATATCGAGGTGGACGAAACGGATGTCGATAGATTTGTCGCCGTGGTTGCGGCGCTCGAGCCGACTTTCGGCGGCATTAACCTTGAGGATATCAGCGCACCCGCATGCTTCGAAATCGAAGCGAGATTAAGGGAGCGCATGAACATCCCCGTGTTCCACGACGATCAGCATGGCACGGCGATCGTCGTCAGTGCCGCAATCTGGAACGCGCTCAAGGTCGTCGGCAAGAAAATCGAAGATGTGCGACTGGTCACCTCAGGTGCCGGCGCAGCGGCGCTTGCCTGCCTCGATCTGCTAGTCAGCCTTGGCCTGCAAATCAAAAACATCACGGCGACCGATAGGACTGGTGTCATCTACAAGGACCGCACCGAGGACATGGACCCCTACAAGTCGCGATATGCCCAGGACACCAAGGCCCGCAAGCTGGCCGATGCGATCGAGGGCGCCGATATCTTCTTGGGCCTTTCTGCACCGGGCGTGCTCAAGCCGGCGATGGTCAAGAAGATGGCAAAGGCGCCGATAATCATGGCGCTTGCCAATCCGACGCCGGAGATCATGCCTGATGTAGCCCGTAAGGCGCGCCCGGATGCGATCATCGCCACCGGACGGTCCGACTATCCCAATCAGGTCAACAATGTCCTCTGCTTTCCATTCCTGTTCAGAGGTGCGCTCGATGTCGGGGCAAGGACCATCAACGAGGAGATGAAAGTCGCCTGCGTCAAGGCGCTGGCCGATTTGGCGGAGGCGGAGACTTCCGAAGTTGTGCAGGCGGCGTTCGGCGGCCACAGCACCACCTTTGGGCCGGAAAAGCTCATTCCCAAACCGTTCGATCCGCGCCTGATCGTGGAGCTTGCACCGGCCGTCGCGAAGGCAGCAATGGACAGCGGCGTTGCTACCCGGCCGATTGAGGATTTCGAGCAGTATCGAGAACAACTATCGCAGTTCGTGTTCCGGTCGGGGCTGTTGATGAAGCCGTTGTTCGACGGCGCCCGGGAGGCGCCGAAACGCGTGGTTTACGCGGAAGGCGAGGACGAACGTGTGCTGCGCGCTGTTCAGGTCGTCATCGACGAAGGGCTTGCACGCCCGACTGTCATTGGCCGCCGTTTCGTCGTCGAACAACGCATAGAGCGACTTGGTCTGCGGGTTCAAATTGACACCGATTTCAATCTCGTCGACCCGCAGGACGATCCGCGCTATCGGGATTACTGGACGCTCTACCACGAGCTCATGGCGCGGCGCGGCGTCTCGCCTGACGTTGCGCGCGAAGTTGTCAGGACGAGTGCCACGGTAATCGCTGCGCTCATGTTGAAACGTGGCGACGCCGATGCTTTGATTTGCGGCACTTCCGGGCGCTATCACGTCCATCTTAAGCATGTGCTCGACGTGATCGGGCGGCGTGAAGGCGTCGACGACGTGTCGGCCCTAACGGCGCTCGTTCTATCGAAGGGCACGTACTTTCTCGCCGATACGCATGTCTCGTCGGCGCCGACGGCGAAAGAGATCGTGGAGTTGGCGTTGCTGTCAGCCGAAAGCGTGCGCCGCTTTGGCACAGAGCCAAAGGTGGCACTGCTGTCGCATTCGAACTTCGGGTCGTCGGATACCGAGACATCGCTGAAGATGAGGCAGGCGACGGCGATCCTCCAGCACGATCATCCCGAGCTTGAAGTTGAAGGCGAGATGCATGCCGATGCGGCGCTCGACGAAAGTATCCGCAGGCGCGCCTATCCGGACACAATGCTCAAAGGTAGCGCCAACCTGCTGATCATGCCGACGCTCGACGCCGCGAATATTGCCTTCAATTTGATCAAGGTGCTGGGCGAGGGGCTGTTGGTTGGGCCAATGCTGATCGGTATGGCACAGCCCGCCCACGTTCTCGCAACCTCCGTTACCGCGCGCGGCATCGTCAACATGACAGCATTCGCGGTGGTCGATGCCCAAGCCCATGAGGAGACGGCGGCCGGGTGAGGCGAAGAGCGAACCGTCCACAGCGCCGCCGGCTGACAGCGAACTGGAAGGTCTCTACGGCCTTACCGACGAATTGGTGCGGTCGGTCAGTGCTGCCATTGAGGCGGGAACGCAAACCCTGATCGTCGCCGTACGGGCCCTGGCGACGAATGAACTTACGGCGAGCAACGCCCTGCGCATCGTCGGCAAGGAGGCATTGGTCGGCTGCGTCAACGGCATCTTGTTTTCGTTCACCATGGGCGCCGTTGCTTGTCTTTGGCTTGGTGATCCCAAACTGGCGACGTGATTAGGCTGGCGATGATCATCAACCTGCTTGTCGCCGGACTTGCGGGCTTGTTATCCCACTAGGTTTCGAGCCTGTCGGGGCGGATCCCGCGGCGGCTTCGGTGGTCTTGTCGACGACCATCACCGACGTCCTCGGAGTCTCTATCTTCCTCGGCCTGGCGGCCGTGCTGCTGCTGCAGAGCCATGCGTGGGTGAGTCGGTCGATCGCGCTTCGCAAGTGCGCTGTCGCGGTATAGGCTTGAAGTGGCGACAGATACGGACATTTGAATCGACAGATGATTGCAAACGACATCCCCAGCCTCGATTTCGAGCTCGGCGAAACCGCCGACATGCTCCGCGATTCCGTGCGCAGCTTCGCCGACCAGGAGATTGCGTCACGAGCCAGTGAAATTGATCGCAGCAACGACTTTCCGCTCGATCTGTGGCCGAAGCTTGGCGCGCTGGGAGTGCTGGGGATAACGGTCGAAGAGGAGTATGGCGGCGCCGGAATGGGATATCTCGAGCATTGCGTGGCGATGGAAGAGATCAGCCGCGGCTCGGCCTCGGTCGGTTTGAGTTTTGGCGCCCATTCCAACTTATGCGTCAATCAGATACGCCGTAACGGTACTGCCGAACAGAAGCAGCGCTATCTGCCGGGACTGGTCGATGGTAGCCGCGTTGGCGCTTTGGCGATGAGCGAGCCCGGTGCGGGTTCAGACGTCGTGTCCATGCGCATGCGCGCAGAGAAGAGCGGTGACCACTTTGTGCTGAATGGCAGCAAGATGTGGATCACCAACGGTCCGGAGGCCGACGTGGCCGTGGTCTATGCCAAAACCGACCCCAAGGCCGGTCCGCGAGGCATAACGGCCTTCATCATCGAAAAGGGTTTTGCCGGTTATTCGTCCGCGCAGAAGCTCGACAAACTGGGCATGCGCGGATCCAACACCAGCGAGCTCGTGTTCGAGGATTGCGAGGTGCCTGTGGAGAATGTCCTGGGCGAAGTGGGACGCGGCGTAGAGGTGCTGATGAGTGGCCTCGATTACGAACGCGTTGTTCTGGCCGCAGGTCCGCTCGGCATCATGACCGCCTGTATGGATGTGGTCGTCCCCTACCTCCATGAACGCAAGCAGTTCGACCGGCCGGTCGGTGAGTTCCAATTGATGCAAGGCAAGCTCGCCGACATGTACACGACGATGAACGCATGCAAGGCATACGTCTACGCAGTTGCCCGCGCTTGTGACCGCGGCCAGACGGCGCGCAAGGATGCCGCCGGCGCCATTCTTTTCGCCGCGGAAAAGGCCACTTGGATGGCGCTTGAAGCAATCCAATGCCTGGGTGGAAACGGCTATATCAACGAGTATCCGACCGGCCGGTTGTTGCGCGATGCGAAGCTCTATGAAATCGGAGCGGGCACATCGGAGATCCGCCGCTGGCTGATCGGCCGCGAGTTGTTCGAGGAGACGGCATGAAGGTGTGGCGGGAAACGTGAAATTAAGGAGACTGAACCTTGGCCTCTGAAACGGAAATTGTCATCGCCGCGGCGCAGCGAACGCCGATGGGCGGATTCCAGGGTGAATTGTCGCCGGCGTCCACGACAGCGCTGGGTGCGACGGCAATTCGGGCCGCACTCGAAAATGCCGGCCTTGAGGGTGAGGATGTGAGTGAAACCTTCATGGGTTGCGTTTTGCCGGCCGGGCTTGGCCAGGCACCGGCCCGCCAGGCGGCGATGGCCGCCGGTATTCCCGACAAGATCGGCGCGACCACGATAAACAAAGTCTGCGGTTCTGGCATGAAGTCGGCCATGCTGGGTCACGACCTGCTTCGCGCCGGGTCCGTCAAGGTCGTGGTTGCCGGCGGCATGGAGAGCATGTCGAACGCGCCCTATTTACTGGATAAAGCGCGCACGGGCTATCGCCTGGGCCATGGCAAACTGATCGATCACATGTTCGTCGATGGCCTGGAGGACGCGTATGACCCAGGCCGATTGATGGGTGTATATGCCGAAGCGACCGCCGAGGCCTATCAGTTCACGCGTGAAGCGCAAGACGCGTTCTCACAAGAGTCCTTGCATCGTGCACAAAAGGCGCAAACCGATGGCGTTTTCGACGATGAAATCGTGCCGGTGACGGTCAAGACCCGCAAGGGTGAAGCGACCGTCGCTTCCGATGAGCAGCCGCGCACGGCGAAGTTGGAGAAAATTCCAACGCTGAAACCCGCATTTAGAGAAGGTGGGACAGTGACGGCCGCCAACTCCAGCTCGATTTCAGACGGCGCTGCGGCGCTCATCTTGATGCGTGCCGACGATGCGGCTACGCGTGATATTCTGCCGCTTGCAGCGATCCGCGGCCACGCCTCGCACGCCTGCGCGCCGGAATGGTTCACGACGGCGCCGATTGGTGCGGTTGGCAAATTATTGGAGAGTGTGGGCTGGTCAGCTGGGGATGTCGACCTGTTCGAAATCAACGAAGCGTTCGCGGTGGTTACGATGGCAGCCATGCGCGATTTGGATCTGCCGCATGACAAGGTCAACGTTCATGGAGGCGCCTGTGCTCTTGGGCATCCTCTCGGTTGTACGGGGGCACGTCTGATCGTCACCTTGCTTGCGGCACTGGCAAGGCACGATCTCAAGCGCGGTGTCGCTTCGCTTTGCATCGGCGGTGGCGAAGCCGTTGCCATCGCCGTCGAAAGGTTAAACTAGATCATGATCGGCGAACGCCATTATTCCGGTTCGACCTACGAGGAATTGTGCGGTTACGCGCGGGTCGTCGTCGATGGCGATATGGTCTACCTCTCGGGAACGATCGGCATGAACTACGAGACCGGTGAGATGGCCGATGACGTGGTTGAGCAGACCAAGCAGTGCTTCCGCAATATCGAGGCTGCACTAGCCAAGGCTGGCGCCAGCAAGGACGACCTGCTCCGCATTCGCGTCTTCCTTGCCGATCGCGACGACTTCGAGCAAGTGGCGCCCCTCATCGGCGACTTTTGCCGCAACGCCCGACCAGCGAACACGAGCATAGCTTCGCCGCTCTTGGAGGCGCGCATGAAGATTGAAATCGAAGTGACAGCCAAGAAGTCGAACGCCGGAGGCGCCTGATGCCGACGATTCTCATCACCGGAGCTGGGCGAGGCCTGGGAGTGGAGCTGGCGCGTCAATATCTAGCCGACGACTGGCATGTGATCGCGACAGCGCGAGATCCATCGCAACTTGACGATCAGGCTGGATATCAGCGCGAGCAGCTCGATGTTTGCGATCAGGCGAGCGTTAATGCGCTAGCAGATTCACTCGACGGCACCGCCATCGACCTCCTGCTCAACAACGCCGGCGTAAACCGCTCGCTCGATGTCAAATTTGGCCGCTTCAACTATGACGATTGGATTGAGGAATTCCGGGTTAACACCCTTGCGCCGCTTAGGGTCGCGGAAGCATTGGTCAATCATGTGGCGCGCTCAGATCGCAAGCTGATGGCGTTCATCTCGTCGAAGACCGGCAGCAACGAGTTGAATACGTCGAGTGGTTCGCCTGGTTATCGAGCTTCTAAAGCCGCGCTAAATTCTGGTGTACGCAGCGCTGCGGTCGAACTTGCCCCGCTCGGCATTACGTGTGTTCTCTTGCACCCGGGTTGGGTGCGCACTGACATGGGTGGCGCCGATGCCGCCCTGGATTTGCAAACCAGCGTTGAGGGCGTTCGCCAGGTGATTGGGGGGCTCACGCCAGACGACAACGGGCGCTTCATTAACTACGACGGCAGCGAGATTCCCTGGTGAAGGCAGGAGGTGAAGTTCGAGCATGAGCGCCGACATTGAGTTTTATTTTGATTTCTCCTCGCCATACGGTTATCTCGCAAGTTTTCTGATCGACGACCTTGCAGCACGTCACGGGCGCAACGTCAACTGGCGACCCATGATGCTGGGCATCGCAATGAAACAGACTGGAAGTCAGCCCCTCGTTGCGATTCCGATCAAGGGGGACTATTCGCGCCATGATATCGAACGAACTGCGCGGCGCCTAAACATCCCGTTTGTGTTTCCTGAGCCGTTTCCGATCATGACTTTGGCGGCCGCGCGCGCTTTCTATTGGATCAGCGGTGATGATCCTGTTCGCGGGCGCACGTTTGCAAAGGCCGCCTATCAAACCTATTTCGGTGAAGGGCAGGATATTTCGACGCCGGCTACAGTTGTTGAAATCGCCGGTCAACTCGGCGTCGATCGCGAAATGCTTCTGTCCGGTCTTAAAGAGCCTGCTCTGAAGGAGCGACTGAAGACCGAGACCAACGCTGCCGTCGAGCGCGGCGTATTCGGATCGCCGTTTTTTATCATCGACGGTGAGCCATTTTGGGGTGCTGACCGCTTGCGCGATATCGAACGCTGGCTCGACACCGGCGGTTGGTAACATCGATAGTATGAATTCGGACGATGCAAGCTCGCGTAACTTGGCCAGCGGTTTGACGGATGCCAGCTGGAACTTCGTCGACAAATTTATCACTGATATTGAAGGACGGATCGACGGCTGGCTGTTCAAAGCCGACACGCTCTGCATCTGGTATGTCGATTCGGTGCAGAAGGTGAATAACGTTCCAGGCGATCTCTGTGAGATCGGCGTTTATCACGGCAAATCGCTGTTGCTAATGGCAAACTTGCGGCGGCCAGACGAGACCATTTATCGGTTTGATGACTTTTCGGGCGTGAAGGAACGGACCGTGCGCGAAGTGCTGGAGGCGTATGCCTTCATTACGGAACGTGTGACCATAATATCTGGCGACACCCAGCAGCTCGAGGCCGATGATCTCAAGCAAACCATAACGGCGCCGCTTCGCTTTCTGCATGTCGATGGCGGACATACCTATGATGAATGCATGCACGATCTGCTGACGTTCCAGTCCTTGCTGGGCGAGGGAGCGGTGATCGCTGTCGACGACTATTTCGATCGCGAGTATCCGGGCGTTTCTTCGGCCGTGAACGCATATTGCCGATCGCCCGAAGGCCGCTCGTACCGTCCGTTCATGATGGGTCAAAACAAGATCTATTTGTGTCAGGACTCCATGGCTGCCCGGTATCAGCGCGGCCTAATTGAGCGTGACGCCTTCAACGCGCAGCTTGGCGCGGAGAGCATGCAGGACGGTGTTGTTTTCATACCCTTTAGTCGCTACCCATTGTCGCGGGGCAAACTCGAAGAGTTGATCGCGTAGGACGGCGCGTATTAGCCTATCTCTACGCAACTGCGTCCGCGGGCAAGCTGGGTATCCGTGCTTGCCAGTCGTGTTTGTGCGCTGCAAGGTAGGACAAACAGGGCGTGCTCATGACGGTTATCAAATCCACCATCGACGTTGGTTCCGATGAATTCCGCGACAACGATGCGGCAACACGGGCGCTCGTCGAAGATCTGGAATCCAAGGTCGCCGATGCGGCACTCGGTGGCGGGGAGCGCGCGCGCAGCCGCCACGTTGAGCGCGGTAAAATGCTGCCGCACGACCGTGTCGAGGGCCTCATCGACAACGGCTCGCCACTGCTCGAACTGAGCCAGCTCGCCGCATACGGCATGTATGAGGACGTCATCGCAAGTGCCGGGATCCTCACCGCGATTGGCCGCATCTCCGGCGTCGAATGCATGATTGTGGCAAATGACGCGACGGTTAAAGGTGGGACTTACTACCCGGTTACGGTCAAGAAACACCTGCGTGCGCAGGAAATAGCCGAAACCAACAACCTGCCCTGTATCTATCTCGTCGATTCCGGTGGCGCAAACCTGCCGAACCAGGACGAGGTGTTCCCCGACCGCGATCATTTTGGGCGCATCTTCTTCAATCAGGCGCGCATGTCGGCCAAGGGTATTCCGCAGATCGCGCTGGTCATGGGGTCTTGTACCGCCGGCGGCGCATATGTTCCGGCAATGGCCGACGAGGCGGTCATCGTCAAAGGGGAAGGGACGATTTTTCTCGCCGGCCCACCGCTCGTAAAAGCGGCCACTGGTGAAGTGGTAACGGCAGAGGAGTTGGGTGGCGCCGACGTCCATGCGCGAACCTCGGGGGTCGCCGACCATTATGCCGAGAACGATACCCATGCCCTGGGTCTGGCGCGGCGTATCGTCGGTAATTTCAACCGAGTAAAACAGCCCCAGCTCGCCCTGCGTGATCCAGTCGAACCCGTTTACGATCCGGAAGAACTTTGCGGCGTGGTTCCTAAGGATTTGCGCCGCCACTACGACGCCCGCGAAATCATCGCGCGCATCGTCGATGCAAGCGAATTCGACGAGTTCAAGGCGCTCTACGGCACAACGCTCGTCTGCGGCTTCGCCCATATCTTCGGTTATCCGGTCGGCATCGTTGCCAACAACGGCATCCTGTTCTCGGAAAGTGCGCTCAAAGGTGCCCATTTCGTCGAACTCTGCAGCCAGCGCGGAATTCCTCTTGTGTTCCTGCAAAACATCACCGGTTTCATGGTGGGCAAGGATTACGAGGCGGGTGGCATCGCCAAGGATGGCGCGAAAATGGTGACTGCAGTTGCCTGCGCTGAGGTACCCAAGTTTACAGTCATCGTGGGTGGTTCGTTTGGCGCCGGAAATTACGGTATGTGCGGCCGTGCCTACGGGCCGCGATTTCTTTACATGTGGCCAGGCGCGCGTATTTCCGTGATGGGGGGTGAGCAGGCGGCAAACGTGCTAGCGCACATCCGCAGGAATGGTATGGAGGCTCGGGGCGAGAGCTGGAACGAGGCAGATGAGCAGGCGTTCAAAGAAGACATCCACACGCAGTACGAACAGCAGGGTCACCCCTATTACGCGACGGCGCGTCTATGGGACGACGGTATCATAGACCCCAGAAAGACCCGCACTGTACTAGGTCTCTCGATTTCGGCGTCGCTCAATGCGCCAATCGGGAAGACCCGGTTCGGCGTCTTCCGCATGTAGGCCGATGGCGCAATCTCTACTGATATCCGAAATCGACGGTGACGGTGTTGCCACGCTCACGGTCAATCGGCCCAAGGTCCACAACGCCTTCAACGAGGAGCTTATCGCCGCCCTCAAGTCGGCATTCGAGCATGTTGCCACGGACTCAGCGGTTCGTGTCGTCGTGCTCGCCGCTGCTGGCAAAAGCTATTCCGCTGGTGCGGACGTCAACATGATGAAGGAGATGGCAGGCTACGACCGCGACGAAAATGTTGCGGGTGCTCTGCGCTTGGCCGCGATGCTGCGCGCACTCGACTGCGTGCCGCAGCCGACCGTGGCGCGCGTTCACGGTGCTGCGTTTGCCGGTGGCCTCGGTCTGATCTGCGCCTGCGACATCGCACTTGCGGCCGAGAGCGCAATCTTTGCAGTTACCGAAGTTCGGCTCGGCCTGATCCCAGCCGTCATCAGCCCGTATTTGCTCCGCGCTATCGGACCGCGCGCGGCGCGGCGCTATTTCCTCACCGGCGAACGCTTCGATGCGAACGAAGCGCACCGGCTTGGCCTGGTACATGGCGTGGCTCCGGACAGTGAGCTTGATGATCTCGTGTCCAAAGCGACCGCGGCATTGCGATTAGGTGGACCGAAGGCGATTGCTGCGAGCAAGGCTCTCATCAGTGAGTTGTCAGGAGATGTGGACGACGTGCGTATCAATCTTACCGCCGACCGTATTGCCGATATCCGCGCCAGCGAAGAAGGGCGTGAAGGAATCGACTCGTTCCTTGAGAAGCGTACGCCAAGTTGGCAGCCGGAATAGCGGGGCACGCCGTGGCAGAGCCAATGATCTTAGTTGAGGTCGATCATCGCGGTGTCGCCAGCGTTACGCTTAATCGCGTCGAGATTTATAATGCTTACAACGGGCAACTGATCGATTCGTTAACAGCAGCCCTGGGACGAGCTGGCAACTGATTCGCAGGTCCGTGTGTTGGTGCTGCGCGCCAACGGCAAGCATTTTCAAGCCGGCGCCGATATCAATTGGTTAAAGGCCATGGCGTCGTTTGATGCGGCGCAAAACCTCGACTTCTCGAGGCGGACGGTCGATGCGGTCCGCATGCTAGACGCCTTTCCGCATCCGAGTGTCGCGCTTGTCCACGGCGCGTGCTACGGCGGAGGAGTCGGCATGGTGGCCGCCTGCGACATCGTGCTCGCCTGCGAGAGTGCAGTGTTCGCACTGACCGAAGTTCGGATCGGTGTATTGCCGGCGCCCATTGCGCCTCAACTTGTTGCTGCGATCGGGGCAAGGGCGCTTCGGCGGTATGGTCTGAGCGGCGAGCGATTCGATGCCGCCGAGGCCCGGCGTATGGGGCTCGTTCATGATGTCTGCGACGACGGGACGCTCGACGAGGCAGCGGCACCGATCCTTGAGTCGTTGCTCCTCGGAGGGCCGCAGGCGCTTACGGCATCGAAGCAGCTGATCGCCGAGGTTGCGCGAACCGCTGTCGACGACGAACTGGCCGAGCAGCTGAGTGAACGCGCGGCAGCGACGCGGGTTTCCAGGGAGGCAGGCGAAGGACTTTCTGCGTTTCTCGAAAATCGCAAGCCTGCCTGGTATCGCTCCTAGGTATCAGCGGAATGTTTGAAAGTGTGCTTGTCGCAAACCGGGGGGAGATTGCTTGCCGCGTCATGCGCACTGCGCGACGGATGGGTCTGCGCACGGTTGCCGTCTACTCGGAAGCAGACCGGCGGGCGCTGCACGTCCGCGAGGCTGATCAAAGTTATTTGATCGGTCCGGCCCCGGCGCACGAGAGCTATCTCGACATCGACCGTGTCTTGGATGTAGCCCGCCGTAGCGGTGCTGAGGCCGTGCATCCGGGGTATGGATTTCTCGCGGAAAATCCAGATTTCGCAACGTCCTGCATGGCCGCGAATATTGCCTTCGTCGGTCCTTCTGCCGAAGCGATCCGTGCCATGGGTCAAAAGGACGAAGCGAAAACCTTGATGTCGAAATCCGGCGTGCCGATCCTTCCGGGCTACCATGGTTCTGAGCAGGATCCTGGCTCGTTGGAGCGCGCGGCCGTCGAGATTGGCTTTCCAATCATCATCAAGCCGGTGGCGGGCGGTGGTGGAAAAGGCATGCGGATTGTCGAAGATGTGGTCGGATTTAGCGACGCGCTGGAGGCCGCGAGGCGCGAGGCTGACTCGGCCTTTGGTGACGAGCGCGTTCTCCTGGAAAAATACCTCACACGATCGCGTCACATCGAAGTACAGATCTTCGCTGATAGTCGCGGAGGGACGATTCACCTCTTTGAACGCGACTGCTCGGTTCAGCGGCGACACCAGAAGATCATCGAGGAATCCCCAGCACCTGGCCTCAGCGATGCGACGCGCGCCGCGATGGGTGAGGCGGCGGTCATGGCGGCAGCGGCGATCGGCTATGTCGGTGCCGGGACGGTCGAATTCCTGGTCGATGCGACTGGCGATTTCTATTTCATGGAGATGAACACGCGGCTGCAAGTTGAGCATGCGGTGACGGAGCTGGTAACCGGTCTCGATTTGGTCGAATGGCAGTTTCGAATTGCGGCCGGGGAGCCGCTGCCAATGCCACAAGACGACATTAGGCAATCGGGACATGCAATTGAGGCGCGGCTATACGCCGAAGATGCAGAACGAGACTTCCTGCCGCAGGCGGGCCGGTTCCATCGTCTGCAGTTTCCACCTGAGGATCCTCATGTCCGTGTGGATTCGGGTTTGGCTGCGGGCGATAGCGTTTCAGTGCACTACGACCCCATGATTGCGAAGGTGATCGCCTGGGATTCGAATCGCACCGGGGCAATTGGACGTTTGCGTTCTGCCTTGGGTCAGACACGGATTGCCGGCCCACCTGACAACCTCGCCTTCTTGAGCGCGGTGCTGTGCCATCAGGATTTCGTCGATGCCAAAATCGATACTGGCTTTGTCGACACCCACCGGCGCGCGCTCATACCCGGTCGCGAACCTGCTGATCACTCAGTATTTGCTTTGGCGGCGCTGGCCGAACTGCTTGGCAGCGGGGCTGCGGACGACGTCGGCACGGTTGCCGATTCTCGATCGCCGTGGCGTGCGCGAGACGGCTGGCGCCTCAATCGGACTGCGACCCGCGAGTTTAGCTTCAGCGATGCCGGCGGTTCGACGAAAGTGCGCGCACACACAGGCGATACCGGATTCACACTTGAGGTTGGCGGCTCAATGTTTGTGGCGACGGGAAAATTGAGCCTTGCAGGACACCTTGTTGCCGAGTTGGATTCCCAGCCCTTTGAGGCGACGATTGTGAGCCGCGACCGGCGGCGCTACATTTTGACGGACGGCCTATGTTACCGCCTCGACGTCGATGATCCGTCGACAGAACTTGAGGAAACAGTCTCCGTTGGTAGATTCACTGCTCCAATGCCGGGTCGCGTTACGGTGGTTCATGCGCGCGTTGGGCAAAGGGCAGCGTCGGGCCAGCCACTTATCGCGTTGGAGGCGATGAAAATGGAGCATGTGATCAGCGCGCCGACCGAAGGCACTGTCATCGAAGTCAACGTTGTGGTCGGCGATCAGGTCACGGAAGGTACGGAATTGCTCGTGTTTGAAGAGGAGACCGGAGAATGAGTTTGCCGAGCCAAGTGCGGCTTTTCGAGGTTGGTCCGCGTGACGGGTTGCAAAATGAGCCGGAAACACTGCCGACAGCTACGAAAGTGGAATTCATCGATCGGCTTTCGGCGACCGGTCTCACAAATATCGAATCCGCTAGTTTCGTTTCGCCGAAATGGGTGCCACAGATGGCGGACAGCGCAGACGTCATGGCCGGTATCAAACGCCGACCGGAGGTAAGTTATTCGGCCTTGACGCCTAATATCCAAGGGTTCGAGCGTGCATTGGCAGCCGGTGTTGAGGAGGTCGCCATATTCGCGGCAGCCTCCGAGACTTTCTCGCAACGCAATATCAATTGCTCGATTGCCGAAAGTGTCGAGCGGTTCCGACCTGTTGCCGCGGCCGCCGAGCGCCACAGCGTGCGGTTACGCGGCTATATCTCGTGTACGCTTGGCTGCCCATACGAAGGTGATATCGAACCTGCGGCAGTGGCCGCCGTTGCCAAGCAACTCGCCGAGCTTGGCTGCTATGAAATCTCGCTTGGCGATACCGTTGGCGTCGGCACGCCGCGCCGGGCACAGACGATGGTCAATGCGGTCGCCGAAGTCATCCCGACGGCGCAAATTGCCGTTCATTTTCACGATACCTACGGTCAGGCGTTGGCTAACGTGCTGGCGAGCCTTGAGCTTGGAATTGCGGTCGTTGACTCTTCCGTCGCCGGTCTTGGCGGCTGCCCCTATGCGCCGGGCGCCGCCGGTAATGTAGCGACCGAGGACGTTCTTTACATGTTGGATGGGATGGGAATCGAAACCGGTGTCGATCTTGCCGGGATCGCCGCTGCCGGACAGTTTATCTGTGCGGCGCTCAATCGATCGCCGGACTCGAAAGTGGCGCGGGTACTGGGCAGTAAGAGCCATTAGGTCCGTGTTTCGACCGTCGATGGTTCTCGCAGCCGCGGTTCTGATCGCGGCGACGGCGCTCTACGTGTGGCCCTCCTACTCCAGTGCGAGCCCTGAACTATTCCACGCCGGCGCCCTCGTCGTCGCGACCATGGGGCTGTGGGCCAGTGGAGTTTTGCCGGAGCATGTTACGGCATTGGCATTTCTGCTTGGGACGGTCCTCCTAAACGTTGCAGCCCCGTCCATCGCCTTTTCCGGATTTTTCTCGACAGCGTTATGGTTGGTCTTCGGTGGCCTCATCATCGGCTTCGCCGTAGGGCATAGCGGGCTCGGCGAACGCATTGCGCGGTCCATACTTGCGCGCCTCTCCCTGTCGTTTGCGGGTGTTATTTCCGGCATTATTGCGGTGTCGGTTGTGCTCAGCTTCCTAATTCCCTCGAGCATGGGACGGACGGTTGTTTTGATGCCGATTGGACTTGCGATCGCAGATCGGCTTGGGTTCGCGGAAGGTAAGCGCGGCCGCAGCGCCATTGCAATGGCGGTCGGGTTTGGCGCCGTGCTGCCGGGATTTGCCATTCTCCCCGCAAATGTCCCACAGATCATCTTGGCCGGCGCCGCCGAGACAAACTTCGGACTGACGATCAACTACGCGGAGTATCTGTTTCTCCACTTTCCATTGGTGGGTTTTGTCAAGGCTTGCCTGATTGCGGCGGTTATCATCGTGCTGTTTCGCGATACGCCGCGCCTGGCGCAGTCGGAACCGGCGCCCCAGCCCGAAAACCGAAGTCAACGCATTCTGACCTGGATTGTTCTCGCAACGCTAGCACTTTGGGTCACCGATTCGGTTCACCATGTATCACCTGCCTGGGTCGCGCTGGGCGCTGCAATCATTCTCCTCGTTCCGGCCGTGGGCGTTCTACCCGCAAGGGCCTTTAGTCAGGTGAACTTAGCGCCAATGTTTTATGTGGCAGGTGTACTGGGCGTCGCAGCGCTCGTCTCTGAGAGCGGCCTTGGCGCGGTAGTTGGTGGCGAGTTGATCGCCATCCTGGCGCCGCAGCCGGGAGAAACTGCGACAAACTTTGCTTCCCTCATCGCCGTTGCTATGGTCGCAGGACTGTTAACAACCCTGGCCGGGCTGCCGGCCGTCTTGACTCCTTTGGCGCAGGATTTTGCCAATGCCACAGGCCTGCCGTTGATGACGGTCCTGATGACACAGGTGATCGGGTTCTCAACTGTACTCCTGCCTTATACGTCACCGCCGCTGATTGTGGCTTTCGCGATGGGCGGGGTTCGGCTCGCCGATGGGACACGACTCTGCGTGGCATTGGCCGTGATTACGATCATCGTTTTGACGCCACTGAATTACCTGTGGTGGCAAGTGCTCGGCTATTTTGGTTGATGTTTACTTAACCGGACTCATAACGAGAATACCCTAAATACTTGACTTTTAAGTATACATTCGGCTTTGTGCTATGAAATGCGGGTGCCGATGGGTGCGAGTCTCGCATGGCAGTGATGTCTGCGGCTTGGTTCGTTGAGTTCAGGCAGCGATTGCCATGGCTGCTGCACGTGGACTGATGTTGTCGTTGGCCGGTGTGTCGGTTGCGCTGATCAGGGCCTTCCATGCCCGCTCGAAGCGGCCGGATTTGATCAGGGCGCGGAAGGTCAGAACAGCCTGTCCGCCGGCGATCCGCCAGCGCATGCCGGAGCGCTTCATGCGCTGTGTCACCAGGGTCTTGTTGGCAGCCTCGACCACGCCTGAGCCGATGGCGATGCCCTCTTCCTTCAGGGCGTGGTAGCGCATGCGATGGCGATGCTTGCGGAAGAAGGCGAGTTCCCGCTCGGTCTCGGCCCGGTCCGGCGCAGCGGCGGCATCGCGAAGGTGGCGCAGCGCCCGGATCACCTTGGCGACGCCACGGGGATCGTGACGGAGGATCTCGCGGTACTTCTCGAACCAGCCGGGCGCCACGGCATGGTCGGACGCGGTTTGCAGATGTTCGCAAGCATGCCAGAAGTCGATCACCTCGGTTTCGGGCGACAGGGTCTCCAGGAAGGTCCAGTTGTCGGCGGCGCCATCGGCGATAGCGACGATCCCGATCTCGGGGCGTGCTCGCCTGATGTGTGCGACTTCGCTTGCAAGCTGCGCCTTCAGCGTGAGCTTGCCGCTCTCCGGCATGCGGCCGAGATAGAGGGTCTTCAGGCGCTTGCCCTCGGCGTCGTGGAAGGAGACCGTGCCGCAGGCGGCCTCGCGCCAGGAGGCCTTGGCGCGACCGTCCTCGCCGGGTCTCAGCGGCACCATGACGCCGTCGAGGGAGACCGAGGCGGTGGTCGCGTCCTGCGGTATGCCCTCGGCCTCACGGATGCTGCCCAGCGTCTCCGGGCCGAGGCTCTCCCAGCATTCGTGCATGCTCAGGGTCAGGCGCTGCAGGGTGCTCACCGACGGCGTCATGGCGCCGGTCTTCGCAAAGAACGCCGCCGCTTCCCGGGCCGTGCAGTGACCCATCATCAGCAGACCGAGCTCGGCCGCCGGCCGCGTCAGGTAATCGTCGACGAGGCCCAGGCTCTCGTCGACCGGCACCGGCGATGCCCCGCTCGCGCCGCTGCGGTAACGCGCTCGCCGGTAGGTCACCGGACCGAGCGAGGTCATGATCGTCTTCGGCGTCACCGCGACCCGGAACCAGCTCTGCCCGTCCCGCTCGATCCGGGAAGCGCCATCGTCCCGGTTCTCGATGACGGCGCCCATGACATCGCGAGCGAACTCGTTCGTGGCCTCACGAACCCGCAACTCGACCTCATCGGGCGCCTCGGGGCGCGGCTCGGAACGAAGCTCCTCGCGACACAGTGCGAGCACCCGGGCGGCCGCCTCGACGACCCGAGGAGGCAGGCCGGAAAGATCGATGGACGAAGGCGCAGGAGGCGGGGATACTGCCATGGGAATGCTCCCGATGTTGGGTTTCGAGACACGGCATCGTAGCGCTTCTGGCGGTGCGGAGCGTTCCCACCTTCCCCTGCTCGACCCTGCCGTCGTGACAAAATCCTGCCTTGGAGCGGCCCATTGTCACGAATAGCCGTTTTCGGCCGTTCGTCTCGACACAAAAATCGCACTAAATCAATGACTTAGATTTTCCATACCAGACCCATACCCGTGCCGATACGGACCGCTTCAACAAAACTCGGAAACGGTGTGACTGACAACGAGCCTCCAAAACTGGTTAAGCCGCCAAGCTCCCTAAAGGACAAGGTGGGTGATGCCGGTTCTGCCGAATCGGTGGAGGCGATGTTGGCGCGTGCGGATAAGGCTGTAGAAATCATGTCCGTCGAGTTTACCGATTGGATCGAGGACGACATCAATCGGCTACAGGATGCGCATGATGCGCTGACGAGCGAGCCCGACGATCCTCGAAGCATTATGGAGCGGGTTTACAAAATTGCGCATGACATGCGCGGTCAGGCGGGCAGCTATGGCTTTCCCCTCATTACTCGTGTCGGCTCCTCACTTTGCCGCTATATCGAGGGTAGAGATTGGGCTTCTGCTGCCAACGATTTGCAGATAGTCAGTGCCCATATCGGAGCGCTGAAGATTGTTCTTTCGCACAATCTCCGCGGCGACGGTGACGAGGTGTCACGGAAAGTCGCGGACGAGCTTGAGGCATTGGTGGCCCAGCGCCTCTCCTAGCTAACAATCACGACCCAAGAAAAACGAGCTGTTGCAGCGTTCGGTCCATGAATTATGCTATCCATCGGCGATGGCACTTCACCTGATGAAATTGGCGGTCGGCGTCGAAAGTGTTGGCCAGCTCGCCAGCTGGCAACGTCGGCGGCTTGCCGAAATGCGTCGCAAACAGAAGGACGCGAAGCTGTTTCATGTGACGCGAAATCGCCCGCAGCGCACCGCCGAACTAACCGACGGAGGGTCGATCTACTGGGTCGTCAAACGACGCATTTTGGTGAGGCAGCGGCTGCTTGATTTCGAGCCGACGATCAACAGAGAAGGCCGCAAGGCCTGCAGGATGGTTCTCGATGCGGCACTCGTTCGGACCGTGCCGCGGCGTCATCGGCCATTTCAAGGCTGGCGCTACCTTGTGGATGCCGACGCACCACCAGACCTCGCGGTCGCGAGCGGATTGCACGAGGACCTTCCGGCTGAACTAGCCGAGGAATTGAGAGATCTCGGGATCCTCTAGGGGCTCGGAACCAACGATACATAGGCCTAACCGATATCGAGGTTCGCTGTGATATGAGCGCTGAATTAGGACCGTGCGAGCCGATAGGCGGCGTACATGCTAGCGGTTCCCAGCATCGTCGTTGCGGCAAAGATATAGCAAATCACTTCGGTCGAGAATCCAAGGTCCAATAGACTGCCCATGATCACTGGGCCCAAGGCTGAAGCAAAGACGCCGAGCGATGCAACCAGGCTCTTGATCGCGCCGAGGTGACCGGTGCCATAGAGCTCGGGCCACATGGCGGCGACCGCGGTCATGCTCAACCCCGAACTGGCGCCGGCAAGAATGAAATAGGGAAACACCCAGAGCGCGTGTTGGCCCCAGCCAATCGCGACCATCGCTAATGTTAGCGGAACCAGCATGAAGGGAACTAATCGTATGGCGCCGATACGGTCGATCAACGGTCCAACAGTGAGCGATGTCGCGACGATAGCGATCGAAAAGACGACATAGTTGCCGGTTATCCAGGCCGCGCTCCAACCCTTCGCGTCCGCGACACTAAGATGATGAAAAAACATCGCTGTCAGAATGAGGGCGGGCGCAGAAAGGCCAGGCAACAGCAACCAGAAGCGAACATCGCGCAACACCTGGACCCTCGTCCACGAGTCGACGGCGCCTGCACCGCCCGCGTTGGCGGCGTCGCGCTCAATGTGTCGTGTATGCCGGCCTGCGTGTCCCCTGAGCAGCCAAATCGCGGCTGGCAGAAGAATAAGTAGCGTTATGACACCGACGCCGGCATATGACAGACGCCAGCCTACGGCGACGACCGCCGCGACCGCGGCGATGGGCAGGAAGGCCTGACCGACCGATATTCCAAGTGCGGCAATCGCAATTGCGCGGCCGCGACCGACATCGAAGTAGCGTGCCATTGTTGTGATGGCGGTGTGATTTGCTAACCCCTGGCCAGAATGACGCAGTAGAAATACAACCAAGACCAGCATTGCTGGACCGGTGGTTGCTGCAAGTGCGAAACACGCGACAGCCAGCAATACAACGACAGTCAAGGTGTAGAGTCGTAGATCCAGTCGATCGATCTGCTTGCCGCTCCAGGGCAGTAGGGCGGCGC
>CAXXSU010000006.1:0-15000 GCA_963664465.2 Alphaproteobacteria bacterium | reverse complement strand
CGAAAGGGAAACAGCCCTGACCGCCAGCTAAGGTCCCTAAATCGCATCTAAGTGGGAAAGGATGTGGGAAGGCCAAGACAACCAGGAGGTTGGCTTAGAAGCAGCCATCCTTTAAAGAAAGCGTAACAGCTCACTGGTCTATTTAAGCCGTCCTGCGCCGAAAATGTAACGGGTCTCAAGATGCGTACCGAAGCTGCGGGTGCGGCACGTTCGCGTGTCGCGCGGTAGCGGAGCGTTCCGTAAGCCAGTGAAGGGTGACCCGCGAGGGCACCTGGAGGTATCGGAAGCGAGAATGCTGACATGAGTAGCGATAAAGAGTGTGAGAAACACTCTCGCCGAAAGTCCAAGGGTTCCTGCGCAAGGCTAATCCACGCAGGGTGAGCCGGCCCCTAAGGCGAGGGCGAAAGCCGTAGTCGATGGGAATGAGGTTAATATTCCTCAGCCTGCCGGGAGTTGACGAATACCGTGTGTTGTCCGGGCTTATCGGATTGTCCGGGCAGCGAAGGTGTTACAGGAAATAGCCCCGGCTATAGACCGTACCCTAAACCGACACAGGTGGACTGGTAGAGCATACCTAGGCGCTTGAGAGAACGGCGTTGAAGGAACTCGGCAAATTGCCCCCGTAACTTCGGGAGAAGGGGGCCCCCGTTCCGGGCAACCGGGGCGGGGGGGCACAGACCAGGGGGTGGCGACTGTTTACTAAAAACATAGGGCTCTGCGAAGTCTTGAAGACGACGTATAGGGTCTGACGCCTGCCCGGTGCCGGAAGGTTAAGGAGAGGGGTGCAAGCTCTGAACCGAAGCCCCGGTAAACGGCGGCCGTAACTATAACGGTCCTAAGGTAGCGAAATTCCTTGTCGGGTAAGTTCCGACCTGCACGAATGGCGTAACGACTTCCCCACTGTCTCCAACGCCGACTCAGCGAAATTGAATTCTCCGTGAAGATGCGGAGTACCCGCGGTCAGACGGAAAGACCCCGTGCACCTTTACTACAGCTTTGCACTGGCATTAGAGATGGCATGTGTAGGATAGGCGGAAGCCTTTGAAGCGACGGCGCCAGTCGTCGTGGAGGCACCCTTGAAATACCGCCCCTGTGATTTCTGATGTCTAACCGAGACCCGTGAAGCCGGGCCCGGAACCATGCATGGCGGGTAGTTTGACTGGGGCGGTCGCCTCCCAAAGAGTAACGGAGGCGCGCGAAGGTAGGCTCAGGCTGGTCGGAAATCAGCTGTGGAGTGCAATGGCATAAGCCTGCCTGACTGTGAGGCCGACAGGCCGAGCAGAGACGAAAGTCGGTCATAGTGATCCGGTGGTTCCGAGTGGAAGGGCCATCGCTCAACGGATAAAAGGTACGCCGGGGATAACAGGCTGATGACGCCCAAGAGTTCATATCGACGGCGTTGTTTGGCACCTCGATGTCGGCTCATCACATCCTGGGGCTGGAGCAGGTCCCAAGGGTTCGGCTGTTCGCCGATTAAAGTGGTACGTGAGCTGGGTTTAGAACGTCGTGAGACAGTTCGGTCCCTATCTGCCGTGGGTGTACGAGACTTGAGAGGAGCTGTCCCTAGTACGAGAGGACCGGGATGGACGCACCTCTGGTGGACCGGTTGTCGCGCCAGCGGCACAGCCGGGTAGCTAAGTGCGGAAGGGATAACTGCTGAAAGCATCTAAGCGGGAAGCCCCCCTCGAAACTAGGTCTCGCTTGAGAGCCGTGGGAGACCACCACGTTGATAGGCCGGGTGTGGAAGCGCAGCAATGCGTGTAGCTTACCGGTACTAATCGCTCGATTGGCTTGATTCAGCTCTGCGTCGCGTTCGTTTCGGCGAAGGCGCCGCGCAATCCATCGCGTGCAGCGACAAAACCCGCTCATTACCACCCGCTCAATACCAGCCGCTCCAAACCTGTGTATTTCGCCTTATATGAGAAAGGCAATTCCGGGCAATGCGCAGGTGCGGCGAATGTGCATCGATGGTCTGGTGGTCATAGCGAGGGGTCTACACCCGATCCCATCCCGAACTCGGCCGTGAAAACCCTCTGCGCCGATGGTACTCCGTCTTAAGGCGTGGGAGAGTAGGACGCCGCCAGGCCTTCCATGCACATTTGCGCTCCTCACATCTGACAAGATGTGAATTTGGACATGACAGTTTTTCACAACCTGTTTGCAATGCGCGGCGCTGCCCGCGAAAGCCGGCCTAAGGTCATCAGATCTGGCTGGGCACCGGGTGGAATTCAAGCCGTTTCTGCGCCACCACACGTGGCTCGAACTCGGATAACGCGGGGTGGAGCAGTCCGGTAGCTCGTCAGGCTCATAACCTGAAGGTCGTTGGTTCAAATCCAACCCCCGCAACCAACATAAACCCCTGGCCAACAGAGCAATAGTTGGGAATCTAATTGTGCGAATTTTCAGGTCGCTGTGAAGGCTGCAGGTTCGTTCTGTCACAGGAGGTGAGCGTCCGTCATGGTGGCCCCGGTTCGTATTTTAAATCTTTTCGGAGGGGCCGGAGCCAGATGTCCTTCTTGGGCGTCGGACTGATGGGTTTCCCTGGCAAAGCAAGTTTAGCATGTTGGGAATCTATTGGGAATCACGCGGAATACAATCACAGCGCATGTCTGTCGTCGCTGTGTGTGCGCATTGAGGGCAAAGCGGCCACTGATTCCGATTTAATCCGGCCACCGATTCCCGAGGCAAAACGGCCAGTCGGGTTGGAGGTCGACCGCGTTCGTTGGGTGATCCTCACAGGGTCGCTTGACCCGGACTTCTCACGAGGCGTTTTTGAGGCGCTGGATTTGAGAGTGATCGGGCTGATTTGAGTGTCAGCGTGGTGGGTCGGGCTTTGAGAAGGATATTCTGGCCGGGATAGTTGGACAGGCTCTGCGTATGATGGGTTTTTGGTGGGTTTCGGGCATGCGGGAGTCATCGCCGCCGCAGCGTTGCCCCCTTTTCCCTGTTGCGGTGGAGAGTTGCGATTATGGGGGCGCCAGGGCGGCGTGGGCCTTGAAGAAGAGGTCTTTGTAAGGGCAGGCATCGGGCAGGGAGAGCTTGATGCGTCGCACGGAGTTGATGACTTTGGCGCCGACCTTCAGAAGTTTCAGGCGGATGGTATTGGGGACGGCCTTGGCCAGGGTCGTCTTTTTCAGGGCGACGCGGCGGATACCGTCGATGAGGACATAGGCGAAAGCGGCGAGGAGCAGGCGGAGCTGGTTGGCTTTGTAGGCGTGCGCGCTCATGCGATTGGCGAACAGATCGAGTTGGCAGTCCTTGATGCGGTTTTCCATGTCGCCGCGTGGGCAATAGGTGTCTTCGTAGAGTTCCCTGGACGGGACTTGGTGGCGATCCAGGGAGGTGACGAGGAAGCGGCAGCGCTGTTGGTGTCCGGGCTTGTGTTCGACCTTGGCGATGACGCGCCGGGGCCGGGCCCAGGTTCTGGATTTGGTGATGTGGTGGAAATCGCCGTAGGCGCGGACCGGCTGGCCGGTTTCGATCATGGCCATGGCGGCCTTGCCGCGGACCCTCTGTGCTTTCTTGAGCAGGACATCGTTGCGAGCCAGGCCGAAGACGTAATCCACGGCATTTCCCTCGCACCAGCGCATCAGGTTCTCTCGCGCGAAGCCGCTGTCGCCGCGCAGCACGATGGCGACATTGGGCCAGCGTTCCCGGATCATCGCGACGATGCGCCGGATCTGGTTGCGCGCACCCCTGGCGCCATCGATGTTGGCGGGTCGGAGTTGGGCGAGCAGGAGATGGCGGCCGCAGAAGACATAGAGGGGCAGGAAACAGCGGTGTTCGTAATAGCCGTGGAAGAAGGCGTTCTCCTGGCGCCCGTGGGTCTCCACGTCGGTGGCGTCGATATCGAGGGTGATGCGCGCGGGCGGCGTGTCGCAGGCGTCGAGGAACAGCGCGACGAACAGGTTGGAGAGGCTCTTGAGATTGGGGACCATCTGGTGATAGCGGCGGTTGCCGGTTTCCCAGGATTGTTCCAGCCGGCTCAGCGTTGACTTGCCGGCCAGCGGAGCCGGGGTCCCGGGATATTCGGTTCCCGGTGAGGCCAGCAATTTCAGGGCCGGGTCGAAACGGAGCGTGTCGTGGTCGATGATGTCTTCATAGCCGAGCGCCATCCCGCAAACCCGTTGAGCCAACAGGGCGGGAAGGGTATGGGTTAGGCGTTCTCGATCCCGGTGATCGGTGAAACAGCCCGCCATGCGTTCGAACAGGCGTATCCGGCGCGCCCGCTCGCGCAGTAACAGGACACCGGCGTCCGACGTGATCTCGCCGCCGTCGAAGGCGGCGAACACCACCCGTTTGCCGTAATCCGCAAAGCGCATGAAGTTCCCCCTCAAGACATGGATATCACGCGATCCATCATAGAGTATTGCGTTGGGCATCGAAGAAGAACACAAGCGTTGAACCCCGGTTTCCGCTAGGCTGGCACCCTCCTGTGAACGCCACGCGAGGTCTCCATGCCGGTCAGCAAGAAGCGCCGCAACAACAAGAGAAAGCCCGCGCCCACCGCCAGGAAAAAGCCGGCCCTCGAGCCTGTGTCCGAGCCCGCGCCGCCTTTGCCCGACCGTCGGGCTCTGGAGGGGGTGATGGCCAAGCTCGCCGGCGGGCTGTCCTCCGGCTTTGACGGAAGCGACGGTGATGACCCGGCGCTTTGGCAGGCCCAGGAACTCATGTACAAAGCCTGGGACGCGGGCGCCAAACGCGAACGGATCGCACTGGCCAAACGGGCGCTGGAGATATCCGAACTCTGCGCCGACGCTCATGTGCTGCTGGCGGAAGAGGCGGCGAAGACCCTCGTCGAGGCGCGGCGCCATTATGAGGCCGGCGTTGCCGCCGGGGAACGGGCGCTTGGGGCGCAAGCCTTCGAGCGTGATGCCGGCCACTTCTGGGGCCTTCTGGAGACCCGCCCTTACATGCGCGCCCGCGCCGGTCTCGCCGAATGCCTGTGGGCGGCGGGCGAGCGCGCTGCGGCCATCGGCCATTACCGGGATATGCTGCGCCTCAACCCCAACGATAATCAGGGTCTGCGCCATGTCCTGACGTCCTGGCTGCTCGCCACCGGCGATCACGGCGCCCTGGAGGAACTGCTCGCCGCCTATGACGATGATGTGTTCGCCGAATGGGCCTACGCCAAGACCCTGCTGGCTTTGCGCAAGGGCGATGAGGCCGATGCCCGCACCGCCCTGGCTGCCGCCTGGAAGCGCAATCCCCATGTCCCCGCTCTGTTGACCGGCGCCATGCCGATCCCCGAACATCAGGACGACCACTACACGCTGGGCTCACCCGACGAGGCGGTCATCTATGTGTTGCAAAACAGGGAAAACTGGACGGCGACGCGGGGCGCCTTGCAATGGCTCGCCGAAACCGTGCAAACCCTCCCGCCGCCGGACGAAAAACGGCCCTGAACGGAAAAACACCCTGTATTTTTGTCGCTTCCCGAAAATTTCTATAACTGTTTGTTTACAATAGATAATCAGACTCCACACTATTCTTCGGTGATAGTGCCTAGATCTGGGGGGCAGGGCTGGGTCTGCCCCCGACGAGCTTCTTGTATGGCACGGGCTCCAGTTGCACTGCTTGCTGGAGGAGTCGATAGAACAGGAGGCCGCGAGCTTTGGATCGGCGGCGATTGAAGCGGAACGTGAACTCGTCCAGATAGTAATCAAGCTGGGAGGCGCTAATAGCCCCATGGTGAATACCCAGCCACCACCGATCAAGGAGGCCGGCTACCCGATGAACTTGGGGCATGACAATGTGGGCTGGGTCGCCGCTGGCGGAAATATTTTTCGGCTGGTGTTCGAAGCCGACTCCCGTGAGACCGTTGTAGGCTCGCCAGCCATCGGTTCGAATCGTTGCTCCCGGGCACACAGCCGTTTGGACGAAAGGAATGAGGCTCTCGGCGGATGCGTCCTCGACACGCGCCATGCGGATACGACCGGTGCCCCGACCCCGGATTTCGGCGGCAATCGCGACAATCGATTTCTTGTTTGTTTTCCGCCCCGTAACGCCAACCTCCCGGCCGCCCACATAGGTTTCGTCGACCTCGACCTCGCCATTCAGAAGCTCTCTGCCCGGTCGAACCATGGCCCGGCGCAGCTTATGGAGCCATGTCCAAGCCGTTTGATAACCGCCCAGGCCGAGTATTCGTTGAACCCCAAGCGCACTGACGCCGTGCTTCTGATTCGTCACATACCACATCGCCTGGAACCAAAGCCGCAACGGTTTCCCGCGTACCCTCGAAGATCGTCCCCGCGGTCGGCGACGTCTGACGTTGGCATCCCGCACATCGCTGTTGGCCCCTGGCCGTCACCCACGCCTCGGTTCCCCCGCAGGCCGGACACCGAAACCCGGCAGGCCAACGGACACGCCGAAGAAAATCCGCACAGGCGGCCTCAGAAGCGAACCAGTCGTCAAATTCCATAAGCGTGCGAGGGTAATCGATCCCGCCAACGGGATGGGCAGTATTCTCGGCCATCACAACATCTTGCCACTACGAGGGCGAATAGGATACCCTATATCCGGGATTGAGGGAAGTGACGAGGAAGCGGCAGCGCTGTTGGTGTCCGGGCTTGTGTTCGACCTTGGCGATGACGCGCCGTGGCCGGGCCCAGGTTCTGGATTTGGTGATGTGGTGGAAATCGCCATAGGCGCGGACCGGCTGGCCGGTTTCGATCATGGCCATGGCGGCCTTGCCGCGGACCCTCTGTGCTTTCCTGAGCAGGACATCGTTGCGAGCCAGGCCGAAGACGTAATCCACGGCATTTCCCTCGCACCAGCGCATCAGGTTCTCGCGCGCGAAGCCGCTGTCGCCGCGCAGCAGGATGTCGACGTTGGGCCATCGTTCGCGGATCATCCGGACGATGCGGCGGAGCTGGTTGCGCGCACGGTGCTGTCACGGTAACTGGCTGGTGTCAGCTGCGGGTGGCGAGTAGCTTCCTGTTATGAACAAGATCAGCTACCGCCGACATCGGTTTCCTGCAGAGATAATCCAGCGCGCCGTCTGGCTGTGTTTCCGGTTTCCGCTCAGTTACCGCGATGTGGAGGATCTGCTCGCTGAACGTGGTGTCGATGTTTCTTACGAGACGATACGGCGCTGGGCTTTAAAGTTTGGGCAGGCCTATGCCCGAAAACTGAGACAATCACGCCCTCGACCAGACGACCGGTGGCACCTTGATGAGGTGTTTTCCTCCATCAACGGAAAACGGATGTATCTATGGCGGGCGGTGGACAGCGAGGGTGAGGTGCTGGATATCCTGGTTCAGTCCCGGAGGAACAAGAAAGCAGCACTCAAGCTGATGCGCAAACTGCTCAAGAAGCAGGGGTATGCGCCGAATAAGGTGGTGACCGATAAACTGCCATCTTACGGGGCAGCATTGCGTGATCTCAACATGACGGGGAAACACTTTACCGGCGGACGGAGCAACAATCGGGCGGAGAATTCGCACCTGCCGGTTCGACAACGAGAACGCAGGATGCAGGGCTTCAAGTCATCAGGATCGGCGCAAAGGTTTCTCTCCACCCACGCCGCCATCTACAACACCTTCAATGTCCAACGTCATCTGATCACTCGCAAGACAATGCGCCAATTCCGCGGTGACGCGATGAACACGTGGCGGACCGTGACCGCTGCTGCTTGAGCCGCTCAGTTCAGACGTTCAACTGCGACCTGCCTTCGTTAAGTTGACAGCACCCGGCCGCGTCCGCATCGCCAGGTTCGCGCGCGGACATGTCCTCGGGCCTGACCAGGCCCTGGATCAGTTTGAGTTCGCCGTCGTTGCCGACAGTGGCGATGCACCCGGCGATGGCGATATCCTCGCGCCGGTAGATCGCGCGGGCCTCGATCATGGCCTCGATCTCGTCGAGCCGCGTCTCGTTGGCCTCGGCTTCCTCGACCAATTCTTCGGTCCAGCCGTCGTTATCCATGTTGGCGAGTTCGCCGTTGCGAGTCCGCAAGCGTTCGATCTCGGCCGTCTCCTCGTCCGTCGGCTCAGCCGGTTGTGGGCGTACCCGCCCGAAGGCGGCGGTGACGCTCCAGTCCACGTCGAGCCGTGCCTCGGCCCATTTCCAGCGCGTCTCCAGTTCCCTTGTCGCGGCCTGGAGGCTGTCCATGGCGAGCTTGTTCAACAGATCAGGATCGTCGAACCAGATCCCCCGCTCGTCCTCTTCGGCGAACAGGTCGCGGTCGATCCTGCCGCCCGCCGCCTCGTAAGCCTCGAGGCCGACGAAACGCGCGATGGCGGAGGTGGCCGGAACCCGGTTCTCGGTCAGCAGGCGCTTGATCTGCCAGGCGCCAGTTCGGTAGTCCTGTTGGCTGACCGTCTCCCAGACCGCGCTCTGGCGCGCCTGATTTGTGGTGACGGCGAAGGCCATCAATGTGTCCAGATCGATTTCGCCTGCCCGGTAGGCCTCAAGCAGCACCGGTGCGGCGTTGCCGAGCCGCAGCCGTTTCTCCACGGTGCGCTCCGAGACCCCGAAGCGGGCCGCGATGGCGGTTGCCGTGCTGCCCGCATCGGCCAGGCGGCGGAACGCCTCGACCTGATCGGCCGGGTGCATGGCGGCGCGGACACTGTTCTCGGCCAGCGAAACTTCTTCGGCCGCCACGATAGCGCCGATCATGCGGCAGGGCACGGGGTGGTCCTCGTCCAGCGCGCCCTCGGCGGCCAGCGCCTGCATCGCGGCAAGCCGCCGCCCGCCGGCGATCACCGCGTAGCGCGCGACACAATCGGTGCCGGGTTCCATGGAACGGGCAATCAGGTTTTCGAGCAGCCCGTGGGCGGCGATCGAGGCCTTGAGCTCGGTGAAGGCCGAAGCATCGGCCGGCGTCTTGCGTACATTGTCGGGCGAGAGTTCGAGTTGGGACAGCGGGATGTCGCGGATATCGCGTTCGAACATGTCGGTCTCCGGGATTGCGTGAATGCGGAACCGGGCGGGGACACCCTCTTCGGCATCCGCCCTCGCCCGCCTTCGGCTCAGGCTCTCGTTCCCGCCGGCGTAACGGAACCGGATGGGGCCGAAACGGCTGGGCCGTGCAAGGACAGTTGAATCGATCGCCGCCGTTACTGCGCCGGGCAGACCGCCATGAGCAGGCGCGGTGCTAGTTCGATACCCGCCACACTCCATTGGGCTGTGGCCAGGCGATGCCGTGTGCTTGCCCGGTCCGCCCGCCGGCGGTCATGGTGAGCTGGGATTCCCCGCAGTAGATTCAGTCGACCTATCTGTAGGTGCGGGTCGGCGTAATCCCCCCCTGCGTTGCCGGTATTGGGATTGCGCTAGCGCGAGGGCACCCCGCTTGGACGGGTCTCCAGCGCCGCTTGCCGTGTGCGGGCCATATTCAGCTTGTCGAGCGAAGCGCCGATCCCGCTGCCGGGAAACAATCCCGCCATGATTCCCGCCACCGTGGCCGCGATCCCGGGCTTGCCGCTTCCGGCCGTGGAATCGTGCAGGCACCCGGCGACGCCGCCAGGCCCGTGCGCCAGCCATCCGCTTTACCCATGATTGCCGACCTGATCGCCGCCGTTTTCGAATGGATCATTCGAGGCCTCTCGGCGAGGCAACGAAAGCTGTTTTCTCGCCCTCGTCTGTTGTTCGGCGCCCAAATTTGACCCCACAGGGTCACGCCAAATCAATGAGTTAGCGTGCCGATCGGCGTCCAACCTGCGCGCCGATCAACACCTCTCGGTATGTCGGCCACCCCTTGCCTGGAATCCGCCTCCCGGTGGTCAGGGCCGGCATTGGCTCGGATGAAAACAGAGGCCCGGAGGACGATCCTGCAACCCGCGAAACATTAGCCAGGGCCGAGCTCGACGCTTTGCGGGCTGCCAGATATCGTACTTGAGCCAGGGTGAATACCGAGACATCATTCTCTTGTCAGCAAGGCCGCCAATTCGGACGACAATGCCGGGCTGTTGTTCGGCGCGCCGGTTCGACGCCCATCGGCGCGCTAACCTTTTGAGATCCCTGGATTCTAGGGGGGTCAAATTTCGGCGCCGAATAACATCCGTACGCTCGACGAGCGGATCGGACGGCGTTTTCGGCCATTTGGGGTGGGCCATGTAGAGCAAAGTGTTGCTTGCACCAAAAGGGGGCATCCACATACGTCGGGTGTGGCCTAAGGTCACAGCCATTCACGCTCGCGGAATGCCACAAGATCGACGCCGGGCGGCGCATACCAGCCGCCTGCCGCGTATCGGGCGCCGAGCTGGAGTGCAACCTCCTTGTTTCCGTAAGGAATTCGCAATGGCGTGCCCGTCTGCGGACCCGTCCGGGCGTCGCCGGGTTGTGCCACCCTTTCTGCGGCGCTTGCAGATTTTCCTGTCCGCGGTGTTTTTGTTCCCGCTTTCTTCCCCTTCACCGTGGAGGCGCGCTTACCGGCCGCTGACACCTTGCGGCCTTTTGCAGGCTTCGGTTGCCGGTTCGCATCGATCCATGCCGACATTTCAGCAGTGCAGACCTTGGCCTCGTGTGGAATAGCGACGCCCTTTTCCCGCGCGATCGCCTCGGCAAACGACACCTGCGCTGGACTCGGCGGCCTGGAGCCCGTTTCTCCC
This sequence comes from Alphaproteobacteria bacterium, assembly GCA_963664465.2. Taxonomy (GTDB): domain Bacteria; phylum Pseudomonadota; class Alphaproteobacteria; order UBA8366; family CAVOAK01; genus CAVOAK01. The sequence continues at coordinate 4,453 of CAXXSU010000006.1, read as the reverse complement.
GTGGGTTTGCTATCTGCATCCTGGGCCGTTCGCTCTGGAGCATGCAAATCCAGGAACGCCCGGCAGATTGCGCCCGATTTCGTGTATCCCGCCGGTGGTTTGATACCCTTGCGGCGGGCGATCGAACCGGCAAATTTCTTCATCGCCGCCGTCGGTGGCCGCTCTCCGCCGTTTTCCCCACCTGGAGATACCCCGAGTTCTACAGCCTCCCCGGCAACGGCGCCGTCCCCGAGGCTGCCGATGATGCGCCGGGCGGCATCGCACACCGCGTCGATCGCGCCCATCATCTCCTGTCTGCCGGTCACCACATCGTCGAGCAGGCATTCGAGTTCCGCCGTCACCCCCGGATCGACCAAGGCCGGATCGGCGCGTTCGAGAACCCCGAACAGCGCCAGTCCGCGGTCGGTCGGTACGATGTTCTGTCCCTGGGCCGTCAGGAATCCCTGCTTCTTCAGCCCGCCGATGATTTCCGCCCGCGTTGCCGGCGTGCCGATCCCCTTGGCCTCCTTGAGACGGCCCCGCAGGACTTCGTCCTCGACGAAGCGCCAGGCATTCTGCATCGCCTCGATCAGCGTGCCTTCCTTATAGCGCGGCGGCGGACGGGTCTCCTTGTCCTCGATCTCCGGATCGCGCAACCGTGCGGCCTCCTTGTCGCGGAAGGCAGGCAGCACCTGCGCCGCCTCGCCCTTTTCCTCGGCGGGCCGCCAGTCGGGGAAGGCGTCGCGCCATCCGGCTTCAATGAGCTGACGCCCGGCGGCGCGGAACCCGAAGCCGCGAGCATCCAGCATCACGGTCGTCTGCCGGTAGCGGTAATCAGGCATGACCGATGCGAGGTACGACCGCGCCACGGCGTCAAACAGCTTCTTCTCGTCGCCCGACAGGCGCGGCCAGATCTCACCCAGATCGCCGATCGTGTTGACGTTGGGGATGACCGCGTGATGGCTCGCGCCCTCAAGCCCCTTATCATGGAAGCTGCCGTTCCGGCCCTTGCGGATCACCGGTGGCGACGGTACGGAGACGGTGCCGTAGGATTTCCCCGCTTGCAGCCCGGCGACTATCTTCGGTACGTCCCCGATCGCGCTCTCCGGCAGGCATCGCACCTCGGCACGCGGATAGGTCAGGATCTTCTTGCCCGCGCCGTCATAGAGCTCCTGCGCGACCTCCAGGGTCTTGGAGGCCGGCCAGCCGAACCGGGCACTGCAAAGCTTCTGCAACGAAGGCAGATCGTGCAGCTTGGGCGGGCGTTGCCGCTTGTCCTCGACCCGCACGCCGAGCGGACCCTCGAAGTCCCGCGCTGCGGTTACGACCGTTTCCGCGTTCTCGCGCTTGAGGATGCGGTTCTTCGGCGCATGCCGCATCCGGAAGGTGCCACCTTCGACATGGGCAGCGGCCACGATCTCGAAGTAGGAGACCGGCACGAAGTCGCGGATTTCCAGTTCGCGCTTGCACGCGATCGCCAGGGTCGGTGTCTTGACCCGGCCCACACCGATCACGCCGCGCGCGCCCCGGCCAAGCGTGACGGTCGCGGTGCGGGTCAGGGACAGGTTGTAGATCTGATCGGCCTGCCGGCGCGCCACGGCGGCGGCGTAGAGGCGGGCATGGTCGCTGTTAGGCCGGGCGCGCCCGAACGCTTCGCGAATGGTCTGCGCGTCCTGCGCGGTGAACAGCACCCGCAGAACCTCGCCGCGATAGCCGCAATGCTCGAGAATCTCCTGGCCGATGAGTTGTCCCTCGCGGTCGCAATCGGTGGCCAGCCAGACGCGTGTGGCGGTGCGCAACGCCGCGCGAATGGCCTTCAGTTTCGCGGCTTTGTTGCCGCCCGAGGCCGGTTTGGTGCCGTATAGCTCGTCGGGCCTCAGCAATACCGCCGACCAGCGTTTCCAGGCCGGGTTCACGTCCTCCGGCTCGCACAGATCCAGCAGGTGACCCTCGGCCGGAAGGACGGCGCCATAACGGCCCCCGACGGCGGCGCGGACATCTTTCGCCTGGCTGGATTTCTCGGTGATGACGATTTGATCAGTCATGACAAGCCGTCCGGGAGCATTCCGTGCCGGTGAGGCTGGTCGAACATAAAGTGAACATCCGAACACGGCAAGCCGATCATCGCCGGCAATGCCGAACCGGTTCCGAAGGTTCCTCGTTCAGCCGGCATCGGCCAAGACGCCGCCGATGGCGGCAAGAAAAGGCGTCGCGAACGCCTTCAGCTTGGCCGCGCCGACGCCGTTGACCTCGGCAAATTCTTCTTCGGTGCGCGGGCGCCGCCGCGCCATGTCGATCAGCGAGCGGTCCGGAAACACGATGTAGGCCGGCACGCCGCGCTCCCTGGCGAGTTCCAGCCGCAGCGCCTTCAGCACATCCAGCAGCGCCGCCTGACTATCGTTCAGGGGATGTTCCGATACATTTTTGCGGGTCTCGCGCGGTGCGGCGGACGGCCGTGCAACTATCGTCTCCTCGCGGTATAGGAATACACCTTCGCCCCGCAGCAGTGCGCGGCCCTTGCCGGTGATCGCAAGCCCGCCATAGCCCGCGATGTCAAGCCGCAGGAACCCGGTCGCCACCATCTGGCGGATCAGCGAGCGCCACTCGTTCTTGCCGCGTGTTGCGCCGATTCCGAAGGTCGGCAGCCGGTGATGGCCTGTCCGCGTGATCTTTTCAGTCTGCGTACCGCGCAGGATATCGATCACATGCGCCGCGCCGAACCGTTCGCCCGAGCGGTAGACGGCCGACAGGATCTTTTGCGCATCCTCGGTCCCGTCGGCACGCTCGGCCGGGTCGAGACAGGCATCGCAATTGCCGCAGGCCTCGATTTCCTCTCCGAAGTAATCCAGTAAGGCTACCCGCCGGCAGGCCGGCGCCTCGCAATACCCGAGCAAGGCGTCGAGCCGTTTGTGCTCGCGGCGCTTGCGCTCGATGCCCGCATCCTCGTCCTCGATGAACACCCGGCGCATGCGAATGTCGGCCAGGCCATAGACCATATGGGCTTCCGCGGGTGCACCGTCGCGTCCCGCCCGGCCGATCTCCTGATAATAGGCCTCGATGCTGCCGGGCAGGTCGGTGTGGAAGACATAACGCACATCCGCCTTGTCGATCCCCATGCCGAAGGCGATGGTGGCGACGATGACCACGCCCGGATCGGTCATGAAGATGTTCTGGTGCGCTTCCCGGTCCTCCTTCTCCATGCCCGCGTGATAGGGAAGCGCCCGCACGCCGTCCGCCGCCAACAGGGCGGCGGTTTCCTCCGTCTTCTTGCGCGACAAGCAATAGACGATGCCGCTCTCGCCTTCATGGCGCGCAATAAAATCCCGCAGCTGGCCCTTCCAGTCGCGTTTCATCTCCACCGACAGCTTGATGTTCGGACGGTCGAAGCCGAGGACGAAGGACTCCACCGAGCCCCCGAACAACCGCTTTGCGATGTCCTCGCGGGTCACTTCATCGGCGGTCGCCGTCAGCGCGGCGATTGGAACCCCGGGGAACAGATCCCGCAATCCGCACAGGTCTTCGTATTCCGGCCGGAAGGCTGGTCCCCATTGCGAGATGCAATGCGCCTCGTCGATGGCGAACAGCTTCACCGGCAATCGTGCCAGTGAGGCCAGCATCGCCTCGGTCATCAGACGTTCGGGGGCCATGTAGAGTAGCCGCGTCTCGCCTGCCGCGGCCCGGCGCCAAGCGGCTATATTGTCGGCACGCCCATTTGCGGAATTGATGCTGTCGGCCGCGACACCGGCGAGCCTGAGCGCCGCGACCTGGTCCTGCATTAGCGCGACCAGCGGGGACACTACGACAGTGAGCCCATCCGTGATCAAAGCTGGAATCTGAAAACAAAGTGACTTGCCCGATCCCGTCGGCATCACGGTGAGCACGCTGCGCCCCGACAGCAACGCGCCTATGGCTGCTTCCTGGCCCGGGCGGAACGCGTCGAACCCGAATACATCCCTCAGCACTTGGCGTGCGGCGGTTGTCTGCTCCTCCAACGTGCGCATCAGTGCCGAAACCGGGAGACGTCAGCCAGGGATCGGGTGCCCGCAGACCTTTTCAGCGTGGCAGCCGGCCGGAACTTCAGAACCTTGGAGGCCTTGATCCGGATCGCTTCGCCCCGTCTGCGGATTGCGGCCCTTGCGCGCCGGACGCTCGGTGATGGTGAAGGTGCCGAAGTTGCCGATGGTGTAACGGCCTTCCTTCTTCGACTTCTTCAGCCCAGCCTCGACCTCGCCCAGGACCAGGTCGACCGTGCGCTTGGCCTCAGCTTTGCTCATGTTGCCTTTCCTGACGACGTTCTCGATGAATGCGGCTCTGCTCATGATGTGTGGCCTCTATTGTTCCCCGAATCGAAACAGGACTTGTAAGAACACTACAGGGCACCTCTAAGAATTGGTGAGTTGCCGGAGGATATTGTTTAACTAGGCTGTCACCAGCTCCAGCCATGCCGGAGCCGAGATTTTCGGGGTCTTCCACG
>CAXXSU010000005.1:0-18870 GCA_963664465.2 Alphaproteobacteria bacterium | reverse complement strand
GCAATGCATCGCAAATAACCAACCAATTGAATTTATTCGATTTTTAACCGGACACTAGTGCCTCCCGCTATCAACAAATCGTCAACCCGATTCTAAATCGACGACGCCCGAAAAAGGAGAATTTTTAGAGGTTCCCTTAAGCTGTTGCGAGCCCCCGCAACAAATTATTCCCTATAAGTCAATGTGTTAACGGGCGTTCTCTTTGACTCCCAAATCCTCAGGATGAATGCAGGCTCGCCGCTCAAGTCTTCGCAGAGCGCACGCTCTTTTCCAGGAATTCCTTGAAGTCCAAGTCGGTTGTGATGACGTCGTCCATCAGGAAAAACAGCAGTTCCTTTCGCAGGCTCTCCCGCGCTAACTCGTTCTCCTCCGCCATGCGCGCGAATTCCAGCATATGCTCCATTTTCGTGCCGAGGCCCCGGTGATGCTCCCGATGTTTCTGAACGTCCGGATAGCCGAGCTTAATCAGAAACGCTTCCTCTCTGGCAAAATGCGCCTTCGCCGCCTGCACGAAATCCGGTACCAGGCGTCTGCACTCGCTTGCCTGGTCATCGTCGATCGCCTGAACGATCGCGTTGAGGATATCGGCCAGCTGCTGGTGGTCCTTATCGAGCGCTTCCGATTCCAAGAGGAACGGCTGAGTCAATTCTACCATTGCATACATCCTTTTATGCGGCAGCACGGTGCAGGTAATTCCATCATCGACCTGCCACCGCCCGTATCGATTTCGATAAAAGCATCTTCGCGTGAGACGGGCGGCACGCTGCTTCCGCGCCCGCCGCGCCCTCTTCGTCGATGGCGTATATAAACACGTAGTCGGGGTCGACCCCGGCCGTAATCCGCTTGCTGAGCTCAGGCTCAAAGGCATGGTGGACGCGGACATACAGCTCACTCTGGCCCGGTTGGCATTGTGCCTCGTCGGTGAGCCGAACCCGGACGATATTGTCATGTCCCAGCAGGTGGGTGGACTGGATTTCGACAGGAACGCCGCCGCCGTTGCTTTCCAGGGTCACGCCTTCGGGGCGGACCAGCACTTCGACCCGTCGGCCTTCTTCAAGCCCCTGCGCTTGAACGGGCCCCAACGGAATCTCAACGCTACCGCCATCGACGACACACTCGAACCGATTCATCAGCCCAAACATCTTGGCGACGAACCTGTGCTGTGGATGGAAGTAAATGTCGTGCGGTCTGCCCGACTGGAGTATCTGGCCATTGCCGAGGATCTTAATGCGATCTGCCATGTACATTGCTTCCTCGGGATCGTGGGTGACCATCATCGTGGCAACACCGCTACTCTTGAGTACGCGCAACGTTTCCTCGCGAATCTGCTCCCGCATGTTTGTATCGAGCCCGGAGAACGGCTCGTCCAGCAGGAGTAACTTTGGGTCAGGCGCCAAGGCGCGCGCCAACGCAACTCGCTGTTGTTGGCCGCCGGATAGCATGTGAGGATGTTTTGAAGCATCAGCCGTCATGCCGACCTGAACGAGCATCTCCATGCCTCGTTGCCGAGCCTTGGCCGAGGAGAGGCCTCTGAGACCGAAAGTCACGTTTTCGATGACGGTCAGGTGCGGGAACAGGGCATAATCCTGAAACATCAGCCCAATTCCTCGTTGCTCCGTCGGGACGTGCAGTTCGCTGTCAGCAACGACCGTGTCGTCGATGAGTATTTTTCCCTTCTGTAATCGCTCGAGGCCTGCGGCGAGCCGCAGCAGTGTGGTTTTGCCACATCCAGACGGACCCAGCAGGCAGGCTAGCTCGCCGGCCGGCACCAGCAACGAGGCATTGTTGAGGACCTGTTGGTTTCCGTGTGAATGGCAGGCGCCATAGATGTGAAGACCCTTCAAAGCACCTGAACCTCATTTGAAAACCCCGGCCGGGCGCGTGCGATCGCGAAACTGAGAACTATGACCGGCAGGATACCGAAGCCGACGATTGCCAGTGCTGCAAGCGACGCCTCGCCCAATTGCTCGTCCGATGCGAATTGATGCACGTACGTCGCCAGGGTATGGAAGTTGAACGGCCGAAGGATAACCGTCATCGGCAGCTCCTTCATGCTGTCGACAAAGACGAGAATTGCCGCCGCCAACACACCGCCGCGCATAAGCGGCAAATGAATGCGGCGAAGGGTGCTTACCGGTCCGTGGCCGAGGCTGCGCGCCGCGCCGTCCATATGCGGTGTGATTTTGCCAAGGCTTGCTTCAATTGTTCCGAAGGAAAGGGCGAGAAACCGGACGAGATAGCCGAACGTAACCGCGGCGATGGTGCCGCTAAACAGAAGCCCGGTGGAGAACCCAAAATTCCCGCGCATAAATCCATCGATGCCATTGTCCAGCGCGCCAAGACTGACCAGAACGCCGACCGCAAGTACCGACCCGGGGACCGCGTAACCCATGCTTGCGAACCGGACCATGAACTTCAATATTCGTTCATTCCTGAGGCGTACACCATAGGCCATAAATATGCCGATTGCCACGGCGAGCGCCGCAGCCAGGCCCGAGAGCATGACGCTGTTACGGGCATGACGGAGCAATTCTGCGCTGGTCGCCGCCTCAAAATTGACTATGGCATAGCCGACTAGAACCCCGGCGGGTAAAACGAAACCGAACACAACCGGCAGTGCACAACAGATGATTGCGAGGCAACGCTTCGTGCCTTCCAGCTTGTATCCGGGCAGCGCTGAGTATTTGGCTGACGCGTTGTGGAAACGCATCTTGCGCCGCGCAAAGCGTTCGGCCATGACGAGAAAAAACACAAAGAAGAGCAGGACGCTTGCCAATTGCGCCGCACCAGCGACGTTATTCATATTCAGCCACACATCGTAAATGCCAAGCGTGAATGTGCTGACGGCAAAGAAGTCGACCGTTCCGAAGTCATTCAAGGTTTCCATCAACACCAGCGAGACACCGATCACGATGGCCGGGCGAGACAAGGGCAGGGCCACCGAAAAGAAGCTGCGCCACGGGCCGCGGCCAAGGACCCTGCTGGCTTCGAGTACACAGACCGACTGCTCCATGAAGGCCGCGCGCGAGAGCAGATACACGTATGGATAGAGCACCAGAGTCATCATCGAGATAGCGCCGCCAAGCGACCGGATCTCCGGAAACCAGTACTCTCTCTTGCTTGTCCAGCCGAACAGCTCGCGCAACAGGACTTGGATCGGCCCGGCGAATTCAAGTATGTCGGTATATAGGTATGCGATCACATAAGCGGGCATCGCCATCGGCAGCAGCAGCGCCCATTCGAAAATTCGCCTGCCAGGAAATCTGCACATGCTGACAAGCCACGCCGTGGCAACCCCAATGGTCAGCGTTCCAAGCCCCACGCCGATCATGAGCTGCAGCGTCGTGCCGATGTAAAGCGGGAGAACCGTCGAAGCCAGATGCGACCACACATCGTCGCTCGGCGTCAGGCCAATCAAGATCACAGTGACAATTGGCACTGTCACGGTTGCCGCGATGAGAACGGCTCCTATAGTCCAGCCATTGACCCACGACCAGTATTCAGCTCTGGCCGGAGGTGCCGAATCGGCCGTCGTTTGCATCGAATCGCTCAAAACAACCTCTTGCTCGGACGTTGGACACGCTTGCGATTATGGGGGCTGGCGACGTCGCCTACAAACTTGCGCTGATGCTGGGCCGCCGATGTTTCAGTTGTCGAAGCGGACCTCGTCCATGATCCGGGTTGCCCGTGTCCGGTGCGCCGCGATCTTGGATAGATACACAGTGTCGGCTTTGAAACTGCCCCACGAGGCGACCAAAGGATGTAGCGCGACACCGACTTTGACCGGATATTCGAAATTACCTTCAGCGTATATCTTCTGCGCGGCATCACCGCTTAGAAACTCGATCAGCCTTATCGCATTTTCCGTATTCTTGGCGCTCTTCGTGGCGCCCGCGCCGCTGATATTGACATGGGTGCCGCTGTCACCCTGGTTGGGAAATATGATGTTTACGGAAGCGGCCCAATCCTTCTGCTCCGGATCCTTTTCATTAGTCATCATTTTGCCCATGTAATAGGTGTTGCCAAGCGCCACGTCGCACTCGCCCTGGTAGACCGCCCTCACTTGGGCGCGGTCGTTTCCCTGCGGCTTGCGCGCAAGATTTGCCTTAACACCCCTTGCCCAGTCCTTGGCGGCGTCCTCGCCGCGAACCGCGATGATCCAGGCAAGCAGCGATACGTTGTAGTAGTGCTTGCCGGACCGGGTGCAAACGCGGCCCCTAAACTTCAGATCCGCCAGATCTTCGTACGAGCTGATTTCACCTGGCCTTACGCGTTCCTTGTGCGCGTAGATAACGCGAGCCCGTGTGGTCAAGCCATACCACAGACCGTCGGGATGCCTGTATTGGGCCGGAATGTTGTCGGTGAGCACGCTCGACTGGGTCGCCTGCAGGAGCCGGGCTTCGACGAGATTATGGAGATTGCCGATATCGCTGGTGAGGACCAGGTCAGCAGGGCTGTTGATGCCCTCGGCCTTGAGGCGTTCGAGCATGCCTTTCTTTATGTAGACCATGTTGACTGCAATACCGGTCGCCTCGGTGAATGCATCGAGCAGTGGACTCATGAGGAACGGCTGGCGCTCCGAATAAAGGTTGACCTCGGCGGCCGATGCCGCCGACGAGAGTACCCACATCGCTGACACGGTTCCAATTATCAGCAGAGCCCATTTGCTTCGGCCTTTAATGTCTTCCTCCCATTCGCAACGCTATAGGCGCAATTTGCACCGTGTTGCCTCGGTGAATGCATCGAGCAGTGGACTCATGAGGAACGGCTGGCGCTCCGAATAAAGGTTGACCTCGGCGGCCGATGCCGCCGACGAGAGTAGGTGATCCACATCGCTGACACGGTTCCAATTATCAGCAGAGCCCATTTGCTTCGGCCTTTAATGTCTTCCTCCCATTCGCAACGCTATAGGCGCAATTTGCACCGTGTTGCACTTGCGACGCATTCGCAATTCCATCAATTTGTGCCAAATTTTGCATCACGGTCAAGAAGTTCCACTGCTCGAGCGCTGCCACCGATCCTGATGGAGCCTCAGCATTCGAATAAATTAGATCGGTGCCGAAGGTCATGCGGTAAATTGCCACGGTAACGTCCTGCCCTAGGCTCAACAGTTTGCGACTTTGGATTGGGTGCGCGTCGCCAGCGGTCAAGACATCCAATTCATACTCTTGCTATGATCCGGTTGTTAATTTTGCTTGAACATCGATCGCTGGTTTTTCGCGAGCGACGCGAAAGGAGCTAATGTGAGCCAGACCTTAACCGTGCCGCCACGTTCAGTGCGGCAGAGCTTCATGGATTTCGAGATCGTCACCGATTTCGAAGCGCTGAGCGCTGATATCGCGATCCTCGGTGTGCCCTTTAGCGATCCCTACTCGATCGACCAGGTGACGAACGACCAGACGAATGCGCCAACCGCGATCCGGCGCGCAACGCGGCGCGCCAGCGGTGGACCGGATCGTTGGGACTTCGACCTTGGTGGCCCGATCTTCGACGGCAAGCCAATACGAGCGGTCGATTGTGGCGATGTGCCCGGCGATGCCAGGGACCTTGGGGCCCACTATCGCCTCGCCGAGCAGGCTGCACGACAGATCACCGCCAACGGGACGCTGCTGATCACATTGGGTGGAGATCATGGCATTCCGATCCCGATTTTGCGGGGGCTTGATGCGCACGGACCGATAACCTTGGTGCAGATCGACGCGCATCTCGATTGGCTCGACGAAAGAAATGGTGTGCGCGAGGGGTATTCGAGCCCGATGCGGCGCGCGTCAGAGATGGAGCATATCGATCAAATATTTCAGATTGGCTTGCGCTGCCAAGGGAGCGCGCAGACGGAAGATGTCGCAGCAGCCCGGGCATACGGTTCGCATCTGATCACCGACATGGAACTGCAGGACCGCGGAATGGACGCGGTTCTCGAGCAGATCCCGGCTGGTGGAAACTGTTATTTAACGATCGATGCCGACGGCATGGATCCAGCGGTGATGCCGGCGGTGGCCGGGCCGGCGCCGGGCGGCGTTACCTATCACCAGGTCCGCAAGCTGATCCAGGGTTTGGCCGCTAAAACGCGTGTCCTTGGTATGGATATCGTTGAGATCACCCCGAAGGCGGACGTCAACGGGATCACTGCCCTCACGGCCGGCAACTTGATCATCAACATGATCGGCTCGGCGGTCCGTGCGGGCTACTTTGATTGATCCCGGGGCCGCCGGGAAGCGCCGGTTAGTGGTGGACTTTGGCGCTGTGGGGTTTACTGACAGTGCTGGAGAATGATCCAGCGACACTGACTCAAAGCCGGACAACCCTACAGGGACCGTGATTGAGTTCAAGGTAGCTGCTGTTCGATAATTTCTTGGGCTGCTCCCACGGCCGCTTCTTCTTCCTCTTTTGTCAGCTGTCGGTCGCTAACGACTTCAACCTGCACATTTCGAGCGGCAAATTTAATGCCGTTGCTTTCAAACTCATCGAGGATCTGTTGGTAAGCGTCACGTCGGATCGTCCATTGCTCGCCTGGAACCGCCGTAAATTTGACGCCAACCACCATGTTGAATTCTTCCATCCGGTGCACACCCTGGAATTTCAGAGGCTCGATGAGGTGGTGGCCATAGTCGGGGTTTTCCTGCAGCCTCGCGCCGACTTGCTTGACGAGCTTCTTGGCGAGCTTGAGATCCGTGTCGAATGGCACCCTGAACTGAAGCTTCATAATGACCCAGTCACGGCTGTAATTGGTCAAGGAATTCAATTCGCCATAGGGGATTGTATGCAACGCTCCGCGATGATGGCGCACCCTCAGTGACCGGATGGATACGGATTCGACAGTGCCCCGCAATTCGCCCATTTCGATATACTCACCGACACGAAACGCATCATCGATAAGAAAGAACACGCCGGAGAAAATGTCCTTCACGAGGGCTTGTGCACCAAACCCCAAGGCAATGCCAACGACTCCGGCGCCAGCCAGTATCGGCCCGATGTTTACGCCCAACGAGGAGATAATAATGAGGGCGACCATGATGATAATGGTCACCATCAGAACCTTCTCGAACATTGGCAGCAGGGTCGCCATCCGAGCTTCGGGTCCGGGGGAGTGACCGGGAACCACGGCCGGGAAGCTCGCTAGCTTTTGTTCAATTGCCGTCTTCGCCCAGGTCCAGACCAAATCGGCAATGAGCAAGGCAAAGACGATGTCGATGACGACTCCAAAAACCTTCTGGGCGAATGAGTTCGATGCTGACTCCAACATCGAGGTGACATCCCAAACCAGGCCAATCGTAAGAACTGCGACGATCACCAGGAGAAACCGGATTAAACGATCAGCGATGGGGCGATAAAGCGTGTAGCGGTTTCGCTGTTCCGACACTTGCTTTTCTACTTCCTTCTCTCCCTTTTCGTCTTCGTCCTCGGACGCCGCTTCGGGACTCTCGCGTTCAACGCAGTCGAATATATGATCGACCATGATGCGGGACAGTTTGATGGCCGGGAGCAGCAGCGCCCCTGTTACCAGCGTCCAAAGCATCACTTGGAAATCCACCAGCCATAGCCAAAATGCGACAAGAACGATTGCGCTCGACAGAACGAGCCTGAAATTCCCCGGCGTCGGCAATCTTGCAACGACTTCCGCGTCGGCTTCGGTCTCCAGGGCGGCCTCGATTCCAGCACCGGCGGTTTATATTTCCCGGCGGCGCACGGAATCCGAATGCCACATCGCTATTATCAATACTGTTACAAACAGCGAACCTGCCACGGTCTCGACGGCCAGCAACGAGGGTGCAGCTATCGCCAAGCGGTCAAGAGTGTCGACACAGAGAATGCCGGGCAACCCGACGCCGCTGACCGTTAGAATCCACCTATAGATATTCCCTGCTGCCGCTTCGTCCAGCGGCAGTAATCTCAATTCGTTAACTCTGGGGGCCAGCACGAAGACAGCCGCCATGACGATAAATCGTATGGCAATGATCCCTGCGAGCAGGGCGAAAACGATGTGCTCGACGAATGCAGACCATTCGAATGCAACGAAAAGTCCGATGCTGCCAAAGCCAAATACCGCAATGCTTCCCAACAACAACGTGGCGCGAATCATGGCGGCCCTCAGGACGCCGCCATAGGTGTCCGGTTTGGAATGTTCAACGCGTTTTAGAAGGGCGGATAAATAACTCCAGTAAAGCCATTCGAGTCCAAAGCCACCGAATAGAAAGATGATCATATGGATGGCCGATCGAAGAAATTCGCTCCCCGCCATGCTTTCCGTCCAGGCCGTCGTCAGCTCGCCGTACAGCTGTGGAACCGTGGTCAGGGCGAGAGCGATCGCCCGCGCTCGACTGTCAATCCGGCTCAGTAGGTTTTGAAACTGTTGCCGCGCTTTTGCGACAGCGGAACCATCGCCGGGCTGTTGGCCGGCTGTTTCCGCCGACCGTTGGGTTAGTTGCGCAACCAGCGCAGGATTGCTCAGAAGGCGGAGAAGCTCCTGCAGATCCTGATTGGTTGCTTGCTGTATTGCCGAATCGTCGGTGCTCTTTTCTGTCTTCGCTCCGAATAGATCGAGAGCCGTTTGACCGTGTGCAGGCAGAGCAGCCGTCGCCAACCACAGGATCGCAAGACTGCGGAGGATGGTTTTCATCATTGGGCCGCCCCTGGATGGGCCGCACCTGGAAGTGGATCACCGTCAGCGAGGTCTAGTTCCGCAGCACGGGCGCGTCGAAGATCCTTCGGTTGAATGTAGGCAGGCAGCAACCGCTCTATCTTCAGTGTCCCGCTTCGAGGGATGGTTTGGCAGGCCAGACGTGTGTCCGGAACGCCGTTAACTCGTTTCAATGTCGCCAATTCAAGCTCGGACGCTTCTGGTAAGACCTCCATGCCTTCGATGATCCGGACACGGCAAGTGCCGCAGCGACCCTTACCTCCGCACAGACTGGCGTGAGGAATATTGTTGCTTCTGCTGATCTCGAGAATCGTCAGACCTGAAGGGACCTCCAGCTTGGTCCCGTCAGCGTAGGCGATGCTCAGCGTGGACCGGCCTTGTCGTACACGGAAGTAACGCGCCAGCAAGACGACGCCGACGATCGCAAAATAGCTCCACAGACCCGCATTTAGAAGGGCGAACAGCGTCTGCGTGATTTCTTCGGTTGGTACCAGCAACTTCAATGCCGCCTGTGTGAATTCCGGGTTTTCGTTGAGCGCGATTACTTCTTTGCCGGCTTCGACCATGCCCAGTAGGGCAAGGAGTGGAACGGCGACGACCAATGGGTAAATGAACACAGCAATGCGTGGCCACCAGGATTGAATCCTCAACCAGATCACCAACCCCATGCAGCCATGAATCCACGCGATCATCGTGACGACGACTTGTTGCAGGCCGGTTGCAGGATCCAGCACCCAGAACAGGGTCAGCAGGGAGAAGTAACTCTGCCGAACATCCGTCATCATCGGGATGACGACATTCGCCAAAATATGAGCAAACAGCAGCGGGAAAATCAGCAACCCAAGGACGAGCTGGACGCTGTCGGTCATCGTCATCCGCAGCGTGTTGCGCCGATAAAGTGCGTACAAGCCCAGCATAAGATGGGTCGCCATCGATCCCATCAGAAGTACCAGTCCGACGGGCGTCATCCAAAACCACAGGAACCAGCGGCGCGACTCGTCTAGTGCGGATAGGGAGTGAAGCCCGAACGACAAATTCAGCAGATGACTTGTCAGGAACGCAAACAAGATGATGCCTGAGATCAGTCGAATCTTCTTTGCCATTAGGCCACTCTCTCGGGATACGGGCGTCTATGTTCGTCGTATGGTCATGTCGCGGCCGGGTCAGGCACGACGTTGCGCCGCAGGTAGTAGATCAGGATCAGAGCCGTCGCGAACATGGTCAGGCTGTAGGTTGCAGCCGGAATTACCGCGGCGCCGCCGCCGAACAGAAGTGTCGCAACTGCAATCGCCAGGGTTCCATTCTGTAGCCCGCACTCGATCGAGATCGCGATCCGCTGGGGCACGCCGGATCCGAACATCGACCCGAGCAGCCAGGCGAGCGCCAGCATCACGAGGTTGAGCACCAGCGTGACCAAGCCCGCTTCGGCATAAAAATCGACGATGTTGTTGCGCTCCTGAACAATTACGCCGAGCAACACCAGCACGAACAGAGCCGCCGAAATCTTTCGCCCCGCCGGTTCGACGCGCAGCGCAAACGTTTCCGCATAGCGGCGTACCGCAAGGCCGATCAGAACCGGAACGGTAACGATCAGGAATACGCTGACGGCTGTCCTGGCGACCGAGACATCGCCCTCGACCGGTTCGCCGATGAACTGGCCGTAGGAAAACACGACGATCAGCGGGATGGTCAACACGCTGAGGAGGCTGATGACGGCAGTCAGCGAGATCGACAGCGCCACATCGCCGCGCCCAAAGGCGGTCAGTAGGTTCGAGGTGACGCCGCCCGGGGCGGCCGCGATGATCATCACGCCGAGCGCGATTTCCGGTGACAGCGGCCACAGCGTGACCAGTATGAAGGCGACGATCGGCAACAGGATGACCTGGGAGAGCGCGCCGACGAAAAAGTCCCTCGGCTGGCGGGCGACACGGGCGAAATCGCTTGTCGTCAGCCCGAGCCCGAGCGAGAACATGATGAAAGCCAGCGAGAGCGGCAGAACGACGTTGGTGACGAATCCCAAGGCGCTATCCTATCGATTGTCCAAAGTAGCGAAAGAAACGGTTATGTCGGCCTCGACCGCCAAACCATAACGACAGCCTCAACCGTCGGCGAAAGCGTCGCAAACTGGTCATCGCGGGTCAATTCGTTTCTCTCGACCGCGGAAAATGCAGGAACCTCGGGATTTGACACCCCTGGGCTGGCGAAAACCGGTTTGGGACCTTATATATCCCTGTATATATCCCTGTGCTCGGCGTTATGGCCGCAAGGCCGGCGCCGAATTTCGTTCCCCAAAAACATCCGACCCGGCCACCCGATGACCGATACGCCCCTCGGCCTCCGCAATATCGCCATCATCGCCCATGTCGATCATGGCAAGACGACACTTGTCGATCAGCTCCTCAAACAGTCGGGCACGCTCGGCCGGGCCGCGCGCACAGCGGTGCGGGTGATGGACTCGAACGAACTGGAGCAGGAGCGCGGCATCACGATTCTGGCCAAAAACACCGCCGTGCGTTGGCGCGACTTCTATATCAATATCGTCGATACGCCGGGCCATGCCGACTTCGGCGGCGAAGTCGAGCGCATCCTGTCGATGGTCGATTCGGTTCTGTTGCTGGTCGACGCCGTTGAAGGCCCCATGCCGCAGACGCGCTTCGTGACGAGCAAGGCGCTGGCGCTGGGTCTGCGCCCTATCGTCGTCATCAACAAAGTGGATCGCACAAGCGCCCGGCCGGAATGGGCGCTCGACCAGACCTTCGATCTGTTCGACCGTTTGGGCGCCAGCGATGCGCAGCTCGATTTTCCCGTGGTCTATGCCTCCGCGCTCGAAGGCTGGGCGTCGCTGGAACCCGACCAGCGCCAGTCCGGGCAGCAAACACCCGACATGACGCCGCTCTTTCAAACCATCGCCGATTGCGTGCCGCCGCCTGAGGTCGATCGCGAGGGGCCGTTTCAGCTTCAAGTCAGCGCCCTCAACTATTCGAGCTATGTCGGCGTCATCGGCATCGGGCGCGTCGAGCGCGGCCGCATCGCCCGCAATTCGCCGGTCACGGTCACCGACGCCGGCGGTACCGTGCGCAGCGCGCGCATGCTGCAAATCTTCGGATTTCACGGGCTTGAGCGGATCGAGTGGGACGACGCGGTCGCCGGCCAGATCATCGCTTTCACCGGGCTCGACGCGCTGCACATTTCCGATACCGTCTGCGCGCCGGACTGCGTCGAGGCCTTGCCGGCGCTGGTGGTCGACGAGCCCACTATCACCATGACGTTTCAGGTCAACGATTCACCCTTTGCCGGGCGCGAAGGCCGCTTCGTCACCTCCCGCAATCTCGGCGAACGACTGGCGCAAGAGCTCATCCACAATGTGGCGCTTCGGGTCGAGCCGACCGCCGACCCCGACAAATTTCGCGTGTCCGGGCGCGGCGAACTGCATCTCGGCATCCTCGTCGAGACTATGCGCCGCGAGGGCTACGAGCTGGCGATCTCGCGCCCCGAGGTGATCCTCAAGCAAGAGGACGGCAAGACCCTGGAGCCCTGGCAAACCCTGTCGCTCGACTTCGAGGATCCCTACCAGGGCGCTGTCATGGAAAAGCTTGGCGAGCGCCGCGGCCAGCTGCGCGACATGCGCTCAGATGGCATGGGCCGCACGCGGCTCGAATATCTCATCCCGACGCGAGGCCTGATCGGCTTCCGCTCGGAGTTTCTCACCGCGACCTCCGGCACCGGCCTGATCTATCACGCCTTCGATCACTATGGCGCCCAGGTCGAGACCGTGCTCGGCCGCCGCAGCCACGGCGTTCAGGTCTCGATGGCCGGCGGCAAGGCGCTCGGCTACGCGCTCTTCAATCTGCAGGAGCGGGGCAGCCTGTTCATTTCGCCCGGTGCTGAGGTCTATGAGGGGATGGTGATCGGCCAGCATGTGCGGGCGGCCGATCTTGCGGTCAACCCGACCAAGGGCAAACAGCTATCCAATATCCGCGCTGCCGGCACCGACGAGAATATCCTGCTGACGCCGCCGATTCAGACGACGCTCGAATACGCGCTCGAATTCATCAACGACGACGAGTTGGTCGAGGTGACGCCCAAATCGATCCGCATCCGCAAGAAATTCCTCAAGGAACACGAACGCAAAAAGGCACGGCGGGCGGCTTGAGGGTCCGGTAGCAGCGCATTCCCGTTGGACATTTGCGGTTCAGGCTAGGAGAATTCGGCGCATCGGTTTTCCGTCGAGCGGTTTCGACCTGATTGTGCGTCGAGCGCCGCTTTTTTCAGCACACATCATGAGGGAGATGATCGCGCCGTGCCGCAGGACGTGCACCCCGACGCGCTGCCAACCACCGCATCGAACGCCGGCGCCAGACCCGCGTCGAATCTGCTTGGCATTGGCTGCGTGGTCGCGGCGGTCCTTGTCTTTACGACCCAGGATATGGCGATCAAATGGCTGAGCGGCGACTACGCGCTGCATCAGATTGTGCTGATCCGGGCCCTGATCGCGATCACCATAACGCTGGCGATCTTCGTGCCCCTGGAAGGCGGTTATCGCAATCTGGCGACCCGGCGCCCCGCCCTCCACCTGGCTCGCGGGCTGGCGATCGTCTGCGCCAACATAATGTTTCTCATGGGGCTCGCGTCGCTGCCGCTCGGCGAGGCGACGGCGCTGTTTTTCATAGCGCCGCTGTTCATCACCGTCCTCTCGGTGCTGCTGCTGGGCGAGCGGGTCGGTCCGCGGCGCTGGATCGCGGTGTTGGTCGGCTTGTCGGGCATTGTCGTGATGCTGCGGCCCGGCGACGAAATCTTCCGCGCGGCCGCGCTGTTTCCGGTAGCGGCTGCCTTTGCCTATGCGTCGATGCAGATCATGACGCGCAAGCTCGGGGTGGCCGAAAAGGCCTCGACCATGGCCTTCTACATCCAGATCACTTTCATCGCCGTCAGCAGCGGCATTGGCTTGAGTGTGGGCGACGGCCGCTTCGCCGGCGGAACCGGGCCCAGTTTGGAATTTCTGCTGCGGGCCTGGGTCTGGCCGAGCGGCGGCGATGCGCTGATCATCCTCGGCATCGGCGGCTTGAACGCCATGGGCGCTTATCTCATCAGCCAGGCCTATCGAACCTCGGAGGCCGGCCTGATCGCGCCATTCGAATATCTGGCCATGCCGCTGGCGGTGTTCTGGGGCGTCGTCATGTGGGGCGACTGGCCGGACGCGGTGACCTGGATCGGCATTGCCCTGATCGGCGGTTCCGGGCTCTATGTATTCTATCGCGAGACCGGGCGCCGGGCGCTCGACGCGATGACTCGACCGCCACCGTGACCCACTGTGACCCAGCGGGACCCAGCTAGGGGCCAGGTGCCCAGAGCATGCGTTGTTAGTTGATGAGTGCATTAGCGATTGGGAGCAAGACATGGTGACGATAAAGCCGATGACGGTCGCGAGAATGCGTGTGGCGGGCGAGGCCGCCAGTCACTCGAGAACGGATGTCACGGTGCGCGACGTGGCGACCACCATCGACGAGCCCGAAGAGCGGGGCGGGACCAACAAGGGACTGTCGCCGACGGAAACACTGATGGCCTCGCTGATTGGCTGCACGAACGTCATCACCCACAAGATTGCCGCGGCAAACGGCATTCAGATCGCGGCAATGAGCGTCAAGGCCGATGCCGACTTCGACCGGCGGGGCGTCACCCTCGAAGCGGAGGTCGACGTGCCGGTTCCGGAGATCAGGCTCAAAATCGATCTCTCGACCACGGCCAGCGAGAGCGAAATCGAGATGGTCAAGCGTGAGCTCGCGAAATTCTGTCCGATCTCGAAGGTGATCCGCCAGGCTGGAACGAAGATCGTCGAGGAGTGGACCGTTACGCGTCCGTGAGCGGCTCAGGCCGCCTGTCAACTAACGCAAGTGTGACTTCAAGTGAGGTCGCTCCCATCGCTAATGCGCCATCGCTAAGGTATACCGCTCGCATCGCAACCGCGTTTGGGAGATGGCACGCAGGGGGAGATGGCACGCAGGGGGAGATGGCACGCAGGGGAGATGGCACGGCATGAAACTTCATAGATGGGCCTTGGTCCTCATCGTCGCGATTGCCGCCGCGTCGCTGCAGACGGCGCAGGCGCAAGATCGCCTTGAGCTGACGCAGCAAGTCAAGGCGCAGCTTATCGCGTTGAATGCGCTGCGCGACGGAGTCGATGCCTCCTCCTTCGATGGACGTCCGGTGCTCGTGACCTTCTTCGCCAGCTGGTGCCCGCCCTGTGCGGCGGAGTTCGGCGAGATCAGCCAGCACATCGCCAGCGAGGGCAGCGATACGGTCAGCGTTATTGCCGTCAACTGGATCGAAGACCTGATTGGTGAATCGAAGCCACGGCTCGCGCGCATGCTGCGGCTGATCGATCCGAGCATTCCGGTGGTTAAGGGTAATGGCGCGATCGCAGATATCTTCGGCGGCGTGCAGAGCATTCCGGCCGCTTTTATCTTCGACGGCGCCGGCCGCGAGGTCTTTCGCTTAGGCGGCGATGCCGGTCCTCACGGCCGCCACTTTTTGCGCCGCGAACAGTTGGCCAAGGTCCTCGACAAGCTCGGCTGACAAATCCGTGGCCGAGGTTGCCCGGGTGTTATTTTATTTGACCGGCCTGGAGGCGCGCCCGGTGCGGTTCAGGCGACAATTTGAACTGCAGCGTTAGCCAGACCTCGCCAGTCTCGAAACTTTGGCACGTCCGTAGGGGCGTGTCCGTAGGGTATGTGCGTCGGCGTCGGCCGCGATGCCGTCCTGAACGACATATTCGAACCGGTCGCGCAGGTCGAAAATCGGTCCCATCGGGGAACAGGTTGGCGATTTCCTGCGCCACCATCGCTGCCGTCCTGATCGACATATTCGAACCGGTCGCGCAGGTCGAAAATCGGTGTCCCATCGCGGAACAGGTTGGCGATATCCTGCGCCACCATCGCTGTCGTCGTCAGGCCGAGCAGGAAGAGCGGCAACAAGAGCATCGCTGCGCTGCGCCAAGGATGGAGTCTTGAGCGTTGGCTCACAGGCTTTTGAAGTCGCCAATCGTGCAAGCGTCACACTGCAGCCTGCTGCATGCATCGCGCATTGATGAAAATCCAACACCTTCTGATTTGACCTGTTGGGTGATTGTCTTCGCGAAGCGGCGAGCAGGCGTTGTGACTTAATCCAAGCGTTGGGCGTGGTATGTGGTAGGCTCGCGAAATTGACGCCACTATCTTCTATCGATTGAAGGGTTGAGCATGGCAGGAAAGCCGAATTATCGATTCGAGCGTTTACAGCGCGAACGTGCAAAAGCCGCAAAAAAAGCAGCCCGGCTCGAAGCCAAGAGGGCAAAGTCGAAGAAGCGTGATGAGGACGGCGCCGAGCCGGTCCAGAGCGATGAGCAGTTGCCAACCGAATAGGGTCCGCGTAGCGAATTCACCATAGCATCCGCGTCGTCCGAGATTGACCAATCGCAGGCTTGGGCCTGCCGCCGCTGAAACCTAAACTCTTCGAATGTCCAGTTCCGCGTTGAACAAGAAGACGAGAGCTCGGGTCAAGCTACCCTCAGTGGACCGCATTCTGTCTTTGGCGCGATCAAGAGACCTGATCTCTAATTATGGCCGGGCCCGCGTTACCAAGGCCGTGCGCAACGAACTAGCGGGTCTGCGCCGGACGCAGTTGGCAGCTGGTGCAGCCCAAACTGTTTCGAGTGATGAACTGCTCGATCCGGTCGAGCGCGCGCTCGACGTTGCGGCACGCTCGACGCCGAGACGCGTATTTAATCTGACCGGCATTGTCATCCACACGAACTTGGGCCGGGCGCCGTTGCCGGAAGTGGCGATGACGGCGATAGCTGAGGCGGCGCGCGGTGCGTCGGACTTGGAATACGATTTGGCGTCTGGTCGACGCGGCTCCCGGGATGATCACATTGAAGGCTTGATTCTTGATCTGACCGGCGCCGAGGCGGCCACCGTGGTGAACAATAACGCTGCGGCCGTCCTGCTTGTGCTCAACAGCTTGGCGCTGCGAAAGGAAGTTCTGGTTTCCCGCGGCGAGCTGATCGAAATCGGCGGTTCGTTTCGCATGCCCGATATCATGGCGCGCGCCGGGTGCAAACTTGTCGAAGTGGGCACCACCAATAGGACGCATTTTCGGGACTATGCCGCCGCCGTTCGGCCGCAGACCTCACTCCTTATGAAAGTTCATACCAGCAATTATGTGGTGGCCGGCTTCAGCGCCGCTGTGCCACTGGCGAAGCTAGCCGAGCTTGCAGATGAAAAGGACCTGCCGCTGATCGTTGACTTGGGAAGCGGGTCGCTTATCGATTTCGAACCCTTCGGCCTACCTCATGAACCGACCGTTCGCGAAGCATTGGCGGAGGGCGCTGATCTCGTGACCTTCAGCGGCGACAAGCTGCTGGGCGGACCGCAGGCGGGCATTATCGCGGGTCGTGCCGATCTTGTTGCGAGACTCAACCGCAATCCGATGAAACGTGCCTTGCGCGTCGACAAGCTGACGATCGCCGCTCTTGGTGCGATCTTGCGTCTCTACGCCGATCCGGACCGCTTGGCCGAACGCCTGCCGGTTCTGTCCCATCTGACGCGGCGACCAAGCGAGCTGACGGCCATGGCGCAACACTTGGCGCCGCCATTATCGGCGAAGCTTGAGAAACTGGCCGGCGTGTCAATTATCGAGTGCATGAGTCAGGTCGGCAGCGGATCGCTGCCGGTGGAGCAATTGCCCAGTATCGCAATAGCGATCCGGCCGCTCGCCGGCAAGCGGGGCGGCGGCAGAGTTTTGGCAGATTTATCCGAGGCGTTCCGTAGGCTTCCCATTCCGGTGATTGGCCGTGTCGCAAAGGGTGAATTGTTGTTCGACCTGCGGTGTGTCGACGATGAGGAGACGTTGTTGTCGCAGTTCGATGATCTTTCGCTGCCGAGCAAAACCAAATCATGATTGTCGCCACCGCGGGCCATATCGATCACGGTAAGACGGCGCTCGTAAAGGCAATGACCGGCGTGGATGCGGACCGGCTGCCGGAAGAGAAGAAGCGTGGTCTGTCGATCGACCTGGGGTATGCCTTTCTGCCGCTTGAGGATGGCCAAACCTTGGGTTTCGTCGAAGTGCCAGGGCACGAGCGCTTCATCCGCAATATGTTGGCCGGTGTAATCGGCGTCGATTGCGCTCTACTGGTCGTCGCCGCTGATGACGGGCCGATGCCCCAGACCATCGAGCATCTGGCAATCCTCGATCTGCTCGGGATCACGCGAGGCGCTGTTGCGCTGACAAAGATCGACTGCGTGAGCCAGTCGCGCGTTGCCGAAGTGAATCAGAAAATCGCGACCATGGTGTCCCAGACCAGCCTGAAGGACGCGGTGATTTTTCCGGTCTCGGCGTTGACGGGCGAGGGTGTTCCGGCGCTCGCCGATCATTTGGCAGCCAGCGCGCGCGAAATCGCATGCGCCGCGTCAGGCGGTTATTTCAGGCTGGCGATCGACCGCGTCTTTACACTCAAGGGTGCGGGGCAAATCGTCACGGGGACCGTTCATTCCGGCCAGGTTCGCGTCGGCGACCGGCTCGTGCACTCGCAAAGCGGGGCCGTCGTTCGCGCTCGTGGCATTCATGCCCAGAACCGCGAGGTGAGCCAGGCCGATCGCGGCGAGAGATGCGCGCTCAATATCACCGGCGCCGGGCTAAAGAGAGTGCAGATACGCCGCGGCGATTGGCTGCTCGCTAGTGCGTCGGCCGGTCTCGTATCGAGGCTGGATGCGCGCTTGCGCTTGCTATCAGACGAGACACCCATTTCGCGGCGTGGTGTCCCCGTCCATGTTCATCTTGGCGCGGCCGACGTGCCGGGGCGGATCGCCAGCATCCAACAGCGATCAATCGCTCCTGGCGGCAGCGGGTTTGCACGTCTCACGCTGGAGCGTCCCATACATGCGCTGTGGGGAGACCGCCTCATTCTGCGCGATCAGTCGGCACGGCGCACAATCGCCGGCGGGCAAGTGATCGACCCGTTTGCGCCCGCCCGCGGCAGAGCGAAGGCGGAGCGGCTGGATTTGCTGGCCGCCATGGAAGTTATCGACCGGGGGGATGCGTTGCGCCGTCTGCTCGAAATGTCACCTGCAGGAGTTCTGTTCGATGAATTCGCGCGTGCCCGCAACCTAGACGCTGCAGAGACCACGTCGGCGTTGGGTGACAGCCGGGCCAGACTCGCCGGAGATGAGGGTGAGCGCCGTGCCTTCTCCAGCTCC
>CAXXSU010000004.1:0-526360 GCA_963664465.2 Alphaproteobacteria bacterium | reverse complement strand
CGAGGTCGTGAAAACCGTAACGCATGAGGATGTGACGCACGAGGAATTGGGCGGTGCTGCCACCCATACGCAAAAGTCGGGCGTGGCCGATTTGGCGCCCGGCAACGACATCGAAACGCTTCTCGCCGTGCGGCGTCTCTTGAATTTTCTGCCGGCCTCCAATCGCGAGGGACCGCCGATCCGGGATTGCGAAGACCCGTTAGATCGCGTGGAAGCTTCGCTCGACACGCTGGTGCCCGCGAGTCCAAACAAGCCGTACGATATGAAGGAGCTAATTGAGAAAAACCGTCGATGAAGGCGACTTCTTCGAACTACAGCCGGATTTCGCACGCAATATCATCACCGGCTTCGCGCGAATGGCAGGCGGAAGCGTTGGCATCGTCGCCAATCAGCCAATGGTGCTGGCCGGCTGTCTCGATATCGATCGGCGCGTAAGGCAGCCCGCTTCGTGCGATTTTGCGATTGCTTCAACATCCCTGTAGTTACCTTCGTCGACGTACCCGGATTTCTGCCGGGCACGGCGCAGGAATATGGCGGCATCATCGAGCATGGCGCGAAACTGCTCTATGCGTATGCCGAAGCGACGGTTCCGAAGGTCACGCTGATTACCCGCAAGGCCTATGGCGGTGCGTACGACGTTATGAGTTCCAAGCATCTTCGAGGCGATGTGAACTATGCGTGGCCGAGCGCAGAGATTGCTGTCATGGGACCGAAGGGCGCCGTCGAAATTATTTTCCGTGGCGACCAAGGCGACGAGCAGAAGATCGCCGAACGGACGGAGGAATACCGGGAAAAGTTCGCTAATCCGTTTGTCGCAAGTTCGCTCGGCTTTATCGACGACATTATTTGCCGCACGACACGCGTCAGCGACTATGTAGTTCGTTGATCATGCTGAGGGATAAGCGGCTGGAAAATCCGTGGAAGAAACACGGCAATATTCCATTGTAAGGCAGCGCCTGCGTGGCTTCGGCTACCATTTGGCTGCCTACTTCGTAGCCATGGCGCTCCTGGTGCCGTTCAACCTTTTGACCGATCCGAACTCGCCTTGGTTTGTCCTGCCGCTGATCGGCTGGGGCGGTGTGCTCGCGGCCCATGTCGCCTATGTCATGGGGCTGTTCCCGGAGAAACGAGGTCATGGCGACGATGTCTGACTCACTCCGCCTTCACATCGGCGGCCGAGAACGCGCGACGGGTGGGCAATTCTCAACATCGAACCCGGTCCGCATGTGGATCACGTCGGCGACTGCCGCGACTTGAGCAGATTTGCAGACGGATCGGTTTCGGAGATTTATGCCAGCCATGTATTCGAGCATCTCGGCTATTTCGAGGAGCTGCCGCAAGCGCTCGCTGCGTGCCGCCGTGTACTCAAAGAGGGCGGGACACTTGCGAGTCAGCGTGCCCGACCTTGAAGTTCTGTGCCGACTGTTTTTGCGAACGGAACTTGAGGCAGAACAGCGCTTTTCATATCATGCGGATGATTTTTGGTGGTCAAACGGACCCGCACGACTTTCACAAGGTCGGGTTGACGTATGAATTCTTGGAAGACTTCTTGGTCGTTGCAGGATTCAAGGAGGTTCAGCGGACCGACGAATTTGGCCTGTTCGATGACGACAGCAGCCTGCGGATTGGCGGCACCTTGATCAGTCTCAATGTCGTGGCTCTGAAGTAGATTAACGCGCACCAGTGCCGTGTGAGTGTTGCGGTACCGGTTGGCGCTCCGATACCTTATTTCTCCTGATTGTTCAAAAAGATCCTGATCGCCAACCGTGGAGAAATTGCCTGCCGCATTGCTCGGACCGCGCGGCGACTGGAAATTTCGACGGTCGCGGTGTACTCCGAGGCGGATGCGCAAGCCCTGCATGTCGAGCGATGGACGAGGCGCTGTTGATTGGAGGCGGCGCCGCCGCAGGACAGCTACCTCGATATCGCAAAGATCGTCCAGGCGGCGGAGGAGTCGGGAGCCGACGCCCGTGCATCCAGGCTACGGCTTCCTGTCGGAAAACCCGGCGCTGCCGGATGCGCTGGCAGCGGCCGGAGTGACCTTCATCGGGCCCCCGGCGGCGGCCATCAAGGGGATGGGCGACAAGCTCGAAGCGAAGCGGCTGGCACTGCAAGTTGGCGTCAACACAATTCCTGGCCACGGCGAAGCGCTTGTGGATGAAGAAGACGCGGTTGCCGCTGCGCGGACGCTCGGCTATCCGGTGATGCTCAAGGCGGCCGCGGGCGGCGGCGGCAAGGGGATGCGCGTTGCTCACGATGACGGCGACCTTCGGGCCGGCTTTCGCTTCGCTGTGACCGAAGCGAAGTCGAGCTTCGCCGATGACCGCGTGTTTATCGAAAAGCTTGTCGAGCGACCGCGCCACATCGAAGTGCAGGTTCTTGCCGATCATCACGGATCGGTCCTGCATTTGGGCGAGCGGGAGTGTACGATACAACGGCGGCATCAGAAGGTGATCGAGGAATCGCCGGCACCGGGTCTCGATGACGTGACGCGTGCGGCAATGGCTGAGCAGGCGGTTGCCCTCGCCACGTGCCGTTGACTACCGCTCGGCCGGGACCGTCGAGTTTGTCGTCGATCAGGACGACACCTTCTATTTCCTGGAAATGAACACGCGTCTCCAGGTCGAACATCCAACGACGGAATTTGTAACGGGGAATCGATCTGGTGGAGCAGATGATCCGCATCGCTGCCGGCGAACGCTTGGGCTTCACACAGCAGGATTTGGTGTCGACCGGCTGGGCGATCGAGGGCGCGGATCTATGCCGAGGACCCGACCCGGGGCTTCTTGCCGTCCTGCGGCCGTCTTATCCGCTACTTGCCGCCAAGCGAAAGTTCGGGTGTGCGTATTGATTCGGGCGTCAAAGAAGGCGCCGAGATCGGCATCCACTATGACCCCTTGATTGCCAAGCTCATTTGCCATGGCTCCAGCAGGGAGGAATCGAGGCAGCGCCTGCGCCGCGCATTGGATGCCTACTACATTCGTGGAGTATCTCAGAACGTAGCCTTTCTCGCGGCGGTTCGCGGCTCATCCGAAATTCGCATCCGGTGACCTGACGACGGGTTTTATCGAGGAAGAATATCCGGACGGATTTAAACCATCGGATACCGATTCCGGTGATCTCTCGCTGCTGGCGGCATTGACGGGCGCGCTTCACTATCGAGCGGCACGACGGCGCGGGCGAGGTCACCTGCATCGCGTTGATCGCCGGTCGCGAATATCCCATGACCGCGGTTGGGCTGGCGTCGGGTATGGCAGGCTGCAAGATATCGCTGCCGGCAAAGGACTACGAAATCAGTGGCGATTGGCGACCTGGGCAGCCATTGTTCAATGCCCCGTGTGGACGGTGTTGAGACCTGTGTCCAGATCGACCGCGTCGGTGACACCTGGCGCCTGACGCATGCCGGCATCGAGGCAACGGTTCAGGTATTGACGCCGCGGGTAGCGGAGCTCAACCGGCTGATGCCTGTGCGGGCACCGCCAGATCACTCGCGTTTCATACTCTCGCCGATGCCGGGCCTGCTCATCCGTATTGCCGTCGAGGAAGGGATGGAGGTCGTCGTCGGCGATGAAGTTGCCGTCATCGAAGCAATGAAGATGGAGAATCAGATTGTTGCCGTGAGCGACGGCACGGTTCGAACCATCCACGCGGCTCCTGGCGATCTGCTCGAGGTTGACCAGCCGATTGTCGAGTTCGCGTAATGGCGACTGCTGGCTCGGAGAACTCACGCTCAGAGTGGTAATCGCCGGGCGCGTGCAGGGCGTATGGTTCCGGGGCCTGGACCGAGCAGCAAGCGAACCACCATGGGCTCAACGGCTGGGTCAGAAATTGTCGCGACGGTACGGTCGAAGCGCTATTTTCAGGCGGTGCCGCCGATGTCAACGCATTGCTCGACCTGTGTGCCGAGGGGCCGCCGGGCGCGCATGTAACCAATGTCGAGCGCCATCCCGGTCAGCCGCCTGAAAGTAAGGGATTTAGGGTATTGCCAAGCAAATGAACCGTCGCTGCGGTTTTTCAAGCGACCCGCTTCAGCTGCCGCTGAAATACTTCCTCGAAGCTCTCCATCAAGGCCAAATCCACGTCTGACATCGTCACCGGCAGGCCGAGATCGACCAGAGAGGTGACACCGAATCGTTCGTCGTCAACGCCACAGGGAACGATGCCCGAGAAATGCTCGAGTTCGGGATCGACGTTGATTGCGATGCCGTGGAAAACTGACCCATCGGCGGATCCGGACGCCAATCGTGGCGATCTTGTCTTCGTCTAGCGGACCGTCCTTCGATCCGACTCCGCGCTCGACCCAAATGCCGATACGGTCTGCACGACGTTCGCCTTTAACATTGAAGGAAGCGAGCGCCGCAATGACCCAGCTCTCAAGATCGCGGACGAATTCGCGTACGTCGCGCCGCCGTCGATTGAGATCGAGCATCACATAGGCAATTCGTTGTCCTGGTCCGTGGTAGGTAAACCTGCCCGCCTCGGCCTGTGCGATGCACCGGAAACCGCCCTGAATCCAGCAGATCCTCGTCCCGGGCGCTCGTGCCGGCGGTATAGAGCGGTGGGTGTTCGAGCAGCCATACCAATTCTGGCGCCTCGCCGCGTACGATTTGTGCAACGCGCTGTTCCATTTCCTGAACCGCGGACTCATAGCCCACGACCGTGCCCGCTAATGCGCCAGTCGATGTTTCTTGCCACGGACATGTCGATCGTCAAAGCCGTTCCGCTTGATTGGGCACGGGGTATTTTGCTATCCCCGGCCCGGCGGTTGATCTATGTGTAATCGCCCCAATGAATATCACAATTTGGGTCTGGATATGGTGGAAGCGGTCGTGGCGGAATTGGTAGACGCGCAGCGTTGAGGTCGCTGTGGGGGAAACCCCGTGGAAGTTCGAGTCTTCTCGACCGCACCAATCTTCAGGCCCGCGCAACTGGCGGGCCATTTTTTTTGCGATGCCACAATGAGCACCGGCATCGTGCAAGCAGAGGGAGCGTGAGAACATGGCAGAAGGTGATATCTGGGAAGACGCAATCGCGTACCACCGCGCGTATCCACCGGGGAAAATCGGTATCGTTGCGACCAAACCAGTCGCCAACCAACGCGATTTAGCACTCGCTTACTCGCCTGGCGTCGCGGCCGCGTGTGAGCTGATCGTCGAGGATGCCAACGAAGCGGCCTCGATGACGGCGCGTGGCAACCTTGTTGGCGTGATCTCCAATGGCACCGCCGTCCTCGGTCTCGGTGCGATCGGACCGTTGGCGTCCAAGCCCGTGATGGGGGGTAAGGCGGTTCCTGTTCAAGAAGTTCGCCGGCATCGACGTATTCGATATCGAGGTGGACGAAACGGATGTCGATAGATTTGTCGCCGTGGTTGCGGCGCTCGAGCCGACTTTCGGCGGCATTAACCTTGAGGATATCAGCGCACCCGCATGCTTCGAAATCGAAGCGAGATTAAGGGAGCGCATGAACATCCCCGTGTTCCACGACGATCAGCATGGCACGGCGATCGTCGTCAGTGCCGCAATCTGGAACGCGCTCAAGGTCGTCGGCAAGAAAATCGAAGATGTGCGACTGGTCACCTCAGGTGCCGGCGCAGCGGCGCTTGCCTGCCTCGATCTGCTAGTCAGCCTTGGCCTGCAAATCAAAAACATCACGGCGACCGATAGGACTGGTGTCATCTACAAGGACCGCACCGAGGACATGGACCCCTACAAGTCGCGATATGCCCAGGACACCAAGGGCCCGCAAGCTGGCCGATGCGATCGAGGGCGCCGATATCTTCTTGGGCCTTTCTGCACCGGGCGTGCTCAAGCCGGCGATGGTCAAGAAGATGGCAAAGGCGCCGATAATCATGGCGCTTGCCAATCCGACGCCGGAGATCATGCCTGATGTAGCCCGTAAGGCGCGCCCGGATGCGATCATCGCCACCGGGACGGTCCGACTATCCCAATCAGGTCAACAATGTCCTCTGCTTTCCATTCCTGTTCAGAGGTGCGCTCGATGTCGGGGCAAGGACCATCAACGAGGAGATGAAAGTCGCCTGCGTCAAGGCGCTGGCCGATTTGGCGGAGGGCGGAGACTTCCGAAGTTGTGCAGGCGGCGTTCGGCGGCCACAGCACCACCTTTGGGCCGGAAAAGCTCATTCCCAAACCGTTCGATCCGCGCCTGATCGTGGAGCTTGCACCGGCCGTCGCGAAGGCAGCAATGGACAGCGGCGTTGGCTACCCGGCCGATTGAGGATTTCGAGCAGTATCGAGAACAACTATCGCAGTTCGTGTTCCGGTCGGGGCTGTTGATGAAGCCGTTGTTCGACGGCGCCCGGGAGGCGCCGAAACGCGTGGTTTACGCGGAAGGCGAGGACGAACGTGTGCTGCGCGCTGTTCAGGTCGTCATCGACGAAGGGCTTGCACGCCCGACTGTCATTGGCCGCCGTTTCGTCGTCGAACAACGCATAGAGCGACTTGGGCTGCGGGTTCAAATTGACACCGATTTCAATCTCGTCGACCCGCAGGACGATCCGCGCTATCGGGATTAACTGGACGCTCTACCACGAGCTCATGGCGCGGCGCGGCGTCTCGCCTGACGTTGCGCGCGAAGTTGTCAGGACGAGTGCCACGGTAATCGCTGCGCTCATGTTGAAACGTGGCGACGCCGATGCTTTGATTTGCGGCACTTCCGGGCGCTATCACGTCCATCTTAAGCATGTGCTCGACGTGATCGGGCGGCGTGAAGGCGTCGACGACGTGTCGGCCCTAACGGCGCTCGTTCTATCGAAGGGCACGTACTTTCTCGCCGATACGCATGTCTCGTCGGCGCCGACGGCGAAAGAGATCGTGGAGTTGGCGTTGCTGTCAGCCGAAAGCGTGCGCCGCTTTGGCACAGAGCCAAAGGTGGCACTGCTGTCGCATTCGAACTTCGGGTCGTCGGATACCGAGACATCGCTGAAGATGAGGCAGGGCGACGGCGATCCTCCAGCACGATCATCCCGAGCTTGAAGTTGAAGGCGAGATGCATGCCGATGCGGCGCTCGACGAAAGTATCCGCAGGCGCGCCTATCCGGACACAATGCTCAAAGGTAGCGCCAACCTGCTGATCATGCCGACGCTCGACGCCGCGAATATTGCCTTCAATTTGATCAAGGTGCTGGGCGAGGGGCTGTTGGTTGGGCCAATGCTGATCGGTATGGCACAGCCTGCCCACGTTCTCGCAACCTCCGTTACCGCGCGCGGCATCGTCAACATGACAGCATTCGCGGTGGTCGATGCCCAAGCCCATGAGGAGACGGCGGCCGGGTGAGGCGAAGAGCGAACCGTCCACAGCGCCGCCGGCTGACAGCGAACTGGAAGGTCTCTACGGCCTTACCGACGAATTGGTGCGGTCGGTCAGTGCTGCCATTGAGGCGGGAACGGCAAACCCTGATCGTCGCCGTACGGGCCCTGGCGACGAATGAACTTACGGCGAGCAACGCCCTGCGCATCGTCGGCAAGGAGGCATTGGTCGGCTGCGTCAAACGGCATCTTGTTTTCGTTCACCATGGGCGCCGTTGCTTGTCTTTGGCTTGGTGATCCCAAACCGGCGACGTGATTAGGCTGGCGATGATCATCAACCTGCTTGTCGCCGGACTTGCGGGCTTGTTATCCCACTAGGTTTCGAGCCTGTCGGGGCGGATCCCGCGGCGGCTTTCGGTGGTCTTGTCGACGACCCTCACCAACGTCCTCGGAGTCTCTATCTTCCTCGGCCTGGCGGCCGTGCTGCTGCTGCAGAGCCATGCGTGGGTGAGTCGGTCGATCGCGCTTCGCAAGTGCGCTGTCGCGGTATAGGCTTGAAGTGGCGACAGATACGGACATTTGAATCGACAGATGATTGCAAACGACATCCCCGGCCTCGATTTCGAGCTCGGCGAAACCGCCGACATGCTCCGCGATTCCGTGCGCAGCTTCGCCGACCAGGAGATTGCGTCACGAGCCAGTGAAATTGATCGCAGCAACGACTTTCCGCTCGATCTGTGGCCGAAGCTTGGCGCGCTGGGAGTGCTGGGGATAACGGTCGAAGAGGAGTATGGCGGCGCCGGAATGGGATATCTCGAGCATTGCGTGGCGATGGAAGAGATCAGCCGCGGCTCGGCCTCGGTCGGTTTTGAGTTTTGGCGCCCATTCCAACTTATGCGTCAATCAGATACGCCGTAACGGTACTGCCGAACAGAAGCAGCGCTATCTGCCGGGACTGGTCGATGGTAGCCGCGTTGGCGCTTTGGCGATGAGCGAGGCCCGGTGCGGGTTCAGACGTCGTGTCCATGCGCATGCGCGCAGAGAAGAGCGGTGACCACTTTGTGCTGAATGGCAGCAAGATGTGGATCACCAACGGTCCGGAGGCCGACGTGGCCGTGGGTCTATGCCAAAACCGACCCCAAGGCCGGTCCGCGAGGCATAACGGCCTTCATCATCGAAAAGGGTTTTGCCGGTTATTCGTCCGCGCAGAAGCTCGACAAACTGGGCATGCGCGGATCCAACACCAGCGAGCTCGTGTTCGAGGATTGCGAGGTGCCTGTGGAGAATGTCCTGGGCGAAGTGGGACGCGGCGTAGAGGTGCTGATGAGTGGCCTCGATTACGAACGCGTTGTTCTGGCCGCAGGTCCGCTCGGCATCATGACCGCCTGTATGGATGTGGTCGTCCCCTACCTCCATGAACGCAAGCAGTTCGACCGGCCGGTCGGTGAGTTCCAATTGATGCAAGGCAAGCTCGCCGACATGTACACGACGATGAACGCATGCAAGGCATACGTCTACGCAGTTGCCCGCGCTTGTGACCGCGGCCAGACGGCGCGCAAGGATGCCGCCGGCGCCATTCTTTTCGCCGCGGAAAAGGCCACTTGGATGGGCGCTTGAAGCAATCCAATGCCTGGGTGGAAACGGCTATATCAACGAGTATCCGACCGGCCGGTTGTTGCGCGATGCGAAGCTCTATGAAATCGGAGCGGGCACATCGGAGATCCGCCGCTGGCTGATCGGCCGCGAGTTGTTCGAGGAGACGGCATGAAGGTGTGGCGGGAAACGTGAAATTAAGGAGACTGAACCTTGGCCTCTGAAACGGAAATTGTCATCGCCGCGGCGCAGCGAACGCCGATGGGCGGGATTCCCAGGGTGAATTGTCGCCGGCGTCCACGACAGCGCTGGGTGCGACGGCAATTCGGGCCGCACTCGAAAATGCCGGCCTTGAGGGTGAGGATGTGAGTGAAACCTTCATGGGTTGCGTTTTGCCGGCCGGGCTTGGCCAGGCACCGGCCCGCCAGGCGGCGATGGCCGCCGGTATTCCCGACAAGATCGGCGCGACCACGATAAACAAAGTCTGCGGTTCTGGCATGAAGTCGGCCATGCTGGGTCACGACCTGCTTTCGCGCCGGGTCCGTCAAGGTCGTGGTTGCCGGCGGCATGGAGAGCATGGTCGAACGCGCCCTATTTACTGGATAAAGCGCGCACGGGCTATCGCCTGGGCCATGGCAAACTGATCGATCACATGTTCGTCGATGGCCTGGAGGACGCGTATGACCCAGGCCGATTGATGGGTGTATATGCCGAAGCGACCGCCGAGGCCTATCAGTTCACGCGTGAAGCGCAAGACGCGTTCTCACAAGAGTCCTTGCATCGTGGCACAAAAGGCGCAAACCGATGGCGTTTTCGACGATGAAATCGTGCCGGTGACGGTCAAGACCCGCAAGGGTGAAGCGACCGTCGCTTCCGATGAGCAGCCGCGCACGGCGAAGTTGGAGAAAATTCCAACGCTGAAACCCGCATTTAGAGAAGGTGGGACAGTGACGGCCGCCAACTCCAGCTCCGATTTCAGACGGCGCTGCGGCGCTCATCTTGATGCGTGCCGACGATGCGGCTACGCGTGATATTCTGCCGCTTGCAGCGATCCGCGGCCACGCCTCGCACGCCTGCGCGCCCGGAATGGTTCACGACCGGCGCCGATTGGTGCGGTTGGCAAATTATTGGAGAGTGTGGGCTGGTCAGGCTGGGGGATGTCGACCTGTTCGAAATCAACGAAGCGTTCGCGGTGGTTACGATGGCAGCCATGCGCGATTTGGATCTGCCGCATGACAAGGTCAACGTTCATGGAGGCGCCTGTGCTCTTGGGCATCCTCTCGGTTGTACGGGGGCACGTCTGATCGTCACCTTGCTTGCGGCACTGGCAAGGCACGATCTCAAGCGCGGTGTCGCTTCGCTTTGCATCGGCGGTGGCGAAGCCGTTGCCATCGCCGTCGAAAGGTTAAACTAGATCATGATCGGCGAACGCCATTATTCCGGTTCGACCTACGAGGAATTGTGCGGTTACGCGCGGGTCGTCGTCGATGGCGATATGGTCTACCTCTCGGGAACGATCGGCATGAACTACGAGACCGGTGAGATGGCCGATGACGTGGTTGAGCAGACCAAGCAGTGCTTCCGCAATATCGAGGCTGCACTAGCCAAGGCTGGCGCCAGCAAGGACGACCTGCTCCGCATTCGCGTCTTCCTTGCCGATCGCGACGACTTCGAGCAAGTGGCGCCCCTCATCGGCGACTTTTGCCGCAACGCCCGACCAGCGAACACGAGCATAGCTTCGCCGCTCTTGGAGGCGCGCATGAAGATTGAAATCGAAGTGACAGCCAAGAAGTCGAACGCCGGAGGCGCCTGATGCCGACGATTCTCATCACCGGAGCTGGGCGAGGCCTGGGAGTGGAGCTGGCGCGTCAATATCTAGCCGACGACTGGCATGTGATCGCGACAGCGCGAGATCCATCGCAACTTGACGATCAGGCTGGATATCAGCGCGAGCAGCTCGATGTTTGCGATCAGGCGAGCGTTAATGCGCTAGCAGATTCACTCGACGGCACCGCCATCGACCTCCTGCTCAACAACGCCGGCGTAAACCGCTCGCTCGATGTCAAATTTGGCCGCTTCAACTATGACGATTGGATTGAGGAATTCCGGGTTAACACCCTTGCGCCGCTTAGGGTCGCGGAAGCATTGGTCAATCATGTGGCGCGCTCAGATCGCAAGCTGATGGCGTTCATCTCGTCGAAGACCGGCAGCAACGAGTTGAATACGTCGAGTGGTTCGCCTGGTTATCGAGCTTCTAAAGCCGCGCTAAATTCTGGTGTACGCAGCGCTGCGGTCGAACTTGCCCCGCTCGGCATTACGTGTGTTCTCTTGCACCCGGGTTGGGTGCGCACTGACATGGGTGGCGCCGATGCCGCCCTGGATTTGCAAACCAGCGTTGAGGGCGTTCGCCAGGTGATTGGGGGGCTCACGCCAGACGACAACGGGCGCTTCATTAACTACGACGGCAGCGAGATTCCCTGGTGAAGGCAGGAGGTGAAGTTCGAGCATGAGCGCCGACATTGAGTTTTATTTTGATATAGGGTATCCTATTCGCTCTCGTAGTGGCAAGATGTTGTGATGGCCGAGAATACTGCCCATCCCGTTGGCGGGATCGATTACCCTCGCACGCTTATGGAATTTGACGACTGGTTCGCTTCTGAGGCCGCCTGTGCGGATTTTCTTCGGCGTGTCCGTTGGCCTGCCGGGTTTCGGTGTCCGGCCTGCGGGGGAACCGAGGCGTGGGTGACGGCCAGGGGCCAACAGCGATGTGCGGGATGCCAACGTCAGACGTCGCCGACCGCGGGGACGATCTTCGAGGGTACGCGGAAACCGTTGCGGCTTTGGTTCCAGGCGATGTGGTATGTGACGAATCAGAAGCACGGCGTCAGTGCGCTTGGGGTTCAACGAATACTCGGCCTGGGCGGTTATCAAACGGCTTGGACATGGCTCCATAAGCTGCGCCGGGCCATGGTTCGACCGGGCAGAGAGCTTCTGAATGGCGAGGTCGAGGTCGACGAAACCTATGTGGGCGGCCGGGAGGTTGGCGTTACGGGGCGGAAAACAAACAAGAAATCGATTGTCGCGATTGCCGCCGAAATCCGGGGTCGGGGCACCGGTCGTATCCGCATGGCGCGTGTCGAGGACGCATCCCGCCGAGAGCCTCATTCCTTTCGTCCAAACGGCTGTGTGCCCGGGAGCAACGATTCGAACCGATGGCTGGCGAGCCTACAACGGTCTCACGGGAGTCGGCTTCGAACACCAGCCGAAAAATATTTCCGCCAGCGGCGACCCAGCCCACATTGTCATGCCCCAAGTTCATTCGGGTAGCCGGCCTCCTTGATCGGTGGTGGCTGGGTATTCACCATGGGGCTATTAGCGCCTCCCAGCTTGATTACTATCTGGACGAGTTCACGTTCCGCTTCAATCGCCGCCGATCCAAAGCTCGCGGCCTCCTGTTCTATCGACTCCTCCAGCAAGCAGTGCAACTGGAGGCCCGTGCCATACAAGAAGCTCGTCGGGGGCAGACCCAGCCCCTGCCCCCCAGATCTAGGCACTACGAGAGCGAATAGGATACCCTATATTTTGATTTCTCCTCGCCATACGGTTATCTCGCAAGTTTTCTGATCGACGACCTTGCAGCACGTCACGGGCGCAACGTCAACTGGCGACCCATGATGCTGGGCATCGCAATGAAACAGACTGGAAGTCAGCCCCTCGTTGCGATTCCGATCAAGGGGGACTATTCGCGCCATGATATCGAACGAACTGCGCGGCGCCTAAACATCCCGTTTGTGTTTCCTGAGCCGTTTCCGATCATGACTTTGGCGGCCGCGCGCGCTTTCTATTGGATCAGCGGTGATGATCCTGTTCGCGGGCGCACGTTTGCAAAGGCCGCCTATCAAACCTATTTCGGTGAAGGGCAGGATATTTCGACGCCGGCTACAGTTGTTGAAATCGCCGGTCAACTCGGCGTCGATCGCGAAATGCTTCTGTCCGGTCTTAAAGAGCCTGCTCTGAAGGAGCGACTGAAGACCGAGACCAACGCTGCCGTCGAGCGCGGCGTATTCGGATCGCCGTTTTTTATCATCGACGGTGAGCCATTTTGGGGTGCTGACCGCTTGCGCGATATCGAACGCTGGCTCGACACCGGCGGTTGGTAACATCGATAGTATGAATTCGGACGATGCAAGCTCGCGTAACTTGGCCAGCGGTTTGACGGATGCCAGCTGGAACTTCGTCGACAAATTTATCACTGATATTGAAGGACGGATCGACGGCTGGCTGTTCAAAGCCGACACGCTCTGCATCTGGTATGTCGATTCGGTGCAGAAGGTGAATAACGTTCCAGGCGATCTCTGTGAGATCGGCGTTTATCACGGCAAATCGCTGTTGCTAATGGCAAACTTGCGGCGGCCAGACGAGACCATTTATCGGTTTGATGACTTTTCGGGCGTGAAGGAACGGACCGTGCGCGAAGTGCTGGAGGCGTATGCCTTCATTACGGAACGTGTGACCATAATATCTGGCGACACCCAGCAGCTCGAGGCCGATGATCTCAAGCAAACCATAACGGCGCCGCTTCGCTTTCTGCATGTCGATGGCGGACATACCTATGATGAATGCATGCACGATCTGCTGACGTTCCAGTCCTTGCTGGGCGAGGGAGCGGGGATCGCTGTCGACGACTATTTCGATCGCGAGTATCCGGGCGTTTCTTCGGCCGTGAACGCATATTGCCGATCGCCCGAAGGCCGCTCGTACCGTCCGTTCATGATGGGTCAAAATAAGATCTATTTGTGTCAGGACTCCATGGCTGCCCGGTATCAGCGCGGCCTAATTGAGCGTGACGCCTTCAACGCGCAGCTTGGCGCGGAGAGCATGCAGGACGGTGTTGTTTTCATACCCTTTAGTCGCTACCCATTGTCGCGGGGCAAACTCGAAGAGTTGATCGCGTAGGACGGCGCGTATTAGCCTATCTCTACGCAACTGCGTCCGCGGGCAAGCTGGGTATCCGTGCTTGC
This sequence comes from Alphaproteobacteria bacterium, assembly GCA_963664465.2. Classification (GTDB taxonomy): domain Bacteria; phylum Pseudomonadota; class Alphaproteobacteria; order UBA8366; family CAVOAK01; genus CAVOAK01. The sequence continues at coordinate 512,480 of CAXXSU010000004.1, read as the reverse complement.
CAGTCGTGTTTGTGCGCTGCAAGGTAGGACAAACAGGGCGTGCTCATGACGGTTATCAAATCCACCATCGACGTTGGTTCCGATGAATTCCGCGACAACGATGCGGCAACACGGGCGCTCGTCGAAGATCTGGAATCCAAGGTCGCCGATGCGGCACTCGGTGGCGGGGAGCGCGCGCGCAGCCGCCACGTTGAGCGCGGTAAAATGCTGCCGCACGACCGTGTCGAGGGCCTCATCGACAACGGCTCGCCACTGCTCGAACTGAGCCAGCTCGCCGCATACGGCATGTATGAGGACGTCATCGCAAGTGCCGGGATCCTCACCGCGATTGGCCGCATCTCCGGCGTCGAATGCATGATTGTGGCAAATGACGCGACGGTTAAAGGTGGGACTTACTACCCGGTTACGGTCAAGAAACACCTGCGTGCGCAGGAAATAGCCGAAACCAACAACCTGCCCTGTATCTATCTCGTCGATTCCGGTGGCGCAAACCTGCCGAACCAGGACGAGGTGTTCCCCGACCGCGATCATTTTGGGCGCATCTTCTTCAATCAGGCGCGCATGTCGGCCAAGGGTATTCCGCAGATCGCGCTGGTCATGGGGTCTTGTACCGCCGGCGGCGCATATGTTCCGGCAATGGCCGACGAGGCGGTCATCGTCAAAGGGGAAGGGACGATTTTTCTCGCCGGTCCACCGCTCGTAAAAGCGGCCACTGGTGAAGTGGTAACGGCAGAGGAGTTGGGTGGCGCCGACGTCCATGCGCGAACCTCGGGGGTCGCCGACCATTATGCCGAGAACGATACCCATGCCCTGGGTCTGGCGCGGCGTATCGTCGGTAATTTCAACCGAGTAAAACAGCCCCAGCTCGCCCTGCGTGATCCAGTCGAACCCGTTTACGATCCGGAAGAACTTTGCGGCGTGGTTCCTAAGGATTTGCGCCGCCACTACGACGCCCGCGAAATCATCGCGCGCATCGTCGATGCAAGCGAATTCGACGAGTTCAAGGCGCTCTACGGCACAACGCTCGTCTGCGGCTTCGCCCATATCTTCGGTTATCCGGTCGGCATCGTTGCCAACAACGGCATCCTGTTCTCGGAAAGTGCGCTCAAAGGTGCCCATTTCGTCGAACTCTGCAGCCAGCGCGGAATTCCTCTTGTGTTCCTGCAAAACATCACCGGTTTCATGGTGGGCAAGGATTACGAGGCGGGTGGCATCGCCAAGGATGGCGCGAAAATGGTGACTGCAGTTGCCTGCGCTGAGGTACCCAAGTTTACAGTCATCGTGGGTGGTTCGTTTGGCGCCGGAAATTACGGTATGTGCGGCCGTGCCTACGGGCCGCGATTTCTTTACATGTGGCCAGGCGCGCGTATTTCCGTGATGGGGGGTGAGCAGGCGGCAAACGTGCTAGCGCACATCCGCAGGAATGGTATGGAGGCTCGGGGCGAGAGCTGGAACGAGGCAGATGAGCAGGCGTTCAAAGAAGACATCCACACGCAGTACGAACAGCAGGGTCACCCCTATTACGCGACGGCGCGTCTATGGGACGACGGTATCATAGACCCCAGAAAGACCCGCACTGTACTAGGTCTCTCGATTTCGGCGTCGCTCAATGCGCCAATCGGGAAGACCCGGTTCGGCGTCTTCCGCATGTAGGCCGATGGCGCAATCTCTACTGATATCCGAAATCGACGGTGACGGTGTTGCCACGCTCACGGTCAATCGGCCCAAGGTCCACAACGCCTTCAACGAGGAGCTTATCGCCGCCCTCAAGTCGGCATTCGAGCATGTTGCCACGGACTCAGCGGTTCGTGTCGTCGTGCTCGCCGCTGCTGGCAAAAGCTATTCCGCTGGTGCGGACGTCAACATGATGAAGGAGATGGCAGGCTACGACCGCGACGAAAATGTTGCGGGTGCTCTGCGCTTGGCCGCGATGCTGCGCGCACTCGACTGCGTGCCGCAGCCGACCGTGGCGCGCGTTCACGGTGCTGCGTTTGCCGGTGGCCTCGGTCTGATCTGCGCCTGCGACATCGCACTTGCGGCTGAGAGCGCAATCTTTGCAGTTACCGAAGTTCGGCTCGGCCTGATCCCAGCCGTCATCAGCCCGTATTTGCTCCGCGCTATCGGACCGCGCGCGGCGCGGCGCTATTTCCTCACCGGCGAACGCTTCGATGCGAACGAAGCGCACCGGCTTGGCCTGGTACATGGCGTGGCTCCGGACAGTGAGCTTGATGATCTCGTGTCCAAAGCGACCGCGGCATTGCGATTAGGTGGACCGAAGGCGATTGCTGCGAGCAAGGCTCTCATCAGTGAGTTGTCAGGAGATGTGGACGACGTGCGTATCAATCTTACCGCCGACCGTATTGCCGATATCCGCGCCAGCGAAGAAGGGCGTGAAGGAATCGACTCGTTCCTTGAGAAGCGTACGCCAAGTTGGCAGCCGGAATAGCGGGGCACGCCGTGGCAGAGCCAATGATCTTAGTTGAGGTCGATCATCGCGGTGTCGCCAGCGTTACGCTTAATCGCGTCGAGATTTATAATGCTTACAACGGGCAACTGATCGATTCGTTAACAGCAGCCCTGGACGAGCTGGCAACTGATTCGCAGGTCCGTGTGTTGGTGCTGCGCGCCAACGGCAAGCATTTTCAAGCCGGCGCCGATATCAATTGGTTAAAGGCCATGGCGTCGTTTGATGCGGCGCAAAACCTCGACTTCTCGAGGCGGACGGTCGATGCGGTCCGCATGCTAGACGCCTTTCCGCATCCGAGTGTCGCGCTTGTCCACGGCGCGTGCTACGGCGGAAGAGTCGGCATGGTGGCCGCCTGCGACATCGTGCTCGCCTGCGAGAGTGCAGTGTTCGCACTGACCGAAGTTCGGATCGGTGTATTGCCGGCGCCCATTGCGCCTCAACTTGTTGCTGCGATCGGGGCAAGGGCGCTTCGGCGGTATGGTCTGAGCGGCGAGCGATTCGATGCCGCCGAGGCCCGGCGTATGGGGCTCGTTCATGATGTCTGCGACGACGGGACGCTCGACGAGGCAGCGGCACCGATCCTTGAGTCGTTGCTCCTCGGAGGGCCGCAGGCGCTTACGGCATCGAAGCAGCTGATCGCCGAGGTTGCGCGAACCGCTGTCGACGACGAACTGGCCGAGCAGCTGAGTGAACGCGCGGCAGCGACGCGGGTTTCCAGGGAGGCAGGCGAAGGACTTTCTGCGTTTCTCGAAAATCGCAAGCCTGCCTGATATCGCTCCTAGGTATCAGCGGAATGTTTGAAAGTGTGCTTGTCGCAAACCGGGGGGAGATTGCTTGCCGCGTCATGCGCACTGCGCGACGGATGGGTCTGCGCACGGTTGCCGTCTACTCGGAAGCAGACCGGCGGGCGCTGCACGTCCGCGAGGCTGATCAAAGTTATTTGATCGGTCCGGCCCCGGCGCACGAGAGCTATCTCGACATCGACCGTGTCTTGGATGTAGCCCGCCTTAGCGGTGCTGAGGCCGTGCATCCGGGGTATGGATTTCTCGCGGAAAATCCAGATTTCGCAACGTCCTGCATGGCCGCGAATATTGCCTTCGTCGGTCCTTCTGCCGAAGCGATCCGTGCCATGGGTCAAAAGGACGAAGCGAAAACCTTGATGTCGAAATCCGGCGTGCCGATCCTTCCGGGCTACCATGGTTCTGAGCAGGATCCTGGCTCGTTGGAGCGCGCGGCCGTCGAGATTGGCTTTCCAATCATCATCAAGCCGGTGGCGGGCGGTGGTGGAAAAGGCATGCGGATTGTCGAAGATGTGGTCGGATTTAGCGACGCGCTGGAGGCCGCGAGGCGCGAGGCTGACTCGGCCTTTGGTGACGAGCGCGTTCTCCTGGAAAAATACCTCACACGATCGCGTCACATCGAAGTACAGATCTTCGCTGATAGTCGCGGAGGGACGATTCACCTCTTTGAACGCGACTGCTCGGTTCAGCGGCGACACCAGAAGATCATCGAGGAATCCCCAGCACCTGGCCTCAGCGATGCGACGCGCGCCGCGATGGGTGAGGCGGCGGTCATGGCGGCAGCGGCGATCGGCTATGTCGGTGCCGGGACGGTCGAATTCCTGGTCGATGCGACTGGCGATTTCTATTTCATGGAGATGAACACGCGGCTGCAAGTTGAGCATGCGGTGACGGAGCTGGTAACCGGTCTCGATTTGGTCGAATGGCAGTTTCGAATTGCGGCCGGGGAGCCGCTGCCAATGCCACAAGACGACATTAGGCAATCGGGACATGCAATTGAGGCGCGGCTATACGCCGAAGATGCAGAACGAGACTTCCTGCCGCAGGCGGGCCGGTTCCATCGTCTGCAGTTTCCACCTGAGGATCCTCATGTCCGTGTGGATTCGGGTTTGGCTGCGGGCGATAGCGTTTCAGTGCACTACGACCCCATGATTGCGAAGGTGATCGCCTGGGATTCGAATCGCACCGGGGCAATTGGACGTTTGCGTTCTGCCTTGGGTCAGACACGGATTGCCGGCCCACCTGACAACCTCGCCTTCTTGAGCGCGGTGCTGTGCCATCAGGATTTCGTCGATGCCAAAATCGATACTGGCTTTGTCGACACCCACCGGCGCGCGCTCATACCCGGTCGCGAACCTGCTGATCACTCAGTATTTGCTTTGGCGGCGCTGGCCGAACTGCTTGGCAGCGGGGCTGCGGACGACGTCGGCACGGTTGCCGATTCTCGATCGCCGTGGCGTGCGCGAGACGGCTGGCGCCTCAATCGGACTGCGACCCGCGAGTTTAGCTTCAGCGATGCCGGCGGTTCGACGAAAGTGCGCGCACACACAGGCGATACCGGATTCACACTTGAGGTTGGCGGCTCAATGTTTGTGGCGACGGGAAAATTGAGCCTTGCAGGACACCTTGTTGCCGAGTTGGATTCCCAGCCCTTTGAGGCGACGATTGTGAGCCGCGACCGGCGGCGCTACATTTTGACGGACGGCCTATGTTACCGCCTCGACGTCGATGATCCGTCGACAGAACTTGAGGAAACAGTCTCCGTTGGTAGATTCACTGCTCCAATGCCGGGTCGCGTTACGGTGGTTCATGCGCGCGTTGGGCAAAGGGCAGCGTCGGGCCAGCCACTTATCGCGTTGGAGGCGATGAAAATGGAGCATGTGATCAGCGCGCCGACCGAAGGCACTGTCATCGAAGTCAACGTTGTGGTCGGCGATCAGGTCACGGAAGGTACGGAATTGCTCGTGTTTGAAGAGGAGACCGGAGAATGAGTTTGCCGAGCCAAGTGCGGCTTTTCGAGGTTGGTCCGCGTGACGGGTTGCAAAATGAGCCGGAAACACTGCCGACAGCTACGAAAGTGGAATTCATCGATCGGCTTTCGGCGACCGGTCTCACAAATATCGAATCCGCTAGTTTCGTTTCGCCGAAATGGGTGCCACAGATGGCGGACAGCGCAGACGTCATGGCCGGTATCAAACGCCGACCGGAGGTAAGTTATTCGGCCTTGACGCCTAATATCCAAGGGTTCGAGCGTGCATTGGCAGCCGGTGTTGAGGAGGTCGCCATATTCGCGGCAGCCTCCGAGACTTTCTCGCAACGCAATATCAATTGCTCGATTGCCGAAAGTGTCGAGCGGTTCCGACCTGTTGCCGCGGCCGCCGAGCGCCACAGCGTGCGGTTACGCGGCTATATCTCGTGTACGCTTGGCTGCCCATACGAAGGTGATATCGAACCTGCGGCAGTGGCCGCCGTTGCCAAGCAACTCGCCGAGCTTGGCTGCTATGAAATCTCGCTTGGCGATACCGTTGGCGTCGGCACGCCGCGCCGGGCACAGACGATGGTCAATGCGGTCGCCGAAGTCATCCCGACGGCGCAAATTGCCGTTCATTTTCACGATACCTACGGTCAGGCGTTGGCTAACGTGCTGGCGAGCCTTGAGCTTGGAATTGCGGTCGTTGACTCTTCCGTCGCCGGTCTTGGCGGCTGCCCCTATGCGCCGGGCGCCGCCGGTAATGTAGCGACCGAGGACGTTCTTTACATGTTGGATGGGATGGGAATCGAAACCGGTGTCGATCTTGCCGGGATCGCCGCTGCCGGACAGTTTATCTGTGCGGCGCTCAATCGATCGCCGGACTCGAAAGTGGCGCGGGTACTGGGCAGTAAGAGCCATTAGGTCCGTGTTTCGACCGTCGATGGTTCTCGCAGCCGCGGTTCTGATCGCGGCGACGGCGCTCTACGTGTGGCCCTCCTACTCCAGTGCGAGCCCTGAACTATTCCACGCCGGCGCCCTCGTCGTCGCGACCATGGGGCTGTGGGCCAGTGGAGTTTTGCCGGAGCATGTTACGGCATTGGCATTTCTGCTTGGGACGGTCCTCCTAAACGTTGCAGCCCCGTCCATCGCCTTTTCCGGATTTTTCTCGACAGCGTTATGGTTGGTCTTCGGTGGCCTCATCATCGGCTTCGCCGTAGGGCATAGCGGGCTCCGCGAACGCATTGCGCGGTCCATACTTGCGCGCCTCTCCCTGTCGTTTGCGGGTGTTATTTCCGGCATTATTGCGGTGTCGGTTGTGCTCAGCTTCCTAATTCCCTCGAGCATGGGACGGACGGTTGTTTTGATGCCGATTGGACTTGCGATCGCAGATCGGCTTGGGTTCGCGGAAGGTAAGCGCGGCCGCAGCGCCATTGCAATGGCGGTCGGGTTTGGCGCCGTGCTGCCGGGATTTGCCATTCTCCCCGCAAATGTCCCACAGATCATCTTGGCCGGCGCCGCCGAGACAAACTTCGGACTGACGATCAACTACGCGGAGTATCTGTTTCTCCACTTTCCATTGGTGGGTTTTGTCAAGGCTTGCCTGATTGCGGCGGTTATCATCGTGCTGTTTCGCGATACGCCGCGCCTGGCGCAGTCGGAACCGGCGCCCCAGCCCGAAAACCGAAGTCAACGCATTCTGACCTGGATTGTTCTCGCAACGCTAGCACTTTGGGTCACCGATTCGGTTCACCATGTATCACCTGCCTGGGTCGCGCTGGGCGCTGCAATCATTCTCCTCGTTCCGGCCGTGGGCGTTCTACCCGCAAGGGCCTTTAGTCAGGTGAACTTTGCGCCAATGTTTTATGTGGCAGGTGTACTGGGCGTCGCAGCGCTCGTCTCTGAGAGCGGCCTTGGCGCGGTAGTTGGTGGCGAGTTGATCGCCATCCTGGCGCCGCAGCCGGGAGAAACTGCGACAAACTTTGCTTCCCTCATCGCCGTTGCTATGGTCGCAGGACTGTTAACAACCCTGGCCGGGCTGCCGGCCGTCTTGACTCCTTTGGCGCAGGATTTTGCCACTGTCACAGGCCTGCCGTTGATGACGGTCCTGATGACACAGGTGATCGGGTTCTCAACTGTACTCCTGCCTTATACGTCACCGCCGCTGATTGTGGCTTTCGCGATGGGCGGGGTTCGGCTCGCCGATGGGACACGACTCTGCGTGGCATTGGCCGTGATTACGATCATCGTTTTGACGCCACTGAATTACCTGTGGTGGCAAGTGCTCGGCTATTTTGGTTGATGTTTACTTAACCGGACTCATAACGAGAATACCCTAAATACTTGACTTTTAAGTATACATTCGGCTTTGTGCTATGAAATGCGGGTGCCGATGGGTGCGAGTCTCGCATGGCAGTGATGTCTGCGGCTTGGTTCGTTGAGTTCAGGCAGCGATTGCCATGGCTGCTGCACGTGGACTGATGTTGTCGTTGGCCGGTGTGTCGGTTGCGCTGATCAGGGCCTTCCATGCCCGCTCGAAGCGGCCGGATTTGATCAGGGCGCGGAAGGTCAGAACAGCCTGTCCGCCGGCGATCCGCCAGCGCATGCCGGAGCGCTTCATGCGCTGTGTCACCAGGGTCTTGTTGGCAGCCTCGACCACGCCTGAGCCGATGGCGATGCCCTCTTCCTTCAGGGCGTGGTAGCGCATGCGATGGCGATGCTTGCGGAAGAAGGCGAGTTCCCGCTCGGTCTCGGCCCGGTCCGGCGCAGCGGCGGCATCGCGAAGGTGGCGCAGCGCCCGGATCACCTTGGCGACGCCACGGGGATCGTGACGGAGGATCTCGCGGTACTTCTCGAACCAGCCGGGCGCCACGGCATGGTCGGACGCGGTTTGCAGATGTTCGCAAGCATGCCAGAAGTCGATCACCTCGGTTTCGGGCGACAGGGTCTCCAGGAAGGTCCAGTTGTCGGCGGCGCCATCGGCGATAGCGACGATCCCGATCTCGGGGCGTGCTCGCCTGATGTGTGCGACTTCGCTTGCAAGCTGCGCCTTCAGCGTGAGCTTGCCGCTCTCCGGCATGCGGCCGAGATAGAGGGTCTTCAGGCGCTTGCCCTCGGCGTCGTGGAAGGAGACCGTGCCGCAGGCGGCCTCGCGCCAGGAGGCCTTGGCGCGACCGTCCTCGCCGGGTCTCAGCGGCACCATGACGCCGTCGAGGGAGACCGAGGCGGTGGTCGCGTCCCGCGGTATGCCCTCGGCCTCACGGATGCTGCCCAGCGTCTCCGGGCCGAGGCTCTCCCAGCATTCGTGCATGCTCAGGGTCAGGCGCTGCAGGGTGCTCACCGACGGCGTCATGGCGCCGGTCTTCGCAAAGAACGCCGCCGCTTCCCGGGCCGTGCAGTGACCCATCATCAGCAGACCGAGCTCGGCCGCCGGCCGCGTCAGGTAATCGGCGACGAGGCCCAGGCTCTCGTCGACCGGCACCGGCGATGCCCCGCTCGCGCCGCTGCGGTAACGCGCTCGCCGGTAGGTCACCGGACCGAGCGAGGTCATGATCGTCTTCGGCGTCACCGCGACCCGGAACCAGCTCTGCCCGTCCCGCTCGATCCGGGAAGCGCCATCGTCCCGGTTCTCGATGACGGCGCCCATGACATCGCGAGCGAACTCGTTCGTGGCCTCACGCACCCGCAACTCGACCTCCTCGGGCGCCTCGGGGCGCGGCTCGGAACGAAGCTCCTCGCGACACAGTGCGAGCACCCGGGCGGCCGCCTCGACGACCCGAGGAGGCAGGCCGGAAAGATCGATGGACGAAGGCGCCGGAGGCGGGGATACTGCCATGGGAATGCTCCCGATGTTGGGTTTCAAGACACGGCATCGTAGCGCTTCTGGCGGTGCGGAGCGTTCCCACCTTCCCCTGCTCGACCCTGCCGTCGTGACAAAATCCTGCCTTGGAGCGGCCCATTGTCACGAATAGCCGTTTTCGGCCGTTCGTCTCGACACAAAAATCGCACTAAATCAATGACTTAGATTTTCCGTACCAGACCCACACCCGTGCCGATACGGACCGCTTCAACAAAACTCGGAAACGGTGTGACTGACAACGAGCCTCCAAAACTGGTTAAGCCGCCAAGCTCCCTAAAGGACAAGGTGGGTGATGCCGGTTCTGCCGAATCGGTGGAGGCGATGTTGGCGCGTGCGGATAAGGCTGTAGAAATCATGTCCGTCGAGTTTACCGATTGGATCGAGGACGACATCAATCGGCTACAGGATGCGCATGATGCGCTGACGAGCGAGCCCGACGATCCTCGAAGCATTATGGAGCGGGTTTACAAAATTGCGCATGACATGCGCGGTCAGGCGGGCAGCTATGGCTTTCCCCTCATTACTCGTGTCGGCTCCTCACTTTGCCGCTATATCGAGGGTAGAGATTGGGCTTCTGCTGCCAACGATTTGCAGATAGTCAGTGCCCATATCGGAGCGCTGAAGATTGTTCTTTCGCACAATCTCCGCGGCGACGGTGACGAGGTGTCACGGAAAGTCGCGGACGAGCTTGAGGCATTGGTGGCCCAGCGCCTCTCCTAGCTAACAATCACGACCCAAGAAAAACGAGCTGTTGCAGCGTTCGGTCCATGAATTATGCTATCCATCGGCGATGGCACTTCACCTGATGAAATTGGCGGTCGGCGTCGAAAGTGTTGGCCAGCTCGCCAGCTGGCAACGTCGGCGGCTTGCCGAAATGCGTCGCAAACAGAAGGACGCGAAGCTGTTTCATGTGACGCGAAATCGCCCGCAGCGCACCGCCGAACTAACCGACGGAGGGTCGATCTACTGGGTCGTCAAACGACGCATTTTGGTGAGGCAGCGGCTGCTTGATTTCGAGCCGACGATCAACAGAGAAGGCCGCAAGGCCTGCAGGATGGTTCTCGATGCGGCACTTGTTCGGACCGTGCCGCGGCGTCATCGGCCATTTCAAGGCTGGCGCTACCTTGTGGATGCCGACGCACCACCAGACCTCGCGGTCGCGAGCGGATTGCACGAGGACCTTCCGGCTGAACTAGCCGAGGAATTGAGAGATCTCGGGATCCTCTAGGGGCTCGGAACCAACGATACATAGGCCTAACCGATATCGAGGTTCGCTGTGATATGAGCGCTGAATTAGGACCGTGCGAGCCGATAGGCGGCGTACATGCTAGCGGTTCCCAGCATCGTCGTTGCGGCAAAGATATAGCAAATCACTTCGGTCGAGAATCCAAGGTCCAATAGACTGCCCATGATCACTGGGCCCAAGGCTGAAGCAAAGACGCCGAGCGATGCAACCAGGCTCTTGATCGCGCCGAGGTGACCGGTGCCATAGAGCTCGGGCCACATGGCGGCGACCGCGGTCATGCTCAACCCCGAACTGGCGCCGGCAAGAATGAAATAGGGAAACACCCAGAGCGCGTGTTGGCCCCAGCCAATCGCGACCATCGCTAATGTTAGCGGAACCAGCATGAAGGGAACTAATCGTATGGCGCCGATACGGTCGATCAACGGTCCAACAGTGAGCGATGTCGCGACGATAGCGATCGAAAAGACGACATAGTTGCCGGTTATCCAGGCCGCGCTCCAACCCTTCGCGTCCGCGACACTAAGATGATGAAAAAACATCGCTGTCAGAATGAGGGCGGGCGCAGAAAGGCCAGGCAACAGCAACCAGAAGCGAACATCGCGCAACACCTGGACCCTCGTCCACGAGTCGACGGCGCCTGCACCGCCCGCGTTGGCGACGTCGCGCTCAATGTGTCGTGTATGCCGGCCTGCGTGTCCCCTGAGCAGCCAAATCGCGGCTGGCAGAAGAATAAGTAGCGTTATGACACCGACGCCGGCATATGACAGACGCCAGCCTACGGCGACGACCGCCGCGACCGCGGCGATGGGCAGGAAGGCCTGACCGACCGATATTCCAAGTGCGGCAATCGCAATTGCGCGGCCGCGACCGACATCGAAGTAGCGTGCCATTGTTGTGATGGCGGTGTGATTTGCTAACCCCTGGCCAGAATGACGCAGTAGAAATACAACCAAGACCAGCATTGCTGGACCGGTGGTTGCTGCAAGTGCGAAACACGCGACAGCCAGCAATACAACGACAGTCAAGGTGTAGAGTCGTAGATCCAGTCGATCGATCTGCTTGCCGCTCCAGGGCAGTAGGGCGGCGCTTGCCAAGGTGCCGGCCATATAGATCGAGCCCCAGGCCGAGTGAGAAAGTCCAAATTCCGCCTGCACACTGGGTCCGAAAACGCCAATGAAATAGGTTTGCCCGAAGCTCGAGGCGAACGTCATGAGAAAGCCGAAACCGACGAGTTGCGCGTTCGTCTGAGCGAATTTGACGTAGGAAGCTAGGACCATTGTGAGCAATAGGGTATCCTATTCGCTCTCGTAGTGGCAAGATGTTGTGATGGCCGAGAATACTGCCCATCCCGTTGGCGGGATCGATTACCCTCGCACGCTTATGGAATTTGACGACTGGTTCGCTTCTGAGGCCGCCTGTGCGGATTTTCTTCGGCGTGTCCGTTGGCCTGCCGGGTTTCGGTGTCCGGCCTGCGGGGGAACCGAGGCGTGGGTGACGGCCAGGGGCCAACAGCGATGTGCGGGATGCCAACGTCAGACGTCGCCGACCGCGGGGACGATCTTCGAGGGTACGCGGAAACCGTTGCGGCTTTGGTTCCAGGCGATGTGGTATGTGACGAATCAGAAGCACGGCGTCAGTGCGCTTGGGGTTCAACGAATACTCGGCCTGGGCGGTTATCAAACGGCTTGGACATGGCTCCATAAGCTGCGCCGGGCCATGGTTCGACCGGGCAGAGAGCTTCTGAATGGCGAGGTCGAGGTCGACGAAACCTATGTGGGCGGCCGGGAGGTTGGCGTTACGGGGCGGAAAACAAACAAGAAATCGATTGTCGCGATTGCCGCCGAAATCCGGGGTCGGGGCACCGGTCGTATCCGCATGGCGCGTGTCGAGGACGCATCCGCCGAGAGCCTCATTCCTTTCGTCCAAACGGCTGTGTGCCCGGGAGCAACGATTCGAACCGATGGCTGGCGAGCCTACAACGGTCTCACGGGAGTCGGCTTCGAACACCAGCCGAAAAATATTTCCGCCAGCGGCGACCCAGCCCACATTGTCATGCCCCAAGTTCATCGGGTAGCCGGCCTCCTTGATCGGTGGTGGCTGGGTATTCACCATGGGGCTATTAGCGCCTCCCAGCTTGATTACTATCTGGACGAGTTCACGTTCCGCTTCAATCGCCGCCGATCCAAAGCTCGCGGCCTCCTGTTCTATCGACTCCTCCAGCAAGCAGTGCAACTGGAGCCCGTGCCATACAAGAAGCTCGTCGGGGGCAGACCCAGCCCTGCCCCCCAGATCTAGGCACCACGAGAGCGAATAGGATACCCTATTTCCACAATTCTGATCTCGTAGGATGATGAACGGTTGGACCGCAATAGTTCATCAAGACATCTGCAAGTGTTTTCGTCCGTGCAGCCGAATTGTTGAATGCCGCCGAGCGCAAGCCTTAATCCCGATCCCCAAGCTAGAACCACGCAACCCTGGCAATCATGCTGAAGCCATGCCAACGGATTTGCGTGAACGATCAACGGTTTCTTGAAATGGTTGGCGCGCTCGACGGCATCCACGCCAAGAATGTTTCCGCTACCGATCCGCAGCCACCAATTGTCCGGCGCGTCCGCGCGCCACGCGCAAAGATCGATCAATTGAACTTCGAAGTTAGACAGGCGACCTATCGGGTTGATGATTGCCGGATCGCTCTCTTCGTGGGGCTGGTAGTACGCACCGTCAGTGATGATCCTTTCGACGCCGAAGACTGCTGGGCCACGATACAGGGTTTCATTAGTGACAGATTTGTCCCGCATCCAGTCGAAATGCGATTCGTTGCTGTTCTCAAATGCGAACGCATACTCTTTAAGAAGGTATGGTGTTGGGAACTCGTTGCGTCCCGCGCGAATTATGTTGCTCATTGGGACGTGTTCCGCTCGGCAATGCGGGCCTCAAGCCAGGCGAATATCTCACTCTCAATCCAGCCAACTGCTTTCCGCCCAAGCCGGATCGGTTTGGGAAACGTGCCTTCCTTTTTGTACTGATAGATTGTTGAGCGGCTTAGTCCTGTTATCGCCTCAACGGCGGGCCGCCTTAGAATCTTGGGAGATACATCCGACATCAACCACTCCGTTGACGCTCAATCCTCCCCTATCGCTTGAGCGTTTGTAAACTTTTCACTCATTTTAGACCCCTCTTGGTCAGTTGTACGCGCCCACGGATGAGTTTCTTGGAATAGCTGCACCGCACTTAATTCAGACGACATTCTGTGTTCCGGTTATTGCGACCACATTCCCAGCGGTTGCGGGCAAATCGCAGAAGGTTCCCCAATCCGCCATCAATCGTCGGCGCTTTTCAAACAGGTCTCCGCGCCGATAGGCGGCCTCAACCCTGTCACCAATTGCATGCGCCAGAGCCATTTCGGAGACATCGCCGGGATAGCCTGTGCGCTCTGCAGCCCAATCTCGGAATGTGCTTCTGAAGCCGTGCACGGTCAGATCAGTTCGCCCCATGCGCTTTAGAACCGCGAGCATCCCCATTTTCGACAATGAGTGCCCCTTCCGCGCACCCGGGAAAACATAGCCATCGCGTCCACGGTGTTGTTCCATTTGCAGAAAGACATTTTGGGCTTGATCAGACAAAGGCACCTTGTGGTCTCTTCCGCCCTTCATACGCTGGCCCGGTACGGTCCAAGTCGCAGCATCGACGTCAATCTCCATCCAGGTCGCCCCGATGGTTTCGTTGGATCGGGTGGCACAGAGGATTGTCAGTTCCAGTGCACGGGCCGCAACTCCGCCCTGCTCACGTAGGCCGTCCATGAAGGTCCCGATCTCGGAATAGGGCAACGCTGGGTGGTGCTTTACGCGAGCAACCTTGGAGCGAGGCGGCAGATGCGTGTCCAGGTGTCCCCTCCAACGAGCCGGATTATCGCCTTGGCGGTATCCGCGAGCCTTCGCCCAATCCAATATAGATTCAATTCGGCCCCTTATCCGCGAGGCGGTCTCTACTTTCGTGGACCAGATCGGGTCTAATGACTGCATAACAAGTTCAGTGTTGATCTCCCCAGCCGGGAGGTCGCCAAACACCGGAAAGACGTAGGTCTCAAGAGTAGAACTCCATTGTGCGGCGTGCTTTTGGCTCCGCCACCCTGCCTTGTGCGCCTCGATATACCGCTCCGCCGCCTCTCTGAACGTCACAGCGTTCTGCTGCGTTTGTTTGACAGCATGCCGCGAATCAATGGGGTCTCTTCCTTCCAGCAACACCCTACGTGCCTCCAGGGCCTTTAGGCGCGCCTCCTTAAGGGACACCAGGTCCACCGAACCTAGACCCATCCATCGGGCTCGACCTTGCCTCTGAAAGCGGAACACCCAAGAGCGGCCACCGCCCTTTGCCACTTGCAGATACAGTCCCCCACCATCCGCATGAAAGCCTGGCTTTGTGATCGTCGCGACGGCGCGTACAGTCAGCCTGCTACTACCCTTCGCCATAATCCACCTCTGCCGTTTATCTACGACTGTATCAACAACTATGGAGCGGATTATACCGGAATGTATTGGAACAGCCTAGAACAACTATGGCTATGAATAGGGCTTTAACTCATATATATCGGATAGCCTTGGAACGTATCGGAACATTAATTAGGCGGACACTGCTTCCGCCATGAAGCATTTCTGCGCCGCCGCGCACGCGCACTCAAGCGGAATCAGGACCGCGTTGCGGCCGGCGAAGGACAGCGGCTTTACGTGCATCTCAGCACAATGCAAGATTGACGAGCCATGCCACGACAGGACCACGTCCTTGCGATCGATCAGGGCACGACGAGTACGCGGGCCATTCTCTTCGATGGCGACGGCCTGCCGCGCGCGACTGCCGGTCGCGAGCTCAAACAGCACTTCCCCAAACCGGGCTGGGTCGAACATGATCCCGAGCAGATTTGGACGGACACCGTCAGTGTGGTCCGCGAGGTGCTGGACGTCTCGCAGGTCGACGCCGCGCGCATTGCCGGGATCGGCATAGCCAACCAACGGGAAACCACCATTTTGTGGGATCGCGAAAGCGGAACTCCCATTGCCAGTGCGATTGTCTGGCAGGATCGTCGAACGGCAGACGCGTGCGCACAACTGAAGCAGTCAGGACACGAGCCGGATGTGCAACGCCGGACCGGGCTTTTGGTCGACCCCTACTTTTCGGCAACGAAGATTGCTTGGCTTTTGGAGCGTACGGACGGCGCCCGCGCGCGCGCCGAAGCCGGCGAGCTTGCATTTGGAACCGTCGACAGTTTCCTGCTGTGGCGCCTGACAGGCGGACATGCGCATATAACCGATGCGACCAACGCTTCGCGTACCATGCTCTTCAGTCTCGCCCTGCAAGACTGGGACGACGAACTCTTATCCTTGTTCGGCATTCCACGCGCCCTATTGCCGGAGATACGCGATTGTGCCGGTGAGTTTGGCGTTACGGATCCCGGACTGTTTGGCGCGCCAATCCCCATTCGTGGCCTGGCCGGCGACCAACAGGCGGCGATGTTTGGTCAATGCTGCTTCTCGGAGGGGATGGTGAAATGCACCTTCGGTACGGGCTGTTTTGCGCTCGTCAACACAGGATCGAAACCGGTCGAATCGAAAAATAAACTTCTGACGACGGTCGCCTATCGCCTCCAGGGCCAACCGACCTATGCCGTCGAGGGAAGCATATTCATTGCCGGTGCTGCGGTGCAGTGGCTGCGCGACGGGCTGGGGTTGATTGATTCCGCACCTGCCACAGCCGAACTCGCCGCGGCGGCAAACAAAGCGAGTCGTGTCTATCTCGTACCTGCCTTCACGGGGCTCGGTGCACCGTATTGGGATAGCGATGCACGCGGTGCGCTGTTTGGCCTGACGCGGGATACCGGCCCGGCGGAACTCGCCCGCGCGACATTAGAGGCGGTGTGCTACCAAACACGCGACCTATTCGTCGCAATGGCCAGCGACGGGGCCGCGCCCCCGAATGTACTTCGCGTCGACGGTGGATTTGCCGCCAACGACTGGGCGATGCAGTTTCTCTCAGACGTCCTCGGCCTGGTCGTCGAACGTCCGGAAGTTATCGAGACGACAGCGCTCGGCGCGGCACTGCTGGCCGGAATGCAGGCCGGGGTCTATCCAGCACCAGAAATTCTGTCGACGCGCTGGCGCTGCAAACATCGATTCGTGCCGAATATGGCGGACAGCGAACGCGACGAGCGCTATGCCGGATGGCTCGACGCCGTTGCTCGAACCAGAAGCCGATCTCCGCAACATTAATGTTCCGTTTGCTTCGTCTCGGCCATACGAAGGCGATTCGATCACGATGCCATCAGCTTGGTTTGTATCGAGAGCGTTCTCACCCTATTCTGCAAGGCCCAATCTCAAGCAAATCCAACTCTGAACCTTTGGCCTCTGCACTCCGAAATAACCAGGTAAGCTGGCTCCCAAGGGACACGTGGAAATCGACCGTGCTAGGCGGCGCGTGCGATGATTGACACGGCATCCGTCGTAATCGGCCTCATCATCCTGTTCGTAGGCGGCGAAGCAACCTTGCGCGGGGCAGTGTCGCTGGCCCGCGTGCTTGGCGTTTCTACCGCCATGATCGGTCTCACTGTCGTCGGGTTTGGCACATCTGCGCCTGAGCTCGTCGTCACGCTTCGCGCATCGCTAGGCGGGCAGCCTGACATCGGCGTTGGCAATGTCGTCGGCAGCAACATCGCCAACATCTTACTGGTTATGGGAATCGGCGCGGTCGTATATCCGCTCACCTGCGAAGCGCGTGCAATACGTCGCGACGGGACGATGATGCTGACGGTGGGCATTATTCTCGTCTTGCTCGCGCTGAACGGTCGCGTCGGCACGGTCGAGGGCGGCTTGATGGTCGTTGCGCTGGCCTGCTTTCTTGGTTGGTCCTATGTCCAGGATCGGCGCCACCAAAGCGCCGCAGGTGAACTCCACAGCCGCGAAGCGGATGAACCTGGAGATCTTCCGATCGGCGGCCTCCGGATCGGCGTCTACCTTGTTCTCGGACTGGGTGCACTAGTCGGCGGCGCCGCACTGCTGGTCGACGGCGCGACCGGAATTGCGCGGTCGTATGGATTGCCCGAATCGGTTATCGGCCTGACGCTGGTCGCAATTGGCACCTCGCTGCCAGAAGTCGCCGCAACCGTCGTCGCCGCGATGCGTCGGCACACCGACGTCGCAATTGCAAATATCCTGGGCAGCAATGTCTTTAACGTATTGGGTATTTTGGGCATTGCAGCGCTGGTAAAGCCGCTGCCTGTGGCCGACGACATTGCCTCGATCGATATCTGGGTGATGCTTGCCGCGTCACTCGTGATCTTGCCAATTCTCGTTAGCGGCTGGCGCGTGACCCGCCGAGAAGGCACGGTTCTGCTTGTATTTTATGCCGCCTACGTCGGCAGCATGGCCATGCGCCTGCCAAGTTGAACGACGCTGTTCGGATACCGGTACCGCTCGGCGTGGCGCGCGTGTTAGGCCATCGTGGCGCTGGACTCCATGCTCCCGAAAACACCCTCGCAGCAATCCGGTGCGCCGCGCAGATGGGCGTTCAATGGGTCGAATTTGACGTGCGAATGTCGCTGGACGGCGCGCTGGTGTTGATGCACGACGAGACGCTTGAGCGCACGACGAACGGCCACGGATCGGTCGATAGGACAACCCTCGCAGATCTTAGCGCGCTTGATGCAGGATCTTGGTACTCGGCGGAATACGCAGACGAAGCCATCCCAACGCTGAGCGACGCCGTCGCACTGATGGCGCAATTGGGCGTGGCCGCAAACGTTGAAATCAAGATGTCGGCGGACGACGATCGGCCGGTTGGCGCGGAAGTGGCTGCCTTGCTTGGCCGCGACTGGCCGGTGGCGTTCCCTTCACCGATTATTTCAAGTTTCGCTACGCCGCCGCTGATATCGGCGAAGGACTCCGCACCGCAGCTGCCGCGCATGTTGATCGTCGATTCATTGCCTGGTGACTGGCAGGCACAGATCGAGGCGCTTGGCTGTCACCACATAAACGTAAATCACGAGAGGTTGACACAACACGCGGCGCAAGAGGTCTGCGCAGCCGGTGTCTCACTATTATGTTTTACGGTGAATGATCAGGCACGGGCGCATGAACTCTTCAAGTGGGGCGCCAAGGCCGTGTTCACCGACATACCGGAGCGCATTCAGCCTGAGCCCGGTTAAGATTACACGAGGCGTAGGCCGATCTAGCGGTTTGTCGGCATTGAAAATTGCGCGCCATCTCGTGCGCCCGCAGGCCAGCGGGCAGAGATTGTCTTAAGTTTGGTGAAAAAGTGAACGGCCTGCGGTCCATGCATCTGAGAATCGCCAAATTTCGAGCGCTTCGACCCGCCAAAATGGTGAAAAGCCATTGGCACAGGTATCGGCACGTTTACGCCGATCATGCCGATATCCACGTCGCTGCAAAACGCCCGAGCCGTGTCGCCGTCGCGGGTAAACACCGCGACGCCGTTGCCGTATTCGCTACCGTTAACCAACCCGACGGCATCGCTATAGCCCTCAGTCCTCACCACACGCAGCACCGGGCCAAACACTTCATCGGTGTAGATTGACATCTCGGGCCGGACTCGATCGAACAGCGTGCCGCCGACGAAGAAGCCGTCTTCATAACCCTGCAACCTGCTTCCTCGGCCGTCGGCAAGAAGTTCCGCGCCGTCGGCCACCCCCTCATCGACATAGCGCTCCACCCGAACCTTGGCATCGTTCGTGATGAGCGGCCCCAATTCGGCATCGGGGTCCGTGTAGGGGCCAATTCTGAGCGCCTGGACCCGCGGTGTGAGGCGGCTGAGGATCGCTTCCGCTGCCACCTCTCCGACCGGGACAGCCACCGATATTGCCATGCAGCGCTGGCCGCTTGAACCGAAGGCTGCACCCATCAACGCATCTGCCGCCTGGTCCATGTCCGCGTCGGGCAGAATAACCATATGATTCTTGGCGCCACAAAATGCTTGGACCCGCTTGCCGGCAGCGCAGCCCTGCCGGTACACATGCTCGCCAACCGGCGTGGAGCCGACAAAACTGATAGCGTCCACGCCAGCATGTCCGAGCAGCGCTTCGACCGGCTCCTTATCCCCGATCAAGACATTCCACACGCCATCCGGTAGCCCGGCCTTCTTCCACAACTCCGCGAGATAAAGTGGTGCGGATGGATTGCGCTCGGAAGGCTTGTTGATAAAGCAATTGCCGCAGGCAACCGCCATAACACCCATCCACAGCGGAATCATGACCGGAAAATTGAACGGCGTTATCCCGGCGACAACGCCCACCGGTTCCCGCATCGAATAGGTATCAATGCCGCCGCCGATGTTGGCTGAATACTCGCCCTTCATGAGATGGGGAATGCCGCAGGCGAACTCAATCACATCGATGCCGCGCTGGATCGAACCTTTGGAATCGGGAATCGTCTTGCCGTGTTCGCGCGAGACAATTTCTGCCAGGGCATCCAAATTCTCGATGACCAGTTCTCGAAACCTGAACATGATTTGCGACCGCGCCGTTGCCGAGGTGCCGGCCCAATTTGCCAGCGCCGCAGTCGCGGTCTCGACCGCCAAGTCTACGTCTGTAGCGCTCGCATAGGGCGCCTCGGCGCTTACTTCGCCGGTCGCTGGATTGAAAATTACGCCGCTCCGGCCGCTGTCACCGCCGACTTTTGCGCCGCCGATAAAGTGATGCAGTCTGTCGCTCATCGTCTTGTTCCTCTTGATTGCGGAAAATCCGGCACTTCAAGAAGTCTCCCTGCGCCGCAGCGCGGCTTCGATATCCATAAGATTTTGCTTTGCGCCTGATGCATAAGGGTGGATCTTTAGCGTTCGACGAAGGGTGTCTGCCGCTCTTTCCAACTCGTCCATTGCCAGGCAACAAAGACCAAGCCCTGATAGCGCACCAAAATGCCGCGGCTCCAACTCTAAAGTCGACTCAATGTCCGCAATCGAACCGACGATGTCACCGGCGAGATAACGCACCGTCGCCCGCCGGTTCCAGCCCTCGGCAAACTCCGGCGCCAGCTCGATTACGGTATTGCAAAGCACCAAAGCGTGCTCGAGGCGCTGTTGCCCGGTCATCAATGCCGCACGGTCCATAAGATGGTTTATATGCTCGTTGCCGTCATCAAAATGGCACCAGATATCCCAGATCGAGTACTCTAACTGTTGGGCCTCTTCGGCGTCTGCCGCCGATTGCAGGCGTGCAAACAGATCGTCGAGAGACTCCCTACGCGGGCTTGGCATCGCGGTCCGGCCGCCTAAAATCGACCCTGCGGATCATTTCGGCCCACGTTCCATCCGCCGCGAACACGCTCGATCTAGATGATCTTGCCATCGAACAGACAACGCCCCTCCCTGTCCTCAACCTCAATCACCCACAAGTCGCTGTCGCGCTCGACTTGTCGCTCGATGTACGCATCGGCTTCCTGCTCCGCCACCAATTTTCCGTCCAAAGCAGCAAACCAGGCGGCATTGCCGTCAAAGTCGCTTGTTTGCGTGAGCACGGAACAACCGCTCTCAAGCTGGTTGATCTTGACGATCACCGATCCTCGATGTTGGTCGCCGCGCCTGGTGATCGCAACAGGAATGCCCTGTAGCGAGTATCGTTGCACATGTGCACGCACCCACAGGTCGGTCGGAATCCGCTCGTAACTCATTCGCCCCTCACAACATGAGGTGGCAAATGCGTTTCATGGCTTACGGCAGTCTGCACCGGCGCACGCCCGAGGTTATCAATTGCTAGTCGACTAGGAACGGGCCGTCCTCCATTTCACCGGTCAAGTTTTCGATGCCATCTTCGGTGATAACAACGGTCGAACTCTCGCCGACGCCAAACACGTTAGGCTGCTGCATTACGGTGCAAACGTGAAACACCATGCCGGGTTCGAGCACGGTCTCATTGCCCGGTACGATGTTGATACTCATGCGTTGCACCCAACTGGGCGAGATGCCAATACCCGTCGTGTAGCCAGATCGACCCGAGAGCATGTCGCCAAGGCCGTTCTCCACGGCGACCTTATGGGCCGCCTCAAAGGCAGTGCCAGCCTGCGCTCCCGGAGCCAGCGCATCGATTGCGGCATGATTCGCTAGGCGCACCGTTTCGGCGATGCGGCGATGCTCGTCTGTCGGCCCGTAGATGATCGCCCGGCGGAGCGGCGTGTGGTAGCGCTGAACGACTCCCGCCGTTTCGATATTGGTCGCCTGGCCTCTTTCGACAGGAATGTTCTGCCAGGATGCGTGCGAGCGTCCCGACTGCGCGCCGGTCCGAACTGCCGGCCAAGTCGCAACATATTCCGACCCTGCCTCGATTAGAGCGCCTGCGACCGAGGTGACGATACTGCCATCAGTACAACCTGGTTTGACCGACTTGATGCCGGCCCTGGTGGCCTCGACGATGATCCGTCCGGCCTCCCGATGACAGGCGATCTCCTCGGCGGACTTGATCAACCGCTGCTCCTCGACGATCTGCGACGCGTCGCAGAACACCGATCCTTCAAACGCCGCGGTCAGGGCGTCGTAGCTCCGAACGCTGAGAAAATAGGCGTCTTTCTCAACGCCTAATCGACCAGTCCCGATACGGTTCCTGCGCAGGAGGTCCACGAACACCTGCAAGGGATCATCGTGATCTTCAAAACCCACAAAATCGACGATCGGCGTCAGATCCTCGATCATATACAGATTGCCGAGGTCAGTACCGCGCGTTGAAAACACTGGTGGGCCTTCGGCAGGCACGCCGAGATAGGTATGCCCGCTGATGCCGCGAGTTTGATAACCGGAGAGGTAGTAAACACTCTCCGGCGCACTCAGGATCAGCAGATCAAGCTTATCGCGCGCCATTGCAGCGCGTGTCCGATCGAGTCTTTGTTCAAAATGATCACGGGTAAACGGGTTCGATAGCATCACGCGCTCCGGACAAGATTTCTAAGCGGCGCCTTGCGGTTCAGGATCAATCGGCGCCGACCCGCCCGCGAAGATACTCGCTAACTTCCGTTCGCGCCGGCGCTAGCGCCTCGCGCAAGACTTCGACGGCGTTCCGCGGCTCGCAAGCCCCGCACATGAAGACGTCGAACGCCGCGTAATCAAATTCCGGCCAAGTGTGCAATGTAATATGTGATTCTGCCAACACCGCCACACCGGTCACGCCGTTGTTCTCATTGAAATGGTGCAGCTGAACATGCAGCAGTGTAGCACCGCAGGCGTCCGCACATTTCTTGAGGGTCGCCTCGATATGTTTGAGATCGTCGAGCCGCTGGCCTCCCCACATATCGACGATAAGATGCGCTCCGGCGTAGCGGACGCCGTCGCGGGTAATGGTATGCGTCCCGTCCTCGGCATTCCCGTCTCCAACTGGAATATGGCAAAGCGGCGCAGCATCTCCCGGTCCGTTAGCGGCAGCCTCACGAGCCACCTCGACCCGCGATCGGATGAGGGTGTTTGTACTAGACATGATCTTCATCTCCCCGTTCGGAAAAATCCCCCGCCATATCAAACAAACCCAGGTTACTGCGCGCCTGCGGCATGCCGGGGGCCGGGAAAGGCCCACATATTGAGAATTGGCCAGTCCAATGCAAGGCAAAATGCGTTGGCAGATGGAAAATTCGCAAACCGCTTGCAGCGTGTTGCGATCGCTGATGTGCAACGATGTCCAAACGCCGTCTCGACGGATTACACCGAAACGACAAGCGCCTCCACATATCCGGGCAAGGCGAATGCCGACATATGAATTTCTGCTGTGTAATAACGCGCTGTAAGATTTACCTTGGCGAGGCGCTTTGAGAGCGTCTTTAAAGTCACCTGCCGCAGCGTTGGGTCGTCGCTGGCCCAGCCGAACGCCATGAATCCGCCAACGTAGAGCGGTACCGGCGCCAAATAGCAGGTCGCGTCCGCGAAGAGTGAACGCAAGTGGTGTACCGTCGATCTCAGCACCTCGCCCTGAAGAAACGGCACACCGTTTTGCGTGACGATAATTCCACCAGCGGCCAAACAAGATTTGCAGTCGCTGTAAAATCCACGCTCGAACAACACGCCGGCGGGTCCGACGGGGTCTGGCGAATCGACGATGATGACGTCGAACTGGCCTCTGCCATCTGCGACATAACCGGCGCCATCACCAATAATTACTTCCGCGCGGGGGTCGTCGAACGCGTCGCCACAGATCGACCGCAAATACCGTTTGGACAATTCGATCACGCTGTCGTCGATTTCCACGACGGTCACGGATTCGATACCAGGATGCATGAGTACCCGCCGCAGCATTCCACCGTCGCCACCGCCGACGATCAAAACGCGGTGAACATCGCCATGCGCCAAGATTGGCGTATGCGAGAGCATTTCATGATAGATGAACTCGTCGCGCTCGGTGGTTTGAACGATACCGTCAAGCGTCAGCACCCTACCCAGAGCCTTGTTCTCGAACAGTTTGAGGTGCTGAAACGCGCTCTTGGTCTCGTGCAGGAGTTCGTCAATCCGTAAGCCCACGCGAAAACCGTCGTGAAGCGACTCCTCCCACCAGTCATCCATGGCACATCCGAATTTCCGCCGTCCAACAGAGCGTACAAAGTTCACGTAGGAGAAAAGTCAAACTGCTTAGGGGCATGCGCGAACCGTTCGGCTACGGCGTAGAGCCGAAAGCGTCGCGCATGCTCATTGCCTGAACAACCACTGCACCGGTTCCCAATACGAACGCGGCAAGCAGCGTCAGCACTCCCAATCCGGGTATCAGCGCAACGACCGACATGACGATCAGACCGGCCGCAAGCACGGCGATACGCCAGCGTCTGGTGCTCCGCTCTCCACTGCGGAACAGGCGCGCGCACCACCAACCGACAAGAATTGCGAAGTCGAGAAATCCCAGAGCCAGGATGACAACGTAGAGACCCGCCAGCACTACGGCCAACGGCGCGCCGATACCCGTCGCGGCCAAGATCACCATGACAATCGGACCGCCGACCAGAACCGCCAAGCCAAGGCCAAACGACAACCATGGTCTCTTGCGAATCTGGCTTGCCGCCTCGAACGGCAGGTTTGGCGAAATCAGCAGCAGGACGACGCCGAGAAGGACCAAACTGCCAACGATGGATAGCCAGATCGTGCCGGCAGCGGCGAAGGCCATACCCATCATATTTTCCGGCCGTTCCGACTGAATGAAAGTCACGTCACCGAGAATCTGCGCACTCTCGGATATTTCCGCCTGCTTGGGGCTGCGATAGGTCAGGTTGCCGTTAATCCGCGCCAACGGCAGAATTTTGATCTCCATGCCCTGAAGATCAACGTCGCCGTCCACCTGGCCGGAAATCGCGATGCGCCGCCCGACAGCATTAAGAGCGCCGCCCACGCGCCCGTTGACCGTGACATGATGGCCGCCGAGCGACGCATTGCCGTCGACCAGCGCGCCGCTTCGCAGCAGGATGCTGCCGCCGCCCGCCTGCAGGTTGCCGGCAACACTGGCCCGGGTCACCAACTCGCCACCCAACATTTTCAGATTACCGCCGATCTTGCCGCGTGTGCGAACCTGTGCGCCGACGACAAGAACATCGCCCGCGCTATCGTAATCGATCGCAACATCGCCGCCCAACACCGTCACGTCGCCATCGATGACACCTTCTGCGCGAACCTGTCCGCCGGCGGCCAAAACGTCGCCCTTGATGTTATTACCGACCCGCAGGTCGCCGCCCATCACCAGGACATCGCCGTCGACTGTTGCATCAATGATTACCTCTCCACCCATCGCCATGATGTCGCCGTTTACGGCGGCGCGGATCGTAATCCTGCGCGCGCCTTCAAACAAATCTTCGTTAATCGTGCCCGTTCGGATCACCTCGCGTTGAAAGTCTTGTGCCTGCAGATCCGCGGTGACCAGCAACAGTGTGAAAACGGCCGCGGTCGCAAGTAGGGACGCTGGCGCATTGTGCGCGCATCCAACCCCTGATTGCCGTATCCCGTTCATTTTCCTGGTCACCTCGCTGCGAATGAATGTTTCACGTGGTCTCGTTGTCCGATCGCATGAGCGACTGCGCCGGCTCACCGTTGGTAACTTTGTTGTAAAGGTCGACGGGCAGGAAGATCGCCTGCTTGGCAATGCGCCCCAAGTACTCCATGCCCAAGCCAAACAGCAGACCTGCGCTCCCCGATGATGTCCGAACGCCGCTCTGTGCCTCTGCGAGCTTGAAGCCAAGTGTTGTGACAATTCTTGATGTCACTTCCGACTGTTGCGCTAGAACATCGCCAGCTGGGCGGTCGTATCTCGCGCCCCACAGGTGAATTCCCGTACTCACGTCGACCAGTTGAGCCGTGATTCGCACCTTCCCGTCTGCGGCGCGAACACTGCCCTCGAGTAGGTATTGAGCATTGTATTCGCGGCCGACCAGTTTCGGATCGACCGGCGCGTCCGGCGTGCTGGGGTTGACGACAACCACGCGCAGAGCCTGGCGTGATGACAGCGCTGTTATCAGATCTTCCGTCAATCCCTGGCTGAAGACTTCCGGGTCCTCCGCGCCGCCAATCGTACGGAATGGAATGACGGCTAGTGTCGGTACAGTTACCGTCGCGTCCGTGAACGAGGGCATCTGCGGATTCCATACGGCCCAGATTAGAATAAGGGTCAAAATCGAAGCGGCAATCCGTCCCGGCGTCACAAGTTTCCGGCGCTGCCGAGACACAGTTTCATCCAGAACCCGACCGGCGAGTTCCGGCTCCAAACGAACCCGGTAGCTGCGGACCGGCTCAGCAATATTCTTGACCTTCTGGCCACCCAGATATTCGAAGCCGTAATCGGCCCTATTTCCAACTTGGTCGAAGGCGGCGCCGGAAATGCAGATACCGCCCTCCTGGGCAATTTCCTGGAGCCTTGCCGCGACGTTGACGCCGTCGCCGTAGATATTCTCACGATCGACGATTACGTCGCCAAGATTGATGCCGACGCGAAAGCGGAGCGCATTATCGTCGGGCTTGTCTGCGTTGCTATCGGTGAGGCCGCGCTGGAACTCGACGGCACACGCAAGAGCAGCGACAACGCTGGAGAAGTCAGCGAGTACCGCATCGCCGGCAAAATTGACCACGCGTCCGCCATGATTGGATACGGCATCACTAAGTGTGTCGAGGCTGGCGCTTAGCGCGCGATGTGTACCTTCTTCGTCCCGCCTGCTGTGGCGCGTGTAGCCAACGACATCGGCAAAAAGAATCGCGGCAAGCTTGCGCTCGATCTTGGATTCAGCCATCGCTACTGATGTCGCGCTTGCAGCGCCCTCCCAACCGCTTCGTCTGCGTGCTCAACAGAGCATCCAGGCAGTAGACATTTTCATATATAGGGTCTAACGGAGATTCGTACCACCATCCGACGGAGTCTTGCAGCCGTCACACCTGGCGCGTAATTTGTCGCCCGCACCGGTCCCCGATCCAAATTTTTTGGAGTTCCATTCATGAGCACTTCGCGATTTGCCGCCAACGCCCGTGCCGTACGCGCACCGCGAGGACCCGAAATCACCGCCAAGAGTTGGCAGACCGAGGCGCCAATGCGCATGCTGATGAACAACTTGGATCCCGAGGTTGCCGAAAATCCCGACGAACTTGTCGTGTACGGCGGCATCGGACGAGCGGCGCGCAACTGGGACTGTTTCGACCGCATTGTCGATTCACTGAAATCGCTTGAAGAATACGAGACCTTGCTCGTCCAATCGGGCAAGCCGGTCGGTGTGTTCCGCACCCACGAGGATGCGCCGCGGGTTCTGATCGCAAATTCGAACCTGGTTCCGCATTGGGCGAATTGGGATCACTTCAACGAACTGGATGCCAAGGGTCTGATGATGTACGGCCAGATGACCGCTGGTTCCTGGATCTACATCGGCAGTCAGGGCATCGTTCAGGGCACTTACGAAACCTTCGTTGAATGCGTCAGGCAGCATTTTGGCGGCGATGGCGGCAGCAAATGGATTCTGACGGCTGGGCTAGGCGGCATGGGCGGAGCGCAGCCGCTCGCAGCGACGATGTCAGGCGCCTCATTGCTCGCCATCGAATGTCGTCCAAGCCGTATTCAGCGGCGTCTGGAAACGGGATATCTCGACCGCCAGGCCGCCGATCTGGACGAGGCGCTAAAGATGATGGAGGAGGCGTGCGCGAAGCGCGAGCCAATCTCCGTCGGTTTGCATGGAAATGCCGTCGATATCTTGCCCGAGTTGGTGCAGCGCGGAATCAAGCCGGATGCCGTTACCGACCAGACCTCAGCGCATGATCCGATACATGGCTATTTGCCTGAAGGCTGGACGCTCGATGAGTGGGAATCCAAACAGACAAGCGATCCGAAGGCGGTTGAGGCTGCAGCCAAGAAATCCATGGCCAAGCACGTCCGGGCGATGTTGAAATTCCACGAAATGGGCATCCCGGTCTTCGATTATGGCAACAATATTCGCCAAGTCGCAAAAGACGAGGGCGTCACCAATGCTTTTGACTTTCCGGGCTTCGTGCCGGCCTATGTACGGCCCATGTTCTGCCGCGGAAAGGGCCCGTTCCGTTGGGCCGCATTATCCGGAGATCCGGAAGATATCTACAAGACCGACGCCAAGGTGAAGGAACTTATTCCTGACGATCCACACCTGCACAACTGGCTCGACATGGCGCGTCAGCGTATCCAGTTCCAGGGCTTGCCCTCGCGGATCTGCTGGATCGGTCTCGGCCAGCGCGACAAAATCGGCCTAGCCTTTAACGAGATGGTAGCAAGCGGCGAGCTCTCCGCTCCCCTTGTCGTTGGACGCGACCATCTTGATTCGGGTTCGGTTGCCAGTCCCAATCGCGAGACCGAGGCCATGCGAGACGGCTCGGATGCGGTGTCGGACTGGCCGCTCCTGAACGCTCTTCTCAACTGTGCAAGCGGCGCCACTTGGGTTTCGATCCATCACGGCGGCGGCGTGGGCATGGGCTATTCGCAACACGCCGGGATGGTGGTCATATGCGACGGCACCGAAGCTGCGGCGCAGCGCATCGGCCGGGTTCTCTGGAACGATCCGGCGTCCGGCGTAATGCGCCATGCCGATGCCGGCTATGAAGACGCCATTGCCTGCGCGAGCGAAATGCAACTCAATTTACCGATGATCGGCCAGCAATGATCAAATTCGCCATCACAGCCGAGCTTGAGATCAAGCAAGACCAAATGGGAGCGTTTCTCCAACGTCTTGCGCGGCACGCGGCAAGCTGCATTGAGACCGAAGAGGGATGTCTCCGGTTTGACGTGCTGCTGCCAAAGGATGCGGACAACCGCGTTATGCTGTACGAGGTGTACGAAACCGAAGCCGCCTTCGATACACACCGGCTAACGCCGCATTTTCTCGCCTTTCGAAAGGATGTCGAGGATATGGTGATATCGCGGAATATTAGCGAATTCACGCTCGACGACCTCTAACAGACAGCAAGTACAGGGAGATCACTCGTCATGGCCGATAATGCCGTGGTTCTTCAGCCCGGAAGCTTGGTGCTACCGGACCTAAGACGCATCGCGCGAAGCGACGTCAAGATCACTCTCGACCCCGGATGCCGCGGAGATGTGGATGCTGCTTCGAAAACAATCGCCGATATCGTTAGCGAAGGCCGCACGGTCTATGGCGTGAACACTGGCTTCGGCCTTCTGGCCAATAAATCAATCGCGCCCTCCGAACTCGCGGATCTGCAGCGCAACATCGTGCTGTCGCATAGTGCCGGAACTGGCCCGCTGCTCGATGACGACACCGTACGGCTGATTATCGCGCTTAAGGTTGCGTCGCTGGCGCGCGGCTATTCTGGCGTGCGCTGGCTGGTCCTGGAGGCGCTGCTCGCGCTGCTTGACCACGCTGTCTATCCCTGCATTCCAGCAAAGGGCTCGGTCGGCGCGTCGGGCGACCTCGCACCGCTCGCCCACATGTCAGCAGCCCTGATCGGCGCCGGCGACGTCCGCCACAAAGGCAAGATCATGCCAGCGGTAGAGGGCCTTAGTATTGCTGGGCTGGAGCCCGTCGTGCTCGGCCCCAAGGAAGGGCTTTCACTCTTGAATGGCACTCAGGTATCGACGGCGCTCGCGCTCATGGCCCTGTTTATGGCGGAAGATGTTTATGCCGGCGCGGTGGTCGCAGGCGCACTGTCCGTCGACGCCGCCAAAGGAGCCGACACGCCGTTCGACCCCCGAATTCAAGCGGTCCGCGGGCAACCGGGACAGACAGCGGTGGCGGAGGTCTATTATCGTTTGCTGGCGGGCAGTCCGATTCGCGAATCGCATCGGGACTGCGAGAAGGTCCAGGACCCCTATTCGCTGCGCTGTCAGCCACAAGTGATGGGCGCGGTCTTAGACAATATGCGTTTTGTCGCGGAAGTCATTGCGCGCGAAGCAAACGCTGTTTCCGATAATCCGCTGGTCTTCCCTGACGATGGTGACGTGCTTTCGGGAGGAAACTTCCACGCCGAACCGGTGGCGATTGCGGCCGACTTGTTGGCAATTGCGGTATCGGAGATCGGTAGCATTTCCGAGCGGCGCATCGCGCTTCTCGTGGATCCGGTCATGAGCGGGCTGCCGGCGTTCCTGGTGAAGGATGGCGGCGTCAACTCCGGCTTCATGCTGGCTCACGTTACCGCGGCGGCCCTAGTGTCGGAAAACAAGACGCTGGCCCATCCAGCGAGCGTGGATTCCATTCCGACCTCGGCAAACCAGGAAGACCATGTCAGCATGGCAACGTTCGCCGCGCGCCGGGTCTCGGAAATTGGCGACAACGTGGCTGGCGTTGCGGCAATCGAACTGCTGGCGGCGGCGCAGGGAGTCGACTTTCACAAGCCGCTTC
This sequence comes from Alphaproteobacteria bacterium, assembly GCA_963664465.2. Taxonomy (GTDB): domain Bacteria; phylum Pseudomonadota; class Alphaproteobacteria; order UBA8366; family CAVOAK01; genus CAVOAK01. The sequence goes on along the minus strand of CAXXSU010000004.1, from coordinate 482,337 downwards.
AGTCTTCGCCGCCGCTCTGCGAAGTAATGACGGAAATTCGCGCCCGCGCCGCCAATTGGGAGAGCGATCGTTTTCTCGCGCCCGACATCGCCGCCGTCAAAGAGTTCATCCACTCGGGCGCACTTCACGCCTACATGCCGGGCCTGCTTCCAAGTCTACCCGCCTGAAGGAACGGTCGAGGACCGTGGACCTCTTTTACTACTACCCCGGTTCCACGCCGCTGATCGTTGGCATGCCGCATGTTGGTACGCATGTGCCGGACGAGATCGCGTCCGACATGAGCGATGCGGCGCTGGAACTTCCCGACACCGACTGGCATGTCGATACGCTGTACGATTTCCTTTATGACCTCGGAGTCTCGGTCGTCGCCGCGACGCATTCCCGCTACGTAATCGATCTGAACCGCGCGCCGGACGGAGCGAGCCTATATCCGGGAAGAGATGTCACCGATCTCTGCCCGACAACGACCTTTGACAATGACCCGATTTACCGTCCTGACAGGGCGCCGGACGATCGTGCGATAGCCAAACGGCTCGAACGGTATTGGCACCCCTATCACCAGAAGCTCGCGGAATCGATCGCCGAGCTCAAGGAGCAGCATGGCTACGCACTCCTATGGGACGCCCATTCGATCCGCTCGGTCGTACCACGGTTTTTTGAAGGAAAATTGCCGGATTTGAACCTTGGTAACAGTGACGGCAGTGCGTCCGATCCCAGCTTGGCAGGCCAGCTTCTGGAGATCGCAGAAGATGCGCCTGGCTATTCCGCAGTGCTAAACGGACGTTTCAAGGGTGGTTACATCACCAGAACCTATGGCCGTCCGGCGGAACGCGTTCACGCAATACAGCTCGAACAGAGTCAAGCAACCTACATGGAGGAGGCGCCGCCTTTCACGTTCCGCGAAGATCTTGCGGATAAGGTGCGGCCCGTATTGCGGCGATTAATCGAGGCGACGCTGGCCTGGCATCCAAGCGACCGTTAGCCGACTGCCATCAAATGCTGGCGAGGTTGCCGGCCTGTACCACTCCGTAACAGGGATTGGCGCCAATCCGGTAGGCTAGATCGGCCGGTCTTTCGATATCCCACAATACGAAGTCGGCGGCCTTGCCCTCGCTCAACGTACCATGCGTGCCGGTCCTGCCGAGTGCTTGTGCAGCGTTCCGTGTGACACCGGCCAGCGCCTCCTCCGGGGTCAGTCGAAATAGCGTGCAGCCCATGTTCAACATGAGCAACAACGACTGAGCCGGCGACGAACCTGGGTTGCAATCGGTCGCCAGCGCCATCGGAACGCCGTGCTCGCGGAATTCGGCGATCGGCGGCAGATTGGTCTCCCGCAAAAAGTAGTAAGCGCCCGGGAGCAGAACCGCGACAGTTCCAGCCGCCGCCATCGCCTTAACACCCTGCTCGCTGGTGTATTCCAAATGATCCGCAGAGCGTGCGCCGTAGCGCGCCGCCAATGCCGCGCCACCGAGATCGGATAGCTGATCGGCGTGGAGTTTGACGGGCAGCTTTAGTGCAACCGCCATGTCGAATACGCGCGCCGTTTGTTCCGGCGAAAAAGCGATGCCTTCGCAGAAAGCGTCGACCGCATCCGCAAGTCCTTGCTCGGCGATGGCCGGCATGACCTCCTCGCAAACGAAGTCGATATAGTCGTCGGCTCGGCCCTCGTATTCCGGCGGCAAGGTGTGCGCACCAAGAAATGTCGTCTCGACGGCAATCGGATGCGTCTTCTCAAGCGTGCGCGCCGCCCGCAGCATCTTCATTTCGGTTTCGAGATCAAGGCCGTAGCCCGATTTGATCTCTATGACCGTTACACCCTCTGCAAGGAAATCCTTAATGCGCTGCGAGGCCGCTGCCACGAGCGACTGCTCGCTGGTCTCGCGGGTCGCCATAACCGTCGATACGATGCCGCCACCGGCGCGCGCAATTTCCTCGTAGCTTGCGCCTTCCAACCGCATTTCGAACTCGCGGGCGCGATTTCCGCCGAAGACGAGATGCGTATGGCAGTCGATCAGCCCAGGGGTAATCCAACGCCCGCCGGCATCATGCACTTCAGCCGCCAGCGCATCCGGCCGGCCAGGCAGATCTTCCATTCGCCCAACCCAAACGAGCCGCCCTCGGTCAATACCAAGTGCGCCATCTTCAAGCGCACCATAGAGCGCGGCACCGGTCTCCATGGTTGCGAGATTGGCGTTGATCCAAAGCGCCTGCCACATCCTAGATCAGCCTCGTGTTTGTTTCCTAACTGATGCTCTCGAGGCCACACATGCGACAGGCCTCCCCCACCAGCGGCTCAAAGTGACCCTACATTCGCTTGGCAACGGCCTTCGCAGTCTTTGCCAACGTCCTGGCGGCGTCTTTCTCAAGGCGGCCTATTTCCTTCAGCCAACCGGCGGCCTTCTTGCGATCCTTGATCGACTCTGCGTTGATCCGCACGTTGAGCGCCGCGCCGGCGAGCGCCGTATGGCACAGGTGAGCCGCGGTTCCGGCATCCGAAATCGCGTTGAGATTGCCCTTTGCAGCTGCAATCGCCGCCAAATCCAGCGTCTTGACCGCCGCACGCGCCGTCCGCAATGGAACAATCGCCGCACCCGACATTGCCCTTTGTATGGCTCGACCGCGCGCTGCCTGTTGCTTGCTGGTTTCCCTCGGCATTTTGAACGCGTCCATTACCGCCTCGAAGGCTGCCGAATCATCGGCGATCGCTGCAGTCAATTCAGCTCGCAATTTTTCAGCCTGCCTGAGAAGCTTCTTCATCTCCGCTTCTACACTGGCGTATTTCTTTCGGCCGATCGAAAGCCGGGCAACCATGCTGACGAGGCCTGCCGCCATTGCGCCTGAGTAGGCCGCCGCCGCGCCGCCACCAGGCGTCGGTGCATCGGCTGCCAAGTCATCGATAAACGAAGTTGCGGCTCCCGCAGTGTCGGAGTCATCGTCGCCGAGCCGGTTTTCCAACACCTGATCGGACTGCATATCGTTGAGCTGCAGATACCACTTGGCGGCATCGACGAGCGCCGCCTGTGGAATCAAGCCGACCAATTCACTGTGGGTAATGCTCACGCCGTGGCGCTGCGCTTCGCGTCGGATGGTTTCGACAACCCGCGCGATCGGCGTCTTCGTATAGTCCGTGAGATTCATACTCACCTGCGCCTGACCTTCGACCATCAGCCCCATGCCTTTGACGAAGCGCAGGCCGCCGGAAAGATGGCGCACCGCTTTGCCGATCTCTTGCGCAATCTCGACCTTGTCGGTGTTGAGATACACGTTGTAGGCGATCAGGAATGCGCGCGCGCTGATCGCGGTCGCGCCGGCTGTCCCGAGCTTGTTGGGGCCAAAATCGGGCGCGCGATCCGGATCCTTACCGATTTCGCCTTTGAGCTGTTTGTAGGCGTCCTTGCCGCGCCGGATGCCCGCGAGATTCTGACGATCGGCACGCTGCGCGGCTGCCTCGTACAAGAAAACCGGAATTTTCAGATCGCGGCCCACCCTCTCTCCCAGGCGTTTGGCGATCTCAACACAGTCGTCCATCGTCACGCCGCTTATCGGCACGAAAGGACAGACGTCAGTTGCACCCATACGCGGGTGGCCGCCCTTGTGTTTATTTAGGTCTATGAGTTCCGCCGCCTTGGCAATGCCGGAGAACGCCGCTGCCTCAACCCCCGCCGGACTGCCGACAATTGTCACAACGGTGCGGTTGTGATCGGCATCGGAACTCACATCCAAAACCTGCGCGTCCTTGCCGCCGCCGGCTGCAAACGCTGCGACGACCGCTTCGATTACCTTTGGCCTTCGGCCTTCCGAGAAATTGGGCACGCACTCGACAAGCTGACGCATTTAGTCTTCTCCAGAAATTTGGGAGTTGGCAACGGATGAAACCCGAGCCAATCGGCCGGGCAACTATTTTGGAGCGTGGTGGGTTTTCTCTTTAACGGGCTTGGCATCTCCTGCCACAGCAGGCGTATCTAGTGTTCCGCCTTTACGCAATGGGACGCGCCTCGGCTGAGGTGGCTGACTCGCTTCTGAAAGACTGCGCCCTTCTATGGAAGGCTTTTCGACTGTGGGTTTCGCATCAACTTCCGTCGCCGGTACAGGCTGCGGTTCTAGCCGCTTGTAGTAGCCATCGAGCGTGGCCCCTGACTCGACCTCGAGTGTCTCGTGCGCCACGTCGCCAACGACTCGTGCGGTCCGATGCAACGAAACAGTTTTGGCGTTGATCGAACCATATACGGATCCGTGGATGGACACCTGAGTGGCGTCTATCTGGCCTTTTACACCAGCGCCTTCGCCAACCGTCAGGTTCCCGCACTTGATGTTGCCACCGATCGTGCCGCTAACATGAACATCGCCATCACCGACGAGGTCGCCGGTAATTTTCAAGTTCTTGCTGATGACCGACGGTGGGTGCGAAATCGAATTTTCGGCACGGCCAGCCGACTTGGCGCGCTTCTTAAAAACCATAATCGACGGCTTTCGAAGTTCCCTGATGGCGCTATCGTAGTGCCTAAGCGGTTTCAGAACAAGACAACTGGCGGCGCGGTGGTCGCTAGATTCCCAGTCTCTACGCCACTCAACTCGGTGTATGCGCTGTAAATCAACGGAAGTTGGTCGCCGATTCCACGATTAATCCGCCGCCTCGCTGGCCGCATCCAGGGTCTCAGCCAGGAACATTTCGGCTTCCAGCGCCGCCATACAACCCATTCCCGCTGCGGTCACTGCCTGCCGGTAAATCCGATCTTTGACGTCTCCAGCCGCGAACACGCCGGCCACGTTTGTCGCCGTGCTATCAGCAGCGGTGAGGATATAGCCCTCGTCGTCCATCTCTACCTGACCATGGAATATCTTCGTAGCCGGATCGTGGCCGATCGCCATAAATACCCCGTCCGCCGAAATCTGAGATGTCGCGTCGGTCTTGACGTTACGCACGCCTACGCCGGTCACTCCCAAAGGCTCGTCGGTGCCGTGGATTTCTTCGACAACGCTGTCCCAAACCGTCTCAATTTTTGAGTTACGGAAGAGGCGATCCTGCATAATTTTTTCGGCGCGCAGTTCATCGCGCCGATGTATGAGGGTCACCTTGTTTGCAAAGTTGGTAAGGAAGATTGCTTCCTCCACGGCGGTATTGCCGCCGCCGACCACGACCACATCCTTCTCACGGTAGAAAAAACCGTCACAGGTCGCGCAAGCGGATACGCCAAAACCTTGAAATTTTTGCTCGGACGGTAACCCAAGCCAACGCGCCTGGGCGCCGGTCGCGATAACGACCGTATCGCCGCTATAAGTATCGCCGCCATCGCCGACGCAGTGGAATGGCCGACGCGAAAAATCCACGTCGACAATCAGATCGTTGATGATTTCTGTCCCGACATGCTGCGCCTGCGCCAGCATCTGCTCCATAAGCCATGGTCCCTGTATGGCATCGGCGAAACCAGGGTAATTCTCGACGTCGGTTGTAATTGTAAGCTGTCCACCGGGCTGCATTCCCGTAACCAGAATCGGCGCGACATTTGCACGCGCCGCATATATCGCTGCGGTGTAGCCGGCCGCACCGGAGCCGATGATTAGAACCTTGCTGTGATAATGTTGTGCCATGCCATTGCTCATGCAGTAGAGAAGGCCAATGACCTCTTTGCCCCTGCAGGTATCACCTACACATCCTACCTAGTATGCGATCGGCCGCTATGCAAGCGCACATGCAAACCTCGCCGGCCAGGGCGCGTATTCCCACGGTCACTCATTTTGAATCTAACGTCGTTACGCCGTCCCACGGTTCGCCGGGTGGATCGTCGATTAACGCATGCGCACGTTGCGCCGCTTTTTCCGCGGCCGCATCGCCATCGAGCGAAGAGAACTCTTCGTAGGCCGATTTGAAGTCGCCGCCGCGATAGGCAGCGAGCGCGCTGGCGTAGCGCTTAAGCTGCTCGCCACCGACCTGACCCACAAGCGGCAGGTTGATCTCACCGAGCGGCTCGAAAATTGTCACGGGCTGCGTGCGTCCAACGACGCGGATCGTATCGAGTGCGCGAAATCGGATCGACGCGCCGCACTGCGCTGCCGTACTGTCGCTGACCAAGATCATCGAACCGAACTGCTTATTGGCACTCTCGAGTCGTGCCGCCAAATTCACCGCGTCACCCATGACCGTATAGTTGAAGCGCCGTGACGACCCGATGTTGCCGACCAGCATTTCGCCGGTGTTAACACCGAATCGTGTTTCGACGAACTCGCCGCTTGGCAAGGAAAACTCGGCCTGTGCCGCTGTCAAATTCCTTTGACACGCCAGCGCCGCCCGCACCGCCGATAGGGCATGCTCATCATCGTCCACCGGCGCGCCGAATACCGCGACCACTGCGTCACCAATGTATTTGTCGACAAAGCCTCCATGAGCTTCGATCGTGTCGCTCATGATCGCCAGGTATTTGTTCAGGGCACCTCTAAGAATTGGTGAGTTGCCGGAGGATATTGTTTAACTAGGCTGTCACCAGCTCCAGCCATGCCGGAGCCGAGATTTTCGGGGTCTTCCACGCTCCAATTGAGTTATTTCCGCTTCAAGACCGTCCCCAGGCGGTCTTCTCCTCCGAGTATCGTCACACGGCCGCCGCGAGACGCTCCAGTTGGACCAGGCGGCGCATGTTGTAGGCGAGGTTCTTCAACCCGATCCGCGCCTTCGCCCGCACCAGCCCGACACTACGCACCAGCGTCCCGCCCATGTCGTTGCTCTGGGCCCCGAAGACATGCTCGACGCGGACCCGAACCGACGAACGGGTCTTGTTGCCTTGCTTCTCGCGCTCGCTCAACGGCTTGTTGCGGCGGCCCTTGCGATGGATCCGGCTCCGCAACCCCTTCTCCTTCAGCGACGCCTCGATCTCCGCCGAGCGGTAAGCGCTGTCCGCCCACACACCCAAAGCCGTGTTGTCCCCATCCAGGATATCGTCGAGGACTTGGCTGTCGTGCTCCGCCGCGTCGCTTACATGATAGCGCCGCACCAGCTTGTGCCGACGGTCCACGTTGACATGGTTCTTGTAACCGTAATGGCTCTTGCCGTGCTTCTTGGTCCACCGCGCCTCGACATCCTTTTGGCGCCGCTTTGCCGGCTTGTCCTCCCAGCCTGCCGGCGTCTCGCCCGCCTTTATCCGCGCGTTCTCCTCGCGGCTGTTGCGCTGTTTGGGTACCGCCACAATCGAGGCGTCGATGATCTGGCCGCCCATCGCCAGATAGCCCTGATCCTTCAGGTAGCCATCGAACGTCTCGAATAAAGCCTCGATCACGCCAGCTTGCGTTAACTGTTCGCGGTACAGCCACACCGTCTTGGCGTCGGGAACCCGGCCCTCTAGACCCAACCCCAGAAATCGCATGAACGACAGGCGGTCACGGATCTGATGCTCAACTTGGTCGTCCGAGAGATTGTAGAGCGCGCACAGAATGATCGTCTTGAACATCACAATCGCATCCCACGGCTTGCGTCCCGCCCGCGATTTGCGCACCTTGTCCGCACGCCGCCACACCGCCTCAAGACGGGCGCGCAAGTCCTCCCACGGAACCACCCCGTCGATCTTCAAAAGCGGCTCGTTCTTGGCGTCAAGACCGGAATACCGGTTCCCAAGATCGAAAAACCCCATCTGACCCATCAACCACGCCTCCCGCTATCAACAAATCGTCAACCCGATTCTAAATCGACGACGCCCGAAAAAGGAGAATTTTTAGAGGTTCCCTTCAGAAAGTTGACAAGATCGCTTCAAGACCGTCCCCAGGCGGTGAGTATCGTCACACGCGCTCCAGTCCATGCGGCGCATTTGTAGGCGAGGTTCTTCAACCCGATCCGCGCCTTCGCCCGCACCAGCCCGACACTACGCACCAGCGTCCCGTAAGACATGCTCGACGCGGACCCGAACCGACGAATTGCCTTGCTTCTCGCGCTCGCTCAACGGCTTGTTGCGGCGGCCCTTGCGATGGATCCGGCTCCGCAACCCCTTCTCCTTCAGCGACGCCTCGATCCGCTGTCCGCCCACACACCCAAAGCCGTGTTGTCCCCATCCAGGATATCGTCGAGGACTTGGCTGTCGTGCTCCGCCGCGTCGCTTACATGATAGCGCCGCACCAGCTTGTGCCGACGGTCCACCTTGAGTTCCCACCGCGCAATCGGCCCGCCTTTATCACCGGCAAGCTGTTGCGTTCCGCCACAATCGAGGCGTCGATGATCTGGCCGCCCATCGCCAGATAGCCCTGATCCTTCAGGTAGCCATCGAACGTCTCGAATAAAGCCTCGATCACGCCAGCTTGCGTTAACTGTTCGCGGTACAGCCACACCGTCTTGGCGTCGGGAACCCGGCCCTCTAGACCCAACCCCAGAAATCGCATGAACGACAGGCGGTCACGGATCTGATGCTCAACTTGGTCGTCCGAGAGATTGTAGAGCGCGCACAGAATGATCGTCTTGAACATCACAATCGCATCCCACGGCTTGCGTCCCGCCCGCGATTTGCGCACCTTGTCCGCACGCCGCCACACCGCCTCAAGACGGGCGCGCAAGTCCTCCCACGGAACCACCCCGTCGATCTTCAAAAGCGGCTCGTTCTTGGCGTCAAGAACGGAATACCGGTTCCCAAGATCGAAAAACCCCATCTGACCCATCAACCACGCCTCCCGCTATCAACAAATCGTCAACCCGATTCTAAATCGACGACGCCCGAAAAAGGAGAATTTTTAGAGGTTCCCTTCAGAAAGTTGACAAGATCGGTGGGCGTCATGCCTTCGGAAATCGCGCTGTAACCAGCTATATCGGAGAACAGCACCGTCAGCTCCCGGCTCTCGCCACCGAGTTCCGGCAATCGGTCACCGGCAAGCATGCGTTCGATCACAGCCGGCGCGAGATAAAGCGAGAATGACTTGGCAATGCGGTTTCGCTGGCGATCGCTCACCGCAAAGCGATAGCCGAGCAGCCCAGCGAAACTGAGACCACCGGACGCGACCGCATCCGCGAGCGGCAACACCAAGCCATCTCGGAAGACAGCCACAGCGACAAATATCCAAAGCAACCCGACCCCCAGAGCCGCGAGCGAAGCCCGTATCGGGCGCAACCAAAGCGTCAAGCCCGCAACCACGAGCGCCAACAGGAATACGACCGCTATACCGGTGCCACGGGATGCAATCTCAAGAGCATTGCGCTGCAGAAGATTATTGATTGCCGTCGCATGAATGAGCGCGCCCGGAGTGGCTTGCCTGGCAATGCCAAATGACTCGCGCGGTGTCGCGACGCATGGTTCCGGTGCGCCCAATGCATCCGGCGTGACGATCAAGCGGTTCGAAGCCAACCGGCGGTCCTGAAGATCCAACACCGCGCCCATCACCACCGTCTTGCCGGCAAAGTTTTTCTCAAAGTAGTCGGCCTTGCCTTGCTCCGCGCAATGGAACAGGTCGCCGAACGAATAGACCGGGATGGCGCCAGGCCGGCCGTCAAAATTAAGTGTCAGAATGTTGGACGCGGCGCCTGGGACAGCATAGCCGCCCAAGTCCGTTTCGCCGATTTCGCTCATATTGGGGGTAACGCCCAAGGCGCGCGCTGTCAGTTCGAGCGCGAATCCAGGTTGTTTTTCGACAATGCCCTGTTTTGCCAAATCGATCGTCAACGGCACGCCGCGAACGATGCCATCGGCATCGGTGTGCAAATTGAGCGCCCGAACGTTTTTCGGGCCGCCGACCGCGAAACTGAAGATCTTGTGCGGTCGGATCGGATTGTCGCCATGCGCCTCTCCAAGCACGACACGTCCGTCGCGGCGGCTGCGGGCGAGCGAACGAAGCAACGGCTGGTCGTACCGTCGATCCGCAACTGTTCCGCCTACGGCTACGGGCAACACCATGTCCCAGCCGACGACCGCGGCTCCTGCATCCAGCACCGCATTCATGACGCGAGCCAATTGCGGTGTCCACATTACGGTCGGCAGGCCGGCAAACGGAGGCAACGCATATGTCGCCTCATCGATCGCTATGACCACCGCTTGCGCCGGATGAGACGGTCTATGTTGCGCTAAGGTGCGCTCGCGCAACCAATGCAAGACGTCAAGGTCCAGCCGGTCGAATCGGTCGAGCATCGGCAGCGCAGTTGCCGCCGCTGCAAGGCCCGCGATCAGACACGCGGCAAGTATGTTACGAAAAGGCATCATGTCGAACGGCGAGCGGGCTCGGCGCGGCAGGATGTTGGATACAGCTAGCTCAAAATGCCAGCAGGCGTCCGAGGACGGATCCGCCCGTGCGGCTCGCTACTGGAGAAATGCGGAACACGACCTTGCGGTCACCTGCGGTCGCAATATAAAGCCCGCCGGGTTCCAACATGATGTTCTTGTCTGAGAGATCGATGACGCTATTCGCGACCTCGATCGTGTGGCGATCCTTCTTACCATCGAGTCGCTCGAGCAGAATGGTCACGCTGGTCGGTGTTTGATCGCCAAGAATCCTGATCAACGGGCTGACGCCATAGAGGATACGCTGCGGCTTCGGCTTATTGGCCCCCTTTGTTGGCGCCTTGCGGAAGACAATCGCGCCAGCGGTCTGGAGCTGCCCCGTCGACGGTTGCAAGTCGCCACCGTCGCAGTCGACAAGCTCTCGTTCGATTACGCCGCCCGTGACATTACTTGCACCGCGGCCAACGGTGATCGTGCCGCCGGATATGATCTCCCGCGTGCACGAACGAAGATATCCGAGCGTAACGCTTTGTCCGTCTCCAAGCTTGATCACCCGACCTTGTTCGAGCAGGTCCATAAACTGAAGATCGTCCATTTCGACGCTTATATCCTTTACGATCGCCACGAGTATCGTTTCCGCGGCAAGTGCGATCGTCGAGAAAAACAACGCGGCTGTGAACGCGGGTAATGTCGAAAGACGGGCAACGCGTTTCATTGCGCTTGCATCCTCCTCTTCGGCCGCCAAAGTTCTACGGCAACGGTCCGACGCACTATATCATTGCTATGCGGCGTCCGCCGCATTCGTAAAATCAGCGAGCGGCTGCACCAATTTATCGTCCGACGGCGTATCCCTGCATGCCGCGAGGGTTGGCCGCGGCCTTGATGATACCATTCTCACGGCTGGCAGCGCTCATACGGCCTTCGGCCCACTCGCCGGCGATCTCCACACGATGGCCGCGGAGCTCAAGATCTGCAATCGTCTCAGCCGGGAACCGGGCCTCGATCGACAGTTGTCCCGGCGCGGCCAGACGCGGATAGAACGAACTCGGCATGTGGTCGTTGTGAAACGCGGGCGCGTCAATCGCCTCCTGCAGGTTCATGCCGTAATGCGCGTGTCTGAGAAAGAATATCGGCTGCCACTGATCCTGCTGGTCGCCGCCCGGCGTGCCAAACACCATATAGGGACGTCCGTCCTTCAGAGCCAGCGAGGGCGTGAGTGTCGTGCGCGGGCGTTTGCCCGGCGCGAGACTCGCCGGCATGCCTTCGTCGAGCCAGAACATTTGCGCGCGCGAATTCAGACAGAAACCCAGCTCCGGGACGATCGGCGAACTCTGCAACCAGCCCCCGCTTGGGGTCGCCGATACCATATTGCCGTGCCGGTCGATGACATCGACATGACAGGTATCGCCCCGGACATCTGCAGCTTTCGCCATAGCTTTCGCCATCGTCGGCTCACCGATACCGATGAACGCCGGGATCGAGGTGGCATCGTTGGCAATCCGCGCGCCATAGTCGACATCGGCACCGTAGCCGTCAATCGTACCTGGCCGCAGTTCAAGTGACGCCTGCTCGGAGATCAGGCGACACCGCTCGGCGTTGTAGTCGTCGGACAGCAAGGTCTCCATTGGCACGTCCACATCCGCCGAATCCCCGTAAAACTTCTCGCGGTCGGCGAAGGCAAGTTTGGCGCATTCCGTAATCGTGTGAACAAACTCCGGTCCCAGCGGGTCCATCGCGTCGAGGTCGAAATGCTTGAGCAGAGCGAGCTGTTGCAAGAACACCGGTCCTTGACCCCAGGGTCCGGTCTTGAGGATTGTAAATCCGCGATAATCATAGCCGATCGGGTCCTCGTAACTTGCCCTCCAGCCGGCCATATCGTCACCCGTCAAAACACCGGCATGGCGCTCGCCACTGGAATCAATGAGTTCGTTCTCGCGGCAAAACCGGTCGAGCGCATCGGCAACGAAACCTTCGGACCAGGCGCGTCGCGCCGCATCGATTTGTTCGACACGGTCGCTGCCTGCAGCTTTGCCCTCCTCGATCAACCGCCTCCATGTGGCCGCGAGCGTGGGGTTGGCCAACAATGTGCCGGGCTCGGGAACTTCACCCCCATTCAGATAGACGGCTGCCGAAGTCGGCCATTCGGCTAGGAACAACTCACGCACCGACTCAATAGTCTGGCTGACAGCCGGCACAATTGGCACGCCGTGCGTAGCATAGGAGATCGCCGACTCCAGTACGTCTTCAAGGCTCATGACGCCATGATCGCGCAGCATCAGCATCCAAGCATCGAATGCGCCCGGCACAACCGTCGCCAACAGACCTGAACCCGGCATCAAATCGATGCCGAGATCACGATAGTGACGAATTGTTGCGCCGGCAGGGGCAACCCCCTGACCGCAGATAACCTTGGTCTCCGCGGCTCCGGCACTGTGATAGATAATCGGCAAATCGCCCCCCGGGCCGCACAGATGCGGCTCGCAAACCTGCAACACCATGCCCGCGGTAAACGCCGCGTCGAAGGCATTGCCGCCGCGCTCCAAGATGCCCATCGCTGCCGCTGAAGCGAGCCAGTGCGTCGAGGCGACGACGCCGTAGGTGCCTAGGATCTCGGGGCGCGTGGTAAACATTGCAGGGCTCCTTGCCGGCAAGAGATAGTGATCTTTTATCCGCTCCCGCGCGGCAGAACAATCGGTGAAGGGACAATGCTCGGTTTCACTTGACCGTCGGCAGGAGAGATTGGCAGGTTCGCAGGTGCGCGAACGACCGCCAACGGGAACCGGTGATGTCCATACCCTTCGTCTGTGACATGGAATTCGAATACGGAGCGGTAAGCGAGTTGAGCCCGCTGATCCGCCGCATCGTCGCGCACAACCCAGGTCCCTTCACGTTTCGCGGAACCGGCACCTACATCATCGGCCATGAGCGCATCGTCATCATTGATCCCGGACCAGCCGATGACGCGCATATCGAAGCCCTCCTGCAGGCAGTTCGCGGCGAAACCGTGACCCACATCCTGATCACCCACACCCACCGCGACCACTCGCCGGCCGCCGCTGCTGTAAAAGCCGCGACCGGTGCCGCGACGTTTGCATTTGCGGCACATAGCGGCGATCCGGCGGTGCCAGGCGTTGAGGAAGGCGCGGATTTCGACTTTCAGCCCGATCAAACGATGCGTGACGGCGACACGATCAGCGGGTCCGGTTGGACGATTTCGGCGGTTCATACTCCCGGTCATACTTCCAACCATCTGTGCTTTGCGCTGGGTGAGGAAGCGACGCTCTTTTCCGGCGATCACGTGATGGGCTGGTCGACCTCCGTTGTCGCTCCACCCGATGGCCGGATGGCCGACTACTTGGCCTCGCTGAGCAAATTGTTGGAGCGCGAGGACGAGCTGTTCCGGCCGACACACGGACCGGCGATTGCCGATCCAAAAGCGCTTGTGCGGGCATTTCTCGAGCACCGCGCCGAACGAACGGCCCAGATCCAGCGATGTCTTAGCGGCGAATTCAACACCATCGGCGAGATCGTGCAGATTATTTATGCCAATCACGATGTGCGCCTTCATGGAGCAGCGGCGCAATCCGTCCTTGCCCACCTAATCGCAATGGTCGAGGACGAACGTGTGTGGTGCAGCGACGCGACACCTAGCCTGGCCTCGCGCTACTCGCTTGCAGAGTGAGCTGCCGGCGCCTCTAAGATGCGCGTTATGCCTGATCGTCGGCGCTGCATAAGCAGCCATACGAGGATGCATAATGCAGCCCCGGCGATGACCGGCCAACGTAGACCATAGAGTCCCGACAGCCACCCCATGGCGAGAGCGCCGAATGCCGGTCCGCTGCGGAACAGAACACCATAGAGCGACATCACACGAGCCCGCATCTGCTCGTCAACGGACGTCTGAATAAGTGTCTGGACGCCGACACCGCTCAACAGGCGGCCGAACCCCATGACCGCCATCGCCGCTACCGCCACCCAGAAGTTAGACGACGAGGCGAATACGAGAGCGGATGCGCCAAGCACCAGCAGACTTGTGAGGGCGATTGCTGTCAGGCCGACAATGCTTCGACGTTGAGTTAGCCAGAAACCGCCGACTACCGCGCCGGCGCCGGTAGCCGAAGTGAGCCAGGCAAGTCCGCCGGCGCCACGGCTGAAGATCTCGTCGGCGAATCCCGGCAGCAACTCGGTGACGGGTGCAGCCAGCACCGACGCTGCCGACATCATGAGCAGGAGCGGCCCGATCGCCGGGTGACCGAGAGCATAGTTGAAACCCTCCGCGACATCGCCAAACAAGCTACGGGTCGTGTGTTTCCTCGGCGGTGTCGGCGGCAGCTTGAGGCGCGGTAGAATCACGACAAGGCCCGCAAAACTCAAAGCGTTGATAAGAAATGCCGGCGCAATACCCAACGACGTTATGACGAGGCCTGCCACCGCAGGGCCAATGAATCGGGCGGCGTTGAAGATGACCGAGTTAAAGGCTATCGCCGTACCCAGATCGTCACGGCGGACCAGGCTGGCGACAAGCGCCAAACGAGCAGGCTGACCGGCGCCATGGAAGACGCCCAATAAGAATGTGAGCAAAAGCAGCCACCATATCGTGATGGCCCCGCTCCACGTCATGATCCAAAGAACGCCAGCTTGTGCGAAGGCTAAGACTTGCGTGACCCAAGCGACGCGCAAACGGCTGTGCCGGTCGGCGAGAGCGCCGGCCAAGGGTCCAATGACGATGGTGGGACAAAGGTCCGCAAAGGCGATAACGCCGAGCCAGAATGCAGAACCAGTGAGCTGCCAGGTAAGCCAGCCGATCGCCAAACGCTGGATCCAAAGTCCGATCAGTGAGGCGCCGTTCGCACTGGTGTAAAGCGTGTAGTTCCGATTGCTGAACAGCTTGCGCAAAGACCCGGATCGATCGACCTCCTTGCGCGCGCTAACTTGCGAATTCTCGTCGTTCGTCATAGGCAGTCATTCATACGTAATCTGATCCTACGACGTTGCTTCCATATGTTCGGAGGAGCCTGCCGTCGGCTCCAACAGTCGCGCCAGGCTGTGCTGCCGGCGCTGCACGGCAATCCACAACAGAATACAAAGCGCGCCGCCGATCGCGGTCGGCCAGCGCAATCCAAATACGTCGGACAGCGCGCCCATGATGAGAGCGCCGAGCGCCGGTCCACCACGGAAGATAAGCCCATAAATACCCATAACGCGCGCGCGCAAATGTTCCTCGACGGTCACCTGGACAAGTGTCTGCGCTGCAACGCCACCCATCAGCCGGGCAAAACCGACGAGCGCCATCGCAATGACAGCGACCCAGAAAGTGGTCGTGCTCGTGAACAAGATGACGACGACGCCGAGGACCAATGTGCCGCCAACCGCAATCGCAGTAAGACCGCTTAAGGTGCCGCGCTTCGCTAGCCAAAGGCCGCCTATCGTTGCACCTATGCCGCTTGCCGAGGTCAGCCAGGCCAAACCATCCGCACCGCGCCCGAACACCGCGTCGGCGAATCCTGGCAGCAGTTCGAGAACCGGTGCAGCAAGAATAGACGTGGCCGTCATGATAAAAAGCAGCGGTCCAATTGCCGGATGTCCGATGGCGTAGCGAACGCCCTGCACAATGTCGGCAAAGAGTCCGCCGGTGGCCCGCGCGACGGTCATCTGCGGCGGCAATCGCAGACGAAACATCGAGATTAGGAAAACAATAAAAGCCAGTGCATTGAGAAGAAATACCGGGGCGACCCCCATCGTCGTTATGACGATGCCGGCGACAGCAGGACCAATAAAGCGGGCAAGGTTGAAGCTGACCGAGTTCACAGCAATTGCCGCGGCAACGTCGCTGGATTGGACCAGGCTTGGGACCAGCGACATGCGCGCCGGTTGCGCAAAAGCATAGACGAACGCCAACAGCAAGGTCAGCGCGAAGAGCATGTTGATTGTTATGAGGCCGGCCGCCGTGAAGAACCACAGGACAAGCGCTTGCACCATCGCCAGAACCTGGCAAACCATGATCACTCGCAGCCGGCTATGACGGTCGGCGAACGCGCCTGCAATCGGCCCGATCACAAGTGCTGGGATCAGATCGGCAAAGGCAATGATGCCGAGCCACAGACCCGATTCTGTGAGCTCCCAAGCAAGCCAACCAACGGCGACACGCTGCATCCAGAAACCGATCATCGACAGCGCACCGCCGCCGATGTAGATCGCGTAGTTGCGGTTTGCGAAGGCGCCGGTAACGGCACTGAAGTCGAGCCAACTGGAGACTGACAGACGATTTTTGAGGTTGCGGGCCGTTGTGGGTCGCCTTTCTATTCTTGGGCTGTTTGGAACGCCCACTGCTGAAACGGGTGTCGACGCATCGTAGTCGGCACAGCGTCGCGTAGCGATTATAGCCGCTGATTGGGCGGCTCTCCATCACGCCAGCGGCACGCGGTGATACGGGACGAGTACGTCGCGGTCGTTCGAGCCTAAGTCATTGACGTTTCGCTGGTGCGCCGCAACACTGCCGGGCCTCACGGTACCCGCCACCCTGCATTATTTCCGCCATGCCTGAAGACACGCTCCAGCCGATACTTCTTGAGGACTACCAGCCGCCCGCTTATCGGCTTGAAACGGTGGACCTCAACTTTGATCTCGGCGAGGACGTAACGCATGTTAGATCGCGGTTGGCGGTCTCGTCGCTGCCGGAAACCACCAGGCAGCCGCTCCGCCTCGATGGTCACGAACTTGAACTTCTATCGATCAAGCTCGACGGCAAACCACTAGCGTCAGACGAATTCGAGCATGATTCAGAGCAGCTGACGATTTATTCGCCGCCGGATCGCTTCACGCTCGAGATCGAAACGGCAATCAAACCGCAGGAAAACACATCGCTCCAAGGCCTCTACAAATCGAGCGGAAACTTCTGTACTCAGTGCGAAGCGGAGGGGTTTCGCGCCATCACTTACTTTCCTGACCATCCAGACGTGATGGCCACCTACACCACCACCATCGCCGCGGACAGGGACCGGTATCCGGTGTTGTTGTCCAACGGGAACAGAGTAGACGAAGGCGAATTGGAGAACGGGCGTCATTGGGCGAAATGGCACGATCCGCACCCCAAGCCATCCTATCTGTTTGCGCTCGTCGCCGGAAAACTGGCGGTGGTTGAAGATAAGTTCACGACAGCGTCAGGGCGCGTTGTGACGCTCAGAATTTACGTCGAATCGGGAAACGAGGACGGCTGTGCCTATGCGATGGACTCGCTCAAGCGTGCGATGCGCTGGGACGAGGAGACCTTCGGGCTCGAGTATGACCTTGATATCTTCATGATCGTCGCCGTCAGCGACTTTAATTTCGGGGCCATGGAAAACAAGGGCCTAAATATCTTCAACGCCAAGTACATCCTGGCGAAACCGGATACCGCTACGGACAGCGACTACGCCGGCATCGAAGCCGTCGTTGCGCACGAATATTTCCACAATTGGACTGGCAATCGAGTGACCTGCCGAGACTGGTTCCAACTCAGCCTCAAGGAAGGGCTTACCGTCTTCCGGGATCAGGAATTCTCCTCCGACATGCGCTCGCGGTCGGTCAAGCGGATCGCCGACGTGCGCATGCTTCGGTCGGCCCAGTTTCCCGAGGACGCCGGACCACTCGCACATCCGGTGCGACCAGGTTCATACATTGAAATCAATAACTTCTACACCGCGACCGTCTATGTAAAGGGTGCAGAAGTCGTCCGCATGGTGCACACACTTATCGGCGCCGAAGCCTTCCGTAAGGGTCTCGACCTGTACTTTGATCGCCATGATGGAGAGGCGGTGACGATCGAGGAATATCTCTCAGCGATGGCCGATGCGTCCGGCGAAGATCTGCGCCAGTTCGCCCTGTGGTACGATCAGTCCGGCACGCCTGAAATCAGCATCAGTGATGCCTTCGATCAGGCGACGTCGAGCTACACGATTACCGTCGAACAGACCTGTCCGCCGACGCCCGGACAAAGCAAAAAAATGCCGTTTCACATGCCGTTGGCGGTTGGGCTGCTTGATCGGGCTGGTAACGATCTGCCGCTCCAGCTCGAAACGGATGCCGAACCTACGCCAGTCCCAGGGACACGGATGGTGCAAGTGCGCGAGCCGCGTCAGACCTTCCGTTTCACAGGCCTTGGCGAGCGGCCGATTCCATCGCTGCTGCGCGGGTTTTCAGCGCCGGTCAAACTGCGGGCACCGATCGGCGCGCAGGATCGCGCCTTACTGTTCGCACGCGACAGCGATCCGTTCAATCGATGGGAGGCGGGTCAGCAAATGGCGATGGAGCTGCTGTTGAATGCAACAACGGCACATCAAAATGCTGTGAAGCGCGCCGAAGAGGATACGTTTCCAGGCACCAGCCTCTATGTCGAAGCCCTGCGCGAACTGCTTGCCGACGACAAATCGGAGCGCGCATTTGTTGCGGAAGCAATCAGGCTACCGAGCGAAGCATATGTTGGCGATCAAATGGCGATCGTCGATGTCAACGCAATCCACCGGGCCCGCGAAGGTCTGCGCCACACGATCGCAGAGCAGCTTGCAGAGCCGCTTCTTGCCACCTACCACGCACATTCCAGCAATCGCCCCTACTCCCCCGATGCAACCGAGGCGGGTCGGCGTAGCCTGCGAAGTGGTGCGCTCTCCTACCTGACCTCGCTAGACGACCCCGAGATGCTGGATCTCTGCGTCGCTCAGTTCCGCAATGCCGACAATATGACCGACCGCATGTCAGCCTTGAGCCTGTTGGCCGATCTCGATCATCCGGCCCGGCAAGAGGCTCTCGGAGACTTCTATGAACGGTGGCGCGAGGATGCGCTGGTGCTCGACAAGTGGTTCGCCATACAGGCTACATCCTCGTTGAAAGACACGCTCGATACTGTCGAGGGGCTGTTGGAGCACGACGCATTCTCGCTGCATAATCCCAACAGAGTGCGTTCCCTGATCGGTGCTTTCACATCGGTCAACACACTCAGATTCCATGCGGCCGATGGTGCCGGTTACCGCTTTCTCACCGATCGCGTGCTTGAACTCGATGCACTGAACCCGCAAGTCGCCGCACGCCTGCTGGCGCCATTCGGGCGGTGGCGGCGCTACGACGAGCAGCGGCAGGCGTTGATCAGGAGAGAAATCGAGCGTGTGCTCGGCAAGAAGGGACTGTCGCGCGGAACCTATGAAATTGCCTCGAAAACACTGGCCTGACTCGATCTCGAGCAAAACCATGCAGAGCGGTCCGCGATCCAAGTTTAACCAGACAATTCCCAACCCGATCCCCACGGATTCAGCGCGGATATCGCCAACATGAGCGACGACATTCAGGCCGACATCTGCGTCATTGGTGCGGGGTCGGGCGGCCTTTTGGTGGCAGCGGGTGCTTCGATGATGGGCGCCAAGACAGTGCTGATCGAGCGGCATAAAATGGGAGGCGATTGCCTGAATTACGGCTGCGTCCCATCGAAGGCTCTGATCGCCGCTGCCAAGACCGCCCACGCGATGCGGCATAGCCAGCGCTTCGGGATCAAAAAACACGAACCGGAGATCGATTTCGCTGCGGTCCGCGACCATGTGAAGGGTGTTATTGCCGCCATTGAGCCAAACGATTCGGTCGAGCGCTTTGAAGGGCTCGGCGTTGAAGTAATTCTCGACGAAGCGAGCTTTTCAGGACCTCAAGAGGTATTGGCCGGCGACCGGCGCATTCGGGCCCGCCGCTTTGTCATCGCCACCGGTTCGTCACCGATGGTGCCTCCAATTCCCGGCCTCGACGATGTTCCCTACCTCACCAACGAGAGTATCTTTGACCTCGATAGAAGCCCTGAGCATCTCATTGTCATCGGCGGAGGCGCGATCGGCGCAGAGTTGGCCCAAGCCCATCGCCGGCTTGGCGCCAAGGTTACGATTGTCGAGATGTTCAAGATCCTTGGCCGCAATGATGCCGAGGCTGTCGAGATTGTTCGCCGGCAACTGATGGCCGACGGCATTACGATTCACGAGGACACGGTCGTAGAGCGGGTTGAGCCTAACGGTAAACAACTGGCTGTCATCGCCGACTGCGGCGGAACTCCAGTGCGGATCGACGGCACGGATTTACTCATCGCTGCTGGCCGCAGCGCCAACCTGAACGGCCTCAATCTCGAGGCGGCTGGTGTCGCCTACTCGCAAACCGGCATCGACGTTGATGCGCGGCTCCGCACAACGAACAAGAAGATCTTCGCGATCGGCGACGTCGCGAGCCCTTACCAATTCACTCACATGGCCGGATACCATGCCGGTATCATCATTCGAAACGCGCTGTTCAGGTTACCGGCCAAGGTGAACTACGAGGCCGTCCCTTGGGTCACTTTTACCGACCCGGAGTTCGCCCAAGTCGGCGTGACCGAAGCGCAAGGCCGTGATCGCTTCGGCGACGACTTGCGCGTATTGCGTTGGCCGTATTCGGAAAATGACCGTGCCCAGGCGGAACGGGAGATCGGCGGCATGATCAAGGTCGTGACGAACCGCAGAGGACGGGTTCGTGGTGCGACCATCGTCGGTGCGCACGCCGGCGAAATTATCCTGCCGTGGGTACAGGCTGTGAGCGAGCGCCAAAAAATCGGCAAGATGGCCGGACTGATCGCACCCTATCCAACACTGTCCGAGGTCGGAAAGAGGGTGGCCGGCAGTTACTTTACACCCACCTTATCCAGCGAGCGCACGAAGCGTCTCGTACGCTTTCTTCAACGCTTTTGAACCCTCCGCACGATGCGCTAGTCTGGCGTTATCGCGGGTTCGTCCGTAAGCTGGGGCGATGGAAGTATTTCCATCGTATGCGTCGGTGTCCCAAGCCATCTACCTTGCAGCCTTATGGTCCCTACCTGCCTGCATGACCTACGCGGGTCTGCGCGATCTGCTCAGTTTTACAATCCCGAACTGGATCCCAGTCGCCGTCGTTGGCGGCTTCCTGCTGGCCGCGATGGCCGAAGGGAGCCTCTGGTCATATGCCGCACTCATGCACCTCGGCGCCGGTGCCAGCACCCTGGTTGCGGTCGCAATCCTTTTCTTCCGTGGATTGATCGGCGGTGGTGACGCGAAATTGATCGCCGCCGTGAGCTTGTGGATGGGATGGTCGAATCTGCTGCCATTTCTCTTGCTGACTGCGCTTGCAGGCGGTGCGCTCGCACTCTCCTGGCTTGTCGCAAGACGCATGACGAGCATGGCGCTGATCCCGGCTTGGGCAAACCGGTATTTCGCCTCGGCAGACGGCATTCCCTATGGTGTCGCCGTTGCCGTCGCCGCCGTTGTGATGTTCGTTTCGCTCGATTGGACGCAGACCGGCTTCCTCGGTGGCGCAGTGACGAACGCAGCTCGATGAGACATCAAATGACACCAATCGTCGCGAGACGCATGCGCTCACCGGGAATATGGCTATTGACGAAGACCTTGGGTCCGCTTCTCGCCATGGCGGTCTTTCTGGGCGCCGCAGGTGCCATCGCTCAGAATATCGGCGCACCGACGGTGAGCATCGAGGCGCTGACGGCATTGGCTGAGCAGGGCAACGCTGTCGCCCAGAATAACCTAGGCCTTCGATACGCTCAGGGCAGTGGCGTGGAGCAAGATCACCTAGAAGGCCTCAAATGGTACCGCCTCGCCGCCGAACAGGGTTTGCCCGAAGCGCAGAACAATGTCGGCCTGATGTATGCCGAAGGGCTCGGCACAGCCCGAGACGACTTCGAAGCCGTGCGTTGGTACCGTTTGTCTGCGTTGCAGGAGTTTGCCGTCGCCCAGAACAACTTGGGTTGGATGTACGACCAAGGGCGGGGCGTCGAGCGGAACTACGAGGAAGCGGCTCGCTGGTATCGGCGCGCTGCCGAGCAGGACTTGGCAAACGCCCAGTTCAATCTCGCGGCGATGCACGAGGCAGGGTTCGGCGTCAAGCAGGATATCAACGAGGCCGTCCGCTGGTACGGCATGGCGGCCGCACAACAGCACGAACCGGCAAAGGCAAGGATCGTTTTGCTCGCACCGCGCGTTCCATCCGCCGCGGACGCATTGGATAAGCCTGCCGCAGCGGTCAGCGATGTGGTGGCCGACGATGTGGCGAGCGCGGCGGAAGCTTCCGCAAAGCCCCCATTGCCGCCGGCACCCGCGCCGATCACTACCGAAGCGCCGGCGACGTCCGAAGCCGCCGACATCACACAGGACAGCGCGACCGCCCAGCAGGAGAAGATGGAAATTGCCGCGCTCCGTCCCGCCGAACCTGCGGCGGAGCCTCCTTCACAAAGCCAAGCGGTTGCTCCAGCGGTTGCACCCCCCGCAACGCCAGTCGTGCTTCCGGAAGTCCCTGCCGTGGTGGTCGTGCCGAAGGTTCCGGTGGTCCCCGCTGCGGCGCCCGTGACTGAAGTCCAGGCGGTGCCCATCGCGTCGACTGCTCTGGCGGTCCCTGCGGCGGACGCTACGACAGCCGCGATATACCGCGCCCAGCTTGCGGCCTACCGCAGCGAGGCGCGCTCACTCGACGGATGGCGTGCCATGGTCACAGCCTACCCGTCGCAATTCGACGGATTTGAGCCGTCGATAGAACGCATCGATCTTGGCGGCCAAAAGGGCGTGTTTTACCGCCTTATGACTGGCTCTTTTACAACCGTGGCGGAGGTTCGCGAATTTTGTAGCCGAATTGTGCGTGCCGGCGCGGCAAGCGGTTGCATTCCGCGCAAATTACCCTAGCGCTCGTGAGACAAAGCCGGCTCGACGCGGCCGGAGCAGCAGGCGATTGTCGATAGTCCTGTTCTGTCGGGCGTTTCGTGTCTATGAGAGGGAAGGTTCACCCCTACGGCTCCGAAAATGACTGCATCTGACTCCGCCGCCCCATACCGGCCCTCAATTCTACTGCTCGTCCTCATCATCGGCACGAGCCTGCTTGCGATCAGCATCTATATCCCCTCGATGCCGGAGATTGCCGAATCGTTCGAAACCACGATGGGACAAGTTCAACTCACCCTGACGCTTTACCTGATCGGTTTCGCAATCTCGCAGTTGATCTATGGTTCGCTCTCCGACAGGTTCGGTCGCCGTCCAGCGCTGTTAAGCGCCCTGGTCGTGTTCTTCGCATCGAGCGTTGCCTGCACGCTTGCGCCGACGATCGAGTTTCTGATTGTTGCTAGAATCTTTCAGGCGTTCGGCGCCTGCGCCGGTGTCGTATTGACGCGCGCCATCGTGCGCGACGTCTACGACCGCAGGGAGAGCGCCAGAGTCATGGCCTATCTGGGCATGGCGATGGGCCTGGCTCCGGCCTTGGCGCCGGTGCTCGGTGGACAATTGCAAATATTTTTCGGGTGGCGCGCCAACTTCGCCTTTATGGCAGTCGCCTGCGCGGTCGCCTTTGTCGCTTCTTGGGCGCGCTTGCGCGAAACCCACCATCAGAGAATTGCGAGCGGCACACGCCCGTTCAGCATGCTCGGCGCGTATGTGCGGCTTCTACGCTCGCCCACCTATCTCGGCTACTCCTTTAACGCGGCTTTCCTTACCGCGGGTTTTTTTGCCTTCTTCTCAGGCGCGCCGATCGTCGTCATCCAGATCATGGGGCTGACGCCGGACCTGCTGGGTTTTCTCACTCTGTTCATGCCGGCTGGCTTCATTACCGGAAACTTCATCGTCAGCCGACTGACGTACAAGTACAGCATCGACCAGCTTATCATCGTTGGAAATCTGATTGCGCTGTCGGCAATGGTGACGATGTTCGGAATTGCGATAACAGGTCATATCAGCGTCGCAGCGATAGTGGGCCCGGTATACTTTCTCGGTCTTGCGAACGGCTTTGCGTTGCCGAACAATCTGGCCGGTGCGGTTAGCGTCGATCCAACAATTGCGGGCACCGCATCGGCGCTGCTTGGTTTCATGCAGATGATTATCTCGGCATTGGCCACGATTGCCGTCGGCTTCCTTCAGCATGAATCGCAGCTAACGATGGCATCGATCATGTTGGTAACGGCGGTCGGCGCCTTTGCCTCACGCCTGCTTATTTGGTTCGACCGCACGCGTACACAGGCGGCCTGAAAAACAGCACCGCGTGGACGGCAGCCGATCATCGGAATAGCATGCGCAGCTAGGACGCACTGCGACCCAACAAACGATGTGGACCTATGCAAAGACGTGCATTTCTAAGGCAGGCCGCAGCACTGAGCGTCGGCTGGGCGGCCCACTACAGAGCACCGGCCGCTCGCTTGGCTGCGGGAGCGCTATCGCTGGGCGCCACAGCTCCGCAACCGGCCATGGGGGCGCCGCGATCCGGTGGCACTCTGCGGGTATCTGTCTCCCGCGTACCCAACAATCTAAACCCGCTCCGTCACGGCAACCAGTCGGAGTACATGCTGGGCGAGATGTTCTATAGCAATCTTGTTCGGCTTGCGGATGATCTGACGCCGATCCCCGATCTCGCCGAAGCATGGAGTAGCAATCACGCGCTAACAGAATGGACATTCCGGCTACGCAAGGGTGTGCGCTTCCAACATGGTCCCGAACTTACGGCAGATGACGTGGCCGCGACGTTTCGCCAGCTGCTGCGCAAGGAAACGCTCTCACCGGCACGGCGCAACGTTGGACCGATCGACACCGTTGCTGTTTTGGACCGGCATACGATTAGGTTTAATCTCAGCATGCCCTACGGCGATCAAGCAGTCGCTCTCGCCTACCCTGCGGCAAAGATTCTCCCTGCGCACATCCTGGAGTCCGACAGTCGCCGACTCGACAAAAAAGTGTTTGGGACCGGTCCTTTTCGATTGCTTGCATACGACCCGGCCCGGCTCGTCATCGCGGAGCGGAACCCCGACTATTTCGTCGAAGGACGTCCCTACATCGCGCGCATAGAGCAGCATATATTCGCCAGTGCGCAACAAGAAATCGAGGCACTCCTAACTGGCAAAATCGACCTTATGCTCGAGGTCCCGCCGGCCGATTTCAACCGCGTGTCGAGCGCGCCGAACATCGAAGGTATCCGGATCAGATCGGGCCGCTTCCTTGATCTCCAGATCCACCGCGTGCTCGGGCTTGTAGGCCAGGTGCGTGGTGCCGTCCTTCATCTTGGCGATCTTGGCCTCGGGGTCGCTCCTGGAAACCCAGTAATGGCGCAACGCAGCGCCGCGTTGGCCTCCAACCAGACCCGCCTCGGCGATCAGCGCCAGGACCCAGTGTCCCCGGCACCCGTTCCCGCCATTCGAGTCGACGCGGTGCGTAGTGCGCAAGGCGTTGCAGTTGCAGGCGGTCGCTCGACCGAGAAGCGCTGGTCCTTCTGCTGTCCCATCGCGAGGTCCTGAATGGCTATGGGCTGCCGGGTGGCGATACGCCGATTATGCCCGCCTACCGTTACTACAGTCCTCAGGCGCCGATTAGACAAAATATAAGCCAGGCCAAAAAATTACTGGCCGAAGCGGGTTATCGATCCGGCGTAGACCTGACGCTGATCGCATCCGACCGCCCGGCGATTCGTCTCCGTCTTGCAAATGCCGTTAGTGAAATGGCGCGCGCATCGGGCTTCAATATCCGCATCCAAAGCGTCAATTCAGAGACCTATTTGCGTCAAATCTGGACCAAGGGCACTTTCTATGTCGGTTTTTACAATATGCAACCGAGCGAAGACCAGGTCCTGACAGCCCGTTGAAAAAGGCGTCATTGACCGGGTTTCACGCCACGGCGAAGCATATCGCGGCGAAGGCGGTTTCGCCATCCTCCGAGACGATGAGGACGATCTGAACGACCAGGACGGCTCCAGCGGGCGTAACAAGCACGAACAAGGCGCCAATTCCGCCCGCCACGGCCTCCTTCGGGGTGCCGGCGCCGATGAGTTGGCGCATCAGCAACGATAGGTTGTGGCCGGCGACGTGAAGCAGGTATCGCTTGTGCACGTTCTCGCGGCCCCGAAGCCAGGTCCGGCGCATACCGCCGCGATCGAGGTTGTGGGCAAAGGAGCGCTCGACGATCTCGGCGCGCAGCTTGAAGGCTTCCCTGGCCACCCCCGATAACAGCCGGGTCCGGTTGTTGGTGACCGCCCGGCGAGCCGCATCATCTCCGTGCCAGCGCGCAAAACCCTTCTGCTTGGGCTCGGAGATCCGGCTCTTCCAGGGGCCGTCGTCGAGCGCCTTCAAGACCAACCGTGAGTGGTAGCCCTTATCGGTCACACATTCGGCCGGATCTTCGGCCGTCGGCGCCACATCCACCGCCTCGAGGTTTGCCTCGGCCGCCGCCAGGGTCTTGGGAAGCGTTGTCGTATCGCCCTCGTCGGCCGGGTGCAGCTCCGCCGCCACCACCGCGCCGGTGTCCAGATCC
The DNA here is from genome assembly GCA_963664465.2 of Alphaproteobacteria bacterium. Classification (GTDB taxonomy): domain Bacteria; phylum Pseudomonadota; class Alphaproteobacteria; order UBA8366; family CAVOAK01; genus CAVOAK01. The sequence goes on along the minus strand of CAXXSU010000004.1, from coordinate 455,870 downwards.
ACCGCGTGCTCGGGCTTGTAGGCCAGGTGCGTGGTGCCGTCCTTCATCTTGGCGATCTTGGCCTCGGGGTCGCTCCTGGAAACCCAGTCCTGGTTCGAGAGCTTCTTGCCCTTGCGCTTGCGGTCCAGACGCGCCAGGTCCTCAGCCGTGGGTGTCTCGATACCGCTCTCCTGGGCCAAGCGCTCCAGCATCCCCCGGTAACCCTCGCCCGTGTCCCTCCGCACGATGTTGCGCAGCGCCGCGTTGGCCTCCATGGTCGAGGCATCCACCCCGATGCGCTCGCCCTTCACCAGACCCGCCTCGGCGATCAGCGCCAGGACCCAGTCAAACACCGCCGTGTGGACTTCATGGGGCAGGCGCGCGCGGGTCCGTGACAGCCAGGAATGGTCCGGCACCCGTTCCCGCATCTCCAACAGCAGGAACTCCCGTAGCGACAGGGAATCCGAGCAGCGCCACTCCAGCCCACGCTCAGAGTCGATACCCTCGAAGTAGCCCACCAGGTGCATACGGAAGTAGCGCCCGGGTGGCACCGAAGGCGCCCCCATCCTGGCCGCGTAATAGGGCTGGCAGACCGCCTCGGCGAAGCCGTCGAAGCCGCCCTCGATCAGTACCAACTGCAGGCGGTCGTAAAATACATGACCAGGCGAGCGCGGCATCTCCGACCAGCTCACCATCAAGTCCCCCTGACGATCCTTCTGCTGTCCCATCGCCATCAGCGAACCCCCCTTCAGGCCAGGACACCAGAGAATCAGACCATGCCGACTTCGTCCAGGGAAGACTTCGTCAACGGGCTGCTGAGCTTGCTCTACACGTCGACCGCGCTGTGGAACCAGACTCGCTGGAACAACAAGCCTTTCGACGACCTGGTGGAAGCCGCTCGGGCGACAATTGATGCGGAAAAACGCGGCGATTACTACAACAGGGCACAAATCCGCATGCGGCGTGATGTTCCTTCGATCATTCCATTCTTCGTGGACTTGCTGGCGGCACGGCGAAAAAAAGTTGCCGGCTTGGACCTGGCGCCGCTTGGCGTTTCATTCTTCCTAGACGAGGCTTGGATCGACAAAAGCCTGGAAGCTGACGGCTGAGTTGGCGACGCCGCCCGGATGGGCGGCGTCGCGGCACGATATTTTTTGCAGATCTCAGGTGTCGAGCGTGTGCTCCCGTTCCCAATCGCTGATGGAGCCGGAATAACTCCTCCATTCATTGAGCTTGAGTTTGACATAGGCATCGACAAATTCGGCACCAAATCCATTTCTGACGATCTTGCTGCTATCGAATAGGCGGACGGCATCCAGCAGGTTGAGTGGTAGGCGGCGAATGCGCCGCAACCTGTGACCCTCGGTGTACATATTGATGTCGAGCCGTTTGCCGGGGTCACGTTTGTTCGCGACACCGTCGAGACCCGCCATCAGCACACCAGCTTGCAGCAGGTAGGGGTTTGCAGCGCCATCCATCAGCCTCAGCTCAAATCGGCCCTCGTCCGGGATACGCACCATATGCGTCCGGTTATTACCCGAATAGCTAATGGCATTCGGCGACCAGGTTGCGCCGGACAAGGTGACCGTGGCGTCGATGCGCTTGTAGCTGTTGACGGTCGGGTTGAATATTGCGGCAAGCGCATCGGCGGAATTGATGACACCGCCGAGGAAGTTGTACGCCAGTTTGGAGAGTCCAAGTTCGCCCTTTTTGTCGTGAAACAAGTTCTTCTTGTCCGCTTTATCCCACACCGAAACATGCGCATGGCAACCGTTGCCAGTTAGGTTGAGAAACGGTTTGGGCATGAAGGTTGCGCGCAGCCCATGCAACTCGGCGATCGATTTGACCATGAACTTGAAAAAGACGTGACGGTCCGCCGTCAACAAGCAATCGTCGTAATCCCAGTTCATCTCAAACTGGCCGTTGGCGTCCTCGTGATCGTTCTGATAGGGACCCCAGCCTAATTCGATCATGCAGTCGCAGATCTGGCTGATGATGTCGTAGCGGCGCATTAGCGCGGATTGGTCGTAGCAAGGTTTCTCCTGGGTGTCGCGCGAATCGGAGATCTCGCTTCCCTCGGGGGTGATGAGAAAATATTCACACTCGACCCCGCTCTTCATGTAGTGGCCCCGCTTTACCGCCTTTTCGATTTGCCGTTTCAGCGCCACACGTGGCGATGCCTCCACCGGCTTACCATCCATCCAAAGGTCGGCAGCCAGCCAAGCGACTTCTGGCTTCCAGGGAAGCTGGATCAGGCTGTCGGCATCCGGGATGGCAAACATGTCCGGATCGGCCGGCGTCATATCGAGCCAGGCCGCGAAACCGGCGAAACCAGCGCCGTTCTTCTGCATGTCACCGATGGCGCGCGCCGGAACCAACTTGGCACGCAAGACTCCCAGCATATCGACGAAGCTGATCAGGAAGTACTGGATCTTCCTATCCTTGGCGACGCGCGCTAAGTCCTTAGCCATAATTAATTTTCTCCCTCACTTCGTTGGATTTGTTTCGATCAGCTATACCCAACGTTCCCGTTATCCTCGACCACCCATGCCCGGTATCCAGTTGGTGCCTGCGAGCGGAACCTGCGCCATGGCCGCCGCCTCGACGGTAAGGGCGACCATGTCCTCTGGCTCGAGATTAAGCACGTGCGATTTGCCACACGCCCGCGCCAACGTCTGGGTTTCCAAAACCATCGTTGAGAGATAGTTACGCATACGTCGGGCGCCGAGCTCGGGATCGAGCCGTTTCTCCAGTTCCGGATCCTGGGTCGTGACGCCGACCGGACAGCGCCCGGTGTGGCAATGATGGCAATGGCCGGGCGACGTTCCCAACTCGGCGTAGCTCTCCTCGTAAATCGGCGCATTGCAATTAAGAGCGATCATCGCTGCGGTACCGATCGAGACCGCATCGGCCCCCAAAGCGAGCGCCTTGGCAACGTCGGCCCCAGTACGGATGCCACCGGAAACGATGAGCTGAACCTTGCGATGCATATCGAGTTCTTGCAGCGCCTGTACTGCCAGGCGCACAGCCGGCAGTGTCGGAATACCCACATGCTCGATAAAGACGTCCTGCGTCGCGGCAGTTCCACCTTGCATGCCGTCCAACACGATCACATCCGCGCCAGCTTTGACCGCAAGCGGTACGTCGAATTGCGTTCGCGTGGCGCCGATCTTCACATAGATGGGCTTCTCCCAGTTGGTCACCTCGCGCAGTTCCTGAATCTTGATTTCCAGGTCGTCGGGCCCGGTCCAATCTGGGTGCCGGCAGGCGCTGCGCTGGTCGATCCCCTCCGGCAGCGTCCGCATGGCGGCGACGCGCTCGGTGATCTTCAGGCCCAGCAGCATGCCGCCACCACCCGGCTTCGCGCCCTGACCGACAACGACTTCGATAGCATCAGCGCGTCGCAGATCGTCCGGGTTTAGGCCATAGCGCGACGGCAATACCTGGTAAACGAGGAGTTTGGACGCATCGCGTTCCTCAACGGTCATGCCGCCGTCACCGGTGGTCGTGCTGGTTCCCATTTCGGTTGCCGCGCGGCCGAGCGCGGTCTTCGCATTGGCGCCCAATGCGCCAAAACTCATACCGGCGACGGTGATCGGTATTTTGAGTTCGATGGGTTTCTTGGCAAAGCGCGTGCCGAGCGTGACATTTGTATCGCAGCGCTCACGGTAACCCTCGAGCGGGTAACGCGAGACCGAGGCGCCGAGGAAAACCAAATCGTCGAATGACGGTAGATCGCGCTTCCCGCCAAAGCCCCGTATTTCGTAGAGACCCTCACGCGCGGCGCGCTGGATTTCGGCGATAACCGTCGGCGTAAACGTCGCGGATTCGCGGAGACTGCGTGGATCAACCGACATTGAACGACCCTTTTCGAAGATGACGGCTCAGTAGCTGGCCGCGTTATCGATTGTGAAATTGTATAACTTGCGCGCGGAGCCATACCTTCGAAACTTCGTCACATCCGCGTCAATTCCAGCGCGTTCAAGCAATTCCGTAAGTTTCGCGACATGCTCGGCGGTCATCTCTTTTTCGATGCAATCCGAACCCAGGCTCTTTACCGCACCGCCAACATAAATGACTGCTTCATAGATCGAATCACCGAGATCGGCGCCGGCATCACCGCAAACCACGAGATGCCCGGCTTGCGCCATGAACGCGCTCATATGTCCGACGGAACCGCCAACGACGATGTCGACGCCTTTCATGGAGATGCCGCAGCGTGAACTGGTATCGCCTTCCACGACAACCATGCCGCCGTGCCCGGATGCGCCAGCCGCCATCGAAGCGTTGCCCTTGACCCGCACCATGCCCGACATGATGTTCTCGCCGACGCCCTGAGAAGCGTGGCCGTCGACAACGACCGTCGCTTCCTTGTTCATGCCCCCGCAGTAATAGCCGACATGCCCTTTGATCTCGACCGATATCGGCAGCTCAAGGCCGACGGCAACGGCATGCGCGCCGTGCGGGTTGAGGGCTTCCCAGGAGGTTTCATTTGTATCGGCAGGAAGTCCCTGCAGCCGCTGGTTGAGCGCCCGCACGCCCTCCTCAGCGATGTCGATGGTCGGCATCGCCCTAGGCCCGCGACCAGTTGTAAACGGTGGCCGGCGCGGGCTCCCAAATACTTGCCGTATCGGCCCCTGGCAAATTTGCAATCGACCGAAATTCCGAAGCCATCGCTACCCAGTCATCGGTTTCGGCCAGAACTGCCGGTTTGCACGCGATGCCGTCACGCATTACGGCGAAGCCATCCTTGGTGCCAATTGCAAAGGTGTAGAATCCGTCGAGGTCGGTCAGTCCTGCCTCCAGTGCCTCGTTAAGACTCGCCCCCTCGCCCATTCGATGAGCGAGATATCCAGCGGCAACCTCGGTATCGTTGTCGGTCTGGAATTCGATTCCACCGTGGCGCCGCAACCATTGCCGCAACCGATTGTGGTTCGACAGCGAACCGTTTTGTACGAGGCACAAGTCGAGGCCGGTTGAGAAAGGATGCGAATGTTCGGTCGTAATCGCGCTCTCGGTAGCCATGCGCGTGTGGCCGATGGCGTGACTTCCCGAGAATTCCTCGAGACGAAACCGCTCAACCACATCTCCCGGAAGCCCCTTTTCCTTAAACAATTCGATGCACTCGCCCATTCCGACTATACGCAGTTCGGGGTGATGGTGACGCATCCATTGGCGAACAGTTTCAAGCGGCGCACCGACGACCAAGACGGCATGGCTCGAGCGAACTTCGGTTTCAACCTCAACACTCAGTTCCTCCGACAGCTCATGCGCCAAATGACTCCAGGCAAAATCTTCGTTGGGCGTGTGCAGCGTCAGTTTGATCGAGCCGTCCTCGACTGGGTTGCGATAGATCGCAAAACCAGCGCTGTCCGGTCCGCGGTTACTCATACCGATCAACATCGGCGCGAGCAGCTTGCCCAAGTCCGGTTCAAGCTCAGGGTTCTTCAAAAAAAGGCCGACAATTCCACACATCGGTGCGCCTTTGCGAATCAGGGAAATTTAGGGATACACGGGCACAAAAAGCAGCAGCAAACTAGCGGATAAGCATTGGCTGATCAACACGCCGAAATCGAGCATAAATTGTCGCGAGGCGTATTGACCGGGCAGAAGTGCCACGTCACATTAGCGCGCCTCGCCTGGGGCGCATCAGCGTTCCGATCTGGCAGGCAGCTGGCGTCGGGCAATGCCAATGTGCTTGGGCGACGCAAATATATTCACCTCCGAGTCTGGAACCACCAACGATCCAACCAACCCAACGTCACGCCGCCGTCAGTCGACGCGCAGGCACCCACACGGGAGAGAATAAATGGCAAGACCCGCGAAACCAGGAAAAGCAAAATCCGCCAAATCGACCGGCAAATCTTCCGTCAACTTCGAGCAGATGAAGCGAGATCTCATTTCGAAGGGCGTGAAATATTGCTTGGCCTCCTACGTCGATGTGCATGGCGTACCAAAAAGCAAGACGGTGCCAATCGAACATTTCGACCGGATGATGCGCGGTTCGGAACTGTTTACGGGAGCAGCGCTCGATGGTTTGGGTCAGGAGCCGAGCGATGATGAACTTGCAGCACACCCCGACCCGAGCGCCGTTTGCATCCTGCCGTGGCGGCCGGAGATTGTCTGGGCGCCGGGCAACCTCAAATATCACGACGAACCCTGGCCGATGTGCTCCCGGACCGTGCTATGCCAGCAGATCGAGCGTGCGGCAAAAATGGGCTTCCAGTTCAACCTCGGGATCGAATGTGAATTCTATCTCGTTCGTCATCGCGAAGACGGCGGTATCGAGCCGGCGAACCCGACCGATACATTGGCGAAAGCCGCCTATGACACGCTGACGACCTTGGAGGCGCTCGACTTTCTCGATGAGATCACGAGCCACATGAACGAATTGGGGTGGGATGTCCATTCGCTCGACCACGAAGATTCCAACAGTCAGTTCGAACTCGATTTTGCCTATTCCGACGCCCTGACAATGTCGGATCGCTACGTCCTGTGGCGCTTGATGGCCAAAGAGCTCGCCCGCAAGCGCGGACTTGATGTGGCGATCATGCCCAAGCCCTATTCGGATCGCACCGGTAGCGGCGCGCATTTCAACATGTCGTTGACCTCGCTGAAGACCGGCGAAAACTTGATGGGCAACCGCGCCGACAAACGCGGGCTTGGGTTATCCAAGCTGGTGTATCAGTTCGTCGCCGGCGTGTTGCACCACGCCCCGGCGATCGTCGCCACCACCTGTCCGCTCGTCAATTCCTACAAGCGGCTGATCAAGCAAGGGTCGATGACGGGCTTCACCTGGGCGCCAATTTTCGTCTCCTACGGGGCGAACAACCGCACCCACATGCTGCGGGTGCCGGGTGTCCGGCCGCAGATCGAAGGGCGGCCAAGCAAAGGCGATTTGTCGATGTCGCTGCCAAGGCTCGAATGCCGCGCGGTGGACCCGGCGGTCAATCCTTATCTCGGTGCGGCGATGATGCTTGCAGCGGGGCTTGAGGGAATCGAGAAAAATCTCGATCCCGGCGATCCAATCCACGGCAACATGTACCTGAAATCGGACGCCGAGCTGAAGAAACTGGGCGTAAAGACGCTGCCGCGCACACTGCTTGAGGGAATCGACGCGTTTGCCGCCGACTCTCTTGGCAAAACGGTGATGGGTAAGGATTTGTTTGAGTCCTACACCGAGTTAAAGCGGCAAGAGTGGTGGGACTATCACAACAGCATCTCGCCGTGGGAAATCAAAACCTACTTCGAGAGGTTTTAGTGAGCTCGAGTTGTATTGGCGCGTCGCGTCGCCCAAACAGTTGCGAGCGGTAACTCTGCCAATATCCAATTGTGAACTTCGGCGACTTTTCGTGTGTCTGAAATATGCTCTGGCAAAAACAGGCAATACTTTAGGTTCACCTGGACTTTCTGCTCGAATGGCTTGAGCAAATACCCTCGGGCGATGGCAAAATTGTGCTAAATCCAGGCTCCTAGAATAGTCCGGGCCAAGTGGCGGTATCGCGCCGATCGGGCCACCGATATCGCACCCAACGGAAAGCGAGTCTCACATGCCGCCTACCGTGTTCCCCAAGGGCGTAACCATCAACCTGCCTGATAAGGCATACGCCTGCTATGTCGTCTTCGACGGTCGCGACGGTTGCTCCTACGTGATCGACATGAACGGCAACGATGTCAGGACCTGGCCCCACTCGGGTTTCCCCTCTGAGATCATCGATCCGGCGGTGAACGGCGGTCGCAAGGGGCACGTGTTCTTGCAGAAAAACCACGACGAATTCAACAACGAGAGCCTGCTCGAGATGGACTGGGACGCCAACATCGTTTGGCAGTGGGGAGAGGCGGCACCCGGAGGCAAGGCCCACCAGGCTTGGGATCAGGCACGCTTAGCGAATGGTAACACGCTGGTATTCTCGATCGCGGATCACGAGGAGTCTTCGCGCGCGGAGTGGAAGTTTGCCGATCAGGCAATCTACGAAGTCACATCGGCCGGCGATATCCATTGGACGTGGCGGTCTTGCGACCACCTCGCCCAATTTGGTTTTACTGGCGAGAAACTTGATCTGCTGGTTGCGCAAAATTCGCGGCCGCGGCCAACTGTCCTCATCCTCAACAACATGTCCCCATTAGGACCCAACAAGTTGTTCGACGGCGGCGACGACCGATTCCATCCCGAAAACATCATGACGGATTCACGGGTCGGCAATTTCATCGCCATCATCGAAAAGAGCACCGGTGATATCGCATGGCAGGTTGGCCCGGACTATGAAGGGGCGTACGATTTGTCGAGGCGTTCCTTTAGCGGCGAACTTCCACGCCCCATCGATTCGATCAGCGGCCAGCACGACGCGCACCTCATCCCGCCGGGCCTGCCGGGCGAGGGCAACATTCTGCTTTTCGACAATCAGGGTGCGGCCGGCATGCCCCACGTTCATCTGGCGACTTGGGCGGGCTCCCGCATCCTGGAAATCGACCCGCTGTCCAAACAGATCCTCTGGCAATACGACGCATCGGTGTCCAACCAGCCCTATTGGCAATTCTACAGTTGCTTCATCAGCAGCGCGCGGCGATTGCCGAACGGCAACACGCTCATCTGCGAGGGTATGCATGGCCGGATTTTTCAGGTTACGCGGGAGGGTGAGGTCGTCTGGGAGTATGTAAATCCACACTTCGGCATATACGGAGCCCATAATTCGAGCACCGGCCACGGGTCGGCCAACTGGATTTATCGTGCGCAGCCTGTGCCCTACGATTGGGTGCCGGACGGTACGCCGCGCTCCGAGAAACCGGTGATCCCACCGGATCATGCGGACTATCGCGTGCCAACGAATTAACAGCACGACGTCATACACCCGCGATCGCCGTGGAAAATCACAACCTACTTCGAGAAGCAATAAACGCCGCCGCAGGGTACTGATGCGGCCAATGCGGCCAATGCGGACAATAGGGTATCCTATTCGCTCTCGTAGTGCCTAGATCTGGGGGGCAGGGCTGGGTCTGCCCCCGACGAGCTTCTTGTATGGCACGGGCTCCAGTTGCACTGCTTGCTGGAGGAGTCGATAGAACAGGAGGCCGCGAGCTTTGGATCGGCGGCGATTGAAGCGGAACGTGAACTCGTCCAGATAGTAATCAAGCTGGGAGGCGCTAATAGCCCCATGGTGAATACCCAGCCACCACCGATCAAGGAGGCCGGCTACCCGATGAACTTGGGGCATGACAATGTGGGCTGGGTCGCCGCTGGCGGAAATATTTTTCGGCTGGTGTTCGAAGCCGACTCCCGTGAGACCGTTGTAGGCTCGCCAGCCATCGGTTCGAATCGTTGCTCCCGGGCACACAGCCGTTTGGACGAAAGGAATGAGGCTCTCGGCGGATGCGTCCTCGACACGCGCCATGCGGATACGACCGGTGCCCCGACCCCGGATTTCGGCGGCAATCGCGACAATCGATTTCTTGTTTGTTTTCCGCCCCGTAACGCCAACCTCCCGGCCGCCCACATAGGTTTCGTCGACCTCGACCTCGCCATTCAGAAGCTCTCTGCCCGGTCGAACCATGGCCCGGCGCAGCTTATGGAGCCATGTCCAAGCCGTTTGATAACCGCCCAGGCCGAGTATTCGTTGAACCCCAAGCGCACTGACGCCGTGCTTCTGATTCGTCACATACCACATCGCCTGGAACCAAAGCCGCAACGGTTTCCGCGTACCCTCGAAGATCGTCCCCGCGGTCGGCGACGTCTGACGTTGGCATCCCGCACATCGCTGTTGGCCCCTGGCCGTCACCCACGCCTCGGTTCCCCCGCAGGCCGGACACCGAAACCCGGCAGGCCAACGGACACGCCGAAGAAAATCCGCACAGGCGGCCTCAGAAGCGAACCAGTCGTCAAATTCCATAAGCGTGCGAGGGTAATCGATCCCGCCAACGGGATGCGCAGTATTCTCGGCCATCACAACATCTTGCCACTACGAGAGCGAATAGGATACCCTATTGCGGACATTCAGTAACTCACCTGTGACTGCGACGTGACGCATCGGCTGAAGGCCGGCTTCAAGCACCAGTTTCTACGTTCCTGCGCCAATCGTTGTTAGTCCGATCACGCTACGCTCATACTTGACGCAGTTCCTATTGTTGTATTGAGTCGCCGCGGGTGCCGGCGGGCGTTTCTGAAGGCACCGCGAAGGCAGGGAGAACTTAATGCGGGCGAATTGGGGACTGGTGCTGTTACCGCCACTCGTTTTCTCTGTGATACTACTCTTCGGCCCGCAGATCATGTTCCTGCGCGCGAGTTTCTACGAGGACTTGGGCATCGGCCGGCTCGGCCCTGACTTCACCTTTATCAACTACATCCTCGCCTTTACCGATTCGTTCTACTACGAATCACTTATCCTCAATTTCCAACTATCGGCATCGGTAACGCTGCTCTCGCTGTTTGTCGCCTATCCCGTAGCCTACCGGATCGCCCGGATGACGCCGCGATGGGCCATGATTATCTTGGCTGCGATCATAGTCTCCGCGTTCCTTTCGGTGGCGATCAAAATCTTGGGCATGATCATCCTGTTCTCCGCCAACGGCGCGCTGAACCGGTTTCTGTTGTGGACCGGCCTGATCTCAGACACGATTGGTATCATTGGGACCATTCCGGGCATCATCTTCGGGCTGGTCCATCTCAGCATCTCGTTCAAGGTGCTGCTGCTGTTCAGCGTCATCCAGACGGTGCCACGCAGCTTGGAGGAAGCGGCCGAGATTCACGGCGCCAAACGTTGGCGGGTCTACTGGCGGGTCGTCATACCGTTGAGCCTGCCAGGCATCATCAGTGTGTCGCTGCTTTCGTTCAACCTCATCATGGGCGCGTTCGTCTCGGCGCTGGTGCTTGGCGGCGGCAAGATCTTCACCCTACCCGTGCTGATCCAGCAATCGCTCATGCTGTTTTCCGAATTTGGCATATCGGCCGCCCTTTCGGCAATTCTGATGGTGTTTGTGTTTACGATAAACATAATCTCTGTAATCATGGTCACGCGGATCCATGCAGCAAGATTGGCAGTCACATGAGTGAGCATGCTGTAACGACCGGTCCAAAAACCCGCACTTTGGTGCCGACCGCGGGATTTGGCAATCCGTTTTCTAAGTGGCGTAAGTCGCTGGGCGGCTGGGTCCTGAACACTTGGGTCGCCTTTGTCATCATCGTCATCTATTTGCCCATTATCATCGTTGTAGGTGCATCAGTTGACCCAGGCAGCTACATTGAATCACGCGCATTTTTGACGTTCCCGCCCCGCGGCTTTTCGCTGCAATGGTATCTGAACATCCACCCTCGGCTATGGCAGTCGCTTTGGGTAAGTGTATCAATGGCCAGTATTTCGGCGGTGTTCGGGCTGCTCATCGGTGTGCCGGCAGCCCTTGGTCTCATCCGGTGTAATTGGCGCGGCAAGATCTTCATGGGAGCGCTGTTGCGAGCGCCATTGCAAATACCGTTCATCGTGATTGGCGTTGCATTCCTGCAGGCCTATCACCTTGCCGCCGAAGTGTTTCATATCAACCTCGTCGGCTCGTTCACCGGCCTCGTTCTCGGCCATGTCTTCGTTGCGTCGCCCTACGTAATCAGCGCCGTTGGCGTACAGCTTCAACGCTTCAATCCATCGATGGAAGAAGCCGCCCTGATTCATGGTGCAAGCCGCATGCGCACCTTCATGCGCATCACGCTGCCCATCATCATGCCCGGCATCTATGCCGGAGGGCTGTACGCCTTCTTGATTTCGTTCGGCGATGTCACCATCTCGCTGTTTTTAGCAGGCCCCGACACGACACCGTTTCCTGTTCAGGTCCTGCACACAATCACCCAGGACTTCGACCCAACGGTTCCGGCGATGGCATCACTCGTTTGTATTGGGTCACTCTTCGTGCTGCTCGCCGTCCAGAAACTCGTCGGTCTCGACGTCTTATTACGGGGCGGTGGAAGCGGTTAGTTAGTCAGTAAATATAACAAACAAGTTCACCAACCAGGGAGAAGGCAGACTATGAAGAAAACTACATTTAAGCAGTCGCTAGGCCTGTTGGGCGTGGCGGCGGGCGTACTGGGCCTGGCATTGACCGCCATACCGCAGAATGCAACCGCACAGACGAAGGACTTTGGTGGCATCGAACTCACCATTGCCACCTTCCCCTCGACCTGGGAAATCAGGTTCCGCGAGGAAATTGGCCCGGCAATGGAGAAGATGAACGTCAAACTCAAGTTCATTGGCGGTCGCTCTGATGAGTTTCTGGCCAAGCTGATCTTGGCCAGGGGCTCACCAACCTTCGACGTTGTGGAGATTACCGATCACGTGTTTCCCGAATTGTTGGAGGGCGGATTTCTCAACAAATTGAACCATGGCAACATTCCCAACATCGAGTTCCTGAACAACGCCATGTATAACGAATACAAGGTCGGATACTGGCAGACGCAACAGGCAATTCTCTACAACCACGAGAAGTTCGCCGAGTTGGGTATTCCAAAGCCGACGGAGCCAGAAGACCTGCTGCATCCCAAACTGAAGGGCAAAGTCATCTTCCCGTCGCTCACCGGTTACGGTGCGGTCTCTGTGATCACCGCTATTGCCAAGAAACACGGAGGCGATGAAGAGAACATCGACCCAGCGCTTCCGATTCTCCGAAAGTTTTCCGCTCAAGTGCACTCGTTTGCGGACTTCACGCCGATGTCACAGGCGATGAAGAATGGCGATATCTATGCGGCATTCTCGAGCGGCGGCTCGGCCAGGCGATTGCGTGATGCCGGCGTGCCTATCGGGATTCACCATCTCGTGATCGACGGGAAACAAGGCGTGCCGTCCTTTGGTTACTTGGGCTCCGTCAAGGGATCCAAGCACCAAGAAGCCGCGGAAGCGTTCATCAACGAAGCAATTGGATTGGAGATGCAAGAAGGCATCTTTATCAACAACGGCACAATTCCGACGAACAGCAAATTGCAGGCAAGATTTGCGCAAGAGGTGGGCCAGGAGAAGGACCCCTTCGGTACTCTCTACAGGCTGTTGGCACCTAAAACAATTGCCGGCATGTACTACCTGAAGTTCGACATGATCGATCGACGCAAATGGGGCAAGAAGCTTCAGCGCGTCCAGATCGGCAAATAAGACGCCGCACTCTGGATTAATCCACGAGTTCGTGGAGGGAGGGCGACGATTTCGCCCTCCTTTTTTTGTCGGTGCAGCGTGGGCGACATTCCCGCAAAAGCAGGACAAGTAGAAGCGCACCGCTAGCCGTATGCGACGCCCACGTCCGAGGATGGCAACGATGGTCCAGAATATGAGAAAAAGGACTGCGCTGATCCATTCGCCGATGTTCTCGAAGAAGCGTCGTTTCGCCACTCATCAGAATGCCCCCAGAAGATCTTCGCGGTGAACGGTGATATTGATCTCCTTGATGCCGCAGTCGATCATCGTTTCAGGATAACGCAACGTCCTCAATACTGTTGATGCATTGGTGAATAAGGAGCCGGACGGAAAGCTGCATCGATGATGCACATTGTCCGCTTCTGGCTACAAGCAAACCGGGATCGCGAGTTCGGAATACGTCCGCTTCTGACCCAAAGTGGACACTTGCAAGTTGGGCCGCCGCGCTCGCAACTAAGCTAATTTCTCCGTCGCTGGGGATTTGTATAAGCCTTGGTAGGACGACGTGTTGGTTACGAACCCCCTCACAGTCCGAGAAAATTCGAGGGCTTAGATTTGTCGACCGCTGTGGGCTTAGATTTGTCGACCGCCTGAGTGGGTATATAGTTCCCGGCTGCCTGCGCACTCCAGAGCCGGAAAGTGGCTTTGGTCAACATCTCGTAGCGCCCACTCTCCAGGCAAATGCGCAAACCAAACTCCCTCTTTCGCCAAAAATCATCGAGACAGCCGGTGAACACTTCCGCTGCGCGGCGTGTACTGCGATCCACTGCCAATTCCAAAGGCACGCCGGCGACCTGTCTCCAAAAATCAAGGCGTCCTTGATCGGACAAGTGGGTAGGAGTGGTAAGAGAATTAATCGCCCGGTCGAGAATATTGATGTTGGCGCCGAGCCCATCGGGAGATTCAAAAATGCTTGCCGCGAGTCGCCGCGCCGGTCCCTTTGCGTGTTCTTCCTCTGCCGCCGTGATCGGGTTCGGATCATCGGGTATGGATGCGGGGAACAGAGTGACCAGGTTGCCAACCTCTATGGAAACTTTTACTGCACCAAGGGTCGCCATGTCGGCAGTCGAAACATTTGCTTCGATTGCCGTGAAGCCGCGGGTGGAAACCAACCGCGCGAAGCCTTTGGCGGGAACTGTCCGACGGCCACCATCGGCAACGGTCAGATGAAGCCAGAGCCCATGGCCCCCGACAACATGATAGGGCGTATGATGGGTTGGCGACTCTCGTTCCTGCTGCAGACAAAAACTGCTCAATTCGGCGACGCAGCCCTCATCGTTGCAGTTCATCGGGACTGGCTCTGCGGTGGCGACCAACCCGAGACTTTGCTGAGCGGCGTGAGCTGTCCCCGTAAACAGGAGCAAAGCGACAGTTGCAAACGCGCCAAAAAGAACTCCGGCGACCAAGTGGGACCTTGATTCGACTAAGACGGAACTATCCACGATCGAACTCCTTCCCTCCCTGCGAAAATTGCCACAAATTTCACTTTCGGTGACGGTGATATCTCATACCCAAATTGCCATTTCATACTAGCCGAATATGACGGATCAAGGAACTTTCGACCGAACCTCCGGTTGCGCAATTACGAGGCACCCGTGCAATTTCTTATTCACCAGTCACGTTCATGCATTTGCCGACTTCACGCCGATGTCACAGGCGATGAAGAATGGCTATATTCATGCGTCGCTGACGGCCGGCAACGGTGCCATTCGACTTCTCGACGCAGGCGTGCCGATGGCCGTTCGCCATCTCACGATCGACGCCAGTGGGGCAAGAAATTGCAACGCGTCCAGGTTGGCAAATAAGACGCCGCGTTCTGGATTAATCCACGAGTTCGTGGAGGGAGGGCAAAGATTTCGCCCTCCTTTTTGTCGGTGCAGCGTCGGCGACAATCCCGCAACCCGCGGCGGCGGCGGCGGCTATAGTGCGCGCTGTAGACTTAAGTATGGAAATTCGATCCAGATGTCCAAAGTTACTGGAAGAAACGCGAGCCCCCTGGTCCAGCGCTCGATACCATGAGGAATCAGTTCTAGAGCATTGCGAATCGGCGTTCGCCAGGCATTGCTATAGCCCAGCCGACTGACCGCACGCGCGGTGCCAACGGCATGAAATTCGCATGATCCTACGGTTAATAAGGGAAAATTGTTGACAGCGGGATTCCCGGGATTCATTTTGCACATTCTTCTTTGATTTGAAATTCCAACTGTATAAGCATTGTATTCATGGACAGCGTTAGTAAAATCAGGACAATTATAAAGAAAAGTTTGGGTTATGTTGGCGCTACGGGACGCTTGATGATACCGACGGCGATGTTCGTTGGCGTGATTTTCGTTTCAGGCCCGCAGACCGAAGACCTGCGCTCGACCCATACAAGTGACATCGAGGCCGAGCGGATACCCTCGCTGGTTTTCGCCAGCGCATCCGACAGCGCAGCTGACGCGGCGCGACTTGTCCAACCGATGCAGCTTCGGCTAATCGTCGCGCCTGGCGATACGTTGATGACTATACTCGTCGACGAGGGAATCGCACGTCGCGAGGCACACGCCGCAATTGCAGCAATGTCGAAGGTTTTTCGGCCGCGCAATATCAGGCCCAAACAAGTAGTGGTCGTAACCGCCCGGTTGCCGCTTGCTGCGGATCAACCTGCCCGTCTGACCAAAATTGAACTCGCGGCATCTGCCGAGCGTGACATCGTCGTTACACGGCTCGATGACAACTCCTACCAAGCGGTAGCGATTGACCGGCCACTCACACGAAATTTGGCCTTCGCCAAGGGTACGATCGAGTCATCGCTCTACGTGGCAGCCGTCGGTGCCAAAGTTCCACTTTCCGTGCTTGCCGAACTCATCCAGATCTTCAGCTTTGATGTCGATTTTCAGCGTGACATCAAGCGCGGCGACGGATTTTCCCTGATGTATGCGCGCTATCTGGACGAAGCGGGGTTGAAGGTTCGCGACGGAGATATAGAAGTTGCTGCAATGACGCTTGGCCGCAACGCCATGCAGTTTTATCGCTTTGAGACGGCGGATGGACAGATTGATTATTACGACGCCAAAGGCCGCAGCGCGAGAAAGGCGCTGCTGCGCACACCGATTGATGGGGCAAAGATCTCTTCTCGATTTGGCATGCGTCGTCACCCAATCCTCGGCTACAACAAAATGCATCGTGGCCTCGACTTCGCCGCACCACGGGGGACACCGGTATTTGCGGCCGGAAACGGCGTTGTCGAGCGGGCTGGCCGGTATGGCGCCTACGGCAAATATGTTCGCCTTCGTCACAACAGCACTTACAAGACGGCCTATGCGCATATGAGCCGCTATGGCAAGAAAATCCGCGCCGGCAGCCGTGTGAAACAGGGACAGATCATCGGATACGTAGGCACGACCGGACGATCGACCGGACCCCATCTGCATTATGAGGTCCTGCAAAACGGTGGGCGCGTGAACCCGCAAAAAATCAAACTGCCTACAGGACGAAAGCTGACCGGCAAGGAGTTGGCAAAATTCCGAGAAAAGCTTCAGCTTCTCGAGCGGCAATATGTTGCCCTCGGTGCACCGACGCAGCTCGCCAAATCGGGCAAAACGCGCTAGTCAATCTGCAGAACCCCAGCCACGCAGCTCGATCCAACTTGCAGAATTATCCGCCCACCCGATAGGGTGAGTAATGATTCCTCTTCAGACCGACATCAAGCTCATCGACTCAGCTATCATGGTTGCGACGCTGATTGTGTTGAACGTGGTGATCTTCCTGACGGCCACCGGTGTGGCGAGTCCCGAGGCCTGGGCTCAAAGCTACGGCCTGGCTCCCGTAATCTTTACGAGTTGGTTGTTCGAGGGCGGCACAGCCCCGCGCACAATCACTTTTTTCACACTTCTTACCAGCCAATTCATGCACGGTGGCATTTGGCACCTCGCCGTCAATGCCTGGGGACTGTGGTTGTTCGGCAGGCCGCTTGAAGACCGGTTGGGTGCGGGCCGATTTTTGGCCCTCTATCTCCTCGCAGGACTGACCGCGAATTTCGTGCACATCGCCGTGTACCCCGAGAGCGGCGTCCCAGTTATCGGCGCTTCCGGGGCCATTGCCGGCGTGATCGGCGCCTTCGTCGTCACATGGCCGCGCGCACGCGTGTTATTGGCGGTACCGATACTTCTGCGGACTATTGCGTTGCCTGCGGCGATCTTCGCGTTCATTTGGATCGGCCTGGATCTGATATCGGGCATGTTCAACCTGTTCTATCCAGAGCGGGGAGGTGATGGCGTTGCGCATTGGGCACATATCGGTGGCTTCGTCGCGGGCCTGATCACCATTATCTTACTGCGAATGAGCGCCGCAGGGCCTGTGCAAATCGGCGAGTTGCGCGAATCGCAGCTGAATGTTGGGCCACCGCTCGGCGGTCGCCAAAGGCCTCGTGCGTCTGCACCGGCCCTTGAGACGGCACCGAGCTCAGCCAATCAACCGGCGGCTTGGAAGCCATCAAATTTTCTCGACCGTGAAGATTCGACTCCAGCGCTCGTCGAAGATGTCGCTGACGTGGTTGACAGCGCTCCCGGTCCATGGGGCCGAAAAGGTCTCGACCGCCCTTAGCCGGCACGCGGCTACGCCGCCGCCTCTACAATCTCGGCGTCGATGATTAGGCCATCCGCACCCGCCGACACTCGCACGGCGTCGCCATCGTTGACCTTTCCGTCGAGAATCAAACTTGCCAGCGGGTTTTGTAGGGTGCGCTGGATGACACGCCGGAGCGGGCGGGCGCCGTAGACTGAATCGTAACCGCGCCCGGCGAGCCATCCCCGTGCCGCATCGTCGAGTTTGATAACGATCTTACGGTCTGCCAGCAGACGCTGCAGCGCCTCGATCTGAATTTCAACAATGCGCGCCATATGATCGCGGCCCAACTTGTTGAACAGCACGATCTCGTCAATTCGGTTGAGAAACTCGGGCCGGAATGACGCGCGCACGATTTCCATCACCTGGTCGCTGACGTGCTCGATCAGTTCGTCCTCGGCTTGGCTCGATAGAATTTCCGTGCCGAGATTGGAGGTCATTACGATCAGCACATTCCTAAAATTGACCGTGCGGCCTTGTCCGTCGGTCAAACGCCCATCGTCGAGAACCTGCAGCAGAACGTTGAAGACGTCCGCATGCGCTTTCTCGATCTCGTCGAACAACACCACCTGGTAAGGTCGGCGGCGAACCGCCTCCGTCAGCGCGCCACCTTCCTCATAGCCCACGTACCCGGGAGGAGCTCCGATCAGCCGGGCGACCGAATGCTTTTCCATGTACTCGGACATGTCGATTCGCACCATCGCCTGATCGTCGTCGAATAAGAATTCCGCGACTGCCTTGGTGAGTTCAGTCTTGCCGACGCCGGTGGAACCGAGAAATAGAAACGATCCGATGGGTCGGCTGGGATCCTGGAGACCGGCCCGGGCGCGCCGAACCGCATCCGATATTACGGAAATCGCGTCATCCTGACCGACCACCCGGCGGCCAAGCGCTTCCTCCATTCTCAACAGCTTCTCGCGTTCGCCCGCCAGCATCTTGTCAACCGGAATACCCGTCCAACGTGACACTACGGCCGCGATGTCGGCCTCGGTTACCTGTTCGTTCAACATATGATCTTCGGAGACAATTTCTGTTTCCGCTACTTTCTTTTCGAGTTCCGGAATAATGCCGTAGGCGAGTTCGCCTGCCCGCGCGAGGTTTCCTTCCCGCTGGCATTGCGCAAGCTCAAACCGGACCGCGTCGAGTTCTTCCTTAAGTGTCTGGGCGCCAGCCAATTTCTCCTTCTCAGCATTCCAGCGCTTGGTAAGTTGGCCGGAATTGACTTCCAGCTCTTCCAGCTCGGCTTCAAGCTTCTCCAAGCGCTCGCGTGACGCCTTGTCCGTTTCCTTCTTCAGCGCCTCGCGCTCGATCTTCAGCTGGATGATACGGCGGTCGAGCTCATCGATTTCCTCGGGCTTGGAGTCAACTTCCATTCGCAAGCGGCTTGCCGCCTCGTCCATCAAGTCGATTGCCTTGTCGGGAAGAAAGCGATCCGTAATGTAGCGGTTGGAAAGCGTAGCTCCGGCGACAATTGCACCATCGGTGATGCGGACACCATGATGCAGCTCGTACTTTTCCTTCAGGCCACGCAGGATCGAAATCGTGTCCTCAAGGGTCGGCTCGGCGACGAATACCGGCTGGAAGCGGCGCGCCAGGGCCGCGTCCTTTTCCACATGCTTTCGATACTCGTCCAATGTCGTCGCACCAACGCAATGCAGATCACCCCTTGCCAGCGCTGGCTTGAGCATGTTGGACGCATCCATCGCACCCTCCGCGGCGCCTGCGCCTATCAGCGTATGCAGCTCATCGATGAAGACGATGATCTCGCCCTGCTCGGCGGCAATTTCCTGAAGCACAGCCTTAAGGCGTTCTTCAAACTCACCACGAAACTTCGATCCGGCGACCATCGCGCCCAAATCAAGTGACATCAGCCTCTTGCTCTTGAGAGACTCCGGGACATCACCGTTGACGATTCGGAGCGCCAACCCCTCAACAATCGCTGTCTTGCCGACACCAGGTTCGCCAATAAGCACCGGATTGTTTTTTGTGCGCCGCGACAGAACTTGGATGGTTCGCCGAATCTCCTCATCGCGGCCGATGACGGGATCAAGGCGCCCCTCGCGAGCAGCAGCGGTGAGATCGTGGGCATATTTCTTCAACGCATCATATTGGTCCTCAGCTGTCGCACTATCCGCGCGCCGGCCTTTGCGCATATCGTCAATGGCCTTGCTCAGCGCCTGTGGTGTGACGCCGCCGTCCTTTAGAATTGTCGCAGTTGCCGCGTCTTCGGCCAATGCCAATGCTAGAAGCACTCGCTCGGCCGCAACAAACTGATCGCCAGCTTTCTCAGCCAGCTGTTCGGCCTGCTCGAAAACCCGTGCTAATTCCGGCGCCAGGTAGATCTGACCTGCGCCCGAACCCCCAACGCGAGGCATCGATTCGAGCGCCGCGTCGACCGCTGCAAGTACGGCTGCAGTGTCAGCGCCAGCAGCCTGGATTAAACCGACAGCCGAACCTTTGGAATCGTCCAACAAGACTTTTAGAATATGCTCCGGTCGCAACTGCTGGTGGCTCAGACGCGAAGCCAAGGTCTGCGCTGACTCAACGAAGCCGCGTAGGCGCTCGGTGCACTTTTCAAAATTCATGATGTAATCCTTCTCCTCGTCTCCCTCGTATAGGCAAGACGGCCAAGACACGGATTAAGAAACGAATCCTGCATAGGCATCCGCCTCCCGTATATGGCTATTCACTTAGCCTACACAAGGGGATAGCAGCGTATTCAAGATCGATCCGTAATTGCGCGACGGGTATACTTATGCGCGCGGTCATGCTCCGTTCCCGGGCGCGCGAAGCCGGTATTTTGAAATTGATTGGGCGCCACCCGCCTATGGTCTTCCGCATTCGTAAACTTGTCGCAGAACTTCGGCCTTCCTCAAGGTCGAATAGCGGCCGGCAATAAGGCAGCGCAAAATGGCAGGCGCCATCCATCTTGCTAATAAGCCGGCGCAGCGCGGCCAGCACTATTTCGGCATGGACGTTGCTGCTGATGGCTTTCTCGACGCGCTTCTCCGTTATGCGACGCAGGAGAAGCTCTTTTGTTGCGCCCAGGATGCCGCGCAGTTCGTCGATTTCAAGGAGACGGCGTCACGATGGGGCGTTGAGCCCTCACGTTGCGTATTCATTCCGCTTGATAGTCCCGAGCGGATTGCCGACGCGGGATGCCTTGTTCTGCGCGATCCCAACATCGCGCCATTCGCCCAGCAACGCCATTCGGCGGATGCCCGAAGCTTCAGCCTTTGCGGGCTGAGCCATAGCCTCTCAACCGCGCCCGTAATCGCCGCAATTACAGCCTGCATCCTTGAACCCACGCAGCCCTGGGACGCCATCGTCTGCACCTCAATATCAGCAAGAAGGACGATCGAAGCAGTCTGGCAAGGGTGGCACGACCATCACGAAGCGCAGTTGGCCGACCATGCTCGTGAGAACGGCCTGAGCCCAGCCGAATCCCGCCGCAACGGTCAGCTCTGTCCAGTTGATCTCCCAGTAATTCCGCTCGGCATAAACACGGAGGATTTTGTGATTCGCGAGGAGCAAGCGGAGCGGCTGCGGCTGCGCAGCCAACTCGGAATTCCTGAAGCTGCCGTGTTCATTTTAGCGCACGGTCGGCACAGCTACTTCTCAAAGGCCCATCCGCTACCGTTGTTTCAAGCCGTCGAACAGATTGCCGAACGCGAGAAGCGTCCGATTCATCTTGCGCTCTACGGCTATTTTCCGACAGAGCGGATTGGCGAGGAGTTTCGTTCACTGGCACATGATCTGTGCCGCAAAGCCACGATTCACTTTGTAGAAAACACCAACCCAGATTTCTCTGGCGGATTATGGGCGGCCGCGGACATCTTCGTGTCGCTGGCGGACAATATACAGGAGACCTTTGGGCTGACGCCGGTCGAGGCAATGGCGAGTGGACTACCGGTCATCGCTTCGGACTGGAACGGCTACCGCGAGACCATACGCCACGAAACCGATGGTTTCTTGATACCGACCACCGCGCCAAATTCTGGAATGGGTGAAGATTTGGCATACAGGTACTCCGCCGACATCGACACCTATGGTCATTTCATCGGTGGCGCCGCTCAGACCACGGCGGTCGACCAAGGCGCCCTCACAGGCGCTCTTACAACGCTCGTCGGCGATGCCGGCTTGCGGCGGCGAATGGGCGAAGCAGGCAAACGACATGCGCAAGCGCAGTTCGACTGGCGGGCGATCATTCCGCAGCATGAAGCCCTCTGGCGGGACCTCGACCAGCGCCGCGCGGCCGAGCATGAAGCCGACAGGGAGACAACTCCAGGGCCCGCACATCCCTACTGGCCAGATCCATTCACAATCTTCGCCTCACACCCGACCCGACGGCTGACGATTGACGACCGACTGGAATCGTCGGTCAGTTCCTACGATGAGGTCACGGCACTCCTCCGCCATCGCATGAACATGTTTACGCCTGACATTCTCATTGCGCCGGAGCAACTGCCGACTCTAATCCACGCGATAATGACGCAACCTGGTATCAGCATCGGCACGCTCGCACAGGTGAGTTCGAACGGCGATGAGGCACAGCTTCAGCGATCGGTTGGCTGGCTCCTTAAGTTGGGTGTCATCCGTTTATCGGATACTGAAGGGGCCGCAGGATTGAAAAGAACCGAGCGGTAACCTAGCCAGCGGTAACCTAGCCTGTGTGACCTCGTTCAAGTAGCACGCGGTTGAACGCCTCAAGCTGAGTCATCACTTTGCCGTACAAAGTGTCTGGCGAGTATGAACCGTCGTCGTCCGGTTCGCCGGCCGCTATACCGGTCAGCAGCTCAACCGCGTCATCAATAGACGTGACGCTGTAAACATGGAATTGGCCAGCTTCGATTGCATCGGCCACATCTTGCCGCAGCACCACGTTGACGGCGTTCGAAGCTGGTATGACAACGCCCTGAGAGCCGGTCAACGGGCCAGCCTCGTAGCAGGTACGAAAAAATCCCTCAATCTTTTCAATTGCGCCGCCAATTGGCTGAGATTGCCCGCGCTGGTTGACCGATCCCGTAATCGCCAGGTCCTGACGCAATGGCAAGCCCGAGAGAGTGGACAAGACTGCGCAGAGCTCGGCCATGGACGCGCTATCGCCCTCCACGCCCGCATAGCTCTGTTCGAAGGTAATGGAGCAATTGAATGAGAGTGGGAAGCGACGTGCGAAATGGCCGGCGAGAAATCCCTGTAGTACCATCACTCCCTTCTGTTGAATTGGACCACCGAGTTCGGTGTCACGCTCGACGTTGATGACGCCAAGTCACCCTGCGGAGGCACGTGCAGTAACGCGTGAGGGCGAGCCAAACGCATGATCGCCATGGTCGCGGACCACCAGCGCATTGATCTGACCGACCACGCTACCGCTGGTATCGATCATCACAAAACCTTTCGCGATGCCTTCCTGCATACGGTCTTCAACGCGGGCATTGCGACGGCGGCGTTGTTCGAGTGCCGTTGACACCGCACCTGCCGTAATGCGTGCAGGTTTCTCGCCTTTCACAAGCCTCGCCGCCTCGTTCAATACGTCGGCCATGAGCTCGTAGCGCGCCGTCAGTTTGGTACGGTTCGCGGCCGAACGGGACGCTTCGCCGAGCAGTCGGACAATCGCCTCATCGTCGCATTCGTCACCCCGCTTGCGGGCCATGGCGCGAATCAAGCCTGCGTATTGATCAATATTCTCCTGTGTCGCGTCCATGTCACCGTCGATATCGGCTTTGACTTTGAAATAGGTGCGAAACTCCGGATCAATCGAGAAGAAGGCGTAATATGCCTGCGGTGAGCCGATAATAACGATGTTCAAGTCGAGTGTGACTGGCTTGGGCATGGGCGCTCCGGCGATCGGCAATGCACCCGTTCGCGGCAGTTCCTCGAGCCGAAACTCGCGATCACGCAACGCGCCCTTCAGCAACTCCCAGCTCGCGGGATTCCGCGCCAGAGACTCGGCTCGGAGCACAAGTATGCCCCCGTTTGCGCGATGCAGCGCACCGGCACGCATCATTGAGAAATCGGTTTCAAGCAATCCCGCCACCGGACGGTATTCGATGCGTCCGAACAGATTTTCGTATGTTGGGTTGGGTTCGAGGACAACACTCGGACTGTCCTCATCACCGTTATCGACGAAAAGATTAACTGCGTATCGCGACTCAGCACTCTCGCCAACCGGCGCTCCTTCACCCCCCGCGTGCGGACGAAAGATGTGAAGGTTTTCCAGAATATCCGCGCGTAGCTCGACGATCCAACGGCGCAGGCCGGCATAGCCGCTATACTCCGCCTCCAATTCGTCGATTAGATCGCCGACGGCACTGTCCGCAACCTGACGGTTGAGGTCTGCCGCCTCTGACATGAATTCAACATTGAGCTTCGTTGCATTGCGGTTAAACTCGAACAACCGCTCATTCAGCTGCTTCGCCGCTGCTTCCAACTTCTCGCGTTCCGGCGGCGGAAACGAATCGAGCGCCATAGCCTCGCCGTCAGGGCCCGTGGCAACCACCATCATTCCTTTTTCGATTTGAACAATATCGAGGCCACCGGCGCGGGCCTCAGTCTTGAGGTCTTCCAGTTGGCCGGCCAGCTCCTTTTGCATCGACTCCCGGCGAACCGAGATTTCGCGCTCGTAATCTTTGCCACCAAACGCTTGGACGAATGCCTCCCGCAGTTTGGGCACGAGCGAAGTCATATGGTCACGGAATTTGCGAGCCACGCCCGCCGGCAAACTGTAGGGCTTAGGTCGGTGTGGACGGACAAAATTGTTGAGATAGACGATATCGTTGGCCGGCGGCATGTCGGAGATGAACGAATTCAAAAAGTCCAGTGTCGCGGTCATACGACCGCTGTTGGTGTCTCCCAGCACGAAAACATTAAAGCCAAAGTCGGTGATCGACAGGCCGAACTCGATTGCCTCGCGCGCACGCGCATGGCTGGAAAAGGCAAATGCTTCGCCTTCCGTCTGGGCGCCGGGGCGAAATAACGGTAATGCGACATCGGTCGCCTTGAGCGGCGTAGCCGGCACAGCTACCTCCTAAAGCAATACCTTAGTGGAGCGCAATGTTGCCGCGCCGCGCAGGCAAAAGCCAGTGACCATTTCCGCCCATTGCGTGTTGGCCCGGTTCCAACCGACACCGGCGGCTGAATAAAACGTTACTTATTGGGTTTGGCTTGAACGCATAGGGCGCGGCAACTTCACACCAACACCCTGGACAAGGTCAGTTGTTGGTGGATGGCCCCGCATCATCATCAACGACAGGTGTCTCGGTGACGATTTCCGACTCGACCTGAGGAGGTTGGCCTTCGCTGCCGGGCGGCGCAGGCGTCGCTGCGCCGTTGCCGTTTCGTTGAGCCTGCCGCGCGTTTCGACTTTCGTCGGGCTCGCTATTGATGATACGAAAGTAGTGGTCCGCATGCTGATGATAATTTTCGGCCATAGTGTGATCACCAGAAACATTGGCATCACGGGCCATTGCCAAGTATTTCTCGTAAACTTGATGGGCGTTGCCGCGAACACGAACGCTCGGTCCGTTGCTGTCGAAAGTTTGATGTCGAGCGGGTACGTTTCGTCTTCCGGAGTTTCGCCCGCGAGAGCGCTTCGGGTTTTGACCTTGTCTCATTTGTCTCCTCGTATTGACGTTTTGTCCCGCCGTTGCACATCGACGTCCACGCAATAAGGCCCGTCTTCCGGACTGCCACTTTTTTGTGCGGGATCTTGCTGAACGCCCTGATACGCTCAGCTCAATTTTGGCCTTAGCCAATTCTGACCTTAGCCGGGGAAATGCACAATTCCAAGAAATTTTTTGAACTTATGCCGGCTTTATGCGTGACAACAAACAAGGCAGCGCGCCACACCGGTGAGGTCTAGTTTGGTCGCGCGTACCTCTAGGCCGGCTGCATGTATTAGTCTCGTCACGATCGCAGCCTGTTCAATACCGACCTCGACGACAACGAGTCCCTTCGGCGCCAGAAGACTGGCGAGTTCTGGTGCTAAGGCGCGATAGGCCGCAAGCCCGTCACCCCCGCCGTCGAGCGCCAGTCTCGGCTCGTAAAGTCGAACATCTGGGTCAAGTTTACAAATTTCCTCCGTCGCTATGTAGGGCGGATTGGTAACGATCAAATCGAACTTACCGGAAATTGCAGCTCCCCAGTCACCAGCAAAAAATGTCGCGCGGGATGTTAGACCGAGATTTGCGGCATTGTGCGCTGCTGCTTTGACTGTTGCCGGCTTTCGATCGATTCCGACGCCGCTGGCGTTCCGCAACTCGCTCAAGAGCGACAAAAGCAGACATCCGGTCCCTGTGCCGAAATCGGCGACGCGCAAGGCCGCATCGCGGTCGGTTATGAAATCCAGGGCCGCTTCCACGACCAATTCGCTGTCGGGGCGCGGGTCGAAGGTATGGTCGGTGAGATAAAATTCAAGGCTCCAGAACTCGCGCCGGCCGATAATCCTGGAGAGCGGAACACGTGACGCCCGTTGTTCGACGAGTTCAAAGTATCCGGACGCGTTGCGGACGGCTTGCTCCACATTTGCAATGAGTTTGTCGGATGTGACGCCCATGGCATGGGCAAGCAATAGGCGCGCCTCCCTACGTGGCTCTTCAACTGACGCCGCCGCAAGCCGCTCAGCCCCCTCGCGTATGCAAACCTCTACCGACACGGTGTCAATGCATCTCCGCCAAACGGGCGGCCTGATCTTCAGCGACGAGCGCCTCGATAATCTCGTCGAGCGCCTCGCCGTTCATCACGCGTTCGAGCTTGTGGAGCGTTAGGCCGATGCGATGATCGGTCACCCTGCCCTGCGGAAAATTATAGGTGCGTATGCGCTCTGAGCGATCTCCGCTGCCAACCTGAATGCGCCGCGCCTCCGCCCGCTCGGCTTCACGCGCGCTACGTTCTTGATCATAGAGCCGAGCCCGCAGGACTTTCATCGCTTTAGCCCGGTTCTTATGCTGCGATTTCTCGTCTTGGCAGGTTACAACGATCCCGGTCGGCAAATGCGTAATTCGCACGGCGCTGTCGGTCGTATTGACGTGCTGTCCACCTGCTCCCTGGGAACGGTATGTATCGACGCGGAGGTCCTTTTCATCGATCTGGATATCGACATCCTCGGCCTCGGGAAGCACAGCAGCCGTTGCCGCCGAGGTGTGGATACGCCCGCCACTTTCAGTAACGGGAATCCTTTGAACCCGGTGCACACCTGATTCGTATTTTAGGCGCGCAAACACACCGCGACCGCTAACAGAAGCAATTGCCTCCTTGTAACCGCCGATCCCGGTCTCGCTGACATGCAAAGGTTCAAACTTCCAGTGATGCAGTTCGGCATAGCGTTGGTACATGCGGAACAAGTCCGCCGCAAACAGGGCTGCCTCGTCACCACCTGTGCCAGCTCTGACCTCAAGAATTGCACCACGATCGTCTGCCTCGTCACGCGGCAGAAGCAGAATCTTTACATCATCCTCAAGAGCAGAAATGCGTTTCTTGAGATCCTCACATTCCTCCTGAGCCAGCGAACGCATTTCCGACTCGCTTTCCGGATCCTCGATGATTTCCTCAAGTCCACTGAGTTCTTCTGTCGCCAAGCGCAGCATTATTATCTTTTCGACGACCGGCGTGCGATCCGCGTATTCCGTGGAAAGCGCAGCAAGTTCCGCGGATCCGCCGTCAAAATGCGAGAGTTGCTCACTCAATTCTTCGTGCCGCACGACGACTCGCTCGAGCTTGGACAGTAGATTGCCCTTCTTCACAGTTCGTCGTCCTTCTTCGACAATCGGAAGAGACGCTGAATCATCTGCTCCAACTCAGCACTGCCAATTTCGTCCGAGGTATCGGCCGTTGCAGCATGTTCGCGAATCGCGCGACTTGGATGGTGCAAAAGCCGATTAATTAGCAGGCGCGTGGCTTCCGAAGCGTCTGCTTGCGGGTTCGAGGCGAGCACGTCCTCGCGAACTATTGCGAAATGCTGGCGTAGCGCAACCAGTGCTGGGACACCGGTTTGTTCAACCTGCCGCCGCCGCGCCGCCATTTCTTGGTCGACGATTTGCCAAGCCTGTTCAGCAGCGCTCTCACGAGATGTTCGGCCGGCGAAGGCGACGTGCTCCAAATCGTCCAAAGTGTAGACGAATGCTTCTTCGAGGCGATCGGTTGCCGGCTCGATATCTCCTGGCACCGCGCCGTCGATCAGGAGCATGGGCCGATGCCGCCTAAGTTTGAGCGCGGCGGCGACATTCTCAGAAGTTACAAGGTAGCGGCCGGTTCCGGCCGCAGTTACGACGATATCTGCCTCCACAAGCGCCGAATCGAGAGTTTCCAACGGTGAATAGTGCCACCCCATTCGCCGCGCCACCGATTCGGTGCGACGCGAGGGTCCGGCCAACATCGTTCTACCGAGGCCCGCGGTTCGTAGATGACCGCCTATGAACTCACCCATATCGCCAAGCCCAAGCACTAAGCCTGTGCACGATTCGAGATCACCGTGCACATTGCGCGCGATTTGCAGCGCGGATGCTGCGATCGAGACAGGCCCCTCTCCGATCTGCGTTTCGCTGCGAATTCGCTTTGCGGATGCATATGCGGACTGCAGTATCCCGTCGAGTTCGGACCCGACCATTCCATAGTCGCTGGCCAGCCGGTGACACTCCTTAATCTGCGCAAGAACTTGCGATTCGCCAATCACCTGGCTATCAAGCGACGCGACGACAGCAAACATGTGGCGCACCGCTTCCTCTCCGTGAATGAGGTAGAGTTGATCGTGCAGTTCGGCCGCGGGTCCGCCGATGACCGACGCAAAGATATCCCGGATTTCCTGCATTGCGTCGAGCGGCTCCTCATGCGCCCCTTGAATTTCAACACGGTCGCATGTCGACACGATCATCGCTTGACGAATTCCAGACCGGGATAAACGCTCATAAATGACTGGTGCACGCGCTTCATCGACAAACATCCGATCGCGTAACAGGACGGAGCTTGAGCGGTGATTGGCTCCGATTACAAATGGTCGTGCGCGGCGCGGTTCCGACATCTGTTCAGCTACATATATCGAGACAGCTGCGCGACCAGCGAATCCGTGGCGCTAGATTCCTGATCACCCGTTTCCATATCACGGACCGTAACCACCCCTTTCTGCAACTCGTCTTCGCCGAGAAGGATAGCAGCAACCGCATTGATTTTGTTTGCGCGGCGCATTCGTTTGCGGAGGTTTCCGCTATCGCCAAGATCAACTCGGTAGCCCGCGCGCCGAAGCTCCATTGCGAGCTTAAGCGCCGGACCCTCGGCAAGCTCGCCGATTGGGATTATGGCAATCGGCCGACGTGCTTCCGGCGCACCTTGCGAAAGCATTGCCAAACGCTCGATGCCCGCCGCCCAGCCGACGCCCGGCGTCGGCGGCCCACCGAGCGTTTCGATCAAGCCGTCATAGCGCCCGCCTGCAAGAACTGCACCCTGCGCACCAAGGCGCGTCGTCGTGAATTCAAAGGCTGTGTGACAATAATAATCCAGTCCCCGGACGAGCCGCGAATTGATTTCATACTTGATCGACAACTGATCCAATCCCGCCAAAACGCCTGCAAAAAAATCACTGCTCTCCGCGTTCAGGTAATCGCTGTAATCCGGTGCATTCGCGACGATGCGCCGGTCTCCGCGATCCTTGGAATCGAGTATGCGCAACGGATTTCGTTCCAAGCGCCGACGACTATCCTCCGATAGATCGTCCAAGTAATCTCTGAAATAGGTGACCAGGGCTTCGCGATACTGTGTTCGGCTTGCCTCGTCGCCCAGCGTATTTAGCTCCAAGACGGTATGATCACGGATTCCAAGTACGTCGATAATGTGGTGGCCAACGGCGATAACCTCGATATCGGCCAGCGGGCTTGCGACGCCAATATATTCCACATCGATCTGATGGAATTGCCGCAACCGGCCCTTTTGCGGCCGTTCGTGACGGAACATCGGCCCGCTGCAGAAGAAC
Organism: Alphaproteobacteria bacterium; assembly: GCA_963664465.2. GTDB lineage: Bacteria > Pseudomonadota > Alphaproteobacteria > UBA8366 > CAVOAK01 > CAVOAK01. The sequence continues at coordinate 426,170 of CAXXSU010000004.1, read as the reverse complement.
TTAATTGGAGCTTGCTGGGCCAGCCCCTGAGAAATGAAGCAACGCGCAACACCGGCTGTATTCTCGGGCCGCAGGGTGAGCTCGTCGCCTCCCTGGTCGACAAAACTGTACATTTCCTTGGAGACGATGTCGGACGCCTCGCCGAGCGTCCGCTCGAACACGCTGGAGAACTCGAAGATCGGCGTGGCCATCTCGTCGAACCCGTACCGTTCGGCGATATCGCGTGCGGTGTCCGATACGTGGCGTTGCGCCCGCATCTCTTCCGGCAAAACATCATGAGTCCCACGAACTGGCTGTAGCACTCCAATTCCCCTAACTTAGTGACCAGCGACCGCGACATGCGACCGCCTGTACTCATAGACATCGAGCTGCGTTGGCCCGACGGGCCGTTATACAGCGCACGCGAATCAGGCGGAACAACTGTCCGCCATAAGCATGGCATGAGTTACCCGCGTTGGCGGATTATTTAGTTCCGCTAAGGATTGTGTGCTGTGTTGCTTTTGAGCAATTCGGGGACCAACTTGACATCCCGGCGGACCGCGCCGTTGGGCCCAATTTTTTCAACAGTTACGCCGTCTACGTCGAATTGGAGCGCGCCGGCGTTCCCTGTCATCAGCGTCAGACCCAAGCGATCCGGCACACGATACGAGTCACCTGTTCGCATAACGCGGGTTAACAACAACGTATCGTCAACGTCCTTAATCTCAACCCAGCTGTCGCTCGTCGCCAGGATTACGATGCGAACATCCGCGTTCTCCACGCCGTAAACAACCGGTTCGCGCACCGGATCTACTGGTTGATCCAGCGGAAGTGTCGGCAGCTCGGCAGCCTCAGTCGCCGCCCCGAGAGCAGCCAAAGATCCAACATCGCTGCTCAAAACTGCCGGACTGACCGCCGTATCCGTTGCATCCGTCGTATCTGTCGTATCCGTCGTATCTGTCGTATCTGTCGTATCTGTCGAATTCGTCGTCGACGTAAAGTCGCCCGCGCCAGCCGCCAATTCCGCATTGTCGGCATCCGTTACAATCGGTTCGGCGGCTTGCTCTACATTCGCCGTCGCAGCCGCCAGGGGCGCTTGATCGGCAATTTCAGTAGGCACGCTAGCAATCTCGCTACTCGCCGGCTCCGCGACAGTGGTCTGCACACTCTTCTGAAGTGGTGCCGCTATCGGCGGCAGGGGCCGATTTGCACTCTTGTCACCCATCAATACCGCGACCCGTCGCTGCAGCTCTGGAACTATGCTGCCGAGTGTGCCGCCCTGCGAAGACACATAGATCCATGAACTGTAGACCATGACCACGAGGAAGACGGCGATCAACAATACAGCTCCGCCTGGAACCTTGGCCTCGACCAATGGCGCCGGAAATATGAGCTTTGGCTTTTCATTTGCTGCCTCCGTTTCACGCCGGAAACGCAGGACGACTTCCGCGCCATCCAATCCAAGATGCTGCGCGTAGGCGCGCACAAATCCCACCGCATATGTGGCGCCAGGCAGCTCGTCAAAGCGATCCTCCTCGATCGCATCCAAATAAGGATACCGGATTCGTAGGACCTCCGCGACATTGCGGAGGTCGAAGCCGAATGCCTCGCGCGTCGCGCGCAACAGCCCACCGGTCGTCGTCGGACCGGTTGCATCGCGGGCAATTTGCACGACGTCGGACTCTGTTCCGACCGTTTTATCGGCTTTCCTGATTTTCCAAATCTGTTTCGCCATTGCGCGGGCCCACCAAGCAATAATTCACCCAACGCCATTGTCCACCGTTATGACCGCGGACAAAGCGCACATACAGCGCGAAATTACGTTCGCCTGTAATCTTCCGAGAGCAAGCAAATTGAACGGCAATCGCAGAATGCCATAGCACCGTAAAAGACTCAATATCGAGCAAAATTTGCGGGTACCACAGCCTGATATTTGCAGTTCAGCGAAGATTTCATACGACCTGCCGCCGGGGCAACGATATGTCTGCCAATTCGAATTCTGGGTCAGACGTCGTCCAGATCGTAAGAGGCATGCAGAGCACGCACCGCGAGTTCTGTGTATTTTTCGTCGATTAAGATGCTGATTTTAATCTCCGACGTCGAAATCAGTTGAATGTTTATGCCTTCGTCCGCCAGGGTCTGGAACATGGTCTTTGCGACGCCTGTATGCGTGCGCATGCCAACGCCAATCACCGAAATCTTTACGACATTTGGATCGGGCGATACCGCGGCATAAGTTACTGCGCCACGAATTTCGTCGAGCATCTTCACTGTTCGTGCCATGTCCGCACGCCCAACCGTAAACGTAATATCGGTCTTGCGTCCGTCGGCTGAAATATTCTGCACGATCATATCTACATTAATGCCGGCATCGGCCAACGGTCCGAAAATGGCCGCGGCTACCCCTGGCTGATCGTCGACCTGAAGCAACGTAATCTTCGCCTCGTCGCGACTGTATGCAATTCCGCTGACAACTCGCTGTTCCACGATCTCGTCCTCTTCTACGACCAAAGTGCCGGATGCTTCGCTGAATGTCGACAATACCTGGAGCCGAACGCCGCCACGCATCGCCAGCACCACCGATCGGGTCTGCAAAACCTTAGCGCCCTGAGACGCCATCTCGAGCATTTCCTCGTAGGTAATCTTCTCGAGCTTACGGGCACTCGCAACGATGCGTGGATCAGTTGTGTACACGCCATCAACATCGGTAAAGATGTCGCATCGATCGGCATTCAAGGCTGCGGCTAACGCGACGGCACTCGTATCGGATCCACCTCGACCTATCGTCGTAATACGATTGTCCGGCGATACACCCTGGAATCCCGCCAAAACCGGCACCTGACCCTCGGCAAAGCGGCGCACGATTTCAGGCGTGGAGATATCCTTGATTGACGCGTTTCCATGGACGTCGTCGGTCGAAATGGGTAACTGCCATCCGAGCCACGACCGGGCCGGCACGCCAAGTTCATTGAGGGCAAGCGCCATCAAAGCGGCGGTAACCTGCTCACCGGCCGACACCGCGACGTCATACTCGCGCGTGTCGTGCAATTGGCTTGTCTGCCGAACATATTCTATCAGTTGATTTGTTACGCCGGACATCGCGGAGACCACGACCGCGACATCGTTGCCGCGTTCAATTTCCGACTTGACCCTGAGAGCGGCCTTACCAATGCGCTCCACGTCGGCCACGGATGTGCCGCCGAACTTTTGCACGATACGCGCCATCGGTTCGAGTTCCCGCCTAATCCAAAGTCCGGGGTTGGCCCACCGCGGAGGTTGCCCATCGGTGGTGGCGTATCCATACTCTCAAAGCCAATTGGCCCGCAAGTGGGGGCTCGGGCGGAGCGTTTAGAGATCGACTATTAGAGATCGACTATGAGCAAAACTGCGAAGGCAAAGTCGACGGTTGGGAAAAAAACCAACACAGTTGACCGGGCCGAGGTGAACAAGTTTGCCGCACTCGCTGAAGAATGGTGGAATCCGCGAGGTAAATTCAGGGCGCTGCATCGCTTGAATCCGGCCCGCCTTACATTCATTCGTGATGAGGCTTGCGCGCGATTCGACCGCTCGGCTGATGCCGATCGCACCCTCGCCGGACTTTCGGTCCTGGACATTGGTTGTGGTGGCGGATTGATTGCCGAACCCCTGACGAGACTTGGCGCACGTGTCACGGCAATCGATGCGAGCGCCGAGGCGATTCGCGTGGCGAACCGCCACGCGACGCAGATGGGCCTTGATATTAACTATCTCCAGACGGACGTAGACGATATGGCTGAGGAAGGGAAGTCATTCGACATTGTGTTGAATCTCGAAGTCGTTGAGCACGTCACCGACGCGGCAGAATTCCTGCGCTCGGCCGCGCGTCTGGTAGCGCCGGAAGGCATGATGGTGGCGGCAACGCTGAATCGCACGCTAAAAGCATACGCGCTCGCCGTGATTGGCGCCGAATACCTGCTTGGCTGGATTCCGCGCGGAACCCACGACTGGCGTCGCTTTATTCGTCCATCAGAACTTGCCGGTATCCTGCGCAGCGCCGGACTCACTCTCGAAAAACTTGCCGGCGTTACCTACAGTCCGGTCGCCGACCGCTGGAACATTTCACCCGACGATCTTGACGTAAACTATATGGCGCTCGCGTTTCGCAACGACTAATCGCGCATAGCCGGCGCAGCATCGTTCCGCCTGCTGCACGGCATGTTCGTGTCCACAGGTGACCTAAGAAATCAACAGATGGGTATTGAAATCTGGCTAGCTGTCTGACCGCGGCAGCCAAGGAATTCGGCCGAAAGCAACGCCCTCTTCACGCAATTCAATTTCTTCTGACGTTGTCGCCTCGCCGTAAATATTGGCGCTATCGGTTTCACCGTAGTGAATCTTGCGCGCTTCATCAGCGAACTTGTCGCCGACATAACTGCAAGTTGCTTCGACTTCGCTGCGTAGCTTTATAAGCGCCTCGCGCCCTTGGCATGCAGCTTCAGACTCGGCTGTGCTCCCATCCATTTCGCGAGAGGTGCCTGTAGCGACGTTGGGCGCCATCGGCGCCTTGACGACGCTTGAATCGCCGCATTGCGGACAAATTACGCCCTCTGACGCCAATTGTTTCTCGTAAGTGTCGCTGCTGTTGAACCACGCTTCGAACACGTGGTCGTTTGCACAACGGAGATTAAAGACAATCATGTTCACATATTTAAAAAATTTCTGGCCACTTACAAGAATTCGCACATTTTGAGCTACGGTGCCAGCATCGCGGCATCGGGATCATTGCAGATGGCCAGCCGCCTCAAGCATCTTGTCAAGCTTCCCCTCCGCGTCCAGGGCGTACAGTTCTTGGCAGCCACCGACATGCTGGCCATCGATGAAGACTTGCGGAACGCTTGTGTAGCCACCGGCGCGGGACATCATCTCGCTTCTCCGCGATGGATGGAACGTGACGTCAAACTCCGTAAATTCGGCTTGCTTAGACTTCAGCAACCGTTTCGCGCTGTAACAGAAACCGCACAGCATGCTGGAGTAAATCTCGACATACGCCATCGACCGGCAACTCCACAGATCTTCGCAAACGGGCCCGCGCGCGAATATAGCGCTCGCGTTGTCCTTTTGCCGACCGTTCAAGAAATCTTGTTCGCCTAGTCGGTATTACGCACTACGCGCGCCAGCGTGAGGACATCGACACTTGTCGCGCCTGCATTCAGCAGCGTTCTCGAGCATTCCTCGACCGTCGCGCCGGTCGTCAACACATCATCCACGAGTAAAACGCTCGCCCCGCGCAGGTGGTCGCGCCAGCGTGGACGGATCGCAAAAGCACCGCGCACATTGCTCGTGCGCAGGACCGGTGACAATTCCGTTTGCATGCGCGTGTTCCGCGTCCGCACGAGAAGGTCCACCACTACGGCAGCCTCGGACTCGCGCCCGATCGCCTGAGCAAGCAAGCCGGACTGATTGAAGCGCCGCGAAAATAAGCGGAACCGATGAAGCGGGACCGGAACCACTAGGTCGGCTTCGCTGAGCAGTTCCTTACCCGCCCGCGCAAGCCAGTGCCCAAATGCTGGAGCGGCATCAGTGCGATCGCCGTACTTGAAGCGCAAGACCAATGCGCGACTGACATCGTTGTAGCGAAAGACTGCCCGCGCCCGTGTGAACGACGGCCTACTCCGCACGCACCTACTGCACAAGCTATCCGGCGATACTTCGAATTCGAATGGAAGTCCGCAGCAAGCGCAATGAGGGGGCGCCAGAAAATCGACTTCTGACCAGCATTCGGAACAAAGTGCACCGGTACTGTCCGTCTCCACGCCGCAGGCCAGGCAGCGGGGCGGCAAGACGGCATCGAGTATCGACTGGATCGGCGCCCTTACCCTGGGCGAAAGAAGCCTCACGGAGCAAAGTGAGGCAGATTCAACGTCCCATCGCGTTCAATTTGATTGACCAACTCAATCTCCCAATCGAGGTACATATTCATGGCCTCCTCGACGCCCTTTTCGCGATCGTAGGGACGTTCATAGACATCGTCGACCGGACCAACTGCGGACTCGACACCAGTCGTCTGCGCCAGTCCGGCATCATTCCACGCCGCATTTCCGCCCTTGAGATAGGCAATAGGCGTGCTCGTCATCTTCACCATCTCGGACGCTGCAAGCCGCGCGAGATCCTCGTCCGGCGCCGTCGCTACATAGGTCTCCGCGGGTGGCAGAAATCCAATCAACTGATGTATGCGGGACCTTGCAGTCCAACGCGCTGTCGGAATATGACCCGCCCGATAAGTTAGACTATCTGCGAAGTCGACGACCACGACCTTGCCGTCGTCGAGCTGCTGGCTCAAATCGGCCGGCTCGACCGCAGATACCTTGGCCATATCGAACTCCGGCAGCACCGGCACATGCGGACCTTTCACCAGTTCAGCGCCGTCGGCGGCGCTATCCAGAACTACCGCATCTGCAAAGCCGAACTGGACGAGCCAACTTGCCGTCATGGTCGCGCGCACACCATTATCATCGATAAGAACGACGCGCGCGTGCCGGGTTGCAATATAGCGGTCTGTCGCCTGCACGAGCTGGCCGCCCGGGGCTGACCGCGAGCCCGGTATGTGACCTGCCTCGAATTCCTCTGGAAGTCGGACATCGAGTAGATAAAGCGTTCGATCGTTGGCTTCAGCGCGCCAGGTGGCGAGTGTCTTATGATCGATCGAGCGCACGCCGAAACGTGTGCCCACCCGCGCGGCGGCCGACCGCGCCCAATCCAGTGCCGACGCCGAAACCTCTCCGGCAACCCGATCGGCACCCCGATCGAGCTCAAATCCGGCAAGATGCCAGCCCATTGTCCCATTCTTCAGGGCGACTACTGGATTTTCGAGTCCCGCATTGACCAGTGACTGGCATCCTATGATTGACCGCGTGCGTCCGGCACAGTTCACGACGACCAGCGTTTTGGTATCGGGGACAACGGCGCGCACCCGATGAACGAGCTCGGCGCCCGGCGTATCGATACCACCGGGTATGCTCATATTCTTGAACTCCTCGATTGGCCGACTATCGAGAATTACTAGGTCTTCGCCCGCGTCGACTTTCGCCTTGAGCTCCTCGGCAGAGATATTTGGCGTCCCGAAATGGTGTTCGACATATTCTCCGAATGCCTTGGACGGCACATTGACGCCGCTGAACAACTCGTACCCGGCGTCCAGCCATGCCTTAACCCCGCCTTCCAATATCGACACATCCTCGTAGCCCAACCCGTCGAGAACAGCGGCGGCTCTTTTCGTCAGTCTGCCGTCGGCGTCGCAGAGCACGGTGCGCGTCGATGCCCTGGGGACAAAATCCGCAATCACCAAATCAAACCGGCTGAGCGGTATGTTAACCGCCAGCAACAGGTGATCGTGACCGAACGCGCCCTGCTCGCGAACGTCGATCAGGGCGATCTCATCCCCGTCAAGCAGCGTCGATCGCAAGGTTGTGGCGTCGATGAATTTCGTTGTCATTTTTCTACACTCGGCGTTGGCGGATAGACCTGATACGTTCCGTTCTGCGTATCGTACTGAACACGCTCGGTCAGTTCGGTAAGTGCCCGACCGTACATGTGCAGATGCAAATTGAGCGACGGTCCCTCCTGGTGGATTGAATGGATATCGTCGGGCATCATGGTGACGCCGGTGCCGGCGATAATGTTGAATGTGTCGACCTGCTCGACTTCGCCCTCGCCGGCTATCGAACCGTCATCAACCCTTCGATAGAATCGGTTGAGTTCTTCACCGCAAATTCCGACAACGACAGCCCAGGTCGTGTGGTCGTGTGGTGGCGTCACGACACGACTTGCGGAGCTATTGAGATAGAGCGCATACCGGCGATCTTCGTCCTGCGAAAGCGCATAGAGAAATCCATTTTTATCATCGCGCGGTGGATAATCCTCGTCCTTGAATAGCTCACGACGATTCGCAAGCGAGATCAATGCCGCCCGTATTTCATCGAGCGAGTCGCGTGTCACACCCTGTTCAGCCTCAATATCACGAATTACCGATACGGTCTCCGCGACCGCACGTTCTCTGTCCGCTGTCACATCCATGCCGGCAACTCCCCGAAACCGGCAGCCATATTAGGTTGCGCCATGGGACGCATCAAGCGGCGCATGCTTCCGATACCAGCTCTAGCGATGTCGTCGGCTTGAGGCCATATTGATTGTCCATGATAGGTGCATCAGACGGCATTGACGTATTCGACCGCCGACAAGTTCGGCTGCACCGTGATCGTGCCGCCCCTAAGTTTCACGACCACGACATGCTCTTTCGCGAAGTTGCGAAGCGCCTTGCCGACCGCTTACTGGACATAAAACGTAAATTCCCGCTGGCGCTCGACTTGGGCTGCCATAGCGGCGGACTCGCAGCCCTACTCCCTAAGGCGAGTGGCATCGAAGCGCTCATACAATCTGATTTGTCGCCTGAGATGGCGCGGCGGGCGGGCGCGAACACGCTGGTTGCGGATGAGGAAATGTTGCCATTCGACGAACAGACATTCGACCTTGTCGTAAGCAACCTAAGCCTCCACTGGATTAACGACCTCCCTGGGACGCTAATCCAGATCCGGCGCGCGTTGAAAGAAGACGGTCTGTTTGTTTCGGCCATCCTCGGTGCGGGGACGCTGAGAGAATTAAGAGAGTGTCTGATAACGGCAGAGGTCGAGATTCACGGCGGCGCCGGGCCGCGCCTGTCACCACTGGCGAACCTTGGCGACGCCGCTGCATTGTTACAGCGGGCAGGCTTTTCCATGCCAGTCGCGGATGGCGATACGCTCAAAATTAAATATACCGACGTATTTCGGCTGTTTGCCGATCTGCGCGGTATGGGAGAGGCCAATGCCGTCGTCACCAAGCGCAAGACATTTACTTCCCGCGCCGTCATGTTTCGAGCGGCCGCGCTCTACCTTGAACGATTTGGGGATGCTGACGGAACCATTCCAGCCACGTTTGAAGTCATTTATCTGCACGGCTGGTCGCCGCATGCCTCACAACAGCAGGCGCTCGCTCCCGGCAGTGCCACAACACGTCTCGCAAGCGCCCTGAAGAACGACTAGCCACATTCGGCGGCCGCTCGCTCACAGTAGATCGCGCAGCATTGCAACAAGCGGACGGTCGGCCGGCGGCATGGGATAGTCGCGAAGCTGCTGCGGTCGCACCCAGGCCAGCTCCTGGCCCTCCCGCGCCTTAGGTGTACCGTCCCAGATGCGGCAGACGTAAAGCGGCATCAGTAGATGAAACTCGTCATAGGCGTGACTTGCGAACGTGAACGGTGCGAGGCAGCTCCGTTCGGTATCGATGTCGAGTTCTTCCTTCAGTTCGCGGACCAGCGCCGCCTCCGGCGACTCACCGTCTATTACCTTGCCGCCTGGAAACTCCCAAAGTCCCGCCATGGTCTTGCCCTCAGGACGTTGGGCGATGAGGACGCGCCCGTCGACATCGATCAGCGCCACGGCCACGACAAGCACAACCGGCAGAGTTGGACGTTCGTCGAGCCAATGATCGCGTTCGATTCGGCGTAGCTCGACTTCGAAAGTTCCACCACGCGCCGGAGCATCCTCGCTGCCCATGCCGACCCAGTGCATGCCGAGTTTTTCCTGAACCCGGATCGAGGCGGTGTTTTCCGGAAGCGCGCCTGCGTTGACCGCAGCAAGGCCCAAATTTTCAAAGGCCAACCGCACCACCCTATCCGCCGCCTCCGTCATATACCCGTGTCCCCAGTAGGACCGACCAAGCCAATAGCCGAGTATCGCCTCGTTGCAATCGCCCTGTATTTCTAGCCCGATGCCTCCGAGCAGCACTCGATCCTCGCGGCGAAAGATGAAATATCGCGGATTCTCGGACCGCATGGCAGAAGCAAGCCAGGCCTCCGCATCACGCGCCGTATACGGGTGGGGAATCCGCGAAGTCCATCGCGCGACCTCCCAATCGCCAATCAGGGGGAGCAGCTCTGGAATATCGGCGCTGGCCGGCTCGCGCAGCAGCAGGCGCGCCGTCTCAAGGGCGTGGCCGGCGCGGTCGAACTCAGCTTCTGTAGTCGGCATTGATGGAGATGTAGCCATGGGTCAGATCGCAGGTCCACACTCTGGCCTTGCCGCGCCCCACGCCCACGTCGACTGAAATCTGCACTTCATGGCCTTTCAGATGTTCGGCCACCGGCGCTTCGTCGTAGTCGGCCCGTAGCTGTCCATGTTCGGTAATCTGCACCCCGCCCATGGCGATCGCGAGCCGGTCCCGGTCCGCCTTCTCGCCGGCCTTACCGACCGCCATGACGACGCGGCCCCAGTTGGCGTCTTCGCCGGCAATCGCGGTCTTAACGAGCGGCGAGTTTGCGATCGCCAAGCCAATCCGACGGGCGGCGCGGGCCGACGCAGCGCCGGAAACGTCGATGGTAATGAATTTCTGTGCCCCCTCGCCGTCTCGAACGATCTGGGTCGCCAGATCGACAACCAGCTCGTCAAGGGCGCGACGAAAATCGCGCAGATGCCGGTCGGCGACCGCATTCACATCACTATGCCGTTGACCGGAACCGGTCGCGCACAGCAAAAGCGTGTCGCTCGTCGAGGTATCGCTATCCACCGTGATCGCATTGAAGGATCGGTCGGCCGCCCGGATCAGAAGTTTCTGCAACACCGGCGCTGGAATTCTTGCGTCCGTAAACAGGAATCCCAATACGGTCGCCATGTCCGGCGCCACCATCCCCGAGCCTTTGGTGATACCGGCGATCGTCACCGGCGTGTCGCCAATGCGCGCGGTTCGCACGGCCGCCTTGGGAAAGGTGTCGGTCGTCATGATCGCGTTGGCCGCATCCTCCCACGCGTCCGGGGCGAGCCTAGCGTGGAGAAATGGCAATTTGGAGGCGATGTGATCAGCCGGCACCGGTTCGCCGATGACGCCTGTCGAAGCGACGAAGATCTCGTTCTGCCGGCACTCGAACAATCGCGCCGCGGACTGGACCGTGTGCTCGACCGTGCGATCGCCTGCTAGACCCGTGAATGCATTGGCGTTTCCGGAATTAACGACGATGGCGCGAGCCTTTTCTTCGTGCAGCGCTTCACGACACCAAGCGACAGGTGCAGAGAAGCATCGTGAGCGCGTAAAGACGCCGGCGATCACTGTGCCCGGCGCAAGTTCGGCGAGAAAGAGATCGCTTTTGCCGTTGCGCTTTAATCCACATGCCGCGCCAGCAATCCGGACGCCGGCAATCTCTGGAATTGCCGGGAAGACGTCAGGCGCCAAAGGTGAACGTGAATTCATGCCGATTCGCACTCTATCTTTGTATGTCTTCCGGATGTCGCTGCAGAGAACAATATCTGCCGGCGCGGATCGTTCAGCGGTGACGCGCCACGCCGGGTTACAACATGTCCGCCTGGAAACGCCGCATAATGCACAACCAAGCGGTGCTTACAAGATTGCTCCTTAAAACCACCATACGCCCCAGCCAGCGGGTGCGCAAAACCTCGCGGCAGTGTCGCCAATGGGTGCTGCCCCGCCAGCAATTGACAGCAGGCGTTCGGGAGCCTATGTGACTTTGTACAAGGACATTGTCCACTATAGTTATCGCGACTGACGGCCAACGCCGGCTACCAGTGTAGATTGGTGACTGGCTCGATGTCTGAAAGTCTGATGCTCGGCCGGCGGTGACAAAGGCATCCAAGGCGCCAGCCGTCCTGAATCACGACGTCAGCCGTTTCCCCCGGGGGTTCGATGATCGGTAGCGTACTCAAGCGGGTTTTCGGCTCAGCAAATGAGCGGATCATCAAGCGCCTGCATCAGCAGGTCGCTCTCATCAACGAGCTCGAACCAGAGTTTGAGGCGCTGAGCGACGACGAATTGAAGGCCTGTAGCGACAAGTTTCGTGTCCGGCTGTCCAACGGCGAGGATCTTGACGATATCCGCCCGGAAGCCTTCGCCGTGGTTCGAGAAGCATCCAAACGCACGCTCGGCCAGCGCCATTTCGATATGCAGCTGGTCGGCGGCATGGTGCTGCATTCCGGGATGATCGCGGAAATGAAAACCGGCGAGGGCAAAACCCTCGTGGCGACACTTCCGGTCTATCTCAACGCACTGTCGGGTCAAGGCGTGCATGTCATCACGGTGAACGACTATCTGGCCCAACGTGACGCCGCCTGGATGGGAGAGATTTATCGGTTCCTCGGGCTCAGCGTCGGTTGCATCGTTCACGGCGTCGAGGACGAAGAACGACGAAAGCAATACGCGTGCGACGTAACCTACGGCACCAACAACGAGTTCGGCTTCGATTATCTGCGCGACAACATGAAGTTTCGACTCGAAGACATGGTTCAACGTGAGTTCAACTATGCGATCGTCGACGAGGTCGATTCGATTCTGGTGGACGAGGCCCGCACGCCCCTCATCATTTCCGGCCCGACAGAAGACTCGTCCGAGATGTACCAGGCCGTCGACGAACTAATCCCGAAGCTCGAGGACGACGACTACGAAAAGGACGAGAAACAGCGCGCGGTGACGCTCACCGAACAGGGCGCGGAACACATGGAAGATCTGCTCACGGAAGCTGGACTTCTACAAGATGGCGGCATGTACGAGATTCAGAATATTTCGCTCGTGCATCACTCCAATCAAGCGCTTCGAGCACACAAGCTTTTCACGCGCGACACCGACTACATCGTCACGGACGACAAGGTCGTCATCATCGACGAGTTCACCGGACGGATGATGGAGGGCCGACGCTACTCGGAGGGTCTGCACCAGGCGCTCGAGGCCAAGGAGAAGGTGCATATCCAAAACGAGAACCAGACCCTGGCATCGATCACATTCCAGAACTACTTCCGGCTCTACCCCAAACTTGCCGGAATGACCGGAACGGCAATGACCGAGGCCGCCGAATTTGCCGACATCTACAAGCTTGAAGTCGTGGAAGTTCCGACGAATATGGAGATGATCCGCATCGATAACGACGATGAGGTTTATCGCACCGCGCGAGAGAAGCACGAGGCGATCCTCGACCAGATTGCGGAATGTCAGGACCGCAAGCAACCCGTCCTCGTCGGCACGATTACAATCGAGAAATCCGAAGAGTTGTCGGCGCTCCTGAAAAATCGGCGCATCAAACACAATGTACTCAACGCCCGGCATCATGAGCAGGAGGCGCACATCATTGCTGAAGCGGGCGCGCCCGGCGGCGTGACGATCGCGACGAATATGGCGGGGCGTGGCACCGATATTCAACTCGGCGGCAATCTGGAGATGCGGCTCTGGCGTGAATTGGAGGGTGTAGAGGAAGAGTCGGAACGCACCAAAAAAACCGAGGACATCAAGACAGAAATCGCCACCAAAAAGGCCATCGTGATCGACGCTGGAGGTCTCTACGTTCTTGGAACCGAACGCCATGAGTCACGGCGTATCGACAACCAGCTCCGTGGTCGCTCTGGCCGCCAGGGAGACCCTGGCGGTTCCAAGTTCTTCGTGAGCCTGGAAGACGATCTGATGCGAATTTTTGGTTCGGAGAGAATGGACTCGATGCTCCAGCGGCTCGGGCTTCAAGAGGGCGAGGCTATCGTTCATCCTTGGATCAATAAGGCGTTGGCGAAGGCTCAGGAAAAAGTCGAGGCGCGCAACTTCGAAGTTCGCAAGCAGCTTCTCAAGTTCGACGACGTGATGAATGACCAGCGAAAAGTCGTCTATGAACAGCGCAAGGAATTGATGCGCGCCAACGACGTCCAATCAACAATCGTAGACATGCGCCAAGATGTCATCGAGGATCTCGTCGACCAGTGCATCCCAGCGAACGCGTTGCCGGAACAGTGGAAGCTCGACACGCTTCACGAGGAATGTATGCGGGTGTTTGCGCTCGATCTGCCGATCCAGGAATGGGCTAACGAAGAGGGCATCGCAGATCGCGAAATCCAAGACCGTATCGCTGCCGAAGTAAATCGTAAGATGGCGGAAAAGGCCGTGGCCTATACGCCGGAATTGATGCGTATTACCGAGAAAAGCCTCCTGCTGCAGCTGCTTGATCAGATCTGGAAGGACCACTTGCTACAACTCGATCACTTGCGCCAGGGCATCGGATTACGGGCATACGCTCAGCGTGATCCGCTGAACGAATACAAGCGCGAAGCATTCGATATGTTCCAAACCATGCTGGCGCGCCTGCGGGAGTCGGTGATTCAGGTTCTCAGTCATCTGGAACTGCAAATGGAGGCGCCGGAGCAGACGCTGCAAAATCGGGCACAGCAGATCGATATGACTGAGACACGAGACGATCCGGCATTCGAAGCTGCTGACGTGACGGCTTCAGCGACGATTCCACTGCGACGCAAAGCAGCGGATGTCATCGATCCGAACGATCCGTCGACCTGGGGCAAGGTATCGCGTAACGCCGCCTGTCCATGCGGATCCGGCCGCAAATACAAACAATGTCACGGTCGCAGCTGATGCGAAAAACTTCGCGGAACTCCTAATTGTCGACGTTCGCGTCGGTCGCGCAGGTCAACCACGCACCGACAAGACTAGCTGAGACCGTTCTTGCCCATTTCCATATATTTGTCGCGACGCCGTGCGCGCAACGTCCCACCATCGATCGACAATAATTCCTTAAGGGCATTCTGCAACGCGTCGCCAAGCTTGGATATCGCTTCCTTCGGCACCCGGTGAGCACCCCCCAAAGGCTCAATCACGATTTCATCGATGATGCCGAGCTCCAGCAGATCCGCAGCAGTCAGCTTTAGAGCTGCCGCGGCAGCCTGTGCATGATCAGCGTTACGCCAAAGGATCGATGCACACCCTTCGGGCGATATCACCGAGTAGATGGCATGTTCGAGCATGATCACCGTATTCGCCGCCGCCAAAGCAATGGCACCACCCGATCCACCTTCACCGATGATGGCGCTTACGAAGGGAACGCGAACTGCAAGACAGGCCTCAATCGAGCGGGCTATGGCCTCCGCCTGGCCCCGTTCTTCAGCACCCACGCCCGGATAGGCTCCCGGCGTGTCCACCAAGCTGATGACAGGAAGATCAAAGCGGTCAGCGAACTCCATCAACCGACGAATTTTGCGATATCCCTCCGGCCGCGCCATGCCAAAATTGTGGGCCACACGATCATTCGTATTCGCGCCCTTCTCGTTACCAATGACAATGCAGGAATACCCTCGAAATCGAGCCAGACCACCCGTTACAGCATTATCCTCCGCAAAGGCACGATCGCCGGCTAGCGGTGTAAAGTCCTCGAATAGGCGCTCAACATAGTCGGCGAAATGCGGACGCTCTGGATGCCGGGCCACTTGCACCTTCTGCCATGGCGATAGTTTCTGGTAAACTTGTTTCAATTGCCGATCGGCATTTGCCTGCAGGCGGGATACTTCGTCGGCAATGTTGATATCGCCGCCATCCGAGAGGTGCCGCAGCTCCTCGATCTTTCCCTCGAGTTCCGCGATCGACTGTTCGAAGTCGAGGAATGTCATCATGATCGGGTCCAACCTGCCGCCGGTTTGGGCGAGCCGTTCCTATCACACGCTGAAGGGAATGAAAACGAACGCGGCATGCATCGTGGCGTATCGGTAATACTCATCACGGTTACTGCCGCTTGGCCTGATGCTTCGATAATGGATGGGCTGTTTCGACAAGCTGGCGCATGCGCTCATCCAAAACGTGGGTATAAATCTGCGTCGTCGAGATATCGGCGTGGCCCAACATTTGTTGAAGCACCCGTAAGTCGGCGCCGCGGGCCAGCAGATGGCTGGCGAAGGCGTGACGGATTACGTGAGGGCTGATGCGCTCCGCCTCAAGTTCACAAACGCGCGCATGGTTCTTCAGCAATTGACCGAATCGTTGACGCGTCAAATGACGCTTTGGTCCGCGCGAAGGAAATAGCCACGGCGACAATTGGCCGTTCGCAAATATCCGCTCGCGCACTGTTTCGTAAATTTGGAGTGCCTCTCGCGCGTCGGGCGTCAGCGGGACAATACGCTCCTTGTCGCCTTTTCCACGGATCAAAAGTAACTCCGGATCCTGCCGCGTCGCCGCTAGCGGCAGGGTGACAAGCTCCGATACGCGGATCCCGGTCGCGTACAGCAATTCAAGAAGTGTGCGCAGTCGCAAGCCCTCGGGATTGTCGGCAAAGCGGGCGCGCTCAAGCAACCTGCTGACTTCGTCCTCGCTCAGCGTCTTTGGCAGAGGGCGACCGCGCCGAGGACTATCGACCGACGTCGAAGGGTCCACATCAGACAGGCTTTCAGAGAGCAGAAAACGATGAAACTGGCGAACCGCCGAGAGGCGTCGCGCGCTTGTACTGGGCGCGAAGTTACGGCGCGATAACGATCGAACGAATGTGCTTACATCTTCCGAAGTTGCTTGCTGCGGCGTCTTTCCCACCTTTTCTAGAAATCCAAAATAGTCGCCGAGATCCCGGCGATAGGCCTGGATCGTGTTCACGGCCGCGCCACGTTCGGCGGCAAGCATTTCAAGGAAGCTCTCTAAATACGGTGAAATTGCCTTACAGCCCTGCTGCCAACATGGCTTCCAACGCAAGAGCGCGTGCTTCGGTCTCCAACCCGATCGTCCGCAGTGCCACGAGCAAGTCGTGCAGTTGCCAGATGTCCGCGCCCTGCAGGCCCGATCTACCCAGCACAAGCAAGACAAGGAGGACGGTTTCACCGACCTGACCAGCCTCGCTTGCTTCGCGAACCGCACGGCGCAACGCCGCGCTGGGCACTGATTTGGTCGACGGCGTAATCTCGTTCAGAAGCGTGTGCCAGCTCTCCGAATTCACCTCATAGCCAAGCGCCTCAAACATGGCGAGACCAAGTGCTATTCGCGCGTTGGCGCTTTCCGGCTCAATCTCGCGTTGAGCCGCTTGCCAGGCCGAAAACGAAGCCGCGTCCAGCGTCGCAGTGCCGCTCTCACCCGCGACTTCGATGATCGGCCAAAGCGCGTCAGCGGCACGCCTTGCATCGGGGTCGCGCAAAATCTCCTGCCGCAGTAGCGTGATCCACGGTTGTGCGGCAACCGGCCGGCGCAAGGCAAAAAGCGCGCGAGCGGCATCGGCGGCGAACCAACCAAGTCCGCTCAACGGCGGCGTCTCGAGGATCATCGGTTCATAGAGCCGCACCGCGAGCGAATAAAGGTTGTCCTCGCGCGCAAGCTGCCATGCCTGCTGCAACACGGCCGCCTTGGCCATAGGTACGTTCTGATCAACCGCTGCCTGATACAACAATGCCCGACCACGTGAATTCCGTTGCGCCTCTGCGAAACTCAAGGCGTTATCCAGTTCGGTTGGCTCAAATTGGGCACCAGCATATACCTGCCCCAAACGCCCGGGCCGAACCGCGCCCATAACTGCCGCCCACTCCGCGGCATCGAGCCGCAGGTCGCTTGCCGCGTTCGGACTTATGCCGATCGCGCGCAAAAGTGCCGGAGAATCGCGGTCGAGCGCGTTCGCTGGAATATGCATGTTGGCGGTCCGTAACATCGCCAAGTGCAGCGGCGTCGGGTTCGCCAAACTATCGACGGTAACGCTACGACCGTTGGTCAGCACATCGATCAGCGCGAAGAATGCCGGGTCATCGATATCGCCGCCCTCGGCCAGGAGATTTGCGCCCAGAGCGGCGCCATCGACGTTACCCTCAAGGGCCTGGCAAAAGACCAGCGCGCGCTGCCAATAGCCCTCAACAAGTCGATTTCCCTGGCGCCGCACAACATTGCAAGCGCCGCCGAGGTCATTGAAAAGAAGCAAATTGTCGACCTTGGCGCGAAGCAGGTCGGGGTCGCTATCACGCGTTGGCGCGGCGCTGATCAATTCCGCAGCTGCCCCAATCAGCCCCATTGCCTGCAACTTTTCGACCCGCATGGCGATCAGACTCTTTTCAACTGATTTGGGACCATCTCGCGGTGGAGCAATTGCAGTCGAAAGAAGGAGTCGGCGGGCGAGATCGCGCATCGTCGGTGAGCGAATTGCGATGGGCAGTTGCGGCAAAAGACTATCTATCAGGGCACGGGGCGTTCCGCGCCACATATCGAGTCCGAGTCCGCCCATCTCACGTTCCAGAGTTCCCACGGTTTCGGAATCCGGAGTCGTGAGTTGATCCACTGTGATGGTCTGAGCAGACGCCGCGGGGGCCGAGGCCGGAAGCCCGCCCGTTCCGGACGCCTTCGAGCCTGCCGTTCTGCGCGGCGGCCACAACGGCACGGGTGAGCCAGCCGGGTTAGCCTGTTGGGCGATTTCGATACCGCCTACACCTGCCAATGCCTGATCACTTGCACTGGCCGGGCCGGAGACAAATAGGAGCACGACCGAGGCGGCAACCGCGCCGAAGGCACATTTAACGTGGAAAACGGTTATCATCCAACACCTTCTCAACGGTCCTGGAAGGCGGCGGGATGTCCCAAGTCGCCAAAAACACACCGCCGCCGCCTATAGCGACAACGAGTACGAACAATGCCAGCTTGCTCAGTAGATTCATAGGACCTGTAAAGGCTGCATATGTCGCAGACGACGCTTGCGCCAAACGGACTTATTGATGTTCGTCACTTACGCTAGACCTTGACTGTGGCAATTCTGCGGCAGTTTATAGACCTGAAATGCGCGATTCAACGGCACCGTTAGCATCGGTTGAACGTGTGGAATATTGCGGGTTACATCAAGTGACGCTCAAGTTACCACCAAAAAAATCGATCGTTCTCATTGGCATGATGGGTGCCGGAAAATCTTCCATCGGGCGTCGCGTCGCGGCGCGGCTATTACTGCCCTTCATCGATGCAGATGCCGAGATTGAAACGGCTGCCGGTTGCTCGATTGCGGAGATTTTTGAACGTCACGGTGAAGTGGAGTTTCGCGATGGCGAGCGACGTGTGGTTGCCCGTCTGCTCGCCGGGCCGGTTCATGTCCTGGCGACTGGAGGCGGCGCATTCATGAACGCGCAGACGCGTGAACTAATCGCAGAGAACGGCATATCGATTTGGCTGCGCGCTGACATCGATGTGCTTCTGCGCCGTGTTTCGAGACGTAACGACCGACCAATGCTGAATTCGACGGACCAACGGGGACGCCTTGTCGAGTTGATGAAGCTGCGGGATCCTGTTTACACGCTTGCCGATCTTACGGTCGAGAGCACCGACGGCCCGCTCGAACAAACCGCCGAGCGCGTCATAGAAGAACTTTCACAACATCTAGCGACGTGTGAGCCGAAATGAGCGAATTCGATCGCCTGCCGGTCGTTCTCGGAGAGCGCTCCTACGACATCGTCGTCGGCAGCGGACTGATCGCCGAAGCCGATCGGCATATCGCCCCGCTGCTGCACCAAAACCGTGTCGTCGTGGTAACCGACGAAAATGTCGCGCCACTCTATCTGCCAACGCTGGAGCGAGCGTTGGCTTCTGCTGAGATCAAAAGCGAATCGATCGTATTGCCCGCCGGCGAGCAGACCAAAGACTTCCCGCACCTCATCAATCTGCTTAAACAACTTCAAGCACAGGGCGTCGAGCGCGGCACGACGCTGATCGCGTTGGGAGGCGGCGTGATTGGCGATATCACGGGCTTTGCAGCAGCGATTCATCTACGCGGTATGGACTACATACAAATTCCGACGACCATGATTGCGCAAGTCGACAGCTCGGTAGGCGGCAAGACCGCCATCAACACCGAGTACGGAAAGAACCTGGTGGGCGCATTTCATCAGCCGAGACTCGTACTCGCCGATACCAACGCCATCGAGACGCTTCCACGACGCGAGTTGTTGGCGGGATATGCCGAGATCGTAAAGTACGGCCTAATCAACGACGCCGCGTTCTTTAACTGGCTCGAAGGTCATGGCGCGGCGATTTGCGACGGCTCATCGGAAGCGCAACGGCAGGCCATTGTCTCGAGCTGCAACGCCAAAGCGGCCATCGTTGCGGAAGACGAGCGTGAGGGCGGTCATCGTGCGCTCCTCAATCTAGGCCACACCTTCGCCCACGCGCTTGAGATCGAAACCGGATTTGGCGATTTGCTGCTGCACGGCGAGACTGTCGCAATCGGTATGGTGATGGCCTTCGAGCTCTCCGTCGCGATGGGTCTGTGCCCAGCCGAAGATGCCGCGCGCGTTAGACGGCACTTGGCGGCGGTAGGCCTGCCAACGAGTCTTGAACCATTTCAAGGCGTTGTTTGGGACGCGGCTCGCCTTATCGACCACATGGCGTCAGACAAGAAGGTGAAGGACGGCCGCAACACCTTCGTCCTCGTGCGAGGGATTGGCTTCGCCTTGTTGAACGATGAAGTGAGAAGAAAGGACCTGCTCACCGTGATTGAGGGAGCTATTACAGAATGATCGAAGACCCGCTGACATCTGCTGTTGTCATTTTTTTCCTTTTACTCCTCTCGGCGTTCTTCTCCGGATCGGAGACCGCAGTGACGGTCGCTTCGGAAGGGCGCCTTCACCAACTATCCAAAAACGGCAATCGGTCGGCGGGAACCATCCTCGCCTTGCGCGAGAAGAAGGAGCGGCTGATCGGTGCAATCCTGCTCGGCAACAACCTCGTCAACATCCTGGCGTCGGTACTCGCAACCGGCATCTTCCTGCGCTATTTCGGCGACGCCGCCATTGCCTACGTTACGCTGGTGATGACGCTGCTTATCCTGGTTTTTGCAGAGGTATTGCCGAAAACCTACGCGTTCAGCCATGCCGAACGGACGGCGCTGGCGGTGGCGCCAATCGTCAAGCCGATCGTCATCGTTTTGGCGCCGGTTACGCACGCAATCTATTTGTTCGTGCGAACGACCTTGCGGCCGATGGGAATTGAACTCGGCTCGGAACTCGGTGAATCGATGCACGAAGAGGAGCTGCGCGGCGTCATCGACCTACATGAAGGCCCAGAGCCGGAAATTCAGCGCGAACGAGCAATGCTGCGCAGCATTCTCGACCTTGACGATGTTGGGGTTCAAGAAGTCATGACGCACCGCAGCGCGGTTACCATGATCGATGCAAACGACGCTCCGGAAAAGATAATCGACGATGTACTGAAGAGCCCCTATACGCGCATGCCGCTGTACAGCGAAGATCCCGACAACATCACGGGTGTCGTGCACGCCAAAGATCTTCTCCGCGAAGTTCACGATCGCGGCGGGCGCGTCGACGGCCTCGACTTCAACGAACTTGCCGCCGAGCCATGGTTCATACCGGAAACAACGACTCTTCTCGACCAGCTCCAGGCATTTCGCCAACGGCGGGAACATTTCGCAGTTGTCGTCGACGAGTATGGCTCGTTCATGGGTATCGTCACGCTGGAGGACATCCTCGAAGAAATCGTCGGCGAGATCGACGACGAACATGACGTCGCTGCCGCTGCTGTGCGGCCACAGGCCGACGGCAGCTTCATCGCGGGAGGGTCCGTCACGCTGCGGGATCTAAACCGTGATTATGATTGGCAGCTTCCCGACGACGTTTCGACGACCATCGCAGGGTTGATATTGCACGAGGCCAGGTTAATACCGAACCCGGGCCAAGTCTTTACGTTCTACGGGTTCCGGTTTGAAATCATGCGCCGCGCACGCAATCAAATCACGCTGATTCGGATAACGCCCCCCGCTCCGCAAACTGCCACCTGACTGCCGACCGAGTGACACCGAGCACATGTTCCCTTGACCCCGACCGGCATCCTGGCTCACACTTTTGTGATCCGACGTAGGCGACAGGAGATGTTGCATGCTGAGAACAATATATCCAGGCGTCGTCGGCGAACAGGACGTGGCCACTATCGAGCCAGACGCCACGGTCTTCGACGCAGCCGAATTAATGGTCGAGCGCCGGATTGGTGCTCTGCTTGTAATGCGGAGCGAGCGCTTGGTTGGGATCTTCACCGAACGAGATGTGTTGTCGCGCGTAGTCGCTAAAGGACGCGACTCGACTGAAACCAAGGTCGAGGAAGTGATGACGCGAAATCCGGATTCACTCCCGCCCGACGCCACGGCAGCCGATGCCTTGGAAATGATGGGGAAACGAGGATACCGACATCTTCCCATCGTCGACGGGGACCGCGTTGTCGCCGTATTGTCGCTCCGCGACCTTTATTCTGCGATGACGGACGAGCTGAAACAAAATCTCGAGGACACCGAATCCTACATGTTCGGCACCGGGTATCGATAGAATCTCTCGCCGCCTGAGCTTGAACATCTGCGCGGATGCGGCCGTTCGTGCCTCACTTCCTGATCCGCACCCACATGCACAACCAGGGGGCCGACTATGCCGCTTTCCAGTTCCGTACCCCGTCAGCACCTTCATTCACGCACAATCGAGTGCCGCGGATACGCGCGCGACGACGGAATGTGGGATATCGAGGCGCATCTTCAAGACACCAAGACCTATGCCTTTGACAACGCGTCGCGCGGAACCATTCATCCCGGCGATCCGCTTCACGACATGTGGCTCCGCCTTACCCTCGACGCGACGATGCAAATCCAAGACATCGAGGCGGTCACAGATTCGGGTCCTTATCCAATTTGCGGCGATATCACTCCAGAATTCAACAAGCTCAAAGGTTTGCAGATCGGACCTGGTTGGATGCGGAAAGTGCGCGGGCAAGTCGGCGGCGTGCAAGGGTGCACGCATCTCGTCGAGCTGCTGCAAACGCTGGCGACGGTCGCTTTCCAGACGGTGTTGTCGCGATCAAGGTCCGACAAGGGGGCCGCGGCGTCTGGCACGTCAAACAAGAGACCAGCGCATATTGACACGTGCCACGCCCTGCGCGCGGACGGTCCGATTGTGAAAACTGAGTGGTCCGAATTCTACACAGGCAGCTGATCCGCAAGATTTAGGGGTCGCTCGATTCGGCCTCGGAGGGGGTCAAGGTCGTCAGCGAGAGCGCATGCACCGGTCCCCGTAACTCTTCGGCCAGAATGTCGTACACCATGCGTTGGCGCTGCACCCGCGAAACTCCCTCGAAGGCCTCGGATACGACGGAAACTCGAAAATGCGACTCGCCGCCTTCGGGCGCCTCACTGTGACCGGCATGAAGATGAGATTCGTCAACGATTTCAAGCTGCAACGGAGCGAGCCGATCGGTCAATTTATTGCGAATTTCTTCAGCTACGAGCACGCGACGTTCCTTCGGGTCACGATTCAATCGGCGAGTCTGGCCGATATTTCCTTGGTCTGCAAGCCAACGATACTTCAGGCGCTTGCGCAGACAATTTAGGGCCACCATACTGGCACCATGGCTGGTACGCGCAGCATCGGCAAACTACGTGGCGCTTGGAACCAACAGCTCCGAACCTGCGACCACCCCGACTGCGACATCGTCGCCGAGTTTCGCGCACCGAAGTCGCGCGATCAACTGCGCGAGTATTACTGGTTCTGCCTTGAGCATGTTCGCGAATACAACAGGGCATGGAATTTTTATGTCGGTATGAACGAGCAACAGATCGAATCCGAGGTTCGACATGATACTGTCTGGCAACGGCCCAGCTGGCCGTTCGGAGCCCGCGCAGGCAACGGCGCGCATTTTGGCTTTCAGTTCACCGGCTTGAAGGATCATTTCGAGTTCTTCACCGAATCCTCGAAAGCCGACGGCAATACCAATGGTTGTCGATTTCCGCAGAACACACCTGAAGGACGGGCGTTGGCCGCAATGGACCTGGATGTGTCACTGACCTTGACCTCGCTCAAGACGCGCTATAAGGAACTGGTAAAGCGCTTGCATCCCGACGCCAACGGCGGTGACAAGGCGGCCGAGGAGCGGCTCAAGGATATCAACGACGCCTATCAGACATTGCGGAAGGCGATATCGACCTGAGCCACTTCATTTGCGACACCATCAGATACGACGCGGATTAGAGATATGGCTTCAGTAGGAACGGACGGCAACGCCCGGGTGCACCCGCTCGACGCACCGGATATCGAACTTTCAGTTCGACAAACCTTCGGTTTCGATACGGAGATGACGGTTCCCGCATTCTCCGTTGGCTCGGACTATGTTCCCGGCATCGAGGAAAGCTACGTGTTCGACCACGACACGACGATGGCAATTCTCGCCGGCTTCGCCTTCAATCGGCGGGTGCTTATCCAGGGCTACCACGGCACTGGCAAGTCGACGCATGTCGAACAGATTGCAGCTCGTCTCAACTGGCCGCTGATACGCGTCAATTTGGACAGCCATATCAGCCGTATCGATCTGATCGGTAAGGACGCCATTGTCTTGCGCGAGGGCAAACAGGTCACGGAGTTTCGCGAGGGAATCCTGCCCTGGGCGCTGCAAAACGTCTGTGCACTCTGCTTCGACGAATATGACGCTGGTCGGCCAGACGTCATGTTCGTCATTCAGCGCGTCCTCGAAGTCGACGGCAAGCTGACCTTGCTCGATCAGAGTCGCATCATTCACCCGCATGACTATTTCCGCCTGTTCGCAACGACAAACACGGTCGGGCTCGGCGATACCACGGGCCTCTATCACGGCACGCAACAGATCAACCAAGGGCAGATGGATCGCTGGAATATCGTCAGCGCACTCAATTATTTGGCGCACGACGAGGAAATGAAGATCGTCCTATCAAAGGTGCCCTCCTACGACAGCGAGAGTGGACAAAAGACGATTTCAGCCATGGTCGCCCTCGCAGACCTATCGCGCAGCGGATTTATGGGCGGCGATATATCAACCGTCATGTCGCCGCGGACTGTCATCACCTGGGCTGAAAACGCCGAGATCTTCAAAGATGTCGGATTTGCTTTCCGCGTCACCTTCCTCAACAAGTGCGACGAGATCGAACGCCCCATCGTCGCCGAGTACTACCAGCGCTGCTTCGGCACCGAGTTACCGGAGACCGGGGTCAAGATGCCAGGCGCCTGAGCACGGACGATGAGCGAGGTTGAGCGCCCGATCGAGACCTTCCGGCGGGCCGTCGCCGCGACCTTCCGCGCCATTGCGGAGGACCCCGAGATCGAAGTTTCCTACTCGGGCGAACCGCCGGCCATCGCCGGCAAGCATTTGCGGCTGCCGCTGCCAAGCCGCGACCTTCCGGTGCAAGAAGTCGCGCAAGTGCGCGGCGAGGCCGACGCCCTGGCGCTCAAGTTGCGGCATCATGACGCCAAGCTTCACGCGAGACGCCGGCCATCCGGCGACGTCGCCCCAATTATTTACGACACGCTTGAGCAAGCGCGTGTAGAAGCTTTGGGCTCGCGGCGCATGGCGGGCGTCGGGCAAAACATCGCTGCTGCACTCGACGAACGCTACCGCGCCGATGGCCTGCACCGGCTCGAGGGCCGATCCGATGCGGCGATGCCGGAGGTCGTCCGCTTGATGGCGCGCGCCGTCTTCGCCGACGAGCCACCACCGCCGACAGCTCAACGCGTCTTCGAGCAATGGCAACCATGGCTTGAGGGCAAAATTGGGCGCGATATCGTTGAGCTCGAACGCCACCTTAGCGACCAAACCGCATTCGGCGAGATCGTCCGCCGACTGATCTCCGACCTGGATATCGAATTTGCCACCGAGGACTCGGGCGAAAGCGGCGACGAGGACAGCGACGCGGAAACCGGCGACGAACAGATCCGTGGCGAAGCCGAGGACGATAGCGACGATCCTTCGGGTCTTGCCGACGCGCTGGCCGACGCCGCAATGGGCGAGATGGCCGAAGACGAGATGGGCGATTCGAGTATCTCCGATTTGAGCGAGGACTCCCTG
Source organism: Alphaproteobacteria bacterium (assembly GCA_963664465.2). Classification (GTDB taxonomy): domain Bacteria; phylum Pseudomonadota; class Alphaproteobacteria; order UBA8366; family CAVOAK01; genus CAVOAK01. Next base: position 400,562 of record CAXXSU010000004.1, on the reverse strand, counting down.
CCCGCGCCGGGTACAGAGGAACCTGGCGACCCTGGAACACCCTGGCGCCCCGATAAGGACTTCTCCAACTTTCCGCGCGGAGCAGCATATCGGGCTTACTGCGACGAATATGATGAAGTGGTGAATGCGGACGATTTATGCGATGCCGAGGAACTCGCGCGGTTGCGGCAACTGCTCGACCAGCAGCTGTTGCATCTACAGAGCATAATCGGCAAACTTGCCAATCGATTACAGCGTCGCCTGCTCGCCAAGCAGCAGCGCGCCTGGGATTTCAACCTCGAGGAAGGACTACTCGACACTGCGCGGCTCGACCGTGTCGTCATCGATCCGCAATACCCACTTTCGTTCAAGATGGAACGCGAAACGGAGTTCCGCGATACGGTCGTGACGCTCTTGATCGACAATTCCGGCTCAATGCGCGGCCGACCGATAACCATCGCGGCGATGAGCGCCGATATCCTTGCACGAACGCTTGAACGCTGCGGCGTCAAGGTTGAGATTCTGGGCTTCACGACGCGTGCCTGGAAGGGTGGACAGGCGCGTGAGCGCTGGATCGCCGAAGCCAAACAGCCGGACCCAGGACGGCTCAACGACCTGCGTCACATCGTGTACAAATCAGCCGATTCACATTGGCGTCGCTCACATAAGAATTTGGGCTTGATGTTGCGCGAAGGCCTACTCAAAGAGAACATCGACGGCGAAGCGCTGATGTGGGCCCACAATCGGTTGATAGCGAGAGCCGAGCAGCGCCGCATATTGATGGTGATTTCGGACGGCGCGCCGGTCGACGATTCGACATTGTCGGTCAACCCCGGCAACTATCTTGAACGGCATTTGCGCTCGGTGATTACCTATATCGAGACGCGTTCCCCGGTCCAGCTCCTCGCCATCGGCATCGGCCATGATGTTACCCGCTACTATCGGCGCGCCGTCACCATCGTTGATGTTGAGCAATTGGGTGGAGCAATGATGGATAAGCTCGCCGAATTATTCGACGAGGATGGACAAATTCAGCGCGCGCAACCTCGCAAGCGGGCAATATCGCGCTGACGTAACGGCCATGACCTGGCGTGGCGGCGTCCTGGTACTTCGCGAATCCCAGTTGACCAACACCGCCTCCCGAAGTGAAGTAACGGCAACGATATTCTTACTGCCAGACCCATCCAGGCTGGCGGCTCTAGTTGTTGCCCGGAGGAAATTCATGCTGAGAGCTACTCGTCGCTCGGCCGCCGCGTTTGCCGCTGCGTTGGTCCTTGCAGCCGTCACGTACGCAGTGCAAGCGGCGCCAACGACCATCACCTTTCTTCACACCAACGACGTCTATGAAATATCACCGAAGGGGGGTCGCGGCGGTCTAGCGGAATTGATGACTCTGCTGAGACGCGAGCGAGCGAGCACCGAATACAGCATCACAACATTCGGCGGTGATTTAATTTCACCGTCGGTGATGTCGGGACTGACGAAGGGCGCACAGATGATCGAGCTGCTGAACGCGCTCGGTACCGATGTCGCCGTACCCGGCAATCATGAATTCGATTTTGGGCCGAAAATCGCGGCCGAACGCATTGCTGACTCGAAGTTTCCCTGGCTCGGCTCAAATATTCTCGGCAAGGACGGAGTGCAGGCAGTTGGTACCGTCACCTCCCACATGATGAGCGTTGGTGACTATGAGATCGGCTTTCTGGGGCTTCTGGCACCCGAGACCGACATATTGAGTTCACCCGGCGCCGGCATCAAATTCACGCCTCCGATCGAGACCGCCAAGGCGACGGTCAAAGATCTTCAGGCCGCAGGTGCAGATGTCATCGTTGCCCTAACGCACCTCGAGTTCGCTGCCGATCGCCTGCTTGCCCGCGAAGTCAAAGGCATCAACCTGATCCTTGGCGGACACGACCACGATCCAATCACCTTCTATGAAGGCGGCGTCCTGATCCACAAGGCCGGCCATGACGCCCACTATTTAGCAGCAGTTGATCTCGTCATCGAACGTGTCGAGCGGCGGGGCAAAACCGTCGTAAAGGTCACGCCAGCCTGGCGGATGATATCCACAGCTGGCGTCGCACCCGATCCTGAAATCAAAGGAATCGTCGACAAGCATAACGCCACCCTCGACGAGCAACTCAACGTCGCGGTCGGAAAAACCGCCGTTGAGCTCGACAGCCGGCGATCAACTGTACGCACCATGGAATCCAACCTCGGCGATCTAATTGCCGACGCCATGCGGGCGGGAGTCGGCGCCGATGTCGCACTGACGAACGGCGGCGGAATCCGCGGCGACCGAATATATGATTCGGGCACCACTCTCACCCGCCGCGACATTCTCTCGGAATTGCCATTCGGCAATGTCACCGTCTTGATGGAAATCTCCGGCGCCAATCTTCTTGCCGCGCTTGAGAACGGCGTTTCCGAAGTTGAAAACAAGGCCGGACGGTTTCCGCAAATCTCCGGCATGACATTGGTCTACGACGCCTCAGCTCCCAAAGGGAGCCGCATCACGAACCTGATTATCGGTGGCAAACCGCTCGACCAGGCGAAGCTCTACCGACTCGCGACAAACGATTATTTGGCATCCGGTGGCGACGGATATGCGGCGCTCAAATTAGGCAAAGTGCTGGTCGATGCGTCAGGGGCGACGCTGATGGCGACAACCGTCATGAACTACATCAGCAATCGGGGCAGCGTCGCGCCTAAGACCGAAGGGCGCATCAAGGCCAAGTAGGTTGAGCTGGATCGGACGAACGTCGGCGCTGCCTACCTCGTGCCAAACAGACGGTCGCCGGCGTCGCCAAGCCCCGGAATGATATAGGCTTGGTCGTTGAGCCGTTCGTCGAGCGCTGCTGCGTAGACATGCACGTCGGGGTGCGCCTCCTGAAATACACGCATTCCTTCCGGCGCGGCCACCAGCGCGAGAAAGCGGATGTTCTGGTCCGAGACCTGATGTTTGTTGAGCACGTCGACGGCGTGAACCGCTGAGTAACCGGTCGCCAGCATAGGGTCGACCAGGATGAACAGGCGGCCACGATGCTCGGGCAGTTTCACGAAATACTCGACAGGCCGTTTTGTCTCCGCATCCCGATAGAGCCCGATATGACCTTCACGGGCCGCCGGCATCAACTCGTGCATGCCCTCGGCCATCCCCAGCCCCGCCCTTAAGATCGAGACGATGGCCGGTTTCCGACCGGCAAGAACCGGCGTTTCCATAGCCGCAACGGGTGTTTCAATACGCTCGCTCGTCAGCGGCAACGCGCGCGTGAGTTCGTAGCCCATCAAAAGCGTAATTTCTTTAAGCAGCTGGCGAAATTTCGAGGTTGGCGTGTCGAGGCGCCGCAGCAACGATAGTTTGTGCTGAATCAACGGATGGTCGAGCGTGTGGAGATTTGGAAATTCTTTCGTATCGGCCATGGCGGTGGACTTCCTTGGATTGGGATTAGGCAGACTATGTCGCGGGCTCGACCCCGGCCAAGCTACCAGGAAGCACTCAGTCGTCCATAGCGCCTTCGAACCAAGCTATTTCGGCAGCCGCCAAACGGCCCGCGGCCACCGCCTTGCGGATCGTCGTCATCAGCCGCGTCACAAAGGCGATGTTGTGCAGAGTGACGAGTTGGATGCCCAATATTTCTCCCGCCTTGAAGAGGTGATGGAGGTAGGCGCGACTGAACCGGCTGCACGCATGACAATTGCACTCGGACTCGAGCGGTTTCTGGTCATCCCGAAACCGCGCGTTCTTCAGATTTAGCCGGTTCTTCGTCCCAGCCCCCCGCGCCAGGGCCCAGCCATGCCGTGCGATACGCGTCGGCGCAACACAATCGAATGTATCGATGCCCAAAGCCACAGCGGTCCAGATATCGCGAACGCCGCCAATGCCAAGCAGGTGAACCGGACGCTCGGAGTCGAGATGCTGCATGGCATGGCCAACCACCTCCAACATCTGCTCGCCGTCGGCGCCGAGACAGCCACCGATCGCATGGCCGAAGAACGGACGCGATTGGACGAATTCCGCTGCTTCACGACGCAAATCTTCGTACACGCCGCCTTGCAGAATGCCATAGAGCGCCTGACGACCGTCGGCGCCCCGCTCGAATTCGGCGAGCGACCGGTCGGCCCAGCGATGCGTCAGCTCTAATGAGCGGGCGGTGTAGTCGCGATCAACATGGAATGGCGTGCATTCGTCCAACACAACGACGAGGTCGGGGCCCAGCTTGCGCTGGATGTCGATCGACGATTCGGGCGTCAATGTATGTAGGCTACCGTCGATGTAGGAACGGAACTTCGCTCCTTCCTCACCCACCTCGATTAATAAGGTCGCACGGTCGTTTCGCCGAGCCCCTTTGACTTCTTCGGCGACAGACCCATGGCCAAGACTGAAGATTTGGAAGCCGCCGCTGTCGGTCAGCATTGGCCCATCCCAAGCCATAAACCGATGCAATCCACCCATGCGCTCGATCAGCTCAGCACCCGGTTGCAACATCAGGTGATAGGTGTTGGCAAGAATGATATCGACGTTGTGTTCTTTGAGCGCGCGCGGGTCTGTCGCCTTTATCGCGGCCTTTGTCGCGCAGAAGATAAACGCCGGCGTTTCGAGCGTGCCATGCGGCGTCGCAAGCCTTCCGTGCCGCGCGCGCGACGCTTGATCCCGCGCGAGGATTTCAAACTCAAAGCCAGGTATATCGGTCATCGATAGCCACTGCTTGCCGCTGCATACGCGTGAGGGCGGATCAATCGCGACCCGTCAGGCACACGATATCCTAGTCCGCCAGGCTGGCCGCCGGGCGAACGAGACGCGCGAGATAGATGATTGGCGTATCCATGGCCGCGACCAGGAGCCGCAACCAGTAGGTCCCGAGGATGAAGGTAAAGATTACCGTACTCAAGGGCAGCGGATCGGCGGCAAACACGATCCAAGCGAGAATACTGAAGATTGTGTTGTCGATCAGCGACGAAACAGCCGTCGAGGCGTTGTTTCGTAGCCACAACCAGCGGCCGCCGGTCACGCGCCGCAGCAAATTGTAGAGCCAAATGTCGTGAAACTGGCTTGCCAGATAGGCCGTCATGCCAGCGGCGAAAAACGCCGGCGCGGGCGTAAACAGCGCCGCCATATGGTCATGAAGCGGCAACGCCCAGCTCATGCTCTCGCCGGCCTGCTCGACCGTCAGGGGCGGAAACCCGAGCGTCAACATCATGATGACGGTGGAAAAGAGATAAGCGGCGAAGCCCAGAAGCACCGTCTTCTGCGCCGCTGCGCGGCCGTAATGCTCGATTATGATGTCCGTGCACAGGTAGGTCGATGCAAACAGAATTGTGCCGAGAGCGACCGGCTCGGAGTAGACCGCGAACTTGACGGCCTTCAACACCTGAATGTTGGCGCCGATAATGGCGACAACGACATAGACCTGAAGGCCGACCTCGCCGAAAAGACGGAGCATGATAAGAATCGTCGCAAAACAGACGACAAGCATCAACAGCCAGACAAATTCCGGCGTACCGGCATTGAGAGCAGTGATAAGAGCTTCGGGGGAGAGGGACATTTGTGCTCCGATCTCCAGTCAATCGCACCCGATTCAGTGAGGCAAACCTAGCCAATCCGACGAGTAGACAAGTCGTGATGCCAATATTGAAATTGGGCCTCTACGCCGCAGCGATAACCTTCTTTATGCGTTTCTTGAGTTTGCGCGTTTCGTCGGTAAGGTTTCGATCGACCGTACCCATAAGGTAGGCATCGAGCCCGCCGTTTACTTCGATGGTCCGCAGACCGTGTGGCGTTACCCGCAAGCGGACCATGCGCCCAAGCGCGTCGCTTTGCACCGAGGTGTATTGAAGATTCGGCAGAAAACGCCGCCGCGACTTGTTGTTGGCATGACTTACGTTGTTGCCATGCTGCACACCCTTACCAGTGATTGCACACCGCCGCGCCATTTGGAGTCCCTCATAGCCTTGTGTCAAACGGGGCCGTAACGAAATGTTTACGCGACGGCCCGGCCCAAGGGCGGTCTTTTAGTGCACGCGGGCAGATCACGTCAAGCCAGCTCGGCGCTCAGCGCTCGCCACGAAAGGCGTCGAGCAGCAGTTTTGCCGCAGCGGTTGGCGTCGTACGTCCTTTGGCCACGTCCCCTTCGACCTCCGACAGAACGCGCCGCACCTCGTGATGGGTTCGCAACGCCGTCTTGAGCCCTTCGCCAAGTTCCGACCACATCCAGGCGTTTGCCTGCGCGCGCCGGCGACTCGCGATGTCTCCGGAACCCTCGAACTTCTCCTGAAACTCGCTGATCAAGGTCCAAATCTCGTCAACGCCAGTTCCGGCCGCCATCGAGCATGTCGCAACCGGCACCGACCAATCGTTCGCCGCAGAGTGCAACAGGCCAACCGCCGCGCGGTAATCGGCCGCAGTCCGCACAGCCTGTTCGGCCAATGCACCATCTGCCTTGTTGATAAGGATCACATGCGCCAGCTCGGCCACGCCCCGCTTCAGGCCCTGTAGTTCGTCGCCGGCGCCCGGAAGCAGCATCAAAAGAAGCAGATCGGTCATATCCGCGACAGCCATTTCGGACTGGCCGACACCCACAGTCTCGACAAACACGACATCGAATCCCGCCGCCTCGCACAGGAGGATCGCCTCGCGCGTGCGTCGGGCGACGCCACCCAACGTACCGCCGGTCGGCGATGGCCTGACAAACGCGTGGCTGCTTCGACCAAGCTCTTGCATCCTCGTCTTGTCGCCAAGAATCGATCCACCACTCACGCTCGACGAAGGGTCAACAGCCAGCACCGCGATCCGTCGTTCCAGAGCGATCGCATGTAGTCCCACCACCTCGATAAGGGTCGACTTGCCGACGCCAGGGAGACCAGTTACGCCGACGCGAATCGAGCGGCCGCTGTGAGGCAGAATAGCGTCAAGTACGGCCTCCGCCTGAACGCGATGCGCGTCGCTGGTCGATTCAATAAGTGTGATCGCTTGAGCAAGTGCCCGGCGATCTCCCTCGATTACCGCAGCTATGAGAGCATCCGTGTCGGCTACGTCGGACATACCGTTCAGACCACCGCGATCCGCAGACATCGGCGTTCAGTCTTCGCGTTTGGTGCTAAACACCTTAGCGGCCAAATCCTCAAGCCGGCGCCGAGACTGCGCGTCGAGTTCGTCAAGCACGGTACGCTTGGTTCGATATGTCGCCATCGCTTCCGCAATGATCTGTGCCCGCTCGCCGGCTTTCGCATCGGCTGGCGCGCGCTCCAATGCCGACCGCTGGACGCCGCCATATGCCGCCGCCTGTTTCGCCGTCTTTGGCTCAGGGTCTCTTTCTTTGTCACTCATTTGTCCCTCATCACGGCCACCCGCTTGTCCAAGTCGTCATGAGCGACCGCATAATAGCAGCGTATCGAATCCTGGTCTGCCGGCAACTCTTGGCGACAAATCGCGCGACTCAGCGTCAGGGACCCAAGGGAACCTACCAATGACGCAATCCGTGACCTCGAGAAGGAAAATGCGCAGCAGCGCTTCGACAAGTCGCAAGCGCTACCGGCCGCTCTACTCTACCAACAACTTCGCCATCATGATCTCGTCGACAAATTCGTCATAGACAAATAACGAGTCGCGCTTGATCCCCTCGACAACAAACCCCATCGCCTCGTAAAGCGAGCGCGCACGCGTGTTCGACTCCATCACTGTGAGTTCAAGACGGTGCAGTCCATGCACATTTGCGTATGCATCGACCTCCAACATCAATCGGCGCCCAAGCCCACGCCCGGAATGCGCCTCGAGAATGCCAATTCCAACCGTTCCCGACAGTCGATTGCGTCGGAATTCACCTCCCATGACAATGGCCTCGCCGACAACTTGCGGGCCGAGGAAGACCGACAACAGGAGATGGTTCGGCAACACGGCGAAGCGTTCGATGACAAGCTGCATCTCCGCCGGCGATCCGGCACGCTCTCCTGGGCTACGCAAGAGAAAATGGCTTTCATCCAAGAGCAGCTCACCAAAGGTATAAAGCGCGTCCGCATCGGCTGGCAGCGCACGGCGCACCTCATAACTTTCTAGACCCCCGGCCATATCTCGATTACGACCCTTCGCTAGCGATCACTCTTCAGCGCAATCCGATCTGCGCCACCCAGCGAACGCGAGAGCCGGCAGGTTTCCGACCCTGTCATCCCTGATGCCATCCTAACCTTCGTTTCAGTGCGCAGCGAGCCCGACAGACCACATGGAGTTACTGGCATTTTTCAAAGGCATGGGCATCGGTCTCGCAGTTGCGGTGCCGGTCGGTCCGATCGGCATTCTATGTATCCAGCGCAGCTTGTCCCAAGGATATCACGTGGGTTTGCTGACGGGGCTCGGTTCAGCAACCGCGGATGCAATATACGGGTCGGTCGCGGCATTTGGCCTTGGCGCAGCGGCAACGATTTTCGTCGAGCAGAGCATATTGTTCCGCCTCGTTGGCGGCGGCTTCATGGTGATTCTCGGGCTTCGGATCATGCGGACACGCACCGCGCACTCGACCGCCCGTCTTGCAACCAACAAGAAACTCACGCACGTGGCCGCGTTTAGCGCCTTTGGATCCTCGCTGTTTCTAACGCTCGCCAATCCAACGACAATTATCTCCTTTGTCGCGATATTCGCAGGGTTTGGTTTGATCGACGCCGACAATCATCTTGCGGCTGGTGGCGCCATGGTCGGCGGCGTGTTCCTTGGTTCGATGTCATGGTGGGTTATTCTCAGCGGCGCTGCCTCGCGGTTGGGCGGACTCGCTGGTGAGAAAAGGGTGCGCTGGATCAGTCGGATTTCAGGCGCGTTGATCGTCGCGTTCGGATTGGCGGCCGTGGGAAGTATTTTTTGATTAAAACTTTTGCCAGCCCAGGCAATCAGCGGATTTCAATTCTCGCGACCGACGGCCCGGCACAACATGAGGTAAAGTTTACCGACGTCCGCCGTCAAGAACGTTGCATGCAGCAGATTTTCGGGATCGCTTGCCTCGGCCTCCTTAAGCAGCCGGTCGAACTGGTCGACATAGCGCATTACATAATCGCGCATGTCCGTATTTTCCTTCATCTTGTGACCGATGCGCGAGATCATCGCGGCATGGCGACCACGCATTAGAGCGCGCGTAAATACGCCACGGTCGCCTCTCGCATAACGTTTCCAGTCCGCCTCCGTGGACCCATCCAGGAAAAGTGGAGGCGCCCTACACCGTTTGCATTGCTTCTGCCTCGAATTTGACGGGGCTTGTGAAGTCCAGCGTCGAGTGCCGACGGACTGGATTATAGAACCCATCGATGTATCCGGCTATGGCAGTTTCAGCTTGGCTTCTTGACATGAACACAGTCCTCCAGATCAGTTCTGACTTGATGGTTTTGAAGAAGGTCTCGACGACGGCGTTATCATAGCAATTTCCCTTACCGCTCATTGAGGCGAGGAAACCGAGTTCACCGAGGCGCGCCTGGTATGCGTCTGAGCAGTACTGGGCGAATTCAACCGGTCGTCGCAACACGTTCAGTTTGACTGGCCTGCAAGCACTGGTCCAGAGCTTCGGCGGGAGTTCTCCATCCGAGGGTCTTGCGGGGCCGTGTATTGAGCGCGTCAGCAACAACTGCGAGTACGTCCGGACTGTGTACGCTCAGATCGGTTCCTTTCGGGAAGTACTGTCGAAGCAGTCCATTGGTGTTCTCGTTCGTTCCGCGTTGCCAAGGGCTGTGCGGTTCGCAGAAGTAGACGGGAAGGCCGGTTGCGATCCGAAGATCCGCATGCCTGGCCATCTCTGCTCCCTGGTCCCAGGTCAGCGAGCGGCGAAGCTGCGCTGGCAATGTCGTGATCGTCCGGGCGATGGCATCGCGAACCGCTTCAGCCCCATGACCGGCAAGCGCAGGCCCGTTCTTCACGCGCGGGACGGTGCCGTGGCCTTCCATTCGGGGAAGATGCAGCAGCATTGTGAACCTCGTGGTGCGTTCCACCAGAGTGCCGATCGCCGATCTGCCCAAGCCGATGATCAGGTCACCTTCCCAGTGTCCGGGTACGGCCCGATCAGCTGCTTCCGCCGATCGTTCACTGATCATGATCTCAGGCGTGACGAAGGATTTGCCCCGCCGGCGGCTACGTGCCCGAGGCACGCGCAGTGCCCTTCCCGTGCGAAGGCAGGCGGTCAGCTCACGACGGAGTGCGCCGCGGCCCTGTACGTAGAGCGCCTGATAGATCGCCTCATGACTGATCCGCATCGCTTGATCCTCGGGCCCGTCCCCAGGATAGTCGATCCGAAGACGGTGCGCGATCTGCTCAGGACTCCAGGCCCTGGCCCATCGCCTGTGCTGCCGCGGCCCATGCCGACGACCGTTCCAGACGACGCGTGGCCCCTCGATCACCGTTCCATCCGGTGCCGAGATCCGACCCGCAAGCCGATCCTGCACATAGCGCCGCAGCGCCTCATTCGTTGCCAGCTTGGCTGGCTTCGGCCTTTTGGCGGATCGATCAGCATGCCACTGCGCCGTCGTTGCTCGGTAGTCCAGGCCACCGCTTCGGGTCGCCGCGTTGCGCCGCACCTCGCGGGAGATCGTCGACGGTGCTCGCTCCAGCCGGCAAGCAATATGACGTATGCCTCTTCCCTGGGCGCGCAGAAGAGCAATCTCCTCACGTTCCTCGAAAGACAGGTAACGTCCTGACAGCGGCTTGGCCGATTGCGATAAATGTGATGGTGGCATGCCGCCCGACCTCCGGAACCACCTCGAGCCTACCGGAGGGGATACACCGGCATCTCGGGCCGCGTCCTCGCTCGAACGCCCCGTCGCAATCGCTGCCCAGAACCGAACAAGCTCCTCACGCCGTGCCGAGTCCGGTCGACCTGGCGAATGCAACTTGCTCCGTCCAGACCGATCCGACCGCCGTCTGCGTACCGTCATAGCAACCTCCTATGCCAGAGTGTTGCGACGACCAATTGAACTCGCCCTGGCTTCCCCGATCGCTATGGTGGATCACACCGGCGCCAGGTTGGCGCAGCCCGATAGCACGGTTAAGCGCCCTGAGCGGCAGGTCGCTGGTCATGCGAGCGCCCACGGCCCAGCCGATGACGCGCCGGGAGTAGAGGTCGAGCATGACGGCCAGGTAGAGCCAGCCCTGTGCCGTCCAGATATAGCTGATGTCGGCAGCCCATTTCTCGTTGGGTGCCTCGGCGGAGAAGTTCTGGTCGAGAAGGTTCGATGCGACGGCCTTGTTGTTGAGCTCGCGCGTCTGCTGACGGAACGACTCTGCCATCGTGGACAAGCGTGCAGATGTCGCTTCGGACGAATCTGTAAGGCTGTTCGTCTGCTGGTTAAACAGTTCGCCGACGCTCTTCATGGCCTTCGTTGCATCGGCCGCAACCCGCTCTAAATCTTCAGATTGCGTGCCGAGCGACTCACGGTTGTCGTTAAGCTGCAGTCCTGCTTGCATCGATGCCGTGGTCAGACGCTCGGTCTGCTCGCTGAAGCGATCCGAAACCTCCTGCATCAAGCCGAGTGCGGCCTTTAGCGCATCGTTCATCGAAGTCGACTCCGAAGAGAACGCGTTCCCTGCCTCGACGACCCGGTCGTTGACCGCTTCCGCGGCCGAGGCAAGCTGGCGAACCTGAAGCTGCAGATTGCTGCCAACCTCCCGGGTCCGCGTATCAACTTGCTGGGACATCCGTTCAAGCGCCTCGTCCTGCTCCGCAACCGACACTGATATCGCCTGTGATTGCGTCGCAAGTTGGTCGACCAGCTCGGCCATTCCTTTGCGATCCTGTCGCAGCGTATCTCGAACCTTGACCGCGTCCGCTGCCGCCCTCTCCGACGCTTGTGTCATGTCCGTAGTGTGATCGCGGATCGATTCCCGAATTTCGCGCACCTGCGATGATGCGTGATCAGCAGCGCTCCTAAGATCTTGGCTCTGACGCTGCAAAATGTCGCCGATCGAACGCGCCTGGCCAGCAGCCCAGTCCGACGACTCGCGCAACGCGTGCGCCTGGTTGCGAAGAACGTCGGCCATGCTCCGTGTTTGGTTGAGCGCCGGCTCGAAGGCTTCGCTGATGGTCCCGGCACCTTCGCTCATCGCGATTTTGATTTCAGACGTCTTGGCAGCGAGAAGTGTCTCGATTTCGTTTACTTGACCCATTGTGCGCTCGGACGCAGCCGAAAGATCCTCCGCCTGACGCCGCAGAGCGTCGCGAATCGCCTCGCCACGCGACGCTGCAAGATCGGACGCCTTGCCGAGTTCGCCGATCTGCTCTCGAATTGCCGCCCCCATAGTTTTCACCTGGGCCGTCACGGTCTCCGATGTTTCGGTAAGGTGGCTCGCCTGCTCGTCGACCGAAGTAGCAACAGAGCGAGATTGCACGGCCACGGCGTCCGCCATCTTTGCTAGCCCGCATTATTCACGCTTGGCGGCCGATTTGAGCGAGGCGAGCGGTATCGGCCGGGTTGACGGCGGCTTTCGGGGCGGGTTTTCGTTACGGGTTGGAGATTGACGTTCGAGGTTCATCCGGCGGCACGCGCCGCTAGGATCAGGGGCCTTGTGCGGCGATGGAGGCGGCCATCGCGATCAGGGCGTTGCGATATGGGTAGGCCGAGGGCAGGGCGATCTTGATGCGAGTGTTGAGCTCCTCGATGCGCACGGCGATCTTGAGGAATGCCCGTCGTAGCGTCTCGAACGTCGCGGTGCGCCACGGCGAGCGGCGGGGCGCGGTCCGGCGCAACTGATGCAGCAGCCAATAGGCGGCGGTGTGCAGGAACAGCCGGAACTGGTTGGCTTCCCATCGGTGACACGAGGTGCGGTCGGATTTGGTGTAGAGCTTGTGCTCCTTGATCATGTTTTCCATCCGGCCACGGGCGCAATAGACCCTCTCGTAGAGCAATTTGGCGCGGCCCGGCAGGTTGGTGACGACGAAGCGGACATCCGTCCCCCTTGCGGTGGCCTCGACGCGGGCAACGACCTTGCGCTCGCGTGACCAGCTTTTGGCCTGGTAGCCGGTCTGGAAGAAACGGCGCACCTTGTCCTTGCCTGATTGCACCCGGCGCAGCGCCGCGTCCTCGCACCACGGCTGGCCGATCTCGCTCAGCCGGGCGTTGCCGGGAAGCCCGAGAATGTAGCCGTGGCCCTGATCCTCCAGCAGGTCCATGACCTCGGGCGTGCCGTAATGGCCGTCGCCACGCACCGCGATCTCGACCCGGGGCCAATGGCGCCGGATGCGGCCGATGACGTGGCGCAAGACCCGCGCCGCCTCGTCACCAGATGGCCGCTTGCCCGGACGCAGCAGCGACAGCACCGGCTTGGCGGTCGCCGCGTCGAAGATGTGGATGGGCTGAAAGCAGTACTCGTCGTAATGGGCGTTGAACAGTGCCAGTTGCTGGCCGCCGTGGACGGCATCAGGGGTATCGTCAATGTCGAGCACGATGCGTTGGGGCACGCGCTCGAAGCTGTCGCAAAACAGATCGATCATCGTCAGCCCCATGCGCGCCAGTTCGCGCCATGATGGGGCGTTCTCGAGCCTGGACAAGGTCGGCTGCGACATCAGATCGCGACCGCTCTCGGGCAGGCGACCACAGGCCAGCTTGAACGCCGGATCGAAGCGCAGCACGTCGAGGTCGTCGCAATCCTCGTATCCGCAGGCGATGGCGAACATGCGCGCCCCGATCATGTCGGCGTATGAGTGGGTGGTGCTCGCTGGATCGCGCGCATCGGACAGGCAACCGGCTAGGCGCGCGGCAAGGCCGAGACGCTTCTCGATCTCGCGCAGCACCAGCACGCCGCCGTCCGACGACAGCCGGCCGCCGGCGAACCGGACGCACAGTTCCTTGTTCTCGACGGGTGACAGTCCGGGGAGATAGGCGGTAATCTCATCCATGGTGAGCCGGGTTTCCCTGTTGCCGTATGGTCTTGGCCAGACACCAGAATCATACGGAATCTCAACAGTTTAATCCACGCTCACCACCTCTTTCACGCCGTGCCGTGAATAATCCGGGCTAGTTCGCGGGCCTGATCGTTTACCTGGGCTCGGATGCTGGCCGTCTGCGTCGCTGTCTGTTCTGCGGCATTTGCCAAGTCTTGGCCCTGCTGCCGCAGCGAAGCTGTAATCTCCTGCACATGCTCGGCCGTCCCTCCGACGGTAGACGCAAGTGCCGCCGATTGCCTCACAAATGCTTCATCCAGTTTCTCGGTCACCGAATCGGCCTGCGTATCCAACGTGTTGCCTAGCCGCTCCGCTTCCCTGATCGCGGACTCCATGAGTCGTTCCAGTGCCGCAGATTGGCGCTGCAACGAGGAGTCCAAGGCTTCCGATATCGTCGTCGTATGACGTCCCAGCGTCCCCCCCATATGTTCGATCCGCTCGCTCGTACGTTCAGCGAGCTTCCCGAGGGCATCGGCCTGCGTGTCGTAGGTGTCCTTGAACCGCGCCGCCAGTTCCTCCGTTTGTTTGCGCAACTGCACTGAGATGTCGCTTGCCCTGGTCGCCGCGAGCTCGCTTGCGGCGTTGAGCTGATCGGCACTCTGCATCATGCGCTCGCCAACCGAATCGGCACGAGTCACCGCGTTGTCCGAAGCCTTGTCGAGTGCATCGGTATACTCGCGGAACAGTGCGCCCATGTCCTCGGCTCGGCCTGCCGAAGCTTCCGATGCGGTTTCTAGAAGTGCTGCCTGTCCGCGGAGAACCTCGCCCATATCCTCGGATTGTTCGCGCGCTCGACTGGTCGCCGATGACAAATCCCGGATCTGCTGCTCGACAACATCGCGAACCGACTTCTGTTGTGTTTCAAAACGATCTGCCAGAATTCCCAGCGACGTTGTCTGTTGAGATAGCGCGGCGCGCATGGCGCCACCTTCGCTTGACGCGCGATCAGTGACCGACGTCAGGCTATCCGTCTGTTGCGCCAGAGTTTCCGCAAGTTCGCGAAGCTGTACCTCCGCGCGGTCGCTCACCCTGTTGAGTTCGTCGGCCTGACGGCGCAGCGCGTCGGATACATCCTTGATTCGCGCTTCCGCATCTTCGGCCGGATAGGTCAGCATCTCAAGCTGACGCTGCAGCATTTCCGTGTGGTGGCGAACTTCCATGCCACGTCGCACAATGGCAACGATTAACCATAGAACGATGAGCGGCGTTGCCATGCCGGCGGCGAGTGCGCCTAGTTCATGGGGCAACATCTGGCTGGGAAGATCCCAACCGAGGTATCTAGCGATATACCAGGTGCATAGGCCAAGCCAGCCAGGGAACACATAGGCCAAGCCAGCCAAGCGACAATACCGCGGCCGCTGCTAGCAGCCAACGTTGAACCTTTTCCGCGCGCTCGGCGACGGCTTGCGGATCTTCCCAACCAGACCCGGCCGCGTGTCGGCCGGCGCGAGGCAGTTCGGTGACGTTGGCAGCCATTGGTATCAGTGTACGCCTTTGCTGAAAAAAACTTAACGAAGTTTTACATATTTTGACTTAAGGGCACCTCTAAGAATTGGTGAGTTGCCGGAGGATATTGTTTAACTAGGCTGTCACCAGCTCCAGCCATGCCGGAGCCGAGATTTTCGGGGTCTTCCACGCTCCAATTGAGTTATTTCCGCTTCAAGACCGTCCCCAGGCGGTCTTCTCCTCCGAGTATCGTCACACGGCCGCCGCGAGACGCTCCAGTTGGACCAGGCGGCGCATGTTGTAGGCGAGGTTCTTCAACCCGATCCGCGCCTTCGCCCGCACCAGCCCGACACTACGCACCAGCGTCCCGCCCATGTCGTTGCTCTGGGCCCCGAAGACATGCTCGACGCGGACCCGAACCGACGAACGGGTCTTGTTGCCTTGCTTCTCGCGCTCGCTCAACGGCTTGTTGCGGCGGCCCTTGCGATGGATCCGGCTCCGCAACCCCTTCTCCTTCAGCGACGCCTCGATCTCCGCCGAGCGGTAAGCGCTGTCCGCCCACACACCCAAAGCCGTGTTGTCCCCATCCAGGATATCGTCGAGGACTTGGCTGTCGTGCTCCGCCGCGTCGCTTACATGATAGCGCCGCACCAGCTTGTGCCGACGGTCCACGTTGACATGGTTCTTGTAACCGTAATGGCTCTTGCCGTGCTTCTTGGTCCACCGCGCCTCGACATCCTTTTGGCGCCGCTTTGCCGGCTTGTCCTCCCAGCCTGCCGGCGTCTCGCCCGCCTTTATCCGCGCGTTCTCCTCGCGGCTGTTGCGCTGTTTGGGTACCGCCACAATCGAGGCGTCGATGATCTGGCCGCCCATCGCCAGATAGCCCTGATCCTTCAGGTAGCCATCGAACGTCTCGAATAAAGCCTCGATCACGCCAGCTTGCGTTAACTGTTCGCGGTACAGCCACACCGTCTTGGCGTCGGGAACCCGGCCCTCTAGCAGCCTGTCGGACTTGAGCCGGGAGTCGAAATAGGATTCGATGGTATCAGTTGATTTGCCCGCGCGTGATGGAGACCGTCATGAGCAATTTCCGACCGGTCGACCGGGAGACGGGGTTTCTGCTGCCGCCGTCGGTGGAGGAATGGCTTCCCGAGCGGCATCTGGCGCGCTTCGTGGTCGAGGTGATCGAGCAGTTGGACCTCTCGGCGTTCGTGAAGGCCTATCGCGGCTCGGGCTCGGCGTCCTATCACCCGAGCATGCTGCTGGGGCTTCTGGTCTACGGCTACGCCACGGGGGTGTTTTCGAGCCGCAAGTTGGAGCGCGCGACCTATGATTCTGTCGCTTTCCGCTTCATCGCGGTCAACGATCATCCCGACCACGATACCATCGCCGCGTTCCGGCGGCGTTTTCTCGACCGGATCGAAGGGCTGTTCGTCGAGGTGCTGCTGCTGGCCCGGGAAGCCGGGGTGCTGAAGCTCGGCACGGTGGCGCTGGACGGCACCAAGGTGCACGCCAACGCGAGCCGGCACAGCGCGCTGTCGTGGAAACACGCCTGCGAGCTCGAAGCCCGGTTGAAGGCCGAGGTGGCGGAGTTGATGGCGTTGGCGGAGGCGGCCGATGGGGCGGATGTGCCCGACGGGATGTCGGTGCCCGAGGAACTGGCCCGGCGCGAGGATCGTCTGGCCCGCATCGCCGAGGCCAAGGCGGTGATCGAGGCGCGGGCGCGCGAACGCCTTGAGCGGGAACGGGCCGAGTACGAGGCGAAGCTCGAGGCGCGCGCGGAGAAGGCCGAGAAGACGGGCCGCAAGCCGGGCGGCCGTCCACCCGAGCCGCCGGTGGCCGGGCCCGGGCCGAAGGACCAGGTCAATCTGACCGACGCGGACTCGCGCATCATGCCGGTGGCCGGCGGCGGCTTCGAACAGGCCTACAACGCCCAAGCCCTGGTGGCGGCCGACAGCCTGCTGGTGGTCACCAACGACGTGGTCCAGGCCCCCAACGACAAGCGACAAATCGAACCGGCGCTGGAAGCGCTCGCCCGCCTTCCCGAGGCGCTGGGCGCGCCCGAGACCCTGCTGGCGGACAGCGGCTACTTCAGCGAGGCCAACGTGAACGCCTGCGCCGAGGCCGAGATCGCGCCGTTGATCACGCCCGGCCGGGAACGCCATCATCTCTCCTGGAAGGACCGCTTCGCCGGCGCGCCGCCGCCCCCGGAGAACCCGACGCCGCTGGAAGCGATGACACATCGACTGGCGACGCCCGAAGGCCGGCAACTCTACGCCCTGCGCAAGCAAACGCCGGAACCGGTGTTCGGCATCATCAAATCGGCCATGGGCTTCCGCCAGTTCTCGCTACGCGGCCTGGACAAGGTCACGGGCGAATGGAACCTGGTGACCCTGGCCTGGAACATAAAGAGAATGTTCACCTTGCAATACGCTTGAGCAGGCGGCCGGACTCCGTACCTCGCGAAAAGGAATAAGAGTATGCTCGCCTTGCGGCACGCGCGAGCAAGCGAACATACTTCGTGCCCTCACGAGAGGGCATAAGAGTATACTCACCCTGCGGTACGCGCGGCCAAGCGACCGCACTCCGTGTCCTCACGAAAGGCGCTCGATCCCATGACCTCTCCACATCGCGATCCGTCCACACCCATTCTCGCGGACCTCAGTCCGACAGGCTGCTAGACCCAACCCCAGAAATCGCATGAACGACAGGCGGTCACGGATCTGATGCTCAACTTGGTCGTCCGAGAGATTGTAGAGCGCGCACAGAATGATCGTCTTGAACATCACAATCGCATCCCACGGCTTGCGTCCCGCCCGCGATTTGCGCACCTTGTCCGCACGCCGCCACACCGCCTCAAGACGGGCGCGCAAGTCCTCCCACGGAACCACCCCGTCGATCTTCAAAAGCGGCTCGTTCTTGGCGTCAAGACCGGAATACCGGTTCCCAAGATCGAAAAACCCCATCTGACCCATCAACCACGCCTCCCGCTATCAACAAATCGTCAACCCGATTCTAAATCGACGACGCCCGAAAAAGGAGAATTTTTAGAGGTTCCCTTAAGCGGCGATGCGGCGATGCCTGATCAGCCGAATGATCTCGCTGGCCGCGGCGGGAATGATAGTGCCGGGGCCGTAGACCGCGGCAACCCCTGCCGATTTCAGCCACTCGTAGTCTTGCGGCGGGACGACACCGCCACAAACAACGATGATGTCTTCCGCGCCCAACTCCGAAAGGGCCGCTATAATACGTGGAATAAGAGTACGGTGGCCGGCGGCCTGCGAGGACACGCCAACGACATGCACGTCATTCTCAACCGCCTGAGCGGCCGCCTCCTCCGGCGTCTGAAATAGCGGCCCGATATCAACATCGAAACCGATATCGGCGAATCCCGAGGCGATGATCCGTGCGCCACGGTCGTGTCCGTCTTGGCCGAGTTTTACCACCAGCATACGGGGACGTCGACCCTCCACTTCAGCGAAGGACTCGACCTCTGTCCTAATCGCGGCAAATTTCTCATCGCCTTCGTATGCATTCCCATAGACGCCTGAAACCGGGTGACTGACGGCGCGGTGACGGGTGAATACCTGCTCCAGCGCATCGGAAATCTCGCCCACCGTTGCGCGTGCTCGGGCCGCGTCGATGGAAAGTGCAAGCAAATTGTCTTGCGCGGCATCTGCCGCCTTGGTCAGTGCACTCAACGCGTTGTTGCATGCTGCCTCATCTCGTTCGCTACGCAAGCGATTGAGCCGTGCGATCTGCGCTTCCCGTACCGCCGAGTTATCGATCCCCCTGATTTCGAAGTCGTTCGTCTCGGAGGTTTGATATTTATTGACGCCGACGATGGTCTCTACGCCGCGCTCGATTCTCGCCTGCCGCAGGGCCGCCGACTCTTCGATCCGCAATTTGGGCAGGCCGGCGATAATCGCCTTCGTCATCCCACCCATCGCCTCGACTTCGTCGATCAGCTTGCGGCCCTCCGCAATCAAACTCGCAGTCAAGCTTTCGACATAATACGAACCCGCCAAAGGATCGACGACGCGTGTTATCCCTGATTCCTCTTGCAGGATGAGTTGCGTGTTGCGAGCGATCCGAGCCGCGGCATCGGTTGGCAGCGCAACCGCCTCGTCAAATGAATTTGTATGCAACGACTGGGTTCCGCCAAGCGCAGCCGCCAGCGCCTCAATTGTCGTTCGAACGATGTTGTTGTACGGATCCTGGGCGGTCAGAGAAACGCCCGACGTCTGGCAGTGCGTTCGCAGCATCAACGAGCGTGGATCGGCCGCGGAAAACATGTCGCGCATCAGATGCGCCCACAGATAACGCGCCGCGCGAAGCTTTGCGACTTCCATGAACAAATTCATACCAATCGCAAAAAAGAACGAAAGGCGCGGCGCAAACTTATCGACATCGAGTCCCTTTGCCTGTGCGGCGCGGACATATTCCAGTCCGTCGGCGATCGTGAATGCGAGCTCCTGGATACATGTCGCGCCCGCTTCCTGCATGTGGTAGCCGGAAATCGAGATCGAATTGAATTTCGGCAGATGTTGAGCCGTGTAGTCGATGACGTCGGCGACGATACGCATCGAGGGGTCGGGCGGATATATGTAGGTATTGCGGACCATAAACTCCTTGAGGATATCGTTCTGAATGGTGCCGCTCAGGCGCTCTTGCGACACGCCGCTCTCTTCGCCGGCAACGATAAACATCGCCAGCACCGGCAGAACCGCGCCATTCATGGTCATCGACACACTCGTCTCGCCGAGCGGAATACCGCCGAATAGAGCCACCATATCTTCAACCGAATCGATGGCGACGCCAGCCATGCCGACATCGCCGGCAACACGCGGATGATCGCTGTCATATCCCCGGTGGGTCGCTAGATCGAATGCGACCGATAGGCCACGCTGCCCACTTGCGAGCGCTTTGCGATAGAACTCATTGGACTCTTGCGCGGTGGAAAATCCCGCGTACTGCCGCACCGTCCAGGGATGGTGCGCATACATCGTTGCACGAGGACCCCGCAGGAACGGTGCGAAGCCGGGCAACGTGTCGAGATGTTCGAGCGTCGCCAAGTCTGCCGATGTATACAACGGCTTTATGAGAATGGACTCGGCGGTCTGCCAGTCGAGTCCATCCGGCGCCTCGCCTGCCAACTCTTCTTTGGCTAAGGCGCACCAGTCTTCGGTTGTCCTATCGGGAAAATCGGCCATGTCGGAAGCCCCCACCACACTCAGCGACTATATCGGCTGACTTAAACGGAAGTCCAATCTGACCGACTATCGCTTGCCATGCGGATAGCCAATCCGGCCCGCTACCAGGCAAAGGACGCGCCGACAAAATCGGGTTGGGCCGACGCGGCGGCCGCGGCCTGAGTGATCCGCGCCATATCGGGTGCGCCGCCGGCACGACAGAGATCAGCCGCGTGAATACCCCCTGCAACGAACAAGCTGTCGAGGCCAGTGCGGTTGGCGCCGCAAATATCGGTACGGAACGAATCTCCAACCACGAGGATAGCCGATCGGTCGATGATCTCGAGCTTCGCAAGGCATGCGAGATACACCGAGGGATCCGGTTTCCCATGCCAGCGCACCGAACCACCGAGCGCCTCATATCGTTCGGCCAGCGCACCGGCGCAAATCTGCATTTCGTCGGCCCGCATAACGACCAGATCGGGGTTGGCACAGATCATGGGCAACCCTCGTAATTGCAGGTCTTGTAGCAGATGATCGTACGCCTCGACGCTGTCGCCATCGTCGAAGGTGCCGGTGTTGAGCACGAATTCGGCGTCCGCAGGGTCTTCCGTCAACACAAGATCGAGCCCGACAAACATACCTTTGTCGCGCTCGGCGCCGATATGCAGGCAGCGGCGTCCGAGTGAGCGGTACCAGGGATCTGTCCGCTCCGACAGGTGACACCAGACCTCCTCGCCAGACGACATGATCGCGTCATACTGATCCGGCGCAATGTTCATTTCGGTCAATCGATCGGCGACATCTGCAACACGGCGTGGAGCATTCGACAACAAGGCAATGCGATTGTTGGCGCTGTTCAGCCGACGCATGGCGTCGATCGCTCCAGGCAACGCTTGTACGCCGTTGTGTACGACGCCCCACAAGTCGAGGATTATGCCTTCGTAGCGATCCGCTATTTCGCCTATGCCGCTGATGACGAGTGGTGCGTTGTGAGACTTCACGCCTCTTCAGCCCGCGCCGGCTCGCCTTTGCTTAGCCGTGGTTCGCCAAATAGGTAGCCCTGACCGAAATCGATGTTGTAATTCAGCAATTCACTGAGCGTCTGTTCGGTTTCGATCTTTTCGACGATCAAGTCGATGCCGGGGCCATCGATCGCCTGCTTCAGCCAACGCAATATGTTGGGTCCGCCATCGGAGCGCGTAAGCAGTTCGCTCGCCTCAACTTTGACATATCTAAACCCGTGACTCGCAAGTTCTGCGAAATCAATGTCGAGCTCGGTCATTTGGTCCATGGAAAAGCGATACCCGAGGTGTGAGAGACGCGACAGATCGCCTGCGGTCTGTGCATCGTTGAGATCAATATCACCCTGTACGAACTCGAAAATCAGGCTGGCCGCGAGCTCTGTATGTCCTTCCATATAGTCGATGAAATCTTTGAGAAAGGGGCGATCGGAAATCGTATGGGAGGACACGTTACAGAATATAGCCGTCGAGTAGCTGTGCTTTTGAATTTTGCGTAGCAGTTGCACGCTGCGGAATAGCAGCATGTTGTCGATGGCGGCAATCAGCCCGGTACGCCGAGCGATGTCGAGATATTGCTCGGGTGCTACAATCGCGCCTTCGGATGATCGGATACGGCTGAAACACTCGAAGAAGCGGGATTTTCGCTGGGGCAAACTGACGATTGGCTGCAGATACAGCTCCACTCGGTCCTGACGCAGCGCTTCGCGCACAATATCGAGGACCGCGGTCTCGCCGGGCGCTGCCAGCGGAACGAGCCGTGGTTCGTTCTCCTCGTCCGGATGGCCAGTGCGCATGCGATCAACCGGTGACCCGCCCTGACTGTAGAGCTGCTCCACGAGCGAATGCAGTACCCGAACTTCGCTCGCGACGTCGGAGAGTTCATGCGACCCATCAGGCGCATTCGCCGGCTGTGCAGACTCCAGCGCCTCGAAAATGCGGCGCGCTTCATCGCGCGCCAACAATAGTTGCTCCTTGTTGTGGTCATACGCCTTTCGCAAGACACTGAGGTGTCGCTTGGTTTGGATCTCTGCGAGTCGGCGCGTGTAGATTTCATGGGCCAGTCCGCCGCCAAGCAGAATAACCAAACCCAAAAGCGCCGAAGTCAACCAACCGATGCCAGTCACCAGCTCAGGCAGTGCAACCCCAATGACGAGTGCTGCAAGCGTGTAGGAGGCAAGTATCCAGAGGTGCGAGGAGGTCCTCATGGTGCGGTAGTGTGCTTGTTTTGGATGCTCGGAAGGTAACGCGCGGCGGTCCCCAGCGGCAACCCTGCGAAACCACTTGGCGCCAATTGGCAGACACCTTCCTTCATCGGTGGTCCGCGCCGATGGCGTCGGCAACACAGTTGCAGCCGTCGGCGCGCAGGCAAGCCGCCAATTCGCGCTTTACCTTGTCGACGAGCGCGGGGCCGCCGTAGATCAACGCGGTATAGAGCTGCAAGGCCGATGCGCCGGCCCGGATCTTCGCGTACGCATCCATGCCATTTGATATGCCACCAGTACCGACCAGCGTTAGCCGATCGCCGCTGATCCGATAGGCATCCGCCAACAGCTCGGTCGCCGCGTTGAAAAGCGGCCGGCCACTCAATCCGCCCGCCTGAACTTGAAGCGGACTTCGGAGACCAGGTGGGCGTGCGATAGTTGTATTGCTGATGATCAAACCAGCAACACCGGCGGCGAGTGCGACCTCGATTACGTCGCGCAGGCCCTGCGGGCCAAGATCCGGCGCGATCTTTATTGCGAGCGGTGGTTTGTATTCAGGTGCGGCATCCGCGCATGCACTGTGAACCCGGTCGATCACCTCCGCCAGCGCCTCGCGTTCTTGCAACGCGCGCAGTCCCGGTGTGTTGGGCGAAGAGACATTGATGGCGATGTAATCTACCAAGGGCGCTACGCGGCCTGCCACGGCCGCGTAATCGGCAGCAGGATCCGCACTTTCCCGGTTCATGCCGATGTTGGCTCCCATCACACCATGATGGCCGGCCGCAAGGCGTCGAGCTACCGCCTCAACGCCACCGCTGTTAAATCCAAGCCGGTTGATGACCGCTCCATCTTCCAACAATCGGAAAACGCGGGGTTTGGGATTTCCGTGTTGAGCTCGCGGCGTAATAGTGCCGATTTCGACGAAGCCGAAGCCCATACGCAGAGCCGGCGTGAAGACCCGCGCATCCTTATCGAATCCAGCCGCCAAGCCGATCGGGTTTGGCAGGGACAAGCCCCATAATTCCGACGCTAGGATGGGATCGTCTGCTTCGCCCGGCGTGCTTGGCCCGAAACCATGTTCGAGTGCCCAGAGTGTAACCGCGTGCGCGCGTTCCGGTTCCAAAAAACCGAGTAGTCGCGCCGCGGGCTTCGCGAGCTTCGTCCGCACCGAGTTATCTCATCTGAGCATTGGAGGTGAGGGTCGCCTTAAGAACATTATGACCAGCTCGCGACCCTAAACGAATGGGCGCGCAGCGAACAGCGCGTACTCATCTGATTGCCCCACACGTCAAGGGCGATCACCGAACAAAACGTCCAAACCAAAGGATTCCTGCAGCCAATGGGTTGTGCTCGCGTCTTCAAAACAGCAGTATTACGCTCAAATAGCCGCTCGGTCGGCGATCAAAATCTGCAGTTACCAGCGGGGAAATTCGAAATGTCGGAACAGGTCGGCGCCTCACACATCCTAATCACCCATACGGAGGCCCCTGAAGCCACATCAAAACGCTCGCGCGAGGAGGCTCTCACAGAAATCGAGCGCATTCGCGATGAGTTGGAAGGCGGATCAGAATTTGCCGAACTGGCGCGCAGCGTATCGGACTGCCCCTCCAAGAATAAAGGCGGATACCTCGGACAGTTCGGGCGTGGCCAGATGGTGCCAAGCTTCGAAACTGCCGCATTTGCGTTAGATGTCGGTGACAAGAGTGACGTTATTGAAACAGAATTCGGCTATCACATCATCTTTCGCAACGATTAGCCGTTGTCCATAATGTGCTTGGAATACAATGAATAAACGGACCGAGTCAGGCGACGTCCACGAATCGCAGAAAATCCGTGACCTCGTTGGGCGCGCACGGGTTCGCGAACTGACTCAGCGCAGCGACGGCCCCGGTCTCCTCTTCACCGCTGCGCACGTAGCATTCATGCTTGCAACTGGATACCTGCTGTACCTATCGCTCGGCACATGGTGGGTCGTGCCGGCGACTTTCGTCCACGGCATCGGCATCACGCACCTGTTCGCGCCGTATCACGAATGCGCCCACAACACGCCTTTCAAGTCGATGTGGCTGAACCGGTCGGTCGGATTCGTAACGGGGCTCATCCTGTTTCTCCTGCCCCTCGCCTTCCGTTATCAGCACGCCGATCATCATACCTATACGCAAAATGTCGCCCGCGACCCGCAGTCGATACCGATGGGTGAAAGGCTGGGTGGCTACCTCTACTATGCATCGGGCATTCCGTATTTTATCTCCCTATCGACCACCCTTTTGCAGCATCCGTTCGGCATTTTCAGCGAGAGTGAAAAGCGAAGCGTGCCGCTAAGCGCATTCAGCGCGGTTCGCCGTGAGTCCTTCATGTTCTGGGCGATCTATCTTTCATTGGCACTGGTATCGTTGTGGTTTCAAAGCTGGGCAATCGTCATCTATTGGCTGATCCCGCGTTTGGTGTCCGAGCCAGTTGAGCGAATTATCCGCATGTCGGAGCATGTTGGCTGCCCGCCGGGCGAGGATATGCTGCACAACACGCGGACGGTGCGAACAGTGGCGCCGGTGCGCTGGCTATCATGGAATATGGCCTATCATGCGGAACATCACGCAATCCCCCTGGTGCCATTTCACAAATTGGGTGCGCTGCATGATGTTCTTCGACCCCATCTCGGCGAGGTGCGCGATGGCTATATCGATACCGTGCGCCACCTCGTCCGCAGTGGAATCGAAAACAGCACCAAGGCGCGTGGCGCGGCGACCTAGACTGCCGCGGTCGGAATGGGCTTCGGCCATGCCCTGAAATCACACCTAGACGCAGCGTGGCGGCATCAGGTGAAGATCGTTGGCCTTGGGCAACCTCGGCGCTATGCTTCACTAATCACATCTTTCTTCACACCTTAAGGCGCGAATAAACATGGCTTGGCAAACATATCTCGACGGCAAATGGATGGAGGGCAACCCACGTGTTCTGCCCGCTCAGTCGCATGCGCTTTGGCTCTCATCAATCGTCTTTGATGGTGGTCGAGCGTTCGAGGGCGTGACCCCCGATCTGGACCTGCACTGCGAGCGGTTGATCATGTCCTGCTGCAATTTTGGTATGAAACCAGTACTGTCGGCCGGCGAAGTCGAAGAACTGGCGCTCGAGGGCGTTGCCAAGTTTCCCAAAGACGCCGAACTCTACATACGTCCGATGATGTGGGCCGAACACGGCCAGGGCGCGTCGGTCGACCCCGACAGCACACGCTTTACGATGATGGTTCATGATGCGCCGCTGCCGGCGGCAACCGGCTTCAGCTGCCATCTTTCCCGCTTCCGCCGCCCGACTCCGGAATGCGCGCCAACCTACACCAAATCCTCCGGTCTCTATCCGATCGCCGCTCAGGCGCTCGCCGAAGCGTCGACCAAGGGATTCGACAATGCGGTCATGCTCGATATGACGGGCAATGTCGCCGAATTCGCAAATTCAAACATCTTCATCGCCAAGGACGGTAAGGTGCACACGCCAGCGATCAATGGCACATTTCTCAACGGCATTACCCGGCAGCGCATCATTCAGCTGTTGCGCGACGCCGGCGTCGAGGTGTTCGAGCGGGCAATAACCTGGCATGAGGTGATGGATGCGGACGAGGTATTCAATTCCGGCAACTACGCCAAAGTGGTGCCCGTCATACGCATCGAGGATCGCGAACTGCAGCCGGGTCCGATCGCAGGCCGCGCGCGCGAACTCTACTGGGAATTTTCCCACAAGTAGGATCAGACGAATTTCTTGGACGTTCGGCGCGTACCGATCCGGGCCGCGCGCCTAGGCTGCGGACAAGCCTTCATCTGCCAAAGCGCGACGTATCAGTTCGGTCGTCTTATCGACGCCATAGAGCGCGACGAAAGATCCCATTCGCGGACCTTGTTCCTGACCCAACAGAACTTCGTAGAGCGCCTGGAACCACTCGCGAAGTGAGTCAAACGGGTGACGCTTGCCGACTTCATAGATTTGAGTCTGGATATCGTTAGCGGCCACATTCTGCGGCAGCCGACCGAGCTCATCGGCCAAATCCTCTAGCGCCACGCGTTCCATCTGATTCGGAGCGCGGTAGTGCTTATTCGGCTTCACGAAGTCGGAATAGTAACGGATGGCGTGACCGACGAGCTGGTCCAGCAGGGAATCTGACGTTGGCGCGGCGTCAGGTGCGTAGCGAGAAATGAACCCCCACAGCACGACCTTGTCCTCGGTGTTGCACACGCTCGCAAGGTTCAGCAGGACGTTAAAACTCAATGGCGTACGCTCGATGGGCGGGTCTCCTTGATGGATATGCCATGCCGGGTTCTCCAACTGGCGAGCCGGATCCTCGCTCGGATACTTTTCAAGCAGCGACAGATAATCGTCTACCGCCCTTGGAATGACATCAAAGTAGAGTCGTTTTGCCGCCTTTGGTTTGCCGAACATGAAGTGCGCAACCGTTTCGCGTGGTGCATAAGCCAGCCATTCTTCAATCGTCAGCCCATTGCCCCGCGACTTCGAAATCTTTTCACCATTTTCGTCGAGGAATAACTCGTAGGTGAGGCCTTCCGGCGCCCGTCCACCCAGCGCCCGGACAATGCGTCCCGACAGCCGCGCAGAGTCAATGAGATCCTTGCCGAACATTTCATAGTCGACATCGAACGCATCCCAGCGCATCGCCCAGTCGGGTTTCCACTGCAATTTGCAATCACCGCCAGTGACTGCAGTCTCGCGTACCTCACCATCGTCGCGACGATAGGTGATGGTGCCGGCCGCAGCGTCGGTGGCCACGACCTCCACCTGAAGGACTTGGCCAGATTCGGGGCAGATCGGCAGAAACGGACTGTAGGTCTGCGCCCGCTCCTGGCGCAGCGAAGGCAGCATGATCTCCATCACCTCCTCGTAGCTTTGCAGGAGCCGTAAAAGTGCCGCATCAAAGGCGCCCGATTGGTAGCACTGAGTTGAACTCTTGAACTCGTACTCAAGCTCGAACTGATCGATAAATGCGCGCAATCTGGCATTGTTGTGGTGGCCGAAGCTCTCATGCGTGCCGAAGGGATCGGGTATCGACGTCAGCGGCTTGCCTAGATGTTGCTCGACCATGTCGCGATTTGGGATGTTCTCGGGGACCTTACGCAGCCCATCCATGTCGTCTGAAAAGGTGAAAAGCCGGGTCGGCAAGTCGGAAAGCGTGGTAAAGGCGTGGCGCACCATAACTGTCCGCATGACCTCGCCGAAGGTGCCGATATGCGGCAAGCCGGACGCCCCATAGCCAGTCTCGAACAGCGCATATCCTTTTTCAGGCGGCCGCTTATCCACGCGATCAAGCAGCTTGCGTGCTTCCTCGAACGGCCAAGCCTTCGCCTTCAGCGCCAGTTCCCGGAGTCCCGGCATCGCTCCCCGTTCCTTCAATTGTTGGCCGTCACTCGCAGCGAAACTAGGCGCAGGGCGCGACCCTCGTCAACCGACGGGCGGGTCTTTGCCGCAGCGGAAAAATGTAGACAATATTTCGATGACCATTCCCGCCGCGTCACGGGCACGGCTATGATCGGCTGCCATGGGCGGCAGACCATCCATCCTTCTACCGCAAGCGCCGACACTCGTTGTTACGGCTGCAGCGGTGGTGTGGCTAACGTCCGATGGCGAAATCGAAGAGCTGACCCGCGAGGAAGCGGCTGAACGGCTGCAGAAATGCCCGCCACCAATCGTCTGCCACGTGCCGTCTTCGGCTCGCAGGCTCGGCATCGAGCCGTTCCGCGCCTTCGATCTCCTGGAGCTGTTCGCATTTGCCGTTCCTGCGCACTTCTGTATTCCGACGCCGCGCGGCGTCGCGGGCGCGATGGGATTGGAAGTTTCGGACTCGCGCGCGGACGAACCCTTGTTGCTCCGCCAATCCGCGCAACGACTTCTCACGGAAATTGCAGATAGGCAGTACCAAAGCGACACCGTCGCCATTGCGACCAGCATGATGCACGGTGGATGGCTCTGGGGTGAGTGCGTGCTAGCGGTCTTGGGTGCGAACACCAGCGCCGCGACCCAGGGCGCCCATACGGGGTTGGATATATGGCGTGGTCTGGAGGAGTGGTCTGAAGAGGCGCCACCGCCGCCGCCAGGCGACAACGCCGTCGAGCCCGCGGAGGCGCGCGCGCGGCTCGCCGCCATGCTTGGCGAAGACGCCGAGGCGAGACCCAGCCAAGGCGACTACGCCTCTGCCGCGACGCAGGCCTTTCAACCACGCGCCGCCGAAAACGCACCGCATTTTCTCTTGGCAGAAGCCGGAACCGGTGTCGGCAAGACCAAGGGCTACATTGCGCCGGCCAGCCTGTGGGCAGAAAAAAACGAGGCGCCAGTGTGGATTTCGACCTACACCCGAAACCTGCAACACCAGATCGATCAGGAACTCACGAGCTTGTTTCCAGATCCGGACATCAAGAGCGCCAAGGTGGTCCTCCGCAAGGGTCGCGAGAACTACCTGTGCCTGCTCAACATGGAGGAGGCCGTCCGTGCTGTCGCCGTACGCCAGGATGAGGCGGTGGCGTTGGGACTGATGGCGCGCTGGGCCGCAGAGACCCGTGACGGCGACGTGAATGGCGGCGACTTTCCGGCCTGGCTGAGCGATCTGGTCGGCCGCCAGCGCACCGTCGGTCTTACCGACCGGCGCGGCGAGTGCATCTATTCAGCCTGTCCGCACTACTCTCGTTGCTTCATCGAGCGAAGTGTTCGCCGCGCGCGACACGCCGACCTCGTCATCGCCAACCATGCCCTGGTCATGATCCAAGCTGCACGCAGCCAAGGAGACCGGCAGGCGCCACCGATTCGCTATGTGTTCGATGAGGGTCATCACGTGTTCGATGCCGCTGACAGCGCATTTTCCGCACATCTGAGCGGGCGCGAGGCGGCCGAGTTGAGACGCTGGCTCCTCGGCGCCGAGGGTCGCAGACGGGGTCGCAGTCGCGGACTAAAATTGAGGATCGAAGATCTTATCGAAGGCGACGATGGCGAGGCGAAGCTGGCCGACACACTTTCCGCAGCTCGCATATTACCGCGTGATGGTTGGCACCAGCGCTGCAGCGAGGGCATACCGCAAGGTCCGACGGAGCAGTTTCTTGCGGCGGTCAGGGATCACGTCTATGCCCGTTCCGCCAATGCCGACAGCCCCTATGGACTCGAGGTTGGCTGCGATGCACCGGCGGACGAGTTGATCGCAGCCGCCGCAACACTCGATGGTTCCCTTGCAGCGCTCGAACGGCCGCTCCACGACCTTATTGCGCTGCTAGCCGCACGGCTCGACGAAGAAGCCGATACATTGGAGACCGCTATCCGCATCAGGCTAGAATCGATGGCGCGTGCGTTACGCCACCGCGGGCTCGATACACTGCACGCCTGGCGCTCAATGCTCGCCTCGCTCGCCGAGGGCACACCAGACCAGTTCGTCGACTGGTATTCGGTGGAGCGCATAGAAGGCCGCGACACCGACGTTGGATTGTACCGGCATTGGATCGACCCAACCCTACCGTTCGTCGAGGCGGTCGCCGAGTCGGCACATGGCATTATCGTCACGTCTGCCACGTTGACCGATGGCTCCGGCGACATCGAAGCAGATTGGCAGTCCGCCGAAGCACGTACTGGCGCGGTCCATTTGGCGCAGCGAGCGGTTCGTGCTGCGGTCCCGTCGCCGTTCGACTACGAAAACCTGACGCGTGTCCTCGTGGTCAACGACGTGCGCCGCGACGATAGCGCTCAGGTCGCGGCCGCTTATCGCGAGCTGTTCATCGCGTCGGGCGGCGGCGCGCTCGGTCTGTTCACTGCAATCAGCCGCCTGCGCGAAGTCCACACGCGTATATCCGGAGCCGTCGATGAAGCCGGTCTGTCACTCTACGCACAACATGTCGACGGGCTGAACTTGGCGACACTGGTCGACATTTTTCGCGCTGAGCAAAATGCGTGTCTTCTAGGCACCGATGCCATGCGCGATGGCGTCGACGTCCCAGGGCCGGCGTTGCGGCTGATCGTATTCGACCGGGTTCCATGGCCGAGGCCGACAATTCTTCACCGCGCGCGCCGGCGTCATTTCGGCAGCCGGGCATATGACGATTCAACCACGCGCCTGCGGCTGAAACAGGCCTATGGCCGCTTGGTGCGGCAAGCCACCGACCGCGGTGTATTTGTGCTGCTTGATCCTATGATGCCATCGCGCCTCGCCGGCGCGTTTCCGCCTGGCGTAAACATCATGCGCATCGGCCTTGCGGAGGCGGTAACGACAGTATCTGAATTTTTCTCAAACGACGCCCAAGTTAGCCGGCAGCAGAACGCGGCCGGCCTCAAGCGTGATGCTTGACGACTTGGACGTGCAGCGTTGTACAGTGCCTAAAATTTGAAAGGAGACCGCAGAAGCGGATCCGATTTCAGGTGTTGTCATAAGTCCGACTACACGCTTCAAGAAAGGCATCGAATGACCAACCATCACTCCGCACTCATCTATACGATGGTCCTGGCGTCGGCGGCGGACAGCGAAATGACCGATCCCGAGCTGAAGGTAATCGGCGACCTCGTTAAGCACTTGCCGGCGTTCCGGGACTACGATGAAAATCTCTTGCCCGAGACGGCCAGCGCTTGCGCTGAAATGCTGAGCGAGAAGGATGGCCTCGACGCCTGTCTCGATCTTATTCGGGAGTGGCTGCCGGACTCGCTGACGACTACTGCATATTTGCTAGCGTGCGACGTGGTCGCGGCTGATGGCACAGCCCATCAGCAGGAACTGCGTTTACTCGAGCTGATCCGCCACCGTCTTGACGTCGACCGGCTGACGGCAGCCGCGATCGAACGGAGTGCGCGGGCCCGCTTCACCACGATCTAGACACATGCAAGCGCTCGCCGGGACAAGTATCGGCTTCATCGGTCTCGGCCTGATGGGAATGCCGATGGCGCGCAACCTCCACTCCGCCGGCGCGACACTTTCTCTCTACAACCGCTCGCCAGAACCGCTCAAGGAACTTGCAGCGGAAGGCATGTCGACAGCCAGCGCGCCGAACGGGGCGGTTGGCGATATGTCGATCGTGATGGTGAGCGATTCGCCAGCCGTGGAGGCGGTGATTGCCGGCGACGGCGGCCTGATTGAGAGCGTTAAACCGGGCATGCTGGTGCTTGACATGGGGACGACCGACCTCGAGGTAACGAAGCGCATGGCCAAAGCGGTCGTGGCAAAAGGTGGAGATTACATCGACGCGCCCGTGTCGGGCGGTCAAGTCGGAGCCAGGGACGGTAGTTTGACGATCATGGCTGGCGGTAGCGAAGCAGCATTCGCTCGCGCCAGGCCGGTATTCGAAACACTCGGCAGCCACATTACCCACATCGGCGACATCGGTACCGGTCAGATTGCAAAAACCGTCAATCAGGTAATCGTTGCCATGACAATCGATGCCGTCGCTGAAGGCTTGACGCTCGCGAAAAGATCCGGCGTCGACCCTGCGAGGGTACGGGAAGCGCTCGCTGGCGGATTTGCGGCAAGCCGAATCCTGGAGTTACACGGCGAGCGGATGATCGAGGGCGCCTTCGAGCCCGGCGGGCGCAGTTCACTGCAGCTCAAGGATGTCGTCCAGGCGCTCGACCTGGCTGCGTCGGTCGGCCTTGACTTGCCCGGATTGCGAGCCAATCGCCTCTTGTGGGAAAGGATGGTTGAAATTGGCTGGGGCAATCTCGACCAATCGGCGCTGATTGAACTGATCGACAAGCCGTAACACCGACCACCTCGGTTTTGACCCAGCTAGCGGGCGACCGCCTTGATGCGAACACGTTGCCTGGCACCGGACAAGGCAGCCAGCGCGCCAGAAAACTCCGGACGGTCCGCGCCGATCACGCGAAAATATCGCGCATCGATAGCTTCCAGCACCGGAGTCGCCTCGGTGACCCGCTGCCTTCCCGTATTCGTCAAAGTGACTGCGCGGGCGCGGGCATCGCCAGAGTGAGCAGCACGCGCAATGAGGCCGCGCCGTTCCAAACTCCTGACAACTTGTGACGTCATCATGACATCGCACCGGCAGTGGCGCGCCAGGGCAGCCTGCTTCACGACGTTTCCATCCTGCGTGGACAGTTCGCTGAGGCCAGCTAGCAAGAGCAGTTGAACGGGCGTTAGATCAAATTTCGCCAGTGCGCTGCGCTGCGCTCGCTGCCAACTATTGGCCGCCTGCCATAGGAGGAATCCAATCCCCGCTGAAAACGTTTTTGCGCCCGCCAATTCTTGCGTTTGGTCTGCCATTTTGCCACTCCGGGAGCACTGCGCTCCGGCTCATATCAGGATCATCACCGCAAAGTTATAAGCGCGCCTACCTTTGAATTCAAACACACAAGTCCTGTTTATCGGGATGTCCCCCGACAGTCGGTCGGCAGCACAGCATTGGCACGAAACATGCGAACCAAATTTGTAATTCATCGAGAGCCTGAGCGAAGAGTCGGATACCAAGACGAGAGCAACAAAATGAAAATTTCCCAACTAGCACTGGCGTTCCGCAGGTTCGCACATCACCAGGAGGCCGCGAGCAAGACCGGCGACAAGCCTGTCCGGCCTCCGGAAATTTCAGCACCGCAGCGAGAAAGCGAGCGGGGTGCTCGTGCCGAATTATCTGAAGATACGACCGAGATTAGCCCCGAGGCCGTCTTCCGTCATGCCGCGCAACGCTACGACCCCCATCGAATTAGTCCCGACGAATTGCAGGATCTCATTGATCTGCTTTACGATGGCCAGGCGATCTCCGCCCGTGATTATGAGATTCTTGCCAACGGACCGACGCGCGCAGCCGGGCCGAGTCCAGACGCCGGACTCGAAGTGCAGCGAGATGTCGTCGCCGCCTGGCAGGACCAACGAGTCCGCGACACGGCACGCGGCGATATCTCAGCTGTCGAATCGGACAGCCGGGCACTCTCGATCATCGGCCGACTAGCGAGCGCCGCCTTCTAGCATCGAGGGCAAATAATGCGGGCCGCGGCGGATGCCACGGCCCGTTCATGTACGGAAAGAACTGAAGCTGCCTAGAACCCCATACCGCCGCCTGGTGGTGGCGCCGGCATTGGCGCTTCAGGCTCGGGTTGATCGGCAACCATGACTTCGGTGGTAATCAGGAGACCGGCCACCGACGAGGCGTCCTGGAGTGCGGTGCGCACGACCTTGGCCGGATCGATGATGCCCTTCTTTACCATGTCGACATACTCGTTACGCTGCGCATCAAATCCCCAATTACTATTCTTGGACTCCAGCAGCTTGCCGACGACGACCGAGCCCTCGACTCCTGCATTTTCGACAATCTGTCGGGCCGGTGCTTGCAAGGCGCGGCGCACGATGTCGACGCCAACGCGTTGGTCGTCATTCGCGAGGTCGAGCTTAGCCAACACCTTTGCGGCATAAAGCAGAACTACGCCACCGCCAGGTACGACGCCTTCTTCGACGGCCGCACGTGTCGCATTCATCGCATCTTCGACGCGATCCTTGCGTTCCCTAACGGCAATCTCGGTCGCGCCGCCGACACTGATAACGGCCACGCCGCCAGCGAGCTTCGCCAGCCGTTCCTGTAGCTTTTCGCGATCGTACTCGGAGGTCGTCTCCTCGATTTGCGTGCGGATTTGGCCGCAGCGCCCTGTGAGATCGGACTTCTTGCCCGCCCCTTCGACCAATGTGGTTTCGTCCTTGGTGATCAGGGCTTTCTTGACACTACCCAGCATATCAAGAGTGACGCCTTCGAGTTTGATGCCGAGATCCTCGGAGATCAATTGACCACCGGTCAGAATGGCAATGTCCTCGAGCATCGCCTTGCGGCGATCACCAAAGCCAGGGGCTTTGATCGCGGCAACCTTAAGTCCGCCGCGCAGCTTGTTGACGACCAGCGTTGCCAACGCTTCACCTTCGATATCCTCCGCCACGATAAGCAGTGGCCGACCCGACTGCACGACGGCTTCCAAGACTGGAAGCATCTCCTGAAGTGCAGAGAGCTTTTTCTCGTGCAGGAGAATGTACGGATTCTCTAGCTCGCAGGTCATCTTGTCGGGGTTGGTGATGAAATACGGCGAAAGGTATCCACGGTCGAACTGCATACCTTCGACCACGGTGAGTTCCGTTTCCAAACCCTTCGCTTCCTCAACCGTAATTACGCCCTCGTTGCCGACCCGCTCCATGGCCCGCGCGATCATCGCGCCGATTTCGGCCTCGCCGTTGGATGAGATCGTTCCAACCTGCTCGATTTCAGCGTTGGTCTTAATGGGCTTCGATCGCTTCCCGATTTCCTTGATGACGGCAGCGACCGCGATGTCCACGCCGCGCTTTAGATCCATCGGGTTCATACCAGCGGCAACCGCCTTTGCGCCCTCGCGAACAATCGACTGGGCCAACACGGTTGCTGTGGTCGTACCATCGCCAGCCAAATCAGCCGTCTTGCTGGCGACCTCACGGACCATCTGGGCACCCATATTCTCAAACTTGTCTTCGAGCTCGATCTCTTTGGCGACCGTAACACCGTCTTTCGAGATTCGCGGCGCACCAAATGCCTTGTCGAGTACGACATTGCGTCCTTTGGGCCCCAACGTCACTTTTACCGCATTGGCCAAAATATCGACTCCGTTCAACATGCGCGATCGCGCATCGGTGCCGAACTTCACATCCTTCGCAGCCATATCCAAATACCTCCTAACACGGGAGCGTTAACCAGCTCCGCCTATTTCAAAATTCCCATAATGTCCGACTCCTTCATGATCAGGAGTTCATCACCATTGACCTTGATCTCGGTGCCGGACCATTTTCCAAACAGAATTCGATCTCCGGATTTGACATCGAGCGAAACAAGCTTGCCGTCTTCAGACCGCATTCCGGGTCCTACAGACACAACCTTTCCTTCCATCGGCTTTTCCTGAGCGGTATCGGGAATAATGACGCCACCGGCGGTCTTTTCCTCACCGTCTAACCGCTTTACCAGGACGCGATCGTGCAGCGGCCTGAAATTCATGCGTTACCTCCATCGTTTGTAGTTTTGGGAGCATCCCCGACTCGAAAATGCACTTTCAGCACTCTAGCTTGTTGAGTGCCAGCCTCTATTTAAGGATTCGATGTCCCATGTCAAGGCAGTGTACGACCGTCGTTGCCAAGATCGGCGCCGCAATAGGAGCCGAACCGAGAAGCCGGGGATCGGATACTTTTTTTCGATGGGCAGCAGATAAGCCATCGAAACGACAGGGATCGTTCGTTTGAGTATATCGGCAGAGCACGAACACCCCTGCTAACCAAAACGCGTTTGTTGTAGTAGCGTCGGTTCGCCATATCCACAGTCACTTCGCAAAGGTCTTTTGATGCCGGTTAATGTGGCGATCGTTGGTTCGGGTCCGAGTGCGTTCTACACGGCAGGCGCTTTAATCAAATCCGGTCTTGGCTGCCGTATTGACATGATCGAACGCCTGCCCAGCCCATTCGGGTTGGTACGCGGCGGCGTCGCTCCCGACCATCAGTCGACGAAACGCGTGGCGCGCGCCTACGAGCGTACCGCCCTTTCGGATCCGGTCCGCTACTACGGTAATGTAACCGTCGGGCAGGATGTCTCACTGGCCGACTTGCGCACGATCTACGATGCGGTGGTTTTGGCAGTCGGCATGCCGGATGACCGGCCGCTTGAGATTGCGGTAGCCGGCAAGAGAAATGTGTTCGGCTCCGCAGCCTTTGTCGGCTGGTATAACGGACTTCCCGAATTTTGCGATCTGAATCCAAACTTGCAGACAACCGCAGTATCGGTCATCGGCAACGGCAATGTCGCGTTAGACATCGCTCGGGTATTGGTAAAGTCAAAATCTGAAATGTCGACGTCCGACATTGCGCATTACGCAGCGGACACGATCCGCGAGTCACCGCTGAAGGACGTTTATGTGTTCGGCCGCCGTGGACCGGTCGACTGCAAGTTCACCAATGTCGAACTCCGTGAGATGGGCCGACTTGAAGAGTGCGCGCCGGTGGTCGACGCGACGCACCTGCCCGATCACCTGCCTGACGATTTGTCCGACCGCGACCGTAGGCTCAAGGAAAAGAATCTTGCGAATTTTCGCGAGTTCTCTGTATGCGATCCTTCAGCAAAGTCGAAGCGCGTACATTTCAACTTCTTCGCGAGCCCGGTGGAGATTTTGGGCAGCGAAACGGTCGAAGGTCTTAAGCTTGAACGGACACAGGTGATCGATGGCCGGGCGAAAGGGTCTGGAGAGTATTTTGAGATCGCCTGCGGTCTCGTCGTCTACGCCATCGGCTATGTTGCAAAGCCCTTGGATGGCGTGCCATTCGAACGGCAGGCAGGCACCGTCGACAATACCGACGGCCGCGTCGACGAGGGACTATATGCGGTCGGCTGGATCAAACGCGGACCGTCCGGCGTCATTGGCACCAACAAGCATGACGGCGACGCAGTTGCCCGCCACATCTGTGAAGATATCCCCGAAGGCCGCAAGCCGGGTCGCGAGGCGCTGGAAAATTTGCTGCGTGAGAGTGACGTGCGCTGGGTCACCTACGACGACTGGCAGAAAATTGATGCCGCCGAGGTTGCCAACGCGCCAACCGGTGCGCCACGAAGGAAATTCGTAACCGTTGATGAGATGCTCGGAGTCTTGGAATGACCCGCGATCGGGCCGACAAGCCCGGCCCTGTCATCGGTCTCTCTATGACAACAATCAGCAAAAGACTTTCAGCGCGAACATGATGCCAATGCCGTGGTTTCGGCTAGCGGATAATTGAATGATCGTTGCGTCAGATAAGAGTGACTTTACATAACGCTAGCATCATAATACGCAGCAGCTGGCACATCGGCCAAGCGAGCGGCGTTTGCCTGTTCTCATAGGACACGGATCTAAGAACATGGAAGGTACAGCCGCTACGGCTCAGCCGGAAGTGCAGCGGAAGTCGCTTGACGCTGTCGTAATCCGTTTTGCCGGCGATTCAGGCGATGGTATCCAGCTGACTGGTGGCCAGTTCGCTCAGGCAACCGCTCTCGCCGGCAACGACCTTCTGACATTTCCCGACTACCCGGCAGAGATCCGTGCGCCCGCCGGCACCACATTCGGAGTCTCCGCCTTTCAGATTAACTTCAGCGCCAAGCCGATTAGAACATCAGGCGACGAGCCGGACGTCTTGGTCGCACTCAATCCGGCAGCACTTGCCGTCAATCTAGAGGACCTTAAGCCGGGCGGTTTGGTCATTGCCGACACAGGTACCTTTACGTCACGAAATCTGGACAAGGCCGGCTACGAATCCAACCCTCTCGAGGACGGACGTCTCGCCAAGTACCGCAAGCTGGCGATCGACATCTCCAAAATGACGCTGGCGGCGGTCGCGGACCAAGAGCTTGGCCAGAAGGAAGCCCTGCGGTGCAAGAACATGTGGACGCTTGGGCTTGTGTATTGGCTTTACGGCCGCAGCCGACGCGCCACTGTGGAATGGCTTGCCGCGCATTTCGAAAAGCGACCAGAACTTGCGGCCGCGAATACCGCAGCCCTCAACGCCGGCCACGCATTCGGCGAGACTGCCGAACTGTCGCACGAGATTGGCGCCTACCAAGTGCCATCGGCAGAACTGCCGGCAGGCATGTACCGGAATGTCACCGGGACCGAGGCCCTTGCCTGGGGGCTCGTTGCCGGTAGCTATCTTGCGGACCTCAAGCTGGTCTTCTGCTCCTACCCTATCACTCCGGCCTCGGGACTGCTGCACGCGCTGGCAGAGCTCAAGGAATATGACGTTGTCACCTTCCAGGCGGAAGACGAGATAGCGGCGGCCTGCGCTGCGATTGGCGCGTCCTACGCCGGCTCGCTCGGCGTGACATCGAGTTCCGGGCCCGGCATCGCCCTCAAGACCGAAGCACTCGGCCTAGCCATCGCGTCGGAAATGCCCATCGTCGTTATCAATTCGCAACGCGCCGGACCGTCTACCGGGATGCCGACAAAAACCGAGCAATCCGACCTTTATCAGGCGGTATACGGACGCAATGCCGACAGCCCGTTGGTGGTTCTCGCAGCCAACTCGCCGTCGGATTGTTTTGAGGTCGCGATCGAAGCCGTTCGGCTAGCGACCAAATACATGACCCCAGTCATCGTCTTGAGCGACGGCTACATCGCCAATGCATCCGAACCCTGGCAGATTCCGGAGATTGATCAGCTGGTGCCGTTCCCCGTTCACTTTCGATCCGAGACGGCGGGTTGTGAGCCATTCACCAGAGACGAAGAGACACTGGCCCGGCCGTGGATCAAACCCGGAACGCCAAACATGGAATACCGCATCGGCGGTCTCGAAAAGGATTATGACTCGGGCCACATTTCCTATAGCGCCAAGAATCATCAGCGGATGACCGACTTCCGGGCAGCCAAAATTGACGGCATCGCGAACGATATTCCGCTCCAGGCTGCGGAACAGGGCGCAGACACTGGAAAACTCGCGGTCGTTGGTTGGGGTTCGACCTTTGGTCCGATCAGCCACGCCGTTAACAATGCGCGCGATGACGGAATTGAAGTCTCGCACATCCATCTACGCCATATCTGGCCGATGCCGCGCAACCTTGGCGGCCTGCTTGCTGGATTTGAGCAAGTCCTCGTGCCGGAAATGAATCACGGTCAGTTGGTGACCCTTCTGCGAAGCCAATATCTTTCGCACGCCGAGAGTCTAAGCAAGGTCACCGGCCGACCGTTCACGGTGCACAAAATCGAGGACGAGATACGTCTGCGAATGGAGTCTTAGGATGACGGTCATATCACCACCGGCGAAACTTACGGCTAAGGACTTCGCAACGGATCAAGAGATCCGCTGGTGTCCCGGCTGCGGCGATTATGCCATCGTCAAGGCAGTACGCAATGCGCTGGCACAGCTAAACGTCAGCAAGGAAAACACTGTCTTCGTGTCCGGTATCGGCTGCGCCGCGCGCTTGCCCTACTACATGGCGACATACGGATTTCACACGATCCACGGCCGCGCACCTGCCATCGCAACGGGGATCAAGCTGGCCAATCCCGAACTCGACGTGTGGATCGCGACCGGCGACGGCGACAGCCTGTCGATCGGCGGAAACCATCTTTTGCACGTCTTACGTCGCAATGTGAATGTGCAGATTCTGCTTTTCAATAACGAGATCTACGGATTGACGAAGGGTCAATACTCGCCTACATCCCGGCTCGGCACACACTCGCCCTCGACACCGTTGGGATCGGTCGAGCGGCCGGTCTCCGCGGCCGCCTTGGCGCTCGGCGCGGGCTCACAGTTTGTGGCGCGCTCGGTCGATACGCTGCAGACTCACCTGCCAAAGATACTGATTCGGGCGCACGATCACCGTGGCGCATCGTTTGTCGAGATTTTTCAGAACTGCATTGTCTACAACGATGGCGTTTTCAGCGAGTTCACCGACAGGGAGGTCGCCGCCGATCGGCAGCTTCATCTCGAACACGGCAAGCCGATGCTGTTTGGCGCTGAGAAGAACAAGGGCATTCGTGTGAACACCGAGAAGTTGGAATTCGAGGTGGTGGAGATTGGAAGCGACGGGATCAGCGAAAAAGATCTGCTCGTCCACGACGAAACGAATCGCTCGTTGGCGACCATGTTGGCGGCGATGGAACCGCCCGATTTCCCAACGGCTCTAGGGGTCCTTTTTTGCCGACCGGCGCCGACCTACGAGGGCGCAATAGGTGAGCAGATCGAAGCGGCCAAGTCGGGCAGCAAGACACGCGACCTAAACGAGTTGTTGCGCCATGGCTATACCTGGTCTGTCGATTCCGAACACCATATCAACACGCAGATCACCTGAACGAGGCCGGCGGCCCGCGCCAACGGAAGTGGCTATGGCGCTTCAAGAAGACAATCTTGTCTAGTATGGCGGGCGCGAATTCAATGGCCGCGCAAGGCCTAGACAACGATCGAGCCGTAGCCGCATGGCTGTTCCTATGTTCCGGCGCTATCGTTGCCATGGTTGTGATCGGCGGCATTACGCGGCTAACCGAGTCGGGCCTCTCGATGATCGAATGGCGACCGCTCATCGGTATGCTGCCGCCGCTGTCGACAGCGGAATGGGAACGCGTCTTCGGTCTCTACCGTGAGACGCCGGAGTTTCGCGTCGAGAACCCGCACATCACGCTGGACGCGTTCAAGTCGATTTTCTGGTGGGAATACATCCATCGCATGTGGGGCCGGCTGATCGGCATTCTGTTTGCCGCCGGATTTCTTTGGCTGCACCGGCGCAAGCGAATCGACAGGCAGCTGCTGCCACATCTCGTCGCCCTCTTCTTTCTCGGCGCGCTACAAGGCGTGATCGGTTGGTGGATGGTGAAGAGCGGGTTTTCCGACCGAACCGACGTTAGCCAATATCGCCTCGTCATCCATCTCGGCATGGCCTTTGCCATTCTCGGATACATGCTTTGGCTGGCGTTGTCGTTGATCGAGCAGCAACACGAGAGGGACGGTGGCTCGGCGAGCGGATTTCGTCTCTCGCTAACAATCCTTTGTGTTGTGTGTGTGACGGTCCTTTCGGGCGGTCTAACCGCCGGTCTCGATGCAGGATTCATTTACAATACCTGGCCGTTGATGGAAGGCGGCGTGGCGCCGGCGGCGATGTTCGCCGAGACGCCGCTATGGTCGAACTTTTTTGAGAACCCGGCGACCGTACAATTCGACCACCGCGCACTGGCCTACCTGACGACCGGGCTCGTAGTTGCGCTTTGGCTGCTGCGGCGCCGCGCGCCACGCACTGCCTATGCGACTCGCGCGATACATGTGCTTCTAGCAGTCGTCGCGCTGCAAGTTACACTTGGAATCTTGACGCTTCTACTGGTGGTTCCGCTCCCGCTGGCCGTTGCGCATCAAGCGAGTGCGGTCGCGCTCTTTATGTCAGCGGTCTGGATGGTGCATGCCCTGCGCTAACCGTTGCTAACGCGCGCCGACCAACTCGAGAAGCGCATCCAACAAGACTTGGCAGCCCGCTTCGAGGTCGTGCGGCGTCGCATTCTCCAACTCATTGTGGCTTATACCATTCTCGCACGGGACAAAGATCATACCGGTCGGCGCAATTCCAGCCATGTAGACCGCGTCATGCCCCGCGCCGCTGACGATGTCCAAATATCCCATGTCCGATCGTTCTGCCGCGTCGCGGACTGCACCTACACATCGCTGATCGAACGACGTGGCCGCGAAATGCCAGATCTGCTCGATTTCATATTCCAGGTTGCAGGTATCGGCCGCAGCGGCAGCGGCTTCGCGCACGGCTGCGTCCATCGCGGTCAACCTGGCATCTTCAGGATGCCGTAGATCGACAGTCAGCCAAGCTTCTCCCGGGATTACGTTGCGGCTATTGGGGCTGACCCGCATCATGCCGACCGTCGCGCAAGCGCCGGGCTGAAAGTCGTGACCAATCCGGTTAACCGCTGAAACGAAGGCGGCTGCGCCGACAAGCGCATCTTTCCGCCGCGCCATTGGCGTCGGGCCGGCATGCGCTTCCTCGCCGCTGAAGGTGATTTCATACCAGCGCTGAGCTTGAGCACCTGTAACAACGCCGATTGTCTTTCGTTCCGCCTCCAATATGGGTCCTTGCTCAATATGGGCTTCGAGGTAGCCGGCGACTTCACGTCCGCCGCAACCCTCGCCCTGATAGCCGATTTGGTTCAGGGCCTCGCCGAGCGTTACGCCGTCGATATCGCTGCGGCTTCGTGCATAGTCCAAGTCAAACACACCGGCGAACGCGCCCGATCCGGTCATGGCTGGCGCAAATCGGCTGCCTTCCTCATTCGTCCAGACGACGACTTCGACCGACGCCTCAGTCACGACTTCGGCGTCGTTGAGCGTGCGCAGGACCTCCAGCCC
Source organism: Alphaproteobacteria bacterium (assembly GCA_963664465.2). Classification (GTDB taxonomy): domain Bacteria; phylum Pseudomonadota; class Alphaproteobacteria; order UBA8366; family CAVOAK01; genus CAVOAK01. The sequence goes on along the minus strand of CAXXSU010000004.1, from coordinate 357,998 downwards.
AGCCAACACACCATACGCGCCATCGAACTTGCCACCGGTCGGCTGGCTGTCGAGGTGGCTGCCCGTAAGAAATGCCGGCCGGTCGGGGTTTTGGCCCTCGCGCCGCGCAAATATGTTGCCTATTGCATCGACCCTGACACTGCAGCCCACCTCCTCGCACCAGCTGACAAATAGATCGCGCGCCTGCCGATCGAGCTCGGTCAGTGCGAGACGGCAAACGCCACCCTTCTCGGTCGCGCCAATTTGCGCCATCACCATTAGGCTGTCCCACAGTCGGCCGCCGTCGATCCGCAGATTATCCATTCGCATCTCTCGCTGGTGTCGCTTCCGGATCTAGAATCGTATGGACAACAGTCTGCAACGAGCGCGCGAGCTTATTCAGACGTTGCGGAGGTATTTTCGTCTTCAGCATCGGCTTCGCTTGACGCCGCGGGCACATGCTCCGATGCCTCGGCTTCCTCACCGCCATCATCAGCCACCTCCCCGTCGACATTCTCGTCCTCCAGCGACTCCCCGACATCTTCTCCTGGCTCGTCAATTGGCTCCACGCCAAGCAGCGACTTCTTATACTCCTCGAGCCGCGCCATATTGCCCATTGCTAGGCCGGCCATGCGCATCGAACCAAAGGCCCGGAAGATGCTGAGGGCTTGCCGAAAAGTTTGCGCCGCCTCGTCGAACACCTCTTCTTTCGGAGCCTCCTTGGAGAGGAAGAACAGCGATGTGCCAAGATTGTTGTGGCTGGTCGCCCATAAAATCGGAGCATCTTCGCGCGAACGCGCTTTTACGGCGGTTCGGAATATGTTGGCGGCCGCTCCGAGAACGTCCTCACGCTTTGTGCGCGCGCCAAAGAACTGCAGCAACTCCCCAATATTGTTAATGACTTCAGCCCAACGCTCCGGAGCAATCTTGCGCCCAAACACCTTGAGAGCACCCTGAAACGCAATAATTGCATCCTTGAACTTTGTGGTTTCCGAGCTCGCGACGCCTTGTTTAAATAAAATCTTACCGAGACAGTTCTGTGTCACAGCCCAGTTCCACCGGTAGGTCGAGTCGGTAAAGACCTCAAGGGCCGCATCGCAGGCATCACGCGCCTCGTCAAGCAGGTCCGTCGTCTCGAGGCGCTCGCAAAGAGAATCGAGCACAATCGCCAAATGCCGCTGTGTTACTGCAACGTCGAATGGCGTTTCGTAGTGGACGGCGACGGCCAGCGCAGCGCGGTAAGCCTCGGCTGCTTCTTCGTACCAGTGGGTATCTTCCTCCTGGTGTCCGATGGTCGCCAGCGCGTTGCCATAGCAGGTGAGCGACGACATCGTGACCGGTTCCGGAAGTTGAGCCGCCGGGATCAGGCCCGAGCTCCGCGCCTGCTCGAGCTGGGGCGGCACCAGTGCCTTCAATCGCTCACGCTGAGCCTGCGATTTGGGCCCAAGCGCGCAAATGACCGATGCGCATAACAGATCCGCTGCCTGAACAGTGAACTCGCGCGGCAGATCGAGTTTGGTGACCAGCGAGAACCCGCCAGGCGTCGTCTCACCGCTGCCGCGAGAGGGCACAAATCGAAGGCTGATCACCGAGCCATCATGTGAAAGTTCGCCCCACACGAGGACTGACGCGTTTTCCGCGGTCAGCCACTCGCGGCCTCGCTGCGCCGAACCAGCAAGTTGACGTTCGATATCGCCTTGGTCGTCGTGCTCTAGAAGCTGGTCGAGGCGTCTTGCCAGCAGCCCTTGGCGCCCATCGATCGCAGCGGCGAGCTCCTCGGCAGCCGAACCATCTTCATCGTCGGCAAGTTTGGCAACGAGCACGACAACTGGTTCCTGGGCTGCCTGCCAAGTCTCAAATACATTCTGCGCCGCGAGCGCCATTTCATGGGTTTCGACAGGATCGGAAACTTGACCGGCTGCGTCGATGCCGGTGACCATTTCGCCTGACGAAGTGCTGGCGTCATCCTTCGTCGCCATGCTGTCGGCAAGCAGTTCCGCCTCCCCCTCCTCGCGGCCGCGTCCGAAGATTCGCTTGAGGAGTGCAAACATCTCGTTTTCTGTTCGCTCCTGCGATTCGCTGTCGGTTTCCTCGACCTCCACGGCAAACGTCTTGACCTGGAGATTTCCGGCCAACATGTCATGCAAGGTACGCATGCCATCGGCAAGTCCGCCCATGACCTCAAGCGCGAATTCCGGATCGCGGTGCATCGCGTCGAGGAAGGATTCCTGATCGATGGCTTCTACCGTTACCTCGCCCAGCGCGCGCGCCGTCAAGCTGCGCGGCATGTTGTCGAGCGCCGCCATCTCGCCAAATATTGCGCCCGACTCGAGAACCGCAATTTCCACGGCGGACTCTCTGCCCCGCTTGATCAATTCGACCCGGCCCTCGCTCAGCACAAAGACTTCCGCGCCGACTTCACCTTCTTCGAAGATGAGCTCGCCGTTCTGATAGTGCTCGGTCTTTCCTTCAAGTGGCGGCATGATCGAACCACGGCCTACTTCGGGTCTGCGTACGACGGAAACTGTGCCCTTCCGCACGCTGCAGAGACAACGTTACATCCTTGACTTCCACTTCGCTACCCGTCGCACGCCGGCGCAGCCATCCTGCGATGCGGCAAGAGGCCTGGCCGACGGCCAATCGCTATTGCACGTCACAATCCCGCGCGATAGGGTCGCGTCAGAATCGCCGCCAGCCGTCCAACACAGATCACCAAAAAATGCCCTTCGGACTTCTCAAGTACGGCCTGAGCAAGAGTTATCCGGCCGACCCGCTAATACCGCCGGAAACCGAGCTCAAGAGCACATACGACCTCGTCATCATTGGCGCCGGAGGACACGGTCTTGCCGCGGCCTACTATCTCTCGCGCCAACACGGCATCAACAATATTGCGGTGCTCGACAAAGGCTATCTCGCCGGTGGCAACACGGCGCGCAACACAGCCATCATTCGCGCCAACTATCTGACACCGGAGGGGGTCGACTTCTATAAGGAATCGATGGCGTTGTGGGAGGGTCTATCCGGCGAATTCAACCTCAATTTACTGTATTCGCAGCGTGGACACCTGACGCTCGCCCACACCGACGGTGCACTGCGAACAATGCGTTGGCGCGCGGAAGTGAACAAACATATGGGCGTCGACTCCGAGCTCGCCTATGCCGACGAGGTCGCACAACTGTGCCCGCAGCTCAACATGTCCCGCGAGGCACGCTTTCCGATCCTTGGAGCGCTCTATCATCCGCCCGGCGCGACCGCGCGACACGACGCGTTGGCATGGGGATTTGCCCGTGGTGCTTCGGATCGCGGCGTCGAGATCCACCAGAATACCGAAGTGACGGGACTTAAGATCGACGCCGGACGCATCACCGGTGTCGAGACGACACACGGCGACATAAGCTGCGGCAAAGTCCTGCAAGCGGTAGCCGGCTCATCTTCACTGGTCGCCGCAATGGCTGGAATAAAGCTGCCGATTCGCACCATTCCTCTGCAAGCATGCGTCTCGGTACCGCTCAAGCCATTCCTCGACCCAATCATCGTTTCTGGAAGTTTGCACGTTTATATCTGGCAAACCGCCCGCGGCGAGATCGTCATGGGCGGATCGACCGATCCATATTCGCTTTATTCGACGCGATCTTCGCTTGAGTTCAAAGAAGGCCTCATGATGCACGTGCTGGAGCTGTTCCCGTTTTTGGGCGAAGTCAAGCTCTTGCGGCAATGGGCTGGTATGGCCGACATGACGCCGGATTTCTCGCCGATCATGGGGCTGACGCCGATTGAAAACTACTACATCGATTCCGGCTGGGGCACGTGGGGCTTCAAGGCCACACCTGTCGCCGGCTTCCGCATGGCGGAATGCATAGCGACGAATCGGCAGCCGAGCCTGCTTGAGCCGTTCGCACTCGACCGGTTCGATACGTTCCTGCAGGTTGGTGAGCGCGGCGCGGCGTCGGTCGGTCACTAGGAGAGGCAGCCATGAAGCTCATGCCCTGTCCGCTCAATGGACTGCGTAATATTTCGGAGTTCGTGTGCGGTGGCGAAGTAACCGAGATGCCGCCTGCCGTAACCGCGTCGGATAGCGACTGGGCAGCCTATGTCTTCATGGAGAATAACGCCGCTGATGTCGTTCGTGAGTGGTGGTTGCATGTGACATCGGGCTACTGGTTCATCGCCGAACGCCACACCGCGAGCGACGAAATTCTCCGCACCTATCCGGCAAGCGAATTGTTCCCGAAGCGATTCGACTTCGAACCGCTCGACGATCCGACCGAAGACCAGGGAGGCAGTGATTAGTCACATGCGGCTTGCTGCACCCTTTGGTTCTTTGATCGACCGCGACGCCCCCGTCACCTTCACATTCGAAGGCCGGACATACCAGGGGTTTGCCGGCGATACGGTCGCCAGCGCGCTTGCCGCCAACGACGTCTGGCTGATTTCACGTTCGTTCAAGTATCACCGACCGCGTGGTGTTCTGACGATGTCGGGCGATGATGGCAATACCATGGTTCAGGTCGGCCAAGAGCCGAACGGTCTTGCCGACATCCTGCCAATCCATGACGGGCTCGCGGTTATGGGCCAACACTATTCGGGAAGCCTGGTTGCCGACCGCGATCGCTGGATCGAAAAATTCTCCTCCTTCTTGCCGGTCGGCTTCTACTACCGCGCCTTCTTCAAGCCGAAGGGAATTTGGAACTTCTGGGAGAAGCTTGTACGCGCCAAGGCGGGCCTCGGCCGTGTCGACACATCGACGCCGCATGGTTACTACGACAAAGCTTACGCATTTGCCGATGTTGCGGTGATCGGCGGCGGCGTAGCGGGCATGGCCGCCGCGCTGGAAGCGGCGAAGGCCGATGTCGAAGTCGTCCTGGTCGAACGCCAGCCGATGCTCGGCGGATCGCTCAACTACACCCGGATCGATGTCGAAGGAACCAGCGGCCCGGCGCTGGTCCAGGAACTGCTCGGCCAGCTGCGCGCGGCAAAGAATATCACCGTTATGACCGAGGCGACCTGCACCGGATGGTTCACCGACAATTTTCTGCCAATCGTCGTCGCCAACCGCATGGTCAAGCTGCGCGCCGGACAGGTCATTGTCGCAACGGGTGCAGTCGAGCAGCCCGCCGTGTTCCGCAACAACGACCTTCCCGGCATCATGCTTGGCTCGGCTGCGCAGCGCCTGATTAGAATCTATGGCGTCAAGCCCGGTCAGCGAGCCGTCGTCGCTTGCTATGGCGGCACAGGTTACGGCGTCGCGCTCGATCTGCTCGACGCCGGCGTTGAGGTCGCTGCTATCGTCGATTTGTCCGCTACGCCGACCGACAATCCACGTCGTCAGGCAGCAGTGGACAGGGGTATCGAAGTTTTGCAGGGCTATGGACTGCGCGAAGCGAACGCGCGGCGCGACGGGGCACATCTGGCTGGCGTCGTTGCGGCACCCATCACCGGCAACGGAGAACTTGCAGACGAGCAACGTGCGATCGAATGCGACCTGTTGTGCATGTCGACCGGATGGACACCGGCGGCATCGCTTGTCGCCCATGCTGCGGGTGAAGTCAGCTACGCTGAGCGCTCGGGCAGTTTTATGGTCCGCGCGGTTGCTAAAAACATGCAGGTCGCGGGAGCCGTGAGCGGCGAATGGGTCGTCGACGCCGCGATCGAGGAAGGTCGACAAGCTGGTGCCGCTGCCTCCGGACAAGATGCAAATCCAGTTCCTGTACCTAGAGCACCCGACGATCGACCGCCGCAGCCATGGGCAATATTTCCGCACGAGAAGGGCAAGGAGTTTGTCGACTTTGACGAAGACCTGACGGTCGCAGACATACGAAACTCGGTCGCTGAAGGCTTTGGCGATATCGAACTGGTAAAGCGGTTCTCGACCGTGGTTATGGGCCCAAGCCAGGGTCGCGTCTCGGCCCTGAATGCGCTGCGCCTGGTGCAGAGTCACGCGGGCCGGCCTCTTGAAGGCGCACGTGGCACAACGAACCGCCCGCCGGTGACGCCAGAGAAATTCGGCCATCTGAGCGGGCGCGGGTTCGAGCCGGTGCGATTAACGGCCATGCATGACCGACACGTCGAGGCCGACGCTGAAATGACGGTCGCGGGCGCATGGATCCGGCCAGCATATTATGGCGCCGACCGGGAGCAGGCCTTGCAAGACGAGGTCATGTGCGTGCGCAACAATGTCGGCTTGATCGACGTTTCCACGTTGGGCGGCCTAGACGTGCGCGGACCTGACGCGGCTGAATTTCTTGACCGTGTATATACGCTCTCATACGCACGCCAACAGGTCGGTCGGGCCCGCTATGTGCTGATGTGCGATCAATCGGGCACAATTACCGACGATGGTGTCGCCTGTCGGTTTTCCGACGACAACTTCTATGTGACCACGACGACCGGCGGCTCCGACGCGGTGTACCGCACCATGCTGCTGTGGAATGCGCAGTGGCGGCTTGACGTCGACATCACGAACCTGACCGGGGGCCTCGCCGCAGTGAATATCGCCGGCCCAAACGCCCGCGCTGTGATGGAGAAGATATGCAGCGAGGTAGACCTCTCGGCTGAAGCCTTCCCTTATATGGGCGTGCGCCTGGCTCGCGTCGCGGACATTGCGGCCCGCCTGCTCCGGGTCGGATTCGTCGGCGAGTTGGGCTACGAAATCCATGCACCGGCAGGTATGGGAGAGGCCTTGTGGGATGCGCTTATGGATGCCGGCGCTGAATTTGGCATCAAACCATTCGGCGTCGAAGCGCAACGCATTCTGCGCCTGGAGAAGGGCCACATCATCATAACCCAGGATACCGACGGCTTAACCCATCCACACGAGGCAAATATGGCTTGGGCACTTTCCCGCCGTAAGCCGTTCTACTTCGGGCGCCGGGCGATCGCCGCTCAGATGAAGCGCGGCCTGACCCGAAAACTCGTCGGCTTTACGTTGGCCGAACCCGACGGACCGCTTCCGGAGGAAAGTCACCTTGTGGTTCGCGACGGTGAAATCACGGGTCGCGTGACATCGATCGTCCGCTCACCGACGTTGAACCGACCGATTGGTCTGGCGTTTGTCGCACCGGATCAGTCTGAGACCGGCCAGTCATTTTCGATCAAAGGCCACGGTGGCCGGATGATCGAAGCGCTGGTCGCGCCGGTCCCCTTCTACGATCCTGAGAATTCGCGTCAGGAAATGTGATGGCGCAGCCGACCGATCACAAGCGCCGCAGCTTCATCTACCGTCAACTCGTATCTGCAGGCGCCGAATTCACGAGCCTCGCCGACGCCGCTGTTGCGAGCCGCTACCGCAACGAAGGCGATGCCAGAAAACTTGGGATTGCCGATCTGTCTCCCCTGCCGCGGACCGGCTTTAAGGGGCGTCAAGCGCTTGATTGGATGGCCGAGCAGGACGTGGCGGCGTCCCCTCACAACAATTTGGCGAACCTGCAGCCAGACGGCTGTCTCGTAGCCCGACTTGCCGATACCGAAGCGCTCGTCCTGAGCGATCTCGAAGCCAAATCGACGACCGTCGAGAAGCTGAACGCCTTAGAACCGGGCGTTGGCTGCTATCCGGTACCGCGCGGCGACACGTATTTCTGGTTTGTTCTGGCCGGCATTCACGCCCCGGACTGTTTGCTCAAGATCTGTGGCGTTGACATCCGACCCCATAAATTTCCGAACCACTCGATTGCGCAAACTTCGATCGCACGCCTCAGCACTATCGCCATCCGAGACGATCGCGGGTCGACACCGGCGTACCATCTACTCGCCGACGGCACGTCGGCGGCCTATTTCTGGTCGGCAGTTCTCGACGCTATGGCTGAATTCGACGGCCGCCCGATTGGGCTCGAGTCGCTGATCGCGCTCAATTGAGACCGACATAGGTTTGGCGCTGGACACTTCTCCAGCCACCAATCCAGCCAGATTGCATGGCAGAAGCTGGCCCGCCGAGCCACCCCGCTCAAGTGGTGACCCAGGTTCCCTCTACAATTTCACAGACTGTCCGCCGCGTTTCGTGCTTCGTGCCCTCGACATTAATAACCGCGGTAATTTCCCGGCATGTCTGTCCTTCTTTTGAGAGAAATTCCCGTGTCGGCGTAAAGCTGCCCGCATTGCCAGTATCCGGATTCGACCATTCGCTGGTCTCACCAATCGGCAAAACGGCGAGGCTCTTATAGCCGGCGTCGTTCATCTGCGCCTTGTCGGCGGGCAATAGTTTTTGCGCGGCGTAATAGGCGCCTGCGCCACCGCCGGCGCCAAACAGCGCCACGCCGAGCCAATTCTCAAATCCCCCTGTCCCGAACAACTCATAGCCGATAAAGCCGCCCGCGATCGCGCCAAAGATAGTGCTTGCCGCAACCAAGTTGTCACGGTCCGAAGAATTCGCGCAACCGACCAGCGCCAACATACTTAGACCAACAGCCATTTTTTTTCATGCCGTTCTCCAACCCTGTATGTGCTCGCGGGCGCCCTTCTGGCATTCCCGGCAATGAGCCCCTGTATCAACGAAAAGGAGTGTACCACACTTCATGCGTCAACTGAACGTGCTAGCATAATCCTAGGCGCAGCCTTGCAATTTCCGCCATCACGGTGCGGCAGATAGACGACCAGACGGGTGTTCGCAATCAGGCGTCAAGCAACGCCGTATTTGGCCGACGCTATGGCTTGATGGTATATCTCAGTTGAACGATTACGAGGCTTAGCTGCTTGGCGGACGGCACCAACACGGAAATCCGGCTCGACGAATCGACGCGTGCCCTGGTCGGGCGCATATGGCGGGGCTATATGCGTGACCACCTCGGCAAAATCGCGGCCGGGGTTTGTTGCATGATCGTCGTCGCCGTCAGCGTAGGCGCGCAGGCGCGTCTCGTCGAACCGGCACTCGACAAAGTCTTGGTGGAAGGCAACAGAACGCTGGTCTGGGTGTTGCCGCTCGCCTTTCTCGGCGTGGCCATCGTCAAGGGCTTTGCAACTTATGGGCAAAGCGTGCTGATGCAGATGGTGGGCCTGCGCGTGATCGTGACCATGCAGAGCCAAATGTTTCAACGGCTTGTGGAAGCTGACCTCGCCTTCATGCAGGGTGACGCGACGGGAAGGTTACTTTCGCGATTTACCGCCGACGTAAACTTTTTGCGCGATGCGATCGTCAAGTCGATGACGGGAATGGCGCGCGACGCCCTGATCGTCGCAGTGCTGGTCGGCGTCATGTTCTACACCGATTGGCAACTCGCCGCCGTGGCCTTCATCGTATTCCCGATCAGCGTTGTTCCAATCGTCAAGATCGGCCGTAGGTTGCGACGCGTCTCCGCAAATACACAGTCCGAGATCGGTTCACTCACGGCCATGCTTGACGACGTGTTCAAAGGCGCACGTCAAGTCAAAGCCTACGGCATGGAAGCGTACGAGAAACGCCGCGCGGACGACTTGTTTGAGAGTATCTTTCGACTCTTCTTCAAGGCGGTGAAGACCCGCTCGCGCAACTACCCGATCATGGAAATTCTTGGCGGTATCGCGGTCGCCGCCATCATCGCCTATGGCGGCTATCAGGTGTTGTCCGGTGAGACGACGGTTGGTCGATTCACGGCATTTTTTGCTGCCATGATCATGGCCTACCAACCGATGCGGAGCCTCGCCAACCTCAACGCGAGCCTGCAGGAGGGTTTGGCCGCAGCTCAACGCATCTTCTCAATGATCGACTACAGACCGACAATTGTCGACCGTAGCGAAGCATTGCCGTTGAGTGTAACCGAGGGTGCACTCAGTTTACGCAACGTGGCATTCTCCTACGAACCGACGAACCGTGCACTTGCAGATGTTTCAATCGCTCTGCCTGCTGGTTCAATTGTTGCGCTGGTCGGCCCGTCGGGCGCAGGCAAGTCGACAATACTCAATTTGATCCCGAGATTTTATGATGTGGACTCCGGAAGCGTGACCATCGATGGACAAGATGTGCGTGACATCACTTTGGAATCACTTCGCTCCACGATCGGGTTGGTGAGTCAGGAAACCGGACTCTTCAACGACACGGTGCGCACGAACATTGCGTATGGGCAACAAGATGCCAGCGATGAAGATATCATTGGCGCGGCCACTGCAGCAGCAGCCCACGACTTCATCGCAGCACTGCCGGAAGGCTATGACACGGTGGTGGGCGAGCGTGGAATGAAGCTTTCCGGCGGCCAACGTCAGCGACTTTCGATTGCTCGGGCGATACTCAAGAACGCACCTATCTTGTTACTGGATGAGGCGACATCATCTCTCGATAGCGAATCCGAACGAGCCGTGCAGACCGCCCTTCGCCAACTCATGCGCAACCGATCGACACTCGTAATTGCTCACCGATTGTCGACGGTTGTAGACGCGGACATGATCTACTTCCTCGATGCTGGCCGAGTTGTCGAGAGTGGTACACACGACGACCTAATGGCCCAAAATGGCGCTTATGCCCGGCTCTGTCGTCTGCAGTTCCGCGACGGCGAGAACGACCGGCAAGCGGACCAGCCTTCGAGTCTGGTGGCACAGGTCTGAACTTCTTGCAGCTCTCCAAACACATCTTGCAAAATTCGTTGGTGCAAGCAGTCTTGTGCTATCTCGCTTCACTTTACATCCGCTTCGTCCACGCGACCGGAAGCTGGACGATCGAAGGTGAAGCAACGCCCGATAAGCTCCGTGACGAGGGCCAACCATTCGTCCTTGCGTTCTGGCACGCACGGCTGTTGATGATGGGTTACGCCTGGCGCCACAAAACCGACGTCAACATGCTGATATCCGGGCATTCAGACGGTCGATATGTGGCCCGTACGATAGGCCATTTCGGCGTTTCGAGCATTATTGGATCGTCCACGCGCGGTGGTTGGAGTGCGATGCGCACAATTGTCAAAACCTTACGCAATGGCGGCGTTGTCGGTATCACGCCCGACGGTCCGCAGGGGCCACGGATGCGAGCAAGCGAGGGTGTAATCACAATTGCGCGGATGGCCAAAGTGCCAATTCTGCCGCTGGCATATTCTGTATCGCGACGTAAGGTGTTCGCGACTTGGGACAGGTTCGTGCTGCCGCTGCCGTTTTCACGCGGCGTATTCCTATGGGGAGACCCCATCCTCATTTCTGAAGATGCGGATGAAGCGACGACGGAGGCGAAGCGGCAAGAGCTCGAGAATTCTCTGCTCGTCCTCACCGAGCGCGCCGATCGGTTAATGGGGCAGCCAGTGATTGAGCCTGCGCCGCTCGAATGCCCCAGCGTTCACGCCGGTGGTGCAAGCAACTCGACCAGAACCGCATCGTCGGAGACCCCGGCCAATGTTGCTGCTGGAATTCGGCAATGAGGCAATGAGGCAATGAGCGGTCTTACTCTCTACCGCGGTCTCACAGGGGTGGCTGCGCCCATCATTGAGCTCTATATGCGGCGACGGCTGGCACTGGGCAAAGAGCATCCCAGCCGCTTTTCGGAGCGTCGGGGAATTGCGTCGCAGATCCGCCCCAGTGGTCCGCTTTTATGGCTGCATGCCGCCAGCATCGGCGAGGCGCAATCTGCGCTCGCACTGATCAAACTCATTTTGGCGTCCGACGAGCGTCTGCAGGTTCTGGTGACGACCGGAACGGTTACCTCGGCCGAACTATTGGAGTCGAGATTGCCACCGCGCAGCTTTCATCAATTTGTGCCAGTCGACCGATTGCCATGGGTGCGTCGGTTTCTTGATCATTGGCGGCCGGATCTCGCGCTGTGGGTGGAGTCGGAATTTTGGCCAAATCTCATCACCGAAACGCTGGACCGAGGAACTCCGGCGATACTGATCAATGGCCGAATGTCGGGACGCTCGTTTGCAAATTGGCGCCATGCGCCAGGCGTTATCCGCTCGCTCTTGGAGGGTTTCACCCTGTGCTTTGCGCAGACCGAGTTCGAAGCGGAACGCCTGACAGCTTTGGGCGCGCGGGATGTACGATACCGCGGAAACCTCAAATTCTCCGCGGCAGCGCTACCCGTTGACGAGGATGAACTAGCCACGCTGCGGTCTGTCTTGGCGGATCGCCCGGTGTGGCTTGCGGCCAGTACGCATCCAGGCGAGGAGGCATTGGTTGCAAATGTGCACGTCGATCTACGCAAATTGCTACCCGATCTGTTGACAATAATTGTACCCCGTCATCCACGGCGCGGCGCAGATCTCGCGCATGAGTTGGCAGACGTCGGTTTAGCCGTTAGCCGGCGAAGCGAAGGCAGCGGTGTCGCGTCTGGAGTTGACATCCATCTGGCGGATACGCTGGGAGAGCTTGGTCTGTTCTACAGGCTTACAGATGTTGTCTTTATCGGTGGCAGCATGGGAGACCATGGCGGACACAACCCTCTTGAGGCCGCTCAGCTCGACTGTGCCGTCATACACGGTCCCGACATGACCAACTTTGCGACGGTTGCCGAACAATTGGCGGCAGCCAGGGCTGCTGTCCGGGTAACCGATACGGCAGCCCTGAGCCGAGCGGTGCGGGAATTGTTGACCAACGATGTGGAACGCAAACGTCAGGCCGACGCTGCGATGGAGGTTGCGCGCGCCAACAGTCAGGTTGCTGAAAGTATCTTCAATGATCTCGCCCCGCACATTGGCGCTATCTGCGGGCCTCAGTAGGATGCGGGCTCCGGAGTTTTGGCGTCGGCAAGGCGGTGTGGCAACTTTGCTTGCCCCGGCCGGAAAACTCTATGCGATGACGGGCCGCATCCTTCGCCATCGCCGTACGCCATGGCACGCGCCTGTCCCTGTAGTCTGCGTCGGCAATGTCGTCGTCGGCGGTGCGGGAAAGACGCCACTCGCACTATCTATAGGCGCCCGGCTGCGTGCGCGGGGCCGGGCAATGCATTTTCTATCGCGCGGCTATGGTGGTCGTCTCACAGGCCCAGTGTGTGTCGATAATGCCCGGCATGATGCTCATGAGGTCGGCGACGAACCGCTCCTGCTCGCGGATGTCGCACCAACCTGGGTCGCCCACGATCGCGCGGCGGCCGCCAAGGCAGCGGTGGACGCCGGTGCGGATGTCCTGGTAATGGACGACGGCCTGCAGAACCGGACTTTGGCAAAGACCCATTCGCTTCTGGTGGTCGACGGCACATATGGCTTCGGCAACGGCAAAGTTATTCCGGCCGGTCCATTGCGCGAACCAATCGCCGACGCATTGGAGCGAGCTGATGAAGTCATCATCGTAGGACCCGATGAACTTGAACTTGAGGCGCAATTGCAATCCCGTGTTCCAGTTCTCAACGTTGCGCTGGCCGTCCCGCCAAACGCTGCCGCAGACGTCAGGGGGCGTCGGGTCGTCGCTTTTGCAGGGATAGCAAGACCGCAGAAGTTTTTACAAACACTGGCACAAGTCGGCTGCGAAATAGTCAAAACCTACCAATTTGCCGACCACCACTTTTATTCTGCTAACGAAGTTATGGAGATCGTTGAATCGGCAATCCGTCTTAAAGCGACCCCAGTGACGACGACAAAGGATGCGGCACGACTGCCTAAGTTGGCACTACCTATGGTCAAGGTATTGCCAGTCGAAGTCGCCTGGCCCAATGAGGGAGCATTGGACGGGGTGCTGGACCGCGCGCTCGTGCAGCGGTGACCGCCTAATGGGAACCTCTAAAAATTCTCCTTTTTCGGGCGTCGTCGATTTAGAATCGGGTTGACGATTTGTTGATAGCGGGAGGCGTGGTTGATGGGTCAGATGGGGTTTTTCGATCTTGGGAACCGGTATTCCGGTCTTGACGCCAAGAACGAGCCGCTTTTGAAGATCGACGGGGTGGTTCCGTGGGAGGACTTGCGCGCCCGTCTTGAGGCGGTGTGGCGGCGTGCGGACAAGGTGCGCAAATCGCGGGCGGGACGCAAGCCGTGGGATGCGATTGTGATGTTCAAGACGATCATTCTGTGCGCGCTCTACAATCTCTCGGACGACCAAGTTGAGCATCAGATCCGTGACCGCCTGTCGTTCATGCGATTTCTGGGGTTGGGTCTAGAGGGCCGGGTTCCCGACGCCAAGACGGTGTGGCTGTACCGCGAACAGTTAACGCAAGCTGGCGTGATCGAGGCTTTATTCGAGACGTTCGATGGCTACCTGAAGGATCAGGGCTATCTGGCGATGGGCGGCCAGATCATCGACGCCTCGATTGTGGCGGTACCCAAACAGCGCAACAGCCGCGAGGAGAACGCGCGGATAAAGGCGGGCGAGACGCCGGCAGGCTGGGAGGACAAGCCGGCAAAGCGGCGCCAAAAGGATGTCGAGGCGCGGTGGACCAAGAAGCACGGCAAGAGCCATTACGGTTACAAGAACCATGTCAACGTGGACCGTCGGCACAAGCTGGTGCGGCGCTATCATGTAAGCGACGCGGCGGAGCACGACAGCCAAGTCCTCGACGATATCCTGGATGGGGACAACACGGCTTTGGGTGTGTGGGCGGACAGCGCTTACCGCTCGGCGGAGATCGAGGCGTCGCTGAAGGAGAAGGGGTTGCGGAGCCGGATCCATCGCAAGGGCCGCCGCAACAAGCCGTTGAGCGAGCGCGAGAAGCAAGGCAACAAGACCCGTTCGTCGGTTCGGGTCCGCGTCGAGCATGTCTTCGGGGCCCAGAGCAACGACATGGGCGGGACGCTGGTGCGTAGTGTCGGGCTGGTGCGGGCGAAGGCGCGGATCGGGTTGAAGAACCTCGCCTACAACATGCGCCGCCTGGTCCAACTGGAGCGTCTCGCGGCGGCCGTGTGACGATACTCGGAGGAGAAGACCGCCTGGGGACGGTCTTGAAGCGGAAATAACTCAATTGGAGCGTGGAAGACCCCGAAAATCTCGGCTCCGGCATGGCTGGAGCTGGTGACAGCCTAGTTAAACAATATCCTCCGGCAACTCACCAATTCTTAGAGGTGCCCTAATGATGAAGCAGTTTCTGAAGCGCGGTCTTATCTATCCGTTACAGGCGATCGTGATCTATGCCGTATACGGACTCTGCCGTTTGATGCCGATCGAATGGGCCTCCGCCTTCGGTTCGTTTCTTCTCCGCAGGATCGGCGCCCGCATGTCGGTCGATCGGGTTGCCCGACACAACTTGCAGCAGGCCTTTCCCGAAATGACCGCGCATGAGATTGATGAGATCGTCCTTGGCATGTGGGACAATTTAGGCCGCGGCGTGGGCGAATACGCTCATCTCGACCGCATCGACTCGACCGAATCCGACGGCCGCATTGAAGTGGTTGGCCGCGAGATTCTCGAAACGCTGCGCGACGATGGGCAGCCGGGAATTCTTGTCGCCGGCCATCTCGGCAACTGGGAGTGCGCCGCTTTGGTGACATCCCAATTCGGCCTCGCGGTCGCCCCAATCTATCGCAGTTCAGCCAACCCATGGCTCGACCGATTGCTTCACAAGGTTCGAAGCGGCGTCGTCGATGAAGTTCTCTTCAAAGGGCGTGAAGGTGCCCGCCGTGCGCTGGCAATCTTAAAGGCAGGTGGACACATCGGCGTAATGATCGACCAGAAACTCAACACAGGGTTTGCCGTTCCGTTCTTTGGCAGACCTGCCATGACCGCGCCAATGCCGGCGCAGCTCGCGTTGCGGCTCAAATGCCCTCTCGTCCCGGTCCGTTTCGAGCGTCTGCCCGGTGTCCGTTTCCGCGTGACCTTCTGCAAGCCGCTGGCACTGCCCGATAGCGGCGACAAGGATGCCAACACGTTGGCGCTGATGACCGAGATCAATCATATCTTGGAGACGTGGATTCGCGAGCGGCCCGAACAGTGGTTCTGGGTTCACCGACGCTGGCCAAATTAAGGCCCGCAGTCCGCTCGTTACTGGCCGGTCGGGCTGACCAGCAGCGCCGGGTCGAGGCGTGCGTCGAAAAGATTAATGCGCCAATCCAGGTGGGCCGCCGTTGCGCGACCAGTCGCGCCGATCTCGGCGATGATTTCGCCGCGGCGTATCAATTCGCCTTCTCGCACAAGAATCTTGCTCAGATGCAGGAATGCAGACGTCAGTCCATGGCCGTGATCGAGGATAAGCGTACCACCGCTGAAATACATCTCACGCGCGGCAAGGGCGACAATGCCGTCCGCAGGAGCAACGACCGGCGAGCCTGCAGGCGCGCTGATATCGAGCCCGT
Organism: Alphaproteobacteria bacterium; assembly: GCA_963664465.2. Lineage (GTDB taxonomy): Bacteria > Pseudomonadota > Alphaproteobacteria > UBA8366 > CAVOAK01 > CAVOAK01. The sequence goes on along the minus strand of CAXXSU010000004.1, from coordinate 341,928 downwards.
AATGCGGCCGGCGCGGCTCACCGTTCAGGATTCTTTGGCTACCATAAACACCCGATATCCGTCCCTGGGCCGGCCAAATCCAACCGCTTTCGAACAGTTGCTCAGCCGTATCCCGGTGCCGGACACGGCTGATCCGAGCGTTCTCCTGCTGGATCCGCGTGAGAACGTCCTGCGGCGGCGTGACCAAAGCAGGCGTCAGTCCATCGATCCGCTGAATGTCGTAGGTGCGCCCCGCAATCGTCAACGTCCGCACCGCTTTGCCGCCGTCATCGCACAGTACGGAGAGCGTTGACGACGAGGCTGCGTCGCGTGAGAAGCCTATGAGAAAGACGCCAACCGGGGAAACGCGGATCTGGCGGCCCTCGAAGCTGACCTCGGCACCCGCCTTGGTCTGACCGCGTATCAACCCGCCCTGGACGAACTGCCCGTCCAGTTCAAGCGTACCCGCAGTGGCCGGAAGCGCAGCCACAAGGAAGAGTACAAACCAGAGAGCTCTCATAGGAGCCGGCGTTGTGGGTCTGCGCTTTGCGGTGCAGCCTTACGCTTGCGGCTGCCGGCCTTTGTTTGCCCTGGCATCGCCGACCCGCCGACCGACACGCGCGGCGACCTTCGCATCGGCAAATTGGAGGGTAACTGCGTCACCCCCATGGGTATCTCGGCCTCTGCTTATGGGCTTTCCAGCCACATCGCGGACGACGACATAGCCGCGCTCCAGGACGCGCTCAAAAGACAGACTTTCCAACAGTTCGACTTGCTGCCGAGCAGCATTGCCAGCGTCAGCCACCAGTCGGCGAATTGCTTCGCCAAGCCGTGGCACTAGGTCCTCAAGACGGGAGCGTTGGTCGAGAACGGCCCGATCGAGAGGTTCGCGCTTGAGCCGACCGCCGATACCGTCGAGTCGCTCCTCTGACAGCTTTACCTGTTGCCGATAGGCAAACATGAGGGCGCGTTGGAATTGGGCGAGTCGGTCCTTGGCAGCTTCCAGCTGCTGGCGCGGATTTACAAGACCCGCACCGAGCCTTGCGACGGTCTGCGAGAGCGACTGCATGCGACGACGGATCGCGTTGACCAGCCGTTCGGACGCGCCATCCAAACGCTGTGCATTTGTGCCGACAAGCCCCACCAGATCCGGTAATCCGCGAGCGAGCCCCTCGAGCCTTGTTCGGCGTTCGTCAATCGTCCGAGACACCGTCGAAAGCAGGCGCCGGCCATCGTCCATGAGACTTGTCGCCAACTCTGCGCGCACCGGCACCGCGATCTCCGCCGCCGCCGTCGGCGTTGGCGCTCGGCGATCTGCGGCGAAATCGATCAAGGTCACGTCGGTTTCATGACCGACAGCGGAGATAATCGGGATTTGCGATGCAGCCACAGCACGCACCACAACCTCCTCATTGAAAGCCCACAAATCCTCAAGACTGCCGCCGCCGCGTGCGACTATCAGCAAATCGGGTCGAGAAACCGGTCCGTCTTTGAGGCCATTGAAACCCTCGATTGCCGCGGCGACCTGCTCTGCCGCACCTTCGCCCTGCACCAACACGGGCCACAACAGAACATGGCGCGGGAAGCGATCACGAAGACGGTGCAGAATGTCACGGATCACAGCACCTGTTGGCGAGGTGACGACGCCAATAACATCGGGCAGGTAGGGTAGCTCCCGCTTACGATCCTCGTCGAATAGACCTTCCTCAGAGAGCCTGCGACGGCGCTCCTCCAGCAGTTTGAGCAACGCGCCCTCGCCTGCCACCTCCATCGCCTCGATAACGATCTGGTACTTGGAACGGCCGGGATATGTCGTCAACCGGCCGGATACGATGACTTCCAGCCCGTCTTCGGGTTCCACGCCAAGCGTCGTTCCGCGCCAGCATACGGCGTCAAGAACCGCACTCTCATCCTTCAGCGACATATACCGGTGGCCTGAACCGGCGCGCTTGAAACCTGAAATCTCACCTCGAATGCGGACGCGCGCGTAGGCCTGTTCAACCGTGCGCTTCAGCGCCTGGCTGATCTCTGACACCGTATATTCCGGCAGATTATGGGCTAGATCAGTTGATGATTCGGCCATGTGAATCCTCGGTTCCCATGCCCCACTATGATATGTAGGCGCACCTGACAATGCAAAACTTCCGGGACGCCGCCGGCGGCAGACTCAGTCTGTGTCAAAGTGTGCCGGAAAGGAGACCGGTGTGAGAATCCTTGTCGTCGGATCTGGCGGACGTGAGCATGCACTATGCTGGTCGATTGCCGCCTCACCACTTGCCGATACTGTCATTTGCGCGCCGGGCAACGCAGGGATCGCCGAGGTGGCGCGCTGCGCGCCGATCAAGGCGGACGATATTGAAGGTCTGGTACGGTTCGCCAAGGAGGAGTCGATCGATTTCGTTGTCGTTGGACCAGAAGTCGCACTGGCGGCTGGACTTGTCGACCTCCTCGACGCTGCCGGCATAAAAGCCTTCGGGCCTTCCCGGGCGGCGGCAGAGCTTGAGGCCTCGAAAGGATTCATGAAGGATCTTTGCGCGGCCCATGACATCCCGACCGCCTCCTACGGTCGGTTCAACGATGCCGACGCTGCACGAGCATTCGTCAAGGACCAAGGCGCACCTATCGTCGTCAAGGCGGACGGCCTTACTGCGGGAAAAGGCGTAACGGTCGCCCACACGGTCGACGAAGCCATCGCCGCGGTCGATGCTGCCATTGTCGACGGACTATTCGGTGGCGCGGGCAGCGAACTTGTGATCGAAGAGTTCCTCGACGGCGAGGAAGTGAGCTTCTTTGCACTTTCTGACGGCAAGACCGTGCTCCCACTGGCTTCCGCCCAAGATCACAAGGCTGTATTTGATGGCGGCCGTGGCCCCAATACCGGTGGCATGGGCGCTTACTCGCCGGCGCCAGCGATGTCGGAAACGCTGGCCGAAGACGTAATGGCGCGCATCATCCGGCCGACCATCGTCGCCATGGCGGAAGCCGGCACGCCATACAAGGGCGTCCTCTACGCGGGGCTGATCTTGACTGGCGACGGCCCGAAACTGCTCGAGTACAACGTGCGTTTCGGCGATCCCGAATGTCAGGTTCTCTGTATGCGCCTGATGTCAGACCTGCTGCCGGCGCTGGTCGCAACCCACGACGGCCTCTTGGACAGCATTCATTTGCGCTGGCATGACGACGCGGTGCTTACCGTTGTCATGGCGACCAAGGGCTACCCGGGAGCCTACGAAACAGGCTCCGAAATCCGCGAACTGGAGGATGCGGTGGCAGCTGGAGACGAAGGAGATATCGTAATCTTCCATGCCGGCACGAAACGCGACGAGGACGGGCTACTGCTCGCCAATGGAGGTCGCGTCCTCAATGTGACCGCGCGCGGCGCAACGGTGGGCGCCGCACAGTCGCTGGCCTATAAGGCGGTTGATTTGATCGATTGGCCCGAGGGTTTCTGCCGCCGCGATATCGGCTGGCGCGCCGCAGGCGACAAGGCCAATTGACATAGCTCAATGTGACGGCTGTCGCAGGTCCATAAGAGTCGGCTCAATCGCTCGCGTCCGGCGAACGGATGAGCGGGCTGTCAGGCATTGGGCCAGATCAGGCCTTCAACCCAGGAGGTGGCATGCCAGTACCGAATGAGATCGTCTTCGAAGGGATTGAGCCGTCGGAAGCTGTTCGGACGAGAATCGAACGCGAAGCCGAAAAACTTGAGCAATTTCATGACCGAATAACCGCCTGCCGCGTCGCCTTTCAGGCTCCGCGGCACCACCACAGGAAAGGTGGGTTGTATGAAACCCGCATTCACATCGTGATACCTGGACACAGCGAGATTGCCGTACGGCGAAGCCCTTCAAAACATCAGGCACACGAAGACCCATACGTTTGCATTCGCGATGCGTTCAACGCCGCCCGGCGACTATTGCAAGACAAGATGCGCAAGATGGAAGGCAAGATTAAGTCGCATGTGGCGCCGCCCCACGGCCGGGTAACGCAACGCTTCCCCGATGATGGCTACGGTTTCATCACCGCTTCAGACAATGAAGAGATTTACTTTCACCGCAACAGCGTTTCGGGGGGTGGATTTGGCGAACTCGACGTCGGCACGGAAGTTCGGTTTGCACACTCAATGGGAGATAAGGGGCCCCAGGCAACTGGTGTCCATACTGTCGGAAAGCAACACTCAGGCTAGAGCCAGCGGTCCTCAGCTTGCGTGAGTCTGCCGCAAGCCCGCGAAAAAACGACGCAACAGTTCCTCCGAGCGTTGCGAATCGATGCCGCCATAGACGTCCGGCGCGTGGTGGCAGGTCGATTGCGAAAAGATACGTGCCCCATGCTCGACACCTCCACCTTTGGGATCGGATGCGCCAAAGTAGAGCCGGCGAATACGCGCGAGCGAAGCCGCGGCCGCGCACATCGCACAGGGCTCGAGCGTAACGTATAAGTCGCAATCGACGAGCCGAGGCATCTGTTTCACCCGGATTGCCTCTTGCAGAGCCTGCATCTCTGCGTGCGCCAACGGATCGCCGAGTTCCTCGACTCGGTTCGACGCGCACGCCAATACCTCGCCATTGGCGCCGTCTACGACAACCGCGCCAACCGGCACCTCACCACGTGCGGCGGCCACTTCCGCCGCTTCAAGCGCAGCCGACATGAACCCGCCAGCATTATCGATAACTCCGTCCCTCATGTCGCCAGCTTGGCTTTGCATGCCGGAGGCGTCAAGCCGCCGCTGGCGTTGGCTCAATAACAACCGGTCCCAACAATTCGATCTCTGTCCACTGCCGTTGCCGGCTGTGAACGGCAATCGTACAGTTGCGGCCATGACCGGCCGGAAGCAAGCATCGCTACATTCGGGAGATCGCATCGCCAAGGTGATTGCGCGCGCCGGTCTATGCTCGCGACGCGAAGCCGAACGCCTGATAGCAGACGGCCGTGTCACGCTGAACGGCCAGATCCTCGACTCGCCGGCGGTTAATGTCATGGAAACCGACAAGGTCACCGTTGACGGCACGCCCCTCGCCGAGCCGACACCCACTCGTTTGTGGCGCTATCACAAACCTCCGGGACTCGTCACAACGACACGGGATGAACGAGGTCGCGCGACCGTCTTCGAGAACCTGCCAGGTGATCTGCCACGCGTTATCAGCGTTGGGCGTCTCGACCTCACCTCCGAAGGGCTGTTGCTGCTCACCAACGACGGGGCGCTGGCACGCCGACTTGAATTGCCGAAGACTGGTTGGGTGAGACGCTACCGCGTGCGCGCCCGCGGCCGGATCGATCCGGCAAAACTGGCGACGCTCGACGACGGCATTACAATTGATGGCGTCCGTTACGGACCTGTCAAAGCCGAACTGGAAAGCCAGGCGCGCAGCAACGCTTGGTTATCAATTGCCATTCGAGAGGGTCGCAACCGGGAAGTTCGCAAGCTCTGCGAGCATTTCGGCTGGCCTGTTACGCGGCTGATCCGTGTGAGCTTTGGTCCGTTTCAACTTGGGAATCTAGTCCGTGGCGCAGTCGCGGAAGTGCCCAAGCGTGTCATCCGGCAACAGCTCGGCAGCGAGGAAAATACTGCCAAGGCGAACCATGCGAATCATCGCAGGTAGCAATCGAGGGCGGAAACTCACGGCGCCTCACGGAAAGGCCGTGCGGCCAAGTTCGGATCGACTGCGTCAGGCGCTATTCAACATCCTTCAGCATGGCAAGCATGGCAAGCATGGCTTCAATATCGACGGCACCCTTGTCTTGGATGCATTTGCCGGCACCGGCGCGATCGGCCTCGAGGCTCTGAGCCGTGGCGCCGCACGCGCCATATTTATCGAAAACGAGGCGACGGCGCTGGAGCTGTTGGCAAAGAATGTGGCGGATTGCGGCGAGGGCGGGCATGCAGATATCGTCCGTGCCGACGCGACCAACCCGCCCCTGGCTCGTGCGGCCTGCACTCTCGCGTTTCTTGACCCGCCCTACGGAATGGAACTGGCAACACCAGCTCTGACGGCGCTGGCCGCAAAGGGCTGGTTCGAGCACGGTGCCCTCTGCATCGTCGAGCTTGAGAGTTCGGGCAAACTCGCACGACCGCCGGGGTTCGAGTTTCTGGATGACCGCACCTACGGCGCTGCGCGGATCGTCATCCTACGCTGGCAAGCGCCGACAGACTGATCGGCTGCGGTGAAAGCATCATCGCTTAACGTCTGCCGAACAAGCGCTCTATGTCGGCAAGTTTGAGTTCCACGTAAGTCGGTCGGCCATGGTTGCATTGGCCTGAGTGTGGTGTTGCTTCCATTTGGCGAAGCAAGGCGTTCATTTCATCGACATTGAGACGACGTCCAGCGCGGACCGAGCCGTGACACGCCATCGTCGAACACACTTCCTGAAGCTTCTCCAACAAGGTGAACGTGTCTCCAAGCTCCGCAAGTTCGTCCGCCATGTCGCGGACAAGAGACTGCACGTCGGTTTCGCCGAGCAGCGCCGGAACTTCGCGTACAACGACTGCGCCGGATCCGAAGGCCTCCAAAACGAGTCCAAGCTCGCCCAACTCGTCCTTTCGGCGCTCCAGTCGTTGCGCTGACTCCTCTTCAAGTTCGACGACCTCCGGCAGCAACAGCCCCTGTCTCGCTACACCACTTTCGCCCAAGGCCTTCTTCATGCGCTCATAGACCAGGCGTTCGTGGGCCGCATGCTGATCGACCACGACAATGCCATCATCGGTTTGGGCAACGACATAGGTTTCGTGAAGCTGCGCGCGCGCCGCGCCGAGCGGATATTTGCTGGGGTCTTCCCGATCAAGATCCACGTTGGCGTCGACTCCCGGCTCTGCGCGTGCCGACGGCGCAAGGATGTCGCCGCCTGCCTCGCCCAATGGAGCCTGGAAGGCCTGCGCGCGATCGGCAAGACCGCGTGTGGCGCCTCCAGGTGCACGCGAATAGGGAGTGGCCTGGACCATGCCAGCATGCGTCGCCATCTCCGGCTGCATCGCCCCCAGGGCTGCGGCGGCGACGGTGGTCGATGCCCGATGTCCCGCCTCCGCCAGTGCGTGCCGCAGCGCCCCGACGATCAGTCCGCGTACAAGGCCCGCGTCCCGAAACCGCACTTCAGCCTTCGTCGGATGCACATTGATGTCGACCCAAGATGGATCGACATCAAGGAACAGGGCGACGACCGGATGACGGTTTCGCGCCAGGAAATCCGCATAAGCGCCGCGAACGGCGCCGAGCAGCAGCTTATCGCGGACTGGTCGGCCATTAACGAAGAGATACTGCTTAGCCGCATTGGCACGATTTAAGGTCGGCAGGCCGGCAAACCCGGTAAGCCGCAGTCCTTCCCGATCGGCCCCGATTTCAACGGCATTCTCGGAGAACTCGCGGCCCATGATCTGCCCCAAGCGGGACAACTGCGAATCGATCAAGTCCGCCGCAACGGCCGCCAGGACCAAACGATCGCGCCGCCCGTCGTTGACCGAAAATGCAACGTCGGGCGAAGCCATGGCAAGGCGGGTTACTGCCTCAATGACCTGTGACGTTTCGCTGCGCTCAGCCCGGAGAAACTTGAGCCGCGCCGGCGTCGCAAAAAACAAATCGCGCACTTCAACGCGCGTTCCGCTGGGTAGCGCCACGGGAGTCGGCTCGCCGGATTCTCCGCCGACGACGGATAGTTGCCACGCCGAATCCGAATCCGTTGCCCTGCTGGCTATCGTCATCCGGCTCACCGCGCCGATTGACGGCAGCGCCTCGCCGCGAAACCCGAGCGTGGAAATAGCCATGAGATCGTCACCGGGCAGCTTGGAGGTCGCGTGGCGCTCGATCGCCAGCGCCAACTCTTCCCGGCCCATACCGACGCCGTCGTCTGTCACCTGCATCAATGACTTGCCGCCATCGCGCAACGCGACGTCGACACGCTTTGCGCCGGCGTCCAAGCTGTTTTCGACAAGTTCCTTCACCGCTGCTGCGGGCCGCTCAATCACTTCGCCCGCCGCAATGCGGTTTACGAGCGTCTCCGGCAGACGGCGGATTGTCATGACTCCTCTCCTTGAGACTCCAACATTATTTGGCGGATCAACGCCTTGCCCTCTTCGACCGCCGGCTGGTCGAATGGATTGACGCCTATGAGCCGAGCTGCAATGACGGTTTCTATCATGAAATGCATCATCAGCGCGCCCAGCGCCGTCTCGTCCGTCTTCTCGAGGCGGATCGTGCGCACCGGCCGGCCGTGGCGCGCGAGGGTTTCAGTCGTCGCTTTGGCGCTGACTTCCACGAGATCCCCGAGGCAATGATCAGCGAGATAAGATATCCTGTGGTCGCCGGAAACCGATGGATCAAGACGCGCACCGTCGCCAGCCATCGCTCCAATGAAGATTGTGACAAGTTTATCGGCGGGGCCGTCAAGATAGAGTTGTAACTGGCTATGCTGATCGACTGGTCCGAGGGCGGTAATCGGCGTCGTACCCTCGCCGTTCTTTCCCAAGCTTTCGGCCCAGAGTTGCCGATACCAGCATGCAAAACCCTCCAGCCGATCGACATAAGGCATGACAACGGTGTTCTTGATGCCAAGCTCGCGCGCAAGCGCCATGGAAATCGCCGCACCTGCCGCCGGAGCGTTGTCCTCTACAGGTCCTGGGCCAAACGCGGCATCGAGCGACGCGCCGGCACCAGCAAGAACCGCCGCCGAATCTACGCCAGCGATCATCGCCGGCAGCAGGCCGACGATAGAAAGGACGGAGTAGCGTCCGCCGAGCGATGGGTTGTGATCCAGCGTTGGAATATGAAAATGGGCGGCCAGACCGCGCAATGGACTGTCGCCCGGTTCCGTGATTATCGTCATGCGCTCGGAAAAACTTTTCTCGCCCAATGCCGTCCGTAACCAGCCCAGCGCCACCAATACCTGCGCCAACGTCTCCGCCGTCTCACCGGATTTGGAAATCGCGATAAACCCGGTTTTCGCAAGTTCGAGCTGGTCAAACAGCCTGGCGATCGTGTGTGGATCGATACTATCGATGAAATGAAGCTGCGGTTTCTTGCCGCTTGCGAATGCACAAAGCGCGCGACCGCCAAGGCTCGATCCACCGGTAGCAAACACAACGACGTCTTCGAACTGCTCCTGGTGCCGCTGCGCAATGTCCTTTGCGGCTTCTAAGCCTTCGCGTCGCGAAGCTAGATCAAGGAAGGCAATGCCATTTTTGGCATTCTCGTCGGCAAGCTTCTTGAGCTGCTCTTTCGCCGCGCTTAGCAGACCGTCATACGACTCTCTCAGAGCTACGCCACCGGCGGCTGGGAAGCAGGACTCGATCGATTGGTGATAGATCATTGGCGCGGAGCAATTTTGACCCAGCGCCCCGCTGGGCGCAACCGCACACCTGAAGAATTACCAAGTTGACGTCAACCTTCGATGGCCGGCGCCTCCGCCGTCGCTTCGATACCTTCGGGATTTCCGACCACGACAATAGTGAGCTTTGCAGTGTCGAGGAGCCACCGCGCCACGCGTTTTACATCATCTCGTCCGACAGCCGATATGTAGTCGTTGCGGCGGTCGAGGTAGTCGATGCCAAGATCGTTGTATTGCATGCCGACCAGCATGCGGGCCATTTGTCCCGTATTGTCGAACCCAAGCGGCCACGAGCCTGTGAGATAGCGCCTTGCGTCATCAAGCTCCTGCTGGCTTACCCCCTTGTCACGCATGCGCGCCCATTCTGCCAGGACGACCACCAGCGACTCGCCGGCGCGCGCGTTGACCGTCGAAACACCCCCGGCGATCAAGGCACCTGCGTCGAGCGGGTTCAGATAGCTGTACACGGAATATGCAAGACCCCGTTTCTCGCGAACCTCCTCGTAGAGTCGCGAGGAAAACCCGCCGCCACCAAGGATATAATTCATGACATAGGCGGTGTAATATTCAGGGTCGTCGCGCGCCAATCCGGGCTGGCTAAAGGTAATGACGGATTGCGGCACATCCTTTTCGACCACGAAAGTCTGCCCCTGTTCGGCCAACAGCGCCTTCTCCAGTACCGGTGGGGTTGCTGTATCCGGGAGGTTGCCAAATGCAATATCCAATAGCGGCGCCAATTCGCTGGCCGTGATGTCACCGACGACTCCGACAATAAGCGTGTTTTTTGCCATGCGCCGCGCGACAAAGGAGCGAATGTCGTCGACGGTGATCGCCGAAACCGATCTCTCCGTTCCTTTCAAAGGCCGTCCGTAGGGATGATCGGCGAACACCGCGCGCCAAAGCGTGCGCCGTGCGATCCGATCCGGATCGTTCGCCTGGCGTGCGATCGAGGTTGTGATCTGGCGTCGCATTCGTTCCACGGGCTCTGCGTCGAACCGTGGTTCGGTAACCGCGAGGCGGAGCAGATCGATCGCCTTTTCGCGGTGGCGGTTGAGTGTTTTCAGGCTGCCGCGAAAGGTATCGAGTCCGGCCGAGAAGCTGAGCGAAACTGACAGTTCGTAAAGCTGGCCCTGAAATGCCTGGCTGTCGAGATCGCCTGCACCCTCGTCGAGAACGCTCGCCACCAAATTTGCGAGGCCCCCTTTGCCTTGGGGATCGAGTGCTGCGCCACCGCGGAATGAGAATTCGATGGAGGTCAGCGGAATCGAATGATCTTCCACCAGCCATGCGACAATGCCGCCCGGGCTGGTGACGTTCTGAACACTAACCGCACGCGCCGGCACGTTCACAATCATCAGCAGAGCGAAAGCAACTGCCGTAACTCGAAGCAGGCGCGATAGCACGTCGTCGGAAGGCAGCATCACGGCATTAATCCTCAAGTTTCTATCCCGGGCAGCAAAAGTGTCGTTACCGAGGGTCGATTCATGAATACCGCACGCGCCGCGCGCTTCACATCGTCCGCAGTAACTTCGCCGATGCGCTCGGGCCACGACTCGACATCCTCCACGCTGCGTCCAATGACAAGGGCGCCGCCGAGCGTTCGCGCAGGTGCGCGATTCGAGTCGCGTGCAAAAATTGCATCCGCCTGCAGCCGGGCAACCGCAAGCGCGACCTCTTGATCGGTAACGCCTTCCTTCACAAGATTCGAAATCTCGGTATCCAGTGCCAACTCCATGGCCGGAATTTCTTCGACCGATCGCGGCGTAGCAGAAAATCCGAAGGTTGTCGGACCGCGTGAGCTGGCGCGGTACCATGCGCCGGCCGACACTGCAATTTTTTGCTCAACGACAAGAGATTTGTACAGACGGCTCGTCGAGCCGCCGCTCAATATCTCCTCCAGAACCTGTAGCGCATACACATTCTCAGCGTTCCCGTACCCATAGCTCGACGTTAGATATCGCCGTGACCACGACGGCTGGCGCACTTGCGGATGCTTAAGCTCGACGTGACGGTCGGTTCGCTGCGGCGGCTCCCGCCAAGCCATGCGCTCTGGCAACGGACGCGATTGAATGACGCCGTAATACTTCGCCGCAAGAATTCGCGCGTCGTCCAAAGTGATGTCGCCAGACAACACCAAGACGGCATTATTGGGCGCATACCAAGCCCGGTAGAAGTCGACGATCTGCTCTCGTGTGAGCCCCCGAATCTCATGTTCCCAACCGATGATAGGCTTGCGGTAAGGATGGTTCAGGTAGAGCGCCGCTTGTGCCTCTTCGTGTAACTGAGAACTCGGCTCGTTATCGACTCGGCTGCGGCGCTCCTCGAGTACGACTTGACGCTCTGGTTCGATGATTTCATCGGTCAACACGAGGTTGGTCATACGATCCGCCTCAATCCTCATTACGACCTCGAGGCGGTCCCGCGCAATCGATTGAAAGTACGAAGTCGCATCACGCGTTGTGAATGCGTTTTCGCGGCCGCCGTTGCGCGCAACAATGGCGGAGAACTCGCCTGGCGCCAAAGTATCGGTTCCCTTGAACATCAAATGTTCAAGAAAATGAGCGATGCCAGATTGTCCGGCAGGCTCGTCAATCGCACCGACACGGTAATAGATCATGTGGGTGACGATGGGCACTCGGTGATTGGAAACCACGACGACCTGCAAACCATTCGCCAGCGAGAACGATTTGGCATCAAAGACTGCGGCCGTTGCCGACGGCAGCTCCGCAAGCAGCGCAAATACGACGCCCAGCCCAGCGCCAACAAATGCATGGCGTAGCGTAGCAAACATCATAATGATTCTTGGAGTTCCTTCCCGTTATGGCGGCATGTGCCAACGCTGACCGGTGCTGTTATCGCTAGAGATGGCACCGCCTCACACCGTCTGCAACAGGGCGCGTCCATACTCACGGCAACGTGTAGGGATTCCTGACCGCAGACATCAGAAAAGTCCGGTCTTCTTGCGCTTGATCAACGGTGTCTCGCCCTCGGTCACTGCCTTACCAAGAGCAGCGTTCTCTTGTAGTCGTTTGGCTTCGAGCGTCGGATCGAGAATTACGCCGGGCTTCGGCTTCGAACGCCAGAAAATGAGCTTTTCGACGAAAGCGCCGTCTTCTTGTGCCAGCACGGCACTTTCCCGATTGACGATTTCTCGGATATTGCGGTCAGCAGCGAGCGCATTCGACTGCGTCAAGAGGGCGACTTCGCCGGCAGAGAGGCCGGCGGTTGTGCTGACGGTCGTTGCCTTCGCCGCGCTCGAATTCGCGAAAAGGACCTGCTCAGCCTGCTTTCGCGGCGCGGCTTCCTGTGCACGCGCAGCGGCCGCACTCGGCGGCCTCAGCGCGTAGTTGGGCGGCAGGCTAAGTGGAGCCCGACTGACGACGAAAAATTCGTCAGGCGCGGTCTTGCCCAAACCGAGAATATTGCCAGACCGGCCCCCGCACCCCACCAATACAAGGGAAGCGCTGAGCATGACGGCGGCGCATTTCAACGTGGATCGAATCGCCAAATCTCCCGCTAGATGTGCTGATTTTAACTCCCCACCCGACGCCTTGCAAACAAGCCGTCTAGGAGGATTAACAGGACGCCGACGGTGATGGCTGAATCCGCGACATTGAACGCGGGCCAGTGATAGGTGCCAATATGAAAATCCAGGAAGTCGGCGACGGCGCCGTGACGCAGACGATCGACTACATTGCCAAGCGCACCGCCGATCACCAGACCGATGCCGATAGCAAGAAATCTTTGTTCAACGCGGCGCAGCCAAACGATCAGAAACAGCGTGACCGCGAGCGCAAACACCGAAAGTGCGACCGGCACCCAAGTTGAATTGGAATCGAATAGTCCGAAGCTCACGCCGCGGTTCCACACCAGCACGATGTTGAATACGGGGAGGACTTCAATCGGCTTTGGTCGCGCCATCAACTGCGCAAGGATCAGCCATTTGGCTGCCTGATCGATGAAGACGATGCTGCCGGCGATGCCAAGCCCCAATCGCAACATGACGTCTACGATCCTTCGCTAACGACGATGAGTTTGTCTTTCAGCGCTGATTTCTCGTAACTGCTATTCGGCCGCCGGCCGCAATTCACGAACCGCTGTGACGCACCGACCGCAGAGATCCGGCAGGTCCGGTTCAGCGCCAACATCGGGCAGAAAGCGCCAGCACCGTTCACATTTGTCACCAGCAGCGGTCTGTACGACGACACCGACGCCGGATACGTCGTCGAGAATGAACGCGTTGTCCGGTGCAGAACCTTTGATCACTTTGACCGCCGAGGTAACGCCCACAGTTGCCAAATCGACACCATCGACCTGGGCCGTGTACTCAGCGCCTAAATACACCTCTGGCGCGGCCTGCAGGCTCGATCCAAGACGCTTTTCGCCACGCTCGATCTCCAGAGCCCCGGTGATGACACGCCGCACCTGCCGCACCGATTCCCACCTCTTCGCGAGCGCGTCGTTCTGCCAATCGTCCGGGACATCGGGGAACCTGCGCAGATGCACGCTGGACTCGGGATTGCGCGTACGCCAGGCCTCCTCCGCGGTGAAGCAGAGTATCGGCGCGAGCCACGCCGTGAGGCAGTCGAACAAATGCCCGAGTACGGTCAGGGTTGACCGGCGCAGCGGATCGTCATGCCGGTCGCAATACAAGCAGTCTTTTCGGACATCAAAGTAGAAGGCGGACAGATCAACGGCGCAGAAGTTGTAAAGCGCGCGAAACAGGTCGTGGAAGTCGTAGCTTTCACAACACCGCCGAACATATCGGTCGAGTTGCCAGAGCCGGTGCAGTACCCAGCGCTCAAGCTCTGGCATGTCCGTCACTGGAACGTTCACCGCAGCGCTGTGATCGCCAAGGTTGCCGAGCAAATAGCGCAGCGTATTGCGGAGGCGTCGATAGGTATCGATCTGCTTCTGAACGATCTCGGGACCAATCCTGACGTCCTCCGCATAGTCCGACGCGACGACCCAGAGTCGCAGGGTTTCCGCACCGTGTTGTTCGACGATCTCCAGCGGCGAGACGATATTGCCGAGCGACTTCGACATTTTTCGGCCGTCCTCGGCCATCACGAAGCCATGCGTCAGAACGCCTTCATATGGTGCCGAACCGCGCGTGCCGCATGACTCGAGGATTGAAGACTGAAACCAGCCGCGATGTTGATCGGATCCCTCTAAGTAGAGCGAAGCCGGCCACGCAAGGTCTTCGCGGTTCTCCAAAACGAAACTGTGAGTCGAGCCTGAGTCGAACCAAACATCGACGACGTCGGTGACCTGTTCATATCGATCAGCGTCGTGGTCCTCTCCGAGAAACCGCGAAGGATCACTGGTAAACCAGGCATCCGCACCTTCATCGCGGAACGCAGCGACGACACGGTCGACGACATTTTGGTCACGCAGCGGCTCGCCCGACTCTTTGTCGGAAAACACAGCGATTGGGACGCCCCAGGCGCGTTGTCGAGAGATACACCAGTCGGGGCGGTTTGCGATCATCGAGGCCAACCGGACCTGACCCGACGGCGGAAAAAAGGCGGTCTGCTTGATCGCCTCAAGTGCCGTAGAGCGTAATCCCGTGTCCTCCATGGAAATGAACCACTGGTCGGTGTTGCGGAATATGAGCGGTGCCTTCGATCGCCAGGAATGGGGGTAGCTGTGGGTCAGCCTTCCACTCGCAAGGAGGGTACCGATCCGCTCAAGCGCCTCGACAACTTTTAAATTCGCCTCTCCAGATTTACCGTCGTCGCGATAAACGGACATGCCGGCGAAGAGCGGCACATGATCGTAGTACCGGCCGTCTTCGGCCACCGTTTGCGGCACTTCGAGTCCATGCACTTGGCCCAACACAAAATCATCTGCGCCATGTCCCGGGGCAACGTGAACAAGGCCGCTGCCCTGGTCCAAGGTGACGAAATCTGCCTCCATGACCGGCACGTCGAATTCGTAGCCGCCGGTTGCATCTCCACGCAACGGGTGAGCGCAGACAGTGCCAAGCAAATCGTCGCCGATAACAGACTCGACGATCTTGGCCTGTTCGAGACCGGTTTCCTCTTTCAACGCCTCGAGCCGCGCTTCCGCAACGACCAACGTTTCCCCGACACGCAGCAAGGATCCTTCAGCCACCGACGAAACCTTGATGATCAAATATTGCATATCCGCACCGTAGGCGATGCCGCGATTGCCGGGCATGGTCCACGGTGTCGTCGTCCAAACCACTGCAGACGCCCCTTCAAGGGCGGGCCGCGCCGCGTTTATGACCGGAAAGCGCACCCAGATGGTCGTTGAGGTGTGATCGAAATACTCGACTTCCGCCTCGGCCAGCGCGGTCTTCTCGACGACCGACCATAGGACCGGCTTGGAGCCGCGATAGAGGCTTCCATTCATCAGGAATTTGCCGATCTCGGCGGCAATCTGCGCCTCGGCGGCGTAAGCCATCGTCGTATAGGGATGATCCCAATCGCCGAGGACGCCCAGTCGCTCAAACTCCGCCCGCTGGACGCCTACCCAATGTTCGGCAAATTCGCGGCATTCCTGCCGGAATTCGATGATTGGCACCGCATCCTTGTCTCGGCCCTTTGCGCGATACTCCTCCTCGATCTTCCACTCGATCGGTAGGCCGTGGCAGTCCCAGCCGGGTACGTAGTTGGCATCGCGACCCAACATTTGCTGCGACCGGTTGGTGATGTCCTTGAGAATCTTGTTAAGCGCTGTACCGATATGCAGATGGCCATTGGCGTAAGGCGGGCCATCGTGGAGGATGAACTTGGGCAAGCCGGCTGCCGCTTCGCGCTGGCGCTCGTAAAGACCCATATCCTTCCACTGCTTGAGCAGTTTTGGCTCGAGCGTCGGCAGACCAGCTTTCATCGCGAATGCGGTCTTCGGCAAGGTAACCGTATCGCGGTAGTCCGCACTCATCGCAGTGAACTCTGCGCCAAATACGCACCCTCAGGATTTAATGGGGTCATGCCTCACCCACTCTCGACAGCACACAGTTGAAAAACAGTATCCCGGCGCCTGCGACTACAGGACCGGGTCCGTAATTCGTATCGAACTCGATGCGTGTGCGTCTGGGTGTACCAACATGGCGCGCATCGTATGGCGTGGGGTCAGAAGCGGTCAAGAGGCGCCCGCTTCTCGGGTTCGCAGGAGCCTACGCGCGGTCTCGCAGTCCTCGGCGATCTGCGAGCTCAAGTCATCAAGGCTCTCAAATTTGTGCTCAGGCCTGATATATTCGATCAGTCCTACGCGGAGTTGATTGCCATATAGATCGCCCGAAAAATCAAAGAGGTGAACCTCGAGAAATGGAGTCGTGCCCTCGACCGTCGGCCGCACACCAAGGTTTGCGACACCGCTGCGCCAAACAAGTTCCTCCCCCTGGGCCTCGCCAGCACGCACAGCATAAACGCCGAAGGCAGGGTGCATATAGTCGCCGAGTCCAATATTCGCAGTCGGGAAGCCAATCTTCTCACCGCGTTTGTCGCCGCGTATCACGCGGCCTTCAATTTCAAATGGTCGACCGAGCAAGGCGGCCGCATGACCGGGTTTGCCAGCAGCGAGATAGTCGCGCACCCGCGTCGACGAATAGACTCCACCATCGGCGGAAGCGACGGGCTCGATCACCAGGAGTTCGAATCCGTGCTTGGTGGATAGCTTCTTCAACAGCGCGACATTGCCCTTCCGGCCATGGCCGAACACGAAATCGTATCCAACGACCACTTGAGAGGCGGCAATTGCGTCAGCCAGAACTTCCTGCGTAAACAATTCCGCCGGCTTCTGGGATAGCTGTTCATCGAAATTCAGCAAAACCAGTAAATCGACGCCCAGCGGTGCCAGGTAATGCGCCTTGCTTCGAAACGGCGTGAGGTTGAACGGTGGATCCTGCGGCCGGAAAAACCGCCGGGGATGGGGTTCGAACGTAATTAGGACCAAAGCGACGCCGGCCGCTTGCGCGGCATGAGACGCCTGTCCGATGACCGCCTGGTGGCCACGGTGCACACCGTCGAAATTGCCGAGCACAACGACACTACCGCGGAATTCGTCGGGCACTTCGTCATAGTGTCGGATGATCTGCATGCTCGATTCCTGAAGCCAGCCAACCCTGCCGGAAGCGCGACCATATAGTGCGGCGATAGTGGAGTGTATAGCCGTTGCCGCGATCTGCGCCTATTTGGGATCAATCGGCATTGGCGCCAGCGTCTCGATTGCAGCCTCGCCCTCGAAGAGCGACGCAAACATCAATAGTTCGGCCTCGCCGCGAGGGCGGCCAACCAGTTGCAGTCCCACTGGCAACCCACTGTCCGTAAAGCCACAGGGCACCGAGATTGCCGGGCATGCCGTCAGCGAAATCGCGTAGGTGATTCCCAGCCAGTCGACATAATTGTCGAATGTGTGCCCGGCCACCTCGGTAATATAGCGAACATCGACATCGAACGGCGGGACTGTAACCGCAGGGCAAGCAAGCAAATCATAGTCTGCGAAAAATTCGTTCACGCTCGCATAGAGCCCCGCACGTGCGCGTTCAGCCTGACCGATCTCATTGGCGGTCAGCGCCAACCCCTTCTCGATGTTCCAGATGATCTCCGGCTTCAGATCCTCGCGACGCTCGGCAAGCAGCGGCGCAAAGCGCGCCGCGAACAGCGCCGCACGTAAGATCTGGAATATCTCGGGTGTATTTGAGAAATAGGGTATCCTATTCGCTCTCGTAGTGCCTAGATCTGGGGGGCAGGGCTGGGTCTGCCCCCGACGAGCTTCTTGTATGGCACGGGCTCCAGTTGCACTGCTTGCTGGAGGAGTCGATAGAACAGGAGGCCGCGAGCTTTGGATCGGCGGCGATTGAAGCGGAACGTGAACTCGTCCAGATAGTAATCAAGCTGGGAGGCGCTAATAGCCCCATGGTGAATACCCAGCCACCACCGATCAAGGAGGCCGGCTACCCGATGAACTTGGGGCATGACAATGTGGGCTGGGTCGCCGCTGGCGGAAATATTTTTCGGCTGGTGTTCGAAGCCGACTCCCGTGAGACCGTTGTAGGCTCGCCAGCCATCGGTTCGAATCGTTGCTCCCGGGCACACAGCCGTTTGGACGAAAGGAATGAGGCTCTCGGCGGATGCGTCCTCGACACGCGCCATGCGGATACGACCGGTGCCCCGACCCCGGATTTCGGCGGCAATCGCGACAATCGATTTCTTGTTTGTTTTCCGCCCCGTAACGCCAACCTCCCGGCCGCCCACATAGGTTTCGTCGACCTCGACCTCGCCATTCAGAAGCTCTCTGCCCGGTCGAACCATGGCCCGGCGCAGCTTATGGAGCCATGTCCAAGCCGTTTGATAACCGCCCAGGCCGAGTATTCGTTGAACCCCAAGCGCACTGACGCCGTGCTTCTGATTCGTCACATACCACATCGCCTGGAACCAAAGCCGCAACGGTTTCCGCGTACCCTCGAAGATCGTCCCCGCGGTCGGCGACGTCTGACGTTGGCATCCCGCACATCGCTGTTGGCCCCTGGCCGTCACCCACGCCTCGGTTCCCCCGCAGGCCGGACACCGAAACCCGGCAGGCCAACGGACACGCCGAAGAAAATCCGCACAGGCGGCCTCAGAAGCGAACCAGTCGTCAAATTCCATAAGCGTGCGAGGGTAATCGATCCCGCCAACGGGATGGGCAGTATTCTCGGCCATCACAACATCTTGCCACTACGAGAGCGAATAGGATACCCTATTTTGAGAAATCAAGGCAGGCCTCATCGACATTGGAACCAAACACTTCGAACTGGCGGCAGGCAGCAGCGCAGATATCCGCAACTTCGCCATCGACCGGCAAGAACCCGAGATCACGGCTGAAAGCCACGCGGGTCGGTGCGATCGGACTTTCGAGATGGGCGGAAAAGGAGCGGTCAGGGGCCGGAAGCGAAATCGGATCGGCGGCGTGCCAACCGCTCATCGCATCGAGCATCAGCGCGACATCGCCGACGTTGCGTCCCATCGGCCCTTCGACGCTCAGAACATCGAAGGGCAGCGGAGCCGGTCCACACGCGACGCGGCCGGGACTCGGCCGCAAGCCGACGACCGAACAAAAACTCGCAGGAATACGAAGCGAGCCGCCAAGATCAGAGCCGGTCGCCAGCCAGCTTTGGCCGGTCGCCAATGCAACCGCCGAACCGCCCGACGAGCCGCCGCAAGTCAGCGTCGTATTCCATGGATTTCGGGTCTTTCCGAACACCTCGTTGAATGTATTGGCACCCGCCCCGAATTCAGGCGTGTTCGACTTTCCGAGGACAATTGCGCCACGCCTCTCGAGCCGTTCGACGGCAAGATCGGTGCGAACAGGAATATGCTCGCGATAGACTGGCGATCCATAGGTGGTGCGTACGCCAGCCACGTCCTGCAGATCTTTGACGGCTATCGGCAAGCCGCCCAGCCACACACCGTTCGGCTCCGTGCCATTGCGCGACGGCGGCCCTGCATCGGCGATGCGGCGCGCATGGGCGCGGGCGCGCTCGGCACATATCGTCGGCATGGCGTTAACAATGCCGTCGACGGCCTCGTGACGTTCGAGCGCAGCATCGACCAGTTCCAGCGGGCTGAGATCCCCAGCGTTCAAATGTTCGACGGCCTCGCGGGCCGTCATCTTGATAAGATTTTTGTCGACGGGCATGAACCGGGCGTAGGGGAATTAAGTGATGCCTTCTCCCACATACGACACCGTTGTCAGCCACGGCGCAACCGATGCTATGATATCGAATGGTCAATAGCTCTTCATTTTGCGGCGACGGCCACGACCACCAGCGCTGCATCGACGATGCAATTGCGATTTCAGCAGAACTGTGCGCCGAGCAAGGATTGCGACTAACCGAGACGCGGCGGCGCGTGCTAGAGCTGATTTGGCGTGGCCATGAGCCGGTCGGCGCCGATGCAATACTTGCCGCACTCAATGAAAGCGGATGCCGCGCCGCGCCGCCTACTGTCTATCGGGCGCTCGATTTCTTGGAATCACACGGCTTTGTCCACAAGATCCAGTCTCTTAGCGCATACATTGGCTGTTTCGATCCGCGTCTTCGCCACAGTGGTCAATTTCTGATATGCGGGGAATTCGGCTCAACCCACGAGATGAGCGACCCCGAAATCGTCCGTGCAATTCGTAACGGAGCACGCCAACAAGGTTTCGAGCCTCGACAGCAGACAATCGAAATCCGTGGTCTTTGCCCCGATTGCGTCAAGAGCACGCAGCCGCGAGAGGAAGAGATACAACATGGCTGAGGTCCAAGTTCCAGACGCAAGTGCCAGGCTTCCGGTAACGGTTCTGACGGGGTTCCTCGGCAGCGGTAAGACGACGCTGTTATCTCGGCTGCTTCACCATCCGGACATGGCGAATACTGCCGTCGTCATCAATGAATTCGGCGAAGTTGGTCTTGACCACATGCTCGTGGAAAAGTCCGGAGAGGACACGATATTGCTCAACAGCGGATGTCTGTGCTGCACCATTCGCGGCGATCTGATCGACACGCTGCGCAGCCTTTTCGTGCGCCGTGTAAAAGGCGAAATCCCCGAGTTCGATCGGGTCGTGATTGAAACGACGGGGCTTGCCGACCCTGCACCGATCCTACACACACTGATGAGCGACCCGGTGCTCGCGTCTCGCTATCGGCTTGACGGCGTGATTTCCACCGTCGATGGCGTCAACGGCGCAAAACAACTGGACACTCATTTCGAATCGGTTAAACAGGCTGCCGTTGCGGATCGACTTCTCGTGACAAAGGGCGATATCGCTAGCGAAGACGATGTCGCCGCGCTGACCGAACGTCTGCAATCGCTCAACCCCGCTGCCCCGGTCTTCCCGGTCCAGCATGGCGAGATCGAGCCTTCTACATTGTTCAATTGTGGCCTCTTCGATCCGGCGAAGAAAGTACCGGACGTTGCCAAGTGGTTGCGTGAGGAAGCTTACTCCGAAGACCACCAGGACGATCACCGTGGTGACGGCCATGACCATGGCCATCATCACGACTTAAACCGCCATGATGAGCGTATCCACGCCTTTTGCCTGACCTACGATGAGCCGCTCAAATGGGAAGGCTTCGTCATGTGGATTGAGGCATTGATCGCCGTTCACGGCGAATCTCTGCTGCGGATAAAGGGAGTGCTCAACGTCGACGCGACCGATCAGCCGGTCGTCATTCATGGCGTTCAGCACGTGTTTCATCCGCCGACGCTGCTTGAGGCTTGGCCAGACGATGATCGGCGTTCGCGCATCGTGATGATCACGCGCGACCTCAATCGCGAACCAATTGAACAGATGTTCCAGGCCTTCGTCGCCGGTGATGGATCGATGCCGTCATGAAGCCGCGCGATCTTCTTCGGGTTGGCATAACAGGTACTGTGCTGACCGGTATCTGCTGCTTTACGCCGTTCTTGATTACGGTCTTTAGCGTATTCGGCGTCGTCTCTTGGCTCGCCTGGACGGACTTTGTGCTGTTCCCAATGCTCGGCGCTTTCTTGATACTCACCATCTATTCGATCAAGCGCATCCGGCGCGACCCTGCGGCATCGGAGCGTGACGGCGAGGGGTCAAGCTCTAGCTAGCAGGCGGTTTCCTAGGCCTGATCGCCGGCATCGGCGAGTGCGCGCCAGATCGCCTCGGACGTTGTCGGCATGTCGAAACCATCATTGCCCAGCGCGTCGGCGATAGCGTTCAGGATCGGGGCCGGAGCACCGATTGCGCCAATTTCACCGGCACCCTTTGCGCCAAATGGAGTATTGGTCGTTGGAATGCCTTCGGTCGCGCAGAGGAGAGAGGGCAAATCGTCAGCCCGCGGCAGGCAGTAATCCATAAATGAACCGGTTAGCAATTGACCGGTCGCGGCATCGTAAATCACATCTTCGATCATGGCCTGCCCCACACCTTGTGCGATGCCGCCGTGGATTTGACCCTCGGCGAGTGCCGGATTTATGACCTGGCCAAGATCATTGACCGCCGTGAAGGCGATCAGGGTCGTCGCGCCAGTCTCGGGATCAACTTCTATCTCCGCCACATAGGCGCCGTTGGGCGTGGTTTCGAGATTGCTGTCCAATTGCAGGCGCGCAACGCAAGCGCCACTCCCATCGGCCTCGATTGCGCGCGCAAGCTCAAACAGATCCACATGACGGTCTGTACCGGCAACGACAAAGCGCCCCTTATTGAAGACGATGTCGTCAACCGCAGCCTCCAGGTGATCGGCGGCCTGCACTCGGCATTGTTCGACCAGCTTTTCGGTCGTGCGGTAGATAGTGGTGCCGCCGACCGTCAGTCCGGTCGACGCGCCCGTGCCTACACCGTCCGGAAGGTGTGCCGAATTTCCCTGCTCGACGCGCACCGCACCAAATGGCACGCCCAGATAGTCCGAAACCAATTGCGCATAGGTTGTCTCGTGGCCTTGGCCGCAGGCCTGCATTCCCGTTCGCACGACAACCGCACCATCGGGCGACAGAGCAACCTCACTGATTTCTTTCGGTATGCCCATCGTCATCTGAAGACTCAATCCAACCCCGATACCGCGCGCCATACCACGCGCCGCCGCGGCCGACTTCCGCTTTGCGAAACCATCCCAGCCGGCGCGCTGCAGCGCGGCGTCCATGATCCGCTCAAATGCGCCACAGTCGTACGTCTTGCCGAGCGTGTTTGTGTAGGGCATCGACGCTTCCGGAATGAGATTGCGGCGGCGGAGTTCGATCCGATCGACACCCATCTCGCGCGCCGCCCTGTCGATCAATCGCTCGACAACCGAAATCGCTTCGGGCTTTCCGTAACCACGGTAAGCCGCAATCGGCACGGTGTTGGTGACGACGCCACGGACCCGGACGTGCATGGCCGGAACGAGATAAGTGTGGCCGAAAACTTTGGCAAACTGGTTGGTCGCCATTTCCGGTCCGTCGCCGGTAACATAAGCCCCCATCGCCGACAGTTTCGACGCCTGCAGCCCAACGATGCGGCGGTCGCCATCGAATGCAAGCTGTACACTCATGATCTGGTCACGGCCATGGGTGTCGCTGAGAAAGGCTTCGGCGCGGTCGCTCACCCATTTCACCGGTTGTCCCAACTGGCGGGCCGCGTAAAGCACCAATGCATATTCGGGAAATGCAGAGACCTTCATGCCAAAGGCGCCGCCGACGTCGCCGGTAAATACCTGAATCCGATCGCGTGGAATGTCGAGCACCGTGTCGGCCAGCACGTTGCGAATGTGGTGCACGCCCTGGCTTTGAACGTGCAGACGGTAGCCCGCGCTCGATCCGTACTCGCCAATCGCCGCGCGCGGCTCCAATGGGCTGACGGCGATGCGGTTAATGACAGTTTCGATCGACGTTACATGGGCGGCACCCGCAATCGCCTGCTCGGTGGCTTCGCGATCGCCTTCTTCCCAATCGAAGCAAAATTCGCTGGCCGCGCGCATATCAACTATCGGCGCCAGAGCGTCGTACTCCACCTCGACAAGTTGCGCCGCGTTCAAGGCATCGCCAAGCGAGGCCGCAACAACGAACACTATCCCTTCGCCAACATGTCGCACCGTATCTGTCGCCAGAAGCGGCCTTGAGGGAACGGCTGGACCGGCTGGCATCCACATCTTCGTCTGCGGCATGTCGCTAAGGCCCGCGGCTGCAAGGTCGGCTGCGGTATAGACACCCTTGACGCCAAGCGCGTTTTGCGCCGCCGCCACATCAATGCTGAGAATGCGCGCGTGCGCATGGGGGGACCGCAGCAAACATGCGAACAGTTGATTTGGCAGGTCAAGGTCGGCCACGAACCGGCCAAACCCCGTCAACAACCGCCGGTCTTCGGTCCGCCCAACTGGCGGTCCGCCCGAATTGTCTTGTTGTGTTACCATGAAGTCGTTCGCCTACCTGGCCGCGAGTTTAGCCTTGGGTCTTCGCTGCCACAAGCCGAGTAACCGTGGCATAAAGGCAAGCGAACGCCGGAGTCATTTACGCCTTAGGACGGAACAATGTCTGAAATAGGGTATCCTATTCGCTCTCGTAGTGGCAAGATGTTGTGATGGCCGAGAATACTGCCCATCCCGTTGGCGGGATCGATTACCCTCGCACGCTTATGGAATTTGACGACTGGTTCGCTTCTGAGGCCGCCTGTGCGGATTTTCTTCGGCGTGTCCGTTGGCCTGCCGGGTTTCGGTGTCCGGCCTGCGGGGGAACCGAGGCGTGGGTGACGGCCAGGGGCCAACAGCGATGTGCGGGATGCCAACGTCAGACGTCGCCGACCGCGGGGACGATCTTCGAGGGTACGCGGAAACCGTTGCGGCTTTGGTTCCAGGCGATGTGGTATGTGACGAATCAGAAGCACGGCGTCAGTGCGCTTGGGGTTCAACGAATACTCGGCCTGGGCGGTTATCAAACGGCTTGGACATGGCTCCATAAGCTGCGCCGGGCCATGGTTCGACCGGGCAGAGAGCTTCTGAATGGCGAGGTCGAGGTCGACGAAACCTATGTGGGCGGCCGGGAGGTTGGCGTTACGGGGCGGAAAACAAACAAGAAATCGATTGTCGCGATTGCCGCCGAAATCCGGGGTCGGGGCACCGGTCGTATCCGCATGGCGCGTGTCGAGGACGCATCCGCCGAGAGCCTCATTCCTTTCGTCCAAACGGCTGTGTGCCCGGGAGCAACGATTCGAACCGATGGCTGGCGAGCCTACAACGGTCTCACGGGAGTCGGCTTCGAACACCAGCCGAAAAATATTTCCGCCAGCGGCGACCCAGCCCACATTGTCATGCCCCAAGTTCATCGGGTAGCCGGCCTCCTTGATCGGTGGTGGCTGGGTATTCACCATGGGGCTATTAGCGCCTCCCAGCTTGATTACTATCTGGACGAGTTCACGTTCCGCTTCAATCGCCGCCGATCCAAAGCTCGCGGCCTCCTGTTCTATCGACTCCTCCAGCAAGCAGTGCAACTGGAGCCCGTGCCATACAAGAAGCTCGTCGGGGGCAGACCCAGCCCTGCCCCCCAGATCTAGGCACTACGAGAGCGAATAGGATACCCTATTGTCTGAATTCATCAGCGCGAACGAACCTACGATCAGGCTCAGCTTCTTTCTCGGCATTTTTATCATTGTCGTATCGTGGGAATTTGCCGCGCCGCGCCGCCAGCTTAGCCAAGCCAGATGGCGGCGTTGGTACAGTAATATCGGCATCGTCGTCCTAAACACGGTGGCGGTGCGCCTCCTCATTCCCCTCGCACCGGTCGCGCTGGCGGTCGCCGCAGAGGCGCGCGGCTGGGGTGTCCTCAACCTTCTCGACCTGCCAAATTGGCTGGCCATCCTGATTTCGGTCATCGCGCTCGATTTTGTCATCTATTTACAACATATAATATTTCATGCCGTGCCTGCCCTCTGGCGGCTGCATCGCATGCATCACGCAGACCTCGATTTCGACGTCACGACCGGCGCCCGGTTCCACCCGGTCGAGATCATCCTTTCGATACTGCTAAAATTTGCCGCCATCGTCGTGATCGGACCGCCGGCGGTCGCCGTCGTCATATTCGAGGTCCTGCTCAACGGCACGTCGATGTTCAACCACGGCAACGTGCGCTTGCCGCTGGCCCTTGATCGTGTGCTTCGCTGGATCATCGTCACGCCCGACATGCATCGCGTCCATCATTCCGAGATCCCAGCCGAAACAAACAGCAATTTTGGCTTCAGCCTGCCCTACTGGGACCGTCTGTTCGGCACCTATCGGGATCAACCGAGTCTTGGTCACGAGGGAATGACAATCGGCCTCGACACGTTCCGCGAGACTGGCGACCTACATCTGCACAAGATGCTCATCCAGCCGCTCAAACGTGGTGCCGGTGACTACGCGATCAATCGCCAACCACGCGAGCAGACCTAAGCCCGAGTGGCGATCAAACATCGCCGGGCGTCAAGTCGCGCCTGCGCTCAGCGTTTGCTCCAAGCTGTCTCAACTTGCGGAATTTCCGCGCCATCGACGAATATCGCATCCACATGCTCGTTGAAGAAGCAGAGATAGTCCTTGATCTTCGGGCACTCTGCGATCGGCTGCGGATAGCTCCAAACGATATCTTCAAAGCGCTGGTCGCCAATCATCGCGCTCCAATAGGACGCGATCCCCTTGTAGGGGCACTGGGTCTGGGTGTCGCTCGGCTCTAACAAGTCGGTGCGCACGTCCGCTGCCGGCAGGTAGTAGCGTGTCGGTAGCCCGGTTTCGAACAGGAAGTGCGCGCCCGTCGTCTCGGCGATTTGCTCACCGCCAAGCATAACTCGGACCGGTCTCCGGCTTGGAACGACGTCGATACGTTTATGGGGATCTCGGGGATGGACGAAGATCTCTTCGTCCTCCTCATACCAATGGTCGACTTTGCCCCAATAGAAGGACACATAGTCCTTGATCTCGGTCTTCTCCTCAAACGGGTGCTCGTAGCTCCAGACGGCGTTCTCAGCCTCTTGTCCGTCTACTGCGATCGTCCAGTAGGACGCGTCGCCCTTGAACGGACAATAACTGTTGTGGTCGGTGCGCTGGAGCGTTTCCATTTTCACGTCTGCGCGCGGAAAGTAATAAACCGGCGTGTGGCGTGTCTCCCGCATCAGCATCGCTGCCGTCGTATCGGCGATGATTTCGCCGTTGAATTCCACCCGCACTCGGCGCGGGCTCAGCTCGAAGTCGACTCGGTAGCCCGGATGTTTGGCATATCCCGGCGATCTATGATCTGTCTCCGCCTGCTTGGTCATCGCACTTACTCCCTTCGTTTTGTGATTCTGTGCCCATGGGCAGGCATTTGGTCAACCCGATAATTAGTGGCGTTGGCATGCTGGGCCGGGACCAGCAAGTGGGCGTTCAGCGTACAGGCGGCGGCCAGGCCAGGAAAACCGTAGCCAACAGCACCTCAACGACGAGGTAAAGAATGGTCAGGCCGCCGGGCAGGCCGTCGATCACCATCGAGTAGAGCCGGGCCACGACGAGCGCCGCCATAACGATTCCGAGGCCGATGACGATCCCGCGAGCTCCGGTGATATCCCAGCACGCCCATAGGGCAACGATCCCGACTGCGGTCATCATCCCGTTAAGCGCGCGAAGATGATTTTGTGCATCGACCGTCTCGGCAAACAGCCACTTGTTCCCCGCGCTCAGACGAAACATACCCATCAGGCCAGGAATGATGAGACTGAATCCCAGCAGTCCGAGCAGAACATAAAGCGTGAGCGCGTGTGCCGGCGTCATCGGGTCTCCTACTCGACTATCGCATCGTCGCGCGCACCCAGCCTATCGCCGGTTGCCCGCCAAATCATCAGGTTCCTCTCACTCAACATGCACCGGAGCACGACAGTGAGGCCTTCAAGACTAAACTACATCATCTTGCTGTACTTCATCAAAGCTGGCATAATATCTGTGGTCCCAGGCAGCCCGCGTTTGAACGGGAAACCAGGCCAAACGGGAGAGTGAGGTTGGGGGAGGATCCGTTTGCGTCTGCAGCGAAGCTTTTTGCGCGGCTTGGCTTTGGGGGTTGCGGGATTGACGCTGATGGCGGCCAGTCCTGCGAGTGCGCTGATGTGCGCGTCCCCATCTGAGCAGTCCGCGCTTGATGCGCGTGTCCTGCAGACTGAGCTGATGGTGGCCGCGCTCACCTGTGGCCAGCAAATTAATTACAACGCTTTTGTCACCAAGTTCCGCGCCGCTCTGACGGTGCGCGGCCAGAGATTGCGACATCTATTCGAGCGTGAATACGGCGTGTCGGCGACCCGACGCCTCGACCATTTCATGACCCGGCTCGCCAACGAGGCGTCCTACCGCAGCCTCATGCAAGGCACGTCCTACTGCACCGCGACAGAGGCACAGTTCGCGTTTGCCATGCAATA
This sequence comes from Alphaproteobacteria bacterium, assembly GCA_963664465.2. Taxonomy (GTDB): domain Bacteria; phylum Pseudomonadota; class Alphaproteobacteria; order UBA8366; family CAVOAK01; genus CAVOAK01. The sequence goes on along the minus strand of CAXXSU010000004.1, from coordinate 313,800 downwards.
CGAGCCACGCGAACTCGAATCGTTGACTTCAAGCCTTGGAAGCAGCGGACAGCACGGAATCGGCACCTGCGCCGCCAGCGCGGACATTGCGCCGTTAAACTTCAATATCGATGCGAAGACGCGCTAAATAGCACTTCGGCGGCGCACTTGTGCGTTTATTGAAGGCTGATTTCGACTCGGCGGTTTTGCGGCTCGAGAACGCCATCGGCAGTAATCACCAGCGGCTCCCGCTCACCTTTCCATAGGATGACAATATCCTGCGGTGGCACGCCAAGACGTATCAGCTCTGCCCGAACTGCCGCGGCGCGCTTGCGGGAAAGTTCCAAATTGTACAGGTCGGATTCGGAGCGGTCCGCGTGCCCCGTCGCCTGGATGCGGGTAACCGGAATTCGATTTGCGTTGGCAGCCGCCTGCGTCAAGATCACGAGCGCTTCAGGTTTTATGTCCGCTTTGTCCAAATCGAAAAACACAATGTAGGTTCGGGGAAATTCTTCGACCGGCGGCGGAGTTGGCGCCACTTTCGGTGCTACCGGTGCTACCGGTGGTGGCGGTGGTGGAACCGGCGGCGGCGGCGCGGCTGCCGGCTGCTTGGCAGGTTCCACGGCCATTGCTGGTTTGGGCGCGGCAAACGAAAATCGCAGCCCGACGAGCAGCGTATGGTCCGCGTACTCACCATCGACGCCCGCATCTGCCCGTGTTGAGAGGCCGACATCGGCGGTTGCGAAATAGCGATAATCGGTGAAGAGTTGAACATGTTCGCTCAGACGATAGCCAAGGCCGAGAATTCCTTGGTAGGCAAATACAATGTCGCTATCGTCGAGCACCGCGCCACCGACCGGTTGTACATCGTCAAATTCAACAGAGGCGAGACCGATTCCCAAGCCAAGATAGGGGGTGAATTTCGACTCATTCTGAAGCGAGTATGTCGCGTTGCCCATCACACTGCCGACGCTAAGCCCGCCGGTACCGTTGGTTACACCCGAGAGAGAATCGATGTCCGCCGAGCGGTAGCCAAATTCGACTTCGCTCCGCACGCCACTGGCAAAGCGGTAGCCGATGATGCCGACGCCCGTCCAGCCGGCGTCGAGGTCGGCGGATGTGGAGATAGTTGTACCGCTAATGTTGGAGTCCAGGGGAAGGACTGCGCCGCCGCCGAGCCCGAGATAGAGCCCGCCACTCTGCGCGATTGCATTTCCGGGTGCTGTACAAAGGGCAAACAAGGCCAATAATTGAACTACTGGCCGCTTCATCGCTTCCGTCTCCAGAGCATCAACTAACTCGAAACTTCATGAAGCGGCATGGCCAAATCATAGACGACCGACTTCGCGTTTGGAAGCGCGACTATAGGCACGGAACAGAATTTTTGGTTATGTAGAATGCCCGTAAGGGCAGTCAAATCACGCCACCTATCGAAGCCACTTATTGAGGCTACTTGTATCAGACGCTTATTGCGGCCATTGGGGCTGGTGCGTTCCCAGCGGCACGGTGGTTCGTACCCAGTGTGGCGGCGTCTCTGACATGCGGACGATCGGGTCGAGATGGTGCAACCGCCCGAACGGCGTATCGGAAACCGTCATAGCCGATCCGACATCGATATCGTCTACCACTGCCAGAGCTTTCGACACCTTATCGACTGGACACCTTTCCTGTGCGGCGATCCACATCGCGGTCCGCGACAGTGAGACGCGCACATGGTAACTGCCGCCTTCGCGCATCCTGCGCTGCAACGCCATCATCGCGCCACAGGCCGCCAAATAACCGGTCGTATAATCGCATGGTGCCGCTGCGACCAGTTTTGGATCGCCCGGACGGCCGCCCTCTTCTGCAAGGCCGCTCACTGACTGCGCAAGCTGTTCCCAACCAGGTCGGCTCGCCCACGGACCCGTGTGGCCGTAGCAATTGAGCGATACATAAATGATGCCGGGGCGAAGGCGGGCGAGCGTCTCCGGGCCAAAGCCACGACGATCCAATGCGCCGCCTCTATAGCCCTGCACGAAGACATCTGCCGATTGCACAAGTTCCCGAAGCCGCGCCTCGTCTTCACTGCGCGTGAGATCAAGAAAGGTCGAGAGTTTGCCATGGTTGGTGTCGGCGACGAACAGATCAACACCCGGTAGCTTGGGACTACGGACGTGAAGCACATCGGCGCCATGAGCCGCCATCGTTCGCCCGCTGACCGGCCCGGCCAAGACCCGCGTCAGATCGAGAATCCTGACACCTGCGAGCGGGCGTGGCGCTGGCGGCAAGGGCTGTGGATCGCCATCGGCGACCTTGATGATTTCGATCACCGGCACATCGCTGATTGCCTGTCCCTGGGGATGGGCGATCCATTCATCGGCCGAGCGGATAACCGCGCCACACAATCCGCGATCTGCAAGTTCCTCTTCGAGGCCGTACGATTCGCGCTGGGCAATTTTGGCGCTGACCTCCTCAACCGTATCGCCGCATTGAAGAAGCTCGAGCGTGCCTTCGCGTAGATGTTGAAAGGCCCCTTGCAAATGGATGAACCGCCCGTCACGGCAGCGATAGAAGCCCATGGTGGGCAATGTATAACCGGGCACAAGCTGCGGGCCGTCTTCGATCTTGATGAACCTGTAGCTCCTGAGCGACGCAACCGCAGCTCTTTGATCGACTGAGATCTGCTGGTGGCGGCCCTCGCCATTTCGTAGGCGCCATATGTCGTCGGCAGCAACGGCTCCAGCGGCCAGTGCCGCGGCGGCGGCCTCACCGACCTTGAACCGGCTCCGGATGACGGGATCGCCGCCTTCAAAACTGACAGTCGCCCGGTCTTCCGCGCCACCGTCGCGCAACGCCATCAGATCAGCGAAACTAGACTTCGTTTGAACATTGCTCATGGTTTGATTCCCAGGCAAGGCGTCAATGTGGTTGTGCTAGCCCGTCTCCATGGGCAAGTCGGGGTCCGCGACCCACTCGCGTAGCGAACCATCGTAGATCGAAATTCTGTCGACGCCCAACATGTTGAGCACGAATGCGTCACTGCTTGCAGCGATCCCGCCGCCGCAATAGGTGATCACACGCCGGGCTTCGAGTGCGCCAACATCGGCGAACGCGGAGCGAAGCTCGTCAATCGGCTTGTAAGCTGTCGTGTCGGGATCAACAAGACTGCGGGCTGGAACGCAGCTGGTGCCGGGTATGCGGCCCGGACGACCATAGTTCGGCCCACCCGAGCCGGTATGCTGTTCAAGTGTAAGGGCATTGATGATGCAGGCATCCTTCGCCGCCAGGGCGGCGATCATATGTGATTTGCCGATGAACAAGTCGGGCCTTTCCCGAACCTGGAACTCGACCGGCGAGATGCTGGGCGGAGCATCCGTCAGCGGTCGTTCCTCCTGCTTCCACTTCGCGAGGCCTCCGTTGAGAATAGCCGCACTGTCAAATCCGAAGGCGCGCAGCATCCACCAAACGCGCGTGGCGAACACGTGACCACCCGCGCAATAGAGAACAACTCGCGTGTTTGCACCGACGCCGAGCGCGCCCATTGCTGTGGCGAAACGATCGGCCTGCGGCAGCATGAAACGGTATTCGGCGTCCGGATCGGAGAGTGCTCCCAACACATCGGCGAATGCACTACCAGGTATGTGCGCGGCCTGCCATTTTGCGCGACCACTTTCCGCGCGCGTGCCGCCTGCCGGGTCGGGGGTCAAGAACACCGTGCAATCGAGAATTCGCAGGTCGGGCGCCTCAAGGTTCGCTTCCAGCCAGTCCGTCTCGACGAGTGGACCGTCGCTACCGAAACCCTCGTGATTTGTCATGCCCATATCCTCCCGTAAATTCTTGTCGCCAGCTCGGCGGACACACGCCAATACATGCATCGTCGGCGCAGGCTTGGAGCGGGTGAGGGGAATCGAACCCCCGTCTAAAGCTTGGGAAGCTCTTGCTCTGCCATTGAGCTACACCCGCGTGCTATGCCCGCGCCGATTCCGTGCCACGGATTTTATAGGTCACGGCCTGCGCACCTACAAGGTAACCATCGAGCCGATTCAATCGCACATCGTGCGGATTGCCTGCCAGGATTTGGGCTCGAACGCAGGCCGTCCGGCACGAGCCTTGGCTCGCGCGGCTTCCGCCCGCTCTTGTGACTGCGGATGGCTCGAGAGATGCGACAGCGCCCCTTCCAGTTCGTGCGCCCTACGCCCGAAGCGCTCGAACAGATCGGCTACCCTGCGGCTGTCGAACCCGGCGTCATTAAGTAGCCCGATGCCGAGCGCATCGGCATCGCGTTCGGCGCTCTGTGTGTACGCGGCCGCAAGAAGCGCCGCACCGACACCAGCAATGGCCGTACCACCGGTAATATCACCGACGATCAGGCTTACAAGAATTGAAACACTTGCACCCTTGATCGCGACTTCAAGCGGATGGCGGAGCATTACGTGACCAATTTCATGTGCCAGCACACCGGACAACTCGTCGCCATGCTCGGCGAAATCCAGGAGTCCGCGAAAGATGAGAATTTGGCCACCCGGCAATGCAAGTGCATTGGCGGCATTAAGATCTACGACCCTGAGGGTGATTTGCAGGGCCGGCACGACATTCTCGGTAAGCCGCTCGGCAAGTCCGTCGAGCGCCAAGCGAGCCACCGCACTCCGACAGGACCCTTCAACGGCAGAGTTGCGTTCGATCTGGGAAAGGGTGACGACGATCTGCTCGGCAAGTCGCTCGCCCATACGTTGCTCCCAGCTGTGGGGAAGGATTGCGGCGAACTGGGTGGCCATCGCTCGAATGACGACCTTGAAAAGCAACGCCAATGAGACAATCGCTGCAGCCATCCACAGCATCGTCGATCGAATCGTCGTTCGCCATCCGGGAGTCGTCCGATGGAGGTTTGGGCAATGTGCGGCCAGTGGCACGAGGATGGCGGCGTCGGCCAGCGTCAACCGCTCGTATCCCTCGAACCCACAACGCAGGCGAACCACGCCATCGCTATCTGAGTTGGCGACGAGGTGGATATCGTCGAATTGCCAGCGCGCAAGCAAACCGCTGTTTTCGACCTCAATCGCCAGCCCCTCGTCATTAATGGAGACCTCAACCTGCCGGCCAGCCGCCTGCAGACCATCATGATAAATGGCGGACCACATCACAGGAACGACTTAGCCGACGTCGAACGCGTCGGCCAACCCTTCGCCGAAGCGCGGAGCTGGCTCGGTCGAGCGAACGACCCGCTCGAGTCCTGAAGGATCGGCGATATACAGCGTTGCGCATATATGCGCCATCAACGGATAATGCAGCATGAGCGCGGTAATCGCGCGCCGACCGAGAAGTATTGTCAAAAATGCGGGGATGCCAACAAGCGTCCATAATCCTACTTCCGCACCGATCGCTTCGAGCAACAATTCGGGATCGAAAAAATCGGCTGTAACCGGAAATTCGCTTGCCAGTAAGACGACGCCGGCTGCCGTGGCGGCAACGACAATGACGCCGAATACGAAGACAGTTTGAGTTATTGCAAACATCCAAATAATTTTGGCGGATCGGGCGAACGATTCAAAAGCAACTTCGTTGATCGATGTAGCACTGACAAAATATTTGAATTCGCGGACTCGATATATCGCGAATGTAACAAGCGCCGCAATCGCGAAAAACACCGTGATCGCCGGAATTGTCGCGGCGCTAACGGCGCCGCCAAACAACAGCGCATATATCACCAGCCACACGCCGATCAGTGCGCGACCGCTGCCGTCGAAAGCGAATTTGCTTGTGCCGTAGCGTGCGTTGTTGACGCGATAACGCATCAGCGCGACGCGCATCCATGGAAAGGCCAACCCCAGCGTAAGAATGGTAAGCGCAGTCCAACCAAGTGCTAGCACAACGAAACGGGTGGTCGATCCATCGAGTCCAAATCGGATGCCGCGCCAGATTGTGCGGCTCAAGCGATAGCGAAACATCCGGTAAATTGCGACCTGGATCAGCACGAAGATCGCCAGCGCATAGACGAGACTCCACACGGCTTGGGGCCCATCCGAGACGCCAATGAGGATGCCGGATACGATATTGTAGAGGGTCGTGAGTGGAAACAGCACGGCAACGGCAATCAGGAATCCGATAAACAGCTCCTTAGCCTGACCTGTGTATTCCACGGCATCTCCGGCAATGCGAACGTTGTTCCAAAAAAATCGGCGTATCCATGTCTTCGCCCAGAATCGGTAGATTCCGAAAGTGAGGATGGTGAGCAGCGAATTCTTGAGAACGAGCGTTAAAGCGGGCCACGTTTTCCAACGAATGTGACATCGCCGCGCCGTCTATCTGGCCCGGCGGCGAGTTCTACGGCCTCGAAGGTGCTCATCGCTCGGCTCCCGCGCGGCAAAGTGCGCTTGCAGCCATGTTCGCATGCGGCTAACCGCCCGATCAATCGTCGCGCGGCCGTCGAGAATGCATCGGAACACGCGAAAACGTGATTTCTTGACGCTGAAGCAGCCTTCTAGTCTCATTGGCTCTGCCGGTATGGAATTCGGCAAAACGGACACAAGGATGTTTGGGATGACAGTTATGCGGGTGCGCCGGTCCGCGGTCAGCGCGGCGGTCGTTCTTACAGGATTGCTTCTGGGGCTTGGAATCATGCCAGCGTCTGCGGCCGATACGGCGTGGAGCGACATCGTCGCCAAGGCGCGTGGACAGGTGGTGTTCTGGAACGCATGGGGCGGAGATGAGCGCATCAACGCGTATATTGCCTGGGTCGGCTCGCGCGCGAAGGCTCTACACGGCGTAACGCTTCGACATGTCAAACTCGCCGACACGGCTCAAGCCGTACGCAGCGTACTGGCTGAGAAGGCGGCCGGACGTAGTAAGGGCGGTTCGGTTGATCTGATCTGGATCAACGGCGAGAATTTCAAGTCGATGAAGGATCAGGCTTTGCTTCACGGTCCATTTGCCGAGAGTTTGCCAAACTTCAAATTTGTCGACGTAAAGGACAAGCCGACAACGATTATCGATTTTACGGTCCCGACGGACGGCTATGAGTCGCCGTGGGGCATGGCCAAACTCGTTTTCATGTACGACACAGCGCGAATATCCGATCCACCTCGCTCAATCGCTGGGTTCCTGGAGTTCGCAAAATCCCATCCGAGCCGATTCACCTATCCTGCACCTCCCGATTTCATTGGCACAACATTCCTAAAGCAGGCGCTCTACGAGTTGACGCCGTCGCCTGAGGCCCTGCAGAAACCGGCTGGCGATAATTTCGAAGCGGTTACTGCACCGCTGTGGCGCTTCCTTGATGACTTGCGTGCGCACCAATGGCGCCGCGGCCGAAGTTTCCCAAAGAACGGACCGACGCAGCGCCAGCTTCTCGATGATGGAGAAGTGGACATCGCCATCTCTTTTCATCCAGCAGACGCCTCGTCAGCGATCGCCAACGGCCTGCTCCCGAAGACCGCTCGAACCTTCGTTCTCGACCGGGGGACGATCGGCAATACGCACTTCGTGGCGATTCCGTTCAATGCCCGGGCGAAAGAAGGCGCAATGGTGATCGCCAATTTTCTGCTATCGCCCGAAGCTCAGGCCCAGAAACAAAACCCTGAGATTTGGGGTGATGATACCGTGCTGGCGATGGACCGGCTGAGCGCTCCAGACCGCAAGATGTTTGATAACTTGCCACGCGGCGTCGCGACCCTGCCGCCGGACCAGTTGGGTGCTACGCTTCCGGAACCACATCCGTCCTGGATGACGCGCATCGAAAAGTCCTGGTTGCAGCGCTACGGCCAATAGGGAACGCCGCGGATCCGATGCTGCGCTGGATCCCTGCGCTTACGCTGACCCTCTTTCTGGTGCCCGTCGCAGCGGGCCTTGTTGGAACTGTTCTACCATCCTTTGGCCTAATGCCGGCGCTAGGCGGCACAGTCTTCTCGCTTGACCCATGGCGCGAGCTTGCTGCCTGGCCCGGAATTGGGACTTCGGTGCGCCTGTCAATCACCACGGGGCTCGCAGCGACGGCGATATCGCTGAGTGTCGTCCTCGCTTTTTGCTCGACCTGCCATGGCACGCAATTGTTCGGCACATTGCGCCGTCTCATATCGCCGCTCTTATCTGTACCTCACGTTGCGGTCGCAATCGGACTGGCATATCTGATCACACCATCCGGCTGGATCGTGCGCGCCGTATCCCCCTGGGCGACGGGATGGGAGCTGCCGCCCGACCTGGCGACGGCACCCGACCCATATGGTCTCTCCTACATTGCAGCACTGGTCGTAAAGGAAGTGCCGTTTCTCCTGTTGATGACCATCGCGGCGCTCGGCCAAACGCGTGCCAACGCGACGCTCGCCATTGGTCGCTCGCTCGGCTACGGGCCGGCAACGGCGTGGTTCAAAACCGTACTCCCGCTCGTTTATCCGCAAATTAGGTTACCCGTTTTGGCCGTCCTGGCATTTTCAACATCTGCCGTCGACGTCGCGCTCATTCTCGCACCAAACACGCCACCGCCCCTCGCCCCATTGGTATTGCGGTGGTTCAACGATCCCGATTTGACGCGACAATTTCTTGCGGCGGCTGGAGCGAGTCTGCAGTTCGCAGTTGTCATCTTGGCGGCGGCGCTCTGGCATCTTCTCGAACGGATCGTCGCCCGGCTGGGCCGGCGATGGACCACGGGCGGCAGTCGGGGCCGAGGCGGCGCAGCCGGTCGCAAGATTTCGGTCACGGTCATGACGGTCGCTATCTGCAGTGGATTCCTGAGCCTCGTTGGCATGGCGACTTGGTCCTTTGCCCGCCGTTGGCGATACCCCGACCCGTTACCCAGCGAATGGACGCTCACCAATTGGACACAGCAAGCCGACAGCCTTCTTTGGCCGCTGTGGACCACCGTGTCGGTCGGCCTTGCCGCTGCGGTTATCGCACTTGCACTGGTGCTTGGCTGTCTCGAGAATGAGCAGCGCTACGGGCTGCAGCCGACGACGCGGGCGTTATGGCTGCTCTATACGCCACTTCTCGTACCCCAAGTCGCATTTCTCTTCGGTGGCCAAGTATTGCTCTCCTGGATGGGCGTCGCCGGCACATGGCCAGCCCTGGTATGGAGTCACTTGCTGTTCGTGTTGCCCTATATTTTTCTCTCGCTCACCGATCCCTTCCGCACACTTGATGAGCGCTACGTCCGCAGCGCACTTTGCCTTGGGGCAACCCCGTCGCGAATATTCTGGCAGGTGAAAATGCCGATGTTGTTGCGGCCGGTACTTGTCGCGCTCGCTGTCGGCTTTGCCGTCAGTGTCGGCCAATATCTGCCCACCGTGTTCGCGGGCGGCGGGCGCTATATTACGCTAACGACGGAGGCGGTGAGTCTCGCGGCCGGCGCGGATCGTCGTGTAATTGGAGTTTACGTATTCCTTCAGGCAGCATTGCCATTCGTTGCGTTCGTCGTCGCGCTTGGCCTGCCGGCCTGGTTGTATCGCGACCGTCGCGCCCTTAGGGTAGCGCAATGACAGCAGATAGCATGCCTGCAGTGGCGCAGGACGCCCGCGGTCTAGAGTTCGTCAGTTTAAGCCTATCGCTGCACGGTGACCGGCTTATTGGGCCAATGTCATTGAGCATAGCGCCTGGCGAGATTGTGACGGTCATGGGCCCAAGCGGCTCCGGAAAGTCAACTTTGCTGGCCTTCGCCTGCGGAACCCTTGATCCGGCTTTTGTGGCCGACGGAAAGGTGCTGCTCAGCGGTATCGACGTCACCCACTTGCCGCCGGAGGAGCGGCGGATGGGAATTCTGTTTCAGGATGATTTGCTGTTCCCACACCTGTCGGTGGGTGAAAATCTTGCCTTCGGTCTACCACGTGGGCTTGCGTTGGAAGAGCGCCGAGCGCGCGTTGCGTCCGCCCTGGCGGATGCGGATCTGGAGACATTCGCGGAGCGCGATCCAGCAACGCTTTCTGGAGGACAGCGTGCGCGTATCGCCTTGTTGCGGACGCTTGCAGCCGAACCACGCGCGCTTCTCCTCGATGAACCGTTCTCGAAGTTGGATGCACGCCTGCGTGATCGGATTCGACGCTTCGTCTTCGGGCACGCTATGAGGAAATCTCTGCCGACACTCCTCGTCACCCATGACCCGGCTGATGCGGCGGCTGCCGGGGGAGCAGTGATTGAAATCGGTCCGACCCTGGACGATGAAACTCCGCAGGGCGAAACCGACCGCGAACCCGACCCGAGTCTCGGCAAGCTGGCACCGGCGATCGAATAGATCCGTATTTTCATCCAAAAAACGGCAGAAAATTTGGATTTTTCAACGCCTACTAGACAAGACGCGCTCCTGATCTACAATGATTGGTCGGCATAAGATTGGAGAGTCGCGAGTGAGCCTACAGGCAGCCGAGAACCATCTGTACCAGGCGGTCACACAAGACATCAAAGTCGTGGTGAAACCGTTTTACCTGGAGGACCAGTCCTCACCGGACGAAAACCATTTCGTCTGGGCCTACCACGTGCGCATCGAAAACAACGGCGGCAAGACCGTACAACTGCGCAATCGCTACTGGAGTATCACCGATTCGCTGGGTCGGATTCAGGAAGTTCGTGGACCGGGCGTGGTCGGCGAGCAGCCTGTATTGGAACCGGGCGAAACGTTCGAATATACCAGTGGAACGCCGTTACCGACGCCGTCCGGAATTATGGTCGGGCGCTACCAGATGGAAAGCAGCGACGGCAATCGATTCGAGGTCGACATTCCAGCATTTTCGCTCGATAGCCCGTACCAGCCGGTCCAGCTTCACTAGACGGACCTTGGTCGCCAACGCCGTCGGGACAGTTGTCTTGGACGAAGCGCTTGACGGAGTGCAGCCGGGAGCGCACAAAACCGGCGAAATCGCGCAGAGTATTCGAACAATCGATTCGAGGACGAAGGATGGATGACGTGACTACGCACGAAGCGTCCGGCCGAAGCGGTTCGGTAGAGATCGAGGGCGGGAAGCGCCCCGCCGAAGGATCGCCGGATCGAAAAGAAGCCGAAGCTGCCGTCCGCACGCTTATCCGATGGGCGGGTGATGACCCGGACCGAGACGGGCTTCATGATACGCCGTCGCGCGTCGTGCGCTCCTACGAGGAATTTTTCAGCGGCTACGCAGAAGATCCTGTTTCCCTCCTGCAACGCACCTTCGAGGAAACCGACGGCTACGACGAAATCGTCATGTTGCGCGATATCCGATTCGAGTCGCATTGCGAGCACCACATACTTCCGATCATCGGCAAAGCGCATGTTGCCTACATTCCAGATCACCGGGTGGTTGGAATCAGCAAGCTGGCGCGACTCGTCGAGGTCTACGCCAAACGCTTGCAGATTCAAGAGAAGATGACCGCGCAGATCGCCAACACGATCGACAACGTACTCCAACCAAAGGGAGTAGCCGTCGTTATCGAGGCGGCCCACCAATGCATGACGACCCGCGGCATTCACAAACCCGGCGTGACCATGGTGACGAGCCGCATGCTGGGCGCATTCCGCACCGATTCCAAGACACGCCGCGAGTTCCTTGCCATGATCGGTATTCACCGCATTGGCACCGGAGACTAGCGAACCAAAGTCAGTGCCGGCACGCTGAAGCCGCCCTTTCGGGAAGGCAGCCCTGAGCCCGTGTTAGATTTTCGTCCCATCCTGTTTATCACCGGAATCCTCATGTCGACCTTGGCGCTGGCGATGTGCATCCCGGCGATCGCCGACGCCGCCGCGGGCAATCCGGATTGGCAGGTGTTCGCTGGCTCTGCGACGCTCACGCTCTTTATTGGCGTCATGCTGATGCTGACCATGCGCTCGACGATTCGCCACCTGACGCTGCATCAGGCATTTGTCCTGACGACGCTGTGTTGGATCGTCACGCCGACCTTCACAGCTTTGCCATTCTCCTTTGCGGATCTGGGCTTGAGCTATACCGATGCATTCTTCGAAGCGATGTCGGGTGTCACAACGACCGGAGCCACCGTCATCACCGGTCTTGATGCGGCTCCGCCAGGCATCCTTTTGTGGCGCGCCATCCTGCAGTGGCTCGGCGGTATCGGCATTATCGCCATGGCGATTGCAGTACTGCCGATGTTGCGGGTCGGCGGCATGCAGCTCTTCCACATGGAATCATCGGATACTTCGGAGAAAGTATTGCCGCGCACGGCGCAGATCACGGCCTGGATCGCTGTCATATACCTGGCGCTCACCCTGCTTTGTGCGCTTGCCTATTGGCTTGCCGGCATGGGCGGATTTGACGCCTGGACGCACGCAATGACGACGATCGCAACCGGGGGCTTTTCCACCCACGACGGCTCGATCGGCCACTTCGCAAGCCCCGTTATCGAAGCCATCGCGACAATCTTCATGTTGGCGGGTGCGCTGCCCTTCGTGCTTTATTTGCGTTTTATTCGCGGCCAGCGGCGCGCACTCTTCACCGACAGTCAGGTTCGGCTGTTCGCACTGCTCGTCTTTGCCGCCGTCGCAGCCACCACGCTGTATCTCGCCGTCGGCCTCGAATTGCACTCGGTTACCGCGTTCCGCCTTGCCGCTTTTAACGTTGTCTCAATGATGACGGGAACCGGTTACGCGACAGCCGATTTCAGCCAGTGGGGCAACTTTGCCATAGTGCTGCTGTTCTTCGTCATGTTCACCGGTGGCTGTGCAGGATCGACGACATGCGGCCTAAAAGTGTTCCGTCTGCAAGTGCTTGCCGGCACGGCCATCACGCAAATTCGGCAGTTGACGCAGCCGCATGGCGTGTTCATTACATACTATAACGGCAAGCCCGTTCCCGAATCGGCTGTTGATTCGGTCATGAGCTTTTTCGTTCTCTACGTCGCCTGCTTTGCGACGTTGGCAGTCGCGTTGGGGTTGACGGGCATGGACTTCCTGTCCGCCGCATCCGGAGCCGCATCGGCAATCGCCAATGTGGGACCGGGACTGGGACCCGTGATCGGTCCCGCGGGGACCTACGCGCCGCTGGAAGACTCAGCCAAGTGGATACTCGCTGGTGGCATGCTGCTTGGCCGCTTGGAGCTGTTTACGGTGCTGGTGCTGCTGGCGCCGGCCTTTTGGCGCCGTTAGCCGGCATGGCAACTAAGGGAGCGACGCAGATGACGCCCGTCGAGATGATCGAGAAGCTGGTCGCATTCGATACTGTGTCTGCCAACTCAAATCTTGAGCTGATCGACTTCGTCAGCAGCTATTTGGCCGACCATGGTATCGAGGCCCGCGTCCTTCTCAACGAAGAGAAAACGAAGGCCAACCTGCTTGCGACGATCGGCCCTTCGATAAAAGGGGGGGTTGCGCTGTCGGGCCATACCGATGTGGTGCCAGTGGTGGGGCAAGCGTGGGATACCGACCCGTTCGCGGTGGTCGAGCGCGACAGCAAACTCTATGGCCGAGGCACCGCAGACATGAAAAGCTTCATCGCGATCGCGTTGGCGTTGCTTCCGGAGATGCTGTCGCAGCCGTTGCACCACCCGATCCATTTCGCCTTCTCCTACGACGAGGAGATTGGTTGCCGTGGCGCGCCACATCTCATTGCCGCCATGGTCGAGGGACTGCCTCGGCCAAGAGCGGTGATCGTTGGTGAACCGACCGACATGCTCGTCGTCAACGCCCACAAGGGGGCCAACTCCTTCACCACCGAGGTAACGGGACACGAGGTGCATTCGAGTCAACCGCATCGTGGCGTCAACGCGGTCATGACCGCTGCCCGGCTGATTAACTTTCTCGATGAGATCGCGGCCGAAAAACGGGCCGCGGCCGATCCGACATGCGGCTTCGATCCGCCCTACTCGACGATTCACGTTGGCACGGTTCAGGGCGGTACCGCACTCAATATCGTCTCCCGCCGCTGCGCGTTCGAGTGGGAGATGCGCCACGTCCCGGATGACGACCCGGACGCCGTGTTCCAACGCTTCGAGCGACTGTGTAGCGACCAATTCGAACCGGCGATGCGTATAGTGGCACCTGAAACCGGCATTGCGACCCGCCATGTCGCAGGCATTCCCGGCCTTACGATCGTTGAGGACTCCGAGGCTGAATCGCTGGCGCGCGCCCTTACCGGCGCTAACCGCAGCTACACGGTGGCCTACGGGACCGAGGCGGGATTGTTTCAACAGGCCGGCATGGCTGCCATTGTCTGTGGTCCGGGCTCCATCGATCAGGCACATCAGGCAAATGAGTGGATTTCACTGGCCCAAGTCGAAGCCGGCACCACCTTCATCCGCAAGCTGATCGAAAGCCTGCGGTAGGGCATACGCCCGCTACTTCAGAAACGCCGCCAAATGGGTGCGGATCTGCTCTTCCATGGCGCTGTCGAAGTCGGCCATCAGCGCCTCGGTCAATGCAAACCAGGTATTTTCCCGCTCCGCCAGCGTAACGCTTTCGCCCACACTGCGGCTGCGTTTTGCCTCGGCTTCGGCACGGGCCGTCAGCTGGCGACCAAAGTCGGTGGCCTCGATAGTCAACCGTACCGTCGCGTCGTAACGTTCCGACTGATCGCTCGTAAACAAGCCTTTCAGGCCCGAACTCTTCTTGAGTGCGACCTCGATGACCGAGGCTTCAACGATCGTCACAACGGCGCGTCCCGACGCGCCCACAGCGCGCAGACGATCAGTCGCCCAACGCTCTGCAGCGGTCGCCGGTGCGACCGGAAACTCATGCTCCACGTAAGGCGCCTGGATGGAGGTCTGGTAGGCGACGACAATATCGATCGCTGCTACATCGAGCGAGATTGGCGTCAAATGCCCGAAGGTGATTTCCGAGAACGCGCGCCGCTCGACAGGCGTCTCGCAGGCGGTCACAGCCAGGCACAGCAGAAGCGCTGCGGCACGCAAATAGGGTTGTCCCCGTCCGATACACGCATCGACCCTATACATCATCGTCATCAGCCGCCCTCGCTTTCCACAGGTTGGATCTTGGATTCTTTCAGACCCGCCAACTCGATTTCGCCAAACACCTGGCTGCTGCTGCAGAACTGGCAGGTCACGACGACTTGGCCCTCGACCGTCAAATCATCGATTTCCGCGGCCGGCAGCGCCGCCAGAATCGAGGCGGCGCGTCCTCGGGAGCAGCGGCAGGCAAAGCTCAGAGACTGGTGCCGGTAAACGCGGACACCGTCTTCGTGGAACAGGCGATAGAGCAAGTCGTTAGGGCTAAGTTCCGGTGATAGCAAGTCTTCCGACGTCACCGTCGACATGAAGGCAAGAGCGCGACGCCAGGCATCTTCCGTAGCCTCTTGCTCGGCGTTCAACTCATCCTCGGGCTGGCGTTGCAGCATTAAGGCGCCGGCCCGCCACTCATCCGCAGCAGGCTGACCGGCGCTGACGAATACAGCTGCGGAAAACTGCTGCGACTGTTGGAAATAGTGGTGAACGCAGTCGGCAATCGTGCGGCCCTGAAGTTCGACCAAGCCTTGATAGTGTCGCACCGGATCGCCCGCATCTACGGTGAATGCGACATAGCCGGCACCAATCAGGCGTTGAACAGGCGCCTTTGCAACTGCGTCATCGTCGGGAATAGCGCCTGAAACATTGGCATAGCCTCGCAAACCGCCATCAGACGTGACGTCCGCGACCAGCATCTTCACCGGCCCGTCGCCCTTGATCTGAAGCGAGAACACACTTTCGTACTTGAGTGCCGCCGCCAGTGCTGCGGTCAACGCGAGGCACTCGCCCAACAAACATGCTACGGGCCTCGGGTAGTCGTGCTGCTTCAGGATATCGTCGACCGTTGGTCCGAGACGCACCAGCCTGCCATGCAAAGCGGAAGCTTCGATCTGAAATGGCTGAACCAAGTCATCGTCGAGTACGGTCAATCAAGACACCACGAAAGAATACCCTTTTGGGCGTGAAGACGGTTTTCCGCCTCGTCCCAGACGACCGATTGCGGCCCGTCAATCACGCTTGCCGTGACTTCCTCGCCGCGATGGGCCGGCAGGCAATGCATAAATATGGCGTCCTCTTTGGCGAGCGCCATTAATTGGTCGTCGACCTGAAAGGGCCGCAACACGTTGTGGCGGCTCTCCGCTCCGTCACCCATCGAAAGCCACGCATCGGTGACGATACAGTCTGCGCCCGTCGCAGCCTCCGCGGCATCCGCGGTGACATGTACCCGAGCGCCCTTCTTCTTTGCCCAGGCTAGAACATCAGCCGGCGGCGGCAAGCTGACAGGGCAAGCGAGACGCAGCTCAAACCCGAAGGCAACAGCGGCATGGATCCAGCTCGTTGCCATGTTGTTGCCGTCTCCGCTCCAGGCAACGACCTGGCTGCCAATGGGTCCGCGCCGCTCTTCGATTGTCATTACATCGGCCATCACCTGGCAGGGGTGCGTTCGGTCGGTCAATCCATTGATGACTGGCACGCTCGCGTGATTCGCGAGTTCAACCAGATGCTCTGGAGCACTGGTGCGGATCATGATGGCATCGACGTATCGCGAAAGGACGCGGGCCGTATCGGCGATACTTTCGCCCCGGCCGATCTGTGTGCTATCGGCTGAGAGATCAAGCGCGTCGCCACCAAGTTGGCGCATGCCAACATGAAAGCTGACCCGCGTCCGCGTCGAGGGCTTCTCGAACACCATCGCCAACATCTTGCCTTCAAGCGGTCGCAGGCCATCTCCAACGCCGCCTTTAAACGCGATACCGCGCCCCAGAATATGGCGTAGCGTCGCCTCTTCGAAGCGGTCGATATCGAGGAAGTGCCTTGGTTCAGCCACCGTCCGAAGTCCATTCGCTGGCAACGCGATCGAGAATGGCCATTGCTTCGTCGACATGCGCTTGTTCGATTGTCAGTGGCGGTAGCAGGCGCAAGACATTGTCGGCCGCGACCACCGTTAAGAGGCCTGCCTCGCGCAACCGTGTCATCATCTCAAGATTTGGTACGACGCATTTCAGTCCGAGCATGAGTCCCATGCCGCGCCAGCACTCAAACACATCCGGATGGCTCTTCACCAAGCCGTCGAGTTTCAGTTGGAGATCGCGCGCAACCGCGTCGATTTGGTCTAGAAAACCATCGGCCAACAGTATATCGAGCACCGCATGGCTCGCCGCCATCGCCAGTTGATTGCCGCCGAACGTACTGCCATGTAGACCCGCCGTCATACCGCGCGCCGCCTCTTCAGTCGCCATCACCGCGCCGATCGGGATCCCGCCGCCGATCCCTTTCGCTATTGCCACCACGTCGGGTTCGATACCACCCCACTCGTAGGCCCATAATTTTCCGGTCCGGCCGACGCCGCTCTGCACTTCATCGAGAAACAGCAGCAGACCGAATTCATCGGCTGTCGCTCGGAGACCTTGCAAATATTGGATGTCAGGCGTGTTCATGCCACCCTCGCCCTGAACCGGTTCGACGAGAATCGCGGCCGTTTCGGGGGTAATCGCTGCACGCAGCTCATTTAGGTTGCCAAACGGCACCTGATCGAAACCATCCGTCATAGGTCCGAAACCATCGGTGTGCTTTGGATTCTTGGCAGCCGCTAGCGTTGCAAGCGTGCGGCCATGGAACGAATCCGCACAGGTAATTATGCGCCAGCGTTCGGGACTTTCACCGGCACTGTGATAGCGCCGGATAAGCTTGATGCCACCCTCCACTGCCTCGGCGCCCGAATTGCAGAAAAACACCGTATCGGCGAAGGAATGCTCGACCAGCCGCTCGGCAAGTCGTTCTTGCTCCGGGATGTGGTAGAGGTTGGAGGTATGCCACAATTTGGCTACCTGCTGCGTCACCATCTCGACAAGATGCGGGTGGGCGTGGCCCAGAGAGTTGACGGCAATGCCGGCGCAAAAATCGAGATAACGCCGCCCTTCATCGCTATCGATGAGATAGACGCCTTCACCGTGGCTGAAGGCAATATCGGCCCTCGCATAGGTCGGCATAACTGCGGGAATCATAGGATACCTCCCCACGCGAAGCGGAGATGAACTGACAAAAATATGATCTGCGGAAGCCGCGGAGTATCTGCATTTGGTCCCGAACTGTCAACTTGAGCCGCGGCTGAATGTTCGGAATTCTGTACTGGAATCACAACGGCGGCGGCGCATTCTACGCCGCCGCCGTATCACCGTAGGTCGATGTCTAGTAGGAGGGGCAGGGTTGACTACCGACCATACAGTTACCACACCCTCCCGCCGAAACGGGCACGGTCTGATTAGGTTGATATTTGCGCTTCAGCCATCTCGCCGCAGTGACGGTGGTCACAGGCGGATGCGTTTCTTGATCGATGTATACTGAAAATTCGAGTGCTGGAGGCAGGCGGATGGCAAAAAGCACACAAAAAGAAGACAGTAAGAAGCGAGGCCGGCAGCGCAGCACCAAAAAAGCCACTGCGCAGTCGCTGAGGAATGCCGCCTTGTATTATCTGCAGCGATACGCCTCTTCGGCTGAAAACCTACGCCGCGTCCTGATGCGCCGGGTCGATCGCGCAGCGCCCGTGCACGAATCCGATGTTGAGGAAGGCGCAATAATTGTGGCCGAAATCATCGCCCGATACCGTGAGGCGGGACTGTTGGATGACCAGGCCTACGCGACGGCGCAGGCGCAGAGCCTCATGCGTCGTGGAAACTCCATGCGGGCGATTCGCGCGCGGCTCTATGCCAAGGGTGTTGAGCGCGAGCAAATCGAGCAGGCGCTCACGTCATTTACCGCTGCAAAGAGGGATCCTGATATATCAGCGGCGGTCATTGTTGCGCGGCGGCGACGGCTTGGCCCCTGGAGACTCTCAGCTCGGTCGGACTACCGTAAACGCGATCTTGCCGCGCTCGCCCGCCGCGGATTTTCCTACGCCATCGCCAGCCAGGTTATCGATGCCGAGAGTCTGGAGTTTATCGAGGGTCTGGCGGATACACATGCGGCGGACGAGTAGCGCAGCCAAGCCGACGCCAGTGAGGCTAGTGCGCCACGCCCTTGTCCGGTGCAACGCGTGCAGCCGGCGCGCGGCCAGGCAACACGACAAACCGGCGTTGACGCCGAGCAATGGCCTTACTCGGACTTGCCGCATAGATCTGCTTGCCGGCCTCGATCAGCATTACGCCAGCAAAACTCTCGAACCAACGACTGCCGATTTTCTCTATGGCGGACGCCGATGTCAGCATCACCTTCCAATCGATCGGCGGGAGATAGAGCGCACGCGCAGTCTGCAAGGGCGTAAACATGCATTCGCGCAGCAGCCGCGCCAACTGCCCGCGGCTGTATGGATGCCCGTGGCCAAATGGAGTTCGGTCAAGACGCGCCCAAATCCCTCGTCGATTGGGAACGACGATGAGAAGCCGTCCGCTGTCGCTCAACACGCGCCAAGCCTCGCGCATCATCGCGCGAAGTTGCTCGCTGCTTTCGACAACATGAACCAAAAGAAGCCGGTCGACGGACAGGTCCGGCAGAGGCAGCTCGGCCTCATCGGACAAAGCAACCAAACCCGCTTCGCTATCCGGCCACCGCATAAGGCCTTGACCCGCCGGCATCACGGCGAATACGCGTTCAGCCTCGTCGCGAAACGGTCTGAGAAATGGTGTCGCGTAGCCCATTCCGACAACGACCTTTCCGTGAACGTCGGGCCACAATGACCGAACGCCGCGACGAATCATGCGCCGCGCGGTCTGTCCGAGGCTGGACACGTAAAAATCGTTTAGGTCGACGACATCCGTCCACATAATGCTGAATACTACCATATTCTCCGCCGTCCCGGCAGCGCTTCGGAGCGCGCACACTGGCCGAATGTTGCACGCGGATGGTATCGTCCGGGCATGACTAATCCTCTGCGACGACGAGTTGCGACCGCACAGTCGCCCGATAAATCCGGGCGGCGGCTGATGATTATCATTGCTTGCGCGCTGGGTGCCAGCGCATGTGCACCGACAATGCGCACGGCACCGATCGATCCCGCCGACACCGCCGCCGAGGTGAAGCTGCAGCGGGAGATCGTCCTCGAATCACTCGTCGAAGATCAACTCCGCCTTTACAGAACTGGATACCGTGTGGCAAATGCGGCCGCAGAACTGTGCGGCGAAAGAGTACGGGCAAGCTACGGCTTTTACTTTGCCAACGAAGAGGCATGGGGGTCGAGCATGCGTGAGACGGCCCGCGCGCTCTTTGATCTGGATGAAGGCCTCACCATACTTGCGATCGCACCTGGCTCTGGGGCTGACGTCGCTGGGCTCCAAAGCGGCGATCTGATCCTTGCCATCGGTGGCCAGGATTTGCCGCGCGCATCGCAGTCCATGCCGAAGTTCAAGCAACGACTCAAGGAGGCCGATGGCGGGCAAGTTGCGCTGAGAATTGGTGGTGAGCGGCCCCGCATCGTCGTCGTCAAGTCAAATCCCGTCTGCAATTATGCGATTGAGCTCGCTCCCCAAGAGTCGATCAATGCCTTTGCAGACGGCAATCGTGTCGTTGTGACACGCGCAATGATGCGCTTCGCGCGCGACGAGTTGGAGTTGGCGCTCGTGCTCGGTCACGAACTGGCGCACAACGTTATGAACCACGTAAATGCGAAACTCGCCAACGCCGTTCCGGGTCTGCTCCTCGACCTTGTATTTGCCGGGCTTGGCGTCAACACAGGTGGCACATTTTCAAAAGCGACTGCCAGCGCTTATTCGCAAGATTTCGAAGCGGAAGCCGATTATGTCGGTCTCTATTATTTGGCGCGGGCCGGATATCCGATTGAACATGCTCCGAAGTTTTGGCGGCGAATGGCGGCGCTCAATCCCAGGGCCGTGAGTCATGCAACGTCGCACCCGACCACTGCGACACGGTTCGTAGGCCTGCGCAACACCGTGAAGGAAATCGCTGCAAAGATCGGCAGCGGCCAGCCTTTGGCGCCAAATTTCAAGGAGTGAGGTTACGCCGTGACGCCGACAGGCGGATGATACGACTCGTTTCATCCCACATGTCATATGCGTCCAGCTGATCGATCGTCGTCCAGCACAGGTTTGCTGCGTCGTCACCGGCGATCGCCGCACCGGCCTGCCAATCGGCACAGAAGTCGACCAAAGTGTAGTGGTACTCTATGCCCCCGGATGGCCCCGGCGTGATCGAATCGACGACGTCCAATAGCTTCATCTCTGATATGGTAAGTCCGGTTTCCTCTGCGACCTCGCGCAGCGCCGTTTCCCGTACTGTTTCGCCAAGACGCTGCCGCCCTCCGGGGAGGCTCCATTGGCCCGCACGAGGCTCCTTGCCGCGTTTGACCAGAAGAAACTCGTCACCCCGCCAGATGACCACGCCTACGCCCACCTGCGGCAACTGTTGAGGGTCGTGCATCACACTAAATTTCCAGGCTTAGTGAACAACCGTAATGTCGCTTTCGGTATTACACGGGCTGTGATCTATCACAACTTTAATACCCGGGCCGCGCCGACTAACATGGCCCTTGTGACGTGCGATGAATGCGTAAGCAACCAATCGGGGAGAAGACGGTATGGACTATCGAAACATAGGGCTGAGCGGCCTCAAGGTCTCACCGCTTTGCGTCGGGACTATGCTGTTCAACGGCGCTGCGAGCGAAGGCGTATCCGAGCGCATTGTCGAGCTGGCGCGCGAGATCGGCGTGAATTTCATAGACACCGCAGATGGCTATGGCCAGGGCGAATCCGAGCGCATGGTTGGCCGATTCATCGCTAAGGACCGCGAAAAGTGGGTTATCGCAACGAAAGTCGGCAGCGTCGCCGGAGACGACCAGCATCAGCGCGGGCTCAGCCGCAGGTGGATGCTGCGCGCCATCGACCGCAGCCTCACGCGTCTCGGCACGGACTATGTCGACATCTGGTATATGCACATGCCCGATGACGCGACACCACTTGAGGAATCGATCGCCGCCATTGGCGACGTGATCGCCGAGGGCAAAGCCACGTATTGGGGATTCTCCAATTACCGCGGCTGGCAAGTGGGAGAAATTATCAGCCTTTGCGATTCACTGGGCGTGCCACGCCCGATCGTCTGCCAACCGCTCTACAACGCTCTCAACCGCATGCCCGAGACCGACATGCTTCCGGCCTGCGATCATTACGGACTCTCCGCAGCGCCCTATTCACCGATCGCCCGCGGCATTCTTACGGGCAAGTACGAACCGGGAAAGAAACCGCCTAAGGGCACACGTGCCCACGGCGCCGACAAGCGCACCATGGAAACCGAGTTTCGTGAGGAATCCATCGTCATCGCCAAGCAGATCAAGGCCTACGCCGAAGAACGCGGAATGACATCTTTGCAATATGCGATGTTATGGCTGCTCAACAACGCCGTCGTCGCAAGCATCATCGCCGGACCGCGAACGTTCGAGCAATGGCAGGAATATGTCGGCGCACTCGAGCATGAATTCACCGCCGAAGACGAGGCGTTCCTGGATCGGCTGGTACCACCAGGTCATCCCTCGACCCCGGGCTATACCGACCCGCTCTACCCGTATACTGGCCGCGTGGCTCTTACAGGCTAGAAGAATGTTTCAATGATGGACGAGGCAGCGCGCACCGTCGGCGCGCTACTTCAAATCGGCAAGGACGAAGATACGGCGCTTGCTGCTCCGGGCCGTCCCGCGCTCAGCTACGCCGGTCTGAGGCGCCAAGCAAGCGCAACAGCGGCGGCACTTGCCGCATTCGACATCGTGCGCAATGACCGCGTCGCGATCGTGCTGCCAAACGGACCTGAAATGGCGAGCGCTTTCGTTAGCATCGCAGCGGTGGCAACGACGGCGCCTCTAAATCCATCCCATCGCGAAGCGGAGTTCGAGTTTTACCTGAACGACCTCAGTGCCAAGGCGCTTGTCGTCGAACAATCCAGCACCTCGCCGGCGATTGCGGTTGCCAAGGCCCAGGGACTTCCTATCATCGAAATTTCCTGGAAAGATGACGATCCCGCTGGAGCATTCGAATTCTTGGATGCATCGGTTCACGAGGAAGACATATCGACCGGTGTAATGCCGGCCGATACTGCACTCGTCCTACACACCTCCGGCACCACCTCACGTCCAAATATCGTGCCGCTCAGCCAAACAAATCTGGCATCGTCTGCGCGAAACATAGTTCGAGCCCTCGGCTTAGCGCCGTCGGACAGCTGCCTTAGCATCATGCCGCTGTTTCATATCCACGGGCTGATGGCCGCAGTGCTCGCCTCAATCGCAGCCGGTGCCTCGGTCTTCTGCTGCCCCGGCTTCAATGCGCTGCGCTTCTTCGCCTGGCTCGACGAGGCACAACCCACTTGGTACACAGCGGTACCGACCATGCATCAGACAATTCTTGCGCGTGCGGAACGCAATCAAGAAAGCATCAAGGCTGCGCAGCTCCGTTTGATCCGCTCATCGTCAGCTTCGTTGCCACCGCAGGTCATGAAGGCGCTTGAGGACACGTTCGGCGCGCCCGTAATCGAGTCCTACGGCATGACCGAAGCGACCCATCAAATGGCGAGCAACCCGTTGCCGCCGAAGCCACGAAAGGCAGGGAGTGTCGGGCTTGCTGCCGGACCTGAGGTGGAAGTTATGGACGCCTCAGGCGAACTCCTTCCATTGGGCGAAACGGGCGAGGTGGTGATTCGCGGCGAGAACGTATTCGACAGCTACGAGAACAATCCGCAAGCGACGGTCGACGCCTTCACCAACGGCTGGTTCCGGACCGGCGACCAAGGAGTGAAGGACGCCGAAGGATACTTGGCGATTACCGGGCGCCTCAAGGAGCTCATCAACCGGGGTGGCGAGAAGATTTCACCATTGGAGGTCGATGAAATCATCATGGATCACCCCGCCGTGGCGCTGGTCGCGACGTTTGCACTTCCGCATGACACGCTGGGCGAAGACGTCGCGGCTGCCGTCGTCCTGCAAGATGGTGAAAATGTCGGTGAACAGGACATTCGAGCGTTTGCAGCCGAACGGCTCGCCTCATTCAAGGTACCGCGCCGAATTGTCATTCTCGACGAGATCCCGAAGGGTGCGACCGGCAAGCTTCAACGCATCGGTCTAGCCGAGAAACTTGGGCTCGCCTGAGGCAGGCAGCAGATGAAGATTTGCATTTACGGCGCTGGTGCAATTGGCGGCTTGCTCGGTGCGGAACTGGCGCTCGCCGGCAGCGACGTATCATTGATCGCGCGCGGGCCGCATTTGCAGGCGATCAAGCGTAACGGACTAGAGCTTGTCCGCGATGGCGTCTCGCGCACCGCGCACCCTGTCGCAACGGACGATCCCGTCGAACTTGGCCAACAGGACATTGTGATCATGACCCTAAAGGCCCACTCCGTACCGGGAGTCGTCGACGCCATGCAACCACTGATCGGGTCGGAGACAGCAGTTGTTACCGCCGTCAATGGTTTACCCTGGTGGTATTTTTACGGCCTGGAGGGACCCTACCGCGACCACCAGCTTGCGAGTGTCGATCCGGAGGGTAAACAATGGTTGGGGCTCGGACCGGAGCGCGTTATCGGCTGCGTCGTCTATCCGGCAGCTGAGGTTGAGCGGCCCGGCCTGGTGCGCCATATCGAAGGCGATCGCTTCACCCTGGGTGAGCCCGACGGCAGTCGCAGCGAGCGCGCGTCAAAGCTCTCCGCGGCCTTGATCGCTGCAAATTTCAAGGCGCCGGTGCGGCCGCGCTTCCGCGACGAGATATGGATCAAGTTGTGGGGAAATCTGTGTTTCAACCCGATCAGCGTCCTGACGCAGGCGACGCTGGCCGAGATTTGCATTGATCCGGGAACGCGCGCGGTTGCGCATACCATGATGGCCGAAGCACAACAGATTGCCGAGGCAGTCGGCGCGCGCTTCTCCATCGATGTAGAAAAACGAATCGACGGGGCGGCGGCTGTCGGCGCGCATAGGACGTCGATGCTGCAAGACCTCGACCGTGGGCGGCCGATGGAAATCGACGCGTTGGCAACGGTCGTGCAGGAGCTTGGCCAGCTAACCAAAATTGCGACGCCGGCAATCGACACCGTTCTGGCGCTGGTGCGCCTGCGGGCGCGCATTGCCAGTTGCTATGAAGGATGAAGGACCGCTAAACGATCTTGTTGTCCGGACCGGAATCAGGAACGCTTGACGCGCGGCCCGATGCACGCGTTAGTAGGGTCACCGCGTCATTCGCGCGGCATATGCGTGCCGTATCAACACCGCAGCCCTAGCCGTCGTACTCCGTGACAAAAGCTCCATCCACGGCCTTTACAATCAAGAGCCGCGTAGCCGGCGCCGAGCGGAAGGCGCGAGCCGGACACCGCGGCGGCGTCCTATGGTTTACGGGATTGCCAGGCGCGGGTAAGTCGACGCTGGCAATCGAGCTTGAACGCCGGCTGTTCGCAGAAGGCTACAGCGTCTACGTCCTCGACGGCGACAATCTGCGTACAGGCTTGAATGCCGACTTGGGCTACAGTCATGCGGACCGGACTGAGAATATCAGGCGCGTCGGCCAGGTCGCCGCCCTGTTTGCCGACGCCGGGATCATCGCCATCTCAGCCTTCATTTCGCCCTACCGTGCGGACCGCCGCCAGGCCCGCGCGGCCGCTGCCGACGCCTTCCACGAAGTTTACGTGAAGGCCGACGTAGAGACCTGCGAGCAGCGCGACCCCAAAGGCCTATACCGACGGGCCCGACGGGGCGAGATTCCGGATTTTACGGGTATTTCCGCGCCCTACGAAGTACCCGAGTCGCCGGATTTCGTTGTCGATACGGTCGCCGATAATGTCTCGACCTGCGTGGAAAATTTGGTTGGGTATGTCAAGGCTACCTACGGGCCTGGTGAGCGCCATTAAGCGCGAGCCAGGGCGCCTGACCGACGACATGTTCGGTTGATTAACGCTCCCTCGATCCTGCGACAGAGCGCAACTGTACCGCCTTGCGCGATCGCGCGGTTTGCGTGGGATGCGCCTTTTGGATAGTGGTGTTGCGCTATTTTGTTTGACGAAGTCCCGATCGGCGACGGCTCAAGTGGCGGCCACGTCCGCGACTTAATCGACGTGGCTGGATTATCGGATACACTTTTAGGAAGAGTCCACCTCCGACGATTGCCGGGCGATTCGAAATTCAGGCAAATTTTTTTTTCGGGGCAGCTTAGCAGCCCGTTGACGAAGTCTTCCCTGGACGAAGTCGGCATGGTCTGATTCTCTGGTGTCCTGGCCTGAAGGGGGGTTCGCTGATGGCGATGGGACAGCAGAAGGATCGTCAGGGGGACTTGATGGTGAGCTGGTCGGAGATGCCGCGCTCGCCTGGTCATGTATTTTACGACCGCCTGCAGTTGGTACTGATCGAGGGCGGCTTCGACGGCTTCGCCGAGGCGGTCTGCCAGCCCTATTACGCGGCCAGGATGGGGGCGCCTTCGGTGCCACCCGGGCGCTACTTCCGTATGCACCTGGTGGGCTACTTCGAGGGTATCGACTCTGAGCGTGGGCTGGAGTGGCGCTGCTCGGATTCCCTGTCGCTACGGGAGTTCCTGCTGTTGGAGATGCGGGAACGGGTGCCGGACCATTCCTGGCTGTCACGGACCCGCGCGCGCCTGCCCCATGAAGTCCACACGGCGGTGTTTGACTGGGTCCTGGCGCTGATCGCCGAGGCGGGTCTGGTGAAGGGCGAGCGCATCGGGGTGGATGCCTCGACCATGGAGGCCAACGCGGCGCTGCGCAACATCGTGCGGAGGGACACGGGCGAGGGTTACCGGGGGATGCTGGAGCGCTTGGCCCAGGAGAGCGGTATCGAGACACCCACGGCTGAGGACCTGGCGCGTCTGGACCGCAAGCGCAAGGGCAAGAAGCTCTCGAACCAGGACTGGGTTTCCAGGAGCGACCCCGAGGCCAAGATCGCCAAGATGAAGGACGGCACCACGCACCTGGCCTACAAGCCCGAGCACGCGGTGGATCTGGACACCGGCGCGGTGGTGGCGGCGGAGCTGCACCCGGCCGACGAGGGCGATACGACAACGCTTCCCAAGACCCTGGCGGCGGCCGAGGCAAACCTCGAGGCGGTGGATGTGGCGCCGACGGCCGAAGATCCGGCCGAATGTGTGACCGATAAGGGCTACCACTCACGGTTGGTCTTGAAGGCGCTCGACGACGGCCCCTGGAAGAGCCGGATCTCCGAGCCCAAGCAGAAGGGTTTTGCGCGCTGGCACGGAGATGATGCGGCTCGCCGGGCGGTCACCAACAACCGGACCCGGCTGTTATCGGGGGTGGCCAGGGAAGCCTTCAAGCTGCGCGCCGAGATCGTCGAGCGCTCCTTTGCCCACAACCTCGATCGCGGCGGTATGCGCCGGACCTGGCTTCGGGGCCGCGAGAACGTGCACAAGCGATACCTGCTTCACGTCGCCGGCCACAACCTATCGTTGCTGATGCGCCAACTCATCGGCGCCGGCACCCCGAAGGAGGCCGTGGCGGGCGGAATTGGCGCCTTGTTCGTGCTTGTTACGCCCGCTGGAGCCGTCCTGGTCGTTCAGATCGTCCTCATCGTCTCGGAGGATGGCGAAACCGCCTTCGCCGCGATATGCTTCGCCGTGGCGTGAAACCCGGTCAATGACGCCTTTTTCAACGGGCTGTTATACGTCGCCGTCCCTACTAAGGAACCAGTGTGGGCACCGAATCTTGCGGTGTCTGTCCCGCCAAAGAAGGTCTGGAAGGCTACGACACCATCCTCGTCCACCATGGTCCACCAGCCGAAATGCTCATACTCCGTGTCATCTATCGCAACACTAGGCACAGGCAAGTCGTCTTTCCTAGTGCCCTCTCCGACGGCGTCATCAACATCAGACATTCCATCTTCCCCTAAATACGCAGGGATAAATGTCCACGTTCCCATTAACACCGTGAGTTCACCGTCGCTATCCGCTGTGGCTGTACAGGTGGTGGTGGTGTCGCAATTATATGAGCCGGGAACACCGTCGAAAGTACCATCGAACTTCGACGGCTTCTCATCGGTCCCGTCATAATCTAACGTCAGCGAGCCAGGGCTTGCGCCAGGAAATGCGGCTGCACTCATGAGGTCCTTTAACGTATCAACTTCAGCATTAGCCAACGTCAGGACGCCGACGTCTGAAACACTTATGGAGTTGTCAGTACCGTCATGCTCCACATTGAACTTCTCCATCGTATTCTCGATGTTCGTATAGACGATTGCGGTTTGGTCGCCATCTTCATTTGCAACATTGGCTCTGTACCAACCCTGGCCCGCATCGGAAGCGGAGCCCTTGGCGATTAGCGCAGGTGTGGTACCCCTAAACGCCGAAACCATTACCGCGTTACCCGTGCGCGTTGCAGTGGCGTCGAGAACCTCTGGAGTATCGGGTTGCATCATAATCGCCATTGCGTAGGGCATGGCAGCCGCTGTCGTCGTTGCCTGCCTTAACTCATATGCTGCGGCACTAGCTGCTGAAGCCGCGGCAGCAACGTTATCGGCCGCTGCTGTCATTTGTGCGACGGTTCCGCTTCCAGCCACTGTATGGGCGGCATCGCCTTTTGCTTTAGCTGTATTCGCAGCTTCCACCAATTTTTTGGCTTCATCCACGTCCGCATCCGCCGTTCCGTATACAGCCATGAGATCGTCGTACGCCTTCTTGGCGGCCACATACTCGCTGTTGGCCATTGCAATGACTGTTGAAACTCCAGCCAACCTAACCGCCTCCCGGAGGTCCGTGATATCATCATTGGCAGTGTCCAACTCGTCCTCAAGCCTGGTCACCTTGGCCCTCAGACCTTCGCTGGTGCCGTCCCCATCGAGCTCAAGGATGGCCATGTCGAGCTTCCCCTTATAGCTATCACGCATCGTTTCCGCGGCGGTCACGGCTTTTGTCAGCTGGTCGATTTTCATTTCATCGGCTGAGTTGTCCATGGCCGTCTGAAGGTCGGTTCTGGCTTGCTCCAAGTCCGTGTTCGCCTGGGCCAGCATACCGCGAACGCTATCAGGGGCAGGATTATCCTCGTCCCCGATCTCCATATCAAGCGCCGTCACCATGCCGGTTGCGGTTTCCAACTGATCGTCAAGGTCCGTCACCAAGCCGTTGGCTGTCATCAGATCAGTCTGGGCCGTCGTCAGAGCGGCATTGGCTTCATCCAGATCTTCCTGGAGACCAGCCGCCTTGGCGGTTGCGGCATCCAGGTCTGTCTGGAGCATCGACAATCCTTCGTCGTCATCACTATTGGAACTGCAGGCACCCACAGCAAGCGCTAGCGCCGCAGCTGCAACTGTCGTCAAAAATTTATTCTTGTGGAACTTCATTCTAATGATAAAGATCGTCACGGGACGCCAAGGAACGCCGTGGGATGCCAATTTTAGCTGGTTTCCTAGCTATTAGAGGGAATCACAAGTCCTGTTTGACGCCATAGGACGTCAGGGGATATCTCCGGTTTGAATTATGGTGTTATATTTAGTGATGACTAGATTTGTGCTCGCATTATCATCGGAGGATGACAAATTCCTCCGGTAAACGGGTCGCGCTGAACAGGCTGTCCCTGACCAGGCGCGCCATCGAGGCGATGAAACCGAGGGAAAGACCCTGGGTTGCCTGGGATGACAAACTGACCGGGTTTGGCGTCAGGGTGCAGCCCTCCGGCGTCAAGTCCTTCTTTGTCAACTACCGTGCCGGCGAGGGCGGCAGAAAGGCGCCCAACAGGAATGTCGTCATTGGCCGTTTTGGCAGGATGTCGCCCGAGCAGGCGCGGCGCCTGGCTCAGCAGGTGCTGGGCAAGGTCGCCGCCGGCGGCGACCCGGCACTCGAACGCAGCGAGGCCCGCGCCATGCCCCTGCTCAAGCAGGCCTTCGAGGACTACATGGCGTCCAACCCCAAGCGGTCGGTGAACACCGATACCAAGTACCGTGGAGATTTCGGCTCTCATCTCGGCGACTGGCAGTTGCGCCCGCTCGATGCCATTACCCGCCAGGATGTGGAAGCCCTGTTCAACCGCCTCACCGGCGATCTCGGCTGGTCGGCGGCCAACCGGGCGATTTCCCTATTGCGCGCGATCTATCGACGGCCCTGTGTCGATTTCGAGAGTTTGCGCAACCCGGTCGATCTGTGGCTTGCCGGCGGCGGCAGGTATCATCGCCCGAGACGGCGCAAGATCTCCACCCCGGCCGAGGTACTGCCGTGCTGGAAGAAGGGCATCGAGGCCGCGGTCGGCATGGCCTCGGCCCGGGACGCGTTGTGGTTCGGGCTCTATACCGGCATGCGCATCGAGGAGGTGCTGGCCCTGCGCTGGGAGCGGGTGGACATGGCGGCGCTTGTCTTCCGGGTCGAGGAGACCAAGACGGGCGAGCCCCTGGAATTGCCCGTCACCCGGCAACTGGCGGAGATCCTTGAACGCCGGTGGACGACGCGCGAGACGCTGTCGGGCCAGCTTCGCGATTGGGTGTTCCCCTCGCCCGCCAGCGGTTCGGGCCGAATCCCGCATTTGAGTCACCTCTACCCGCCGATCAGCGAGGCCGGTGGCGCCAAGTTCTGGTTTCACGGCATGCGCAACTGTTTCATCACCGTCGCCGAGCACGACCTGTTGCTGCCGCGGAGCCTGAGCAAGCGGCTGGTCAACCACGCCCGGTCCAACGACGTCACCGAGGGATATGCCGCCGACTGGACCGCCGGGCAACTCCGCGACCCCGCGCAGCGCGTCGCGGACCGGATAGAGTCATTAATGTATGGGTGCGCCGGCGAGGTGGATACGGCGCTACGGACCCACACAAGGGGATCCGGACCGATCTGACATTTGCGCGAGAACCTGCAAAGCAGGACACCCTCCACGTCCATTGCGATGACGGGCGCGCCAAGATGGAAGCATGATGAAACCGTCCGCCAAACGTGTTGCATTGAACAAGTTGACCCTGACCAGGGGCTCGGTCGAGGCGCTGGAGCCCTCGGACAAACCCTGGATCGCCTGGGATGATCAACTCACGGGCTTTGGAGTACGGGTGCATCCCTCCGGGACAAAATCCTTCATCGTCAACTACCGTACCGGAGACGGCGGCAGAAAAGCCCCTAACAAGCGCGTCGTTCTGGGTCACCATGGCAAGATATCGCCCGGCCGGGCGCGGCGTCTGGCGCGGCAGGTTCTGGACGAGGCCGCCGCCGACCCGGCGGGCGGGCGCCCCGCCATGCCGGGCATGCCCGTGCTGGAGCAGGCCTTTGAGGCGTATATGGCAGCCAATCCCAACCGGGCCGAGCGCACCAACGAGATTGATCGTGGCAGGTTCAAGCGTTGTCTCGGCGACTGGCAGACGCGTCCACTCGATGCCATCACCCGCCGGGACGTGGAAGGCCGTTTCAACCGTATCACCGGAGATAGCGGCTGGTCGATGGCCAACCAGACGATATCGCTCCTGCGTTCGATCTATCGCCGATCCTGTGTCGATTTCGAGGACTTGCGCAATCCGGTTGATCTGTGGCTTGCCGGCGGCGGCAGGTATCATCGCCCGAGACGGCGCAAGATCTCCACTCCGGCCGAGGTGCTGCCGTGCTGGAAGAAGGGCATCGAGTCGGCGGTCGACATGGCCTCGGCCCGGGACGCGTTGTGGTTCGGGCTCTATACGGGCATGCGCCTGAACGAAGTGCTGCCCCTGCGCTGGGAGCGCGTGGACATGGTGGGGCTTGTCTTCCGGGTTGAGGAGACCAAGACGGGAGAGCCCCTGGAATTGCCCATCACCCGCCAACTGGCGGCTATCCTTGAGCGCCGCCGAAAGGCGAGCGAGGCGTTGCCGGGCAGTCTTCGCGAATGGGTGTTTCCGTCCAGCCGGCCCGGCGCTCTGGGCCATGTCGCGACCCTGATGCCGTTCTATGCGCCGATCGGCAAGGCGGGTGGGGCCAGGTTCTGGTTCCACGCTCTGCGCAACTGCTTCATTACGGTGGCCGAGCGCGAGCTGATGCTGCCGCGGAGCCTGACCAAACGGCTGGTCAACCACGCCCGTTCCAGCGACATCACCGAAGGATACGCCGCCGAGTGGACCGTCGGGCAACTCCGTGAACCTGCGCAGCGCATCGCGGACCGGATCGAGGCGTTGACGAACGCTAGCGGGACCGATACGGCCTGAGCCCGCGCTTCAATTGCTCGCCTACCCGTGGGGCGGTCGGGTTCGGTCCATATATATGTGTGTCCATATATGTCGGAATGGCGACGCTCGTCGGGAATCTGGCATCAGTATCGAGATCAGGGGATGATGAGCACCATTCCCGCAAAGATGAGATCTGGGTTGTCGCCGATCAGGAAGCGGTTAGCCTCCGCGATGCGTGGCCAGTAATTGCCGTTGGCGTAAAAAACCGCGGCGACGGTGGATAGGGAGTCACCCTCCTTAATGGTGTAAATTCCGTGTGCGTTGGTGAGGCGCGCGACATCCCTCTGTGCATCCTCCAGCGCGACGCGGATGCGCTCGATCTCGGTGAGCTGTGCCTCATTGAGATGGTTGAGCGTCGCCTTCTCGGTGAGCAGCTTCTCGTAGCGCGTGTTGAGTTCGGCCGCCATGGATTGCGTCCTCCCGAGTTCACCGGCAGCAGTGCTCGCGGTTCGCCGCAGGGCAGCGGTGGTGCCTTCGAGTTCATTGAGTCGAAGGGCCAGGCGCCTGCGCTCGTTTGTCATCGCCTCAAACTCGGCATGCAAATCGCTTTGCTTGCGTTCGGTGGTATCGAACTTCGCCAACACCTCTTTGGTTCGGAAATAGGCCACTGGGATGTTCCGCGGATGGACGGGGATCTTGAAGAAGCCTATGAATTCGTGGACGACGGCACGCTCGATCATAACGATTTCCGGGAGTTCACGTTCACCAATCCGGTGATGCTTCATGCAGGCATGAACGCGAGCTCCTTCGAGGGAACCGTGATTTCGGATGACTTAGAGAAGCGTCTTGCCGCGCAGACTCCGAATTTGGCAAATGATTGGCTGCGCATCGCGATCCTTCTCAGCAATCGGTGCTGACGGAAGCGCTGAGTTGGAAACGCTGTGAGTTACGACCAGATTGTCAAAAACGGCACGCTGATCGATGGGTCAGGCATGCCGCGCTACCGCGCCGATGTTGGCGTCAAGCACGGCAGGATAGCCACCATCGGACGCATCTCCGAATCCGCGCTTGATGGTGTCGAGAACATTCTGAGTTGACCGGTTTATGTACCATATGAATTGACCGCTTCTGTTGGGGTTGCTGGCCCTGTGGGGAAGTGGTCAGGCGCGGAGCGGCTGTCCACTTGTCCACAGGGCGCCGCTCGGTCGCGTCGAAGCGGGTCACGCGGCCTCGCGGGTTTGGCTGTCGATAGGTTGGCCATCGGCGTGGTATCGCGCCAGACATCGCGGTCCATGGAAGACGGCCATTGTGCAGTCGGGGTATTCGTGGACGCGGACCCTGGCCTTGACGTAATGGCGGCGGTGGCGGCCGGCGGGGATCTGAAGTGCCAGGCGCTTGTAGCGCACCGTGTTGTCGTTTGAGACGGTGCGTTCCTCGTGGATGCACAGGATGTCGTTGAGCGCGCCGGTGAAGGGGACGAAGGCGGTGCCCTGGTCCTCGGCCGGGGTCGCGAAGCGGGCGTTGTGTTGTGGCAGGAAGAGCTCCTTGAGGAAGCGGTTGGCCCCGGCCATGTCGGTGATGCCGGCGAGCCTGAGTTCCTGGGGCAGGCGCTTTTGCAGGGTGCCGAACATGCGCTCGGACCGCCCCCTTGCCTCGGGCGAGTAGGCCGGGATCAACTCGATGCCGAGCTGCGCCAGGGCGCGGCCGACCTGGGTCGGGGTGTCCTTGTCCACCTTGCCGCCGGCCTCGGGCGTGTTCCAGTAGTGGCTGGCGCGGTCGGCGTAGAGCGAGCAGAACAGGCCCTTGGCCCGGATCGCCTCGGACATCCCCTGGAAGCTCGACATGGTGCCCTCTTCGGCGACGAAGAAGGCCGAGTAGATATCGCTGGTCGCATCGTCCATGGTGACGATCAGGTCCCACCATCGACCAGGGACCCACTCGTGGCTCGAGCCGTCCTGATGCAGCATCATGCCGGGCAGGGCACGGCGCGGCCGCTTGCGCCGGTGCGCCCCACGCCTGGGCGCCGCGCGCCTGCGCCCATGGGCTTGCAAGCTCAGCCGCAGCCAGTTGTAGCTGCGCTTGAAGCCGTGATCGGCCACCAGCTTCTCGTGGAAGTGCTTGGCCGTGAAGTCCCAGTAGCGGGTGTCGAACAACTCCAGCACCCGCGCCACCTCGTCCACCGGCGCGCGCCGCGCCGAGAGGCGGCCCAGGCGGCGGTCGTAGAGACCGTCGGCTCCCTCCGCCTCGTAGCGGTCGCGCCAGCGCCGGAAGGTGCGCTCCGAGACACCCAGAACCTCCGCCGCCTCCGCCTGACTCAAGCCACCCCGATGGGTGCGCCCGTAAACCTCCGCGAACTTCATCAATCTCAGTCCCTGTACCTGCTCCGTCCGACGCATCGCCGCCCTCCATGGCTTGGAGGCGTTCTAAAACCGGACAGATCATCTGGTACATAAACCGGACATATCGCGTGTTAGCGACACGAATCCGCGCTTGATGGTTGTCAGCGATACGATAAGGGTGCTGTAATGAACTCACGCACCGGTCGCACCGGTCACACCTGTGCACGGTGCGGCTCCAGCGCGTATGCCAAATTCATGGACCGTCATGACAACCAATTCCCGCACTCCGACACCGTTCAGTCCGCAGCTGGAGCGCGATGTTGACATACCGGCCCCCGGGCGACCGGCGCGGTCGAGCGACGACTCCGATGGAAAGAAGCTGATCGTTGGCCAAGATGTTTGCCTGTCAGGCGAAATTACGGCATGCGACACCCTGGTCGTTGAGGGAGCCGTCGAGGCCTCGCTGAGCGACAGTCGGGTCATTGAGGTCACCGAGACGGGCGTCTTCAAGGGAAAGGTAGAGATCGATATCGCCGAGATATGCGGCGAGTTCGATGGCGAGTTGACTGCCCGCGAACGTCTGATCATCCGTGGACCGGGCCGCGTTTCAGGCATCATCCGATATCGACAGCTGGAAATCGAAAGCGGCGGTGAAATTGCGGGTACGGTTGAGGTCTTGCCGCCAACCGAAACGACGAACAGCGGTGAAAACGACACCAAAGACGAGTAGCGCGCTTCGCGCATGCGCTGTCGTCACTTGGGCGATTTTGGCCGGCTGCACCGCAGTCGACGGATCCAAGGTTGTTCCGGCAGAGGCCACAACCCCAGCGGCTACAACCCAGGCAACGACAGCTGACTCCGCCTTGCAACGAACACCAAGTGCGGCTGAATCAAATCCGTCGATGACGCAATCCACCATTATGTGTGCCCATAATATGTCGGAATGGCGACACTCGTAGGGAACCTGGCATTAGCATCGAGATCAGGGGATGATGAGCACCATTCCCGCAAAGATGAGATCTGGGTTGTCGCCGATCAGGAAGCGGTTAGCCTCCGCGATGCGTGGCCAGTAATTGCCGTTGGCGTAAAAAAACGCGGCGACGGTGGATAGGGAGTCACCCTCCTTAATGGTGTAAATTCCGTGCGCGTTGGTGAGGCGCGCGACACCCCTCTGTGCATCCTCCAGCGCGACGCGGATGCGCTCGATCTCGGTGAGCTGTGCCTCATTGAGATGGTTGAGCGTCGCCTTCTCGGTGAGCAGCTTCTCGTAGCGCGTGTTGAGATCGGCCGCCATGGATTGCGCCCTCCCGAGTTCACCGGCAGCAGTGCTCGCCGTTTGCCGCAGGGCAGCGGTGGTGCCCTCGAGTTCATTGAGTCGAAGGGCTAGGCGCCTGCGCTCGTTTGCCATCGCCTCAAACTCGGCACGCAAATCGCTTCGCTTGCGTTCCATGGTATCGAACTTCGCCAACACCTCTCGATTTTCCTGCTCGATGCGGCTCTTCTCGCTGCGCTCGTGCGTGAGCTGCACACTTAACGCCGCCGCCCCATCGCGCTCCCTGGCCAGACTCTTCCGGACACGGGCCAGTTCATCTCGCGTGCCATCGCCTGCGGTCTCAAGCTCTACAGCTCGCGTCCGCAAATCGTCACGTTCCGCCACCAGTTGATCGACCCTTGAATGCGCCTTTCTCAGCTCAGCCGAGAGACGGGTGTTCTCGGCGCTGCTGATCGAGCGGGCGGACTGTAGCTCGGTGGCGAATCGATCGCGCTCCGCCATCAGTCGGTCCCGCTCGCTTGCGAGTTCTTCATGCGTGGCTCGCAGCGTTTGAAGCCTACGTTTTCCTGCTCGATGCGGCTCTTCTCGCTGCGCTCGTGCGTGAGCTGCACACTTAACGCCGCCGCCCCATCGCGCTCCCTGGCCAGACTCTTCCGGACACGGGTCAGTTCATCTCGCGTGCCATCGCCTGCGGTCTCAAGCTCTACAGCTCGCGTCCGCAAATCGTCACGTTCCGCCACCAGTTGATCGACCCTTGAATGCGCCTTTCTCAGCTCAGCCGAGAGACGGGTGTTCTCGGCGCTGCTGATCGAGCGGGCGGACTGTAGCTCGGTGGCGAATCGATCGCGCTCCGCCATCAGTCGGTCCCGCTCGCTTGCGAGTTCTTCATGCGTGGCTCGCAGCGTTTGAAGCCTACCCTCGTTTTCCTGCTCGATGCGGCTCTTCTCGCTGCGCTCGCGCGTGAGCTGCACACTTAACGCTGCCGCCCCATCTCGTTCCTTGGCCAGACTCTTCCGGACACGGGCCAGCTCATCTCGCGTGCCATCGCCTGCAGTCTCAAGCTCTATAGCTCGCGTCCGCAACTCCTCGCGCTCAACTGTGACCGCTTCGAGTTTCTCCCGCAGATCATCACGTTCGGCCACCAGTTGATCGACCCTTGAATGCGTCTCTCTCAGTTCAGCCGAGAGACGGGTGTTCTCTGCGCTGCTGATCGAGCGTGCGGACTGTAGCTCGGTGGCGAATCGATCGCGCTCCGCCATCAGTCGGTCCCGCTCGCTTGCGAGTTCTTCATGCGTGGCTCGCAGCGTGTGAAGCCTACCCTCGCGCTGTTTATCCGCCGCACGGCGCTCCGCGAGTGCATTTTCCAGATCGGCATACTTGGCAAGGAGCGCCTCCTCGGCCGCTACCGCGGCAGCGCGACCCGCTCGTTCCTGCACGAGTTCGGCTTCAAGTGTTTGCATACGCTCCACGGCTATATCGTGCGCGCGCTGGACTTGTTCGAGCGCGTCCACCGACGCCTCGAGCCGCACTTGCAGCTCTCCGCTCCGCGTTCGGGCTTGTTCCTCAATTGACGTCTTCTCGCGAGTGACTTCCACAAGGCGCCAGCCCATCACCAACACCGCCACTGCCAGCACAACTAGTCCAGCGTTCTTCATGCCAGCTGTACCCATCGTACGTTCCTCAGCTTCTGCCCGACGTTCAATTACGGTGAAATCTTAGGGGATTAAGCACGGGTTTTGAACCGCGCCGGTTTAGCGGTGACCTTGATCTGTTACTCAGCACGTGTATTTGGCGCCGATCGGCGAAACAACCTATGGACATCGTCAGCGTCTGACGGGTCAAGGTTCGACGCCAGCTAACACCATACCGGCATGCGCAATTGTTTCATCACGATGGCCGAGCACGACCTGTTGCTGCCGCGGGGTTGCCCAAGTGGCTGGTCTTAACACGCCCGGTCCAAGCGAAATCACCGAAGGGTGCGCCGCCGAGTCGGCCATGGGACAACTCCGTGAACCTGGGCGGCGAATCGAGGCGTTGATGAACGATAGCGAGTCGGCTAGCCCGAAAGATTCACGAAAAGTTACCGCCAAACCCTGATTCTGCGTTATGATTCAATTGACTAAGTTGGATCGAACGCAGGAGTTTGGCGGTGACGAATTGTACCTCTTCGAGCCTTGAATTTCCAGCCTGCCGCAAGCGTCGTGTGGCGGCTGATTTTTCGGGTGGCGACATCACCAGCAACGGCGGGGTCCTGCTGCTTCGGCAAGCAGACCGGCTTTCGGGCCTTACGGCTTCGGTGGCGCGGCGGCTGATCGATGCCCGGCAGCGGGGGAAGGTGGAGCATCGTTTTGTCGCCATGCTGCGCCAGCGCGTGTTCGGACTGGCGCTGGGCTACGAGGACGTCAACGACCACGCGGCCCTTCGCCACGATCTCGCCTTGCAGACGGCGGCCGAGCGCGATTGCGCCCTGGCCAGCCCGTCGACGCTGAGCCGCTTCGAGAACGCCGCCGGCCGGGACTGGGCGTGGAACATCCACGAGGTTCTGGTGGAGGACTTCATCGCGTCGCATTCAGAGGCCCCCGAGGAACTGATCCTCGACTTCGACGCCACCGACGACGCGGTGCACGGGCGCCAGGTTGGCCGCTTCTTCCACGGCTACTACGATCATTACTGTTTCCTGCCGCTTTATGTGTTCTGCGGCGAGCGCTTGCTGGTCAGTTATCTGCGCCCGTCGAAGATCGATGGAGCCAAGCATGCCTGGGCGATCCTGGCGCTGTTGGTCAAAAGGCTCCGTCAGGCGTGGCCCGGTGTGCGCATCGTCTTGCGAGGGGATAGCGGCTTCTGCCGCCACAAGATGCTGTCCTGGTGCGAGCGCCAGGGTGTCGGCTACATCGTCGGTCTGGCCAAGAACGCGCGGCTCAACGATCTGGCCGCGCCGTGGATGGAGACGGCGGCGTAGGCAAACTCGCCGGCACAGGCTTCAAGCAGCGCCTGTTCGGCGAGTTTGCCTACGCCGCCGGCACCTGGAACGCCGAGCGCCGGGTGATCGCGCGTATCGAGCACGGTCCAAAGGGAGCCAACCCGCGCTACATCGTCACCAACCTGGAAGGCGATGCGCAAGATCTCTACGAGAAGCTCTATTGCGCGCGCGGCGACATGGAGAACCGCATCAAGGAGCAGCAACTGGACCTGTTCGCCGACCGCACCTCGTGCCACAAGTGGTGGCCCAACCAATTCCGCCTGTTGCTCTCCAGCCTCGCCTATGCGCTGGTCGAGACCATCCGGCGTCTCGGGCTGGCCGGCACCGAGATGGCCCGCGCCCAGGCCGGCACCATCCGTCTCAAGCTCTTGAAGATCGGCGCCGTCATCGTGCGCAATACGCGGCGCGTGCGCTTCCAACTCTCCAGCGCCTGCCCGGACAAGGCCCTGTTCACGCTGGTTGCCGCCCGGCTCGACCCCGGATAGCCGTCAAAAAACGCGTCCAGTCTCGACCCGAAAGCCGTCGTCGCGCCTTCCAACACCGGCGCTCGCCCGAAAACCGGCCGTGCCCCCCCCCCCCCAAACGCCCGAGGCGACCCGCCGGAGCGCGCCGTCCCCGTCCTACACCACCAACCGCAGCCCCGCGGCGCCGGTTCACACCCAGCCACAACCGCAAATCCGCTAGCCTTCCCCTTCATGAAATATTCGCGCTAGGGCCTGAGATAACGCCCCAATCGCTCGCATACCAGGGGGCGCTGGGTTCGGTCTATATATCCCGCATTTCCCACGTGACTGATCCATCTGATGCGGTCTTGGTCCGATTCTGGCATAAGAATCAGCGGCTTATATCAGGTGGAGGTGGCTCGGATGCGGAACCCGGAGGGTGAATCGGATCGCAGCCCACTTCGGCCCTGTTTCGACCGAAGGCTGAAGCTGGAGTTCCACGGTTCGCGGGTCACATCCGACGCCGGCCTGCTCGCCTAGCGCGAACTCGACGATGCCCTGGGCCTGACCGTACTGGCGAGTGATGTCCTGGCTGACAGCAGGACCGGCAAGAACGGTTGGCACGGCGTCGTCGGTCTGCCTCGCCAATCCGTCTATGGACGGCTCGCCGGATACGAGGATGTGAACGACGCCGACCGGCTCGGGCGCGATCCCGCAATGCGGTGGGTCGTCGGCGGCAAGGCTGTCGAGCGCGGCGGCGCATCGACCAGCCAGATGGGCCGGTTCGAGACTGAGTTGCTGACAATCGACGACAACCTCGCTGCGCTCACCGCTCTTCCGGGAGTCTGGATCGACCGAGTGCATGCACGGAACCGGCAGAAGATCATCGTGCTCGACATGGACAGCTCCGTTAGCCCGACCCACGGCGAGCAGGAAGGCACGGCCTACAACGGCCATTTCGGCTGCACCTGCTATCATCCGCTGTTCGTGTTCAACCAGTTCGGCGATCTGGAGCGCTGCGCGCTTCGCCCCGGCAACGTGCACAGCGCCCACGAATGGCGCGACGTGCTCGAGCCGGTTGTCGCTCGTTATCGAGACAGGCTGCTTCGGCGCTACTTCCGAGGAGATGCTGCGTTTGCATTGCCCGGGATTTACGAGTTCCTCGAAGCCGAAGGCTTCAGGTACGCGATCCGCCTGCCGGCTAACAGAGTGCTCCAGGACAGCATCGGCCATCTGCTCAAGCGCCCCGTCGGCAGACCGCCCAAGGACGTGCGCCGGTATTACGCCAGCTTCAGCTATCGGGCTGCCACTTGGACGAAGCCCCGTCGGGTCGTCGCCAAGGTCGAGTGGCATCCAGGTGAACTGTACCC
Source organism: Alphaproteobacteria bacterium (assembly GCA_963664465.2). Lineage (GTDB taxonomy): Bacteria > Pseudomonadota > Alphaproteobacteria > UBA8366 > CAVOAK01 > CAVOAK01. The sequence goes on along the minus strand of CAXXSU010000004.1, from coordinate 273,546 downwards.
GCGCGTCGGCTTTATCGTGACCAACCTCTCGCGCCGTGCTGAGCGCGTCGTCGCCTTTTACAATCAGCGCGGCACGGCGGAACAGCACATCAAGGAAGGCAAGAACGCCATCAAGTGGACCCGGCTGTCGTGCCGCAGGTTCGACCACAACGCCGTCCGGCTGCAGCTTCACGCGCTGGCCTACAACCTCGGTAATTTCATGCGCACCCTGGCGTTGCCCGATGCCGTGGAACAGTGGTCGCTGACCAGCCTGCGAGAGAAGCTCATCAAGATCGGAGAGCGAAGATCGTGCGCCACGGGCGCTACGTCACGTTCCAGATGGCCGAGGTTGTCATTCCTCGTAACCTATTCGCCGACATCCTGCGCCGCATCGACCGGCTCAGACCGAATCCAAGTCCGGCATGACCGTCGGCAGACCGATCACCGCTGGCCGATCACCGCTGGCCGATCACGGGACCGGTGCGTCTCGAATGTCGTGTCGAACCCAATATCGGACGCCGCCAGGGCCCCCAGCCCCCTCTATCGCGCATGTGGCCAACGCCGACCGTCAGCAGCAAGCGGCTTGCCAATCCGGAACGATTTTGGCACGCTTTCCCGCGTGGATCGGTTCCAACATGGGGAATCCCAGCTAAGATGTAGCGTGCGTCGTGGAGAGGGACATGTCGCTAGTGGATTGATCGAGTGAATAGGCTATCATATTGAGGGAGAGCGGGCGATGTCGCTAGGATATAGTCGAGACAGGAAACGATCTCATTTCTGGCGCCGCCTGTTTCGCTGGCTCGTGGTACTGGCGCTGGGCTTCGCCGCTGGTCTGCTGGCCGAGCGGTACGGCTCGATTTCGGCTGGACGAAGCGTAGCGGAATTTGAGGCGGAGGTGGCGGGGCTCTTCGAGACCCTGGCCGAGCTGGAGATCACGAACGCCCGGCTGCAAGGCACCGTCGAGGCCGACGCCGTGAGGATTGCCGAGCTCGAACGCCGCTACGAGCGCGATGTCGCCCCGACCGAGGCAAGGGAACTGCTCGACGCCGTTCGCGACCGGCTCGCCGCGGGTGTCGAGCAATCCCGGCTCGCCTTCGTGATCGGCGCCGCGAGAAACGAGCGCGAGTGCGCGGAGACGCCCGCGACCCGGCGGTTCGTCGTACAGACACCCATCTACGACGGCCCCAACGACTCGGTGAGCTTCGCCGAGAACACGATCACGGTAACCGCCCTAGGCCGCTCGGCCACCGACGAGGCGGGCAATCCCGAGGCCTGGTTCGATCCCGTCCACCCGATCACGCTGAGTTTCACCGGGATCGGCGGCGAACGAACGGACGTCGAGGGTATCCTGCCACTCCGTCACGCGATGGTCCGGGCCGGCACCGAGTATCGATTCAGCGTCGTGTCCGGAGACCGCGCCTTCGTCGAGGTAACGGCGGAGGCCTGCGCCTACCCCTAAGTCCCCAGCCGAGCCTTGCCGCCGACCTTGGCCTGGAGCCGGGCCCAGGTGTCGCGGAATCGGCGAGGGTCGCGGTTGAAGACGGGCCGCTCGGCCGTCGAATCGGGGTCGCGACAGAAGTAGCCGAGCCGCTCGAACTGCACCGGCTCGCCGGTCCGCGCCTGCGATAGCGCCGGCTCCAGCCGGCAATCTTCGAGCACCGTCAGCGAATCCGGAATTATTCTCTTCGGGGCTGAACAGTTCCGCACCGGCGTCGATAACCAAGTCACGGGGAATTCCGGATATATATGTGCAAAACGAAGGCAAACAGTGCATGCGTGCGCAGCCTGACATCATGGGCGATGGGCGCGGGCCGCGGCCTGAGAGCGGGACAGTGCCAGTACTGGAGTGCAACAAGCGAAGGGAAACAAGGTCGTCTGCGCTGGCAGGTGGATGTTCCCGCGGGAACAGGGTGCGCGGTTAAGTGCGTTGGACACCTCGCTCGCGATTAGCCACTGAGTGTCCGTCCGGGGACTTTATGAGCTCGGATGAATCGGTGCTATCCGACGCCCCCTCTTGAAGAGCTGAATCAGCTGTGCCATTCTCTGGGGTACCGGTGAATTTACTCTTGAGGTGCCCCATGTGGACTGCCGACAACCGCCCGCGCTGGACAACCGCGACAAGGACGGCGTCTATGGCGGGCGCCGGAGCGATGCGGAATGCGCTGGTATATCGAGCCGCTGATTTCGCCGGGCAAGCTCGGCGGCGGCAAACGTGTTGACGAAGAATCGCTATCCGTTAGGTGATCAACGTGCGTGATGTACATTCTCAGAAACGGCTGCCAGCTGGCGCGCGCTTTTCCAAGAATTTGCCGCCCAGAAGGGCAGGAGTGCATGATTACCTCGGATCTGATGGAACTTTCAGGGACGGCACGCTGGATCGCATCCATGAGTGCTATCTTACCAAGTGCCGCGAGAGTTTTGCGCGAAACGAGGCCTCATCAACGGGGCCTCTTCAACTGACATTGAGGAGTATCTCTTAGCAAAGCCCGCTGAAAAAGGATTGGCTATATTGGTCAGACGGTTTTCGTTAATGCCGGCACCCTCCTCGCACAGGGCCTAAGAAGCCCGTTCATGCTCCCCGTAATCATACCGCGATCGGCTTCGTTGCTGCATCGGCAGCGCACCGGAGCGCACGTTCAGTCGCGAGGCATTCAATCTGCGCTGCCGTTGTCGATCTGCGGAAAAAATCCCTAAACCACTCTACTCGTACGTGAAATTGTCTTCGCCGACAGGCGACAATCAGACCCCGGTCTTTCGACCGTCGGCCGCATGGCCGGCATCCCGCGGCCGATCTCGGAGACCGAGATCGTCAATTCACGTGATCCCCATGATCGGGTGAAGGGCCTGATCGTGCGTCCAGCCCAGGCGTTGGGTGGCCCACACGTTGTTGCACCAACTCGCCGTTCAAGAAGACAACAGGTGTCGTCAGGCGACAGGGACTATGCCGTGACGGGCAAGGGCATTAGCGATACGGGAGAATCCCGGCTCGCGCGCTCCCGTTGCCCCTCATTTGTGACACAGCTGAATTAGAGCAATTTGATGGCGGCGACGATCATCGCGGCGACCCCAAGATTGGCGCCGACGACCCACTTGACAATGTCGTTCTTGCCGAGGGCTATCAGCTTCTCGGTTTCCTGCCGTAGCGTCTCGATGTTGGCCCTGGTCTCCTGCCGCAGCGTCTCGATGTTGGCGTTGGTCGCTGCGATGTCAGCCTTGGTCTCTTGCCGCAGCAGCGTCTCGATGTCTGGCGTTGATGTCGCTGCGATGTCAGCCTTGGTCTCCTGCCGCAGCGTCTCGATGCTGGCGTTGGTTTCCGCAATATCAGCTTTGGTGGCGAGGTTGCGCTCCAGCAGCCGGACACGCTGACGCACCACGGTTTCGGCCTGGGGTTCCGGCATGCCGGCTTCCACCAGTTCCCTGATGTCCTCGTGGGTGTCGAATATGAGTGCCGACTCTTCCATGGCTCCAATATAAGATCACTTTGCCACTTTAATATACCCGGAATCTCCGAATTCGACGCAACCCCGTGCTGACCCGGCGTTTCAGCACTGCCCGTCATGCACATCATACCTGTGGCAACCCCTGGCTTCATCCGCATCGAGAAACCTCTGCAGGCGGGGCCGGGCGAGAACATCGGCCAACTCGGCTATTTGCGCCGTGGACGTTACAAGCGCGATCTCGCCGCGCCGCCATGTCTGATACAGCCTATCCGGCGGTGTGCCTTTGGTGATAAGGGCGCCGATCAAGATGTTGGTATCAAGAACCACCAGCACGCGCAGCGTCCACCTCATCGTCGATCAGGTCGAGTATCTCCCGCTGGTCATATCCGTTATAGTGATCCTTGACTTGGCGAACGGTAAGATCCAGCACGCGACGGCGCACGGCGTCATCGACGAACCTGGACAGGTCGTCCTTTTTGCCGCCGGTGCGGGCAAGAAAAGTGCGAACCACTCTGTCTGTTTTTTGAGGGATTGAAAGGTTCCATCGGGTCATGGGTTAAATCTCCCAGCACAGGCGCATACACGGCTATGCGCCGAAGTTATCGCCTATCGATCAATAGCGTCAATTTCCTGGGTGTGTAGGCTGAGCACTATCATCTTCCGCTCGCCCAAGAGGTTCTCGCCGATACTACCGGTAATGCAGGCCACGGCGGTCTGAATGTTATTCGGCGCGCTGGTTCGACGCCGATCGGCGCGCTAACCCGTTGAGCTCCCAGATTCTGGGGGCAAATTTCCGCGCCAAATAACAAGCAACGAACTCCGGGCCGTTATCGGAGCGTATGCAGGCACGCCTCGCCGATGCGCCGACGGCGGCCGCGATCCGCCCGTTTACTATCCTGCCGGAAAGTTACCGCTGCGGCACCGACCGCCGGCGCCCTCCCGTCCGTGAAACCGGCCCGCGCGCTCGTCCGTCAAGCCACCGATTCCTTCCAATACCCGAACCTGTACCACGGCCCACTGCGACAGCGGCTCACCGTCGCGGCACCTCTTCGCGTGCCGCGCGCCGCGATGAGTCCGAGCCTGGCCGTGAGTCGGGCGGCGGAGGGATGTCCGGGAGGGCATTCCCACCGTTCGCAACCACGGACACGAAGGAGACGGCACGATGCAGACGGTCAAGGCGTTTCGCGGCAATGCACGCACATTCCTCACTCACATGTTCGGCCGCGGTCTCGATGACGACCGTTACGTGATCGAGCGGTTCCGGTCGAAGGCCGACGGCGAGATCCATCCCCGGCGCCGCAAAGTGGCCTCGAAGAAGAGCCGGGGCAAGACTTCCCGCGAGATCGTCTCCCTGAGCACCGTCCAACGGATGAGGCCCGAGCGCGACGAGATCATCGTCTGCACCGGCATCGCCATCACCGGTGGAATTCAATATTGGGGCGATCGAGCGATGGGCTTGCTTGTGAACGCCAAGTATCGCTGAGGTGCGATCCGCGTAGACGTCCGGCCGGGTTTCGCCGGCCGGACGCCCTTCATCAGGATCCAACCTGCGGAAGGAAGGAACATGCCCTACAAGGATCCCGGGAAAGAACGCGCATGCGCCCGGCGGCGCTATGAACGCATTACCGCCGAGCGGACCGCCCGCGGTATGTGCCCGAGGTGCGGCAAGGCGAAGCCAGTGCCCGATCGCACCTTGTGCCGTCCCTGCGGCGAGAAGCGGCGCAAGGCCGAGCGCGCGCGCCATGCGAAGGCCAGGGCCGCCGGTATGCTTTACGCCGGCAGAGATGCCGAACGGTGCCGCAGGAGCGCGAGTGACAGGAGCAAGCGGCGCAACCGGGCACGGAGGGACGTTGGCCTATGTATGCGTTGCGGTAAGCAAAAGCCCGTTGAAGGCGGCACGGTGTGCGAACCCTGCCGCGAGATGAAAGCGTGAACGCGAGCGGGAACGATATGCCGGGCGGCGTGCAGCTGGCGAGTGCGGCAGAGTGCGGCGCGCCCGCCCCCGACGGCAGCGCGTGCTGTGAACGGTGCGCCAGGAGCGCGGCCAAACCCTCAAGGAAGAAGGCGAAGAACGCCCGAGGCCGCCGGCGTTACGTCCGGCGCCGGGTGCGAGGGCTTTGCATAGATTGCGCCGCACCGTCCCAGGGCGCGGCCCGGTGCCCGGAGTGCGCCCGCCGCTCGTACCTGCGCTCCGACGAGCATCGCGGTCTGCCGATCCTGCCGCCTCGCTACACGGTCATCGAGATCGTGACAGGGGCTGATCACCGGACATGGGACTCCATTGCCGAAGTAGCGATGTGCCTGGCGTTCGCCCGGTTGTCTCGTGAAGATGTGGAAGTGATTTCCGACGTTTCACCCATGGCGGCCCTAATCGGATATTGATCGACGTTCGGCGGGATCGCTCGACAGGCACCGAGGCGGCCGGCCGGGATACACGAAGGGATCCCGCTGACGGCTGGCGCCTCGCAAGGCGGCAACCGGGGTGGGCCGGTCGGATCGGGATCGAGGGGACCGGCCGGCGGCGGCCTCGCGGCGCTCAACCGCATGGGCTGTAGCCTCGGGGATGGACCCATCCAGGAAAAGTGGAGGCGCCCTACACCGTTTGCATTGCTTCTGCCTCGAATTTGACGGGGCTTGTGAAGTCCAGCGTCGAGTGCCGACGGACTGGATTATAGAACCCATCGATGTATCCGGCTATGGCAGTTTCAGCTTGGCTTCTTGACATGAACACAGTCCTCCAGATCAGTTCTGACTTGATGGTTTTGAAGAAGGTCTCGACGACGGCGTTATCATAGCAATTTCCCTTACCGCTCATTGAGGCGAGGAAACCGAGTTCACCGAGGCGCGCCTGGTATGCGTCTGAGCAGTACTGGGCGAGTTCAATTGGTCGTCGCAACACTCTGGCATAGGAGGTTGCTATGACGGTACGCAGACGGCGGTCGGATCGGTCTGGACGGAGCAAGTTGCATTCGCCAGGTCGACCGGACTCGGCACGGCGTGAGGAGCTTGTTCGGTTCTGGGCAGCGATTGCGACGGGGCGTTCGAGCGAGGACGCGGCCCGAGATGCCGGTGTATCCCCTCCGGTAGGCTCGAGGTGGTTCCGGAGGTCGGGCGGCATGCCACCATCACATTTATCGCAATCGGCCAAGCCGCTGTCAGGACGTTACCTGTCTTTCGAGGAACGTGAGGAGATTGCTCTTCTGCGCGCCCAGGGAAGAGGCATACGTCATATTGCTTGCCGGCTGGAGCGGGCACCGTCGACGATCTCCCGCGAGGTGCGGCGCAACGCGGCGACCCGAAGCGGTGGCCTGGACTATCGAGCAACGACGGCGCAGTGGCATGCTGATCGATCCGCCAAAAGGCCGAAGCCAGCCAAGCTGGCAACGAATGAGGCGCTGCGGCGCTATGTGCAGGATCGGCTTGCGGGTCGGATCTCGGCACCGGATGGAACGGTGATCGAGGGGCCACGCGTCGTCTGGAACGGTCGTCGGCATGGGCCGCGGCAGCACAGGCGATGGGCCAGGGCCTGGAGTCCTGAGCAGATCGCGCACCGTCTTCGGATCGACTATCCTGGGGACGGGCCCGAGGATCAAGCGATGCGGATCAGTCATGAGGCGATCTATCAGGCGCTCTACGTACAGGGCCGCGGCGCACTCCGTCGTGAGCTGACCGCCTGCCTTCGCACGGGAAGGGCACTGCGCGTGCCTCGGGCACGTAGCCGCCGGCGGGGCAAATCCTTCGTCACGCCTGAGATCATGATCAGTGAACGATCGGCGGAAGCAGCTGATCGGGCCGTACCCGGACACTGGGAAGGTGACCTGATCATCGGCTTGGGCAGATCGGCGATCGGCACTCTGGTGGAACGCACCACGAGGTTCACAATGCTGCTGCATCTTCCCCGAATGGAAGGCCACGGCACCGTCCCGCGCGTGAAGAACGGGCCTGCGCTTGCCGGTCATGGGGCTGAAGCGGTTCGCGATGCCATCGCCCGGACGATCACGACATTGCCAGCGCAGCTTCGCCGCTCGCTGACCTGGGACCAGGGAGCAGAGATGGCCAGGCATGCGGATCTTCGGATCGCAACCGGCCTTCCCGTCTACTTCTGCGAACCGCACAGCCCTTGGCAACGCGGAACGAACGAGAACACCAATGGACTGCTTCGACAGTACTTCCCGAAAGGAACCGATCTGAGCGTACACAGTCCGGACGTACTCGCAGTTGTTGCTGACGCGCTCAATACACGGCCCCGCAAGACCCTCGGATGGAGAACTCCCGCCGAAGCTCTGGACCAGTGCTTGCAGGCCAGTCAAACTGAACGTGTTGCGACGACCGGTTGAATTCGCCCTGGCTTCCCCGATCGCTATGGTGGATCACACCGGCGCCAGGTTGGCGCAGCCCGATAGCACGGTTAAGCGCCCTGAGCGGAGGTCGCTGGTCATGCGAGCGCCCACGGCCCAGCCGATGACGCGCCGGGAGTAGAGGTCGAGCATGACGGCCAGGTAGAGCCAGCCCTGTGCCGTCCAGATATAGCTGATGTCGGCAGCCCATTTCTCGTTGGGTGCCTCGGCGGAGAAGTTCTGGTCGAGAAGGTTCGATGCGACGGCCTTGTTGTGCTGGCTGTCCGTCGTCTTTTTGAACTTCTGTTTCCGTTTTGGAGACAACCCATTTCCCCGCATCAGCCGAGCCACCCTATGGCGTCCAACCTCGATCCCATTCTCGGCAAGCTCGTGATGGACCCGCTCTGCACCGTAGCTCTCGCGGCTGCGCCGAAAGGCTGCCCGGACATGGGCGAGTAGAACCATGTCATCGAGCTGTCGCTGGCTTGGGCCGCGATTGCGCCAAGCGTAGAAGCCTGAGACGCTGACCTGCAGCAGTCTGCACAGGCGGAATATCGGCATCGCCAACCCGGCCCTCTCCGCGTCGATGAACCGGAACCTCATCGACTTTCCCTGGCGAAGAAGGCCAGCGCTTTTTTTAGCAGATCACGTTCCTGACGGGCCAGATCACACTCTCGGCGTAGGCGGGTAATCTCCTTCGCTGCATCCTCATGCGGACCGGAAAGCAAATCCTCCTCACGCAATTCTGCGACCCAGCGGCCGAGCGCGCTGACGCTGATCCCAAGATCTCCTGCTATCTGCCGCTGCCTGCGCCCGCTCGTCTGTAAAAGACGCACGGCTTCTTCCTTGAAGGCCCGATCAAACCGCCGGCCCTTGTTCCCATTCTGCTTCGACATTTGCACCTCCTGCGATCAAAACCCTATCGCAGGACGTCTCCACTTTCGTCAGCAGGGTCCAGATTGCCGGCTCACGCGATCCGCGAGGTTCTCGCTTCCTGGACCTACACCGGCGCGGACGGCTGAATAGAGAAAGAGAAGGGCTTTCAGAGAGTGAACGGAGAAGGGATCGAGAGAGACCGGTTCCCGTTCAACAACCCGATGTCATAACCCGGATCATAGGAGATTGATCATGTTCGGACTGAATAACGCACAGTTGATCGGACGCCTCGGCGCCGATGCCACCATCAGCCGTCTCACCAACGGCGGCCGCGTCGCCAACGTCTCGATCGCCACCGACGAGAGTTTCCTCGACAAGAACTCGGGCGACAAGGTGGACCGCACCGAGTGGCACCGCATCGTCACCTTCCAGGACGGCCTGGTGGAAATGCTGGAGAAGCACGCGAAGAAGGGCCGCCTGGTCTACGTCTCGGGCAAGCTGCAGACCCGCAAGTGGCGCAAGGACGGCGAGGACAGCGACCGGTTCTCGACCGAGATCCTGCTGGTCCCCGGCGGCCGAGTCCAATTTCTCGACAAGCCGAATGGCAATGGCGCTCCGACTATGAACGGAGACACCGTGGCGACTGCAACGACCCTTGAATCAATAGCCGACGCTGACCAAATTCCTTTCTAGCGGCTCTCCCCCCAGCCGCACACCTCGGGACCGGTTCCCGCCAACTCGGCGCAGGACCGGCCCCTTTTTCGTGCCATCACGTTCGAGTTCATCCCCAATAACGTCCCCACCCCTCCCGGACATTGAGACTCCCACAACGACCCCATCGCCATCGGCGCCGGCACCCTTGCGGACCGGATCGTGCCCCTTATTGCAAGCACCCAGCTTACGGCAACGATGGAAGGGAGGTGAGGGAGTGGGAGAATAATTAGCCCGTCATGATGGCTCATTGTGCCACACGTTCTCACTGCGCCAACCCCTCCGGGCTCCTTCACTCCGCTCACGCTCCGTTACGGCGATAGCGCGCAATGCCACGCCGCTGCGCGGCTAGCGCCGGGGGAATACGCGACCGTGGCTCGCTCGCTTCGCTCCCTGCGCCCGCACCACTCGCCCATCCCCCCAGCCCAGGCATTCCGGCCATCGTGGCTCCGCTGCGAGCGCGTGACCCTAAAGAGTCATCACGACGGGGCAGCCCGCCTCGGAGGATAGAAACATTGCAATGGAGAGACTCATGCAGAACTTCATCAGCACCGAAACGTCGTCACAGACCGCAATGGCTTGCGAACAGGCCGCCCTGTTCGGAGCCACTCCTGGTCCCGACGAGTTCGACAACCGGGAGATCTGGAACGAGGAAGAGGCGCTTGCCGGGATCGAGGAAGCGATCCACATCCTGGCCGGTGCCGTCGCACCGGACGGCACCCAGCTCGCCGATGAACGTGAGAGCCTGCTCTGGGGTTTCGTCAATGCCCTGCACGCCCAGGTCCAGCGGCTCGACCGCGGCATCGACAAGATCGCGCCCGAGATGAAAGACCTCGGCCAGGAACAGGACGGCTCCGAGATCAAGTCCCGCGAACTGGAACGCCTCACCGATCGCGTCCAGAACCTCGGCGACCGGCGCGACGCCTTCGAGACCATGCGCGACCTCGCCGCCGAGGGATACCGTACCGAGACCGGCGATACCTGGCGCCCGCGTAACGGATCGCACAGCAGCCAGACCGGTAAACTCACCTCGGCCGCGATCGACGCCCGCGACTACCTGCGCGCCCGTGAACACCGCGAGACCTCCGCGCATCTGCCCGAAGGCACCCTGGTCGCCTTCACCGGCGGCAAGGACTTCGACGACGTCACCGCCATCTGGCGCTCCCTGGACAGCATCAAGATCAAGTACCATGACATGGTCCTGCTGCACGGCGGCGGACCCGGCGCGGAGAAGATCGCGGCAAGCTGGGCGGAGAAGAATGGCGTGCATCAGGTCGTTTGCAAACCCGATTGGGACCGCGACGGCAAGGCCGCGCCCTTCCGGCGCAACGACGTCCTGCTGAACTTCCTGCCGAAGGGCCTCGTCGCCTTCCCTGGCTCCGGCATCACCAACAACATGGTCGACAAGGCACGCAAGGTCGGAATCCCCGTCCTGATCGCCGCCGCGTAGCGACACCTTTCAGGGCCGGTCCCCGCCACCACTCGGCGCGGGACCGGCCCCCTTTTTGTGCCGGTTGGTTAGAGCAACGGCCCATGGCGGGGCGCTTCGCGCCACCGCCAGATGGGCGAGCTAACACCCGTCGGCGGCTCCTCGTTCTCCGAACATCGCATCGCCGCCTCAGGGCACGGCGCTTCGCACCATCGCCATATGCGGGCACTGACGTGCCACGCCATCATCCCCCCCTGCAACTTCCTTGTTCGTATCCGCAACCGCAACGACGGCTCTCCATGCTTCGAAGGCCACATCGTCGTTTTGCAAGAGAAGGTACGCACTCGTTCAGCTCAGAACGGCTCACTGCCTTCTTCGGTTGATCCACGTTTGTCGGTCCCAGAAGCGACCTTGTTCAGGAATGTTCGCAAGCTACGCTCACCGATATCAATCCCGCGTACGTTCAACACTTCAAGCTAGGCCCAATTCGCCACTTGTACAATTCATGTTCTTCTATTGTTCGTGTCTTGTTCTCACCATGCGCAATCTATATCCTCTCACGGAACGTTATATAGCGAAGTAAGCAATGCACACCTCTGCCGTAAACTGGCTTGGGGCGATTGGATAATCCTGGAGGCTATCGCTTCTGGGCTGGCTGTGAACGCGATAGTGACCGGCATGAGGGTTAAGGAAAGAGGTTAGAGAGTTGAAACCGGCGGCGGGAACTATCGGGATACGGTCGATATGGTAGCGACGCTGGCCCAAATGGCCTCGGCAGCCTATTACCTTGAGAGCCAGCGCTCCTTCCGTCATCCCAACGAGTACTACACCGCGGGCGAGGAACCGGATGGCGTGTGGTGGAACCCCTGCGGCCTGTTCGGGCTTGCCGACGGCGGCAGGGTCGATGGCGGAGAGTTCCACCGGCTCTATCATGGCTTCGCCCCCGGCGGTGGAGAGCGGCTGACGCGCAATGCCGGAAGCGAGAAGCGCTCGCCCGGCCTCGACATGACGTTCAGCGCCGACAAGAGCGTCTCCGCCTTGTGGGCTATTGCCGATCCTGAGCTGCGTTCGGAGATCGAGCGCGCGCACAATGACGCAGCCCGTACCGCATTGGCAGGGACGGTGTTGCGGTATTGCGCCTGGACGCGGCTTCAGGAACGAGACGGAACCAGGGTCGTGGCGGCGGACATCATGGGCGCGATGTTCCAGCATGGCACGAGCCGCGAGAACGACCCGCAGCTTCATACCCATTGCACGATCTTCAATGCCGCACGAACGCACCGGGACGGCAAGTACCGGGCGTTGCACCAGCACCCGGTCTATGCCTGGATGAAGGCGGCGGGGGCGGTCTACCGCAATACCTTGGCGTGGAACCTGCGGGACCGGCTTGGCATTCACATGGAGCAGTACGGCAAGGACAATGAGTTCACCCGCATTGCGGGCTTTTCCCCATCCGCTGGAACCGCCGGGCAAGAACCGGCGGCGTTGATCGCGCACTGGTCGAAGCGCCGGGGTCAGATTATCGAAGCGGCCCGGGAGATGGGCTTTACGGTCGAGGGCAACGCACCGCGGGCTGCGGCGGCGAACAAGATCACGCGGGCCGGCAAGTCGCCCGACAACGACCCCGAGATCCGGCACACGCGGTGGCGCTCCGAGGCGGAGGGATATGTCGAACGCGAAGGACTGATCGCCTCGCTATTGGGCAAGGCGGAAGAGATTACCCAAGAGCAGATCCGGGCGCTGACGGAGGTGCTGGAAGGCCTGCCGGAGCGCCTTACGAGGGAGGAGGCGGTCTTCCGCTTGCCCGACATCGTCGAGCGGGTGGGCAATGCGACCGCTGGGTTTTTGGGCCGGGACGCGGTGGCGACAAGCATCGAGCGTGTTCTTCTGAGGCCGGCGGTGGTGCGCCTGACCCGCCCGCCGAGGTCGGCCGAGGGCCGGGCCGATATGGCGCACACGAGGCTCTATTCAACCCGTCACACCCTGCAGATAGAGCAGGAAGTCAGGGATATGGCGGCAGGCATGGCCGCCGATACAGGTCAATCGTTGCCCGCCCAGGCAATCGAAGCAAAGGTAACCGGGTTGCTGAAGGCGGGCTACCCGCTGAGCGATGAGCAGATCGCGGCGATCCGGACGGTCACATCATCCGCGGGCCGGATCGCTATCATCGAAGGAGCAGCGGGATCGGGCAAGACCACAACGCTGCGGCCGATCGCCGATCTCTACCGTGAACATGGCAACGACATCATCGCCACCGCCGTGGCCTGGCGCACGGCGGTGGCGCTTGGCAACGATGTCGATGCGCGGCCGTTCTGCGTCGACAAGCTGCTGCGTCTTGCCGCGCGGGGCGGGATCGAGATTAACAAGGACACCACCATAATCGTTGACGAAGCGGGGATGCTGTCGACCCGCCAGGCGCATCATATTCTCCAGCTCTCCGGGCGCTACGGAGCGAAGATCGTCTTCGCGGGCGACACCCAGCAACAGCAACCCGTTGAGGCCGGGCCGGGGCTGAGGTTGATCCGCGATGCGGTTGGCAGCGTGCGGGTGGACCGCATACGGCGCCAGAAGGCGGACCTGGAAGATATCCTGACCCATATCCAGGGGGAGACACCCGAGACGGCGCGGCTCCTGGCGAGTTCGATGGCAGAGGAGAGGCGCACCCGCATTCTTGCCTACTACGAGAACATGAAGGGGAAACTCGTATTTACGCCGTGGCAGGTCGCAGCGTCGGAGGCGCTGCGCGACGGCGATGCGGCATCGGCCATTGCAGCGTTCCACCTGCGAGGGCGGTTCCATATCGGCTATGACGAAGAAAGGACGCTGACCGGTCTGGTCGACGACTGGGACCGCTACCAGCGGGCGAACCCCGGCAAGTCCAGCGTGGTATTGGCGCGCACGCGGGCTGAAGTGCGGGCACTGTCGCACCTGATGCGGGAACGCCGTTTCGCCGCGCTGCCGGATGCAGAACAAGCCGAGACGGATCGGACCCATGCGGATCGGGACGATGCGGAACGAGTGACGGTGATGGTAAGTCGGGGCACGGAAGACGAACGGACCACCTCGCCGCTGGAAATCGCGCGCGGCGACCGGTTGCGCATCGGCGCCACCCACTGGGAGAAGCAGTTGTTCAACGGCACCGTGGTCACGGTAGAGGACTTCAAGGTTGAAAGGGGCGAGGCCGGTACGGAGCCGAGCGTCCTGATATCGGCGCGGACCGAGGACGGCCGTGAGGTAAGATTCCATAACGACGAGATCCGCGACTGGTACGGCAATATCCGTCTCGATCATGGCTACGCGATGACCATCACCTCGGCCCAGGGATTGACCGTGGACCGGACCTTCCTGCTGGCCGATGCGAGGCCCTCGCGGGAGACGATCTATCCCGCCGCAACGCGCCATCGCGAGAGGATAGACATCTACGTCAACCGGGCGCCGCTCGCCCTCGACATCGCCGACCGGCGGGCCGACAACGACCAGGAAAACGCGGTGACGGATACCGAGATCAGGGCATATCTGGCCGAACGCTGGTCGCGTTCGCAGCCCAAGGAAGCAGCACTCGACTACATGGCGGATGGTGTCTGGGAAGATCGCCGGGAGAATGTCGTGGAGGACCGGGTTCAATCCCTTGGCGAAGCCCAGGGCGTGGCGGGGGATATCCGTGCAGCCGCGAACGACAACGCGCTGGTACGCATCGCGCGGGATGTCCGGCGCACCGCCTTCGGCTGGCGTTACGCCCAGACGGTTGCCGCCTTTGCCGATGGCCGAAGGCAGGTTCTCGCGGCATACGACGATCTCCGCGAACGGACCCGCTCGCAAGGGGATTCCGTGGCGTTCAGTGGTACGTTCCGGGAGACGCTCACCCGCCATGCGGTATTGCTGAAACAGGCCGAGACCTTCCGCGCCCGACCGGACGTCTTCGCATCCCTGTTGGCTGAGCGCGACGACATCTCCCGCAAGGACCTCGATGCCTTTGAGGACCTCCATGCCCGCGCGCGCCGTCACCGGCGCGCTGCCACGATGCGGCACGTGCATCGGACAAGGAAGGAAGCGGAACAGGACGTACAACACCCGAAACCCGAATTGCAGCAAGGGGAGCTGGCGCTGGAGGGCGGTCGTGCGGAGGCACCTAGGCGTGCCGATACGATGACGCCGGACACGACCGGGATGCAGTCTCCCGATCTTGACGCGCCGGAGGCCCGGCTCATCGATACCGTCCCGCCGGCCGAAGCCGAGGATTACCCCTGGGCACTTGCCGAGGCCGCGCAGGTGAATGTGCCGCCGGGAGACCAGGATCTCCCCAAGCCGGACTGGCTGACGCAATACGAGGCACTCCAGCAGGACTGGAACGAGCTCCTCGAGCGCGTCCGGCAAACCGGGGAGCCGTTATTCTACGCCAAGGGATACACGGACATTGTCCCGCGCATCCGGGCGCTGGCGGAGAACGGGCAAATCCCGACCGAAACAAAGGCGCCCATGATCGAGGTGCTCGAAAATCACCAACGGGGTCTCTCGGCGCAAAAGTACGTCGAGGACTATCTTGATGCCGCCGAACGGCACATGGACACGCATGCTTCCCTCCAGCATGTCGCCGACAACCTCGGTGTTCGGATCGATAAGGTATCGGATCACCTGGGCTGGAGACAGGAAGCGGACCGTCTGATGGCAGCGGCCGAGACCATCTTCTCTGACGGCGAGACGTATGGCGTCCATCTCGACAATATGGAAACCGGCCGGGCGCGGGTGGAACGGGAGCTATCACGGCTACGCCAAGTCATCCGAAAGGATGGTGAATACGCCTACAAAGTCAAGACACCGGAACTGCGCAGCGAACCCGCGGATACACGGGAGGAAGTCGAACAACCGGAGCCCGCGGAGCCGGCCTGGATGCCAGCCTACGAAGCCCTGCGGCAGGACTGGAACAGCCTCGTCGAAGACGCCCGGCAAGCCAGAGTCCCAGTGTTCTACGCCAAGGTCTACATGGACATCATCTCGCGCGTTCAAATGATTGCGGAGAACCCGGATATCCCGGCCAAATCACGGGCGCCCTTGATCCAGGTCCTTGAGAATCACCAGCACTATCTCTCGACCCGCAAACAGATCCTGGACTATCCGGGCGAAGCGGAACGCCACATGGATGCGCGCGCTTCTCTCCGAGACGTTGCGGCAGATCAGGAAACCGAGCTGACAGGGGTTTCAGCCTACCCGGACTGGCGGCAGGTGGCCGAGCGCCTCATCGCGGCGGGTGAGGCCATTCTGTCCGGCAAGGGAACCTATGGCGCCCATCTTGACAGGCTCGTGGAGGCCAGGACCCAGATGATAAGGGCGCTCTCGGCGCTTCGCCAGGTGATCCGGGAGGATGACAAGGAGCTGGCCGAACGGCAGTCGCGCGAGCTGCGGCGCCAGCAAAACCGCCACTGGGTCGGTCCCCGGTTCGCAATGGATGACGGCGCTACGCCGGACCGGGCGCGGGCCATGTCCAGTGGCGCCGCGCCTGTACGAGCGGCACTCTCCCGCTTCGGCCGCGCCATCGGCTACTTCGTCGGCGGGCAGGACTACCAAGATCGGCTGCGGACCGCGACCTTCGCGCGGCAGGCCCTGGAGAGCTCGGGGGAACTGAAGCGGGACTGGAACCGCCAGGTGGAGCGTGCCGCGGAGGAGGGCGTCCATGTCATCTATACGGATGGTTACGACCATCTGCACAAGGAGCTGGACAGGGTCTCCAAAAATATGCTCCTGGATCGCGGCGTTGAATCGGAAATCAGCGCGGTGCTCGCTCAGATCGGCAAGGTCGTGTCAAACCGCAACTACTTCGACGATTGCCGCGAATACATGGCGGATCGGCTGGGCCGCCGCGAGCCGCTGGTGGCCAAGGCGGCCGAGCGGGGCGTGGCGGTTCCCAACCATGAGGACTACGACACATGGCGGGACTTGACTGACTTTGCGGTGGGCCGCTGCGAGGAACTCATGGACGACCCGGGGAGATACGCCATCCACCTCGATTACATCGCACACGCGCAGGAGAGCCTCGGCTTAGCACTCGCGCGGGTGCGCGAGGTGCTTGAAGACAACGACCGGTACCTCGCGGCGACCCTGGCTGGGCAACGCGAGGGCGAGGACGTCCGGATGCGCGACGAGCGCGTCGCCCGTCTGCTCGACGATCCAGAGAAGCTCCGGGAGTTGCGGCAACAGCGCGCCGAGCGCAAGGCCGAAAGGCAGCAGCAGAGCAAGGGCCGGCATTGGAGCATGCGAATCTAGTCAGGCCTGGCCGTCGACGAGACCGTGATAGCCAGCGTTCTTTGATGGAAGACAGCACCGACTCGGGGCCACGAACTCGGCGGAAAGCGACGTATCAAACGGCGATCACAACTTCGGGCGCCCAAACTGACGGATCATTATGTTCGCCATGGCCACGGGAAACCCGACCAGGACAGCCGGTCTATTCATCCGCGGCCGTGTTGATGGCCCCGAACCCGCCGGCTATATGCGCGGCGGGTAGATGAGCGTCGAACACGCCGGCAACGGAACCCGGCTTGCCGTCGGCCCTGGCGTTGCCGAAGAAGGCCCCCTCCCAAGTCCCCGTGCCGGTGACGCCGCCAAGCGTCGCGGTGGTGGTGTCGCCAGCGGTGCCGCCGAAGGATGCGCTGCCCGATGCAAGATCGACCTTGTTCAGCGTGACACGCCACCCATCGAGTGAGCTGTCCCTCTCCACGTCCCTGAACTCTGTCACGCTTCCACGGATGTTGAACTGGTCGTTCAGGGCAATATCGTTACCCCCGAAATTCGCCGTCAGCGAGGCCGTCGCGGTGAACACGCCCGCCCTGCCGCCGCTCAGCACCCCACCGCTGAAATCCTTCGTCACATACTGACCCGCCGCCCGGCCTCGATACGACGCTGTGCCAATCAACCCGTCGGCGCCAGATGTGAACTTGTTGCCCACCGCGAACGGAACCGTGCCGCCCGAGAAGGTCCCGAACGCATAGCTGCCTTCCGCATCGTCCGGCTCCTTCAGCCACCACCCGAAATACAGATGGTCCGTGTCCGGCAGATCTATCATGATCTCGTCGGCCCGATCGGAATCGGGTGTGAAGGTCCAGGTGCCGCCGGTCGAGGACATCAAGCCGTCGGCGGCAGTGCTGACCATGCAGGGCGATGGCATACATTCATAGGTGCCCGCCACCCCGTGAAACGTGCCCTCGAAGGAGAGATCTTCCGCATTCACGTATTCCCGATCGAAGTTGGGGAGGGGAAATCCGGAAGATTGCACGCGCATCGAGTGAGTTGCAAAGTCGACGATCAGGGCATTGTCTGCGTCAAGCGTATATACGCTACCGAACAGCGTTCTCGGGTTCTCGATGTTCGTGTACAGAGTTATATGCTCCGTCAATCCCGTCTCGCTGCCCCGCAATCCGGCCCGGCTCCAGACATCGTCGAGCGGCGTGCTGCCCTGGAATTCGTAAACGGGACCAACGGGAGCGGCCGTCACCGTTACACTGACCCCGCCGGTCGCCGTGCGTTCCACCACGGGCGTGATTTGCCGGAGCAACGGCGCTGTCTCGCCTTCGGCCAGGGGCGCTATTGCCGTAGCGATCCCCAACGCTCTCTCGTTAGCCGACGGCCCGCTAACCGTCACGGTGATCGTGTGATCGCCGCCACCGCCGCCGCCGCCACAGCCTGTGGTGATGAGGCCAATCACGGCGGCCAGGATCGGGAAGTAATATCTTCGCTTGGTCATTGCTCGGGGGCTCCTCGTGTAGCGCTACAGTGCTGGCGAATGGTCAGCGACATCGCTGGTAACCTGTCCATTGTAATCTCACAAACATGCCCTTGCACGGTTTCGGGCCGATTGGCTGGACGCCATTCGGGAGCACTACGGTCGCCAGCGGATTGCGGCATGCAGGCCGATATCGGGCGCGCCGCGGTGCAGGCCGTCATCTTCGGTGACCGCGATCTCAAGCGTCGCCTGCTCGTTGAGCCGCAACGCGCCGCCGAGGCCGATCATGACGCCAGGATCGGCGAGCGGCGCCACATCCGATGCGCCGTAGGGCGAGGAATGGGCATCGAGCTGCACCGTCAGGCTCAGATGGTTGAGGGGCCGCCAAGTCACGCCGAGGTGTCCGAAGGCAATAAAGCGGCCGCCAAGGTCCGAAAGACCGCTGGGCGCCTCTCCGGCAAGCGCGCCCAGGCTCGCGCTGTATAACCAGCTCCGCGAGTCGGTCGATCCTGGCAGCGCGCCTGAGGTCTCCGCCCAGAGCGAGGCCGAATACCCGCCGGAGCCCGCCAGCGCACTCTCATCGCCGGTCGGCAGCTTGACACTGCCCCGGATCGCAAGGCCGTCGTTCAACAACGGCCAATGCGGCACCGCATAGCCAACCCCGAGGCTGATATCCCCCAGCGAAGAAACACTTTCGCCGATATCGTAGTATGTTCTCCCGCCGTTGGCGTAGACCAGCGCCAGGCGGTCGTGCGGTGTGCGGTCCCTGTTGCCCTGGGGCAGGTGGAAGACGTCATGCCAGGTCTCGATGAAGCCGTCCAACCTGCCCGCGCGATGGGAGAGGGCGGAGACCTCGAACAGATACTCCCAGCCCTCCCCGAAGCCGTGTCTCAGGGCAAGCCCCTGCCTGTGGGTCTCGCCGTCGATCAGGACCCGCTCCACACCGGAGCTGGCCTCGACCAGGTGCGAGGCCAGATCCATCGAGGCGATCACTTCGGAGGAGCCCGGCGTCATCACGCGGGCGCCCAGCGAACCGGGCACGCCGTAGAGGAGCTGAAACGGGTTCAGGTTGACGATCCGCAGCGGCGTGGCAACCGCGCCCCAGGCCGCCTCATCGGCGGTGGCAGCAGCACCCGGGCACAGAACAGAGAAGGCGAGCGCGCAAACAAGGCCGAGCATGCCGGCCCAGGCCAGGCGCAGGCCTCATTGGGATATGGCGGGGCATCGGCATGTTCTCCATGCGATCGGCAGGCGCGGGCCGCTTTCCTGGTGCAAGGACATCGAGGGTGGGCCGAGGACTCCGGAGCATGACCACCGCGGTCCCTAGAACTGCCGCACGGCGCGCAGTTCGGCCCGGGTGCGTTTGTAGTCGTAGAGCTGCGCGTTGGTGTCCCGCGCCTCGTTGGTCACCACCAGTTGCGGACTGAAGCCATACAGGGTGAAGGCGCGGTTGTGGACCGTGGCGCGCAGGATACGGGTCCGGTCCTGCCGCGGTGCGCCGTCGGGTACGAAGGGAAACCAGTTGCCCTCGTAGTCCGTCCAGCGCAACTCGCCGCTGCCCCCCAAGGTGAAGCCCAGCGGCAAGGCAACCGAGGCGCCCAGACGCAGCCAGCGGCTGGCATTGCGCCATTTCTCCGACTTCGGCCGTTCGCTGGCATATCCGGCCGCCCCGTCGGCCCGCAGGATCGGCAGGATCACCCAGGACCCGCCCAGCGTGAAATCCAGGATCGGCCCGTCCAGGAAATCCTTCGTTCGGTTGTCGCGGCGGTACCAGGAGGCCCGGCCATTTACCCTGATCCGCGGGGTCAGCCGGTGCCCGGCTTCGACCCGGGCCCCGAGATCGTCGTGAGAGGGACCCGTGCCGGTCCAGCGGCGGCGGGCATTCCCGAGCAGGCTGACCTCGGTGTTCTTGTCCACCAGCCAGCGCGGGCCCGCATGAACCGACACGGAGGTCCGATCGAACTTGCTTCCCCCATAGTCCTGCCGCGATAGATCGCCGCCCAGCCGCAGCCGCAGCCGGTCCCCCAGGGGGTACTGATATTCTCCCCCCGTCCACACCGAGACGCCGATGCCCGATGTCGTCAGCTCCTCCGCGTCACGGCGGAAGGGTAGATCGTTGATATAGATGATCCGTTCGTCCGACGCCCCGCCGATGTTGCTGTCCGGGGACATTGCGGCGCCGAGATACATCGTCCAGCGCCGGCGCGCCCGGATCTCGGCCAGGAACCGCTGCACGTTGGCCACCACCGGCGCCACTGGTTTGCCCGCCAGCACGCGCTCGAAGTGGCCGCGCGCCAGGCTGTCCTCGCCCTTGAGAAAGAAAGCCCGCGCCAGTTCCAGGCGCACCCGCACCAGACCTGGGCGGGCGATCAGCATGGTGTGGAGCGCGGCTATGGCCTCGTCCAGCAGTGTATCCCGCTCGGCGTCGGCAAGACCGGCCTGCTGCGATGCGCCGGTCGCCGCCAGGCCGATGAGGAAGAGCACGTTCGCCTCGACCGCGCGGCCCCGGGCCAGCGGCCGCAGAACTTCCAGCGCCTCGTCCAACTTGCCCTCCTTAATCAGCGCCCGCGCCTGCGTCATGGCGGCGGTAACGGGGTTTGGTGAAGAGGGCGGTTCGCCCACGGCGCTCCATGCTGGCGCGGCGGCGAAGAAGAAAATGGCGACCGCGAGCGTACGGCAGATCGGGTAAATCGTCATTACAAACCTTGGAGAGTGCCTTTAGGACAGAAAAAAGAGGGTGGCAAATTGCGCCACCCTCATCCAGAAGTCTGAACCTACAGGGTCAAGTTCTCATGCGAGAAACCCGGCCCAGGCGGTCAGTTTACTGCTTTACCGCATCCGCACCGAAGCCGCCAGCTACGTGCCCATGGGAAGAATGGGCATCGAACTTACCGGCAACTGATTTGGGGTGAGCGGTCAGGGTATCGACCGTATTGCCGAAGAATTGGCCGCTCCAACTACCGGAAGAGACTGGGCTGCCGCCCACTCCTCCTCCAACATTCTCAACCCCCGAGAAGGCTCCTTCAGCAATCATATCAAGATCAGCGATCCCTTCGAGTACCACATTCCACGCAGTGAGATCGTCACCATTCTGACCTACGAAGTCAGTGACCTTGCCGCTGATCATGTGCTGTCTGCTCATGGCAATGTCAGGACCACCGAAGTTCGCCGTCAACTCGGCAGCCGCCGTGAACTCGCCGTGGCGGATTGAGTCGAGAGTGCTGTTGGAGTTGAAGGTCTTCACCGCATAGCGACCAGCCGATGGCCCCTTATCAGCCCGTTGACGAAGTCTTCCCTGGACGAAGTCGGCATGGTCTGATTCTCTGGTGTCCTGGCCTGAAGGGGGGTTCGCTGATGGCGATGGGACAGCAGAAGGATCGTCAGGGGGACTTGATGGTGAGCTGGTCGGAGATGCCGCGCTCGCCTGGTCATGTATTTTACGACCGCCTGCAGTTGGTACTGATCGAGGGCGGCTTCGACGGCTTCGCCGAGGCGGTCTGCCAGCCCTATTACGCGGCCAGGATGGGGGCGCCTTCGGTGCCACCCGGGCGCTACTTCCGTATGCACCTGGTGGGCTACTTCGAGGGTATCGACTCTGAGCGTGGGCTGGAGTGGCGCTGCTCGGATTCCCTGTCGCTACGGGAGTTCCTGCTGTTGGAGATGCGGGAACGGGTGCCGGACCATTCCTGGCTGTCACGGACCCGCGCGCGCCTGCCCCATGAAGTCCACACGGCGGTGTTTGACTGGGTCCTGGCGCTGATCGCCGAGGCGGGTCTGGTGAAGGGCGAGCGCATCGGGGTGGATGCCTCGACCATGGAGGCCAACGCGGCGCTGCGCAACATCGTGCGGAGGGACACGGGCGAGGGTTACCGGGGGATGCTGGAGCGCTTGGCCCAGGAGAGCGGTATCGAGACACCCACGGCTGAGGACCTGGCGCGTCTGGACCGCAAGCGCAAGGGCAAGAAGCTCTCGAACCAGGACTGGGTTTCCAGGAGCGACCCCGAGGCCAAGATCGCCAAGATGAAGGACGGCACCACGCACCTGGCCTACAAGCCCGAGCACGCGGTGGATCTGGACACCGGCGCGGTGGTGGCGGCGGAGCTGCACCCGGCCGACGAGGGCGATACGACAACGCTTCCCAAGACCCTGGCGGCGGCCGAGGCAAACCTCGAGGCGGTGGATGTGGCGCCGACGGCCGAAGATCCGGCCGAATGTGTGACCGATAAGGGCTACCACTCACGGTTGGTCTTGAAGGCGCTCGACGACGGCCCCTGGAAGAGCCGGATCTCCGAGCCCAAGCAGAAGGGTTTTGCGCGCTGGCACGGAGATGATGCGGCTCGCCGGGCGGTCACCAACAACCGGACCCGGCTGTTATCGGGGGTGGCCAGGGAAGCCTTCAAGCTGCGCGCCGAGATCGTCGAGCGCTCCTTTGCCCACAACCTCGATCGCGGCGGTATGCGCCGGACCTGGCTTCGGGGCCGCGAGAACGTGCACAAGCGATACCTGCTTCACGTCGCCGGCCACAACCTATCGTTGCTGATGCGCCAACTCATCGGCGCCGGCACCCCGAAGGAGGCCGTGGCGGGCGGAATTGGCGCCTTGTTCGTGCTTGTTACGCCCGCTGGAGCCGTCCTGGTCGTTCAGATCGTCCTCATCGTCTCGGAGGATGGCGAAACCGCCTTCGCCGCGATATGCTTCGCCGTGGCGTGAAACCCGGTCAATGACGCCTTTTTCAACGGGCTGTTATGGCCGGCGTCCCGGCCGGATCGCCCGAAACAGCTGATTGCTCTGATCGGTCGACTCACGCTTTTGCAGGCGACGGCGCTCCGGTTTGGCGATCGAGCTTTGTTCACTCCGCCAGTCATCGTCACCAACGCCGAGCTCGAGACCGCCGTCGCGGATCAGCTTGCCGAAATTGGTGTAGAGATGGACGCGCTGATCCTTGAACCGACACCGCGCGGGACAGCCCCCGCGGCCGCGATTGCCGCGCTCATGCTCGCTAACAACGACGCGGATGCGGTGGTGGCGATACTGCCGTCCGATCATGCAATCTCGGATGACCTAGCTTTCACGGCGGCGATGAAAACAGCCGCGAAAGCGGCCAAAGCGGGCGCGCTCGCCACGTTCGGTATTCCGCCGTCCGCGCCGGAGACGGGCTATGGATATATTCGTCAAGGCAGAGCGCATTCTGAGATCGATGACTGCTTTCACCTTGATGCATTTGTCGAGAAGCCGGATCGTGAGACCGCCACGCGCTATCTTGCCGCCGGCGACTACTTGTGGAACAGCGGCATGTTCGTCTTTTCCGCGCGTAGCTATCTGCGTGAGCTCGAGAGGCTGGAGCCAGCGATACTCGACGCCTGCCGAAGCGCGCTCCCTGGTGGTGTGCGACGAGGTGGAACGATAGACCTTGACCGACAATCGTTCGAAGCCTTTCCGACACATTCGATAGACCGCGCCGTTATGGAACGCACCAGTGCGGCGGTCGTCATTCCCGTCGACCTCGGTTGGAGCGATATCGGTGCCTGGGCCGCGGTATGGGAGATTGGCGAGAAGGACGGGCTGGCAAACGTTGTCTTTGGCGAAGTGGCGTTGGCGAATGTCGAGAAATGCCTGATTTACAATGAGAGCAGCTCTTGCCTTGAGGTAACCGGCGTTGTGAGCCTCGTCGTGGTGTCTACAGCGGCCGCCGTGTTCATTGCCGAACGCGCGCGGTCGGCAGATGTTGGCGCGTTGGTCACATATCTCGGCGCGGAGTCCGCCGACTTACCTGTCGCGGACGCCAGCGTGCAAGTGTCCGGCGGGATTCAGATTGTCAGAATTGGCTGTCAGGACGTCCAGGTCGTAACGACGCCGGAAACGGTGCGCGTGAGTGGTGGTAAGGGCGATTCCGTCGCTCGGGACTGACTGTCGGAGTTTCGCTGAACGCGTCGAGGCAATTTTTACACCGCTTGCCAAGGCGGCGACGGAATAGTGTAAAGTTGCGGCAACGCTAGACAGTCAACTCAGAGCCTCTAACAATTCAGGAGCGCCCAGTCATGACACAGCCCGGCAACTCGCCAGCGAGCCGAGATATCGCCTATGTGCTGCACCCTTACACCAATCTCAAAGCTCATGAGAA
Source organism: Alphaproteobacteria bacterium (assembly GCA_963664465.2). GTDB lineage: Bacteria > Pseudomonadota > Alphaproteobacteria > UBA8366 > CAVOAK01 > CAVOAK01. The sequence goes on along the minus strand of CAXXSU010000004.1, from coordinate 248,939 downwards.
GACCGGTCCCCTAATCGTCACCGAGGGCAAGGGCGTCTGGGTTTACGATGAATCGGGCAAGGCATACATCGAAGGCTTGGCAGGCTTGTGGTGTACTTCACTTGGCTTTGGTGAAGAGCGTCTCGTCGAGGCGGCGGCGCAGCAGATGAGGAAGCTGCCGTACTTTCATACGTTTTTCTCGCGCAGCCACAATCCAGTCATTGATCTAGCGGAGAAAGTAATTGGCATGGCGCCGGTGCCAATGTCGCATGTGTTTTTTGCCAACTCAGGTTCGGAAGCGACCGATTCCGCCGTCAAGTTTGCCTGGTATTACAACCATGCGCTTGGACGGCCGGAGAAACGCAAGATCATCAGCCGCATCAAAGGCTATCACGGCGTAACCGTTGCCGCCGCGAGCCTAACCGGCCTGCCCAACAATCACCGAGATTTCGGCTTGCCGATCGATGGAATTCTTCACACCGATTGCCCGCACTTTTATCGCTATGGCATTGAGGGAGAGAGCGAAGAGGACTTCGCCACTCGGATGGCGGCGAGCCTCGAGAAGCTAATCGTCGACGAAGGTCCCGAGACAATTGCGGCGTTCATCGCCGAACCCGTGATGGGGGCCGGCGGCGTTATCGTGCCGCCAAAGACATATTTCGAGAAGATCCAGCCAATTCTCAAGAAACACGACATCCTCTTCATCGTCGACGAGGTGATTTGTGGATTTGGTCGAACGGGAAATATGTTCGGCACCCAAACCTACAACCTCGAGCCGGACATGATCTGCATCGCAAAGGCGCTGTCCTCCGCATACTTGCCGATTTCAGGTCTTATGCTGAATGAAAAGGTCTACGACGTCGTCCGTGCCAACAGCGACAAGATCGGCCTGTTCGGCCACGGCTTTACCTATACGGGGCATCCGGTCGCGGCGGCGGTTGCGTTGGAAACACTCAAGATTTATGAGGAACGGGTTCGTCACGAGCCGTTGCGCCTGCGCTGCAAGACGGATTGCGCGCACTTGGGATCGTCCGTTCGTTGGTGAAGTCCGCGGAGTGGGTCTTGTTGCGGCGGTTGAGTTGGTGAAGGACAAAAATACGCGCGAAAACTTCGATCCCGCCCTGGGCATCGGCGCCTATCTCGCGGGACGTGCGCAAGAACATGGCGTTTTGCGCGGCCGCTCGGCGGTGAGCCGAATTGGTGGGGCGTTTCGCCAAAGCGCTCGACGATACTGTCGCTTATATCGATGGCGAAGGGTTTGCCGACGACACCTAGCAGCCTTGAAATAGGATTCGATGGTATCAGTTGATTTGCCCGCGCGTGATGGAGACCGTCATGAGCAATTTCCGACCGGTCGACCGGGAGACGGGGTTTCTGCTGCCGCCGTCGGTGGAGGAATGGCGCGGCTGCGCGGCGTGCAAGACGATCATCCCGACCACGATACCATCGCCGCGTTCCGGCGGCGTTTTCTCGACCGGATCGAAGGGCTGTTCGTCGAGGTGCTGCTGCTGGCCCGGGAAGCCGGGGTGCTGAAGCGTGGCGCTGGGCACCAAGGTGCACGCCAACGCGAGCCGGCACAGCGCGCTGTCGTGGAAACACGCCTGCGAGCTCGAAGCCCGGTTGAAGGCCGAGGTGGCGGAGTTGATGGCGTTGGCGGAGGCGGCCGATGGGGCGGATGTGCCCGACGGGATGTCGGTGCCCGAGGAACTGGCCCGGCGCGAGGATCATGGCGGTGAAGGCGCGGGCGCGCGAATACGCGCGAAAACTATGATTCGAGGCGCGCGCGGAGAAGGCCGAGAAGACGGGCCGCAAGCCGGGCGGCCGTCGATCCCGCCCTGGGCATCGGCGCCTATCTCGCGGGACGTGCGCAAGAACATGGCGTTTTGCTGCGGCCGCTCGGCGGTGATGCCGTCGCATTTTCGCCCCCACTGATCATTACAGCCGATGAAATTGGCGAATTGGTGGGGCGTTTCGCCAAAGCGCTCGACGATACTGTCGCTTATATCGATGGCGAAGGGTTTGCCGACGACACCTAGCCGGCCATTGCGCCCGGATGACGGTCCTTGATAGTTTTATCAGATGGGCCAGTATCATACGCGAGCTAGTGCTGCATTGGGTTTGAGGCGTGCGGTCGTTGCTGGGAGACGGGTTAGGATAGAGGCGAATGGACTTTGACCGTTACTTTGCCGATGCGTTGGCCGCGTTAAAGGTCGAGGGTCGGTATCGCATATTTGCCGACCTTGAGCGCAAGGCTGGCGATTTTCCGCATGCGGTGCGTCACGATGGCGCCTCCCTCGGTGATGTGACGGTTTGGTGTTCCAACGACTATTTGGGGATGGGACAGCACCCCACCGTCCTCGACGCCATGGAACGAGCGCTTCGTGAGTGCGGCGCTGGGGCCGGCGGCACGCGCAATATTTCAGGGACGAATCACTATCACGTCCTGCTCGAGCAGGAGCTGGCGGACCTGCATGGAACCGAGGCCGCTTTGTTATTCACTTCGGGTTATGTTGCCAACATGACGGCGCTCTCTACCCTTGGCGGCAAGATCCCCAATTGCATTATTTACTCCGACGCTTCGAATCATAACTCGATGATCGAGGGTATTCGTAACAGCCGAGCGGATAAGCGTATTTTCCGGCACAGCGATGCCGCCGATTTGGACCGATTGCTGGCCGCCGACGATCCCGAACGACCCAAACTTGTGGTCTTCGAGTCTGTCTACTCGATGGACGGCGACATTGCGCCTATTGCCGACATAGTCGAAGTCGCTGAGCGTTACGGTGCGATGACCTTCCTCGACGAAGTTCATGCTGTGGGCTTATACGGCCCGCGCGGCGGTGGCGTTGCCGAGCGTGACGGGGTTGCAGACCGCGTGACGGTCATTCAAGGGACATTGGGAAAGGCATTTGGCGTGGTCGGCGGCTACATCGCGGCGTCGGCAAACCTGGTCGACTTCGTACGCTCTTACGGCGACGGCTTCATCTTCACGACGGCACTGCCGCCGGCGATCGCTGCGGGCGCGCTGGCCAGCGTACGTCATCTGAAGGTCAGCGACAGCGAGCGGGTTCGCCATCAGGAGCGCGCTGCCAAGCTGAAAGGCATGCTTGCGGCGGCCGATATACCGCTTCTTCCTTCGCAAAGCCATATCGTGCCGGTGCTGGTCGGCGATGCGCGACGGTGTAAGCAGGCTAGCGACGAGCTGTTGGCGCGGCATCAAATTTACGTCCAGCCGATAAACTTTCCGACGGTGCCGCGCGGGACCGAGCGTCTGAGGCTCACCCCATCGCCGTTCCACGACGATGCGATGATGGAGACGCTCGTTTCCGCACTCGCCGAGATCTGGGATACGCTGAATTTAGAACGGGCGGCGTGAGTAATGACGCCTCGTCTGATTATTTTCGTTCCATGCGACTTGAAGGTGCCGGTCGATGTATCGCGATAATACGCTGATCCCAACCGAAGCTATTCGTTTGGCCGCGCTCGGATCTCTCGTCGAGGGCGACCGGCGGCACAGCGAGTTGGCAGCGGAGCTGCGGTACTTTATCGCACACCTCATCGGACCGTCGCTGGACTTGCTGGGTACGTCGATCGACTTGATGTGCTTCGAGGGATTGGCGGCGCCGATAGACAGCCCGGCCGGCGCGTGGGTAGGTCCCAACGCCCTCGACGAAACGACAGTGTTGAAGATTACAGACACGGGGCGCGACGTTTTCAAGATGTTGATGGCCGCAAGTGTGCGTGCTCCGGTTAATGACGTGACACGACTGGTGGTTGCTCTGAAGTTGCGGTTTTTGCCACTTCTGACCGAAGACGAACGGGCCGATCAACTCGATGCGTTGGCGGAGATGTGCGAACAGGAGCTGGTTCGCCTGCGTGACCTTCAGAGTGCGTACGGCGACGGCCTTCTTGGCCGTTGGCTGAACGATGAAGTCGCCACGCTCGTTGCGCGTCATGCGATGTTCGCCTCGCTGCAAAAGACCGACTGACCATTCAGTTGTGCTAGAGCCGCAGGCTGGCGATCTTTTGTCAGTACACGTGCTGGCCGCCGGTGACAAACACCTCTGTACCTGTGACATAACTGAAGTCTGACGAGCAAAGCTGGAACACACAGGACGCAACTTCGCCAGGCGTTCCCATCCGATGCATCGGTATGCGGTTGATCAGGGGTTCGTATTCCTCCCCAATCATTTCGGTCTCGATTTCGCCGGGTGCGACGGCATTAACCCGGACGCCGAGTTGAGCAAACTCGACCGCTAGTTCGCGCGTGAGCGCTGATAGCGCCGCCTTCGATGTTGCGTAGGCCGATCCGGCAAACGGATGGATCGCGTGCCCTGCGATAGAGGTCACGTTTACGATCGACGCACCGCCGTCCCGGGCCCCGTGTCCTAGGGCGGCGGCAAATCCGCGGCATAACATCAGCGGCGAAAAGAGGTTGAGTTCGAAGACTTCGCGCCAGCGCTCGACGTCTCCATTCAGGCAACCCAAGCGCTCGCTATGAGGCGCTTTCGGTGAGACTGCGGCGTTGTTGACCAGCGCATGCAATGCGTCGCCATCCAAAATTTCGTTCGCTTGCTGAACGAACTCCTCGATGGAGCCGGCATCCGCGAGATCGGTGGGGATGTGCTGGGTCCAGTTCGGGTCCCGCTTGCAGGCCTCGGGCACTTCTTCACGGCTGCAGGTAATGATGCGCCAGCCTTCATCGGAAAATCGCTTGACCGTCGCGTGTCCGATGCCGCGGCTTGCACCCGTGAGCACGATCTGTTTGTTGTGCTTGCTCATGGCGCGAGCCTATCAGGCGGCCACAGGTCTGTCAGTCAGCACGATGCGTCGACTACCATGACATTCTAACCAAAGCTTTGATGAAACTCTTCAAGACCTGCCGGGTCTTGATGAATGATAACCTCAGCACCGCTAAATGCCGCACAGAGTTTTGCCTCCACCAAGTCGGCGATTTCGTGTGACTTCGAGAGTTGCAACTCTGGGTCGAGCTCAAGGTGGAGTTGAATGAATACCGTTTGACCTGACCGGCGTGTGCGAAGGTCGTGCACATCGTGCACGTCCGGGTGCTCGAGCGCGATTTCACGGATTCGCTGCCGTTCCTCGTGAGGGAGTTCGCGGTCCATAAGCATATCGAGTGCGCCGGACACAATCTGCCACGCGTTGTATAGGATATAGGCGGCGATTACGGCTCCGAGCAACGGGTCGATAAAACTCGCGTCAAACCAGCGGCTCGAAATAAGCGATGCGATGACGGCTAGATTGACCAGTACATCTCCCTTGTAATGAATTGAGTCGGCAGAGATCGCAAGCGAACCGGAGCGTCGCACCACGAAGCGTTGGAAAACCACCAGGGCGATTGTGACGACGATCGAAAATAACATCACCCAGATGCCGATCTCGGTCCTGGAAAGAGCCTGCGGTTGCAACAGTCGTTGCCCCGCCTCGAACAGTAACAAGACGGAAGACCCGGAGATGAATGCAGCCTGCGTGAGCGCAGCGAGCGCCTCCGCCTTGCCATGGCCGAAGCGATGCTCTCGGTCCGCGGGTACAAGAGAATGCTTAACAGCGAGAAGCGTAACGATGGAGGCGAGCGCATCGAGCAGCGAATCGACGAGGGTCGCAAGCACCGCAACGGAGCCGGTCATGACCCAGGCAAAGAACTTTACCGCGATCAGAGTTAGGGCGACGGTGACCGACGCATACGTTGCCGCCCGCATCAGGGTGGCTGCTGCCGGCGCGCCCTTGGAATCAGATGCTTCTGTCACGCTTCCTCACGGGTAAAGACGCTGTGACACCCAAGTTCCGCCTTCACGCACAAAGGCGAGCCGATCGTGCAGCCGGAACAGTTGCTCCTGCCAAAACTCGATATGCGTTGGGGCGACTCGATATCCTGACCAATGCGGCGGCCGCGGAATAGTTCCAAGTGCAAACTTTGCCGTAAATTCGGCCACTTTTCGCTCCAATTCGAAATGTCCGGTCATCGGCCTCGATTGCGCGCTTGCCCAGGCGCCTATCTGACTTGATCGATGGCGGCTCGCAAAATACGCGTCTGCTTCATCGCCGCTGACTGGCTCGACCGAGCCCCGCACTCGTACCTGGCGATGAGGGTCCCGCCAATGAAACAGCAGTGCCCCATGGGGGTTGGCGGCCAGCTCCACGCCTTTGCAGCTCTCAGTATTGGTATAGAATACGAAACCCCGTTCATCCGCGTCCTTTAACAAAACCATGCGGACGGAAGGGCGATTTTGAGCATCCGCAGTTGCTAACGAACACGCAGTGGGATCGGGATTGTTTCCCTGTTTCGCTTGCTCGAACCACTGCAAAAATTGCGCGATTGGATCTTGTGCTTGAGCTTCGGCCATTGCGGACACATATATAGGATGCCAATGAAGGGATCCGGTCGAAATTGATCTAAGTCAGCGTCGATGAACGGATGAGTCATCTAAACATCGGCAATTGGCCCGAATTTGGCAAGGCTCATACGCCGAGCCATTATGGGCGGTTTCGAAAGGGTCGGCGACGAACTTGTATCTTACGTGGCGGAGAGGCAGCGAAATGTTGAACCAGACGATATTCAAACGGGTCATTCCGGTATTTTTTGTAGCGGCATTAGGATTGTCCGCATGTGTGAACAATGCAGGTGAGAAACAGACCTTAGGAGCGCTTATCGGCGGCGGACTTGGGGCTTTGGCGGGCTCACAAATCGGTAGCGGCGACGGCCAATTGGCGGCCGTAGCGATTGGCACGCTGCTCGGCGCCTATGCTGGGAGCGAAGTCGGAAAATCGCTTGACCGAGCGGATCAAGCGTATGCCGAGAAAGCCTATCAGCAAGCGCAGTCGGCGCAGCTCGGCCAATCGGTCTCTTGGAATAATCCCGAGTCTGGGCATGCCGGAAGTGTAACGGCGGTCCGAGACGGCAAGCAGGCGCAAACCGGTGCGTACTGCCGCGAATTCAAAACGGCGGTGACGATCGATAGCCAGACCGAAGAAGCGTTCGGGACGGCCTGTCAGCAAGCGGACGGTAGTTGGAAGATCGTCAAATAAGCATTGCGATCGAGGACATTTAGCCTGTGGACTGGTAAGCCTGCGCTTATTGAAGGAGCGCCGGATGGTTTACGTTGCGTTTGCTGCTTCTATCGAATGCAGCCGTGCCGATTGCCGAAGTGAAGGATGATGAAAGATCCATACGAAATCTTGGGTGTCGCAAAGTCCACAGGTCAGGACGAGATCAAGAAGGCGTATCACCGTCTTGCCAAAGAGCTGCATCCGGACCTCAACCCGGGCGACAAGATCGTCGAACAGCACTTCAAGGAAGTCGTCGCGGCATACGACTTACTTTCTGAGCCTGAAAAACGACGGCGCTATGACCAAGGTGAAATAAACGCTGACGGGTCGGAGCGACCGGGCGCTCGCTTTCAACGTGCTTATGCACACGCTGGCCCCGGCGGATTTGATTTTCGGGAGTCCGACGCTGATGTCTCGGAAGTCTTTGCCGACTTATTCGGACGCAAGAAACGGGGTTGGCATTGGTCGGCGACGGAAAAGGGGCAAGATATCAGATTGGCGCTTCGGCTTACTTTCCTGGATGCTGCCAATGGCGTCAGCCGGCGAATTCAATTGCAGGACGGCAAGTCGCTCGACGTAAACATACCACCGGGTATCGAAGACGGAGGGACATTGCGCCTTAAGGGCCAAGGTCTGCCCGGATTCGGCAACGGATCGCCGGGCGACGTATATATTGAAGTACAAGTTGACCCGCATCACCAATTCGAGCGGCAGGGCCTCGATATCTATCTTGAGCTGCCAGTGACGCTCAGTGAGGCCGTCATCGGCGCGCGCGTCAGTGTGCCGACGATCGGCAAGAATGTGATGGTTACTATTCCCGCCGGCTCGAACACCGGGACCAAGCTTCGGCTCAAGAGTCGGGGAATCGCTGGTTCAAAAGGGAACGGTCGTGGCGATCAGTACGTCTTGTTACGGGTTGTCTTGCCAGGCAAACCAGACGACGAACTCACAGAGTTCGTTCGTGAGTGGGCGCAGACACACGACTACAAGGTCCGCACCGGCGACGGGACAAACTAGGACCTACCGCCGGTTACGTCTGCAATCAGAGTCTCATTTTGAATCGGTCGCCGGCGCGATGGCTTGAACGCATGCTAGGGCGCCGACTCCGCGTTGTCCTCGTCGCCACCCGCGCGCGCTATTTCGATGATCTCACCGCCACCCGAGGGAGCGAGAAAATCCTTGAGCGGAACCGACAGAGGTTTCACATGAGCCTGATCAGCGGTCGCCGCAAGCTCGGCGTACCGGCGGCCCCAGTCGGCTGCGTGGAGATCGGACATGTCCGACGGCAAGAGCGACAAGTCTAAATCGCGATGAAGCGCCGCCAGCGTCGTGGCTTCAAGATCGCGTGCCAGAAACCATTCACCGCTCTCGTTGATCGCGACATAGCGATTTCGCCTGAGGACTTCCAAAAGCGTTGCCAGTGTTCCCGGCATCAACGGTGAAGATGCCTGCAGATCTGCGGCACACAAGCCACGGCCTTGCTGACTTGTGCTCAGGAGGCGTTCGAGGATTTGGAGTGCTGCAATCATCGTTGTAGCACCGGTTGGACTGTCCTCACGGTGTCCGGAGGCGCCAATGCGCCACGCTGGCAATACCGCGGCCAATTCAGCCCCGGCCAAGACCACAGTCCAGGCGAGATAAACCCAAATCAAGAGGATGGGGAAAGCGGCGAGCGTACCATAGACGGTCTGGTAGGTCGGAACGTTGCCGACGTACCAGACCGAAAATTTTCTTTAGGGAACCTCTAAAAATTCTCCTTTTTCGGGCGTCGTCGATTTAGAATCGGGTTGACGATTTGTTGATAGCGGGAGGCGTGGTTGATGGGTCAGATGGGGTTTTTCGATCTTGGGAACCGGTATTCCGGTCTTGACGCCAAGAACGAGCCGCTTTTGAAGATCGACGGGGTGGTTCCGTGGGAGGACTTGCGCGCCCGTCTTGAGGCGGTGTGGCGGCGTGCGGACAAGGTGCGCAAATCGCGGGCGGGACGCAAGCCGTGGGATGCGATTGTGATGTTCAAGACGATCATTCTGTGCGCGCTCTACAATCTCTCGGACGACCAAGTTGAGCATCAGATCCGTGACCGCCTGTCGTTCATGCGATTTCTGGGGTTGGGTCTAGAGGGCCGGGTTCCCGACGCCAAGACGGTGTGGCTGTACCGCGAACAGTTAACGCAAGCTGGCGTGATCGAGGCTTTATTCGAGACGTTCGATGGCTACCTGAAGGATCAGGGCTATCTGGCGATGGGCGGCCAGATCATCGACGCCTCGATTGTGGCGGTACCCAAACAGCGCAACAGCCGCGAGGAGAACGCGCGGATAAAGGCGGGCGAGACGCCGGCAGGCTGGGAGGACAAGCCGGCAAAGCGGCGCCAAAAGGATGTCGAGGCGCGGTGGACCAAGAAGCACGGCAAGAGCCATTACGGTTACAAGAACCATGTCAACGTGGACCGTCGGCACAAGCTGGTGCGGCGCTATCATGTAAGCGACGCGGCGGAGCACGACAGCCAAGTCCTCGACGATATCCTGGATGGGGACAACACGGCTTTGGGTGTGTGGGCGGACAGCGCTTACCGCTCGGCGGAGATCGAGGCGTCGCTGAAGGAGAAGGGGTTGCGGAGCCGGATCCATCGCAAGGGCCGCCGCAACAAGCCGTTGAGCGAGCGCGAGAAGCAAGGCAACAAGACCCGTTCGTCGGTTCGGGTCCGCGTCGAGCATGTCTTCGGGGCCCAGAGCAACGACATGGGCGGGACGCTGGTGCGTAGTGTCGGGCTGGTGCGGGCGAAGGCGCGGATCGGGTTGAAGAACCTCGCCTACAACATGCGCCGCCTGGTCCAACTGGAGCGTCTCGCGGCGGCCGTGTGACGATACTCGGAGGAGAAGACCGCCTGGGGACGGTCTTGAAGCGGAAATAACTCAATTGGAGCGTGGAAGACCCCGAAAATCTCGGCTCCGGCATGGCTGGAGCTGGTGACAGCCTAGTTAAACAATATCCTCCGGCAACTCACCAATTCTTAGAGGTGCCCTTTAGGAGTTCGAACATTATAGCCGCGGCAAGCGCTCCGATGAGTGCGTCGCGTCGGCGCACGGTCGCGTTCGGAATGACAGTGAAGACGACCCAGAAGCCAGCGGCCTGCAGCAACGGTGGAAACAGTCCCGCCAGGCGCGTCAATGGGCCCGTATAGGATTCGACGCCGCTCTCCCGTGCAATCGCAAAGAGGTAGCTGGAAACAGACAGGCTCGTGCCGAAAATGAGTGGCGTCAGGGTAAGTACGGACCAGTACACGAGCAGCCGGGCGACGTAGGCGCGGGTCTCACGGACGCGCCAAATTGCGTTAAAGGTGGTGGTTACCGACGACAGCAGCATTATCGAAGTAATTGCCAGGAAAAGAACGCCAACCACCGTCAATTGGCCAGTACGGGAAACGAATTGGTCGAGTTGTTGTCTTACGACAGCGCCGGCGTGCGGCACGAAGTTCTCGATCATGAAGTTCTGCGCCAAGCGCTGTGCTTCATCGAATGCGGGAAATGCTGCAAACGCTGCGAATCCCACCGCGAGCAGCGGCACGACGGCCAGCAGCGACGAGAAGGTCAGAGCCGCCGCCCGGGCACTGCAATGGTCGGCAACAAATCGTTGCGCAACCGTGAGAAAAAGCTGGCGGACCGTTGTGACGATCGTCCGCAAGTCCCTATTTTCTGCCTGCGACGGGTGTGTAGCCATCGGTAATCCTCGACTTGACGCGGTTCATCATAAACCGGATCGCGTAGCGCGCGAAGCTGGCGACGCGTCTTTGCCTCTGTGGAGCGCATTGTGTAGGATGAGTTTTCGCACTTCCTCGGCTTCTCAAATTGGGGAAAAGATGGGTGAATCGAACGCGCTTATGTCCGGTAAGCAGGGGCTCGTCATGGGCGTCGCAAATGACCGATCTATAGCCTGGGGAATTTCCCGCATGCTCGCGGAACATGGTGCGAAGCTAGCCTTCACCTATCAGGGCGATGCGCTGGGAAAGCGCGTCCGGCCGCTTGCTGCATCGGTGGGATCCGACCTGGTGATGGACTGTGACGTAACGGACGACAAGAGCATCGACACGGTATTCGGACACCTCAAGAAGGAGTGGGGCGCGTTGGACTTCCTTGTCCACGCTATCGCCTACTCCGATAAAGACGAGCTCAAAGGCCAGTATTTACAAACCACCCGCTCTAACTTTCTCAACACGCTCGACGTATCGTGTTATTCGCTGACTGCTGTTTGCCAACGTGCAGTACCGTTGATGGTAGAGGGTGGAAGCGTGTTGACGCTGACCTACTTCGGAGCGGAGCGGGTGATGCCGCACTATAACGTTATGGGTGTCGCAAAGGCGGCACTTGATGCCAGCGTGCGTTATTTGGCGGTCGACCTTGGCAACAGCGGGATTCGCGTAAATGGCATTTCTGCCGGGCCCGTTAAGACGCTGGCCGCTTCCGGCATCGGCGATTTCCGCTACATCCTCAAGTGGAACGAATTGAACTCGCCATTAAAACGCAACGTCACGATCGACGAAATCGGTGGTGCTGGGCTCTATCTCCTGAGCGATCTCTCGAGCGCGGTGACAGGTGAAATACACCATGTCGACAGTGGGTATCATACGGTCGGTATGGTTGCCGTAGACGCCGCTGCTGAGGTGTCACAATTGCTCGAGGGGCTCGAAGTCAAGGCTTGAGGAGGCCCTCGAGCTTATGTCTTTCAACTCATTCGGACATCTTTTCCGTTTCACGACCTGGGGTGAGAGCCACGGGCCGTCGATCGGCTGTGTCGTCGACGGTACACCACCCGGCATCATGTTGGACGAGGCGGAAATTCAGGTCTGGTTGGATAAGCGGCGTCCTGGCCAAAGCAAATACACAAGCCAAAGGCGCGAGGCAGATGCGGTAAAGATTCTATCGGGCGTCTTCGAGGGGCGGACAACAGGGACGCCGATCAGCTTGGTTATCGAAAATCAGGATCAACGCAGCCGGGACTATGAAGACAATAAGGATAAGTTCCGGCCGGGCCACGCGGACTATACCTACTGGGCGAAATACGGTGTCCGTGACCATCGTGGCGGTGGCCGATCGTCGGCGCGCGAAACGGCCATGCGCGTTGCAGCCGGCGCAATCGCGCGCAAAGTCCTCGCGACGGAAATTTCGCCGGATGTTTCAATCCGTGGTGCCTTGACTAAGGTCGGCCCCCATGAGGTCGATCGGGATCGATGGGATTGGGACGGAGTTTCGTCCAGTCCGTTTTTCTGTCCAGACAAGAAAATGAGCAAGACCTGGGAGAAACATATCGATGCCATGCGCAAGGCGGGCTCGTCGGCTGGTGCTGTGATCGAGGTTGTCGCAAGCGGCCTGCCGCCTGGTCTCGGAGCGCCAATATACGGCAAGCTCGATGCGGATCTGGCGACTGCGCTCATGAGTATCAACGCGGTCAAAGGGGTTGAAGTCGGCGCGGGTTTTGCCGCGGCCGGGCTTACGGGCGAGGAAAACGTCGACGAAATGCGGATGGGTGATGACGGGACCGTGCAGTTTCTGTCAAACAACGCCGGCGGCATACTTGGCGGCATCTCCACAGGGCAGGATATCGTCGCACGTTTTGCCGTGAAGCCGACAAGTTCGATCCTAAGCCCACGCCAGACCGTCACCGTCGACCGGGAGGAGACGGAAATATCCACCAAAGGCCGTCACGATCCTTGTGTCGGCATCCGTGCCGTACCGATTGGCGAGGCGATGGTTGCCTGCGTTCTTGCCGACCACTGGTTGCGTCACAAGGCACAATGCGGTTGATACATAGCCACCAAATTCGAGTGCACTGTTCAACGCCACGGCTGGATTAGAAATATGCCACCCAACGATACGTTTGCCGATCAACACGGAATCGCAGTTACGTCTTCAAGCGATGAGGCAGTCGAGTTCTACAACAAGTCGGTTACTGGCTATCTTGGCCTGCGTTCGGATGTCGGTGCCGAGTTGAAGGGTATGTTCGGCGCCGACCCGGACATTCTCATGGGTCACACGCTCAAGGGCTATTTCTACAAGCTGTTTGCAAACCCGGTGCTTGACGGCCGAATCGACCAGGCGATCGCGGCAGCGGAGAAATCAGCATCGGAACGTGGTGCGACCAAGCGTGAGCAGCAGCATATCAGTGCACTGAAGGCATGGTCTGACGGCGACCTTTTGCGGGCCATCCAGACTTGGGAGGAGATACTCCTCGACGATCCGCTCGACGTGGTGGCGCTAAAACTTGCCTATTTCACCTATTTTTATCTGGGTAAGATTGCGCGCGGCCGCGACCTGCCAGCAGGCGTCATGCACGCCTGGCATGAGGATGTGCCGTGCTACAGCTTCGTTCTTGGCGTCTATGCGTTCGCGCTCGAAGAGGCTGGCGACTATACGACAGCTGAGCAGTACGGGCGGCGCGCGGTCGAGCTCAACGCCGGTGATATCTGGGCGGTTCATTCGATCTGCCATGTCCTTGAGATGCAGGGCCGTCATCGGGAGGGCGTTGACTGGGTTAAATCGACCGAACCTGGCTGGCGCCACTGCAACAACTTCCGCTATCACATTTGGTGGCACCGGACGTTGTTTCACCTCGATCTGGAGCAATATGACGAGGTCCTCGACCTGTATGACACGGAGGTGAGGGCCGACAAGTCGAACGAGTATCTCGACATTTGCAATGCCGCCTCATTGTTGTGGCGGCTCGAGGCGCGTGGCGTCGCGGTCGCTGATCGTTGGGATGAGCTTGCGACGCAATCGGAGGACCGAATCGACGATCACGTGCTCGCGTTCGTTGACGCGCACTACCTGATGGCACTTGCCGGGGCCGGGCACAGCGAAAGTGCGAGCCGCATGTTGCAAGGTCTTGGTGAATTTACACGGGAGCAGACGAAGACCGAAGCTCGCATCACCGAAAAAGTTGGGCTGCCGCTTTGCGAAGCGTTGGTCGCTTATCACGGCGGCGAATACGCACGTGCGGTCGATCTCCTGCTGCCGATTCGATACGACTTCTTGGCACTCGGTGGCAGCCACGCTCAGCGCGATCTCTTCGTCGAAACGTTGATTCATGCTGCCCTAAAATCTGGTCGCTTCGCGTTGGCGCGCTCGTTGCTGTCCGAGCGTACGGCGCTCAGGCCGAACAGCCCGTCGAGTTGGCGGCTGTTTGCATCGGCGCACGAAGGCCTTGGCGATGCCGAACGGGCACGCGCCGCGACTGCGAAGGCGGAGGAAGTGCTGTCGGCGTTATCGCAGAGATCTCCGCAGTCCCAAGATGCGAACGCTTAAGAAATTTCTGCTTTATGGACTGGCCTCGCTAGGTGCAGCGACGCTCGTGACGATCGTACTGCTGAGCGTTCTGGCAGTGCGATTTGGTGACGGTATTCGACCGTTGCCATCAGGCATGATTTTGGCAGCAGACTTCAATTCGGGCTTCGAGGAAGTACGTAGAGTAGAGCTGTTTGGCGGCTTCGCTGGCGGACCTCTGGTCATGCGAGACTTCGTCGATGCGCTCGAAGCCGCGCGCCGGGACGATCGCGTTCGTGGGCTCGTCGTCAAACTCGGGTCGGCAAGCATCAGCATCGCACAGGCGCAGGAATTGAGGGACGCGATCGCTGTATTCCGCCGCAGCGGTAAGTTCACCATGGCCTTCACCGAAACGTTTGGCGGCATCGGCGGCGGTACTGTTGCCTATTATCTAGCGAGCGCTTTCGAGACGATTTGGGTTCAGCCGTCTGGCGCCGTTGGTTTGATAGGCCTCGCTCTCGAAGCGCCATTCTTTAAAGGCGCGTTAGCTAAGCTTGGCGTTGAGGCAAAGGTCGAGCAGCGACAGGAGTACAAGGCGGCGGCGGAGATGTTTACCCGCGAGCGGTTCAGTGAACCGGCGCGTGAGTCTTTGCAGCGGCTCGTTGATTCCTGGTTCTCGCAAGTTGTTTCGGGCATTGCCGCAGCGCGTGGGCTGGAGCCCGAAGCGGTCAAGAAACTGGTCGATGAGGGACCCTTTCTGGCACCGGAGGCCCTCACTGCCAACTTGGTGGACAAGCTCGGTTATTGGTCTGAATTTATGACAGCGGCGCGGGCAACCGCAAACAGCGATGAGACCACCGCCAGCGTGGTAAGGATCGAGAGATATCTTGCAGGCGTAGAGCGACCCAACAGCAACGGACCGAAGGTGGCGCTGATATTCGGTGTCGGGGCGGTCGTGCCGGGCGCCGATAATAATCCGTTCTCCGGCGGCGCCACATTTGCGGCCGACACCGTCGCCAAGGCGCTGGAGTCGGCGACAAAGGACCACGATGTTCAGGCCATCTTGTTCCGGGTCGACAGCCCAGGCGGTGCCTATACGGCCGCAGACACGGTCTGGCGGGAAGTCGAGCGCGCAAGTGCTGCCGGAAAACCAGTTGTCGTTTCGATGGCAGGGGAAGCTGCATCAGGCGGTTATTTTGTGGCCATGCCAGCAGACCGCATCGTCGCGCAACCGGGAACCGTTACCGGATCCATAGGTGTGTTCGCCGGCAAGGCCGTCTCCGAGGAACTTTGGCGAAAACTCGGTATTACTTGGGACGAAATTCATGCTGGCGCGCGCGCGACCATGTGGAGTCAGATCCGCGATTTTCCGCCGGGAGCGGAAGAGCAATTCAGTCGGTTTCTCGACGCGATCTACGATGATTTTACGGACAAATTGGCCCGCGGCCGAAGCCTGACGGGTGCGGAGGTGGATGCCGTTGCACGGGGCCGCGTTTGGAGTGGCGCGGATGCCCAAAAACATGGACTGGTCGACGTAATTGGTGGGTACAGCGCAGCGATCAAGGAGGTTAAGCGAGCCTTGAGCCTCGGGCCGGAGGAGTCGATCGACCTCGTGCAGTTTCCGAAACCACGGTCGCAAATTGAACGCGTTGTCGGCCTGATGACGGATCGGTTCAACGCGTCCCGCGAACCTGCATCGGCGATGATTCAGGATTTGGCTCGCCGATTTCAGATAAGCCTCGATGAATTCTCTGTGTTTGCTCCGCCTGTCGGGGTCTTGCAGATGCCGGCGTTCCGCCTCAAGCGATAGCAAAGGCCAGGCGGTCAATCGGCGTCGCGCTGGGCGGCGATCAAGAATTCCCTGTTGCCTTTGGGGCCGGTGATCGGACTCTCGGTTATGCCAAGTACGCGCCAGCCGGGAAGCGCATCGAGCCAATTGGATATGCGATCGCAAACCTGACGATGGAGGGTAGAGTCGCGAACCACGCCGCCTTTTCCCACCTGTTCGCGACCGACTTCGAATTGCGGCTTAATGAGGGCGACCAGCGCGGCAGTCCGGTCTACCAGCGAAAGTGGCGCCGGTAACACTGTTTCAAGACCGATAAAACTTGTATCGCAGACGATCAGATCGATCGGCTCTGGCACGTCTGCTTTAGCGAGCGTGCGGGCATTGGTCTTTTCCAGGACGACGACCCGCTCATCTTGCCGAAGACGCCAGTCGAGCTGTCCGTGCCCAACGTCGACGGCGTACACGAGCGCGCCATCTTTGCTCAGCAACACGTCCGTAAAGCCGCCGGTTGACGCACCGATATCGAGGCAGATGAGTCCCTTCGGGTCGATATCGAAATGATCGAGCGCGTGCGCCAGCTTTACGCCGCCGCGCGAGACCCACGGATGATCACCACCTCTCCTTTCGAGCGGCGAATCGACGGCCAACATGGTTCCCGGCTTATCGACCCGGGTCGTTCCGGTAAACACGCTTCCCGACATGATGAGCGATTTCGCGCGCGTCCTGCTTTCTGCGAGGCCGCGCTCGACCAGCAGCTGGTCCGCGCGAGTCTTGCTAGGGCGCTTTGTCCGATCGCTCATGGCTGGGCCAGCGCGATGCCGCCAGGGATACGCTCCCAGTTGTGAAACCGCCAAATCATAAGGCAGGCAACGATGACGAGTCCGGTAGCCAGTCCACTCCAAACGCCTACTCCTTCAAGACCGAGCGGGAAGGCGAGCATGACGCTTACCGGAAAGCCGATTACCCAATAGCCAAATACCGCGAACAGCATGGGCGTGCGTGTGTCCTTGAGTCCGCGTAACGCACCTGATGCTAAAATTTGCAAACCGTCGGCTATCTGGAATACGGCGGCGACCGCGAGCAGAAGCACGGCAAGGTTGACCACGTTAGGGCTGCCGGCGACGCGCGCGCCGAGAAACAGATGGATGATCGGCAGCGGATGAAACCAGAAGAC
The DNA here is from genome assembly GCA_963664465.2 of Alphaproteobacteria bacterium. GTDB lineage: Bacteria > Pseudomonadota > Alphaproteobacteria > UBA8366 > CAVOAK01 > CAVOAK01. Next base: position 231,676 of record CAXXSU010000004.1, on the reverse strand, counting down.
GTAGGATGCAGCCACCATGAAAGTTCCGCCGAGCAGGATTGACGTCCACCCGGCCCGGCCGACGGCTAACCTATTATTTGCTCCGGCCGCAAGCCCAACTCGGATAGTTGCGGCCTGCGCGAAGCCGAGCGGGATCATAAACATGACGGAGATGCATTGCATTGCGATCTGATGCGCGGCCAGTTGCTCGGTGCTAATCAGGCCCATCAGCACCGAAGCCGTGAAGAACAGGCCGACTTCGAACAGCAGCGTAGCTCCGATCGGCAGGCCAATTCGGAAGACTTCCATAAACCTCGCCCAGTCCGGCCGCCACAAGCGGCTTAAGATCGCGTACCGGCGGAAGTCCTTGTCTCGCACCACATAGGCGAACAACATGAACAACATCATGATATTTACGAAGCTGCTGCTCACGCCGGCACCGGCAAGCCCCAGAGCTGGAAAGCCAAAGTTGCCGAACATCAGGGCGTAGTCGCCGAACGCGTTGACCACAACGCCGACCAGAGTCACCAGCAAGACCGAGCGCGGCCGGCTTAGCGCCGACACGAAACTGCGCAGAGACACCATCCACAGGCTCGGCACATAGCCCCAAACCATCATATGAATATACTCTTCCGCCAGCGCTGAATTGGCGGATGTTTGGCCGAGCAGAAGCAGAATTGTCTCGATCTGCCAAAGTATTACGGCAAATGGTACGCCGATCGCCGTGGCCACCCAGAACCCCTGGCGGACAAACCTGCGTACCTCGTCGACGTCGCCGGCTCCCTGCGCACGGGCTGCGAGGGCCGACACAGAAACGATCACCCCAAGGCCGAACAGATACATCACGAAATAGAAATTGCCGCCTAACGCGCCCGCCGCTAGCTCTGCCGTCCCGAGCCGGCCCATGAAGATCGTATCGGCCGCACGAATGCCGATTTGCGCGAGCTGCGTCAGGACGATTGGCAGCGCGAGCGTGAGGGTGGCCTGAAACTCCGCACGCCATGGATTGCGCGGTGCTGTCAACGGTGCCAATGGAGCCAATGGAGTCAATGGAGCGCTCAAGGGTCACGACCGATCGCTGATGGTTTGTGGTTCACTCAAGGGTGTGGATTTAAATTGCTTGCCGCGAGCAGCTGCGGGCTACGATCGCCGCTCGACCACAAATCGCGCCGTCGCCCGAAGCAGGTCGGCCTTGTCGTCGAAAATCGCAAGATGTTCGATAGCCTGATCGGCCAGTAAATTGGCCTGGGCGTAGGCGCGGTCGCGGCCGAGGACGCCAACGAATGTCGCTTTTCCCGCGTCTTCGTCCTTGCCGACCGCCTTTCCGGTCTCCTCGACGGTACCTTCGACGTCGAGCAGGTCATCAGCGATTTGGAAGGCTAGGCCGAGGTCATGGGCATACCCTCTCAGGGCATCGCGTGCCGGCTCGATGGCGCTACCCAATATTGCCCCGGATTCGCAGGAGAAGGCGATCAGCGCTCCGGTCTTAAGGCGCTGCATGCGCGTGATCTCGCCAATTCCAAATTTCTCCTTTGCGGCGGCAAGATCGATCATCTGACCGCCGACCATGCCATGGCCGCCAGCCGCCCGGGCGAGTTCCGATACCAAATCGCTTCGAATCTGCGGGTTGGAATGAGTGTCAGGGTGGCCCAGGACTTCAAACGCCAGCGTCAGAAGCGCGTCGCCGGCAAGCACTGCTGTGGCTTCGTCGAATTGGCGGTGGGTCGTCGGCCTGCCGCGGCGCAGATCGTCATCATCCATGGCCGGCAAGTCGTCATGGATCAGCGAATAGCAGTGGATCAACTCAACTGCCGCCGCCGTTCTCAGTGCCGAACGCTTTGCGACGTTGAACAATCCAGCGCATTGCAGAACCAGAAAAGGACGCAGCCGCTTGCCGCCCTCAAGCGTCGCGTATCGCATCGCTTCGTAAAGGCGCGCTTCCGGTGCGGCGTCTGCCGAAAGCACGCGATCCAGCAATTCGCCAACGTCTGCCGCAGCGCCAGCCAATGCTTGGCCTAATTCCGCCATGGCGGATCGCCTAGTCTATGTCCGCAGGTTCGGCGCTAACGCTGCCGTCCGTGCTGATTGAGATGCGCTCGACTTTCTCCTGGGCCTCGCGCAGTTTGGCCTCGCAGTGTTTCTTGAGCGCGGCGCCGCGCTCATAGGCGACAATCGCGTCGTCGAGCTTGCTCTCGCCACTCTCGAGATTGCGGACGATCAGCTCGAGCTCCTTAAGCGCGTCCTCAAAACTCATGGATTTGACGTCTGCTGGAACGTCAGCGGATTTTTTACTGTCAGCCATGCCGTTCTCCTTGAGCAACGAAGTGTAGAAGGATGGTCGGAAGCTGTCCAAACCAATGTTGCTATACCTCCAGTTTGCATAGCTTGAGGCGCATCTTCGGCCGCGTCGAGCGTCGCTGCGCGCTCATTGGACGCACAAATTCGGCGAAATAATCTCTAACTAGGGGTTGTATTTTAGTGGGTCGCTCTAATTACAAGTATATCTAGGGTTGAAAATTCCAGCGGCGCTTTGGTGTCTTCTACTGTTCGTCGGAGACATCGTGTAAACTTAGCACTAAGGGCGTGGGTGCCCAGAAGCGTGGCGGTCGTGAGAATCGAACTATAGGGGATGCAGGATGACCATCGTTTTCGCTTTCGTTCGTGAGCCTGCTGTGCTGGTCGTCGCCTTGTTATTCTTGGCCGGTATCGGGTTGCCAATTATGGACGCCTTCTCCAAAGCCATTACTGACGCCGATGGTAAGCGCGCCACCATCCTAAAGCGATGTCTCGCGGGTGAGGCTCCGCTATGGGTCGTTTATTGGCTGTTTGGAGTTATCGGCGGCGTTGTTGCTGGCCTGATTTCACTCTTCGCAGCGACCGCTTCGCCGATCCTGGGCATCGTATTGATGGCGTCCTATGGAATCTTTTGGGCGATTTCAATTTGGCAATGTGCACGCAACGCTGCGTTTGAGATTCTGATGTACCTGACGCGCGGCCTGCTTGTTCTGAGCCTGTTGGCCGGTGCGTCGCTTCTCTCCGGATTTGTCGTCCTGAGCGCTGCCATGTCCTCGTGGTTGCTGACCGCTTCAAGCGTACTTCTCGCCATCCAACTCGTACTGGTTTACGTCACGGCATTTCTTACCGGCTTTGCTGGAAGCGGAACGATGTCCCATCGGGGAACCCACCGGCTTTCGCTGGAAATGCTTCGTGGCATGCACCGGAACCGGAATGCGGATAATGGCCGCAATGAGCACCCGCGGCATCGGCAACAACGCGAAAAAGATCAAACCCGTCTTTGGGAAGAGTTGGGTGATGTCGCAGATATACCGGGCGATGGCCGCGGGCTGCGGCGGTAGCAGTCAATTCGTCCCTGAATAGGGACGAAATATCGCGGTAAGCTACCAATGCAGGACGTGTTCCGGCGCTCCGGTCAGTCTAACTCAAAGCATAAATACGCTAGATTTCTAGTCGAAATCTAGCGCGTCGGTTTCGGACAGGAACGGTCGAAACTTGGGCGAATCGCCCCGCATACCACGATGCACGGTGAGAGGGACGCGCAACAGCATAGCGCCTTGGGGGGCACAGTTGGAGGAGGGCTATGAACAACATTTACGCATTGATTCGTGAGCCAATGTTGTCGGGCTTTGTCCTGTTGTTTGGGTTGGTCATTGGTCTATCCGTGTTAGATGCCTACTCCAAGGCCGTGATGGCACCGATTGGAAACTCCGTACCATAGTCATTCGGTGTCTAACCGGGGAAGCTCCCCTTTGGTTCGTTTATTGGGTTTTTGGCGTCGTCGGTGGTGTGCTCGCCGGCCTGGTTTCCATCTTTGCAGCGACGGTCTCTCCGAGTCTGGGTATCGTATTGATGGGTGGCTACGTAGGGTGGTGGTCGATATCTCTTTTGCAATGCGCACGAAATTCTGCATTTGAAATTCTGGCACCCGGTTTGCTCGTGCTTGGCCTATTGGCAAGCTTCGTTAGTTTCTCTGAATTGATCGTTCTCTTTCTCGTCCAATTTATTGTGTTTTGCCTCGCATCTTTTGTCTTTTCGGGTTTCGCTGCAAAGGGACGCATAAGAGTTTCTCCGGCAATGGCGCGGGGTCTGCACCGCGCCCGATCCGTGGATATCGGAATCCAGGAGCTTCCGGACGCTCGTCAACGCCGTGAAGACGAGGTTGCGCGTTTTCTAGAAGAATTGAGAGCTTATCCGGGCGATAGCCGCGGCGTAGGAATGTAGCCGCAGTGAAGATCGCAGGATTCAGTCGATTACGCCGCCATTAAGGCGCGAACATGCGCGGCCGCGCTGCGTTCAAGCGCGTTCATGTCGTAGCCGCCCTCAAGGGTCGATACGACCCGCGACCCGCAGACATCGCCCGCCACGTTTGCAATTTCAGAAGTCGCCCATTCGAAATCGTCGTCGCTGAATCTAAGCTCGGCGAGCGGATCGTCAACATGGGCGTCAAATCCTGCGGAGATCAAGATAAAGTCCGGCGCGAATGCGCGGAGGGCCGGCAAGATTTCGCCCGTCATGGCATCCCGGAATTCTTCGGTCCCGGTCATAGGCGCCAAGGGTACATTGACGATATTGCCGTGCAGGCCACGCTCGCTGCGATCGCCGGAGCCGGGGTAAAGCGGTGACTGGTGCGTCGATGCGTAGAACAGTGCCGCGTCGGACCAGAACATGGCTTGTGTACCATTGCCATGATGCACATCGAAATCGATGACCGCGACACGCTCCAGTCCGTGCACGAAGCGTGCTTGGGCCGCACCCGCTGCGACATTGTTGAAAAGGCAGAATCCCATGGCGCGCGCGGGTTCCGCGTGATGTCCAGGCGGCCGAACGGCACAAAACGCGTTCTGGGCCTGGCCGGCCATCACCGCGTCGACCGCCGCGCACACGGCACCCGCTGCCCGCATGGCCGCTTCGGCGGAGCCCGGAGACGCGCGCGTATCGGCATCGAAAGAGACATGGCCATCGGCTTCAATGGCGTTCAAAACGGTTTCGACGAAAGCCAGTGAGTGGGCGCGCGCCACCTGTTCAACATCGGCACGCGGCGCTTCGCGCCGCTCCAAACTTTCGAACTCCTCAGCGTCGAATGCTCTCAGTACGGCGGACAACCGCGCCGGAGATTCGGGATGCATGCGGCCAGGGTCGTGGTCGAGGCATGCAGCGTGAGTGAACAGTATCGTCGCCATGTGTGCCTCTCGGCCAGCTGCTCAAAGAGAGCTGCGAGCATATCATGACGTTCATTTTTGTGTTACCTGGCGACGGATTGTGGCGAGACCTGCGTTTCCTATTTCGCGATTTGCGTGGATTTGAGCCCCATTTTTCTGCCAGAATCGCTTGAAATCGCATTGTACCTGCCGAGCTTGGTTGGATGCCGTAACCAAATGGGAGCGGCGGTTCCCCTTTTTTGGCGCCGAATGGGCCCGCTCGCGTCCGTCCAGCCTGATTGGAACAAGATTTGAGACGTACCACCATCGTTCTCGTTGCCCTTGGTCTCGGAGTCGGTGCCGTGCCAGCTGCATTGGCCCAAGGCCGCCCGGCGCTGGTGAAAGTCGATGCAGTGATTATCGAGCCGTTTGCACAGACCGTGCCGGTGCTCGGTCGATTTGTGCCGCGGCAAGCAGGTGTCGTCGCCGCTCTTACCCGTGGCCCGGTCTCGAAAATGCTGGTTGATGTTGGCGATCGTGTTGCCAAGGGCGATGTCCTGGTGCAACTCGTGACATTAACGGTGCGCGCCGAGCGTGACCTGCGGGCGGCTGAGTTGAGTGAGAAGGAGGCGGCGCTTGCGACCGCAAAGGCACAGCTTGGCGTGTCACAGCGCGAGTTCGAGCGGCTCGAGGGCTTAAGAAAATCTGTTGCCTTTAGTCAGGCGCGCTTCGAGGACAAGCGCGGCGAAGTCGCGAAATACACCAGCGAAGTTGTCGAAGCCGAAGCTGCCATTGCGCGTGCGTCGGCAAACCTGCGGCTCGCCAATATCGAACTGACGAACACTGCAATCCGCGCGCCTTATGAGGGTGTGGTAGCAGAACGGCACACCACCGAGGGGGCGTATCTCAACGCTGGCAACGCCGTCATTACGCTCATCAACGATCGTGATCTCGAAATCGAGGCCGATGTCCCATCGATCCGAATAGCGGGCGTCAAAAAGGGGCGGGCGATTTCCATCATGCTCGAAGATGGCAGCCGGCATAAAGCGCAAGTGCGCGCGATAGTGCCGTCGGAGAATGTGCGCACGCGCACCCGGCCGGTGCGGTTTATTCCCTTTCTCGAAAATGGAATGGTCGACCAACTCGCGGCAAATCAGAGTGTTACCGTTCTAATTCCCGCGGGTGAAATTCGCGACGTGGTGTCGGTCCATAAGGATGCCGTCGTCCCGCGCAGCGACGGGGCGATCGTGTTTGTCGTGACGGACGGACGGGCGATATTGCGCCGCGTACGCTTGGGAGAAGCCGTTGGCAACCGATTTGAAGTGCTTGAGGGACTGGCTGTTGAGGACACTGTAGTCGTCCGGGGCAACGAGCGGTTGGTCCCCGGCCAACGGGTGCGCTGGCCCGGCATGCCCCAGTCGGACTCCAGCTCAAGCGACGCCGGCGGCACATCTGGCTGAGTAACGGCAGCGCCGAATCTCATGAACCTGATCAAGCTTGCGATCGCTCGACCAACTGCCGTCATCGCCGGTGTTCTCATGGCGTTGATGTTCGGTGTCGTAGCTTTACAGACGATCCCCATCCACCTCGCGCCCGATGTGCAACGGCCGATCATCCGTGTATCGACCAGCTGGTCAGGTGCAGCACCTGTTGAGATTGAACGCGAGATTGTGACGCGCCAGGAGGAGGCGCTGCGTGGGCTCAAAGGTTCAAAGAGCATGACCAGCACGTCGCGCACCGGCCGCGCCAGCGTGATCCTTGAATTCGGCGTTAGTCAAGACATGGATAAAGCGCTCTTGCTCGTGGCCAATCGACTCGACCGCGTAACGGGTTATCCCGACGAGGCAGACGAGCCGACGCTCCACACGTCCGGGACCGAGGACAATTCGATCGCCTGGTTTCGCCTGCAACGAACCGAAGGCAATAACCGCGAGCTTCACACCTACAGAGACTACGCCGAAGATGTCATTCAGGAACGCCTCGAGCGGGTGTCGGGTGTTTCCAGCGTCAACGTCTGGGGCGGCGGTAGACGCGAAATGCGGATCATCGTCGACCCGGCGAAGATGGCGCGCTTCAGTCTGACGGTGTCCGAAATTGTGGATGCGTTGCGCGCAGCAAATGCTTCGATCTCTGGCGGCGATGTGGAGGAGGGCAAGCGCCGTTATGTCGTGCGCACCGATGGTAAATTTACAACGCCCGAGCAAGTCGCGGCGGTCGTCCTGCGGGCCGAGGGTGACGATGCGAACGGCGGCGTTTCCCGGGTATCGGTTGCTGACATCGCCGATGTGCGCTTTGACTACAAAAAGCCAACGGCACTGCTGCGGGCGAATGGCGAGGCGACGATGGGTATGAGCGCCACCGCCGAGGCCGGCGCAAACGTCATCGAAGTCATGAAGGGTATCCGCGAAGCGACCACGGAACTCAACACGCAGATACTCCCACCACAGCGGCTTCACCTCGAGCAGATCTACGACGATACGGTCTACATCAACTCTTCAATCAACTTGGTAATTCAGAATATCTGGGTCGGCGGTACGCTTGCGGTGATCGTGCTTCTTGTCTTCTTGCGCTCGGTTAGAGCAACGCTCATCGTCGCGCTGGCGATTCCGGTATCCGTTGTCGCTTCGTTCGTCGCGATGGCGATGCTGGGCCGATCGCTAAATGTAATTTCGCTGGCTGGCATCGCCTTTGCCGTCGGCATGGTGGTCGATGCGGCAATCGTCGTGCTGGAAAACATCTACCGGCTTCGTGAACGCGGACGACCACCGATGGCGGCTGCCTACGAGGGCACCAAGCAGGTTTGGGGTGCGATTCTTGTGTCGGCGCTGACGACGGTGATGGTGTTCGTCCCGATCCTTGTCATGGAACTCGAAGTGGGTCAGCTATTTCGCGATATCGCGGTTGCAATCTCGGTTGCGGTCATGCTGTCGCTGATCGTCTCGATCACGGTTATTCCCACTTTGTCGGCGCGCCTGCTCGTCAACCAGGTCAAAGCGCCGGGCGAAGGCATACGATTGCCTGGTATCGACCATTTTGGCCGGGCGTTCCTTGCCGGCGTCACCGGGCTGACACGGGCCGTGGCAGGCAACAAGGCACTTGCACTGGGGCTGGTCGCCGCGCTGACCGTAGTGACTGGTGTGGCGACGTGGCAATTCCTGCCCGACCTTGAATATCTGCCGGAGGGCAATCGCAATTTCGTCGCTGGAATCGTGTTTCCGCCGCCCGGATACAACCTTTCGACGACGACGGCTATCGCCAACCGCGTGGAAAGCGCCATCAAGCCGCATTGGGTGTCGGTAAGCGGACCTGAACCCAAGCCCGGCGAGCCGCCGAGAATATCCAACTTCTTCTTCGTGGCACGAAATTCTTCAACCTTCATAGGTGCTATCAGCGCTCAAGAGCAGCGGGCGGGTGAGTTGATCCCGGTGCTTTCGCGGCCGGTGTTCCGCGAGCCTGGGACGTTCGCCGTGATGTTTCAGCCGTCGATCTTCGGCCGCGGCGTCGGCGGCGCCCGGGCGATCGATTTGGATATCTCCGGACCGGACCTTGAGGAAGTGATCGGCGTCGCTAAGCACGCAAACGTCATGATCTCAGGGATTATGCCACGCAGCGAGGGTAACCAGGTGCGTCCGCGTCCGGGCCTGGAGCTTGGTGCGCCCGAGGTGCGCTTGCTGCCCGATCCGGTGCGCCTTGCTGACAACGGCATCAGTGCCCGCGAGCTCGGGCTTACGGTCGATGCATTCAACGACGGCCTCAGGGTGGCTGAAATCACGATTGGTGGAAAGCGCGTCGACCTTATCCTCATGGGTCCGGAAAACAACGTGTTGGAAACCCAGGGCATCGCTAACCTTCCTGTTGTAACCCGCTCCGGCGATATTCTGCCGGCGAGTGCTCTGGCGGAGGTTGTCTTTACCGCGGGTCCGGTCGAGATCCGTCACACCGAGCGTGAGCGAACGATCACGCTGCAGGTCCGGCCAGCGCCGACTCTCGCACTGGGCGCGGCACTCGAAATGCTGGAAAGCGAGGTTGTGCAGAAACTGCGAAACGACGGTTTGCCGACGGGTGTAAAGATTCGACTACGCGGCACCGCCGACAAGCTGACCCAAACCTGGGACGTTATGCGACTCAATCTGTTGCTGGCGCTGGTTCTCGTTTATCTGGTAATGGCGGTACTGTTCGAGAGTTTTGTCTACCCGCTGATCATTGCGCTTTCGGTGCCGCTCGCGACGGCCGGCGGTGTCGTTGGATTACTCGTCCTCAATCAGTTCCATTTTCAAGCGCTCGACATGCTGACGCTGCTCGGTTTCGTCATCCTCATCGGCATTGTGGTCAACAACGCGATTTTGTTGGTTCATCAGACGCTTTATCTGATCCGTGATGAGGGAATGGAACATCGAGAAGCAATCGTCGAAGCGACCCGCAACCGCACCCGGCCGATCTTCATGTCTACGCTTACCTCAGTGTTCGGCATGATGCCGTTGGTCGTATTTCCGGGCGCTGGATCCGAGCTCTATCGCGGGCTTGGCTCCGTTGTGATTGGCGGACTCGCGCTTTCGGCGCTTCTCACGCTCGCCATCGTTCCGCCGTTAATGAGCGTATTCGTGGGTACGCTCGAAAGCCGGCGCTTGGGTGCCGGCAATTCAGAGGCGCTCACCGACGTCGCCGACTGAAAACGGCTGAAAAAGCGGCGTCGGAACTTGAACTTTCGTTCCAGAACCACTATCTTTTGATGAGGCTGGGTGGCGAACAACTGAGCGAGAGGTTCCAGTATGGCGCGTCCCAAGGAATTTCAACGCGACGATGTCCTTGATAAGGCGATGCAGGTCTTTTGGTCCAAAGGATTCGAATGTACGTCGATGCAGGATCTGGTAGATGCCATGGGCATCAACCGTGGCAGTCTCTATGACACTTTCGGCGACAAGCACAGCCTTCATGTTGCGGCGCTTGAACGGTTCTATGAAACTGAAGTTCCGAACATGTTTGCCGGGCTCGATGGTTCCGGTCCGGTCAAACCAGCGATTCAGTCGCTGTTCACTGAAATCGCTCAAACAGCCGCTCAAGACGATGACATTAAGGGCTGCATGATCTCGAACACGGCCGCGGAGTTGTGTCCGGACAAGGGCCCGGTTGGAGATATCGTCGCTGCTGGTCTAAAGCGAGCGGAAGAATGTCTTCACAGGGCACTGGTGCGCGCCCGAGACAGCGGTGAAATCAGCGCCGACAGCAATCCGCGCAAACTCGCTCGCCACTTTCTCTGTTCGCTGAACGGAATGCGCGTGGTCGCCAAGGGTATAGACGATCCTAAGACGCTCGACGACATGATCGAGGGCACACTTTCAGTTCTCGACTGAGCGAATTACCGGCGGCGCTAGAAAATTGGCGCCATCTTTCATCACAAATTGTTGAACAGTTGTTCTGAAATTATTATTGAACGATCGTTCCAATTTGTTTACACTTGCGACATTGCAATGCCTCAATGAGGGAGAAGCGCGATGCTTCAGTGCAGCAATGGCAACCACGAACTGGCGATATACACCTCACGCAAACGGATCGAGCGCTCGGAAATGCTGTCGATCTTCGTGTGCTATGCGATGGCTGGGCTAACACACGCTTTCGCGGCGGCGCTCAACGCTGCGCGAATGCTGCTCGGACGCATCGATCGAGTGCTGTGACGGCGCTCAGGCGCGTGCGGCTGGGCGGTTGACCTCCGGGAGTTCCGCGCTTCTGAAGCCTGCGGCAAATGCACTTTGTTCGATTTGGCTGCCAAATCGTGATAGTTTATGCTGGTGCTGTGAACTACCGGCTACAAAGCGCAATTAATGATTTTCCGGCAGATGTTCGACAACGTGTCAAGCACCTACACCTACTTGCTTGCAAGTCGGCGCGGAGGAGAGGCGTTGATTATCGATCCGGTGCTGGAAAAGGTGGACCAATACGTCAAGCTGTTGAACGAGCTTGATCTGAAGCTTGTCAAGGCCGCCGATACGCACGTCCATACGGACCACATCACCGGGCTTGGCGCATTGCGCGACCAGACCCGTTGCATCACCGTAATGGGTGAGAGCAGTGGCGTGGACGTCGTCTCGATGCGCGTGACCGAAGGCGAGCACATCAAAATCGAGGGCATCACCCTCCAGGCGATGTATACGCCTGGTCACACGGACGACTCCTACTGTTTTCGCACGGAAGACCGCGTATTTACCGGTGACACGCTGCTCATCCGTGGCACCGGACGGACCGACTTTCAGAATGGCGATCCGTTTGCGCAGTACGACTCGTTGTTCAACAAGCTCCTCAAACTGCCCGAGGAGACGCTGGTCTATCCGGCCCACGACTACAAGGGCGATACCGTCAGCACGATCGGCGAGGAAAGGATGTGCAACCCGCGTCTGCAAGTTTCCTCGGCCGAAGAGTACGCTGAGATCATGAACAATCTGAATCTTCCAACCCCCAAATTGATGGACGTTGCCGTACCAGCAAACCTGCATATCGGGTTGTCGCAGGACGACCTGGTCGAGCGTGGCTGCTCACTCTCCTGCGAGGAGGCGAAGGCGCTGATCGGGTCGGGGGATGTGATGCTGATCGACATTCGCGAGAAGGCCGAGTGCCAGCGTCACGGCGTCATCCCGGGCGCGATCCATGCGCCGTACGGCGAGCTTGAAGACAACATCAAACCAGGCGGCATGCTGAATGAATTGGTCAGGTCGACCGGCAAACGCCTCATATTCTATTGCGCGTATGGCGAACGATCGGCCATGGCGGTCGAGACGGCGCAGGGTGCGGGTCTGGCCGACGCATGCCATATCCAGGGCGGCCTCGACGGCTGGAAGAAGGCGAACGGCCCAACTTCAGTATGAACCAGCCGGTTTAGTGCGCGGTTGAATTTGCCTTATGGAGCGAGATCAAAAAGGACCGCAGTTGCATCATCGCTGGCGGTCAACATATGGCGGCCGTTAGGCGTGAATTTCACTGCATAGACGCGCCCGCCAAGCTCCCAGATCTTAAGCTGTTTGCCGGTCTTCACGTTCCACAATCGGGCCGTGCTGTCGTCACCGCCGGTCAGCGCATGCTTACCATCGGGTGAGAAGGCCACGGCGAAAACTGAATGTGCATGTTTCACCAGCTGCACCATCTCACCGGTCTCTACCGACCAAATACGGATCTTGTTGTCGGTACAGCCGGTGATCACGAACTTTCCGTCAAAGGACCAGTCTATGCTCGTCACACCGCTTGGATGCTGGAGCACGTGCCGTCGTTCGCCGGTCTCGACGTCCCACAACCAGGCTTCCTTGAAGGCGCCGCTATAGGCCCACTTGCCATCCGGTGAAAAATCAACCGACCAGGCGGAACTTCCATGGTCCAAAACCCGAATGACTTCGCCGGTCTCGACGTCCCACATGCGAACCGTATGGTCACCGCTTGCTGTTAGCGCCGTCCTGCCGTCCGGAGAGAAGGTAACGCCACGAACGTAGTCGTCGTGATCCAATAGCTTCACGACTTCGCCTTTGATCAGGTCCCACACTAAAGCTTGTTTTCGCCTTGTTCCAACGATTGCCAGCCGGCCGTTCGGAGAGACCGACAACGAGAAGATCGTTGCCTCATTGTTGAGTTTTCTAAGCAGTCTGCCGGTGCTTACTTCCCAAAGACGGAGATAGCCGTCGACGCTGCCGGTCACCGCGACGTTCCCGTTTCGCGTGATGTCGATTGCGGTCACCGCCATCTCGTGTTGGAACACGCGCTTGGTTACTTTCGGTGGAGCCGGCGCTGCCTGAAATTCATCGATGATTTCGGGTTCGTCGCCCTCCGCCCACACGGCCGGCGCCGTTATCAGCGAGGCGGCAAGCAGGATCGCCCAGGCAATTCTTTGCGCGGCCGATCGGATACAGCTAGAGGATGACATTTGCCGATGATGCCGTTTCGATACCGCTAAGTCCATGAAGCATGCGTTGCACTGCATATGGCTTCGACGTTGACCAGAAAAAAGGGCCCGGCGTTGCGGACCCTTTCTTCGCTTCAGTTCCAACGTACCTCAGGCAAATCGATCAACCACACGTCCTAAGGACTGCGTGACAGCCGAATCGCGTTCCTCATTCCCGGACTCTGGAAACCGGTTCGCGGTATCTTCCTCTTCCTCGTTCGGATCGTCCGAAGCCGTCGCGCTTTGAGCCGCGCTGCTCAGGGAAACTTCGTCTTCACCGCCAATAAGCGGATCGGTCCTTGGCGAGGTATCGCCCGCCCGTTCGGCAGACGATTGCGCCCGACGCTCCTCCTCTTCGGGCGTAAGCTCACGCGGTTCGCGATCCTCGGCAAGAGAACCGGCGCCGCCAATATCTGTAAATGATCCGATGCCCGCTATATCAGCCAAAATCCGACCCCAATCGGAAACGACCACAAGAATGTCCTTGTACTTAACTAGTCATATAGCGAGATTCGCTATGTTTCGCAACCCGACGTCATTTGCATTCGCGTAAAGGGTTGAAAGAATTCAGGTAATTTCGCCGCAGCGATGCTAGTCGATAGCCCGCGGGTCCATGGCATCCTGTAGCCCATCTCCCAGGAAGTTGAACGCGATCACCGTAATGAAGATCATCAGACCCGGCCAGATCGCCAGTTGCGGCGATGACCAAATTACTTCCTGAGCATTTGTCAGCATGTTGCCCCAACTGGGCAGCGGTGGCTGGATCCCGAGACCGAGAAAACTCAGTACCGACTCGAAAAGGACGATGTTGCCGATCGATAACGTCGTCGCGACGATTATGGGTGAAACGATGTTGGGAAGAATGTGCACCCACATGATACGTGCCGAGCCCGAGCCTTGAGCAACGGCGGCAAGGACGAATTCGCGCGAGCGCATTGACAGGGCTTCCACCCGGACGAGCCGCGCAACGGTGGTCCAGCCGACCAAGGCGATGATCAAGATGATGCGGTAGAGGCTGACATTCTCCGACTGGGCAATCGACGGGGGTAGGCCCAGTTTGTTCAGATCGATCGCCGCCAGGACGATCAGTAGCGGCAGTAGCGGTAGGGCGATCACGCCGTCGGTGAAACGCATAAGCAGGGCATCGAGACGGCCGCCATAAAAACCTGCAAGCAGTCCGATAAACGTACCGATAACCGCAGAAGCGATTGCCGCAACCAATCCTGCCGCCAATGAGACTCGGCCGCCATAAAGCAGCCGCAGCAGAAGGTCGCGGCCGATCTCATCGGTCCCCAGCGGATGCTGCCACGAGGGTGCTGCCGTTCGGTCAAAGAGATTGGTTGTCGCAGCGCTAGTTCCGAGCAGCCATTCGACCGCTGGCGCAGCCAAAGACAACAGCGCCAGCACGACAATAATGCCGGCACTTGCAACGGCCAGGCGATGCTGAAGGAAGCGACGGCTCAGGCGTGTGCCTCGGACAGTCCCGGTGGTGGAACCGGTTGTGTCGACGAGCGTCACCGGCGTTGTTCCAGGCTGACGAAGGTGATGCGCGGGTCGAGCCAGACATAGGCCACGTCGGCCAGGAAGTTGCCGAGCAGGGTTAATCCCGTCGCGAACATCAGGCCGACAAGCGCCAGGTTGTAGTCGTTTCCAAGGATCGAGTCGTAAATCATCTTGCCCATACCCAACCACGAGAACATGGTCTCGGTGATGAGCGCGCCGGAGAACATCGCGCCAAAACTGAGTGCAACGACCGTCACCAGCGGTAACAGCGCGTTTCGTAGAGCGTGCGCGGCGACCATGCGCGACAGGCTGACGCCTTTGGCGCGGGCCGTGCGGATGAAGTCCTGACGCAAGGTTTGCAACATGCTGGCGCGCATGAACCTGGTGAAGCCGCCGACCGTAAGAAGAGTTAGCGTCGCCGTCGGCAGTATGAGATGTTCGAGACGCGCCCCGAAGGCGCCTGAACTGCCGGCCACGACGTGGCCCATGCCGCCTGCCGGGAGCCAGCCGAGCGTCACCGCAAAGAGGATGATGAGCAGCAATGCGAGCCAGAATGGCGGCACGGAAATGCCGGCAAAGCATGTCAGATTAATTATGTAGTCAAGCTGCGAATACGGCTTGAGAGCTGCGTAAATGCCAACGGGTACGGCGATCGCCAGCGCCAGTACGAGGCTAAGTCCGAGCAGCAGGACCGTATTTGGTAACCGCGCGCCCACGACCTCCATCACCGGCCTCGTATGCAGCCGCGAATAGCCGAAGTTGCCCTCGAGAGCGCTGCCAATCCAGTTGAGATAGCGCTCGAAAATTGGCTGGTCGAGGCCGTAGAGCGCTTTCAGCCGCTGGGCGTCGGCGGCCGTCAGGTTGGGGTCCGAGGCGATCATGATGTCGATCGGATCGCCCGGCATCAGGCCCATCAGCCAGTAGATGATGAAGGACAACGCCAGCAGCACGATCAAGCTCTCGATGAGCCGGCCCGAGACGAAGCGCAGCATCGTGCGCTAATCCGCGACGAACATCGGCAGCCGGCGATGCATCATCGGCTTAGTTGACGGTGTGCCAATCTTCGATCCAAAGGGCGGTTGGGTACTGGTGTCCCGTCGGCTCGACGCCCTTCAGCCACTTTGGAAGAATGTAGGGATTTGCGCGGAAGTAGAGCGGCAGGACAGGCAACTCCGTGGCGTAGATTTCCTGCATGCGGTTCCAAAGCGCCTGATTCTTGGATGCATCGCACTCGGTCTCCATGTCGTCCAGCACGGTATCGAGTTCATCGTTGCGGAAGGCCGGGAAGTTCTGGCCGGACCAACCGTTGTCCGCAGTCGGAATCATGGTCGAATGCAGTGTCGTGCGGGGAATGTTCTCCGGTGAGGAGATCCAGGCATACATGCCCATTGCCCTGAACTTGCGCTCGCGCAGTGTCTGGCCGAAATAGACCCGCGCCGGTTCGTTGCGGATCCGCACATCGACACCGACTTTGCGCCAATCCGCTTGCAGAACCTGCTGTACGAGCTCGCGGGTCTTGTTGCCGGCGGTTGTCATCAGCTCAAGCTGCAGGGGCTCGCCCCTGTCGTTGTAGCGAATACCGTCCTTGAGCGTGTCCCAGCCTGCTTCGTCCAAGAGCTGGGCGGCCCGCGCGGGATCGAAGGCGTAGCTCGGTGTGTCCTTGAAATAGACGCGGTCGAGCGGGTTCGTCTGGCCGTGAGCTACCGGCTGATGACCCTCGAAAAGCTGTTGGCTGATGGCGCCGCGATCGATGGCATGCACCAGCGCCCGCCGCACCCGGCGGTCGGCAAGGATCGGATTGTCGAGATTGAGATCGATATGTTCATAGATCAGCCCCGACTTATAGGAAAAATCGAACTTGTCGCCATGCCGCTTCTCGAAAGCAAGCGCCTGATCGAGCAGCAGGCCGAGTTCGCCCGCGATATAGTCGATATCGCCGGATAGCAGGTTGGCTGTCAGCGCCGCGGTGTTCTCGATGGCTTTGACGACCACGCGCTTGAATTGCGGCTTCTTGCCCCACCAGGTCGGGTTGGGCTCGAGCACGACATGGCTGCCGAAAACCACCTGCGTGACCCGATATGGACCAAACCACAGGCCCGGATTGGTCGTGTCGGTTTCGTACGCGCTGCGGTTCTTGTATTCGGCCGGCTCGGCGAAGTTCGCCCGGTCCACATGCGCCGGCAAGACCTCGAAATCGTTGATCCCCGCGTAGTCGCAGGTGAACTTGTTGACGTGCATGGTGAAGGTCTTGTCATCGTGCTGGTCGATGCTGGTGATGCGGTCGTAGAGCTCGAGGTTGCTAATGCCTGTCGTCGGTTCACGGCCCGCCTGCCAGGTGAAGAGCACGTCGTCGGTGGTAATGGGCGTGCCGTCTCCCCATACCGCGTCGGGGCGGATGGTGTAGGTCAGCGCAATGCCCTTCTTGCCCTCGGCGGTCGGCTCGATCCGCGCCGTACCGCGTTCGAGGTCCGGAAGCTCGGTGCAGAGCATGCAGATCAGCCGCCAGTCCTTGTCGTAGACCGTGAACGGGCGTCGGGCCATGGCCAGGATGTAGGATTTGGCGAGCATCGAGTCGATGTTCGGGTTGAAGTTGCCCGGGAACTGGCTGATGCCGATCACCAGTTCGTCCTTCAGTTCGGCCGCGTGGGCGGTGGGGCCCGTCAGAAGGACGGCGAGCAGGGCGGCGAATGCTGCCGATGACAACCGCATGCGCATGATTATGACGTCTCCAGCATTCGCTTTCACCTCATCGTATCACGCCGGAGGGGCGATTGAGAGGGGCGGTCGAGCGTATGTGACCTCGACCGATGTTGCCTGCTGGAGGCTACGCTTTAGAAATTTGCCAACCTTACCGGTCTAGCCGGCCAGGGCGCCCGACCAGTCGTCGGGTGCGTCGAGATAGGCGCGGACTTTGGCCAGACTTGGTGCGTCCAAAAGGCGCTCCTGCTCGGCGCAGTCCACGACGTCCCACCAGGTCGCCAGCGCGTGCAGCGTGACGCCGGCCTCGCCGAGCGTGGCTATGCTCTCTGGAAAAATGCCGTAGTGGAAGATGACGAAGGTGTGGGCGCAGTCGGCGCCCGCCTCCCGAAGTGCCCCCACGAAATCGAGTTTGGAGCCGCCGTCGGTTGCCAGATCCTCGACCAGGATCGCCCGCTGGCCCTCTTCGAGGTTGCCCTCGATCTGTGCGTTGCGGCCGAATCCCTTGGGCTTCTTGCGGACGTAGCACATTGGCAGCATCAGCAGATCGGCGATCCAGGCGGCGAAGGGAATGCCGGCCGTCTCGCCGCCGGCTACGACGTCGAACGCGTCATCGCCAATCCGCTCGATGATCAGGTCGCGCGCCAGATCCATCAGGCGTTGTCTTTCCTGAGGAAAGGCGATCAAGCGCCTGCAGTCGACGTAGACAGGGCTTTTCTTGCCGCTGGTGAGGGTAAACGGGTCCTCGGGCCGGAACAGAACCGAACGCGTTTCAAGCAGGATTCGGGCGGTAATCTGGGCCGGGCTCAAGGACGCGGGCTGTTGTTCGGTCACGATTGCCCCTTCATGTCTTTTGCGGTGAGTTATTGCTCGTTGGGTTGGGGCTAGTTGGCGCGGCTAGTTGGTGCGTCTGTGGAACAGGTAGCGCCCATTCTCGAAGGTTTCGAAGAAATGGTCGAGGGCCGGATGTTTGACCGGCTTGGCGCTCTCGTCGGCTTCGAGGTTGCGCTCCGCGACATAGGTCATGTGGTCGGCGCCATGCACCAGCACGTGATACCACGGCTTGTCCTTCGGCGGCTTTGAGCGCGCCATCGACTGATACCAATCATCGGAGTTCTGGAAGTCCGGATCTACGTCGACGATGACGCCGCGATAGTCGAACAGCCGGTGCTGAACGAGTTGGCCCGGCGAGAACTGTGCGTTGAGAAATGGCGTGGACTGCTGGTCGGTCATTGGTTTGTGGTCATGGCCTGTATCGTGCGGCGACTCCGGCGCGCGTGTAGTTCCATAAAGCGGGTGCGCGGGCGGGGCAAGAGGCAGGTGTTCTATTCCGAGCCGGAAGTTTCCCATGTGAAGCGGCTTGCCCTCACACATCCATATTTGTCAAAACTCTCAGGTCCTCGACTCACTTTACCGGCGCGTTCAGCTCCTCCAGAAGCTCGGCGATGATCACCCGCACGATCGGTATGGCCTGATCCTCATGCATGCCGGGGTTGATGCGCCGGTCGTAGAGCGTGCGCAGTATGATCACGTCGTGCCATGTGAGGCGATACCAATTGTTGTTCTCCGCCTCGCTGCGATACATGCTTTCTTCGGTCAACGCGTTATCTCCACTCATTCCGAGGGACTGAGAGATATCCTCGTAAAAACACCCAATTAAGTTGTCGCCATGCGTGTTCGCGGGAAAACCCATTTCTATGTGCAGCAGCACGCCGTCGACATCTATGATCGGTCGCGTCAGCCCGCAAAACCACGTGTCTTCTTCAACAAGACGGCGGTCGTACACGTTGATAACAATGTCAAGTGCAAGATCGGAAATTCTGTCTGACGGCTGGATGATGTCGAACGGCATGCCAGTAACTAGCGACAAGTCACCGACGACCTGTTGAAGAAGTTTGTGATGACGGAGTTCGACTTCCCCTTTCAATTTGACCAAGATTGACCGATTCCACTTCGTTATCCATGGATATCTCGCACAACACTCCGGTTCAAAAACGACACGCGAAAAACTGCGGACATAGAGTTCCAACGTATCGCGACCGGGCCTCGTTCCAAGAATACGCATCAGGGACGCGAGCGGTGGTGGGTTTGTATCGTATGCAATTCCCACGGCGGTCGGTTCTGGAGCCTTCAACGGGTCTCTGACCACAACAGATAATTTTTTCGCGACCATCGCTTGACTCTACGTCAAACGCATAATAGAACAAAAAAAGAACAAACGGCATGGGAGCAATCCATGGAGCAAGCGGTTTCTTGCCAAAACGACCATCAAGGACCAGTCGAGAGCGAAGGCATGCGGGCGCTGCGCGCGCAGGTCGCGGCGATCGAGCGCGGGGCTGCGGTTGGCGATGGGTCCGGCCTGGCAGAACAGGCGATCCTGCCGCTGGGACTGGCCGAGATCGACCAAACCCTGCCGGCCGGCGGGCTCGCCTGTGGCGCGGTGCACGAGGCGTCGGGCAGCGCCGTTGGCGGTTTTGCCGCCTGGCTCGCCGGCCGTCTTGTCCGGCAGCGCGGCGGGGCGGTCTTGTGGTGCGTGAAACCGGGGGGCACGGGCCAGCTCTACGGGCCGGGACTGGAGGCCTTTGGGCTCGATGTCGGCGGTCTGATCATCGTCCGCAGCCGGCGCCGCGCGGACATGTTGTGGGTGATGGAGGAGAGCCTGCGGTGCCCGGCGTTCGCTGCCGTGATCGGCGAATGCGATGAGGTGATCAACCTCGCGGCAAGCCGCCGCCTTCAGTTGGCGGCGGAGAGCGGTGGCACGACCGGGCTGATCTTGCGCCGGGGCGGGGTCGCCGCAGCGGCTGACCGTACTAAACCGAAACTCATTCCCAACGCCTGCGCCAGCCGCTGGCAAGTCGATGCCTCAGCGTCGAATGCTCATTGGAACCCCCGGGGCGAAATCGATAGCGAGTTGGGGCGAGAACTGGAGAGCGGGACGCCCGGCCTGGAGATGACCGGCCTGGAGATGACCGGCCTGGGGATGCCCGGTATGGGGACGCCCGGTATGGGGACGCCCGGTATGGGGACGCCCGGTATGGGCCCCTCCGATATGAGAACGAGATGGCAAATGAGCCTCAAGCGCTGCCGGGGCGGATTTGGCAGTGGGACATGGTTGGTGGAACATGACGAAGCGACGGGTGATTTCGCTCTGGTTGCCACGCTTGGCGACCGACCGGCTGAGACGGGCGAAGACCGGCGCCTCGCCGGTTAAGCCGCAGGGCGGGGAGAGACTACCGGCTGGGGAGCGGCCGCTTGCCGTCGTTCATGACAGCGGCGGGCGCACGCTGGTCGGCGCGGTCAACGAGGCGGCCGCCGACGCCGGCCTCTTTCAAGGCATGAGCCTGGCCGACGCGCGGACCTTTCTGCCGTCGATCGAAACCGTACCAGCCGATCCGGCGGCGGATACCGCGACGCTGGAGCGGACCGTTCGCTGGTGTGGCCGCTACACGCCCTGGACCGCCATGGACGGGCTTGACGGCGTCTGGCTCGACACGACCGGCTGCGCTCATTTGTTTGGCGGCGAACAGGCGATGCTGGACGATCTCGTCGCCCGGCTCGATCGCCTCGGGTTTGCCGTGCGGGCCGCGCTGGCGGATACGCCGGGTGCAGCCTCGGCCGTGGCCCGCTATGGCGTCAACGGGACGGTCGTCGCCCGCGGCCGTGCCCGCTCGGTGCTTGCCCTTTTGCCGACGGCGGCCCTGCGGCTCGGCGCCGGCACGGTGGCCGGGCTTTCGCGTCTCGGCCTGCGATGCGTCGGCGATCTCTACGAAATGCCGCGTGCGCCGCTCGCGGCCCGATTCGGCGAAGACCTCATGCTCAGGCTCGATCAGGCATTGGGTCACGTCGACGAGCCGATCTCACCCATTCCCGAGAAACGGCGATATCACGTGCGCACCGTCTTCGCCGAGCCGGTCGGCCAACACGAAGCCATAGTCGGCGGACTCGAGCGTCTGATCGCCCGGATCTGCCGCCGCCTCGAACGCGGGGGGCGGGGCTGCCGGCGGCTCGAGTTCACGCTCTATCGGAGCGATGGGACGCTGCAGCAGATAGCGGTCGGAACATCGCGTCCAATCCGCGGCCCCAAGCACTTATTCCGGTTGTTTGCGCACCGCCTGGACACGCTCGACCCCGGCTTCGGCGTCGAAGCGATGGCGCTTGTGGCGCCCGTGACCGAACCGCTGGCCGCGCGGCAATCCGCCTTTCCTGCAGGGGTCCGGCGGAAGGCGGAACGAAGGTCCAGACACTCTCCACCGGGCGGGGGGATTCTGCCCAGTGAAGGAACCGGGTCCAGTAAAGGAACCGGGCCCAGTAAAGGAACCGGGCCCAGTAAAGGAACCGGACCAAGTGAAGGGCCCGAGATCTTGGTTCTGAGCCCGTCGGCGCCGCTCGCCGATGCCGAACTCGGTCAGCTGATCGACCGTCTCGGCAACCGTCTCGGCTTCGATGCGGTCGTGCGGCTGGCGCCGCGCGAGAGCTTTCTTCCCGAGCGGGTGGCGCGTGCGGTGCCGGTATTCGACAAGGCAGCGCCCTTCTGGGCTCCTGCGCCATCCGTACCCCATCGGCCGCTCAGGCCGTTACGGTTGCTCGCCCGGCCCGAGCCGGTCGAGGCGATGGCGCTTGTCGCCTCCAGATCGGCCACAGAACAGAAGATGCGGAAGATGCGGAAGATGCGGGAGATGCCGGTTGTGCCAGTTGTGCCGGATCGGCCGCTGCCGGAGGAGGGTGGGCCGCCGATGCTGTTTCGCTGGCGGCGGGTTGTGCACCGGGTGCAGGCCGCCGAGGGGCCGGAGCGAATCGCGCCCGAATGGTGGCGCGAGGATAAAGGCTGGGCATCCGGATCCCGCGACTACTGGCGTATCGAGGATGCGGATGGCCGCCGTTTCTGGCTCTACCGCGAGGTCCGGCCAAAACCAGCCGCCGCACCACGCTGGTTCCTGCACGGCCTGTTCGCGTGATGGTCATGCCCGCTTCCTACGCTGAGCTTCAGGTCACCAGCAATTTCAGTTTTCTGCGCGGCGGCTCGCATCCGGATGAGCTGGCGACCCAGGCGGCGGCGTTGGGGCATGAGGCGATCGCGGTGACCGACCGCAACACTCTGGCGGGCGTGGTCCGCGCCCATGCCGCGGCCCGTGAAGCGGGCATCCGGCTTATCGTCGGCGTGCGGCTCGATCTTGAGGATGGCGCCAGCCTGCTCGCCTATCCCACCGACCGTAGCGCTTACGGGCGGCTTTCGCGATTGATCACGCTCGGGCGCCGGCGGGCTGCGAAAGGGGAGTGCCGGCTTACCCGGGGCGACGTGATGCACTGGGGGGCGGATATGATCTTCATCGCCGTGCCGCCAGACGATCTGCCCGATCCATCGGGGCCGGCCAATCCGGCCAATCCGGCCAATCCGGCCAATCCGGCCAATCCGGCCAATCCGGCCAATCCGGCCAATCCGGCCAATCCGGCCAATCCGGCCAATCCGGCCAATCCGGCCAATCCGGCCAATCCGGCCAATCCGCCGGCCAATCCGCCAATCCGGCCAATACCGCGAAAATGCTTTTGCCGTGCAGCTACGCGAACTGGAAGTTGCCTTTCCCGGCAACTGCTTCCTTGCCGCGCATCATCTCTACCGGGGCGACGATACACACCGGTTGGCGCAACTGGCGCGCCTGGCGGAGGCGTGCGCCACGCCCATGGTCGCGACCAACGACGTTCATATGCACGATCCGAAGCGCCGGGTGCTTGCCGACGTGCTGACCTGCATCCGCGAGAAATGCACCATCGATGACGCGGGCTACCGGCTGTTCGCCAATGCCGAGCGGCATTTAAAGCCGGCTCAAGAGATGGCCCGGCTGTTTGCCGCCTATCCGCAAGCCGTGGCACGGACGGCCGAGATTGCGGCGCGCTGCCGCTTCAGCCTGGACGAGCTGCGCTACGAATACCCCGATGAAGTCGTCGAAGAGGGGCGCACGCCGCAGCAGACGCTGGAGCGTCTCGCCTGGGAGGGCGCGGAGCAACGCTATCCCGCGGGCCTGCCGGATAAAGTCAAGGCGCAGATCGAGCATGAGCTCGCCCTGATCGAGGAGCTTGACTACGCACCCTACTTCCTCACCGTCCACGACCTCGTCCGGTTTGCCCGGAGCCGCGATATCCTCTGTCAGGGCCGGGGGTCGGCCGCCAATTCTTCTGTCTGCTACTGCCTCGGCGTCACCGCGGTCGATCCGGCGCGCATCGACCTGCTGTTCGAGCGTTTCGTGTCGGCTGAACGCCGCGAGCCGCCTGACATCGACGTCGATTTCGAGCATGCGCGCCGCGAGGAGGTGATTCAGTACGTCTATGAGAAATACGGCCGCGAGCGCGCCGGGATGACGGCTACGGTCAACTGCTACCGCTCGCGCGGCGCGATCCGCGAGGTCGGCAAGGCGCTGGGGTTGAGTCAGGACACGCTGGGCGCGCTCGCCGGTCATTCCTGGGGCTCATCGAATAATGTCGACAAGAGTTCTGCCGACGAGTTGGGGCTCGATCGTTCGGATCGCCGGCTTCAGCAGGTGCTCGATCTCGCCGCCGAACTAATCGGTTTTCCGCGCCATCTCTCGCAGCATGTCGGCGGTCTCGTCATCACCCGTGGCCGTCTCGACGAGGTCGTTCCCATCGAAAATGCGGCGATGGAGAACCGCACCGTTATCGAATGGGACAAGAACGACCTCGACGCGCTCGGCATGCTCAAGGTCGATGTGCTGGCGCTCGGCATGCTGACCTGCCTGCACAAGGGTTTCGACCTGATCCGCCAGTATTACGGGCGCGATCTCGACCATGCCAGCGTGCCGTCCGAAGATCCGGCGGTCTATGCGATGTTGCAGAAGGCGGATTCGATTGGCGTGTTTCAGGTCGAGAGCCGGGCGCAGATGAGCTTCCTGCCGCGCATGCAGCCGAAGACTTTCTACGATCTGGTGATCGAGGTGGCGATCGTCCGTCCGGGTCCGATCCAGGGCGGTATGGTCCATCCCTATTTGCGGCGGCGCAACGGGGAGGAAAAAGCAGACTACCCCTCGGAGGAGCTGCGTCAGGTGCTGCACAAGACGCTTGGCGTGCCGCTGTTCCAGGAGCAGGCGATGCAGATTGCCATCGTCGCCGCCGGATTTACCCCCGCTGAATCCGACCGTCTGCGGCGCGCCATGGCGACCTTCCGGCGCCTCGGTACGATCCATACGTTCCGCGATAAATTTATCGAAGGCATGGTCGAGCGCGGTTATGAACGCGAATTCGCCGAGCGTTGCTTCCGCCAGATCGAAGGATTTGGCGACTACGGGTTCCCGGAATCGCATGCCGCGAGCTTTGCCTTGCTGGTCTATGTCTCAGCCTGGATGAAGTGTCATTATCCGGCGGTTTTCGCGTGTGCACTGCTGAACAGTCAGCCGATGGGGTTTTATGCGCCGGCCCAGATCGTGCGGGATGCGCGCGAGCATGGGGTCGAGGTGCGTCCGCCGTGCATCAACCATTCGCAATGGGACTGCACGTTGGAGCCGGGTGGCGACACCGAGGGTCCCGCAGGCGGCATGGCGCTGCGTCTCGGATTCCGTCAGATCAAGAGCCTGCGCGAGGCTGACGCTGACCGCTTGGTCGAGTGGCGCGGCAACGGCTATGCCGATCCAACCACGGTATGGCGGCGCACCGGGCTTTCCCGAGAGTCCCTCGAAACGATGGCCCGGGGCGATGTTTTCCATGCCATGGGACTCGACCGCCGTGGGGCGTTGTGGGCGATCCGCGGTCTCGGTGACGCGCCGCTGCCGTTATTCGCGGCTGCGGGCGAGGAGGATCGCGGTATCGAGCCCGAGATCAGCCTGCCGGATATGGGGCTCGGCGAACAGGTGGTGGAGGATTATTCGGCGCTCAGGCTTTCGCTGCGCTGTCATCCTCTCGCCCTGTTACGCGATCGTTGCCAAGGAGCGCTGCGGGCCGCTCAATTAACCGAGGTTGAAAACGGCGCGCGGGTATCGGTCTGCGGTCTGGTGCTGGTGCGCCAACGTCCCAGCACCGCCAAGGGCGTCATTTTCATGACGCTGGAGGACGAGACGGGGGTCGCCAATGTCATCGTCTGGCGCAATACCTTCGAGCGTTTCCGCCGCACCGTGCTGACCACGCGGTTGGTGAGGGTTACCGGCGAGCTGCAGCGTCAGGGCATCGTCACCCATGTTATCGCCCACCAGCTCGAGGATATGTCGCACTTGCTCGACTGTTTGGACGCGGAAGACGGCCTCGTGTCTCAATCGGGGCGTGGCGACGAAGCCTGGACCTCGGGTTCGCCCGATCCGCGCGGGCGTCCCTCTAAAAGGCTTCGTCAAGCGGCCCGCCATCCGCGCGATCAGGCCAAAGTCTTGATCCAGTCGCGGGACTTTCACTAAATACCGCCTACGACGGCGCGCTCTCTCGCAATGCGTCGCCGTAAAGCGCCAGCGTTTTCGAGACTACAATTTCCTCGGCAAATTCCTGTTCGGCGGCTTTGCGCGCGGCGTTACCCATCTCCCGCCGCAATTCCGCGTCGCCAGCCAGCACTGCCAGCATCTCGGCCAGCGGTTCGACGCTGCGGACCGGCACCAGCAGCCCGGTCTCTCCATCGCGGCAGATTTCGCGGCACCCGGGAACATCGGAGGCGACGATTGGCCGCCCTGCCGCCCCTGCCTCTAGAAGCGACTTTGGCAGGCCCTCCCGATAGGACGGTAGGACGGCAATATGCGCCCGTGAATATTCGCCCGGAATATCTTCGGAAGGGCCGGCAACGTCGACCACGCCCTCGCGCTTCCATGTATCGAGCGTGGCGGCGTCGACGGCTGCGGGGTTCTGGTCGGGGGCACCGACAAGACGCACCTTGATCGCAGTGCCGCGCGCCTTCAGCAACCGTGCAGCGGCAACCAACTCGCCAACTCCCTTGTCCCACAACATGCGCGTAACACAGAGCGCGACGACCGGCTGATCAGGTGTGACTTCAGGTTCAGATGTGGGCCGGTAGAGCGAAATATCGACGCCTGAACCACGGATCATGTCGATGCGGTCTGCGCGAATACCGATGCGGTTGCGGAACATCGCCACATCATCGGAATTTTGCAGAATAAGCCGGCTGTTCTTGCGATTGAACAGGGCGCGAAAGGCAAGCCGTATCGCGGGCCGGAGAAGTGCTGCAAAAATTCCGTCAGAGATAAACAGGAAGCCGAGGCCGGTGAGCGCATTAACGACGATCGGTACGCCCGCGATCCAGGCCGCAATCGAACCATACAGCACGGGCTTTAGGGCCACCTGATGCACGATGTCCGGGTGTTGGTCACGATACAGCCGAATCAACGAAAATAGCGTCAGGATATCGGCCACGGGATTTCGACTGCTGCGTTCGATTTTGAGCGGCAGGAGGCGAAATCCTTCTGCTTCGATGGCGGCTCGGTGGTCGGTAACGCGCGTTGCGACCAACACCTCCGCGCCGGCCCTTTGCGCCGCCCGCGCGACTGGCAGGCGATGCGAACAAAAATACCAGTCCTCCGTGACGACGAAGAGAATGCGGCGTCCACTGAGCGTCATTACGACATCCAGCGCTCGTGCCAGCTCTGGAACATCAACACGCCCCAGATCGCCTGGCCGGCATTTCCCCGGCCGGCGAGATGATCGCTCCAGGCGTGTCTTACAGGCAGCGGCTCGATATAGCCTTCACGCTTCAATCTGATTTCGTCGATGAGCGCTTCTGCCCAGTCGCGAAGCGGTCCCCGCAGCCAATTGTCGAGTGGTATCGCAAACCCAGTCTTTGGCCGGTCGACCAGTTCCTTTGGAACGTGCCGGTAGAGGATGCGGCGCAGCAAGCGTTTTGTCGACGTGCCGCGAAGTTTCATCGGCTTCGGCAGCCGCCAAGCGAATTCGATGAGCCGATGATCGAGCAGAGGGACCCGCACCTCGAGACCGACGGCCATACTCGCCCGATCGACTTTAGTCAGGATATCGTCGGGCAAATAGGTCTTGGAGTCGAGGAACGCCATACGCTCGCTGAAATCTTCAATCTTCCCCGCTTCGCGCCAGACGGCGCTCGTCGGCTCCGCCGCATTAGCCACGAGGTCCGTCGGATCGTTCCAATGGCTGACCAGGCGCCGATACATCCCATCGGCATCGTCTTCGGCGAGAATCGATCCGAGTTTATGCGCTTTATCCCCGGCCATTCGAGGGCGAATCGACTTCGGAAGAAGGTCCGCTACTCCGTCCCAGCCGGTGGTCGGAACCGCCGAAATTGCCTTCGCCGCAAGCCGCTTCAAGGGATCAGGAATCCTTCGCACGCCTTGCCATGCTGCCGCTGCCGCGTGATAGCGGTTGTAGCCAAGAAACACCTCATCGCCGCCATCACCGGAAAGTGCGACTGTCACATGTTCACGTGCCATTTGGGCCACGAGCCAGCTCGGCAGCGCTGAGGAATCGCCGAATGGCTCGTCATACCATTCTGGGAGCCTCGGGACGAGCTCGAGTGCGCGTGCTTCGGAGAGGTAGAGTTCGTGATGTTCCGCGCCGATGTGCTCGGCGATCGCCTGCGCCTGTCCGGCTTCATCGAAACCCGCCTGTTCGAACCCAACGGTGAAACTCTTGACTGGATGTCCACCTTCGACCTGCATCAGAGCGGTTACGGTTGAGGAGTCGACGCCCCCCGAAAGCAGCGCTCCCAGCGGCACATCGGACACCAGCCGGCGTTTTACGGCATCGCGCAGGAGTGCTTCTCCCTCGTCCAGCGCTTCGTCTTCGTCGATGAGACTGCGCGGCTGCGAGGCGGCGGTTGCGAGGTCCCAATAGCGCGTTAAACTCGGCTCCTCACCCGGTCGCAATGACAGGAGAGTGCCGGGTTCAAGCTTGCTGACGTTCTGATAAATGCTGTGCGGCGTCGGCACATAGTTGAATCGGAGATATGCGGCGAGCGCGTCACGATCCACAGTGGCTTGCCAGCCATCCTTCGCCCGGAGCGCTTTGAGTTCTGATCCAAACATAAATAGGCTGCCCTGTCGGCTGTAATAGATCGGCTTTATGCCGACCCGGTCGCGGCCAAGCCAGAGCTTCGCCTCGCGGCGATCCCAAAGTGCAAACGCAAACATTCCAATGAGGCGCCCCACGGCTGCTTCAACGCCCCAGGCGACGCATCCTTCTAGAAACACCTCGGTGTCTGAGGTGCCGCGAAACTCGTGCCCGGCGGCTTCGAGTTCAACCCGCAGGTCCGCAAAGTTGTACGCCTCGCCATTGTATATGACGACGAAGCGACCGTCGGAGGAGATCATCGGTTGATGTCCGGTCGGCGTCAGATCGATGATCGCGAGCCTCCTGAATCCGAGTGCGACCCCCGCCTCGGCGTCAATCCACTGGTCGCCCATGTCGGGTCCGCGATGGCTTAACGCTTCGGCCATGCGGCGCACTTCGTCGCGGAGCCGTTCCGAGCCCGTTTCACGTTTGAAGTCAATGAATCCGGCGATGCCGCACATAGCGTGACGATCAGATGAAGGTGCTTGATTCCACCGCACTTTAGGCCGCGTGAGCAGTGCTGAAAACCGTTCGCTGAATAGTCGTGAAATGAAATGGCGGAGCGAAGGCCGGCCTGACGCGCTATATTCCTTGCTATGGCGAGGCGCGTCATGAAGCCCACACGGTTCAAATTCAGCGTCCCGAAATGCTCAGCTTTGCGGGCAAAGGTTCGTGCGGCCTATCGTATGGACGAATCAGCCTGCGTTGCAGAGAGGATCGCAGAGGCACGGTTCGCGCCCGACGCCCTTGAGCGCATCGCCGTTACAGCTCGCGAACTGGTTGTTGAGACACGCCGCAGACGCCTTGAGGCGAGTGGCATCGACGCCTTCTTGCAGCAATACGAGCTTTCAACCAGCGAGGGCGTAGCCTTGATGTGCCTGGCTGAAGCGCTGCTGAGAATTCCCGACGCCGAAACCGCCGATCTGCTCATCAAGGATAAGATCCTGGCCGCAAATTGGGAGGAACATGTCGGGACCTCGGACTCGCTTTTTGTCAATGCTTCGACATGGGCGTTGATGCTGACCGGTCGGGTTATCGAGCTCGACGCACGGTCCGAGGGCGGGGATGCTGCCGTCGGCTTCATGGGGCTAGTCAGACAGCTTGTCACGCGTAGCGGCGAGCCGGTGATACGCCAAGCGCTGGTTCAGGCGATGCGAATTCTCGGACGTCAGTTCGTGATGGGCCGCACCATCGATGAAGCGCTGCAACGTGCGGGCGAGTTTGAGGCGCGTCGATACCGCTACTCATACGACATGCTCGGGGAGGCCGCCTACACCGCCGCTGATGCCGAGCGCTACTACAATGCATATGTCGGCGCGATCTCGGCTATCGGTGAAGCCTCAAAGGGCGTCGGAGCGATCGAGGGTCCGGGCATATCAGTCAAATTGTCAGCCCTTCATCCGCGCTTTGAATTTGCGCAGCGCGACAGTGTGTTGCGTGAGTTGGTTGCGAGGCTCGCGGCGTTGGCTGAGCAGGCTAAAGACGCCGATATCGGTCTAACCGTCGACGCCGAGGAAGCCGATCGTACCGATCTTACACTCGAGGTGTTTGAAGCTGTCTTTAGTGACCCCAAACTTCGCGGTTGGGAGGGGTTCGGACTGGCGGTTCAAGCCTACCAGAAGCGCGCGCTTCCCGTCATCGATTGGCTGAGCGAACTTGCCGTACAGAGCCGGCGAAGGCTGCTGGTGCGGCTCGTCAAGGGCGCGTACTGGGACAGCGAAATCAAACGCACTCAGGAAGGTGGGTACGACAGCTATCCTGTATTTACGCGCAAGCTCTCGACCGATGTTTCCTATCTTGCTTGTGCCGCGCGCCTGTTCGCTGCCGGCGACAGTCTCTATCCGCAACTTGCTACCCACAATGCGCACTCACTCGCAGCAATTTTAGAACTCGCTGGTGATCGCAGCGATTTTGAGTGCCAACGGCTGCATGGCATGGGCGAGGCCCTATACGATCAGGTGGTCGGCGACCGTGGCCCCGGCATCGCCTGCCGGATTTATGCGCCCGTCGGTAGCCACGAAGATTTGTTGTCCTATCTCGTTCGACGGCTGCTCGAAAACGGCGCCAACACATCCTTCGTGAATCGCATCGTTGATGAAACGTTGCCGGTCGATGAGATCATTGCCGATCCGATCGAGCGTGCAGAGGCGCTCGATGCGCTGCCCCATCCCAAGATCCCACTGCCGCGCGACCTGTTTGGCGACCAGCGACAGAATTCGACCGGTGTCGACTTAGCCGAAGCTGAGGCGGTGGAATCGCTTGTCGCAGAAATGAATCGGGGTCTTGGTGAGGAATGGCGCGCCGATCCCGTGATCGGGGGCGTAATTGAGGCGGGCAAGGCCGTGCCGCTTTACGATCCCGCAGATCGTCGATGTGTGGTTGGCCAAGCAAGCTGGGCTACTGCCGACCAGGTTGAAGTCGCGATTTCTCGCGCACAGTCGGCACAACCGGATTGGAATGCGACATCCGCGGAACAGCGGGCATTGGTTTTCGAACGCGCAGCCGCGCTCTTCGAAACACACCGGGCGCGACTGATGGCCATGTGTGTACGCGAGGCTGGCAAAACGATTGCCGACGCGGTCATGGAAATCCGCGAGTCTGTTGATTTCCTCCGTTACTACGCGGTTCGCGCCCGGATCGATTTTGCGGCTGCCGAAGATTTGCCTGGCCCGACCGGCGAGCGCAACGAAATTGCGATGGCCGGGCGGGGCGTCTTCGCCTGTGTCAGCCCGTGGAATTTTCCATTGGCGATCTTCACCGGCCAAGTTGCAGCGGCGCTTGCGGCTGGCAACGCTGTCGTCGCGAAACCAGCCGAGCAGACACCGCTCATCGCGGCAGCCGCCATTGACTTGCTGCAGCAGGCGGGCATTCCAGGGGACGTTCTTCAGTTGTTGCCGGGGGATGGTCCGGGAGTTGGCGCACTGCTCGTAGGCGACCAGCGTATTGCGGGTGTCGCCTTCACCGGATCGATTGAAACCGCGCGGGCAATAAACCGATCGCTTGCCGACCGGGATGGGCCGATCATTCCATTTATCGCCGAGACCGGCGGTCAGAATGCGATGATCGTCGACTCCTCGGCGCTTCCCGAACAGGTGGTTCGCGATGCACTGGTCTCCGCTTTCCGTTCGGCCGGACAGCGTTGCTCTGCCTTGCGCGTGCTCTTTCTGCAAGAGGATGTCGCGGACAGGACGATCGAGATGTTGACCGGTGCGATGGCGGAACTCAACGTCGGTGATCCAGGTCTGCTGTCGACAGATGTCGGCCCCGTGATTGACGAAGATGCGCGCACTATGCTGCGGGCACATTCGCAGCGCATGGTGCGGGCCGGCCGGCTGGTCGGCGAAGCCAGATTGTCTGGGGGCGCCGAGCATGGCTTGTTCTTTGCGCCAAGAGCATACGAGATCGACGCAATCGGAGGCCTGGATCGCGAGATCTTTGGTCCCGTCCTGCACATCGTGCGCTTCGCCGCCGATCGTCTGGACTATGTCATCGACGCCATAAACGACACTGGATTCGGCCTGACAGCATCGATTCACAGCCGCATCGAAGCTACTGCACGCGCGATTCAGAAAAAACTCCGGGTTGGAAATACCTACGTAAATCGCAACCAGATCGGTGCTGTCGTTGGCGTACAGCCCTTTGGCGGCGAGGGACTGTCGGGAACCGGTCCGAAGGCCGGAGGACCGCGTTATCTGCACCGCTTTGCAACCGAACGAACGCTCAGCATAGATACGACGGCGGCCGGCGGAAACGCGGCGCTTATTTCCCTTGCCGATGAGCCGTCAACCTAGCGGCAGGGCCGATTTTTATTGCTCATCTTCATCTACCGGCTCCAAAACGTGCTGCGCTAGATCGGCGACGACACGGCGCACATGGTCATCGTCCGCGCTATAGAAGGCCTGTTTTCCACGCCGCTCACGACGAACCAATCGAGCGCCTCTCAACAGGCGTAGGTGGTGACTGACGAGCGACTGCGACAACCCAAGCGAGTTTGAAATCTCGGTAACGGATTTTGCCTGCGCCAAGCATGACATGACGATTCGAAGTCGGCTTGTGTCGCCGAGAAGGCGGAACAGCTCCGCTAACATCGCCGTTTGATCTTTGTCGAGTGGAGGCGCGTCGGATTGGTCCCGCGGCACCTTCTCTTCAAGTTCCGCCATGCTCGCCTTCAATCTCAACTTCACAAATCAAGTAGAAAACCCGATATCCTCACACCCTACCCTTGGAATCGCTCTTCGGCGATACGGTCGGCGGCTACGCTGGTCGCAATATTCTCAGACTTTGCGCGATGGAATACCTCGGTCAAGGTTTCTTCGATTCGTGCAACGTGAGCAAATGCAACGTCCCGGTCATAGGATGGTCCCTCATAGGATATGTTGATCACGCCGCCGGCGTTGATGAGATAGTCGGGCGCGTAGAGCTTTCCGGCCTGCATCAGCGCTTCGCCATGGCGGTCCTCAGCGAGTTGGTTGTTTGCTGAGCCGGCGATGACTTGAGCCTTCATGATGGCGATCGTCTGATCGTTGAGAATTGAACCGAGGGCACATGGTGCAAAGACGTCCACATCGAGGCCATAAATAGCCTCTAGCGAAACTGGTTGCGCATTAAATTGCTCGACTGCCCGTTCGACCGTTGAATCTTCTAGGTCGCTTACTGAAAGTTGCGCGCCGGCGTCATGCAGCAGCCGGCAGAGCTCAAAACCGACGTTTCCAAGACCTTGAACGGCAACGCGCAGTCCTGCGAAACTCTCGCGTTGCAATTGCTCGTGAATGGCTGATCTCATACCCACGAAGATACCCCATGCAGTTGCGGGTGAAGGATCACCGCTGCCGCCTTCGAGCCCAGCAACATGCGGCGTCATGGTTCCGATGACCGCCATGTCGTCCGGCGTCGTGCCGACGTCCTCGGCAACGATGTAGCGTCCGCCCAGCGAGTGGACAAAGCGCCCCAGAGCTTCGAATAGCGCCTTGTTCTTGTCCTGATCGGGGTCGCCAAGGATCACCGATTTTCCGCCGCCGTAGGGGAGATCGGCCAATGCAGACTTGTACGTCATGCCTCGGGAGAGCCGCAGCACGTCCGTTAATGCCATCTCCTCCGTTTCGTAGGGCCACATTCGGCATCCGCCAAGCGAGGGTCCACGTGAAGTGTTGTGGATTGCGATGATTGCCTGCAGGTCGCTCGCGTTGTCGTGGCAATACACGACTTGCTCATGGCCATCGAAGTGGGGGGATGAAAATACGGCCATGCCAAAATCTTTCTTTGCTGCAGTGCGGCACCGGGGCAATCGTTAGACGCAAAAGTCACGCCGATCCATGTGCTATATGTCTGTCTGCATAATGTCAGCGATTTCTCTGCGTTGAGCAACGGCTTGCTGCGACGACCGACCTGGCAGCGGCATTGACAGTCCGTCGCTGACCTTGAAGGGCCTCATCCATGCCGCAAGACCAAGTGCCGCGTCCCA
This sequence comes from Alphaproteobacteria bacterium, assembly GCA_963664465.2. Classification (GTDB taxonomy): domain Bacteria; phylum Pseudomonadota; class Alphaproteobacteria; order UBA8366; family CAVOAK01; genus CAVOAK01. Next base: position 197,949 of record CAXXSU010000004.1, on the reverse strand, counting down.
TCATAATTGACTGCGACCCAGGTGTGGACGACGCTGTTGCCATCCTCCTGGCGCTTGCATCGCCCGATGAAATTGAGCTGCGTGGGATTACCTGCGTCGCCGGCAACGTGCCGTTGGAAATGACGCAGGCCAATGCGAGGCGTGTTTGCGAGTTGGCCGGGCACACCGATGTTCGAGTCTTTGCCGGTTGCGAGCGGCCGATACTGCATCCGCCCTATGGCGCCAAGTCGTCCCATGGCGAAAGTGGTTTAGGTGCAGCGCAGTTCGCGGAACCGACGATGCCCTTACAGGCACAGCATGCCGTTGATTTTCTAATCGAGAGCTGCCTCGGCGCGGAGCACGAAAAAATTACTCTGTGCCCGATTGGACCTCTGACCAACATCGCGCTGGCCCTGGTCAAGGAGCCACTCATTGTTTCGGGAATTGCCGAGATTGTGTTGATGGGCGGCGCTGCGCTCGGTCCGGGAAGCGTGACGCCAGCGGCCGAGTTCAACATCTTCGTTGACCCTCATGCGGCCCAGATCGTGTTTGAGTCCGGGGTTGATCTCACGATGTTCGGACTTGATGCAACATATCAGGCGCTTGCGACGCCAGAGCGTATGGCGGCAATCGACGCTCTGCAGTCAACCGTTGCCCGGAATGTTGTTGAAATGGTGGATTCCTACGGCAGATACAACATCGAGAAGTTCGGTGGACCCGGTGGTCCGCTGCACGATCCCTGCGTGATCGCTAACATTATTCAACCAAATCTGTTTGCCGGCAGGACCGTGCCGGCAGGACCGTTGCCGTCGCCGTAGAAACAACCTCCGAGTTGACGATGGGCGAAACCGTTGCTGATTGGTGGCGGGTTACGGACGCAGAACCCAACTGTCAGGTGATCAATAAGGTGGATGCCGAAGGATATTTTGCCCTTCTCACAGAGCGCTTGTCGCGGTATTAGGGAAGCATACTCCTTCCCCGAACGTCATAATTGAGGAATACCAAGAGTTGTGGTTGAATTGCGCCAATGCGAATGGTGTAGGCATGTCAGCATAGACTTGCGATAGGGTCGCATGAGTGGCCGGGAGGCCGCCGGATGATAGAACGAAAAACATACGAAATCGGCGTTTACAACAAGGAGGTTCGATCCCTTGTTGAAATTCATGAACACCATTCGGATCTGAGCGACGATTGGGCCGACATCCACTGGTTCGACATCAGAGCCCATGATGAAGATGAGGCTCGCAGCATAATCGAGCAACGCTACCCGCCTTGGCGCGGCTATGTAATCACCGAAGTCATCACGCAAGATTGGGAATAGTTCGTCGTGTCGGTCGGTCGGCCATGGTCCGAGTGAATGACGACAATATTGTTGCCACGTAGCGCGCCACAAACATCAGCTTTCGAGATTGCTGATTTCGCGGTGGAGTTCAAACTCAGCGGATGTGATATAGGCCTCGAGTTTGCGCAAACGCTGCTCTAGTTCACGAAATTTGTGATTTTGCGACCGGCAGGTTGTCGCCGGATCGGTTCGCACGCCGCGCCAGAATACTTCCTCTTCGTGACTTGTGAATAGGTGCTCCGGCATTTCATCCAATAACAGGCCGGCTAAAAAATAGCCGATCAACGTTGCAACGGGAAAGCTGATCAGACAGATAATTGCGACAATCCGTGCGAAAAGAATGTTAATCCCCAGGTAGTCGGCAATGCCGGCACAGACCCCCATAACCCTGCCGCGGGCTGGGATTCGGTAAAGCCTGCTGCGGCTCCGCTGACCGGCTGACTCAGCGCGATTCATACCTTGGACCTCCACTCGGGCGCTTCGGCGTCGAGAATGCGCTCCAGCGAGTTGATGCGACTTTCCATCTTCGCCGCATTCTCCCAAAGTTCTGACAATATCTTCTCGTCATCGGCCGACAGGACCTTCGCCGTCCGCCAACGAGTTACACTGTGGAAAATTATCCAGCACGGAAGGACCACCACGAGAACAAGAATGATCGGTACGAACAGGAATTCTAAGATGTCCATGAGTTAGGACTGTCCTCCTGTTGGCCTACGTTTTGCGAGCCGGGTCTTTAGCGCGGTGAGTTCCTCTTCCACAGCGTCCTCCGCCTCAAGGTCCGAAAACTCCTCAACCAGGGTCCGTCGGCGTCCAAGATCATAGGCTTCCACCTCGCCTTCGACTTCGTCCAGCTTTTTTTCGACCTGTTCAAACCTGGCGAACGACTCTTCGATGCGTTTGTCGAACAACTGGCGACGCACGCGCAGCCTTGAATTGGCAGTTTCGTGGCGGGTCTGTATGGACTTCTGCTTGGCCTTCGCCTCGGACAATTTGCTTTGCAGCTTAGCCACGTCGTCGTCGTGTTGCGTCAACGCCGCGTCGATCTGCAATAGTTCGTCTGCCAGCAGCTTGGCTGCATCGGCTAGTCGCGCCCTCTCGACGAGCGCACCTTTGGCGAGATCCTCGCGGTCCTTGCTGAGGGCCAATTCCGCCTTGCGTTGCCACTCTGCTTGCGCTTCTTCCAAGCGCGTGAGCTTGCGGCTGTTTTCCTTCTTTTCGGCGATCGTTCGGGCCGCCGTAGTGCGGACTTCGACCAGTGTATCCTCCATCTCCTGGATGATGAATCGAATCATTTTCTCCGGTTCTTCAGCGCGGTCGAGCAAGGCGCTGAGGTTGGAATTTACGATGTCGGTCAGTCGCGAGAATATTCCCATGATTATGTCCTTTTCTGAGTGGTTGTTTGCTTTGCCGTCCCGATCATCCGAACATTGCACTGAGCAATTGCGGATTTAGTCGGATGAGAAGGAGCAGCGAGAAGGCGAAAGCGAGAAGTCCCATAAGCCAGCGGTCGGGCGTTCGAGTTGCGAGAAATTCCCGCACGCGCCGTTCCGACCAGTGCGATGCTTCGGTTTGATCAACCGTGTTCCCGATTTTCGCTGCGTTCTGGGCGCTTGAGCTGCTGTTCATTGCTCCGATCCTCCTTGGTTTGACGCGTGCGAACTTGTCGGTGTTCGGGTAACGGGTCGGAGTCCGGCTGCTCAGCCGAGAACCAGGCCAATGATTATTCCAGCTGCGAACATGAACCATTGGTCCATGGTCCGCGATCCTAGGTATCGGAGCAGTCGATCCGATTGACGCCCCAGATCCCGCTTGATAGGACCTTCGCTGGACCTTGCGTTTCTTGTCGTCATCGGTTTGCTCCTGTCGCATGTTTGTTCACCAATGCGGCCGAAAATCGAAATTTCATACCAATAACTGCACAGCCTGTGCCAATCGGATAAATTCTACTAAGAGATTGAAAACAATGAGTAAAACAGAATATCTTGTAAAAATCCGGCAAAGGAGTTATCGCGTTTATCCTTAGCTATTGATAAAAAATCATAACTCTTACTATAATTCACAAATAATCAAATGCTGACGCCAAACCAACTCCCGACAATCGTCGGACAATCTTCTGCTTTCATCGAAATGATGGAGCAGGCTTCGCGTGCGGCTGCATTGAATCGTCCAGTTTTGGTGATTGGCGAGCGTGGGACCGGCAAGGAGTTGATCGCCGCGCGCCTGCATTTCCTGTCGCATCGGTGGGAGGGGCCGCTGATCAAATTGAACTGTGCCGCGCTGCCGGAAAATCTTCTTGAGACCGAGCTTTTCGGTCATGAGGTTGGCGCCTTTACCGGAGCCGTGCGGCGGCGTGAAGGTCGGTTTGAGCTGGCGGACGGAGGGACGCTGTTCCTCGATGAAATTGCAAACGCCTCATTGGCGGCCCAGGAAAAAATCTTGGGCGTCATCGAGTATGGAAGCTTCGAGCGGGTCGGATCCTCGAAGGCGCTCCAGGTCGATGTTCGCGTGATCGGCGCAACGAATATCGATCTTCCCGACGCGGCTAAGTCGGGCGCGTTCAGATATGATCTGCTCGACCGGCTGGCGTTCGACGTCATCACGGTGCCACCGCTGCGCGAGCGCCCGGATGACATCAATCCGCTAGTCGATCACTTTGGTCGGGCCATGGCATTGGAATTGGGCTGGGAACAGTTCGCCGGATTCACAAAAAACGCGCGAAGTTCGCTTGAGGAGTACGGCTGGCCGGGTAACGTGCGCGAACTTAAGAACGTTGTTGAACGGGCGGTTTACAGAAGCGCGCGGGACGGTCGAATCGATACGGTTAACTTCGATCCCTTTGCATCCCCCTACCGTCCGATTTCCGGCGAGCCAACCGAAAACGCGCGACCGTCAGACGCGCTCCGTCAAGATCCAGCCGAGGCTGTGCCGGCGCTCACCCGTCCGTTTGATTTTGAAACGTCGGTCGCCGCCTTCGAGCGGAATATCCTCGAGCGTGCGCTTTTACAAAACCGACACAATCAGCGTGCGGCGGCACGCCATCTTGGTCTCGCCTACCACCAATTCCGACACAAGCTGATGAAATACGAGCTGCTGCCAGCCTAATACGGGCGCGGCGGCGAGCGGCGAACGGCCAGCACGCAGTATTGTGGCTAACCGGCGTTGTAGCCTTGGACTGTCGGTTCACGCTAAACCCATATGTTCACCGATGATTGATGGAGGAATGCGCGTGTTGCTACCTGATACGCTGGCGGACAAACGAATTCTCGTTACCGGCGGTGGCACGGGGCTTGGTAAGGCGATGGGCCAGCGTTTCCTGGAACTTGGCGCAAACCTGGTAATCTGCGGCCGGCGTGAAGCCGTATTGAAGAAGACAGCTGACGAGTTTGCGGCGGTATCCGGCCGACCAACAGTCTGGATCACGTGCGACATCCGCGAGCCCGATGCTGTTGCTGCGATGTTGGACGAAATATGGCGCGAGGGGCCACTTGACGGCTTGGTCAACAATGCCGCCGGTAACTTTATCGCACGTAGCGAAACACTGAGTCATCGGGCCGTCGATGCGATCTTGAATATCGTCCTGCACGGCAGCGCCTATGTCACGCTCGACTGTGGTCGGCGTTGGTTGACGGACAACCGATCCGCTGTCGTTCTGTCCATTCTGTCCACTTATGCATGGACCGGTTCACCCTACGTTGTGCCCTCCGCGATGGCGAAGGCGGGTGTTTTAGCTATGACACGCAGCCTCGCCGTCGAATGGGGCGGACGCGGCATTCGCTTCAACGCCATTGCGCCGGGGGCGTTTCCAACCGAGGGTGCGTGGTCGCGCCTATTGCCGCGGCCGGAGATGGCGCAGCGATTTGAAAACTCCGGGCCGCTCGGCCGTCCGGGCAAGCATCTCGAACTTGCAAACCTTGCAAGCTATTTGATGTCGGACTATGCGGCTTTTCTGAACGGCGAAATCGTGACCATCGATGGAGGTCGATGGCTCAAAGGTGCGGGCCAGTTCAGTGCAATCGGCGACGAATTGACTGACGAGGATTGGACAAGTTTTCATCCGAAGTAACATTGCTGGCGGTCCTCGGGTGACGTGTTTGCCGCTGCGTCAAGGTGCTGACTTGCTTATGATATGTCGAACTTCCAGCAATGGTGCTGATTGGAATGGCAATTAATGAGGACGTATCGGCGGCGGCCGACGCCGAAGGAGATGGTATTGCGACGCCACATAATCAGGTCGAGCGACTGGTGAGACGCGGTGCGGATCGGCCCGCGCATATCATTGTCGTTGGCAATGAGAAGGGTGGATCCGGCAAAACGACAACAGCGATGCATCTGGTCGTAGCCTTGCTCCACGCCGGTTCGAGTGTCGCAAGCATCGATGTCGATTCACGACAGGCTTCACTGACGCGATTTTTCGCAAACCGTCGCGCCTTTGCCCGCAAACAAGACGCAGAGCTGCCATTTTCGGAGCACATTACAATCGGCGCCGACGTCCACGGTCAGGCGTTGGCCGTCGAGGAGGCGAAGAGGGATTTCGACGAGCATCATGCAGCATTTGTCGCTGCCTTTGATTTTGTCGTCATCGATACCCCGGGGAGCGATAGTGTGCTGTCGCGATATGCGCATAGCCATGCGGACACGCTCATCACGCCGTTCAACGACAGTTTCGTCGACCTCGATATGTTGGCGACGATTGAAGCGGAAACCTTAAGAATTCTTCATCCAAGCCGCTATGCGGAGATGGTCTGGGAGCAGAAAAAGGAACGGGCCCGGCGCGACGGCGGATCGATAGACTGGGTTATCATGCGCAACCGCTTGAGCAGCTTGGATTCGCATAACAAACAAGCTATGGCGCAGGCAGTTTCTGTGCTCGCTCAGCGGATCGGCTTTCGTATTGCGCCGGGCTTCACCGAACGGGTTATCTTCCGCGAACTGTTTCTCAAGGGTCTGACCTTGCTTGATCTTCGAGAGCCTGGCAGCGACATGAAGTTGAATATTTCTCACGTGGCTGGACGACAGGAGGTCCGCGGTCTAATTGATGCACTACGGTTTCCATCTCTGTTGCGACCAGTTGACGTTACGGTGGACATCAGGCGAGATACTGCACAAGCCGAAGTAAGTGACGGGTGACATATTGTCCAAACTGCCGACCAAGACCAGCGACCAGGGCGTAGATGCATTCTTGAAGAAGGTCGCTGTGGCAACAAATTTGCAGTCGGGCCGCGGGCGGCTCATGTTCGCGTTGGACGCCACGGCCAGCCGTGAGCCGAGTTGGGACAGAGCCTGCATGATCCAAGGGGAGATGTTTAAGTCAACCGCAGCCTTGGGCGGTATCGAGATACAACTCGTCTACTATCGCGGGTTCCGCGAGTGTCGTGCGAGCAAGTGGGTGACGAACGCGGGCGAACTTTTGAAAATGATGACGGGCGTCATGTGTCGGGGCGGCGCCACTCAAATTGAAAAGATATTCAAGCACGCCATCAAACAGACCAAACAGCGAAAAGTTAACGCGGTCGTCTTCGTCGGGGATGCGATGGAAGAGGACATTGACGCGCTCTGCCACAAAGCTGGAGAGCTGAAATTGCTTGGCGTGCCGGTTTTCATCTTTCACGAGGGCGGAGACTCGATTGCACGCCGCGCGTTCGAGCAAATTGCCGAACTTTCGGGCGGCGCCTATTGTTCCTTCGATTCCAGCAGCGCGGAGCAGCTTCGGGATCTATTGGCGGCGGTTGCCGTGTTCGCTGCCGGTGGCCGAAAAGCACTCTTGGAATACGGGCAGAAGCAGGGCGGTGCCGTTCTTCGCTTGACACACCAGCTCAGCGAGAACACGTAACCTTACCATGACGTGGTTTATCGTTGGCGTGAGCCTTGTAATTGGCGCGCTTTTGATGGCGCGCTGGTTTGTTTCAGCGGACCCCAAGGCGGTTTTCCGCATGGCGCGCTGGGTTGTTGCCGGGCTCGCCGTGTTGATCGGCGTTTTCATGTTGTTCACGGGCCGGTTCGCCTGGGCATGGGTGGCGCTGATGGTGTTGCTGCCGTGGCTTGCACGCGCTCGACTGCTTAGCAACTTGGCAAAGGCGATGCGCGGCCGCAGTCCGGGCCAACGTTCAGAGGTGCGTACACGTTTCGTCCTTATGTCCTTGTCACATGACTCCGGCGAAATGGACGGCGAAGTCCTGCAAGGGCCAAGTTCAGGTCGCCAGCTTTCACAAATGACCCTGGCGGAGATTATCGATCTGCACCGCGCTGCGGTACAGGACGACCAGCAATCCGCGAGCGTACTTGAAGCTTATCTCGACCGTATGCACGGCGAGGAGTGGCGCGAGACTGCCGAAGCATTTGCCGACGAGCCGAGTGTGGGCGACGGTCATATGACTGTCGCAGAAGCACAAGAGATATTGGGCCTTGAACCGCAGGCCGATGCCGAAGAAATAAAAAAAGCACATCGACGACTGATGCAGCAATATCATCCCGATAAAGGCGGCTCGGACTATCTTGCCGCGCGGATCAACGAAGCCAAGGACGTGCTACTCGATGCGAGCAGTTAAGCGGGCAACGACTTAACGAGGGCTTTCCACGGACATATGTTGCGCGCCAGCGCCGCGCTATGGCACATAGGCTTAGTCCAGTACGCAATCTTCGCTTTCAGGAGCAGCCGCGCCTCTCATGTCCAAGCCCGTCCGCAAGGCAATATTCCCAATTGGAGGTCTTGGCACTCGATTTCTGCCCGCCACAAAGGCGATGCCGAAGGAAATGCTGCCCGTCATTGACAAACCCCTGATTCAGTATGCGGTTGAGGAGGCGAGCGCGGCCGGTATCGAGCAGTTCATTTTCGTCACCGGGCGCGGCAAGCATGCGATCGAGGACCACTTCGACGTATCTTACGAGCTCGACCGGGTGTTGGTGGAGCGCGGCAAGTCTGAATTCCTGGAGCTTACGCGAAGTTGGGTTCCCGAGCCGGGCCAGATCGCCTACCTACGTCAGACACAGCCTTTGGGGTTGGGACATGCGGTTTGGTGCGCGCGCCATCTAATCGGGGATGAGCCGTTCGCCGTCGTCCTCGCGGACGATTTGATTATGGCTGATCGGCCGTGCCTGCAGCAGCTAGTCGAGGCTCACGATCGAACCGGCGGATGCGTCGTTGCCGTAGAAGAGATCGAGCTGGCGCAGACGGATCAATACGGCATTCTCGATGTCGAAGATGACGACGGACGGATGGCAACGATCCGTGGCCTTGTCGAGAAGCCGTCGCCGGACAAGGCGCCATCCCGTCTGCGGATCGTCGGTCGTTACATCCTATTCCCTTCGATTTTCGAGTATCTGTCAAAGAAGGAGGTGGGTGCCGGTGACGAAATTCAAATCACCGATGCGATGGCGCAGATGCTTGGGAAAGTACCATTTTACGGGCTTCGCGTTGACGGTCGAACCTTCGACTGCGGCAACAAGATCGGGTTTTTTGAGGCAAATGTGGCGTATGCGCTCTCACGAGAAGATTTGGGTCCCGCGGCCAGGAAGATCATCAACACTTATGCCAAGTCATAGTCGAGTAGCGGTCCTGTAAGGCCGGAGGGAACAACTTATGCGAATTGCGATGATCGGCGCCGGCTATGTCGGGCTCGTATCGAGCGCTTGCTTTTCCGAATTCGGTATCGATGTAACCTGCGTCGATCAGGACGGCGACAAAATCGAGCGCCTAAAGCGCGGCGATATCCCGATTTACGAGCCCGGCCTTGAGGATATGGTTGCCGCGAACACGACGGCGGGAAGGCTCCATTTCTCGACCGATCTGGCGTCGGCGGTTAGTCAGGCGGATGCAGTGTTGATTGCGGTCGGTACACCGAGCCGGCGTGGCGACGGTCATGCCGATCTTTCCTTCGTTTACAGTGCCGCGGAAGAAATCGCGCGTGCGATCGACAGCTATACCGTTGTAATCACGAAGTCGACTGTACCCGTCGGTACAGGTCGTGAGGTCGCGCGAATCATCCGGCAGACACGCCCGGATGCCGACTTTGACGTCGTTTCGAATCCTGAATTCCTGCGTGAAGGATCGGCGATCGATGATTTCATGCGCCCGGACCGCATTATCATCGGTAGCGAGAGCGATCGTGCTAGCGACCTTATGCAGTCCCTTTATCGGCCGCTCTATCTGATCGAGACGCCGATGCTGTTCACCGGGTTGGAAACCGCAGAGCTCATCAAATATGCGACCAATGCCTTTCTTGCGGCGAAAGTCACGTTCATTAACGAAGTTGCAGACCTGTGCGAACAGATCGATGCCGACGTCTATGATGTCGCGCGGGCCTTGGGCCTCGATGGTCGGATCGGTCGCAAATTTCTCCATCCGGGACCCGGATACGGCGGATCCTGTTTTCCCAAGGATACGTTGGCGCTTGTCCGCACGGCGGAGGCGGCTGGTTCTCCTTTGCGCATTATTGAGACCGTGATCGCCGTCAACACCAAACGTAAAAAGGCCATGGCGGGGCGTATCGTGCAAGCATGCGGCGGTTCGGTAGATGGTAAGACGCTTGCCGTCCTCGGACTGGCGTTCAAGCCAAACACCGACGACATGCGCGAAAGTGCCAGCCTCGATATCCTGCCGGCTTTGTGCGACGCCGGGGCGACGGTGCGTGTCTACGATCCCGAAAGTATGGAGGAAGCAAAGAAGCTCGTAGACGGCGTAGTCTGGTGCGAGTCGGCCTACGACGCAATGGAAGGCGCAGGAGCACTTGTCATCCTGACCGAGTGGAACGAGTTCCGCCTACTTGACCTCGAGCGCTGCAAGGCGTTGCTTGTACGCCCGCTGATGATCGACCTACGCAATATATACGATCCCGCTGAGATGGCCGCGGCCGGGTTCGAATACAACTGTATCGGCCGACCCAAATCGACAGCCAGCGCTGCACGCCTGGAAGGGAATGCCGCGGAATGAGTGACGGACATCGTTTCGATCCGTCGATACTTCGAGAGTACGATATTCGTGGCATTGTCGGTACGACGCTCAGCGAGGCGGACGCGTCAGCCCTTGGCAAGACGCTCGGCAGCCATGTCGTTGGATTAGCTGGAACGACGGTCTGCGTCGGCCTCGACGGCCGGCTCAGTTCGCCGGCGCTTGAGCTCGCTCTTGTCGAGGGGTTTGAGAGCACGGGATTGCACGTCATACGCATCGGCGTCGGTCCGACACCCATGCTCTACTTTGCGTCACGAGCATTAAACGCGGACGCCGCTGTCATGGTGACAGGGTCGCACAACCCGCCCGACTACAATGGGTTTAAGGCTGTTGTCGACAACGCGCCGTTTTGGGGTCGGAAGATCCAAGACCTTGGAAGAGAAGCGGCCCGCGGACAATGGATCATGGCAAACGGGCGCCGATCGACCATCGACATTGTTGACTGGTACATCGCCCGGATTGCCGCTGACTACCGAACTGAGAACGCGCTCAATGTCGCCTGGGATGCGGGCAATGGCTCTGCAGGTGCGGCGCTCTCACGGCTAACGTCGCGGCTGCCTGGCCGGCATGTGCTGATCAACGAGGAAATTGACGGCACATTTCCAAATCATCACCCCGATCCGACGATACCTGAAAACCTTGAACAGCTCCGTGAAGTAGTGGCATCACAGAAATGCGATCTTGGCATCGCATTTGACGGTGACGGTGACCGTATCGGCGCGGTCGACGCTAGCGGTCGAATTATCTGGGGCGATCAACTGCTGGCGTTGCTCGCTGCTGATGTCCTGCGGCGTCATCCTGGCGCGCCAATCCTTGCTGACGTCAAGGCGAGCCAAGTTCTGTTCGACGAAATCAGCCGCCTCGGCGGCCGGCCCGTGATGGGCGCCTCGGGCCACTCGATCATTCGTTCCAAGATGGTGGAGATCGAGGCACCGCTGGCCGGTGAAATGAGTGGCCATATCTTTTTCAAGGATCGCTACTACGGCTATGACGATGCCCTCTATGCGGCGGTCAGATTGCTCGATCTGATCGCGACCTCAGGACAGTCCGCAGCCCAATTGTTGGATCAGCTGCCAGTCATGTGCAACACGCCGGAAATACGCTTTCCAGTACCTGAGGAACGCAAGTTCGCGGTTATCTCGGAAGTAAAGGAGCGGCTTGCGAAAGCGGGCGCATCCGTGATCGACGTCGACGGCGTTCGAGTGTCTCAGAACAGTGGATGGTGGCTTTTAAGGGCGTCGAACACGCAGGACGTTTTGGTATGTCGCTGCGAAGCCTCAAGTGAGGGCGAACTCACTCTACTAAAGGAAACAGTCAGCGAACAGCTGCGGCTGAGCGGCATCGATGCGCTGCCATTCTAAGACCTACGGCATCGATGCGTTGCCATTCTAAGGCCTACGGCGCGCTGAGCGGTCGGCCGTATAAACCAAACCTGTGCTTGTCCATGCATCGCTGACGGATTTTAATATGCGGCGATGCGATTGTTTGTATATGGAACTCTGCGCGACGCAGACCTACGTAGGATCGTCCTCGCTGGCTGGCAGGGACTTGCGGTGCCGGCCTTGCTACGCGGCTGTGGTGTGGTGCAGGTCATCGGAGCAAGTTACCCAGCACTACGTTCGCGCGCTGCTGCGTGCGTACGAGGCCTGATCCTCACTGGCATCGATCCTTCAACGCTTGCACGCATCGGCCATTATGAGAGTGACGAATATCGCATAGCTCTCCGCCAACCCGTCGTTGATGGAATCGGCCCTGTCGACACATTAATCTTTCTCGCCTGCAGAGATGTTGCGTTGAGTAAGCGGGTATGGCGGCTGGAGGTGTGGCGTTGCCGACACAAAACGGCTGCGTTGTTGCGCGAAACCGATGCAGCACTGGATGGGCGCGCATCAGGCGAATTCGCGGAACGAATACTCGGCCTGGGCGGTTACTTCATCCATCGTGCCGGGATTGCCGTTAGCACTGCGGCGAGTCGATCGGCGAGCTGCAGTCAGCCTGGACGAATTCAGCGATTGAAAGCCAAGACGGCACCGGTAATCGGCGACACTGGAACGCAGGCGAACTTAATTTGCCTCAACCTTAGACACGACTTCCTGGCGTCTGCTTCGGTCATGCCCATAACACGCGCTCGATGTAGGTCGACGCCCTGGCTGCGCATCGGTGTAACTGACACAGTTGCGTTCGGTGCAATGGATCGCAGGCGCGTTGCAGCTGCACGTGCCATAGTCTTGGCCGCCCCAGCACTGCGAAATGCGCCAACCTGTACGCCCCAGCGGTCGATCGTCACTGGCTTCTGGACCGCGGTTGGCCGCTCTGTCGCGCGCGGGTTTTTTGCCGTCGGTTTAGGCGTGACAGATGCGCGTTTTCTTGAATAAAGTTCGGCCTTGGAAAATCCTCGATCGAGGAGTTTCACCATCTGCGCATCCCGGGAACTTGCCGAGCGCCCACCAAACATGACGCCGATCACACGCGTGCCATCACGCTCGGCGGAGGCAACAATGTTGAATCCGGAGGCACGGATGTAGCCGGTCTTGATGCCGTCGGCACCTTCATATCGCTCGAGCAAGCCATTGTGGTTGCTGTACGTGCGCCCGCGGAATTTGAACTTCTTGGTAGAAAAATAGCGGTACTCTTCCGGAAAATCCCGGACCAATCTCAGTGCCAGTATCGCCATATCGCGCGCGGTGGACAGTTGTCCGCGGTTTGGTAGGCCCGAGGCGTTTCTAAATGTCGTCCTGGTCATTCCAAGTTTGCGGGCACGTATCGTCATCTTGCGTGCGAACTTTGCTTCCGTGCCGCCGAGTGCCTCGGCAATGACCACCGCTGCATCATTCGCCGACTTGGTTACCAAAGCGAGGATCGCATTCCGAGTGGTAATCGTCTCACCTGCCTTGAGGCCGAGTTTGGATGGAGCCATGCCCGCCGCACGTCGTGATACCGGCAGGCCCTGCGTCATTGCGAGATTGCCCTGCTTGAGTCCTTCAAAGACCATATAGAGCGTCATGATCTTGGTCAGGGATGCGGGGTAATTCCGCGTATCCGCGTTTAGGGAGTGGAGGATTTGTCCGGTATCCGCGTTAACAACAACGGTGGCGTAGCGCGCTGCGGCCGGCGTTGCGACAACCACGGCAACCGCTATGGCTGCGATAAATAAACCGCTGCGGAGAAAGCTGAAGGTTCTACCAGACACCCTGTTTATTCCTGTCATGGCCGGGACTCTTTTGTTGTATTGGTCTCTTCACGGCAGGACTTCTGACAATATATATAAAGAAAATGATGCGTTTTGTCTATCAAATACTCTCGATTTCAAGGATTTGTTGCATTGTGAATGAAGGATCAGTGATATTTCTGCTCATTCAAGGGTTCATCGAAGTGCAGGATCAACCCGTCTAATTGATCAAGTCGACCGTTTGCAGTCGTACAGGATAGTTTTATTGATTCGCTGTATCCGTCGGCGGTGCGGCATGAGCGATGTGCTGAGGATCTTGGACACTTGGAACCCAGCGTCGGCCAGCCTGTTTGCATAGTCATTGCCACAGATACGGACGTGATAGGGATGTCCGAACGCAATGAGTCTCTCGCTCGGTGCCGTAATTGAGGCATCCTCGTAGGTGCTGTCTCGTTTGGGGTCGACGGGCACAAGGACAATCGCGCGACCCTTTGGACGTAAGACGCGCGCCATTTCTTGCATGGCGCTGTAATCATTTTCGATGTGTTCCAGCACGTGGCTGCAGATTATCACATCGAACATTTCCGAATCGAATGCGAGATCCGTGAGGTCCATTTGTTGGGCTGCCCCAGGATCGTAGAGATCGATCGTCGCATAGCTAATGTTCGGCAGCCGCGACAGTATGCTGCGTATCGGAAGTTCGGGCGCAACATGGAGAATTTTGGACCGACGCTGGGTCAGATGCAGGTGATCTTCCAAATACAGCCAAAGGAAGCGATGCCTTTCGAGGAGCCACACCCGGGACATCGTGCATGGCGTCTCTGATTGAGGCCGAACGGCAAAAAACTGCGGTACCATCCGCGACATATTGGACAATGGAAGCGGGCCCCCGATTTTGCAGTTCGGACAGTGTGTAAGGCGCCTGTGGCTGCACCGTAAACGGTCGCCGCTGGCGTTTCTTCCTGGTTAATTTGGACCAACTGTCGATGCAGGTGGGTTAGCACCTAGATTATGCCTCATCGGCTGTAGCAATGATTGGTTCGTCGACGATCATGCAATCGCCGCATAGCACTTCAACTCCGACATATGGACCGCAGCGAGGAAATGTGCACACAGTTTTTTGATTTTACCACTTAAGGGCCTTTTCCATTCGTTAGGAAATCCAATATTATATGGTAGTTGGAGAGTAACCAGTCGGTGATGGAATGCGCGATTCGCGCAACGACGGAGATGGTGATCTAAAGACCGGCGTGGTAGTTAAGGCCAAGCCGAAGACCAAGAAACCGTCGATGTACAAGGTGCTGATGCTGAACGACGACTATACTCCGATGGAGTTCGTCGTGCAGGTTCTTGAGCGGGTCTTCGCTAAGCGCAGGGAGGAAGCGATGCAGATAATGCTTCACGTTCACCGTCGCGGGGTCGGTATTTGCGGGGTCTTTACCTACGAAGTTGCGGAGACCAAGGTTAATCAGGTCATGGATGCAGCGCGCAAGAATCAACATCCACTCCAGTGTACGCTAGAAAAGGAATGACCGACGGTGCTGTCACGTAATTTAGAGGAAACGCTTCACCGCGCGCTCGCTTATGCGGGCGACCGCCGGCACGAATACGCGACGTTGGAGCATTTGCTTCTGGCGTTGGTGGAGGATCAGGACGCGGTTGCGGTGCTTCGCGCTTGTGGTGTCGACCTCGATAAGTTGCGGGGCGAACTGTCCGGATATCTCGACAATGAACTCGCTGGGCTTGTCGCGAGCTTGCCGGAGGATCCAAAGCCAACGGCCGGATTCCAACGGGTGTTGCAGCGCGCCGCAATCCACGTGCAGTCCTCAGGCCGGGAAGAAGTGACGGGTGCGAACGTTTTGGTCGCAATTTTCTCCGAACGCGAGAGCCACGCGGTCTACTTCCTTCATGAACAGGATATGACGCGCTTTGACGCCGTTAATTACATCAGCCATGGGATCGCCAAGGTTGCGACCGAATCTGAAAGCGAAGCACCGAACGGCGCTGACGAAGACGCGCCGGTCGAAAAGACAGGTAAACGAGGTAACGAAGCGCTCGATGCCTATTGCGTCAATCTTAACAAGAAAGCGGAAGATGGGCGCATCGACCCGTTGATCGGGCGTCAACTTGAGATCGAGCGAACGATTCAGATCCTCTGTCGGCGAACCAAGAACAATCCGCTTTATGTCGGCGACTCCGGTGTTGGAAAAACGGCGATTTGCGAAGGTCTCGCGCGCCGGATAACACTCTCAGAAGTTCCCGATGTGCTCAAGGATGCGACGATATTTGCGCTCGATATGGGCTCGCTATTGGCTGGGACCCGCTACCGGGGCGATTTCGAGGAACGATTAAAGGCGGTATTGCGCGAACTCGAGAACACCGAAGGTGCCGTGCTTTTTATCGATGAAATTCATACGGTGATCGGTGCCGGCGCGACCAGCGGCGGTGCGATGGATGCGTCAAACCTTCTGAAACCTGCGCTGGCGGGCGGAACGCTGCGCTGTATCGGTTCAACCACCTACAAGGAGTTCCGCAATTACTTCGAGAAGGACCGGGCACTTGTCAGGCGATTCCAGAAGATCGACGTCGTCGAGCCGTCACTCGAAGACTCGGTGAAGATACTCAAGGGTCTGAAGCCGTATTACGAAGAACACCACAAGGTTCGTTATACTGCCGAAGCGCTTCGTACCGCTGTCGAGATGGCGGAACGATACATCCACGACCGGAAATTGCCGGACAAGGCGATCGACATCATCGACGAGGTCGGCGCAGCGCAGATGTTGGTGCCGGAGTCGCGGCGTAAAAAGACGATCGGGGTGAAAGATATCGAGTCGATTGTCGCGAAAATCGCACGCATACCGCCGAAAAATGTTTCCAAGGACGATAAATCTGCATTGCTCAGTCTTGAGCGTGATCTGAAGACGGTCGTATTCGGTCAAGACCGCGCGATCGGCGAGCTCGCGACAGCTATCAAGTTATCCCGCGCCGGCCTGCGCGAGCCGGAGAAACCGATTGGCAGTTACTTGTTCTCCGGCCCCACCGGTGTCGGCAAGACAGAGGTAGCGCGTCAACTGGCCCATGTTATGGCTATCGAGCTGATCCGCTTCGATATGTCGGAGTATATGGAGCGCCATAGTGTCAGCCGCCTGCTTGGCGCTCCGCCAGGCTATGTAGGGTTCGATCAGGGTGGTCTGCTCACCGACGCGATTGATCAGCACCCGCACGCCGTGCTGCTGTTGGACGAGATCGAGAAGGCGCATCCAGATCTATTCAGTATCCTGTTGCAGATCATGGATCACGGTAAGCTCACCGACCACAATGGCAAGGCCGTCGATTTCCGCAACGCCGTACTAATCATGACGACGAATGCCGGTGCGGCTGAGTTGGCAAAGCCGGCTATCGGCTTCGGCCGGGAAGAGCGGAGCGGCGAGGATGAAGAAGCGATCAATCGGATGTTCTCGCCTGAGTTTCGCAATCGCTTGGATGCGGTGATCGGCTTCGAGGCGCTGACTCCGGAAGTCGTCGGTCAGGTCGTCGAAAAATTCATCATGCAGCTCGAAGCTCAACTCGCCGATCGCAACGTCACCATCGAGCTATCGGAGTCCGCGCGGAAGTGGCTTGCAGAGAAGGGCTATGATCGCAATTATGGTGCGCGGCCGTTGGCGCGGATTATTCAGGAGCACGTTAAGAAGCCGCTCGCTGAAGAATTGTTGTTTGGCAAACTTGTGAAGGGTGGCATTGTTCGGGTCGACGTCAAGGACGACAAGTTCACGTTTACTTTCCCCAAGCCCTTGATAGGAAAGCCTAAAGTACCGGCGCTCGTCGAGAACTAACTTGCGGTTAAAGCTGACGTCGCTTCAGCGACTCCGTCTTTGTATTCCTATCACAGTCCCAAATGTTGGGTTCCTCAGACCGCCGGTGGAGCGCTGGCAGCGCGTGTGACCTGGTTGCGGCCGCTACTCTTGGCCTCGTAGAGTGCCTTGTCTGCTGCATCGACCAGGTGCGCGACTTCAGAATATTCCGGATATGTGGCGATCCCGCCACTAAGCGTTACTGCAAAGTCCCCGCCATCATGCTGATGGCGAATATCCGCAAACGATTGTCGAACCTCATCGAGAATCCTTGTAGCTGTCTCAGCGTCCGCGTCCGGCAACACAACCGCGAATTCTTCACCGCCATAGCGGCCGATTACATCGGTTGCGCGCAGCCTTTGCTTGAGTAAGTTCGATAGACTTTTGATAACCCTATCGCCGGCAGGATGGCCGTACTGGTCGTTGACCAATTTGAAATGATCGATGTCGAGCAGTGCGAATGTAAGCGACTGATTGATGCGTCGCACCCGGGCAAGTTCAATCTTCGTCTGCTCGTTGGTCGTCGTGTGGTTGAGTAGGCCAGTCAGGCTATCGCGGACCATGAGAGCCCGGAGCGCCCTGAACCGGCGCGCGCGCGTAACAACCGCAGCGACCAAGTGATCGGGATAAATGGGCTTAACCAAAAAGTCGTCACCCCCGATCGTCATCACGTCGAGTTGTTTCGTCGTGTCGTCCTCGACTGAAAGGAAGACGATCGGAATTGGCAAGTAGGCGTGCTCCTGCCGAATTGCTGCTGCCAGCTCCTTGCCGTGACAATTCGGCATATAGAGATCCATGACGATCAGCTCAGGCCGGAAATCGCCGAGCGGCTCCAACATGGAGAGTGGGTCGTTGACAACGAGGACTTCGATCCCAGCCGCTTCGAGGACGGATGTGTAATAGTTCGACAGGCCTGGATCGTCATCGACTACCAAGACCCGGAACGGTTCCTCTTCTTCTTGTTCCTGAAGTCCGTCGATGGCGTCAATCAGCTCCAATATGTTGACCGGGCGGCTGAGGAAAGCCGCTGCCCCGGCTCGGGTGGCCTTGATGCGCGTTGTCAGTTCCAGGTCACGGGCAATAAAGATCACTGGCGGTAATGCGCTGCCATTCTTTCGTAATTTTTCAAGCGTTGTGATATTTTGACGTCCGTGTTTGTCGGACTTTACGGCAACGAGAAGAGCAGCAGCATTGTCGGTGTTGGATCCTGAAATTGCCTTCCGATCCAGTTGACGCACCGAATAGCCGAACTGGCCGAGTTGCGCGGTTAGCCGGGCGGCTTCCTCGGCATCTTCTTCAACCAGAACCAGCTCACGCTCTGTCATCGCTTATTGTCCATCTTCGTTGCGGAACGGGGTGTGGTCCGTGAGATAGTTCATTTCTTCAGATTCCATTGCTCGTTCGCGCTTAAGGAAGCTTTCGACAGCATCGCGAAATCCGGAGTCTCTGATCCAGTGAGCGCTAAACGTCTGCACTGGTTCATAACCGCGTTGAATCTTATGTGGACCCTGCGTACCCGCCTCTACTCGTGCAAGACCATGAGAAATAGCAAAATCAATTGCCTGATAATAACAAGTTTCGAAATGTAAAAACTTATAGCGATGGCTACAGCCCCAATTGCGTCCATAAATTGCGTCGTCTCCGAGCAGGTTGAAGGCGCCGGCGATCGGATGTCCTTCTTCATAGGCCATGATCAGCACGAGGCGTTCGGCCATCGTCTCGTTCACATACTCGAAGAATTCACGGTTTAGATACGGGACCCCCCACTTACGATCATAGGTGTCCGCGTAAAACTCGTAGAATGTATCCCAATGCCCGGCCGTAAGTTCCGGCCCGGTTAGTGCATTGAAGGTTATGCCCGCGTCGGCGATGCGTTGCCTTTCTTTTCGGATAGTCTTGCGTTTGCGGCTGGTGAGGTTGGCTAGGAACGCATCAAAACTTTCGTAGTCCCGATTCATCCAATGGTATTGATGGCTATGGCGGACGACAAATCCCGCCCGTTCCAGGCATGCGGCGTGAGCCTGCTCGGCAAACGTGACATGGACGGACGAAAGCTGATAGCGGTTGGCGATCTCAATCATTCCGGCGCAGAGCGCCTCCTCGACTTCGCCGGTTTCCGTGTCGGAACGGGTTAATAGCCTTGGTCCAGTAACCGGTGTGAAAGGAATTGCCGCGATCAGCTTGGGGTAATAGCGACCACCAGCGCGCTCGTACGCGTCCGCCCAGCCGTGATCGAATACATATTCTCCGTAGGAGTGACTCTTCAGATACATCGGCGCCGCGCCATAGAGTCGATCAGTCTGATCTACCATGATCAGATGATGGGGTACCCACCCGGACTCCACATCGACAGCACCACTCTTCTCGAGAGCGTTCAAAAAAGCGTGGGACACAAACGGGTTTTCCGATCCGGCACAGGCGTCCCATTCGATCGCCTCTACCTGGTCGATCGATTTGACAACCTTGATCGTAATCAGTTCGCGCCCGTCAGGCATGGTTCAATATTGCCATCATCCTGCTTCACTTGCCAAAGTCTGCATGATACAGCAGACATTCATCAGCACTTGCCAAAGTCTGCAAGGATCGTCAGGGGGACTTGATGGTGAGCTGGTCGGAGATGCCGCGCTCGCCTGGTCATGTATTTTACGACCGCCTGATACAGCAGACATTCATCAGCTACATCACCGTCTAACATCCGTGGATAACATGCGGTTTAGGCAGTCTCCTGCCATCGCTCACCAAGATTTGCTCTCTGCCCATTGAGAAGTTTGATAAGACCTACATCGCGCCAGCATTTCGACGCACATAAGAAGGGCTTTGTCACTTCTCGTCGGTTCTTATGGTTCCCGAAACTGTTCGTACGTCAAATCTCCACAATCCCCTTGGGCGACTGCGGGTTCTTGTAAGAAATTGTAACATTGCCGTGTTCGGTTGTAACGGCGTCGCAGTTGCATCCTGAGCCGCTTACGAGGCTCGCCAAACCAGCGCAATATTTGCCGGTGTCGCAAATGCAAGCGCCCGACCGGTGTATTTGGATTCGTTTGGAATCGCCGCGGTCTTTGGCCGGATATTCGATATTGCGTGCTCTGATCGCGTATAGTCGATTTGACGGTAGGGCGAGATTTTTTAGTTGGGTGTGAAACGAGGTCCTATGAACGAAACTCCGAAAATCTCTCCCAAGTCCGACCAGGAAAATGAAGAGGCCGGTGCAAAACCGGCTAGCGATGCGGCCACGGTGCCCGCACGCAGACGGTTCATCGCGACCGATACGCTCATTTTGGCGGCGCTCGCTCTCTGCGCTGGCATCGCCTGCTGGCATTACTTGGGGAGTTCAGCCGTTGAACAGGCAATTCGTTCGGATCTGCGACTCATCCTTCAGATTGTGCCAATGATTGTGGCGGGCCTCATGCTTGCCGGGCTCGTCGAAATTCTCGTGCCGAAGGAGCTCGTCGCCCGTTGGCTCGGAACGAGCTCCGGCTTCAGGGGTTTGCTTTTGGCGACCGTTGCCGGCGCGATGACACCTGGCGGTCCATTCTCGTCGTTTCCGATCGTACTTGCCCTGCAGCGAGCCGGCGCTGACATCGGCACGATGGTGACCTTCATCACCGCTTGGTCAGTGATTGGCATCAATCGTATGCTGGTATGGGAAATTCCGTTTTTTGAGCCGGACTTCCTGATTATCCGCTTCGTGGCTTCGATCCCGCTGCCGTTTATTGCTGGCCTGATTGCCCGCCAATTCTTTGCGCGCATGTGGGCGCGTTCTGAGCCGGTGAAGAGCTAACCAAATGCTTGTCTCCGGAATATTCCTTTGGTCGGTGGTGATCGTTCTGTGGATTGTCGTGCTGCGAAAACCAGGCGCCGATTATCGACGTGCGCTCCAGATCTTCGTGACTCAGGGACGCCGGGTTGCCGTGCGAATGCCGCTCGCATTACTGGCGGCAGGATTTGTCGCCGTGCTTATTCCGCAAGATGTTATCGGCAGTTTAATCGGTGGTGCGTCCGGGTTCTTAGGTATCGCCACATCATCGTTTTTGGGTTCGTTCCTGCCCGGTGGGCCGTTCGTCACCTTTCCGTTCGTGATCGCACTTATGAACTACGGTGCCGGCGAACCGCAGATGGTGGCCTTTATTGCCGCTTGGTCGGTTATCGCCATTCATCGAGTTATCGCCTGGGAAGTCCCGTTGATGGGCGTGCGGTTTTGGTTTATCCGGTTCGCCTCTTCCGCAATCCTGCCGCCGCTTGCGGGCGTGCTTTCGGCGCTTCTTTGGGCGGCGTTCGGCAGCAACGGCTGACGGCGCCACCAGCTGATTTGGCCACCGGCGGGCACGGCCGATAGCGGCGTCTCTCGATAATTGGAATAAATCACGCAACCAGCGTGTTTAGATCCTCAGAGCACGCGCCTCGGGACATGCCGAATATTAGGGTCCGGACTCATTACAGCCACCAGATGACGGCGGCGGCAAGGGCGATTGCGGCGATGAAGTTTTTGATGTTGCGGTCGAAGCGGGTGGCTATACGGCGCCAGTCCTTGAGGCGGCAAAACATGCGCTCGATGATGTTGCGCTGCCTGTAGACGGTCTTGTCATAATGGTATTGGACCTTGCGGTTCTTGCGCGGTGGGATGACGGCCGTGGTTCCACGTTCTGCCAGCCAGTCGCGCAGGGCTTTGCTGTCATAGCCCTTGTCGGCGACGAGTTCGGCGGCGGGCGGCATGGCTTCGATACAGCGCTGGGCGACCTTGCAATCATGGACGTTTCCTGGTGTCAGGAGCAGGACGAGGGGCCTGCCTTTCGCATCGCAGACAGCGTGGAGCTTGGTGTTGCGGCCCCCCTTGGTGCGGCCGATGCCATGGGCCAAGGCCCCCCTTTTCCGCCGCCGGCGCAGCGATGAACCTTGATGCAGGTTGAATCGATGAACAGCCGGTCGGGGGCGTCTTCGCCGCCCGCCAGCGCGCTGAATATCCGTTCCCAGATGCCGCGCTCCGCCCAGCGTACAAAGCGGTTGTAGAGCGTCTTCTTCGGTCCGTAGACCTCACGCGGACAGTCGGCCCAGCGCCCGCCATTCCTCAGGGCATGGACGATCCCGCTCAGCACCCGGCGATCGTCAACGCGCGCCATGCCGCGCGTATCCGTCGGCAAAAGCGGCCCAATCCGAGCCCATTGCGCATCCGAAAACCAAAAGAAATCCGACATTTCCATCGCCTCCTCGCTGGAAACAATGAATCATGCCAGCCCCGCTTTGGGAATCCCCTTAATGGGTCCGGACCCTAGTACCAAAGCGCTCGTTGCTCGAAGTAGGATCGGTTGGCGATCTCTGCGCTGATCTTCGGCAAATTGCCCCCCAATGCCGAAGAATTCGGTCGGAGACGATGGACCTAACCAGCCGTCACGACAGTCTTATGACTCGGCTAGCCGATCGGTTAAGCCGGGTCATTTTTGTTGCAGCTAAGCAATCTCGATAACGGCATCAATTTCGACGCCAACGCCTAACGGCAGGGACCCGGCTCCGACCGCAAAACGTGCGTGGCGTCCGCTATCGCCGAAGATTTCGACAAGCAGATCGGACGCGCCATTTACGACCTTTGGGTGATCCATAAACTCGCTGGGCGAATTTACGAAGCCACCAACCTTCACAATACGGACGATACGGTCGAGGTCGCCTTCTAGTGCCGCCTTGGCTTGGGCGATAATGTTCAGGACACAAAGGCGGGCAGCGGCTATTCCCTCTTCGGCAGACAAATCTGCCCTGACCTTTCCGATGTACTTCACCTCGCCGTTCCAGGTCGGTAGCTGGCCCGCGACAAAGATCAAGTTACCGCTGATGACATAAGGGACGTAGTTGGCAGCGGGGGTGGGAGCATCGGGCAACTCAATGCCGAGTTCGGTAAGCCGTGCATCGATACGTCCTGCCATATTCCAGTCCCTCCGTTTGTTCGGCCGCCAGTTTAGCGGTTTGGATTTCGGTATTCCAAGGCTCGAATTGCGAAGCACACTGCGGACAAAAAATGAGGGCAGGCCGAAGCCAAACCCCCCAAGGTTACAGGGAGCACTTTGCCAAGGCATCTCTTACATCATGAGCATCCGCTGGTTGCGCCGCAGGTCACGCACTTCATGCATGTCCCACTGCGTACCAAAGTGAAATTTCCACACTCGTTGCAGGCGTCGCCGACAAAGCCGCGCGATTTTGCCACGTGAATTTGGTGGAGCTGGCTGTCGACGGCGGCAACGAGTGAACTTGCGCTGATTGCTTCGGCGTCGCTATCCATTGTGGCGTTGACAACGTCTTGCGCTGAAGCCGATCCATCGTCGGTTGTCGTTGACCCGGCGCTGGCGAACTCCTCAACATTGTTCGATTGGAGATTGGTGGATGCGCCGTTGCCGCCTACCGCGGCCTTGCCTGCGCCGCCGGCAATCAGCAATAGGTTTGAAGACCGCACATATCCCGAACTCGCGACACGCTTAATAGCGGCCATTGCGTCGATCTCGGGGAGCTCTGCCTGTTTCTCGCCCTTGCCAAGCGTGTCCGGCATGATGTCATCGGGCTGCGCGTGCGCTAGGTCGTGGCGGCCGAGGTAGGAGATCGCAAGTTCCCGGAACAAGTAATCCAGGATCGAGGTCGCAATCTTGATCGTGCTGTTGCCGTCGACAATCCCAGCAGGCTCGAAACGGGTGAAGGTGAAGGCCTCGACATACTCCTCCAGGGGCACGCCGTACTGCAGGCCGATGGAGATTGCTATTGCGAAATTGTTCATCAACGACCGGAAGGCCGCGCCCTCTTTGTGCATGTCGATGAATATTTCGCCAAGTTCGCCATCCTCATACTCGCCGGTGCGTAGATAGACCTTGTGTCCGCCAACGATCGCCTTCTGTGTGTATCCTTTGCGGCGCGAGGGGAGCCGCCGCCGATCCGCGGCGAGCCTGATAACTCGTTCGACGATCTTCTCGGCGATGATCGGTGCGGCCGAAGCGGCTGGCGCGTCCACTAGCTGATCTGCAATGTCCTCATCGTCAGTTATTACAGCGGCGAGTGGCTGGCTTAATTTTGAGCCATCGCGGTACAGCGCAATCGCCTTGAGACCGAGCCGCCACGAAAGCATATAAGCGTCCTTGCACTGCTCGACGGACGCGGTGTTCGGCATATTGATGGTCTTGGAGATGGCGCCTGACACGAACGGCTGCGCTGCCGACATCATGCGAATGTGGCTTTCGACCGACAAATGCCGCTTGCCCGATCGGCCGCACGGATTAGCGCAATCGAATACCGCTAGATGTTCGCGCTTCAAGTGAGGCGCGCCCTCAAGCGTCATAGCTCCACAGCAATAAATATTTGCGAGATCGATGTCTACGCGCTCGAATCCCAACTCTTGGAGAAGATCAAAGCCCACTTCGTCGAGCTTATGGGGATCGATGCCGAGTGTGGACGTGCAAAAATCCGCGCCGAGCGTCCATTTATTGAAGGCGAACTTAATGTCGAAGGCGCTGGCGAGTGCCTCTTCAAGCCGATCCAATGCCTCTTCGGTAAAGCCCTTGGCGGTCAGGCTCTCGTGGTTTATGGCTGGCACGTCCTTCAACGTGCCAAAGCCAACGGCGTAGTTGCTGATGTCGTCGATCCGGTGGTCGTCATAGCCGAGCGTCCCGAGTGCTTCCGGGACTGTGCCGTTGATGATTTTGAAGTAGCCGCCGCCGGCGAGCTTCTTAAATTTCACCAGCGCGAAGTCTGGTTCGATGCCTGTGGTGTCGCAATCCATGACGAGTCCGATGGTGCCGGTCGGTGCGACTACTGTGACCTGAGCGTTGCGATAACCATGGGTCTCGCCCAGGGCAAGAGCGCGGTCCCAGACCGCGGCGGCTGCCAAACTCACTTCGGGTTGCGGACAATTACTGTGATCGAGCGGCACAGGCTTGACGGTCAACCCCTGATAACCCGCGGCGACACCCTCAGCAGCGCGGCGATGGTTTGCAATCACCCTCAACATTGGCTCGGCATTGCGCTCATAGCCGGGGAATGCACCCAACTCTTCGGCCATTTCAGCAGAAGTTGCATATGCGCCGCCGGTAATCAGCGCCGTAACCGCGGCGCATAACGCGCGACCTTCAGGGCTGTCGTAGCCAAGACCGGAGGCCATAATCAGTCCACCAAGATTTGCATAGCCGAGACCCAGGGTCCGATATTCATAGGAACGCCGGGCAATTTCCTTGGATGGGAATTGCGCCATCACCACGGATATCTCCAAAGCGATGGTCCACAACCGCACTGCATGTTCGAGTGCTGGAACGTCGATTAGACCGTCCGGTCCGCGTAACGCCATCAAATTCAGGGATGCGAGGTTGCACGCCGTATCATCGAGAAACATGTATTCTGAACACGGATTCGAAGCGGTGATCGACCCGCTATTCGGGCACGTGTGCCAGTCATTTATCGTGGTATGAAACTGAATGCCGGGATCGGCCGACGCCCAGGCCGCGTGCGCAATCTGGTCCCAGAGATCGTTGGCCTTGAGAGTCTTTGCAGGTTTTCCGTCGACGCGGCGGTAGAGGGTCCAATCGGCGTCGTTTTCGACGGCTTCGATGAACGCGTTCGTGACACGCACCGAATTGTTCGAGTTTTGGCCCGAAACGGTGCGATAAGCCTCCGACTCCCAGTCGGTGTCGAAGGTGCGGAATTCAATCTGCTTGAATCCCTGCTCGGCGAACTGAACGACACGCTGAATATAGCTTTCGGGGATCATCGCGCGGCGGGCGTCGCGAATGGCGCGTTTCAGATCGTTGTTTTTTTTGTGGTCAAGGGCAGCCTCGCCGTCGTCATCGTGACACGCCAACATGATACTGTTGAGGTGCTGATTGCAGAGTTTCGAACCCGCGACCAGCGCCGCAACTTTTTGCTCCTCGCCCGCCTTCCAGTTGATGTAGTCCTCAATGTCCGGATGGTCGATATCGACGACAACCATTTTTGCGGCGCGACGGGTCGTGCCGCCTGATTTTATGGCGCCTGCGGCGCGATCGCCGATCTTCAAAAAACTCATCAAGCCCGATGATCGTCCGCCACCGGATAGCGTCTCTCCCTCGCCGCGCAGCGCAGAGAAGTTCGTGCCGGTGCCAGAACCGTATTTGAAGAGCCGCGCCTCGCGCACCCAAAGCTCCATAATTCCATTCTCGTTGACCAGATCGTCGGATACGGATTGAATGAAGCAGGCGTGTGGTTGGGGATGTTCGTAAGCGGATGTTGATTCGGTCAGTTCGCCCGTGCGGTGGTCGACGTAGTGGTGACCCTGCCCTGGCCCCTCGATGCCGTAGGCCCAGTGGAGACCAGTGTTGAACCACTGCGGAGAGTTCGGCGCACCCATTTGGCGCGCCAGCATGAACCTCATTTCGTCGTAGTAGGCACGGGCATCAGCCTCGCCGTCGAAGTAACCGCTCTTCCATCCCCAATAGGTCCAAGTGCCGGCGAGCCTGTCAAAAACTTGACGCGCGCTCACCTCACCAATGTAGCGGTCCTCCTCGGCTAGGGACTGAAGCGAAGAGAGGTCAGCTTCGTGACGCCATAGCCAACCCGGAACACTGTCCTCGGCGATGACACGCAACTGCGCCGGGATGCCGGCTTTTCTGAAGTATTTCTGTGCAAGGACATCGGTTGCGACCTGGCTCCAGGAAGAAGGAACTTCGACGTCTTCGGCGCTAAATACGCTTGAACCGTCAGGATTGCGGATCTCGCTTGATGCGGTGCGGAATGCAATTCCTTCGTAAGGCGATTCACCCTCTCGCGTGAAACGGCGTTGAATACGCATACACGACTCTCCCAGCCTGCAATTTCGCCGGACGCGACGACCGGCTCTATCTCTATTCCGAGGTTGGATTGCGGACCGGCGCCGTCGCGAGTTTGCGAGCTGACCGACCTCCCCTTCAGACCCTCGGCAACCCACGACTCAAGGCCATTATCGGACGATAGCCCCAATATCTATGAGTTAATAGCAAGTAAGAACGACAGGCGGTCACAATATCTTGCGTTGTGCAACATGATATTGTGCGAATGAATACTTACTCCACAATTTACACCGCCTCAGACGGGCGCGCAAGTCCTCCCACGGAACCACCCCGTCGATCTTCAAAAGCGGCTCGTTCTTGGCGTACAAGAAGGACTACCGGTTCCCAAGATCGAAAAACCCCATCTGACCCATCAACCACGCCTGTGAAATCGTCAACCCGCACCGACGCCCGGCATAAAGGAGAGTTTCAGGTTCACCGATAGCGTGCCGTAGAGTGCGCTTGCCTGAGCGCTGCTCACGTTGGCGCAGGACAGCTTGTTCTATATAATTGCCTCACCGTCGCCTCATTCCCGGAATCAACTGCGACACCTATCGAGCGAGAAAAGTCTGAATTCAATGACGACGATTGGTACGCGGCTCCATACGTGGCTAAGAGGTGAACTGGTCGGTGCCGACGATTTTGGTCACCGCTACTATCACGAGAAGCGGCAGCCTAAGGATCGACGCCGCAAACGCTGGGTCATCTACCGAGGCGAGGACGAGGCGAGCGCCGTGCCGCCTGAGTGGCATGCCTGGCTCCACTATATGATCGAAGATCTGCCCGAGGACGGCGGGCGTCCGAAACATTCCTGGCAAAAGTTTCATGTGCCTAACCTCACAGGCACGCCTCAAGCCTATCGGCCGCCGGGCCATACGCTTCAGGGCGGTAAGCGGCCGCAGGCGACCGGGGACTACGAGCCGTGGACGCCAGGCTGAGCGGATCGCTGCGGTGAAACAGGAAAATCTTCACATTCTTGTTGGCGCATGCGTCATGGTGTTGGCGGCGCTCTTTGTTGTCACGGCTTACAGTGAACGGGACGCGGGTCCAGCCGGCGGCTACGAACTCGTGGCGCGGTTTAACAACATTGACGGAATTCAAAGTGGCAGCGACGTATTGCTTGCCGGCGTTCCCGTTGGCAGTGTCAGCCATGTTAAATTCAATCCGCAGACATATCAGGCGATTCTCACATTGCGACTGCTCCCTCACGTCAAGCTACCGCTCGACACGGTCGCGATGGTTCTCAGCGAGGGCATGTTGGGCAACAAGTACCTCAAGCTCGAGCCCGGTGGAGATCTCGACATGCTGAGGCCAGGCGACGAGTTCGATTTCGTCCAAGATTCGGTGATCTTCGAAGAATTATTGCAGAAGGTTATTCTTGCGGCCGAGGCGAAGCGGCTCAGGGACCGCGGGGCAAGCGGAAGCTCAAATTGATGAGAACTGGACAGTAGAGAGGACGTCAATGCAGCGAAACGTCATCGAGACCATACTGGGTGCGATCGTCCTGCTTATCGCCGGCATGTTTTTGGTTTTTGCGTACACGAATAGCAATCTGCGCCCGGTGGATGGCTATCGCATCATCGCTAAGTTCAATGCGATCGACGGCCTGACCGTTGGCAACGATGTCCGTATTGGCGGTGTCAAGGTTGGTAGTGTCGTCGATCAGCGCGTCGACCAGGAGGACTATCTAGCAGTCGTTACGATGACGATTCGTCCCGACATACAACTGCCAAAAAACACGCGCGTCTCCGTCTCCAGCGATGGCCTGCTAGGCGGCAAGTACGTCAAACTCGAGCCGAGCAGCGATCGTGACATGGTGCCAGTGGGCGGCGAGTTGAAGAGCACACACGACGTGATCTCCCTCGAAGAACTTTTGGGAAAAGTCATCTTCCTGGTGACCGACTAACCCGGCGCTGGCAGTTGACGCGGTGCCTGACCGGGCGAAACAGCACTGGGATCCAGGTCGCTATCGGCGCAATGCCGGTTTCGTTGCCGAATATGGACTTTCTCTCGTGGAGTTGTTGAATCCGCAGCCCGGCGAGCGCGTTCTCGACCTCGGGTGTGGTGATGGAACGTTGACCGCCCATCTTCGTGAGGGGGGTGTAAGTGTCGTTGGCGTTGATGCCAGCTCTGACCAGGTTGAAGCTGCACGCGCATTGGGGCTGGACGCGCGCGTCGTCAATGGCGAGGCACTTAACTTCGAGGACGAGTTCGACGCCGTCTTTTCGAATGCGGCGATGCACTGGATGCCGAATGCCGAGGCTGTGATCGACGGCGTGTGGCAGGCGCTCAAGCCCGGGGGCAGGTTCGTCTCCGAAATGGGAGGTTTTGGCAACGTGAAAAGTATTCGCGCGGCGTTGGAAACCGCGCTTCACGCGCATGGATTTGATGGCAGGTTGGCCAATCCGTGGTATTTTCCAACCCCGGAAGAACAACGCGAGCGACTTGAACAACGGGGATTTGAAGTTCGTAGTATCAGTTTGTTCGATCGACCGACGCCGCTACCGGGTGGCATGGGCGACTGGTTGGAAACGTTTGCGGAGAGCTATATCGGTGTGGCGTCAGATGTCCTGAGACAGTCTATCGTCGGGGAAGTTTGCCAACGCTTGCAGCCGATTCTTGTGGACGAATCCGGAACCTGGATCGCCGACTATGTAAGGCTACGATTTATTGCCGTTCGCCCGTGTTGAACGCCTGGAAAAGTTCTCCGCCGATCGCATTGCAGGAATGATGAACGACGCATATTTGAAAACGGCACGATGGCTCGCCGTAACCACTCTGGTTGCAACGGTCCTTGCCGTGATTCCTAAATTCCAAATTGCGGCTGCTATGCTCGATGGCGATCAGGTGATTATGCAGGGGCTCGACAAAGTGACGGCGCGGGTCTCTACGTTCGAGGCGTCAATCGACAAAGTCGTGAGCTTTGGCGCGTTGCGGATCGTCGTTCGCAAGTGTGAGCGGACGCGTCCGGAGGAACCGCCGGAGTCGAGTGCGTTTCTCGATATCTATGAAGCGCGTCCGGGCGAACCGCCGGCGGACGTGTTCCACGGCTGGATGTTTGCGTCGAGCCCTGCACTGAGCGCTCTCGAACATCCCGTGTATGACGTATGGGTTCTCGAATGTCGGGTGCGTACGCCGGCTGACGGCGGAGAAAATTGAGCCGTTAGGAGTCACCGCAGATCAACGATTCCAAGTCACCTTGTTTGATGACCGTTTTAAATTCGACCTTGCTTTTGAGCGCGGCCGCCAGTTGCTTTCGATAAGCGTCGCGCGAAATCTCCTGGGCACCGAACCGCCGAAGATGCTTTGTTATGAACTGTGCGTCGAGGAGCGTGAGTCCTGTTGAACGAAGTCTCAGGACCAAGTGTACGAGCGCCACTTTGCTGGCGTCGACGTGCCGGTTGAACATACTTTCGCCAAAGAACGCACCGCACATCGACACACCATAAAGCCCGCCCGCAAGTTCGCCGTCGAGCCAGCATTCGACACTGTGGGCATGGCCCATATGGAAGAGCGTTGTGTAGAGCGTAATGATTCGGTCGTTGATCCAGGTTCGCGGTCTGAGTGTCGTGGCGGTCGCGCATCCATCGATAACCGCGTCGAAGTCGCTATCGAAAGTGACCTTGAATCGGTCGCTGCGCAGAACGCGGCGCAGCCGGCGGGGAACGTGAAACGAGTCGATTGGAATGATCCCGCGCATTCTCGGATCAACCCAGAACAGTTCGGGGTCTTCTCTGTCTTCGGCCATGGGAAATACGCCCATCGCATAGGCGCGCAGAAGCAGTTCGGGCGTCAGAACCGGCATCTCCATTAGGGCGGCGTCTCCCTAGCGTCGGGTGCCAAAACTATTCACGATCCACCCTCCAACCACGATTCCAGCCAATGGATATCGTAATCACCGTCGATGAATGCAGGGTCGCGAATCAGCTTTTGATGCAGCGGTATGGTGGTCTCGATTCCGCCGATTACGTACTCATCGAGCGACCGGCGGAGGCGCATGAGGGCTTCGTTGCGGGTCGCACCGAACACAATTAGTTTGGCGATGAGACTGTCATAGTGTGGCGGCACCGAGTAGCCGGAGTAGAGGGCGGAATCGACGCGCACGCCCAAACCACCTGGCGCGTGGTAGTCGGTGACTTTTCCCGGCGAGGGTGCAAATGTCTCAGGATGCTCGGCCATTACCCGGCATTCGATGGCATGGCCGTTGAGCTCGATGTCGGTCTGAGAAATTCCAATAGGGACGCCCGCAGCAACCCGAATCTGCTCGCGCACCAAATCTATGCCAGAGATCATTTCCGTGACCGGGTGTTCAACCTGCAAGCGGGTGTTCATCTCGATGAAATAGAACTCACCATCCTCGTACAGGAACTCCACTGTGCCACAGCTCGAATACTGAATCTTTTGGAGCGCATCGGCTACAAGCGAACCGATGTGTCCGCTGACAGTGTCGTTTAGCGCGGGCGAGGGAGCTTCTTCCACGACCTTTTGGTGGCGTCGTTGGACGGAGCAATCGCGTTCACCGAAATGGATGATGTTTCCATGCTGGTCGCCTAGCACCTGAATCTCGATATGCCGTGGTCGGGCGAGATATTTTTCGAGATAGACGCGGTCATCGCCAAACGCAACCTTGGCTTCATTGCGACACATCGCCAGGGCTTCGGGTAAATGGTCGGGACTCTCCGCGACCTTCATGCCACGCCCGCCACCGCCCGCCGAAGCTTTTACCAGTACTGGATAGCCGATATCCTTGGCGATCCGCAGCGCCTCGACGTCGTTCGTGAGCGCGTCGTCTGAGCCAGGCACAATGGGAATTCCGAGCTCTTTGGCCTGCCGCTTTGCCGATACCTTATCGCCCATGATGCGGATATGGTCTTGCGAGGGGCCGATAAACTCGAACCCGTGTTCCTCGACCATTTCGGCGAACCCGGCGTTTTCTGCAAGAAAGCCGACACCAGGATGAATGGCGTCGACACCGGTGATGCTGGCGGCTGACAGGATTGCCGGAATGTTCAAATAGCTCTCACGGGACGACGGCGGTCCGATGCAGACGGATTCGTCCGCGAGGCGCACATGCATGGCGTCAGAATCAGCTGTCGAGTGGACGGCCACCGTTTGGATGCCCATTTCGCGGCATGCACGATGGATGCGCAGCGCAATTTCGCCCCTATTGGCAATCAGGACCTTTTCGAACAAGGCTCTTTACTCGATTACCAACAGCGCTTCGCCAAACTCTACAGGCTGGCCGTCCTCGACCAAGATGCTGCGTACGACGCCGCTCCGGCTCGCCGGTATCGGGTTCATCACTTTCATAGCTTCTATGATGACTA
The DNA here is from genome assembly GCA_963664465.2 of Alphaproteobacteria bacterium. GTDB lineage: Bacteria > Pseudomonadota > Alphaproteobacteria > UBA8366 > CAVOAK01 > CAVOAK01. The sequence continues at coordinate 165,537 of CAXXSU010000004.1, read as the reverse complement.
GAGTTTGGCCTTCTTCGACGGTGTCGCCGACGCGCACGAATGGATCTGCGCCTGGTTGCGGTGCCACGAACACGATGCCGACCATCGGCGAAGTCAAGGCGTCCGGATGATTGGCGCCGGCTGTTGATGCCGATTGTGCATCAGCGTCAGTCGCGTTCACATGATCAGCCGGCGCATTTGCCACCATTTCGTGTGTCGTGGACCTCTGGCCGTGGCGCGCCACTCGGATCGTCCTATCACCATCCGTGATCTCGACTTCCGTCAGACCAGTTTCGGTCAGTAAATCCGCCAATGTCCTGACGAGGTCGCTATCGACGATGAATTTTGCCATTACGCTTCCTGCCGTACATTTTCGTCATTGGCATCCAGAAGTTGGGCTATCGCGTCTAGCGCCAGGAGATATCCGTGTGCTCCAAGACCACAGATCACGCCCTTCGCCAACGGAGCAATATATGAATGATGGCGAAACGATTCGCGAGCAAAGATATTTGAAATGTGCACTTCAATAATTGGTTGATCGCAAAGGACGAGTGCATCCTGCAACGCGACGGAGGTGTGGGTGTAGGCACCCGCATTGATGATAATGCCAACGCCGCTGGACCGTGCCTCCTGAAGCCAGGTTACGAGCTCGCCTTCGTGATTTGATTGGCGAAACGTGAGGTCAAGGCCAAGCTCTTCGGCGCGCTTGCGGCAGCCTTCCTCAATCTCCAAAAGTGTTGTTGAGCCGTAGATTTCCGGCTCTCGCGTGCCCAGTGTGTTTAGATTGGGGCCGTTGAGGACGAGCACTCCCGCCATTACGCTCAGCTCCTTTTCACGGCTGTAGCGACCGTAAAACGGTTATACCATGGCGCGACTCAGGCGCAACGGCGGAGTGGACGTGGATATTCTATCCAGTGGCATAGCGACGAATGACAATCGACCGATGCGTTGTCGCTATATCCGTACATGTATGTTTGTTTCGGTCGACGATGAAATGCCCGCTGGTATCCGCTAGGGTACTCTGATCAAGTCAGTATGGCCGCCGATTCAAACAATCTGGAACCGACCTTGAGCAACTCCGATTCCACATCCCGGACGAAGCTGCAGATCGCGCCATATGGCAGTTGGAAGTCGCCGATTACAGCAAACCTGATCGCCGAAGCGACCGTCGGATTGGGCCAGATCGCGCTCGATGGCGACGATATATACTGGCTCGAATTGCGTCCGACCGAGCATGGCCGATCCGCGCTCGTCTGCCGGTCAGGCGACGGCACGATAACCGATGTCTCGCCGACGAGCATGAGTGTCCGCTCGCGGGTCCACGAATATGGCGGCGGTAGTTTCGTCGTCGACCGCGGCGACGTTTGGTTCTGCAACGATGCCGACCAGCGGATCTATTCGATGCCGCGACTTGGAAACGCCATTGCGCTCACGCCGGAAGCTCCATTCCGTTATGCGGACCTGACCGTGGATCGGCCGCGGAAGCGTCTGATTGCGGTGTGTGAGGATCATGGTGCAGGCGGCGGCGAACCGGTGAACCGATTGGTGTCGGTCGGCTTTGATAAGTCCGTCACAGCGCTGGTAGGCGGCTTGGAAGATTTTTATGCCTCGCCACGGCTGAGCCCAGATGGTCTGCGCTTGGCCTGGCTTTCCTGGTCACACCCCAACATGCCTTGGGATGAGACCGAGTTGTGGCTTGCCGACGTCGCGACAGGCGGTGGATTAACGAATATCGAACGTGTCGCTGGCGGGGAGGGTACTTCGATTTTTCAACCTAGTTGGTCGCCCGACGGCGTGTTGCATTTCGTTTCAGACCAGACTGGGTGGTGGAATCTCTACTGTTGGAATAGCAGGACCGGCGAGAGATTGCCGTTATGCCCTATGGCCGCGGAGTTTGGACGCCCGCAGTGGGCGTTCGGCATGACAACTTATGGATTTGCGGCCGACGGTCGCATCGTCACGAGCTATGCGGTCAATGGCGAATGGCGGCTGGCGCAGCTTCGAGCCGATGTCGGCAAACTGCAAAATATCGAGACCGACTTCTGTTCCTTCGATGGCCTCAAGATTTCCGGAAATCGGGCCGTCTTCGTTGCCGGTCATCCTGCCGAGGCCAGTTCTCTAGTCGTTGTTGATCTTGATGACGTGACGTGGCAGACCCTGCGGCGATCGATGGATATCTCAATAGATTTAGACAACGTTTCCATTGGACAGGCGCTCGAGGTGCCGGCGGAAGATGGCTCTAAGGTACATGCCTTCATATATGAACCGAAAAATCGAGACTACGCGGCGCCGGAGGGCGAATTAACGCCGCTGATTGTCAAAAGCCATGGTGGTCCGACCGGCCAGACGACGCGGTCCTTCGGACTCGGCGTGCAATTCTGGACGAGCCGCGGCTTCGCGGTGCTCGACGTAAATTACGGCGGCAGCACCGGTTACGGTCGAACGTATCGCCAGCGTCTTGACGGTCAATGGGGAATTGTCGACGTTGTGGATTGCATCGCTTGCGTGCGTTATCTCGTTGAGCAAGGCTTGATCGACAGCACGCGCGTCGCGATAACCGGTGGCAGTGCAGGCGGTTACACGACGTTGTCCGCGCTCACGTTTCATGACGTCTTCGGCGCAGGTGCGAGCTACTACGGAATTGGCGACCTGGAAGCGCTCGCGCGCGAAACTCACAAGTTTGAGGCGCGCTATCTTGAACGTCTGGTTGGGCGCTGGCCGGCTGACGAGGCGCTCTACCATGCACGCTCGCCGATTCACCATACCGATCAACTGGCCTGCCCAGTGATCTTCTTCCAAGGATTGGACGACAAAGTTGTCCCGCCCAATCAGGCCAGGGCGATGGTCGATGCGCTGCTAGATAAGAAGCTGCCGGTGGCTTATCTCGAATTTGACGGCGAGGGTCATGGCTTCCGGCGATCGGAGAATATCGAACGCGCGCTTGAAGCTGAGCTCTACTTCTATGGCCGCGTTTTCGGTTTTGATTCCGCGGACGCGCTTGAAGAGGTTGAAATCAAAAATCTCCGAATAGGGTATCCTATTCGCTCTCGTAGTGCCTAGATCTGGGGGGCAGGGCTGGGTCTGCCCCCGACGAGCTTCTTGTATGGCACGGGCTCCAGTTGCACTGCTTGCTGGAGGAGTCGATAGAACAGGAGGCCGCGAGCTTTGGATCGGCGGCGATTGAAGCGGAACGTGAACTCGTCCAGATAGTAATCAAGCTGGGAGGCGCTAATAGCCCCATGGTGAATACCCAGCCACCACCGATCAAGGAGGCCGGCTACCCGATGAACTTGGGGCATGACAATGTGGGCTGGGTCGCCGCTGGCGGAAATATTTTTCGGCTGGTGTTCGAAGCCGACTCCCGTGAGACCGTTGTAGGCTCGCCAGCCATCGGTTCGAATCGTTGCTCCCGGGCACACAGCCGTTTGGACGAAAGGAATGAGGCTCTCGGCGGATGCGTCCTCGACACGCGCCATGCGGATACGACCGGTGCCCCGACCCCGGATTTCGGCGGCAATCGCGACAATCGATTTCTTGTTTGTTTTCCGCCCCGTAACGCCAACCTCCCGGCCGCCCACATAGGTTTCGTCGACCTCGACCTCGCCATTCAGAAGCTCTCTGCCCGGTCGAACCATGGCCCGGCGCAGCTTATGGAGCCATGTCCAAGCCGTTTGATAACCGCCCAGGCCGAGTATTCGTTGAACCCCAAGCGCACTGACGCCGTGCTTCTGATGCGTCACATACCACATCGCCTGGAACCAAAGCCGCAACGGTTTCCGCGTACCCTCGAAGATCGTCCCCGCGGTCGGCGACGTCTGACGTTGGCATCCCGCACATCGCTGTTGGCCCCTGGCCGTCACCCACGCCTCGGTTCCCCCGCAGGCCGGACACCGAAACCCGGCAGGCCAACGGACACGCCGAAGAAAATCCGCACAGGCGGCCTCAGAAGCGAACCAGTCGTCAAATTCCATAAGCGTGCGAGGGTAATCGATCCCGCCAACGGGATGGGCAGTATTCTCGGCCATCACAACATCTTGCCACTACGAGAGCGAATAGGATACCCTATTTATAAATTTCCTACCATGACCGCGCTTATTGATCTTGCGCCGTTCTCGGACTTCTCTTTGCCCGGGGTAACATGAAGCGTTATTCGATTTTCAGCATTTTGCGCAACTCGATAAGCTACCAGGCGGATTGGCAGCTTGTTTGGCGCTACCCCGAGCCCAAGCCGGAGTATGATGTCATCATCATTGGCGGCGGCGGTCATGGCCTGGGCGCGGCATACTATCTGGCCAAGGACCACGGCATCACCAACGTCGCCGTGCTCGAGATGGGTTGGATTGGTAGCGGCAATAGCGGCCGCAACACCATGACGATCCGCTCCAATTTCATTCGCGACGTCAGCGTGCCGTTCCATGATTACTCGATCGAGCTCTACAAAGGCCTGAGCAACGCGCTGAACTACAACATCATGTTCAGCCAACGCGGGATGATCTCGTTCATCCAGAGCGCCGCCGACACGCACGAGGCCATGCGCTACGCCAACACGATGCAAATCTACGGCGCCGACTATAAAGTGCTGAACCTCGAAGAAGTAAAACGCATAGTTCCAATTCTGGAGAACCAGCCGAATGCGCGGCTACCTGTGTTCGGCGGGGTTTACCAGCCGCGTGCGGCCATGGCGCGGCGTGACGCCGTTGTTTGGGGCTATGCACGCATGGCCGATGCTCATGGCGTTGACATAATTCAGAATTGCGCGGTGACCGGGATCAATCGTGATGGCGGACGGGTCACCGGCGTCGAAACGACGCGCGGTCCAATCCGGGCCAGGAAAATTGGCATGGCGGTGGCCGGTCACGGCAGTGTCGTCGCGGCGATGGCGGGTCTGCGTCTACCAATTATAACTCAGACCTTGCAGGCCTGGGTTTCAACGCCTGTTAAGCCAATCCTCAATACGATTGTCGGTGGCGGCGCGTATGGCGCATGGCTTATGCAGTCGGATAAGGGCGAGCTCGTCATCGTCGGCGCGGAGGATACCTATCGGTCTTATGCCCAACGCGGGACATTGCCGATCCAGGAGTCGGCCAACGCCGCAATGCTTGAGTTTTTTCCGATATTCAAGCGGATGAAGCTGCTGCGCCAGTGGGGCGGCAGACTCGAGGTAACGCATGACAATACCCCGATCATCTCGAAGACACCCGTCGAGGGCTTCACCATCGACATTGCCGGTTATGGCGGGTTTAAGTCTACACCCATCGCCGCGAAGACACACGCGCACCTGATTGCGACCGGCGCGCCGCACGAGCTCACGCGAGGACTGGGCCTCGACCGCTTTGAGAAAGGTCAACTCGTTCTTGAGGGCGGAATCGGCGCACGCTGGTAAGTCGAAGTAAAACGAACCAGCCATGCACCATCATTGAACGAACTGGAAACGATCATGCGCCGGACTGCCTCCGACATGCGATCGAATGCAATACGCAAGTTGGGAAAACCGGCGCGCCGATGCTCGAAGTACGAATTTGCCGTTGCTTCGGCGCAACAGCCTGATTTCAATATTATCTTCCGGCGCCTAGATCCGGTGGCTGATCGCGGGCAGCGTTGCATGCAACTCCGCCACCGCCTTCGTCAGGCTCAAATGCCGTGCTGCGGCCTCGGAGGCTCGGAGCGCGCTGGGCGGGGGAAGGTGCCTGGTCAGGGAAGGCTTGGAGACGTATGTGGATCAAATCGAGGGTCGCATAATGCCAAATAGAAAGTCACCCGCGAAAAATATACCGCTGCCTGTCACCGTTGCGCGGCGCATGCCCGACCGGAGCATTCAGGATTCCTGGCCGATGATGGATATGCGTGCAATGCGCAGCTATCGCCTGAACCGCGTCCGCCAGCAGCTAAAAAATCAGGATGTCGCCGCCGCCTTACTCTTTGACCCGGTGAATGTGCGTTACGCCACCGGCGCTACCAACATGCCGGTCTTTCGAATGCATTACCTGATCGGGCAGTGTTGCTTCATCCCGGCGGAAGGGCCGGTCGTTCTGTTCGACAGCCCGAATTTCGCGCATGGGGCAGCGGAGCTCGAAACGATCGACGAGTTGCGGCCCCCGATTAACTGCCGTGGAGCGGAAGTGGGCGACAATGCGGCCGCGCATGTTGCGAAGTGGGCCGATGAGATCGCCGATCTATTGGCGACCCATGGCGGCGGCAATCGCCGGCTTGCGCTCGACCGCTGCGAGCCGGCCCAGACACTGGCGCTGGCCGCGCGCGACATAGACGTACTCGATGGCCAGGAAGGAATGGAATACGCCCGCTCGATCAAGTCCAAGGAAGAGATCGACTGCATGTCGATCTCGATCGCCGTCTGCGAGGTGGGCGCGGCACGCATTCGCGAGGCGCTGGAGCCGGGCGTGACCGAGAATGAGTTGTGGGCGCTGATGGCCCACGCCAACATCGCCATGGGCGGGGAGTGGCTGGAATGCCGTCTCCTGACCTCGGGAGGACGCACCAACCCCTGGCTTCAGGAAGCCTCCGACCGCATGGTGCGGGCCGGTGAGTTGGTGGCCTTCGACACCGATGTTGTCGGCGCGTTCGGCTATTGCACCGACTTCTCCCGCACATTCTTCTGCGAGCCCGGCCGGCCGAGCGACAATCAGCGCAGGCTTTACGGATTGGCCTATGAGGAAGTGCACCACAACATGGCGCTCATCAAGCCGGGCGTCGGGTTTCAGGAACTCGCGGAGAAGGCCTACAAGGCGCCGGATATCTATGTGCCGCAGGCTTATGGGTTCGTCGCCCACGGCGTTGGTATGTGCGACGAGTGGCCGAATATTTATCCGTTGAAGAAACTGCAAGAGCTCGATGTCGACGGTGTTATCGAAGCGGGCATGGTGCTAGCGGTTGAGAGCTATATGGGCGAGGTCGGCGGGCCTGAAGGCGTCAAGCTTGAAACTCAGGTGCTGGTGACGGAGACCGGTATCGAGTGGCTCGATACCTTCCCATTTGAAGAGAACCTGCTGGGCCGCGAGATTTAATAGAATCAGAGGCTTCCGGCCCTTCGCCGGGCTAATTGTCTAGCAGCCCGTTGAAAAAGGCGTCATTGACCGGGTTTCACGCCACGGCGAAGCATATCGCGGCGAAGGCGGTTTCGCCATCCTCCGAGACGATGAGGACGATCTGAACGACCAGGACGGCTCCAGCGGGCGTAACAAGCACGAACAAGGCGCCAATTCCGCCCGCCACGGCCTCCTTCGGGGTGCCGGCGCCGATGAGTTGGCGCATCAGCAACGATAGGTTGTGGCCGGCGACGTGAAGCAGGTATCGCTTGTGCACGTTCTCGCGGCCCCGAAGCCAGGTCCGGCGCATACCGCCGCGATCGAGGTTGTGGGCAAAGGAGCGCTCGACGATCTCGGCGCGCAGCTTGAAGGCTTCCCTGGCCACCCCCGATAACAGCCGGGTCCGGTTGTTGGTGACCGCCCGGCGAGCCGCATCATCTCCGTGCCAGCGCGCAAAACCCTTCTGCTTGGGCTCGGAGATCCGGCTCTTCCAGGGGCCGTCGTCGAGCGCCTTCAAGACCAACCGTGAGTGGTAGCCCTTATCGGTCACACATTCGGCCGGATCTTCGGCCGTCGGCGCCACATCCACCGCCTCGAGGTTTGCCTCGGCCGCCGCCAGGGTCTTGGGAAGCGTTGTCGTATCGCCCTCGTCGGCCGGGTGCAGCTCCGCCGCCACCACCGCGCCGGTGTCCAGATCCACCGCGTGCTCGGGCTTGTAGGCCAGGTGCGTGGTGCCGTCCTTCATCTTGGCGATCTTGGCCTCGGGGTCGCTCCTGGAAACCCAGTCCTGGTTCGAGAGCTTCTTGCCCTTGCGCTTGCGGTCCAGACGCGCCAGGTCCTCAGCCGTGGGTGTCTCGATACCGCTCTCCTGGGCCAAGCGCTCCAGCATCCCCCGGTAACCCTCGCCCGTGTCCCTCCGCACGATGTTGCGCAGCGCCGCGTTGGCCTCCATGGTCGAGGCATCCACCCCGATGCGCTCGCCCTTCACCAGACCCGCCTCGGCGATCAGCGCCAGGACCCAGTCAAACACCGCCGTGTGGACTTCATGGGGCAGGCGCGCGCGGGTCCGTGACAGCCAGGAATGGTCCGGCACCCGTTCCCGCATCTCCAACAGCAGGAACTCCCGTAGCGACAGGGAATCCGAGCAGCGCCACTCCAGCCCACGCTCAGAGTCGATACCCTCGAAGTAGCCCACCAGGTGCATACGGAAGTAGCGCCCGGGTGGCACCGAAGGCGCCCCCATCCTGGCCGCGTAATAGGGCTGGCAGACCGCCTCGGCGAAGCCGTCGAAGCCGCCCTCGATCAGTACCAACTGCAGGCGGTCGTAAAATACATGACCAGGCGAGCGCGGCATCTCCGACCAGCTCACCATCAAGTCCCCCTGACGATCCTTCTGCTGTCCCATCGCCATCAGCGAACCCCCCTTCAGGCCAGGACACCAGAGAATCAGACCATGCCGACTTCGTCCAGGGAAGACTTCGTCAACGGGCTGCTAAGCTTAGTACTGGCGAACCAAAATGATCCACGAACACGGCTCCTCGCCGCAGCCTCGAAGGCGCGGAGTTCGTTAAGCGAAGGCAACCGTGCATTATCGGAGGCACTCTTTAGTAAATCTAAGAATCTCTGTGTAAACTTCTCAGTTTATGTAACGTATCTGGTCTCATACCATACGAAACATAAACTGAATGTTTGATTCTTACGCTTGCTTGTCCCGCACTAGGATCTTCGGACTTTTGATATTCTTTGTTGTGCGGGTGTCGCGCCCGCGAAAAGTAGGAGATGTATTTTGATCAATGGACCAAAGACTGTGAGCCCCCCTGCGGTGAGAGAGGTGCTTGAGGCACTGGCCGAGATCAGGGATCGCGACGCCAGCCAGGCTCGGTCGCTTCCGACCGGTTTTTACACGTCCGAGGAGTATCTCGAGCTCGAACAGGAAGAGATCTTCCGTAAGGAATGGGTCTGCCTCGGCCTGGTCGCTGAAATTCCCAACCCCGGCGACTATTTCACGACCGAGCTGATCGACGAGCCGCTGATTGTCGTGCGTAGCCAGGACAAGAAGGTACGCGTGCTGTCAAACGTCTGCCGCCACCGCTCCTCGGTGATCCTCGAGGGCAAGGGCACGGCTAAGAATTTCGTCTGTCCCTACCACGCCTGGACCTACGCCAACGACGGCCAGCTCCTGCGCGCGCCCTACATGGACCAGGTCAAGGGCTTTGATGTCAAAGGCTGCCGGCTGCCGGAGTTCAAGACCGAAGTCTGGCACGGTTTCCTCTATGTCAACCTGGATGGCAAAGCCAAGCCGCTCGCCCCCCGTCTCAAGGGGCTCGAGCCATATCTGGAGAACCGGCATCCTGAAGACATGGCTGTGCACAGTGTGTTGGACGAGGTGTGGCCGACCAACTGGAAGTGCCTGGCCGAGAACTACATGGAGGGTTATCACCTGAACACTGTACACAGCAAAACCCTTTACGACGTTACGCCGACACGGCTCTGCGAGAAGATTCCACCGGGCGAGGGGTATACCGGTTACAAGGCGGGCTATTCACGCAAGACGCCCCCAATCGAGCCTTACCATCCCGACATGACGCCGGAGGAGAGACGTTTCAGCATTTACTTCTGGGTGTTTCCCTCACATGCCGCGGCGATAACGCTAAACGGTTGCAGCTCGCTGTGCTTGCGGCCTCGCGGTGTTGACGCGTTGGTCAACCGTTGCGTTCTGTCATCGTATGAACCGCCTTCTGCGCGACAGCTCGCGTTAAGGCTTAAAACCCGCGGCGGGACAATGGACGAAGACCGCGAACAGCTCGAACGGATGCGACGTGGATTGAAGTCGCGTTACGTACAGCCAAACCGCTTGGGACCAGCCGATCTCGAAGGTACCGTTTGGGATATGTACCAGTACATGGCCCGAAAATTGACCCCAAAGAAAGCACCTAGAACACGGCTCAAACGTGCGTCATGACGCGACGGGTGCAATCGATCGCGTCGGTTAAGGCATCGGCGGCGCTATCAGCGGAAGGAGCTGCGTTGTGACACGGACGATTGAAGAGATACTTGGAAATGACGCGATCGCGGCTGTGAGGCGGCCAATTGCCGAGGCGCGGGGTCTCCCAAGTGTTGCCTACACAGGTCAGGAGTTTTTCGAACTTGAACAGCAACGTCTGTTCGCACGGACTTGGACTTGTGTTGGATTTGCCCACGAAGTTCCTGAGCCTGGCGATGCGAGGCCCGTGATGGTCGCCGGACTTCCGCTGATCTTGCTGCGCGACGGGGACGGTACCGTCAGATCGTTCCATAATGTCTGCCGCCACCGCGCCACGATCGTGCTGCGTGAACCCAAGAGCGGCCTGACCGAGCTCCAGTGTCCTTACCATCACTGGACCTATGGGCTCGATGGCAACCTGAAGGCGGCGCCCTTCTTCAACGGTCCGACGTCCAAGCCGATCGGCACGCTGGATACCTCGAAAAACGGGTTGGTTCCTGTGCGAACCGGCGTTTGGCATCAGTTTGTGTTCGTCAATCTCTCCGGCGAGGCTCCGCCGCTTGAGGAGTATCTGGGCCCACTTAGCGAGCTCTATAGCGACTACGATCTCGACTCTTTGCGCGCGGGCTATACGATGTCCGTCGAAATAAAGAGCAATTGGAAATTGCTGCCGGACAACTGGGAGAATTATCACGCCGCTTATCTGCACGGAAAATTCTTCGAGATGAAGGATTTCTTCAAGGACGACAAGCTGACATACGAAGATCATACCAGCGACTGCTATATGGCAAACATTACGCCGGCAGCCAATCGACGCAGACGGAAGACCGTATTTCCGTTAATTCCGGGGCCGCCGGAGGATAAGCGCCGCGGGCTGTCGACCCACGTCTTTCCCAACACGACAATGACAATGCCGCCCGATCATTTTGCACCGGTTATTTACACGCCGATTGCGCCCGACCGGACCGAAGCCAAAATGGCCTGGTTCTTCGTCGGCGATGCCGCCACCTCGCCCGAGTATGCCGAGGCGCGCGAAAAGTGCGTCGACCGCTGGTTCGGCAAGTCGCGGACGATCGAAGGATTGGACGGGGTTCGCAACGAGGATTACGATCTTATGCAGACGCAGCAGGTTGCCCGCCTCTCGCCGGTGGCCGATCAGGTACAGTTTTCACCCTACTGGGAGAACCTGGTTCACCATTTTCAGAACAAGTTGATTGACGCCCTGATGTAGGTGGGAGTAACGCTGGGACGGGCGAAAACAGGGAGGATACGATGGCAGTCAACACCGCAAAGGAACAACTTACTTCGGCCTATAACGGGTACCACCGGGCCGGTGATTCCGGCGACGATCCCGACCTGACGCATGTCGGGCCAGGAACGCCGGGCGGCGAGTATCTCAGGCGCTTCTGGCATCCGGTCTGCATGTCGGATCGATTGACCGATCTGCCGCTGGCGATCCGCATCATGGGTGAAAATCTGGTCGCCTTCCGTGACTTGTCAGGCAACGTCGGGCTGTTGCACCGGCAATGCAGCCACCGCCGTACATCCCTGGAATATGGCGTGATCGCCGAGCACGGTATCCGCTGCTGCTATCACGGCTGGCTGTTCGACGTCGATGGCCGCATCCTCGAGACACCAGGCGAGCCCGACGACAGCCCGATCAAACATAGCCTGCACCACGGCGCATACCCGGCGCTCGAGTACAAGGGCCTGGTTTTTGCCTATATGGGCCCACCTGAGGAGAAGCCCGAATTTCCCATCTACGACACGATGGAGGTCGAAGACAATCTGACCGTTCCCTACGAGATCGACATGGACTGCAACTGGCTGCAGGTTCAGGAACAGCCCATGGACCCGTTTCACAGCGTGTTCCTGCACACGCGCATGACCGGTCCACAATTCTATGCATCGTGGGGCGCCATTTCGCAGGCGGAATGGACAAAATTGCCGGACAATACGGGAATGTTTGTGACCAACACGCGCCGTTGGGAAAACTACGTATGGGTTCGATTGAACGAGTTGTTTGTGCCAAATTTTTCACAACCAGCTGATATTTACCAAGATCCAGATCGTGAGAAATTTTTTCCAAGAGCCGCGATCACGACGTGGACAGTGCCAGTCGACGATACACACTGTAAAATTTGTGCATGGCGGCACTATAACGACGAACTGGATGCGAAGGGACGTGGCGATCCAAAGAAGTGTGGATACAACATGATTGATTATATGGGACAAACCAAATACGAGCGCAGCTATGAAGAGGGACAAAGGCATCCGGGCGACTATGAGGCGCTTGTCGCGCAGGGTCCGGTCGCCAAGCGCAAGCTCGAGCATCTGGGTTATACGGATACCGGCGTCGCCATGCTTCGGCAACTCATCCGCCGCTCCATCAACGACGTGAAAAAGGGCAAGAGCCCGCCGCGAGTGAAGACGCAGGACGACGGGCTGATCCACACGATCTCCTGCGACGTCATCGTCGACCTGCCCCAGAACGGCAGCGACGAGGATGACGCCAAGTTCCGCAAGATATTCGGGCGCAATGTCCGCAAGATCGTTATGGAATCATTGCCGTTAGCCTGGGAAGAGCGCCGGAAGGAAGTCCATCGCCGGGTCAAGGAATTGAAGTCGGCGTAGAGACGGAGCGAGGGGATCATGTCCGGGGCCGAAGCAAGTATCGTCAGCAAAGAAGACATCGCCGCGTTCGAGCGCGACGGTGCGGTGCTGCTGCGCGGTGCGATCGACGACGCATGGCAGGAATGTCTGCGCACGGCGGTGGCGCGGGAACTTGAGCGCAGCGAGGAGTTCTTTAAGCGACGCCTGCTCTGGCGCTCCGACCCGGATTTCGCCCGCTTCTGCAGCGACTCTCCAGCGCCGCGAATTGCCGCTGAGCTGTTAGGTAGCAGCAAAATAAACCTCTTCATGGACCAGGTATTTTCCAAGGCGCCGGACACGGGCACCCGCACCGCTTGGCATAACGATCTGCCCTATTGGCCACTCAAGGGCTGGCAGGTTCTGACGACGTGGGTGGCGCTTGATCCGATCGCAAAGGAGAATGGGGCTCTTGAATTCATCCGGGGCTCGCACAAATGGAACCGCCGTTACAAGCCGTTTCAGCCGGACTTCCACGGTGGCGTGGTGTTTGCCAAGGGAGCGAAGGGCGAGAGATACGACCCGATGCCCGATTTCGAGGCCGAGCGTGACCAGCACGACATTGTCTCATGGGACATGCAGCCGGGTGACCTATTCGCCTTCCACGCCATGACCGTGCACGGCGCGACGGCAAACACCTCAGCCGAGCAGTGGCGACGCGCCTACGCTATTCGCTATACCGGCGAGGACGCCCGCTATTACGAGCCGGCGACCAACGAGTGGCTCTATAACCCAGCACTGAAGCCGGGCGATCTGCTCGACAGCGAGATGTACCCGGTGGTTTACGAGGCGTAGTAAGTGAATACGGCGCAAGCCGCGCATGCCCGTGTAGCAAATGGTGGTAGCTAGGCGATCTACCTAGACCATAGTATCCTCAGCGTTTCATGAAACATTTATGCTGACGGAAGTCGCTCGTGATGTCTGAGGCGGTCATTCCCGTAGCTGCCGCTGCCAGCGCAATTATCGTTTTCCTGCTCCTCTGCACGACGCTCTGGCGGCAGGTGCATGAAGCGGCAGATGCCGCATGACGTGGGGTCAGGCATGACACAGCGCATCCCGATCTATCAAATCGACGCCTTCACCGACCGCGTGTTCGGCGGCAATCCCGCGGCGGTCTGTCCGCTCGAGGCGTGGCTTGGTGAGGACGTTATGCAGTCGATCGCGGCGGAGAACAATCTCGCGGAAACGGCGTTCTTCGTGCCGCGCGGCGGCGACTTCGAGATTCGCTGGTTCACGCCGATGACGGAGATCGCGCTGGCCGGCCACCCGACGCTGGCCACGGCCTTTCTCTTGTTTACCAAGCTCGACCCATCGCGTGACACCGTCCGCTTTCACACCATGGGCGGAGATATCCTGACTGTCACGCGCGATGGCGATTTACTGGTGATGGACTTTCCGACATTGGCGGGGCAGCCGCGCGACGGTCTGGGCGATGTCGCCGGTGCGCTCGGCGCGACGCCGCTTGAGATTCTCGCTGCAACGGACGCCATGGCCGTATTCGCCAGCGCCAAGGAGGTGAGGGAACTCGTACCCGACATGGCAAAAGTGGCGACGCTCGATTGCCGCGGCCTGATCGCCACCGCGCCCGGCGAGGATTGCGACTTCGTTTCACGGTTTTTCGCGCCGCAATCTGGCATTCCCGAGGATCCGGTTACCGGCTCGGCGCATTGCACGCTGGCGCCCTATTGGGCCGAGAAACTTGGCAAAACAACGCTTCACGCGCGCCAGATCTCACCCCGTGGCGGTGAAATCTTCTGTGAGCATCAAGGCGAGCGGGTGAAGATTTCCGGCCGGGCTGTGCATTACATGGAAGGCACGATCGCCCTGTAACCTGCCTTACGCGCGCTCGCGTACGAAGGCCGGCTCGGACCCGCGCTCCGCGATGAGCCAGCCCTCGTCGTCGGTGCGTCTCATTTTGGCGAGACTCGTGCTCAGTCGGTCAGGCCCCTCGAACGGGATCGGTCCGTCGGTCGGAAATCCCTTCTCGACGTAGATCCCAAGGTAGGACCGCGCCTCCGCATGGTCCTCATCGATCACGGTAACGACGGTATTGGTCAGCGCGTGGCGAATGGTCGATTCGTCAAGGCCGCCGAATGCACCGCGCACCGCCTCGCGGCCGTGCAGATCTAGTCCCATGATCAGCCAATGGACGTCGGTCGTGAACAACTGCACCGCTTCGTCATACTGCCGTTGATCCACATGGTGGTAATACTGACGCAGCACCCTCTGGCAGTCCCACTCGATTGCCCGTTCTTCATTGCGGGTCATCGCTTTCACTTCTCCGCTGCTGGAATTTGTTGGCGTTTGTAGCTAAATTTGGCGTCGCTATGTACCGGCGACAAAGCCTGTCAGATCGCAGGAGCGGCACAACCGCCAACGCCCCGCGTCGTGATCGCGTGTGGTTTTGCTTGTTGCCGGTGGCCGTTGAGAAATATCATACGGTGCGGCTGACGAGTTCAGCGCCAAGCATATAAAGGGGAGATCATGAGCGCCGTTTATCATACGTCGATCTCGGACGCATTCGCAGACAAAGACCGGATTTCCGACGCGCGGGCCCATCTCGAAGAGGCCGGTGTCAAATATGTCCTGTCCTGCTGGATCGATCTTCTCGGGTTGCCCAAGACCAAACCGGTGCCAATCGCGGAATTCGAGGCAGTGTGCATGGGCCGAGGTCCGCAGTTTGCGGTCCATTCGGTCTCGATGGTGCCGGAACTGGGGCCGGCGGATCCTGACCAGATTCCGGTCCCTGATCTCGACAGCCTGGTTATCTGCCCCTGGGATAAATCCTGCGCCTGGATGTTTGCCGATCTGTATTTGGAAGGCGCGCCCTACAACGTGTGCCCGCGGCTCGCGCTCAAACGACAGATCAAAGCCTCGGCGGACGCGGGCTATGCGTTCTATGCCGGGATGGAGCCGGAATTTATCGTCATGCGCTATGACGACGACGGAAACTTCGTCAAGGCGTTCGACGACGATCCGATCAATCCCGGGGCGATGCGCCCGTTGCGCCAGGCATTTGGCTACGACGCCGAATTTTCGATCGATTCAATGCCGTTCCTTGGCCAGTTGATCGACACGTTGGGCGATCTCGGATGGGGATTGAAGGACGTCGTCGCCGAAGGCGCCTATTCGCAGTTCGAGCTGGATTTCGACTACGCCGACGTGCTGACCATGGCCGATCGAATGACCTTCCTGCGTATCCTTTTGAAGGAAGTGGCGAAGCGGAATGGCCATTTTGTGACCTATATGCCGAAGCCGACGCAAGGCGACTGGCGCTCAGGCGCGCATATCAATCTGAGCGCGCGGGCAACCAGCGAGCCTGACGTCAACGTGTTCGGAGAAATGAACGGTCCCTGGGGCGACGCGGCCTACAACGCCGTCGCCGGCCTGATGAAGCATGGCGCAGCCTTGACGGCAATCGCCTGTTCTACTGTCAATTCCTACAAGGGCCTGATCGGCGTGGCGAGCGCGTTTGAGGGTGGCACCGTAACCTGGGCGCCGACCCACATCAGCTACGGCGACAACAACCGCTCCTCGATGCTCCGCCTGCCACAGAGCCGCAAAGCCATCGAGAACCGAGCCGTCGACATGTGCGTCAACGCCTACCTCGCGCTTGGCATGAGCTCGGCGTCGGCACTCGAAGGCATGACGCAAAAGCTCGATCCGGGTCCGCCGACGAACAAGTCGCTTTACGACATTCCGCAAGCCGAGCTCGACGAAGCAGGAATAGCGCGGCTGCCGACAAACCTGCTGGAAGCGGTTCAGGCGTTCGACGTTGACGAGTTGGCGAAATCGGTGCTCGGTCCGACGATGCATGACTCTTTCAGCCGCTATAAGCATAACGAGTGGGACCGCTTCCACGAGCACATCACGGACTGGGAAAAGCGCGAGTATTTGCGCTACTTCTAACGCGAGATCGACTCACGACCCACGCGGGACAGGAGTGATCGACGAAGCTTCCCGATCTAGGGTAGGGCGTGCATAGCGCAATTTGTGGCCAGCGTTTCACGTCTCCCCCACAATCAATTATAGTCGCATGGAACACGGGAAGGAAACCGCTTTGGCGCCACCTGTCCGAGCACGCGTTTTCGGATTGACGAGCACCATGCGCGGCATGGGTCTCGCGCTCCTGTCCACCATCGCCTGGGCCTCGGGCATGGGCGTCGTGCGGCATCTCTCGGCGGACTTGCATCCGTTCCAAATCGCCTTCTTTGCCGCGTTCTTCGGGCTGCTCGCGATGTTGCCGTGGCTCATTCGCTACGGGCTCCGCCCGCTTCGCACCGAGAAGTTCGGGCTCTACGTCGTTCGCGGCGTCCTTAGCGTAGTGGGCACATTGGCCGTGTTCTACGCCTTGAGCGTCACGCCCTTGGCCACCGTCACGGCGCTCAATTTCACGATGCCCATCTTCACGATCCTGCTGGCCATGGTCCTTTTCAAAGAGCGGGTGGGAACGGCCAAATGGGTGGCCATTCTGTTCGGCTTCGCCGGGGTCTTCGTCATCTTGCGCCCCGGGATAGTAGCGGTGGACACCGGTGCGTTGCTGGTCATCGCCGGGTCGCTGCTGTTCGCGATCATAATCCTCATCATCAAGGTGCTGACCCGAACCGATTCCGTCGTCACGATCACCTTCTTTTCCGTAATGCTGCGCGTGCCGCTGGCATTGGTGCCCGCGTTGTTCGTCTGGCAGTGGCCGGACGGGCGCCAGCTTCTGTGGCTCGCCGCCATGGGTATCGTCGGCACCCTGTCGACATTCGCCTTCACCCAGGCACTCAAGGAGGTCGAGACTAGCGTCGTCTCGCCGATGTTCTTCCTGCAGCTGATCTGGGCGGCGGCCATCGGCTACATCTTCTTCGCCGAGGTCCCCGGCGTTTTCACCTGGGCCGGCGGCGCCATGATCATTTCGAGCGTGTCCTATATGGCTTACCGTGAAAGCAGGATAGCTAATGAGGTCGAAACTTGAGGCGGGTGCGTCTAAACCGAAGGTCCGCTTTGGGTCATCAGCGAACGTATCCCTACCTCACGATGATCGTCCGCGCATGGCCAGAAGCGGCCCTCCGCAAGGTGTCCGCTGATAAAACGGAAAGGCCCGGGGCCATATAAAGCTGCCGGGCGTGTTTTCAGATATGGCCGCTAGCCGAGCCAACCCTTGTTCTTGGCTTGCTTCGAATACCAGATCAAGAACGCTGCAACCGCCAGCGGCATCAGAACAATCCCCAAAATCTCGCCGAGACCGAGGTCGATACCGAGGCCAAGGGCATGGGTCATTGTGCCAATCACGCCAAGTAGCGACGCGATGAACAAATAGTATGCAGCCGAGTTCCTGAGCAGAAGCAGGAGGCAGCCGAGCGCGCCGCCGAACACGGCTAGCACAAATGCTCCGGTCGCCCATAGGGGCCGGCCTTCCACGGTCGCGCGCTCGGATTCGCGATATGAAGCGAGCACATCTGGGTCCATCTGCGCAAAGAAATTTATCACGCCCAATCCATTCCAGATCAGCGCGGCTATGCCGACCACCCAGAAACTCCAGTGAACGCCGCCAGCGGTTTTGTCGTTCATTGCTTGCCCCTAAGAACTTTCTGCCTGCATCTCAGCAAACATCTCATCCATAATTGCGAATCCGCCTTCCCATCCCTTGCCCATGTTGGCGACGGCGCCGGCAAAACAGGCGATCTCGGCGTCGGTCGCTTCAAAAGGTATCCATGTCAATCGGACATTCGTCTTCGAACCGCTGTCCTCAAATGTGACGATCGTCAACATCACACGAGGCCAGTCCTCCATCATCGGATTTGAGATAATGTTCCAATCCGAATCCGTAGAAGACTGCTGCCAAACGAGCTTTTCTTCCGGCACGACTTCTTGGAAAACGGCTTTGCTGAGATCGGATTTGTCGCCGAATTTCATCTCGTTGAGCCACACTCCGCCGGGCATTAGGTCAAATTTGTGGATGATCGTTTCTACCCGGGGGCCATACCAGTGCGAGAGCAGCTCAGGATCAGTCCAAGCCCTCCAAACCATTTCGCGGGGCGCATCGAAAAGTCGGTCCAGTATGAATTCCGGTGATTCGGTCATTTTTTCCTCCGACTCTTTTTTGCTTGCTTCATGCCGACAAGGAGGTCGTCAAGTTGGTCAAAGCTTGCACCCCAAAATTCGCTAAAATTTGTGAGCCAATCGACGGCGGCTGCCATCTCTTCGGCCTTCAACCGTGCCGGGCGGCGTTGTTCGTCGACGTCTCTCTCGATCAGGCCCGCCCGCTCAAGCACCTTCAAATGCTTTGATACGGCCGGTTGGCTTATTTCAAATGGAGCCGCGATCTCGTTTACCGAGGCTTGGCCATCTGCCAAACGCAAAAGTATCGCCCGCCGTGTGGAGTCAGCGAGCGCCGCAAATAGCGCATCAAGGTTGGGTTGGCTTTGTGTATAACTAATTAGTTCCATAACCAAAGTGTTATATAAAAAATAGGATCGTGTCAATTCAATTGAAATGTAGGCTGGATCAAAGTCCGATAGACGTTTGAGTTGTTGCGGCGCCGATGGTGGTATTGCCGTCGGTCTGCTACTTGGTCGTGCGGTTGACTTCCTCGGTGGGATGGAGCACTTCGACAATTCGTCTTTGACAAAGGCGAAAGCAGTACGATAGCGGATTGTGTTTTCATCACAGATGCCACGCACACCGGATTGACCTGACATGGACAGATTGATCTCGCTCGCCGCGACCCTGGGTAGCCACCTCAAGAGCCGGGCAGATACAATTGCCGTTGCGGAATCGTCGGCCGGTGGCTTGATCTCAGCGGCCTTGTTGGCTGTGCCAGGGGCTTCGGCGTATTTTCTTGGCGGTGGCGTCATCTATACCCGCGCGGCGCGGGCCGGTCTGCTCGACTTGCCCGAGGACGTCATCACCATGCGCGCTGCAACCGAGGATTATGCCTTGATCGTGGCGCGGTCCATACGGGAGCGGCTTGGGGCCACCTGGGGATTTTGTGAGACCGGTGCCAGCGGGCCGACCGGAAACCGCTACGGCGACGCGCCCGGACACTCGTGCGCTGCCATGGTCGGTCCTCTGGAGCGATCCATGACCCTGGAAACAGGACTCCCGGACAGGCAAGAGAACATGTGGCGCTTCGCCGAGGAATCCTTGTCGTTCATGGAGAGTGTTCTCGGTGAAGTGGAGAACGGCTGAGATGCGTCACGCGACGCTAGCTTGACTGGTCAAATTTAGGACTAGCGCGCTAGTCTTGAGGTACAAATGCCTGGTGCGGCGCATTAGGTCGCACAGCGGGCAACTAACTAGGGGAGGGGAATATGGCCGATTGGAATGTTTCCGAGGAAGCGACTGCGCTTTTAAGCGACGCCCACGTCTGGGATATGACCGTTCCTTGGGGGTCACGGGGCGGACCAGACTCCCAAGAGCACGTACTTACCCGATCGGCCGCACACGGCTACACGCTCGCATCGCTCACCATCTCGTCCGATTGGTCCGGAATGGCCGACACGATCAAGTCGATTGCCATCCAGCGTGCCTACTTCTTGGCGAATCCCGACACCTACGTGCTGGTCGACAAGTTTGCCGATATCGCGCGAGCCAAGAAGGAAGGCAAGCTCGCGATCGTCTTCCACTTCCAGGGCACCAACCCCGCCGAGGGCGATGTCAAAATGATCGAGATATACCACCGGCTCGGCATTCGCCATATGCTGATGGCATACAACATGAAAAATCTCGTCGGTGATGGCTGCATGGAGCGCACCGACGACGGCCTGAGCCGGTTCGGCGTAGCGCTGGTCGAAGAGATGAACCGCGTCGGCATGATCGTCGACGTGACCCACACCGGTCATCGCACGTCCATGGATACGTTTGAAGCCTCGAGCGCTCCGGTCATCTTCTCGCATTCGAACCCTGCCGCGGTGTGGGATATCCCGCGCAACGTCAAGGACGAAGCAATCAAAGCCTGCGCAAAATCCGGCGGCGTCATGTGCATCAATGGTGTCGGCGTCTTCATGGGCGATAACGATGGATCGGCCGAGAGGATGCTGAAACACATCAACTATGTCGCGGAATTGATTGGCCCCGAGAATGTTGGGATCGGCACCGACTACGTATCGGATGGATGGGGCCGCGAACCGTTCGACGCCAGGCCAGCGACCCCGGCGGATCCTGCCGTCGGCGCGCGGCAGACCTCATTCGGTGGCCGCTTTAATCAGATGGACTTGCACCAGGCGGCGCATATGCACGCCACGGGTGGAGATTCCATCGGACCCGACTGGCGCGACATCCACTACATCGGACCGGAGCAGATGCCGGAACTGACCGAATTGATGCTCAAACACGGCTATAGCGAGAAGGAAGTGCGCGGCATCCTCGGCGAGAACATCATGCGGGTCGCAAAACAAATTTGGAGTTAGTTTAGCGAATCGTCACCATCGACAATACGCACTGGCTAGGCCTGTGACCGTTCTTGTCCGGGCCAGCCTTTGCTCTCAGTAAGGCACGCCGCCCTCGGTCGTGACGCGATAATACCAACGGCGCAAAATTCTGACTCGCAAGGGATTCCCTTTTTGGGCTGGATGTGATTCAAGGCTGGCGAAGGAGATTCGCCATGTCAGTATGCATTGCTCTTCGGGACGACTACGACAGCATTGAGCTCCGGTGTTTGGCCAAGCACAGTCGCGATCCCCGCCAAGTTCGCCGGCTTTTGGCCTTGGCGGCGGTTTACGACGGCATGAGCCGAGCGGAAGCCGCTAAGGTCGGCGGCATGGATCGCCAGACGCTGAGAGACTGGGCGCACCGCTTCAACGATGAAGGGGCAGACGGCTTGAAGAACCGTCCCGGTGCGGGCCGCCCCCGGCTCTTGACCGACGAGCAGATGGGCGAACTGTCGGTGATCGTCGAAACGGGCCCCGATCCAGAGATTGACGGTGTGGTTCGCTGGCGGCGGGTTGACCTGAAACGGGTGATCGAAGAACGCTTTGGCGTGATCTATAGCGAGCGGGCGATCTCCGACCTTCTCGTCGCGCTGTCCTTCTCCCACATCAGCGCCCGGCCGCAGCACCCCAAGCAGGACCAGCGGGTGATCGAGGCGTTCAAAAAAACTTCCCCCGCACGCTCGCTGCCCACCTAGCCGGTCTGCCCAAGACCAAGCGGGTCGAGATCTGGTTCCAAGACGAGGCCAGGCTGGGACAGAAGAACGGGCGTGTGCGCATTTGGGCGAAGAAGGGAACAAGGCCACGCCTGCCCGCCGATCAGCGCTACACGAACGCCTACCTCTTTGGCGCAATCTGTCCCGTGGGAGCCAAGGGTGCCGCTCTCATGCTCCCCTTCGCCAACACAGCCGCCATGCAGATGCATCTCGACGAGATCAGCTGCAACGTCGCCGCCAAGGCCCATGGCGTCGTCCTGATGGACCGCGCCGGGTGGCACAGCACCGACCAGCTCAAGGTCCCCAAGAACCTCACCATCATCCTGCTGCCATCGCGCTCGCCCGAGCTGAACCCGGTCGAGAACATCTGGCAATACCTCCGCCAGAATTGGCTCTCTAACCGCGTCTTCGAAGATTACGACGCCATCATCGAGGCCGGTTGCCAAGCCTGGAACAAACTAATCGACCAGCCCGAGACGATCATGTCCATCGGAATGAGAGATTGGGCGATTTCAGGTCAATAATTAGTGCCGTTGGTATAACACAAGCGGCGGCCGTTTTGATCCGGAAAGGTCGACGCGCGGTGCATGGTGCGGCGGTATACTCGACCGTTGCGCGCAAGGCGATTTCATTTGGAATTGCTTGCCTGTTGTCGCTCGCACCTTGCACTTGAAGAAGCCGTGGATAGCTACGTTGCAGTGGTATTCGTATTCATCCTTACCTGCTCGGTTACTATCCCAATTCTCCTGAGCGGCTTGTTGATCTTCCGATCCCAGCCTAGCTCGTCAGCAACTCTTTCAGCATCTCGTTGATAAATTTCGTATCGGTCGGGTCCTTGTCGCCTGCGGCAAGGTGTCCATAGAGCGAGGGGATAGGCCGCAGCTCGGCGTTCGGCATATGCTCGACCTCGTAGAGGCTGTCCGTGACTTGAAAATACAGGTCGGTCTCGCCCGGCATGACAAAGGCCTTGGCGGTTATCGCGCCAAGCGCCTCATCGAACGCCCGGTTGTAAAGGTCGTTTACGCTGATGTCGGCACGCTGCCAGGTCCAGATCATCGACAACATGTTATTGGCGTCGCGGGCCAGAAACATCGGCTCCCAATAGTCACGGAGATAATCGTCGACAGTCGCATGGCCGAGCTTGCGGTAAAGCTCCTCGCGAAAGAATGCCTGTGATAAGGCCCAGCTTGCCCAGGCCCGGCCGATTGCCCGCAAGCCCGTCATCGGCGGTTCATCGTAAAGCCCATCCTGCCAATTCTGGTCCGCGGTTAGCGCCGCCTTCATGCCCTCCAGGAATACATAGTTGTGTCTCGAGCATCGCGCGGCACTGCACAGTGGCGCCATACGCTCGACCATATCGGGATAGAGCGCTGCCCAATGAAATGTCTGCAACCCGCCCATCGACCAGCCGACCACCAACTTAATCCGTTCGATGCCCAGGCGTTCGGTGACGAGGCGATGCTGGGCGCGCACATTGTCGTGGATCGTTGTGTGGGGGAAATGCGACCGGTCGAGCGGCGGTGGCGTATTGCTGGGCGACGACGAAGCGCCGTTTCCAAACATGTTCGGTACGACGATGAAATAGCGTTCAGGGTCGAGCGCCATGTCGCTGCCGATGAAGACCTCGTTTTCGACATGGGTACCACCGAATCGCGTCAGGTAGAGAATGACGTTGCTGTTATCCTCGTTGAGACTGCCGTAGGTCTTGTAGACGAGCTTCGCATCGGGAAGGGTGTCGCCCGATTGCAGGTCATAGTCGCCGAGCTCAAATGTCTGCACGTCGCTCACGAAATGGTCTCTCCTCGTCGAAGGTCTCGGACGATTGAACCAGCGCAATTGTGCATCTGGCAAGTCATGTTTGAAATGTGCCGGCCGACCGGCCTGTTTCTTCGCGCATGCCTGATCACGGACATGCCGCTTGACGCCCGGGCGCAGAATACAAGCGACGAACCTCGAAGCTCGAAAACACTGCGGTCGCTCAGTTCTTGCCCTTCCGCACGATCTCGGTTATTGACACGCCAAGTTTGTCGTCGACGACGACGACCTCGCCACGGGCAATGAGTTGTTGATTGACGTGAATATCGACACGGTCGCCGACATGCTTGTCGAGCTCGACGATCGCGCCACGTCCAAGTTTGAGAACCTGACTAACTTTCATCGTTGTCGTGCCCAATACGGCGATTGCATCGACGGTAATTTCGTTGGCGGCGGAGGTGGCGGCTAATGCCAGCGCGCTTTCCTCATCGGCCTGATCGGTTTCATCTGCCATCGGCACCTCCGTTAACAAAGTAGTGTTGAGACCGGGTGGTGTCAAAGGATCGTCGCAAACTAATGGGGTAATATGCTGAGGTGCCAAACCTCGCTAGCTTAGGTTTCCAGTAAGGTTCGGACGCGTTGCTCGATTACGCCGGCGCGCTCACTCTCTGCCAGCGGCATCGTATCGGCGACGATCGCGCCGATCTTGCGTCCGAGATCTCGCTCGTCTAAATGCTGAATGACTCACCGCAGCCGCAGCGGGACTTTTCATTCGGATTGTTGAAAATAAACCCGGACTGTAACTTGTCCTCCTGATAATCCATTTCCGCGCCGATGAAATACATCAGCGCCATGGAATCGACGAAGATCTTGACCCCCTTGTCCTCTACCACTTCTTCCAGAGGATCCTGCTCCTCGGCGTACTCGACGAAGTAGCTCAAGCCGGAACAGCCTTGAGTACGGACGCCGACACGCAGACCCAGGACCGGCTTTTCCGCCCGGTCGATTAGCGCCTTGACGTGAGTCGCCGCAGCGTCTGAAAGCTGAAGAATTGGTGTTGCCATTTGGTATCTCCTTACCTCTACCGGCTCTCTAATCTTCTTACAACCTAAAACATGCCAAGAGCTAGCTTGGCATCCTCCGACATCAAGTCCTTGTGCCACGGCGGGTCCCAGACGAGATGAACTTCGACTTCGCCGACGCCGACGACGGCGGCGGCCGCATCGGCGATCATCTTCGGCATAAGGTCTGCCACAGGGCAACCAGCCGCGGTCAGCGTCATCACAATCTTGACGTTACCGTCATCACCAATGTCGATCTCATAGACCAACCCCAGATCGTAGATATTGATAGGAATTTCCGGATCGTAGACCGTCCTCAACCCCTCAATTAGTGCATCCTTTGACGCGACGAGCGTCTGGTCGCCAAGCGCTGAACCGGCATCGGCCGTGACCTCTTCGGCCGGTGCGCGTTCCGGCATGAAGTCCAGAACCGTCATTCCGTCGTCTTTTGTCGTCGCCATTTCAGTTCCCATGCAACCTATTCGGTCGTTACCTTTTCGCTGCCTGCAAGGGCGGCCTTCATCGTGTGCCAGGCAAGCGTCGCGCATTTGACGCGCATCGGAAATTCACGAACGCCCGACAAAACGCTGAGACGTTCCAGTTCGTCCGACATGTCCTCCGGCATCTCGCCTTCGTCGCCTGTCGCAAGCAAGTGGAAGCTCTCGAAAAGCCGGCGTACGTCGGCTTCGCTCTTGCCGCGGACCAGTTCGGTCATCAGCGATGCTGAAGCGACCGAGATTGCACAACCGCGTCCTTCGAAGGCGGCATCGATGACGATCCCGTTCTCGTCCACCGTCATGTAGACCGTCAGCTGATCGCCACATAACGGGTTGTCACCATGGGCGGCGCAGGTGGCGTTCTCAGGGTGCCGGAAGTTTCTCGGATTCCTCCCGTGGTCGAGGATGACCTCCTGGTAGAGATCACGCAGATCGTCGTTCATGTTCCAAATATTCCCTGTACCTGCTCCAACGCCTCGCCGAGCGCGTCGACTTCGCTTCGCGAGTTGTAGAGAGCGAATGAGGCGCGCGCTGTAGCTGGGACGCCCATACGATCCATCAGGGGAAGTGCACAATGATGCCCGGCTCGTATTGCGACACCGGCGCGATCGACGACGGTCGCGATATCGTGCGGATGAACCCCGTCCATTGTGAACGACAGGACGCTTGCCTTCCCCGGTGCCGTACCGAATATTTTCAAACCCTTGATCGCTGACAGGCGCTGAGTCGCATAGGTCAGCACGTCGCGTTCATGCTCTGCAATATTGTCGAGGCCGAGCGCCGATACGTATTCGATCGCGCTACCAAAGGCTATGGCCTGCGCAATCGCCGGCGTGCCGGCCTCAAACTTGTGAGGCAGCGGCGCCCATGTGCTCTTCTCAAAGGTGACCCGGCTGATCATTTCGCCGCCACCCTGATAGGGCGGCATGGCGTCGAGCAGCGCTTCTTTGCCATAAAGTACGCCGATGCCCGACGGGCCATAGAGCTTATGCCCGGAAAATACGTAGAAGTCGCAATCAAGCGCGCGAACGTCGACTGGCAGATGCGTTACCGCCTGGCAGCCGTCGAACAGTACTTTGGCGCCAACGGCGTGCGCCTTGGTGACGATCTCACGCGCGGGAAGGATCGTTCCCAGCACATTGGACATATGACTAATGGCGACCAGCTTGGTCCGAGCCGTAAGGAGGTTCTCGAATTCGCGCATCAACAATTCGCCGTCGTCGCTGATCGGCGCAATCTTGAGAACGATACCCCTCTCGTCGCGCAGGAATTGCCAGGGGACGATGTTGGAATGATGCTCCAGCTCCGAAATTATGACCTCGTCACCCTCTGACAGCATAGAGCGGCCATAGCTTGCAGCCACCAGATTGATCGCTTCCGTCGCATTTCGCGTGAAGACGATCTCGTGTGGGTGAGCGGCATTTATGAAACGTTGCACATTTTCACGCGCACCCTCGAAACGGGCGGTCGCGTGTTCGCTCAAGAAATGAACCCCGCGATGGACGTTCGCGTAGTCGTTCTCATAGACGCTCGACTCCGCCTGGATTACGGCACGCGGCTTTTGTGCCGAGGCGGCGCTGTCGAGGAACACCAGCGGGCGGCCATACACTTCGCGGCTGAGAATGGGGAAGTCTGCACGAATACGATCGACGTCGTACGGCGTCGATGTGGGCGGGCGTGCTTCGCTCGGCTCGAGCGTGCTCGACATGGAGTCTTCCGGTGCGTTCACGGTGTCGCTTCCTGTGCGCCGCTCAGCCATTGCTGGACGACATCATCAAATGCTTCACGAACCGCCGGAACGCCTATTTCTGCGGTTGCTTCGGCAAGAAATGCCATGACGAGAATGTCGCGGGCTTCCGCCGGATCAATGCCACGGGACCGCAAGTAAAAAAGCGCCTCGTCATCGAGCTCTCCAACCGTAGCGCCATGGCTGCATTTGACATCGTCGGCGTAGATTTCAAGCTCCGGTTTACAATCCATTTCGGCTGAACGCGACAGTAGAAGCGTGCGGCACAGCTGGTGGCCGTCGGTCTTTTGCGCTTGCGGCTCGACGAGAATCTTGCCTTGGAACACGCCTCTCGCATGATCGTTGAGCACGCCTTTGAAGACCTGCCGCGACCGGCTGCCACCGGCCGCATGGTCGATGAACGTCGTGCTGTCGATCTGCTGTGTGCCGGCGGCAAGATAGGCACCGTTTACGCGACACTCAATCTCTTCGGCGGCGATTCGCGCCCGAACCTCGCTGCGCGCGATCTCCGCACCAATTTGCAGGTTGAACCCGTCATAATGGGTGCCGCGCGCAAGCTCCAAATTCGTTAGCCCGATATTGAAGGCCTGCCGGCTGTCGTTTTGCAGCCGGTAGTGACCAAGCCGCGCGCCTGCATCGAGGCGGATCTCGCTGACCGAGTTAGAGAAGTAAGTACCATCACCAATGCCAATATGGCTCTCGAGTATGTTCGCGCTCGACCCGGCGCCGATCTCGATCAGCGAGCGCATGTGAAAAGCGCTTGGCTGGTCGGGCGCGTGCCCGATCGACACGACATGGATGGGCTGTTCGAGTTTGGTGTCAGGGGCGACGCGCAAACACAGCCCATCCTCCGCAAACGCCATGTTGAGCGATGTCATCGGCGTTTCGCGAGATGGCACCAGATTGCCTAAACGTCTCTCAGCTAGAGCAGGGTCGCCCGCAATGCTGTCCCGCAGGCTTTCGACGACGATGCCGTCAGGCAGTGTTCCGAACGATGAGAGTGCAGGCTCATATCGGCCATTAACGAAGACATCGAGATATCCGTCGATGGTGACGACGGAAGACGGCAAGGTGCTGAGCTCGGGGACCTGTTGTGCCGGCTCGAAGCCGATTTTCTTGAGTTTGTTGAGGTTGGTATATTTCCACGCCTCAGTCTTGCGGTCCGGTAGGCCGGTCGCCTGAAAGGCTTCGAGGCCCTTCCTTCGCAATGCCGTCAGCCACGACGGTTCCAATTCAGCCCGGCTGGCCTCGAAAGCAGCGAACTGCTCGATAAATTGCTCGGTCATAGCTGACTTGCGCGGCATCTTCATTCCCCCCGGCCCCGCGGCGGTTAGGCCGCCTCGCCGAGAAATTGGCCGTAGCCCTTTTCCTCGAGTTCGAGGGCAAGCTCCTTGCCGCCCGACTTGACGATCCGGCCAGCAGCCAGGACGTGCACCTTATCGGGAATGATGAAGTCAAGCAGACGCTGGTAATGGGTAATGATAAGCATGCCCCGGTCGTTCGAACGCAGCGCGTTGATGCCGCTGGCAACGACCTTCAAGGCGTCGATGTCGAGGCCGGAATCAGTCTCGTCGAGAATCGCCAGCTTTGGCTCGAGCAGAGCCATCTGCAGAACTTCGGCACGCTTTTTTTCGCCACCGGAAAAGCCGGTGTTGATCGCCCGCTTCAGCATGTCATCACCAATCTCGAGCGACGCCGCCTTTTCGCGCGCCAGCTTGACGAACTGCATGGCGTCAAGTTCCGATTCGCCGCGATGTTTGCGGATAGCATTTACCGCGGACTTGAGAAAAGTGGTGGTGGCGACGCCTGGGATCTCGACGGGATATTGGAAAGCGAGAAATACGCCTTCGCGAGCGCGAATTTCCGGTTCCATCTCGAGCAGATCCGCACCCTGATAGAGGACTTCGCCAGCCGTGACTTCGTATCCCTCGCGGCCGGAAAGCACATAGGACAAGGTGCTCTTTCCCGAGCCGTTGGGCCCCATCATTGCGTGCACTTCGCCCGCGTCGATGGCGAGATCGATGCCATCGAGAATCGCTTTGTCCTCGACGCGAGCGTGCAAGTTTTTGATTTCAAGCAAGGGCATTCGTTATCTCTGTCCTTCTCTCCGCGTGACTTTTCCTAGCCAACGCTGCCTTCGAGGCTAATTCCGACAAGCTTCTGGGCTTCGACCGCAAACTCCATTGGCAAGGTCTGCAAAACCTCGCGACAGAACCCGTTAACCACGAGCGAGACCGCTTCCTCACTGTCGAGTCCGCGCTGACGGCAATAGAAGAGCTGATCGTCGCTGATCTTGCTGGTTGTCGCCTCATGCTCGACGCGCGCCGAGGGGTTACGCGATTCGATATAGGGAACGGTGTGGGCGCCACACTGGTCGCCGATCAAAAGGCTGTCGCACTGGGTGTAGTTTCGCGCGCCTTCGGCCGTCGGCATGATGCGAACCAGTCCGCGATAGGCGTTGTTGGCGCGCCCGGCCGAAATGCCTTTGGAAATGATGCGTGAGGTCGTGTTGCGGCCGATGTGGATCATTTTGGTTCCGGTATCGGCTTGTTGCATGTTGTTGGTGACCGCAACCGAATAAAACTCGCCAACCGAATCGTCGCCCTGCAGAATGCAACTCGGGTATTTCCAGGTGATGGCCGACCCGGTTTCGACCTGCGTCCACGAAATCTTCGAGCGGTCGCCGCGGCATGCGCCGCGTTTCGTGACAAAATTGTAGATTCCGCCTTTGCCCTCCGCATCGCCGGGGTACCAGTTCTGCACCGTCGAGTACTTAATCTCGGCGTCCTCCAGCGCGATCAGCTCGACAACCGCCGCATGGAGCTGATTCTCGTCGCGCATCGGCGCGGTGCAGCCTTCGAGATAACTCACATAGCTGCCCCGATCGGCGATGATGAGGGTGCGCTCGAACTGACCGGTCTCGGCCGCGTTGATGCGGAAATAGGTTGATAGTTCCATGGGGCAGCGCACGCCGGGCGGGATGTAGACGAACGATCCGTCCGTAAACACGGCCGAATTGAGACAGGCATGCTTGTTGTCTGCCATGGGAACCACGGAGCCCATATACTCGCGCACCAGCTCCGGACATTTCTGTAGAGATTCCGAAAACGAGCAGAAGATGATGCCGAGCTCTTCGAGCTTGCCCTTGTAGGTCGTCGCGACCGATACGCTGTCGAAGACCGCGTCGACGGCGACGCCGGCGAGCATTTCCTGCTCCTGCAAGGGAATCCCCAGTTTCTCGTAGGTTTTCAAAAGCTCCGGGTCGACTTCGTCCAGGCTCTTGGGTCGGTCTGTCGTCTTCGGAGCAGCGAAGTAGTAGGCGTCCTGGTAGTCAATTGCCGGAAACTTAACCATGGCCCATTCCGGTTCGGCCATTGTCAGCCAATGCTTATATGCCTTCAGTCGCCGCTCGAGCAGCCACGGCGGGTCTTCCTTCTTGGCCGAGATCAAGCGAATGATGTCTTCGTTCAGGCCTTTTGGCGCTTTTTCCGTTTCGATGTCCGTGACGAAGCCGTATTTGTACTTTTCATCGGCCAGCGTTTGGATCTGTTCCGCCGTCTCGTTTGATGCTGTCATCTAAAAAAACGCCTTTATTGCTGTACTCGGTTCACTCGGGTAGGGGCCCCACGGATCTACGGGCGTGCCCGCGTCACTTGGCTCAGTTGCCCGCTGCTAGGTGGGTGCAAGAAGCTAAGATTCGTCGTCGGTTCGGCGATCTCGGCAAGCGTGATCGCGTCCAACGCGCCGCGGATCGCAGCGTTCACTTTGTCCCACCGTCCATTCAGGGGACACAGCGTCTCGACTTCACAGTTGCCTTTGGTCCCCTCGACGCATGAGGTTAGTGCGACCGGCCCTTCGAGCGCCGTGATGATTTGCTCAACGGTAATTTCCTCAGCGGGCCGGGCCAGCGAATAGCCGCCGTTGACGCCGCGGTGGGACGTGACGACCTGCGCCCGTGCGAGCAGCTTCAACACCTTGCTCACGCTCGGCATGGGTAATCCGGTTGCCTCGGCCAAACTCGAAGCGGTCGAGAGCGGTTCCTCAACCAACGCCATCTGCGAGAGCACCACCACGCCAAAATCCGTCATTCGACCCAGTCGTAACAAAAGACCGACTCCGAAAACTGTACTAAATTTGTACGGTATTCAAAAAATGGCTTATCTTTGCGATTAAATCAAGGGGTCTTGTTAATTTCATGGACAAATATAAGGCGGCGTTTGGATGCCTTACCCATGTCCGCATATGATCCAAAGCGGACATTCGTGAGATATCGGATGATTGTCCGCTCATAACCCAAAGCGGACATATTTACTGACTGCCTCAACGCTCCGACATTAACCGGGAACTCTCACTTATTCATAAGAAGCTCAAGCTTCTCCGCGCAGGCTCGGCTAACAAGAAATACGGCTTCTTCTTGCCCGGGCATCTTATCCCAACCCCCATTTTCGATAATGAAGGATCTCTGTACAGAACTTACCTTCTGCAAGTCCTCAAGATTTTCTTGAAAGTTGGGTTCGTTCATGTACTGGGCGACGCAGATCTCTGCCCGGCTCCCCAAAACCGCCGCATCGGCCACCTCTTGGGTACCGCCGGTGGTTGACCAACCACCCACCGAAAAGCCAATGACCATTATAACGATTGCTCCACCCACAGCGCCCCAAATTGCACCTTCAAGTTTGGTTTTTGTTTCTGGTTTCACTTGGTACCCTTCACTTTCCAATCCGGGATTTCCCGGATTCTTTGTCCCATTTCGAAATACAGTAGTGCGGCGATAATGCGGTCATAAGCATATCCGCCGACCACGCAATACTTATTTCCCTGATCCATGGGCTGCGCTAACAGACAGTTCTCCACAGATTTCGATGCCAGAGTCTTCAAACCTTCCTGTCCGCGAGGCAATGGCTCATGTTTCAGGTTATCCAGACGAACATCTGGGGTGTGTCTCGGGAACGACGCCCCGGGGCCGTGGCTATGAGCAGACCATCATTGTGAGTTGGTGAAATGTCCGCTTTTGACCAAAGCGGACATTCGAGCACCGTCACCCATCGATGACTCCTTATCGCCCTGTAGAGAGTCGCTGAGTCCGTATTGGCGTTTTGGGGGTGCGATTACTCGGCCAACACCTGACGCGAATCCTGAATTATCTATGGGGCTTGTTCTGTTTTTGTTCCTGAACTAAAGTATGCCCGATGAGGAAGTTTCGGGAGGATCTCATCGAGTGGATTCGGTTCTACAGCCGCAAGTATAGACGGTTGCTGGGCAGAGATTCGACCGACGAGGATGCGCGCAAATTCGCTGCGGGTCTGGTTGAGCACATAGAAAAGGGCCGTGTGGAAATAGTGCAGAAGCCCGATGGACCGAGTCCAACGACGCCTAAGTTCTAATGCTTCCTCATTTCTGGCCATCGCCTTATCGCTGTTAGATGTGCGGGCGATTCACACAGATCATGTCGTGGTCGGAACCGGTTGCGCTTTACCGCATTAACGACGATTCAAGAGAGTGGACACAATCTCCTCCCACTCCTGCTCCAAGGGCACCGACGGAGCTGATCTTTCAGCGTGGCGATACAATTTGCCGGCGTGCGGCTCATTGCCCTGAACTCTGTGCAGGTAGGCATGCACCCACTTTCCGTCTGCGTCGCCGTCTGCCCGAACGAGCTGATGGGCCTTTTTCCAATCGCCCTTGGCTTGGTGCCAAAGCGCCTCAAGCGCTCCACTCAAGTCCGGGGACGGAATCTCCTGATCGAGCGAAGCCTTGAAGTCGTTGATGTCCAGTTTCGACATGGCGGTAACCTAGCAGATTATGGAGTAAATGGGACGTTCATCCAATTTGGGTACATTTGTGTCCGCAATGACGCATTGGACGGCTAATCCACCGGAATCGAAATGTGGCACACTCTGAATGTGGCAAACTCTGGTTGCTGTTAAAACAGCCAACCGACGACCCAAATTTCCGCTTTACACCCGCAAGCGGAAATTCGTGAGATTTCGGATGAATGTCTGCTCATGACCCAAAACGGACTTCCTAGGTTCTCCTAACCCTAATCGAGTTGCTCGTTGCGGGTCGTGCTGTCCAGCCCAAGCGATTCGAGCACCTTCTCCGGGAATAATTCGTGACGCTGTAGACCGTCCTCAAGATGCAGCCATGGCAGTTCGTCCTTGGCAAAAATGTGATGGTGTGGCTCCAACTTGTCAGCTTGGTCAAATGCGCCCGCCCAAGCGATGATCCATTTGTCCAGTTCGCTGTTCCGCCACGACGCGACCGGACTACCACAATCCCGACAAAATGCCCTCACTAGATCGGGAGTGGCAGCATAGGTCCCTAACTCGCCTTGAACCCATTCGAATTTGTCTGGTGGAAACACCACGAATGTCGCAAACGCGGCACCCGACATCTTGCGACAATTGATGCAGTGGCAGCTTGCGACGTCCAAGGGCTCGCCTTGTGCCCTAAACTTCACGGCGCCGCACAGGCACCCTCCGGTCCATTCCATACTCACCTCCCTATCACGGTGGCATTGCGACCAGTTTAACAAGTACGTCGATTGCTGGCCATGTCCGCTTATGGCTATGAGCGGGCCATTTTGAGGACCGGCGTTAAGGTCCGCTAATGATCCAAAGTGGACATAGAGTAACAAGTGCTGGATTCATTCCTGTAATAATTCGACCGTCCGACTGGTTTAGTGTCGAGGCGTAATCTGGCAGTCGTCTTTATGCGAGTCCTATCAGCCCGTTGAAAAAGGCGTCATTGACCGGGTTTCACGCCACGGCGAAGCATATCGCGGCGAAGGCGGTTTCGCCATCCTCCGAGACGATGAGGACGATCTGAACGACCAGGACGGCTCCAGCGGGCGTAACAAGCACGAACAAGGCGCCAATTCCGCCCGCCACGGCCTCCTTCGGGGTGCCGGCGCCGATGAGTTGGCGCATCAGCAACGATAGGTTGTGGCCGGCGACGTGAAGCAGGTATCGCTTGTGCACGTTCTCGCGGCCCCGAAGCCAGGTCCGGCGCATACCGCCGCGATCGAGGTTGTGGGCAAAGGAGCGCTCGACGATCTCGGCGCGCAGCTTGAAGGCTTCCCTGGCCACCCCCGATAACAGCCGGGTCCGGTTGTTGGTGACCGCCCGGCGAGCCGCATCATCTCCGTGCCAGCGCGCAAAACCCTTCTGCTTGGGCTCGGAGATCCGGCTCTTCCAGGGGCCGTCGTCGAGCGCCTTCAAGACCAACCGTGAGTGGTAGCCCTTATCGGTCACACATTCGGCCGGATCTTCGGCCGTCGGCGCCACATCCACCGCCTCGAGGTTTGCCTCGGCCGCCGCCAGGGTCTTGGGAAGCGTTGTCGTATCGCCCTCGTCGGCCGGGTGCAGCTCCGCCGCCACCACCGCGCCGGTGTCCAGATCCACCGCGTGCTCGGGCTTGTAGGCCAGGTGCGTGGTGCCGTCCTTCATCTTGGCGATCTTGGCCTCGGGGTCGCTCCTGGAAACCCAGTCCTGGTTCGAGAGCTTCTTGCCCTTGCGCTTGCGGTCCAGACGCGCCAGGTCCTCAGCCGTGGGTGTCTCGATACCGCTCTCCTGGGCCAAGCGCTCCAGCATCCCCCGGTAACCCTCGCCCGTGTCCCTCCGCACGATGTTGCGCAGCGCCGCGTTGGCCTCCATGGTCGAGGCATCCACCCCGATGCGCTCGCCCTTCACCAGACCCGCCTCGGCGATCAGCGCCAGGACCCAGTCAAACACCGCCGTGTGGACTTCATGGGGCAGGCGCGCGCGGGTCCGTGACAGCCAGGAATGGTCCGGCACCCGTTCCCGCATCTCCAACAGCAGGAACTCCCGTAGCGACAGGGAATCCGAGCAGCGCCACTCCAGCCCACGCTCAGAGTCGATACCCTCGAAGTAGCCCACCAGGTGCATACGGAAGTAGCGCCCGGGTGGCACCGAAGGCGCCCCCATCCTGGCCGCGTAATAGGGCTGGCAGACCGCCTCGGCGAAGCCGTCGAAGCCGCCCTCGATCAGTACCAACTGCAGGCGGTCGTAAAATACATGACCAGGCGAGCGCGGCATCTCCGACCAGCTCACCATCAAGTCCCCCTGACGATCCTTCTGCTGTCCCATCGCCATCAGCGAACCCCCCTTCAGGCCAGGACACCAGAGAATCAGACCATGCCGACTTCGTCCAGGGAAGACTTCGTCAACGGGCTGCTAGCCCTACGGAGAGTGGGAGGCGTTCTGTTTTTAGCCCTCATGCTGTGGACAGCAATGAGCGCCAATGTAAAGGCCCAAGACCCGGTGAAAATCTGCGACGATATTTCACCTTGGCCTCCCTATTCATACCTGTCACCTAACGGCGAGGGAGAAATTGCGCACAAACAAACGGGGGCGATGGTTGAGATCCTTGATGATTTGTTTAAGGAAATCGGACTTGAATACACCCTTAGTCTCATACCCTGGAAACGCTGTTTGGAGGCGGTGAGAAAAAGTTCCGGTCCGAGCGATTTCGAAGTCGTCATCAATGCGAGTTTCAGTTCAGAACGGGTAAAAAATTATCACGTTACCAAACGTATTTACCGGACAACTCCGGGTGCGTTTTACTCGGTCGATGCGTTTCCTGCAGGACTAATTCTGAGGTCTCGGAGTGATCTGAAAAAATACAAAATCTGCGGAGTCCGGGGTTACAACTATCTGGAGTATGGCTTGTCGGATTCTGATATTTTTTCGGTCTCTGGATCGCTGAAGTCAATTCTGAGAATGATGGGCAAAGGACGATGTGAGATTATTGTTTCTTCTATAGAGCCCGTACTAGGAACCAAGCTATTCGGCGATCCAATTGCTCCGCACAATATCCGCTTTGTCCCGGTTTCGGATTCTTCAGCGGCAACCTTCCACATACTCATTTCGCGAGAATCATCGCGGGGGGTGCTGCTTCTTGAACGACTTAATATTGCGATAAATAAGCTCATACATGACGGCACATGGGATCGAATCATGGGTAAATACCAAGCCCTGATGGATGCCAAATGATTAGGCTCAAGTCCTAATTCAGCCCATCCGCGACATTCGGACCTTACCCAGAGCACCAATGCGCTCGAACATTCAAAATGCCTTAATGTCCGCTTCTGGCTATGAGCGGACCATTGGCGCGAGAGCTTATGGCGGCCGCTTCTGATCCGCCGCGGACATTCGAGCCGGGCACCGGTTGAGCCTACTCATTTGGCTGGAAGGATGTAAAATTGCTTGAACATTCCCCCCGTACTACAGTCGCCGCCATGTTGAAGTTGGAGGGATTTTCTCATGACCGAATGGAACATATCGGAAGAAGCGGCGGCGCTGCACCAGGATGCCCTGGTGTTGGACATGACGTTTCCATGGTTGGCCTACCTGCCCCTAGACGAACAAGTAGAGCCGCTGCGGAGAATGGCGGCGAGCGGCTACACATTCGTTTCGTTGACACTGGCGGTCGACTCCACGGGCCTGAATAATACAATTCAAATCATCGCCAAGGAGCGCGCCTATTTTCAGGCAAATGCCGACAAATATGTCCTGGTCGAATCGGTCGACGACATCCGGCGCGCCAAGCAGGAGGGAAAGCTTGCCATAGGCTTCCATTTCCAAGGGACGGGACCGGTCAGCAGCGACCTCAATATGATCGCGACCTACTACAAGCTCGGAGTGCGCCACATGCTGATGGCGTATAATGCGAAGAACGAGGTCGGCGATGGGTGCACCGAGCGTACTGACGGCGGACTGACCCGTTTCGGGATTCAGCTCGTGGAGGAGATGAATAGAGTCGGGATGATGGTCGACGTAAGTCATACGGGTTACCGCACCAGCATGGACGTGTTCGAGATTTCACCAGCTCCGGTGGTCTTCACGCACGCCAACCCGCTCGCTCTGTGGGATACCTACCGCAACATCCGGGACGACCAGATCAAGGCTTGCGCCAAGTCGGGCGGCGTGATCGGCATCAACGGCTGCGGCACTTTTCTTGGCGACAACGTCACGGACACGGAAACGATATTGCGTAATCTTGACTACTTGGCGGAACTGGTCGGCCCGCAACATGTCGGTATCGGTCTTGACCACGTTTCCGATCCCATGGCCTTGGCCGTCTACATGGGCGCGAGCTGGGGTGACACTAATTTTGCCGATCCGGAACAACTACCGGAAATCACCGAGGGCTTAATCAAGCGTGGCTACCCGGAGGCCGATATTCGCGGCATCCTCGGTGAAAACTGGCTCCGTTTGGCGCAGCAAGTATGGAATTAGCGTTGCGACGAGGCGGCTGAGCGAGTGGCCCGTCCCAGTCAATCCATGCGGAATACGCGCTAGCTCGTCCTCGTCCTCATACGCTCAGCCGTTCGTGCGGAATGCTTTGACAACATTCTCGCTATTGCCGCCACCTATGTCCGCTCCTGGCACTTAGCGGACCATCATCGTGAGGCAACGAAACGTCTGCAAAAGACCCGGAACGGGCATT
The DNA here is from genome assembly GCA_963664465.2 of Alphaproteobacteria bacterium. GTDB lineage: Bacteria > Pseudomonadota > Alphaproteobacteria > UBA8366 > CAVOAK01 > CAVOAK01. Next base: position 128,223 of record CAXXSU010000004.1, on the reverse strand, counting down.
GCAGCATGGCCGCGCATTCCGGGCCTTCGATCTCCTAATTCGTGAGACCGGCCATTTTGAGACCGGCGGAGAATCGGTCTCGGGTTGCCTTCTCTTTGTAGTGGATTAGGTTTTGTGCCCATTCGAGAGAGAAGCGCGGATTTAGCCGACGGCATTCACCCAGCGCCTTGCCAGCCTCTTCGAACTGGCCGAGCTGTCCCAGAACCGCGGCCAGCAGCATCTGCGCGAGCATGAAATTTGGATTCTTCACAATCGATTTGCGGCATGCCTCAACGCATTCATTGTTGCGCTCCATGGCAAAGCTGGCATTGCCATGGGCAAAGAGGTACCAGAAAGGTGATTCCGGATTTAGGCGCGTAGCATGCTGCAACGCGCGCATACCCCTTTCGGGCTGACCCGAAAATCCACAGACGATTGCCTTCCGCATGTGGCCGTCTGCGTGATTGGGGTCCAAGGCCAGCCCGGTTTCTAGATCCGCCAGAGCCAGATCATGCTCATGCCGCCACAAATGAACAAAGCCCTTGATGAAGTATCCCTCTGCGTCCGTATCATCGAGCTCGACAGCCTTTCTAGCCATATTCAAGCCATTTTCGAGGGTTTCATTCGGTGTCTCACTCCACCCGTAGTTTCGTCGTTGCACGAGAACACGAGATAGTTCGACATAGGCTGCCGCGTAATTTGGGTCTAACTCGATTGCGCGGGCGAACCGCTCTTCAGCCTCCCGGTTATTGTCTTTGGTGAACTTGCGGAAATGTTCACGCCCTTGCAAAAATTCATTATAGGCGTCGAGATTCTCCGTTCCTTTCTTAGCCAAGTGCTGCTGCTCAGCGTCTTCATTGTGTTCGCTCATAGCGTTCCAAATTGTTTGCTGTGGTAGTGGAGCGGCGAGACAATTCTGCCGATAAATTGTCACCAAAATCCTCTTCCGACCGAGGTTACAAAAATCCTATCACGGCTCTTCCTGCGGGACGAATCGCAAGGTTAGGCACCTGATGCGCATACGCTTGCGGTTATTTACAGACCATCGTCGTGAGGATAGGAGACCTCCGCTACTGACCCAAAGCGGACAATTCGGATCAACCATCATAACGTCCGCTTTGCCCCTGATAGCGGACCATAACCGTTAGGTGAGAAAGCGTCCGCTTATGACCCAAAGCGGACATTCGAGCCCTGGCCCAGCAGATCGAGCGCGTTGTCATCATTTATTTGTGGGCCGATCAAGAGTGCGGATGGCACTATTGTGCCATAGCCAACACACGTACGCAGACATCGAAGGAACTGACCCATGACGGTTATTCTTGAACACCGCGCTGACATAAACCTTGAGTCCGCGTACCGCGTTGCCTGGCAAGGTGAGGATGTCGCGTTGAGCGAGGCGGCGCTCGCGCGCATCGACGAATGCCGCCGCAGCTATCTGGCGCTCATCGAAAGCGATCCATCGATGTTCGTCTACGGCGTGACATCGGGCTTCAATCAGGCCGCCAAGACCCAATTGGACGAGGCGGGCCGTACCCGGCAGGCGCAGCGCAAGCCCTTCGCTTCGGCCGTATTGTTCGGGGACCCGTTGCCCGAACGTGTCGTCCGGACCATCGTGTTGTCCAAGCTTACGACCTTCGTTGAAGGTCATGCCGCCGTCACGCCGAAACTGGCGCAAGCCGTCGCTGCCATGCTCGACGGGCGGCCGTTGCCGGAGGTGCCGGCCGACAACAACGACGGTGCGGGACAGATCCATATTATGACGCACACGTTTTCCGACCTGTTTCTTGACTATGACCTGCAAGAGAAAGAATCGAATGCGCTGCTCAACGGAACGGGCAGTATCACGGCGGTCCTAACCGATACGGCCATCGCTGCGAGCCGACGCCTTGGCCTCGCGGTCAAGGCGTTCGCGCTTTCGATCGAAGCCTTTCAGTCACCGCTCGAGCATTATGACGTCGAGCTCGCCCGGCTGTGGGGCGGCGACCACGACATCGCCGCGGCCGAGACGCTAAATCGTTTTCTCGCAGGAGCCGCCGCCGATCGGCGGACCTACCACGCGCCGGTCAGCTTCCGCGCGTTGACGCGGATCCTTGCGCGGGTCTTCCGCGCTGTCGATGAGGCGGAGAAAGCCGCCGACGAGGCGCTCGCGGCGGCGGTCGACAATCCTATCTACCTGCCGCCTGATGCCGACCATCCGCTTGGCAGGCTTCTCCACAGTTCAGGGTGGCACAACGCCATGAGCTATTCCGTGCTCGACGAACTCGCGGCGTGCTGGGCCGATCTTTGCCTTATCGGCGAGCGCCAGACGTCAAAATTGCAAGACGGTGCGGTCTCGGGCCTGCCCCATTGGCTGACCACGGGTGATGTTGAGGGACCGGTGCGCTACCTCGCCCAGATCCAGGTCGGTTATGTTGAGCGTGCGCGCCGGGCGGCCCAGCGCACCTTTATTCCCGGCAGCGAAAGCGGCGGCTTCGGGCAGACCGATATAAAGACGCCGACCCAATCGGCATGGCTGGGCGAGCGCGAAGCGGGACGCTGCCTCGACGCCTCGCTGGCCATGCTAGCCGTGACTGCGCTGCACGCGCTCGACGTGACGGATCGCCCCGTGCCGCCGCCGCTCACCGAGTTCGCCGCCGATGTACGCGGGCATGTGCCGAAGATCGAGGAAATCCGTATGCTCGGCCCAGAACTTGGGCGGCTTACGAACTCCTTCACCAGCAGCATTTACAGCGCCGAGGGTCCGCGACGGTCCTGAGACTTCCGACGAACGGCGGTCCCGCGATCATCCTCTATGTCCGCTTCTGGCTACAAGCGGACCATCGGCTTGGGGCGGGGAGACGTCCGCTTACCCGCCTAAAGCGGAAGTGGGCGGGGAGACGTCCGCTTACCCGCCTAAAGCGGAAGTTGGCGGGAGGCCGGTACACTTTCGCCCCTGGAAGACTCATCAACGCCCTGTAGAGAGTCGCTGAGGCCGCTTTAGGCTGTGCTAGGCGTGAGGGGACTCGGCCAGCGCATAGCGTGGAAACTGAGTCGCGTGAGGGGCATGTTCAGCTAAACCGGCAAGTCGGCCTATTCGCAGGCGAAGGCTTCGGCTAAGGCGCGGCGTACGAGTGAATGCGCTTTAAGATGCCTGTCCTCAGGGTGATCGCGTAAATATATCTTAAAGATATCGGATGTTTGAGCGACGGTGGCATGACTTGGGATGCACAGTTCCTTAGTTGCATCAGCGACGCCCGCGACGTAGCCATCACAGAACCATTCACTGGATTGATAGAAATAGGGTATCCTATTCGCTCTCGTAGTGCCTAGATCTGGGGGGCAGGGCTGGGTCTGCCCCCGACGAGCTTCTTGTATGGCACGGGCTCCAGTTGCACTGCTTGCTGGAGGAGTCGATAGAACAGGAGGCCGCGAGCTTTGGATCGGCGGCGATTGAAGCGGAACGTGAACTCGTCCAGATAGTAATCAAGCTGGGAGGCGCTAATAGCCCCATGGTGAATACCCAGCCACCACCGATCAAGGAGGCCGGCTACCCGATGAACTTGGGGCATGACAATGTGGGCTGGGTCGCCGCTGGCGGAAATATTTTTCGGCTGGTGTTCGAAGCCGACTCCCGTGAGACCGTTGTAGGCTCGCCAGCCATCGGTTCGAATCGTTGCTCCCGGGCACACAGCCGTTTGGACGAAAGGAATGAGGCTCTCGGCGGATGCGTCCTCGACACGCGCCATGCGGATACGACCGGTGCCCCGACCCCGGATTTCGGCGGCAATCGCGACAATCGATTTCTTGTTTGTTTTCCGCCCCGTAACGCCAACCTCCCGGCCGCCCACATAGGTTTCGTCGACCTCGACCTCGCCATTCAGAAGCTCTCTGCCCGGTCGAACCATGGCCCGGCGCAGCTTATGGAGCCATGTCCAAGCCGTTTGATAACCGCCCAGGCCGAGTATTCGTTGAACCCCAAGCGCACTGACGCCGTGCTTCTGATTCGTCACATACCACATCGCCTGGAACCAAAGCCGCAACGGTTTCCGCGTACCCTCGAAGATCGTCCCCGCGGTCGGCGACGTCTGACGTTGGCATCCCGCACATCGCTGTTGGCCCCTGGCCGTCACCCACGCCTCGGTTCCCCCGCAGGCCGGACACCGAAACCCGGCAGGCCAACGGACACGCCGAAGAAAATCCGCACAGGCGGCCTCAGAAGCGAACCAGTCGTCAAATTCCATAAGCGTGCGAGGGTAATCGATCCCGCCAACGGGATGGGCAGTATTCTCGGCCATCACAACATCTTGCCACTACGAGAGCGAATAGGATACCCTATTGATAGAATTCAGCCAGGCACCATCGCGAAATACGGTCTCCATCGAGAAAATCTGCCGCCGCGGGCTTGGCAAGGGCGAGGACAATCAAAATTGCGGCAGGGGAAACCTTCATTACCGTCGGAGTATATCTCCATTGGTCGCCTCATCAATCAGTGTGACGAACAGGCACCTGTCTGTCGTCGATGCGAGCGGAGGTGAAGCGGGATACAGGTGTCCTAGTTGGGCCCACCGTGCGGAAGGTTCTTCCAAAGGCTGTCATTGTGATGGTGAGCAGGGAGCCGGACGGAACGGTGCATTGATAATGCGCGATGTCAATTTCCCCCGCATAGCGGATCATCATCGTGAAGTGGAGAAACGTCCGCTTGTGACCCATAGCGGACGTTCGCAATATTCGTTGCCGATAATTCATCCGCAAGTTCACGGTCGGAGCGCTACGATTCGGCTGAGTGCTAAAAATTCAATTTTGTCGAAAGGAGAAACCGATGTCCCACACGATCATCAGACCCTATCCGGTAGATTTTGCCGGTGAACTATTCTGCCAGGCCGTCCGAGCTGGCAATCAGGTTTTCATGATGGGTCAGGTGGGCTGGGACCTTGAGGGCAATACGGTGCCGGGTGATGCCGCGGCTCAAGCGAACCAAGCCATGCAGAATATCAAGACGGTGCTCGAGGAGGCGGGATCGAAGTTGGAGCACATCGTCAAGATAACGATCTACTTGACAGACTGGCGACATCGCGAGGCCGTTTATGGCGTCATCGCGAAATGGATGAAGGGCATCCACTATTGCTCGACGCGGGTCGGCGTCACGGCGCTTGCCCGCGTCGAGTTTGCCGTCGAAATCGACGTCCATGCTGTCATTCCTGACGAAGAAGCGTAATGGCCGCTCGGAGTCGGATGGAGACAGCCCGCGCGTTCAATTCCAAGGTTCGCTTATGGCTATGGGCGGATCATCATCGAGAGGTGAGAAAACGTCCGCGCATGACCCTAGGCGGACGGCGGGAGGGGAATTCATTGGTAGCGGCGGGAGGGGAATTTCACGCTAAGGCAGTACAAGGGATCCTTTGCCTTCAGGACCCAGGAATATTGCGTTGAACTCGGCCAGGTTCTCAAGCGGATGACTCGTCGGAAGCATAAAAATGAATGAACGGAACATCAGCCTGCGGTCGTTCTCGTAGGGGCCAATGTCCGTCGCACTGTGCAAAGTCGAAATATTATCCCAGATGATCAGGTCGCCGGGTGTCCAGCGGTGGCGATAGATCTGATCCGGCTGGGTCGTGTGTTCAAAGAGATGTTGGAGAACGCCCTCAACTTCGTCGGCTTCAAGCCCCTCGACCTCGATTGGCTGTCGGTAGAGGAAAAGTGCCTTACGCCCGGTAACCGGATGCGTTTGCACGATCTCGTGCCAGACGTCCGGCAGCGCTGCCCGTTCCTCCGGCGTCAGGGAGACGTGCGACATCGGGTCGCGAGCGAAGATCCGGTCGTTGTGAGCATGAAAGCTGCACAGCAGCCTTACTCCGTCAATCTTCTGCTTAAGCGTTGCGGTTAGCGTCTCGTACGCATTGACCGTGCTGCAAAACATCGTGTCACCGCCCTGCCTGGGTACCTCCACTGCGTAAAGGACTGTTGCCCCGTTTGTATGGCAGGCGGACGAAACGTCATTGTGCCAGGCTTCACCGCCCCGATTGAAGAAGGCTAGCGGCGTCCCGTCCTCGTCGACGATGTTGCCAATGGTCGAGACCTCGGGGTGGTCGCGCAGATTGAACTGTTTGCGTGTCTCGATCTTCGGTTGGCCGAAACGGTGCGCAAGCCTTGCTTGATCGGCCGGCTCTAGGTTCTGCCCGCGAAACAACACAACCGAATGGGTGTAGAGTGCTTCGATGAGTTCGTGCAGCACATCCTCGGTGAGGTGTGCCGCCAGATCGACACCTTCGACATCGACGCCAATGTGTTCCGTCAACGGTCGATACGATATGGTCACCTCGAAGTACTCCTATAGAAGAGTCCACAACGTCTCTTATCAAACCACTCCGGAGTAGCAAGTGCACGCGGAATTCGGCGCGCGACGCGAGATGGCACACTCACGGGGATGGCGTCAGGCAGCGCACGAGATGGTCTGCCAGTCCTTCGAGTAATGCGAAATATAGATCGGGACCCGGCTCGAGTTCTGCGCCCAATGGATCAAGGATCTCTATTTTTGCGTCGGCGCCTTCGGTAATCGCAGCGACCAGCGCTGGTCTGAATTGTGGTTCGACGAAGATGCAGACGTTCTCGAGCTCTATGATTTGCTTTTTGACTCGCCTCAACCTTTCGGCGCCGGGCTGTCTATGCGGGTTTGCTGTGATCGCCTCCTGGTGCTGGAGCCCGTAGCGGTACTCGAAGTACCGATAGGCGTCGTGATACACGAAGTAGGGTCGATCGGATATTGAGCCGAGCGTCTCCCTCAACGCTTGATCGAGCGCCGCAAGCTTCAAGTCCAGTGCGTCGGCATTCGCTTGGTAGATGCCAGTGTGGGGCGGGTCGAGGGCGATGAGGGTCGCTGCAATATGCGTTGCCATAGCCCTGGCATTTTCCGGATCGAGCCACGCATGCATGTCGATTTCGGCGTGGTTGCGGTTGACAGCGCTCCCGTGCGTTTCATTGCTCTTCTCTGAGGCATGCCTGATCGGCCCGTCATTCGACGTCAGCAGGCTCACGTTTGGCGCATCATAGAGGCTTGTGACCCGCGCCTTTCGGGGGATAGCTCTCAACGCCTTCGCGAAGAAACTTTCCAACGCCGGCCCCATCCAGAAGATGACGTCGGCTGATTCGAGAAGCCGTGCGCCTGACGGCTTCAGTTGAAACGTGTGCGGCGAACCCGCCGACGGCATAAGCAGGTGCGGTTCGCCGACACCGGCCATGACAGCGGATACCAAAGAATGGACCGGCTTGATGCTGGCAACGACGTCGGGCGCAGCCGTGGCCGAACCGGATGCGTAAAACAAACAACAGATACCCATGACAATGGCGGACCGTTTGGTCGGTTTCATGATCTTGCATACGCTCCCACAAGCCCGCCGGTTTAACCGCCAAAGTGTTATATTATAACATCGACCTCGCCGATAACGTCCGTCTGATGGTCGGCGCTGATCGTCTCATTTGAGCGACGGAAATTCGACACGGGGCCGTTCAATCCCCCAAGACCGACAGATCGAGCAGGCGGACGGATTACATTGCACACAATACCAAGAGTGTTTTGTCGATGAGCAGTGGCAGCGATCCCTCTCTTGCGCCAGCCATTCGGAGCGGTGTTTTCTTTGCAGAAGCACGACGCCAAGCAGTCGATAGCACGGAGCATGGATTGAGCGCTGGCAATGTGAACCGGGCGCACAGCGATGGCGCGCATGATAGCGAGGACGAATCCGCATTGATGCGGCGTGCCGGGAATGGCGATGCCTCGGCTTGCCGGATTCTTGTCGACCGCCATCTTCGATCCATCGTCGGATTTTCCTATCGTTTCCTCGGTGACTTCGCCGAGGCGGAGGATGTGGCGCAGGAGACATTCCTCCGCCTGTGGCGCCATGCTCACCGCTGGGAGGATCTTGCGCGGCTTACAACCTGGCTGCATCGCGTCGCCCGAAACCTCTGCATCGACTTCGTGCGGCGAAAGCGCCCGGAGGGTGTGGAAGATATTGCCGATCATCCGGATCCCGCTGAAGACCAAGCGACAATCTTGCAACGGGGCTCGGTAGCGCAGCTTGTTGTTGCGGCGCTCGCAAAGCTTCCTGAACGACAACGCGCTGCTGTGACGCTGACCCACTACCAAGGCCTCAACAACATTGAAAGCGCCGAGGTCATGGGGGTCAGCGTAGAGGCGCTCGAATCGCTCTTGTCGAGGGCGCGGCGCGGATTGCGGGACCACCTGATGCCGCTCCGCGATGATCTCATGGGGGACCTTTGATGACTCGAGAGTCGAAGCAAATAGAGGAAATTGACATTCAACGATTTCAGCAAATTCTGGACAGCTATGGTTCGAATGCCGATCGCTGGCCTGCAACGGAGCGCGAAGCGGCGTTGGCGTTGTTGCGGACCTCGCCGGATGCACAGAAGCTCTGCGGCGAGGCTGGCGACCTAGACCGCATTCTCGATCTCGCGGAATCGCCCGAGCCCACACCGGCATTGGCCACGCGCATTGTCGCTGCGGCTCGACAGGCGCTGGGCTGGCGTGAACGCCTGACCGCAATCGGCTCTGAGATTTGGCCGTTTGGGAGTCAGTGGCAAGCGGCGGCGATTTTCGCTTCGGCTGCCATCCTCGGTCTCGCGTTGGGGGCAGTTCCGCTGCCGCCAACGGCGGTCGAGGACGAACTGCCAATCATTGAGGAATTGGCTCTGCTTACATTCGGGCCCGAACTCGCAACGGAGGACTAGAAATCATGCCGCAAATGTCTAAGAAATGGGCGATCGTTCTCTTTTCATCGCTCGCCCTCAATCTGCTTGTCGGCGGTATGTTCGTCTCGCACTGGGTATTTCACGGTCGCGATGGGGTGCGCACCCACGCGTTCGGCCCCCGAGGCGTGGGCCGGCACATGGACAGGGATACACGCACCGCGTTGCGCAGCATGTGGTCAAAGCGTGCCGACGAAATGCGTCCGCATTGGGAATCGACGCATCAGACGATACAAGAATCCGTCGCAGCGTTTGGTGCAGAGCCGTTCGATAAAGACGCTTTGGAGGCAGCACTGACAAACGCGATGGCGGCTTCCGTCGCATTACAAGAGGCATTTCACGCGGCGATTGTCGGCACGGCGCAAGAACTGACACCTGAGCAGCGTCGCAGTCTGTCGACCGCTGCTTCCCGCCGCCTGCATCGACTGCCAGGTGCGCGCCGAAGGTAGGGCCCCGCTGCCGGTTCCGCTTCCATGTCCAAGCCCAACGCGTCACATTGGCCTTGGCTGGATAAGGGAGCGAGAAGTCAATGTCGTCGAAACCGCCGATTGCGGCAAAACATCCTTCCGAGGTTGAGCGACACGGAGACCTGCACGACGACGACTATGCTTGGCTCAAGGCGCCCAATTGGCAGCAGGTCATGCGCGACCCGAGCCTGCTCGATGCCGAAATTGACGCTTACCTGAAAGCTGAAAACGCTTACACGAAGGAGGTTTTGACGCCGGCCGAGGGACTTAGGCTGCAACTGCTTGAGGAAATGAAGGGGCGTATCAAGCAGGATGATTCAACGGTTCCCGCGCGAGACGGAGACTATGCCTACTACCAGCGATACGAGACCGGCGGCCAACAACCGATTTTTTGTCGCCTCCAGGGCGCAACGGATGCATCGGAGGAGATCCTCCTCTATGCCGAGCGCATGGCAGCGGAGGAAGCCTACTTCCGAATCGCCGGATGCGCGCACAGTCCCGACCACCGCCGTCTTGCCTATGCCGTCGACCTGAGCGGCGCCGAATATTACACGCTGCACGTTAAAGATCTTGAGACTGGTGTTCTCCTCGATGATCGGATCGCCGATACGCAAGGCGGCGTTCTCTGGGGAAACGACGGGCGGTGGCTTATCTATGCAAGACTCGACGAAAACCACCGGCCATCGCGTGTCTATCGGCATGCGCTTGGGGACGATGTCGCGAATGACGAGCTTCTCTATGAGGAAACCGATCCCAGTTTCTTCGTTTCGCTCGGCAAAACCGAGAGCCGGCGTTTCATCGTCATCAAATCAAGTGACCATGGCCTGACCGCCGAGGTCCGTTTACTCGATGCCGACGAATCGAATTCAACCGTACAGCTTTTTGCCGCCCGCGAGCAGGGCGTCGACTACGACGTTAGCGATCACGGCGATCGCTTCCTCATCCTGACGAATGCCGATGATGCGGTTGACTACAAGATCATGGAGACGCCGATTTCCACCCGCGATCGTTCGAATTGGCGCGATTTGGTGCCTCATGAACCGCGTCGGCTGATCAGGACCCTGGAGATATTTCACGACAATTTGGTTTGGCTCGAACGATCGGAGGGTTTACCCCGTCTCGTCGTGATGCGGTTTGCCGATGGTGAACGGCATGAAGTTTCGTTCGACGAGGAGGCTTACGACCTGGGCATCATTCGGGGCTATGAGTACGACACGACGGACCTCCGATTTTCGTACAGTTCGCTGACGACGCCGCGGCAGATTTACGACTACGATATGGACCAGCGCGACCGGGTACTGCGCAAGGAGCAGGAGATCCCGAGTGGCCACGACGCCTCCGCCTACCTCAGTCACAGGCTCTACGCCACAAGCCACGATGGCACGCAGGTGCCGATTTCGTTGTTCCACGCCCGGTCGACGCCGATCGACGGCACTGCACCGCTCCTGCTCTACGGGTATGGGTCATACGGTCTTACGATTCCGGCCAGTTTTTCCGCGAACCGTTTGAGCCTCGTCGATCGCGGCTTCGTTTATGCGATTGCGCATATTCGCGGCGGCACCGACAACGGCTATCAGTGGTATTTCGATGGCAAGCTGGAAAACAAACGCAACACCTTCCTCGACTTCATTGCCGTTGCCGAGCATCTGATTGGCGCTGGATACACTGAGCAGGCGCGAATTGTTGCCCAGGGCGGCAGCGCCGGCGGCATGTTGATGGGGGCGGTCGCGAACATGCGGCCCGAGTTGTTCAAGGCCGTAATCGCGGAAGTGCCCTTCGTCGATGTGTTGAATACGATGTGCGACGCGGACTTGCCGCTGACACCGCCTGAATGGACGGAATGGGGCAATCCGATCAGCGACAAGCAGGCCTACGACACCATTCGCTCGTATTGTCCGTATTCGAATGTCGCGCGCCAAGCCTATCCCGACATTATGGTAACCGCTGGGTTGACCGACCCGCGTGTCACCTATTGGGAGCCCGCAAAATGGGTCGCCAAGCTGCGGGCGCTCAAGACGGATGAAAATCTTCTGCTTTTACGCACAAACATGGAAGCCGGACACGCGGGCGCGTCAGGACGCTTCGAGAAACTGGAAGAGGTCGCTCTGGTCTATGCGTTCGCGCTTATGGTGTTTGGGATTTCAACGTAACGTATCGGTCGATACGTCGCCGATGCTAGGGCGCCATTTTCTCTTCCTCGTGAAGGCCGAAATAACGATGTTCGACGTTGCGCTGAGCGGTGTAAATCGAATCCGGATCGACCGGATCGGGAAGCGGGATGCGGACCGGTACCGCGACCATCCGAGGATCGATCGTCGGATTGCCGGCGACCATCCGCTCATCGAAATCCTCCAGTGTCTCGAAGGATGCGTAGCCGCCGGCCAATGGCCATGAGTCGGCGGCCGCAAGATCGTAGAGCAGCAGGCGTCGATCCTTGCCTGAGCGGTTGAGATCGGAGCCGTGCACCGCGCGCACGTGATGTAGCGTGACGGAACCTGCGGGGCCTGTAAGCTTGGCCGCGCGCGCGAAATCGGCACCGCTTGTTTCTGCGTCCATTGCCGCACAGAAGCGTCCGTCACGATGGTGATCGAAAATCGGACCGCGGTGGCTTTGCGGCAAGACCATCAACGGACCGTTATTCTCGGTCATGGCATCCAACATAATACCAACCGTCAGCTGATCATCGTTGGTGCTGGGCACGAAAGCCCAGTCCTGGTGCCATTCGACGGCGGCGCCGAAGCCCGCATATTTGTTGTTGATCTTTGATGACTTGAGCCGGATGTCGGGTCCGATCAATTGTTCCACCATCCCTACGATTTTAGGATCGCGCACCGTTTCCCAGAACAGCGGGGAGACTTGATGCGGACGTTTGATGCGGCGCACCCGCGGCTGCTCAGGCGTATGCGACTCCTCGAGATCGTAAACCGCGTCGTTCTGGGTGAGGTCGCTGGCCTTCTCGGTGATCGCCTCGGTCTCGGCGACGAGCGCCGCGACCTCGTCACCTGAAAGTACGTTCTCGACGACGAGACAACCGTATTGCCGATAATGGGCGATTTGCTGTGGGGTCAACATTGCGGGTCGCGTTGCTCGGTCCGACGGCACTGCAGTTTAGATCCTAACCACAGATTCAGCAGATTCAGCAGATTCAATAGCATGAACGAATTCCCGAAACCAGTGAGGCAGCCATGGCGGTCGCACGACTGCGGATGACATCCGCTCATCGCCGTCAGTCGTTCGGACCGCCGCTCGTCTTTGGAACCCTCAGGAGTGCAAGGGATTGCAGCACAGCCGCAGCGAGGCTCAGGGCGAACACGGTGGCGAAGCCAAATGCGACGGCGACGCCTGCGCCCAAGATTGGAAACAGCGCCGCCGGAGCGATCAGGGCGTTGAAATAGCCGCTATAGGCGGGGCGGCGGTCGTCCGGCGATATCTCCATCAAATACCCGATATAGGCAATGGCGCGGCCGTTTCCGACAGCGCCTATCACAAAGAATAGGGTCGCGAACCACGGCAGCAGCCAAGGCGAATTGGCGGAGCCGAACGCCATCCAAAAGAGCATGGCCAATGGGCCGACCGCGTTGAGGGCAGATACCATTCGCAGGAGACTGAGTTTCCCGCGGCGGTCGCCCCACCAGCCCCAGAGCGTGTTTGAAAGGAGGGCGCCGACGGTCTGTGCCGCGAGCAGAATCCCAACGAACGGGATCGCGCGTTCTCCGGGCGCGACTTGGAGAATATAGAACGGCAATGCCATCGACACGGCGCCGGCCAGCCATTGCACATATAGAAACGCGCGAAAACGCCGGTCTTCTTTGAGGACGGATATTCCCTGGCCGAGAAATGTTTTGAAGTCTTTCGGAGCATGCGCCGGCAAAGGTGCCGGATCTTCCTTTGCCGACACGAAGAACACGGCCGAAATCGCAAGCGTTGCAGCGCCGATCGACAGGATTGCGGCATAACCCGGAAAGAACGAGTAGCGCCTCAGCAACTCGTGCGCCGCGCCGGCTACAATGAGGGCCAGGATGCCGCCGCCGAAGAATCGCAGGGCCAACAATCTGCTGCGGCGGGACGATGGAACGGACCGCGCGACGATGTCGTTATAGGGTACGCCGACAACTCCGCTGATGAATCCGTAGAGCGTCCACAAGATGAAAAACGCCGCAACCATGACGACGCCGGGGAGCCCGGCGCCGAACCACAGGAGTGCGGCAATCGCCGCCAGGCAGGCGGCTCGCCCGAACGCGCCAAATTTATAGAACGGCATGCGGCGCTCTCGGCGCTGCGCCAGATAGGCGACGACGATCTGCGGAAACAGCCAGCCGTAGCGCGTGATGGCCGCGGTGACACCAACCGCCAGCGGACTGCCAGTCAATCCCTGAACGAGAGCCGAGACAATGGTGTTCGCCTCGACCGAGACGACGCCGCCTTGAAAGAACACACCGGACGCGATAAAGCGCCAAAAGCGTCCGTTTGCGCCCGATCCACTTTGCCCGTTATCCACCGCGGTCGAGCCGGCGCCGTCCATTGGCGAAGATGCCCCCATGGTTCCGTTTATTTTTTACGCTTACTGCGGTGCGAGGCATCTACTGCGCCTTGGGCCCAAGGCTCCATCTCCTGCCAGCTTTCCAGGGTCTCTGGTGGGGCCGAATAGTAGGGCATCTTCCCGTGCGTCATAGATCCGCGGTCTTCGAAGTCCGGCCGGTTCTCATCGTCAGCCTTGAGAAAGAGTTCGTCATTCCGAGATATCAGCGCAAACATGGTGCCGTCCAGGAACAGACCAAAGCCGCCGAACATTCGTCTGACGTTCACATCGCCCAACGGCGTCAGCACGCGCAGCACTTTTGAGACAAACTCGCTTAGCTCGGCCATTGCCTGTCGTCCATCCGTTTCAATTATCGTCCGATATATACAAAAATAGGGTATCCTATTCGCTCTCGTAGTGCCTAGATCTGGGGGGCAGGGCTGGGTCTGCCCCCGACGAGCTTCTTGTATGGCACGGGCTCCAGTTGCACTGCTTGCTGGAGGAGTCGATAGAACAGGAGGCCGCGAGCTTTGGATCGGCGGCGATTGAAGCGGAACGTGAACTCGTCCAGATAGTAATCAAGCTGGGAGGCGCTAATAGCCCCATGGTGAATACCCAGCCACCACCGATCAAGGAGGCCGGCTACCCGATGAACTTGGGGCATGACAATGTGGGCTGGGTCGCCGCTGGCGGAAATATTTTTCGGCTGGTGTTCGAAGCCGACTCCCGTGAGACCGTTGTAGGCTCGCCAGCCATCGGTTCGAATCGTTGCTCCCGGGCACACAGCCGTTTGGACGAAAGGAATGAGGCTCTCGGCGGATGCGTCCTCGACACGCGCCATGCGGATACGACCGGTGCCCCGACCCCGGATTTCGGCGGCAATCGCGACAATCGATTTCTTGTTTGTTTTCCGCCCCGTAACGCCAACCTCCCGGCCGCCCACATAGGTTTCGTCGACCTCGACCTCGCCATTCAGAAGCTCTCTGCCCGGTCGAACCATGGCCCGGCGCAGCTTATGGAGCCATGTCCAAGCCGTTTGATAACCGCCCAGGCCGAGTATTCGTTGAACCCCAAGCGCACTGACGCCGTGCTTCTGATTCGTCACATACCACATCGCCTGGAACCAAAGCCGCAACGGTTTCCGCGTACCCTCGAAGATCGTCCCCGCGGTCGGCGACGTCTGACGTTGGCATCCCGCACATCGCTGTTGGCCCCTGGCCGTCACCCACGCCTCGGTTCCCCCGCAGGCCGGACACCGAAACCCGGCAGGCCAACGGACACGCCGAAGAAAATCCGCACAGGCGGCCTCAGAAGCGAACCAGTCGTCAAATTCCATAAGCGTGCGAGGGTAATCGATCCCGCCAACGGGATGGGCAGTATTCTCGGCCATCACAACATCTTGCCACTACGAGAGCGAATAGGATACCCTATATACAAAATAGTCGTTCAATTGCTGTGAGTGTAAGGAAAAGCAGTCATTTCAGCGGTCATTGCGCAGCGCCGGGCGTTTGCAGTTCATGTCGCCCTTCGTCCCGCATGAGCCGGCCGATAGTATGGAGTCCACTCCAACTGGCCGTGAGGAGTCGCTATGGTTGAACGCCTGGAACTCGACCCGGAGAAGGTAGTCATCAAGGAGCCGGTTCCTGGCTCCGAAATCCCGGTCTGCCTGATGTATGTCGAAACGCTCGATGGCCTATACGCTCCGATTGGTCTCAGAAAGCCCACAGGCGAGGGGCCGTTTCCCGTCGTGCTCCTTGCCTATGGCAACGGCGGCGGTGGCATGGCCTGGGTTCGCGACGCGGTTCGAAACCGCGGCTGGATCATGGAGCGGTTATTGGAGGCGGGTTATGCGGTGGCATGGCTGCGCTACCGCGCCGAAGTAGAACTCGGCTACAACAACGGCGGCAAGCTTGTCGAGGATGTGCGCCAGGGCCGCCAGCTGCTCAACCGTTGTCCGCTCGAATACGAGGACGAAATCTCGATCATCGAGCATATCAAATCGTTGCCCGAAATCGACGGTGACAGCGTCGGCTTGATTGGCGTCAGTCATGGTGGCGAGATGGCGCTGAAGATTACTTCCGAGTATGACGGGGTCGCTGTGGTAGTCGCGAGCGAGCCGGCGGCTCACGAGTTTCTGGCGCTATCACCCGATTCCACGGCGACAGTCAATCCGCGGACGCAGCTTCGCAACATCGAGGAGATGCGGATGACCGATTTCGACAAAGTGCGCGCACGAATTGATTTGGACCTTGCACGAACGCGGATCGGCACAATCAATACGCCGATCTTGGTGATGGGTCGCAAAACCGATCACCTGCAGGGGATATTTCGCGTTTCCTATGACCTGCTCCAGGAAATGGACAAGGATGTGGAGTGGGTTTCCTACGATCACCCACTTCATGGTTACATATTCCCGTTTCGCGTAGACGATGGGTCGTACGAAGTGGATGAAGTGCAGATCAAGGCCGTTGAAAAGGTCATCGATTACCTGGACGCGCACCTCAAAACCGGCGCGCAATAGACGATGATGGGGTTGCGAGTCGTCGGAGACCGGAGACGCATATGACGCGCGACGCACTAGATGTCCGGAGGGCAAGTTGATGGCGGATGAACCAGGCGACGGACTCGAATTTGTCGGATGCGAAATCACCTATCGCCCCGACGAACCCGCATTTGCCAAAGATCCCTCTACGGTTGAAAGCTACACGCACCGGCCGATAACGATCAATGGCAAACGCATGCTGGTCATCGATATGCATGCGCATTCGCAAGTGTCCGATGTCTGGCCATTGATCGAGGGTCGCGCCGAGTTGGGCGGCGAGAACTTCTTTGCGCAGGGCCCTCTAAAGCCGGTTGAAGATCTGCCGACACGCCTTGCCGAAATGGACAAGATGGGTGTCGACATGGAAGTGCTGAGTATCTCGGTCGAACAGTACTTCTATTGGGCGGAGCGAGATCTGGCGGCCGAAATCGTGCGTGTGCAGAACGAGAAACTGACCGAGGTGAGTGCGGCCTACCCGGATCGCTTCGTACCTCTTGGCGCCGTCGCATTGCAACATCCTGATCTCGCGGCGGAACAGCTTCAGCACGCCGTCAGGAACTTGGGCCACCGTGGCTGCATGATCACCTGCAGTGTCGAGGGACAAGAGCTCTCGGATCCAAGATTTCATCCTTTTTGGGCGAAGGCGGAGGAGCTCGACGTTGTGGTGTTTATCCATCCGCGAGAGTTTAGCCAATCCGAGTCACGCCTTGCAGGACGGGGTTACCTGACGAACGTCATCGGCAATCCCTTGGAAACGGCTGTCGCCTTGGCGCATTTGATCTACGAGGGGACGCTTGATCGGTTTCCTGGCCTCAAGATCGTTGCGGCCCACGGCGGTGGTTACCTGCCGTCCTACATCGGCCGGTTTGACCATGGCCATGATAGCGACGACCGAGGTGGACGCGGCGCCGAAGCGAGAAAACCGAGTGACTATTTGGAGCGTCTCTACGTCGACACCATGGTCTACAGCACCGAAAACCTTGCCCATTTGATCGAGGTGTGCGGCGTCTCGCAAATCGTGTTGGGGACCGACCATCCGTTCGGCATGATGAATCAAAATCCGATTGCCCACCTCTTGAGCGTTCCCGGTCTGAACGACGCCGACATCGAAGCAATTCTCAACGGAACGGTCAGCAGGTTGCTGAAGTTGAAACCATGAGAAGGGGACGGAGATCCCAACTTTGGCGGTGACGGATGTCGCCTGAGCGCGATATGCTTTGCGCCGTCTCAACTGGGGAAGCCGGCAATGGAAATTGAACAACTGGATCACTTCACGATCAATGTCAGCGATCTCGAAGCTTCGACGCGTTTCTATACGGAGATCGTTGGGCTAACGAATGGCGCGCGGCCCGATTTTGGCTTTGGGGGCGCCTGGCTGTATTGCGGCGATCGGCCGGTCGTCCACCTGATCGACATTAAGGACCGCCGAGCTTTCAACGGCGAAGAGACCAATGGCGCAGATATCACAGGAGCGGGCGCGCTCGACCATGTCGCGTTTCGGGCCACGGGTCTGGCCGACATGCAGCAGCGGCTGCGTGACCTCGACGTCGAGTTTGACGAGCGGACTGTTCCGGGTCAGGGCCTCCGCCAGGTGTTCCTAAACGATCCCGATGGCGTCCGTCTTGAGTTCAATTTCCCGGCCTCCGAGGACCGGGATTAAAAGCCGACAGGTCCTTTGCTGGGCAATCGGAGGACATGACGATCGTCGATCGTCTCGCCACCGCAAGCTTCATCGAGGCAATCCGCAGATGCGAGGCCGAAGCGCGTCACGCCTTCGCGAAATATATTCCTAAATTCGAATTGTCCTAGGTGCGCGAGTTTGATGTCGCGACCAGAGATCCTAACGACGATGCCTTCAGACAATCTGCGGGGCATGCTTTGGAAAACGGCAGGGACCTTCAACTTTTCGGTCCAGCAAGCGATCGTGCGGCATGTTTCATTTGGGCTGCACCCATTTGAGATCGCATTTTTTCGGAACGTCTTCGGGCTTCTCTTCGTATTGCCGTGGTTTTTACGTCACGGTTTGGAGCCGCTCAGAACGAAATTTATATGGCTCCACGTGTTGCGCGCCTCACTCGAAATCGTGGGGATGTTGTGTTTTTTCTATGCGCTCAGCGTCACGCCCCTGGCGCAAATTGCTGCACTGGGTTTCGCCACTCCAATTATCACGACGATACTCGCAGTCGTTTTCCTCAAGGAAACCGTGGGTATACGGAGATGGGCGGCAATTCTCTTTGGCTTCGCTGGTACGCTCGTAACGCTTCGGTTGGGGACGGGACCGTTGACGACCGGCGCGCTAATCATGTTGCTCTCGACCGTATTTCTGGCAGTCGTCCTTTTACTTGTGAAAATTTTGAGCCGCACGGACTCAAGCGTCACCATCATCAGCTATTCAAACGTCTTGATGTCGCCAATGTCGCTTGTCGCCGCACTGTTCTTCTGGCAATGGCCGGACGGGCCGCAATTGATGTGGCTCGTCATGCTGGGACTTGTCAGCACAGCCGCAAGCTTTATGGATACCCAAGGACTGAAATTTGCGGCAACGCATGTCGTAATGCCGCTCGAATTTCTAAAACTGATCTGGGCGGCAGCCTTCGGTTACATACTTTTTTCGGAGATACCGGACACCTACACCTGGATCGGCGGCGCCATGATTTTTGCAAGCGCTGGCTATATAGCCTACCGCGCCCGAATTGCGTGATTCGAGGTTGGGTTTCGGCTGGCGTCGCTACCGTGATATTTTCTCTCCAACACTCTATGAATTGACGCATCACGCAGAACACGGATGAAAGTTGAACAGGAGGCCATCTAGCGGATGGACGAGCAAACCATCGATCAGCGAAATTTACGTGATGCACTGGGTTTGTTCGCAACCGGTGTTACGATTGTCACGACGCGGACGAAGAGCGGCGATCCGGAAGGTCTCACGGTAAATTCGTTCAACTCCTTGTCGTTGGATCCGCCAATGATTCTGTGGAGCCTGTGGAAGGACACGCCGAACGTCGAAATATTTCTGGAGTCCGAGAAGTTTGCCATAAACATATTGTCCTCGGAACAAAAGCACCTTTCCGATCTGTTTTCCTCGTCCCTGGGCGATAGATTTGCGGACGTTGATCTGCAGACCGGGGCCAACGGCATCCCGTTGTTACCTTCGTGCCTCGCTTACTTCGAATGCAGCAAGGCAGCTTGTCATGACGGTGGAGATCATTTCATTTTCGTCGGTAACGTCGATCACTTTCATTTTGCCGAAGGCCAACCCCTGATTTTTTTCGGTGGCCGGTACAGTACCGAAGGCAAACAAGTTAATACGACGCGCGAAGCAGGTACCGCTGGAGATTGTGATGAATAGGGTATCCTATTCGCTCTCGTAGTGCCTAGATCTGGGGGGCAGGGCTGGGTCTGCCCCCGACGAGCTTCTTGTATGGCACGGGCTCCAGTTGCACTGCTTGCTGGAGGAGTCGATAGAACAGGAGGCCGCGAGCTTTGGATCGGCGGCGATTGAAGCGGAACGTGAACTCGTCCAGATAGTAATCAAGCTGGGAGGCGCTAATAGCCCCATGGTGAATACCCAGCCACCACCGATCAAGGAGGCCGGCTACCCGATGAACTTGGGGCATGACAATGTGGGCTGGGTCGCCGCTGGCGGAAATATTTTTCGGCTGGTGTTCGAAGCCGACTCCCGTGAGACCGTTGTAGGCTCGCCAGCCATCGGTTCGAATCGTTGCTCCCGGGCACACAGCCGTTTGGACGAAAGGAATGAGGCTCTCGGCGGATGCGTCCTCGACACGCGCCATGCGGATACGACCGGTGCCCCGACCCCGGATTTCGGCGGCAATCGCGACAATCGATTTCTTGTTTGTTTTCCGCCCCGTAACGCCAACCTCCCGGCCGCCCACATAGGTTTCGTCGACCTCGACCTCGCCATTCAGAAGCTCTCTGCCCGGTCGAACCATGGCCCGGCGCAGCTTATGGAGCCATGTCCAAGCCGTTTGATAACCGCCCAGGCCGAGTATTCGTTGAACCCCAAGCGCACTGACGCCGTGCTTCTGATTCGTCACATACCACATCGCCTGGAACCAAAGCCGCAACGGTTTCCGCGTACCCTCGAAGATCGTCCCCGCGGTCGGCGACGTCTGACGTTGGCATCCCGCACATCGCTGTTGGCCCCTGGCCGTCACCCACGCCTCGGTTCCCCCGCAGGCCGGACACCGAAACCCGGCAGGCCAACGGACACGCCGAAGAAAATCCGCACAGGCGGCCTCAGAAGCGAACCAGTCGTCAAATTCCATAAGCGTGCGAGGGTAATCGATCCCGCCAACGGGATGGGCAGTATTCTCGGCCATCACAACATCTTGCCACTACGAGAGCGAATAGGATACCCTATTGTGATGATACTCCATCCTAGCCCGTCGAACGGAGGATGGCGGATATCCGGTTTCTGTAGCCGAAACTGTCTTTTGGACCTGTGACGCATTCCGACAACAGCCGGGAAGAATTTCGTCTCATCACGAGCGCCGACCTGCCTACGCCAACGGGCGAGTCGGAAGATACGGCGGAGCTTGCTGTCTCACAGGAGATGGCCGCCTATCTCGATGAGAATTTGGCAAGCTCAAATGCCCTGGACCGCGTGTTGGGCGCGTCCTATACGACGGCCGTCGCATCGATCTCCAACAGGTAATCGGGGTTTGCTAGCCCCCGAAGCACACAAATCGTGTTGGCCGGAGGATTTTCCGGAAAGTGTTTTTGAACCAACGCGCGTAGCTTCTGTACGTCGTGCGGCGAGCACACGTAGCTCACTAGTTTGACGACGTCGCTCAAGGTGGCGTCAGCTTCGGCGAGAACCTGCTTGATATTGGCAATAACAAGTTCGCCCTGCGCATCGAAGTCATTTGGTCCGAGAATATTTCCTTCGGCATCGCCGGCAACCTGACCCGCGCAAAAGATGATGCGTTGCGCGCCTTCGACCGATACGGCGTGTGAATAGTGACTGAACGGCGTGTGCATTGCCTGCGGCTTGATATGCGTCTTCTTCAAGGTTGTCCTCCGTATTACCGATCAATATTGCATGTACCGACTACCATGCGGTCGTCACCTGCTGCGATGGTCGTAACACTCATGGCAGCGATAAACCTATCAGGCGGAAAGTGCCGCCTCGCGATACCAGTCAAGAATCTGCTCACCTGTCCAGAACAGTACGCCAGGGCGTGTCGCCAAATCCTCATAAATGCGTTCGAAATATTTGATGCGGTGAGGGACGCCGCTGACATACGGGTGCACGCAGATCGCCATAACGCGAGCACTGTCCTTGCCCTCCTCGTAGAGGCGTTCGAACTGATCGATTGTTCGCTCATAGAGCACGCGCGACTCGTGGTGTTGGACGACCATCATCGGAATATCGTTGATTTCCAGACAGTAGGGAATCATCACGAGTGGCTTTGACTGCGTCTTGATCACGCAGGGCTGGTCGTCCATCACCCAGTCACAGACATACTCGATGCCGGCATCGGCGAGAATTTCTGGCGTGTCGTTGGTTTCCGTGAGGCCTGGGCCGAGCCAGCCCCGCGGAGGGGAGCCGGTGAAGTCACGGATTGCGTCAACGGTCTGCTTCACCACGCCTACCTGATCGGCCGCAAGATGCATGGCTTGCTGCTTGAACCCATGCCCCATGAATTCCCAGTCTGCGTCTCTCATCGCCTCGGCAATGCGTGGGTAGGATTGGCAGACCGAACCATTGATTGCGGTCGTCGCCTTAATGCCGGCCCGGTCGAGCGCTGCTTTCATGCGCCAGAAACCAACCCTCATTCCGTATTCGTGCCACGCCCAATTGGCAACGTCCGGTGACACGCTGACGCCCGCCGGCGGCGATAAAACACCGCGCGGGATAGGGTTGGCTATGTCCCATTCTTCGACGTTTACGATCGTCCAGACGACGATGCGGGCATCTCCCGGTAACTTGAGCGCGGGCCGGTCGATTATCGCCGAGTAGTCGAAGCGTTCACGGGGCAACATTGCAGGTCCTCTCCCTGGCGCGGGGTCTCCGCGCCAATTCTAAATTGAATGCGGTGATTGCACCAAGTGCAGGTGCGTGTTGCGGTTCACCACGGTATGGATTTCTTATCGCGGAAGAAACCACCACTTGGACCATCGTCGGGCAACGTCGCAAGCCAGATTACGGTTTCAACGCCCTGTTCCAGCGACCGTGGAGCGCCGCTCCCTCCCATATCCGTGCGAACCCAGCCGGGGCAGGCCGAATTCACCTTGACCTTTGAACCTTGTACGGCGTTCGCGGCAAGTCGCGTCACTGCATTGAGCGCAGTCTTCGACATGCGGTAGGCGGCCGCGCTGCTGCCCATGTCGGTCAGTTGCCCCATCCCGGACGACAGATTGACGATACGGCCGTCTCCCTGCATCAGGGGAACAAGTTTTTGAATGATGTTTAGGGGGCCAAGAGTGTTCGTCTCCAGAGTCTGACGGACGGTATCAATATTCTCGTCCAAGACGTTGGTCGAACCGCCGGATACCGAAATTCCGGCGTTGTTGATCAGAACATCGAGATGCCCGAACTCTTTCTCCAAAAATCCCGCGAGGGCTGTGACACTGTTGTCGTCGGTCACGTCGAGCGGATGGAAGCGCACATCGACGTCCTGCTCGCGGAGCGATTTTGCCGCGGCCTCGCCACTCTTCGCGTCGCGTGCCGTCAGGACGACGGAAAATCCGAGGTGAGCTAGCTGGCGGCAGGCTTCAAGCCCGAGTCCGCGATTGGCTCCAGTAACCACAGCGACTTTTTTTCGGGCGTTCAAAGTGGCCGCGCCTCGACGAAGGGAATTGAACAGGTCACGCATCATGCCTGATAGCGGCAACAGGTCAATTGAAAGACGGTGGCCGAATGCGCGGCGCAAGCCGTGGATGTAAATATATGAAGGTGAGCGCTAGAATGCCCTGGCGTCAGACCTCAAAATTCAGGCGCCCCTGCACTAGGGTCCGGACCCATTAAGGGGATTCCCAAAGCGGGGCTGGCATGATTCATTGTTTCCAGCGAGGAGGCGATGGAAATGTCGGATTTCTTTTGGTTTTCGGATGCGCAATGGGCTCGGATTGGGCCGCTTTTGCCGACGGATACGCGCGGCATGGCGCGCGTTGACGATCGCCGGGTGCTGAGCGGGATCGTCCATGCCCTGAGGAATGGCGGGCGCTGGGCCGACTGTCCGCGTGAGGTCTACGGACCGAAGAAGACGCTCTACAACCGCTTTGTACGCTGGGCGGAGCGCGGCATCTGGGAACGGATATTCAGCGCGCTGGCGGGCGGCGAAGACGCCCCCGACCGGCTGTTCATCGATTCAACCTGCATCAAGGTTCATCGCTGCGCCGGCGGCGGAAAAGGGGGGCCTTGGCCCATGGCATCGGCCGCACCAAGGGGGGCCGCAACACCAAGCTCCACGCTGTCTGCGATGCGAAAGGCAGGCCCCTCGTCCTGCTCCTGACACCAGGAAACGTCCATGATTGCAAGGTCGCCCAGCGCTGTATCGAAGCCATGCCGCCCGCCGCCGAACTCGTCGCCGACAAGGGCTATGACAGCAAAGCCCTGCGCGACTGGCTGGCAGAACGTGGAACCACGGCCGTCATCCCACCGCGCAAGAACCGCAAGGTCCAATACCATTATGACAAGACCGTCTACAGGCAGCGCAACATCATCGAGCGCATGTTTTGCCGCCTCAAGGACTGGCGCCGTATAGCCACCCGCTTCGACCGCAACATCAAAAACTTCATCGCCGCAATCGCCCTTGCCGCCGCCGTCATCTGGTGGCTGTAATGAGTCCGGACCCTAGTGCATTCGGCTTTTTCTTGTGACTGCGGCCTTGCTGCGACCGATGTTTTCGATCCCCTGAACCATTTCGGAAATGATGAAATCAGCCCGCCGATTTGGACCGCCTGTATCGCGATCCGGGAACTTCTTCGCCCAGGCGTCCATCTTGACGGTCAAGGCGCAAAGCACGCCGCCAATCATTGTGTGGTTGCTCTGAATCATCGATTCAAACTCGCGGAACTTTGCCGCATCGAGATCCTTCCACATCTCCGTGCTGCTGCTCTGGAACAAAGCAAAGCGGCTGTCGACGACCTTCTTCAGATTGGTCAGCGTAGACTTCATCCGGGCACAACTGCGCGTCACGCTGGAGTTTTGTTTGAGCTGAACATTGGTGCTGATCTCATCGATCGATCTTATAAGATCCTGCATGCTCGGCTGTAGCAGGTCCATACACCGTCGGTAATAAGAGATTGAAAGAAAAATGTCGCCATAGTCTTCAAGATACTTCGGCACTTCCTCCAGCATGATGCCGAGCTTGCGAGACATCTGTCTAAGATTGTCGCGGGCGCGCTTGACATCGGGGTCGCGGAACAAATTGATGATGTCCTCGTAGCCACCCAAATTTAGTTCGGTTTCACCGTACACGTTTAAGATGAGAGGTCGGGTGAACCGATTCATGTAGTCGCGTAGTTCGCGTTGTTTACTGTCGGATAGCTTCAGCTCATCATAGTCGTTGACCGGAATGTCCTGCTCACGAAGCAGTATCCGTAAGCTATACACATCGAAGCTCGGCATCTCCCGCAACTTGTAAAGGATGGCGTAGTCTGGATGGCCTTGAGCGCTCGACCAGCCAAATGCCTTGCCGACATCGCGAATGTCGATCTGACCACTGCCCGCGTCTTCCTCGTGGAACAACTCAAGCACGCTTTCGAGATGGGTATTCTTTACCATGCGCGCATGGCGCAGGCCCTGCGTCTGCAGAGGAACAATTGACAACGGCAACGCGTACAGGGAATCCCTGTCTTGGTCCGAAATCGCCTCCACGACTACCTCCCACGGCGATTTGTATCGATTTGTAACAAATAGACCTTCGCGACGCCTGGCGCAAGATGGCTGATCCATGGCTGGTACAGTGACGCGTCTCGGCAAAGAAACGGCATGAAAGCACTCTGCTCTCATGTGCCGCGGGAATATCTCGGCTCGGGAAGTTGGGGCCGCGCGATCTGCACTGCCGGACACACCTTTGGTCCGCTCGCAGTCGAAAGAACTTATCTATGGACGCGGGTATTCGAACCGGTCCGGCACTCAGGCCTGTCGGGGTATCTCTCGGTTATGGTGACGCACGACGACATTGTCGCGTAACGTCTTGCGTGTCTTCGCGACTGTCAAAACGACGCTCATTCGCCACTCGTCTTCACCGAACTTACGGTCAATAAACAAAGCCGCGAGGCGGCCGACGGACTTCATCGACGTTGTTTCCGACGCTGTTGGATGTCGCATGCTCCGACAGTAGAAGCCGAGCATACCCAATACGCGTCCGTCGGTCCTCGATGTCAGTGGACTACACCAATGATCGGAAAAGCCGTACCGGAACGCGAGCCAACGATGTATGGCGTGGAGATGGTCGACCTGTTCATTTGCAGCGACGATCGGCGCGTGTTCGACGGTTAAGCGACGTTGCGCTCTGTCCTTTGCGCTGAGCTGCTTTACGATCTGGATGACGTCCGACGGAAATGCCGGAGCCGCACCTATGGAAACGGATTGAGTTGTTTGGTCGTATTGCAGCAGGCAAACAGAGACGTCCTTATGACTCTGCTCCGCCGACCGGCACAATGCCGTCAATATTCGGTTGAGCGGTCCAACCCGGCCCAGAAGGTCGAGAAATTGCGCGTCTCTTTCGCGCTTGCCTACTGGACATCTGGGCGATGCGCGGAGCTGTGAGGTTACGCCGGACGTCATCAACCCGGTCCTATGAGCATATGTGAACTGAGCAGGCTCGCTCGACCGCACGCGCGACCAGTATGCTTGGCGGTTGATGCTCGATCGCTTCGCCAAGCTGCGCGTGTGGACTTACGTGAATTCGAACGTCCATCTCAGGCGCTGAGGCGGAACTTCTCATCCCGTATCGTTCGATGTGGCGCGATAGCCGTGTTGCCTTGAACAACAACCAGTGGCTCAGCGATGACAGGTCCCGTGACGACGCTGTAGCGATGTGTCGTGCGGCGTCGGCGACGCCATCTTTCACTTGCCGTTTTGACGGCATATGGCGCTGCGAACATTGCGGCAGCACGGCGTCATTGCCAGACCCCAGGTAAATACGCCGGCAAAACCCACGCAGAGCGCCAGTGTCGCAACGCCGAATAATTTGGCGCCCGCCGACGTGCTGAGGCGAATGAACGCGACGACCGACAGAGTGTAGAGAATGAAGAAATTTTGTCCGGCGATCCTCAGGAGGTCGCCAAGACTCCAAAATCCCAAGCCGTATCCGAGAAGTACGAAACAAAGGAGCATGCCCAGCATGGCGATCGCCGGCCGGGGTTGCGCACGACGGAGCGTTCCAAGCGCGAGCCGTTTTGGAAACCAGCCCTGCCGGCCGATGTCGAAAATCAATCGCGATGCGGCCCAGCACGCGCCGTTGAGGTTGGCGATGATGATCGCCAAAACGACAATCGTGAGAATAGGGTATCCTATTCGCTCTCGTAGTGGCAAGATGTTGTGATGGCCGAGAATACTGCCCATCCCGTTGGCGGGATCGATTACCCTCGCACGCTTATGGAATTTGACGACTGGTTCGCTTCTGAGGCCGCCTGTGCGGATTTTCTTCGGCGTGTCCGTTGGCCTGCCGGGTTTCGGTGTCCGGCCTGCGGGGGAACCGAGGCGTGGGTGACGGCCAGGGGCCAACAGCGATGTGCGGGATGCCAACGTCAGACGTCGCCGACCGCGGGGACGATCTTCGAGGGTACGCGGAAACCGTTGCGGCTTTGGTTCCAGGCGATGTGGTATGTGACGAATCAGAAGCACGGCGTCAGTGCGCTTGGGGTTCAACGAATACTCGGCCTGGGCGGTTATCAAACGGCTTGGACATGGCTCCATAAGCTGCGCCGGGCCATGGTTCGACCGGGCAGAGAGCTTCTGAATGGCGAGGTCGAGGTCGACGAAACCTATGTGGGCGGCCGGGAGGTTGGCGTTACGGGGCGGAAAACAAACAAGAAATCGATTGTCGCGATTGCCGCCGAAATCCGGGGTCGGGGCACCGGTCGTATCCGCATGGCGCGTGTCGAGGACGCATCCGCCGAGAGCCTCATTCCTTTCGTCCAAACGGCTGTGTGCCCGGGAGCAACGATTCGAACCGATGGCTGGCGAGCCTACAACGGTCTCACGGGAGTCGGCTTCGAACACCAGCCGAAAAATATTTCCGCCAGCGGCGACCCAGCCCACATTGTCATGCCCCAAGTTCATCGGGTAGCCGGCCTCCTTGATCGGTGGTGGCTGGGTATTCACCATGGGGCTATTAGCGCCTCCCAGCTTGATTACTATCTGGACGAGTTCACGTTCCGCTTCAATCGCCGCCGATCCAAAGCTCGCGGCCTCCTGTTCTATCGACTCCTCCAGCAAGCAGTGCAACTGGAGCCCGTGCCATACAAGAAGCTCGTCGGGGGCAGACCCAGCCCTGCCCCCCAGATCTAGGCACTACGAGAGCGAATAGGATACCCTATTCGTGAGAATTGGTCCGGCCGAAGATACCGTCGTGACCGCGTGAATGACAGCGAGATAGGGCGCCTTCTCAAGCAGCGGGTGTCCCAGCGGAACCAACGCCTGCACCGCCAGCGATGCTCCGAGATAGAGGAAGACGACGAGCACAAAGCTCACGGCGACAGCCAGTGGAAAATCTCGGCGTGGATTCTTGAACTCCTCCGCCGTGAACGAGAGCATTTCCCATCCCGTATATGCAAAGAAGGCAAGCCCCATGCCTCGCCACACGCCAAACCAACTGGGATCGCCGGCCTGCAGATCGATGCTAGCCCAGGACGGTACGGAGACGACCGTCACTGCCAGAATACTGCCGACCAATAGCGTCACGATGAGGCTTTGGACAACGCCGGCGAAGCGGGCGCCAGTCCAGATCATCGCCAATACCAGGGCGACGAGCGCGACCGCAGGCGCGGCAATCAGCCAGTGCCCGCCGGCCTCCACCGTAATGCCAAGCGTGCTTGCGCCATAGCCAGCACCCGTGATCGCGATCGCAGGGAGACCTAGCGAAAATGTGCCGACGAGCAGATAGCTGCAGCCGATTCTTAGTTTTGGAAACGCTGCGCCGACGAATCCGGCAACGCCGCCGGCAGTCGGATAGCGGCGCCCGAGCACGGCAAAGATGAACAGCAACGGTACGACGAGGGCGGCATCGAACAGCCACGACAACGCCGCCCAGCCACCGGACTCCTGGTAAACCAATCCAGGCAGGGAAAGCATGCCCGCGCCGAGAACGATACCCACGGCGAGCGTCACCGCACCATAGAGACCTATAGTTCGATCAAGCGAACTCCCTTCGATGCGGTCAGCGCTCATTCGCAATTATCCGTTTCCACTGCCGCCGAACGGGTGTCTCCGGGCCCGCTTTGAAAATCGCCGTGATCGTTTGACCGCTGGCAACCGAAGGTACGCCACGTTTAGCAAGCGCCGTTTCCATCAGCGTTGTTTCGTGCCACGGACACGTGAGGGAGCGCGTACGGCAGTCCATCACACCCAGATGCAATGGCCCGCCTCGATGCGGACAGCTGTCGTGACAGACCATCACGCGATCGTCACAGGTCTTTAGGACAAAAAACGGTTCCTCTCCGACGACGATGTAGTTGTGCTGATCCGGCTCAAATTCGAGGGCGATCATGTTGCGTCACCCGTCAGCGGGGCCACCCAATAGCTACAGGTATCTGACAAGACGACGGATCCGTGCAACCGGCCCTTCGGGATGACGATGCCTTCTCCTGAACGAAGGTTCACGGACTGATCGAAGCCGGTGACCAGTTCGATTTCGCCTTCGCTGACGACGAATAATTCATCCGCGTCGTGAACGTGGGTGACCGAATGTTCGCCCTTGGTCTCCGTGAAGCTCAGAGTCGGTCCAGCGGGTGGCCTGTCAGGATCAGACTGTAAGTTCCTTGCCCTC
The DNA here is from genome assembly GCA_963664465.2 of Alphaproteobacteria bacterium. Lineage (GTDB taxonomy): Bacteria > Pseudomonadota > Alphaproteobacteria > UBA8366 > CAVOAK01 > CAVOAK01. The sequence continues at coordinate 99,009 of CAXXSU010000004.1, read as the reverse complement.
TGGCAATACGCCTCCGAGGTGTCCGACCAGGTGATCTGGCCAATCAACTCTTCATCGGCAATGTCCTGGAGGAGTCTAAACGCCTCAAAGCCTCGCACGATCTCGGGGATGACGCCCTCGCCACAACGCTCGATGACCGGCTCGATTACATTCTCTACGACCATACGCGCGTGATGCGGATCGATATGAACATGCTCGTCGAAATAGTGGGTGTTCGTGTCTTTCCCGAACAGTTCGCGCAGCAGTTTTGCATATTGCCGGTTGGCATGCGGAATAGTCGCCTCGGTAAAATAGAGCGCGCCGAGATAGCGGAAGAAATGTGCGTGATTGCGCGATACGTAGTGGAAGTAGTTGGTCAATGCGAGCGATGAAGTTAGATAAAACTGCCAATACGCGTGGATCTCGCTTGACAGGCCTTGGCTTTCCAAAAGCTCTTCATAGATCGTGCTGTGCTTCGTCTGATGCACACCATATCCATATTCGTCGATCATTACCTTGAACAGCTCCGACAACGGCGAGCCATAGTTTCCCAAGACGTTGCGAGCCATGGCCGACGCTTCGGTCAGGAAATCGCCTGCGAGTTGAACGAGGAAGTTGCGCGCGGCCTTCTCGGGCGAATTGGCCGCGCGCACCGTGGCCGCGAGCGTGCTCTCTGAGGTGTTTATCACTTCCAATCTGCTGTCGAACAACACCCTCATGGCTGCAAGATTCCAACTGCCGGAGACATCGATTTCATGATCGAGAAATGCGAAGACATGCTGCTCGAGCGTCGGTCTAATCGCTTCGCCAGCGAGTTTCGAATCGTTTGAGTAGAACAGCTGGAAATCCTGTTCGACTTTTTCGAACGAGCCTTTTGGCAAGAACAGCAGATCGCTTTCGTAAATGTTAAGGGCACCTCTAAGAATTGGTGAGTTGCCGGAGGATATTGTTTAGGGAACCTCTAAAAATTCTCCTTTTTCGGGCGTCGTCGATTTAGAATCGGGTTGACGATTTGTTGATAGCGGGAGGCGTGGTTGATGGGTCAGATGGGGTTTTTCGATCTTGGGAACCGGTATTCCGGTCTTGACGCCAAGAACGAGCCGCTTTTGAAGATCGACGGGGTGGTTCCGTGGGAGGACTTGCGCGCCCGTCTTGAGGCGGTGTGGCGGCGTGCGGACAAGGTGCGCAAATCGCGGGCGGGACGCAAGCCGTGGGATGCGATTGTGATGTTCAAGACGATCATTCTGTGCGCGCTCTACAATCTCTCGGACGACCAAGTTGAGCATCAGATCCGTGACCGCCTGTCGTTCATGCGATTTCTGGGGTTGGGTCTAGAGGGCCGGGTTCCCGACGCCAAGACGGTGTGGCTGTACCGCGAACAGTTAACGCAAGCTGGCGTGATCGAGGCTTTATTCGAGACGTTCGATGGCTACCTGAAGGATCAGGGCTATCTGGCGATGGGCGGCCAGATCATCGACGCCTCGATTGTGGCGGTACCCAAACAGCGCAACAGCCGCGAGGAGAACGCGCGGATAAAGGCGGGCGAGACGCCGGCAGGCTGGGAGGACAAGCCGGCAAAGCGGCGCCAAAAGGATGTCGAGGCGCGGTGGACCAAGAAGCACGGCAAGAGCCATTACGGTTACAAGAACCATGTCAACGTGGACCGTCGGCACAAGCTGGTGCGGCGCTATCATGTAAGCGACGCGGCGGAGCACGACAGCCAAGTCCTCGACGATATCCTGGATGGGGACAACACGGCTTTGGGTGTGTGGGCGGACAGCGCTTACCGCTCGGCGGAGATCGAGGCGTCGCTGAAGGAGAAGGGGTTGCGGAGCCGGATCCATCGCAAGGGCCGCCGCAACAAGCCGTTGAGCGAGCGCGAGAAGCAAGGCAACAAGACCCGTTCGTCGGTTCGGGTCCGCGTCGAGCATGTCTTCGGGGCCCAGAGCAACGACATGGGCGGGACGCTGGTGCGTAGTGTCGGGCTGGTGCGGGCGAAGGCGCGGATCGGGTTGAAGAACCTCGCCTACAACATGCGCCGCCTGGTCCAACTGGAGCGTCTCGCGGCGGCCGTGTGACGATACTCGGAGGAGAAGACCGCCTGGGGACGGTCTTGAAGCGGAAATAACTCAATTGGAGCGTGGAAGACCCCGAAAATCTCGGCTCCGGCATGGCTGGAGCTGGTGACAGCCTAGCCCGCATTATTCACGCTTGGCGGCCGATTTGAGCGAGGCGAGCGGTATCGGCCGGGTTGACGGCGGCTTTCGGGGCGGGTTTTCGTTACGGGTTGGAGATTGACGTTCGAGGTTCATCCGGCGGCACGCGCCGCTAGGATCAGGGGCCTTGTGCGGCGATGGAGGCGGCCATCGCGATCAGGGCGTTGCGATATGGGTAGGCCGAGGGCAGGGCGATCTTGATGCGAGTGTTGAGCTCCTCGATGCGCACGGCGATCTTGAGGAATGCCCGTCGTAGCGTCTCGAACGTCGCGGTGCGCCACGGCGAGCGGCGGGGCGCGGTCCGGCGCAACTGATGCAGCAGCCAATAGGCGGCGGTGTGCAGGAACAGCCGGAACTGGTTGGCTTCCCATCGGTGACACGAGGTGCGGTCGGATTTGGTGTAGAGCTTGTGCTCCTTGATCATGTTTTCCATCCGGCCACGGGCGCAATAGACCCTCTCGTAGAGCAATTTGGCGCGGCCCGGCAGGTTGGTGACGACGAAGCGGACATCCGTCCCCCTTGCGGTGGCCTCGACGCGGGCAACGACCTTGCGCTCGCGTGACCAGCTTTTGGCCTGGTAGCCGGTCTGGAAGAAACGGCGCACCTTGTCCTTGCCTGATTGCACCCGGCGCAGCGCCGCGTCCTCGCACCACGGCTGGCCGATCTCGCTCAGCCGGGCGTTGCCGGGAAGCCCGAGAATGTAGCCGTGGCCCTGATCCTCCAGCAGGTCCATGACCTCGGGCGTGCCGTAATGGCCGTCGCCACGCACCGCGATCTCGACCCGGGGCCAATGGCGCCGGATGCGGCCGATGACGTGGCGCAAGACCCGCGCCGCCTCGTCACCAGATGGCCGCTTGCCCGGACGCAGCAGCGACAGCACCGGCTTGGCGGTCGCCGCGTCGAAGATGTGGATGGGCTGAAAGCAGTACTCGTCGTAATGGGCGTTGAACAGTGCCAGTTGCTGGCCGCCGTGGACGGCATCAGGGGTATCGTCAATGTCGAGCACGATGCGTTGGGGCACGCGCTCGAAGCTGTCGCAAAACAGATCGATCATCGTCAGCCCCATGCGCGCCAGTTCGCGCCATGATGGGGCGTTCTCGAGCCTGGACAAGGTCGGCTGCGACATCAGATCGCGACCGCTCTCGGGCAGGCGACCACAGGCCAGCTTGAACGCCGGATCGAAGCGCAGCACGTCGAGGTCGTCGCAATCCTCGTATCCGCAGGCGATGGCGAACATGCGCGCCCCGATCATGTCGGCGTATGAGTGGGTGGTGCTCGCTGGATCGCGCGCATCGGACAGGCAACCGGCTAGGCGCGCGGCAAGGCCGAGACGCTTCTCGATCTCGCGCAGCACCAGCACGCCGCCGTCCGACGACAGCCGGCCGCCGGCGAACCGGACGCACAGTTCCTTGTTCTCGACGGGTGACAGTCCGGGGAGATAGGCGGTAATCTCATCCATGGTGAGCCGGGTTTCCCTGTTGCCGTATGGTCTTGGCCAGACACCAGAATCATACGGAATCTCAACAGTTTAATCCACGCTCACCACCTCTTTCACGCCGTGCCGTGAATAATCCGGGCTAGCAGTGTGTCGGACTTTGGGGAGATTTTCGGTTAGAATCTCGCCATGAGCAAATTTATCGACTGCGAGCGGAACCAGGCGTTTCTGCTTCCGCCCGATCTTCGGGACTGGATCCCGGAGGATGATCTGGCGCACTTCGTGATCGAGGCGGTCGAGCGGGTCGAGATGAGCGCCTTCAAGGTCAACCATCGTGGCACCGGCTCGGCGCAGTATCACCCTCGGATGATGCTGGCGCTGTTGATCTATTGCTATGCCAACGGGATCTTCTCGAGCCGGCGGATCGAGCGCGCGACGCACCGCGATATCGGGGTGCGCTTCGTGGCCGCCAATGTCCATCCCGACCATGACACGATCGCGACCTTTCGGCGCGACAACCTGGCGGCGTTTGGCGAGAGTTTCCTGCAGGTTCTGCTGCTGGCCAAGGAGTTGAAGCTTGTCAAGGTCGGGCTTGTCAGCGTCGACGGCAGCAAGTTCGAGGCCTCTGCGAGCAAGCACCGTTCGGTGACTTATGAGCGGGCGGGCGAGCTGATCGATCAGCTCAAGCTGGACATCGCGGATCTGATGGAGCGTGCCGCGGCGGCCGACGGCGAGGGTGAGGACGACCCCCAGGCGCTGCCCAAGGAGATCGCACGCAGGGAGGCCTTGTGTGATCGGCTGGATGCGGCGCGTCGGCGCCTCGAGGCTCGGGCCAAGGCGCGCGCCGAGGCCGAGCGGGCGGACTACGAGGCCAAGGTGGCGGCGCGCGAGACGCGCACCGGCCGGGCCAAGGGCAAGCACCCGAAGCCGCCCGACGAGACGCCGCGCGCCGACGAGCAGAGCAATCTGAGCGATCCGGACAGCCGGCTGATGCGCAAGAGCAAGCAGCACGAGTACCGCCAGGCCTATAACGCTCAAGCCGTGGTGGATGCCGGGGGCTCTCAGCTGATCGTGGGCGCCCGGGTCACCAACTGCGCCAGCGACCGCAATGAGCTGGTGGCGGACGTCGCGGGCCGGCCGTTCTCGGCCGGCCCGCGACGGTGCTGGCGGACAACGGCTATGCCACCGGCGACGAGGTCGCGGCGCTTGCCGAGAGCGACATTGAGGCTCTGGTGGCGACCGGGTCGTCGGGCCGTCGGCGGCGCTACGACTTCCGCCCGGCCAAGACCGAGGTGCCGGTGAAGAAACCCAAGGCCGAATGGCTCAAAGTCATGGCCGCCAAGCTCGACAGCGAGGAAGGCCGTGCGCTGTACCGGCTGCGCCAGCAGACCGTCGAGCCGGTCTTCGGCATCATCAAGGCGGCCCTCGGCTTCACCGGATTCTCGCTGCGCGGCCTCGACAAGGTGGCCGGTGAGTGGGACCTGGTGGCGCTGTCCTACAACTGCAAGCGCCTGCACAAGCTCAAGCTGGAGAGGGCCTCGTGAGGGCGCTGTTGGCCCGACAGATCGATGCGAAAGCTCGACCACGGCCCAGCAGCGCCGAAAATCGCCCGGCCATCGATCCATCCGAACCCATCCTCGCGGTTTCGCCGAACTTCGATCGCGCCTCTGACAGACGACAGCGAAATCACTCAACACCGAAATCAACGCGCAAGTCCGACACACTGCTAGGGAGTATGAGGATCCAACGTCCTCGCCGACGTGGTTGCTTCTCTTTGCTGACGTGGCGGCGCTGCTTCTCGCTTTCTTTGTTATGTTGTTTGCCATGTCGAACGTGCAGTCTGAAAAGTGGGATTCGGTTGTTGCGATGCTTTCGACGCGCGAGACGGCAAAGGACGAGATTGTGCGGCCAACCGCGACCGCGAAACTTAATATTGCAACGGTTGAATTGGACACGGCGCTTCCTTTGGACTATCTGGGAATCGTTTTGCAAGAGAAGCTGGCGGCGCTGCTTCTCGCTTTCTTTGTTATGTTGTTTGCCATGTCGAACGTGCAGTCTGAAAAGTGGGATTCGGTTGTTGCGATGCTTTCGACGCGCGAGACGGCAAAGGACGAGATTGTGCGGCCAACCGCGACCGCGAAACTTAATATTGCAACGGTTGAATTGGACACGGCGCTTCCTTTGGACTATCTGGGAATCGTTTTGCAAGAGAAGCTGCAGCGTGACGACATACTGAACCGGGCTATACTCAATTTGCAGGACCAGCAACTTGTCATATCGCTTCCCGGCGATGCGCTGTTCGAACCCGGACAGGCGGAGACGACGCAATCCGCCCGTGAAGCTCTGTTTCGAATTGGGGCAGTCCTAAGCACAATCGGCAACCAAATTGACGTGCGCGGCCACACTGGCCGCGAGCAAGTCGGCGAGAGCCCCTATCAATCGAATTGGGAGCTCTCCCTGGCGCGTGCCGTTGCCGTCGCTAATGAGTTGCGTCGCACGGGCTATACGCGGGCAATCACCGCGTTAGGCCTTGCCGACTCACGTTTCGAGCATATCTCGCATGGCCTGTCAGCCGAACGGCGTAATGAACTTGCGGCCCGTGTCGATCTGGTTATTCATCCGTTCTCGGGAGACCAATGATGCGCGGGCTTGCAGGCGTTGCGCTGTTTTTGGTTCTGGCCGTCACTTCAATGCCAGGTTGGGCAGCGGATCAGGTTCGCACCCGGGGCTGGGGCTACGCCGACTACGGACGGCTCGTTTTCGATTGGCCGGCGCCAGTCCAATATTCTGCAAGAATCGAGAATGGCAGCCTGGTGGTTCGCTTCGAGCGGTCGATGACGACCAACTTCACTTCAGCACTTGCGCGCCTGAGTGAGTACGTTAGCGCCGGAAACCTCTCCGCAGACGGCCTCGTTGCAAGCTTCCAGCTAACCAATGAATTTACGGTCCATCCGTTTACGAATGCAAATTCCGTCGTCGTCGATATCCGACGAGCAGCAGCCGGCACTCAAGCTGCCAGCTCAGACACGACTGCCACTGCCCAAACGCCGGCGCTGCGTGTTCGTGTGGGCCAACATCCGGGATATACCCGGCTCGTCTTCGATTGGACTCGCTCCGTCCAATACACCGTAAATCAACAGGGCAGGGCACTACGTCTTAGGTTTGACCGGCCTGCCCGTATCAATCCGGCGCAGGTCCAAGGCAGCCTTCCGGAAGGCTTCGCGAACATCGCTGGCTCAATTGACGCCGGTGCGCTCACCGTAAGTATGAACGTTCCGAGCGATAGCCGGGTACGGCATTTTCGCTCAGGCACCAAGGTCGTGCTCGACGTCATCAAGGGCACGGGCGAAGCAAAAGCAGAAGCAGCGCCGATTCCGAAGGCGTCGGATTCTGCCGAGGCAAGTTCGGCAACGGCACCCGTTGCAGCAAAAGCTCCGCCGTCGCCGCCAGCCGCGGCCGTGGAAGGGGCCGTATCACAGTCTGTCGTACCCGAAGTCGCCCCGTCGTCTCAGGTGTCGCAGGAAGATGCTGCCCAGGACGCCTCGACCGAGACGACCGCCGGGCCAACGCGGCTCGTGCGCCGAGGTGAGTAGGCACAGCCTGCTGTTGGCAGCCAGCCGCAGCAGACGGAAACAGCAGCCACAACCGAAGTCGCCGCCGCCGTGGTGGCGGCGCAGACAGCTGCTGCCCCGGCTCCGCAGCCAGTCGCAGCGGCGGCAGGACAAAAGGCTGAACCCGTGAGCCTTGTCTTCGAATGGCCTGAGTCTACCGGAGCAGCAATATTCAAGCGCGCTGGCTTCACTTGGATCATATTCGACCGTAGAACGCCGATCGACCTGGCCCCATTGCGGGCGGCTGGCGGACAAACCATTACCAAGATTGAACAGTTGCCGGTCGAAGGCAGCACGGTTCTGCGGTTGTTGACACAGCCTGGCGTCAGTCCTTCGGTACGTCGAGACAATTACAACTGGATCATCGACTTTGCTTCGCAGCGAATGGCGCCGGACAATGATGTGAACGTCGCAGCGGAGATTGATTCGGCGATCGGCTCACGCGTCCTGGTTGCCGTAAGGGATGTCAGGTCGGTCCTGCGAATTCCCGATCCGTAAGTCGGCGACATGTTGCAGATCGCAACGATCACGACGCCAGGAAACGGCGTCGACGGCACGCGCGTCTATCCTGAGTAACATCCGGGATATCCCGGCTCGTCTTCGCTTGGACTCGCTCCGTGCCAATAGATCTGGTCGGGGCAGGGCTCGTCTTAAGATTGACCGAGCTTCTTGTATCGGTTAATCGGCGCAATGGGTCCAAGTTGCAGCGGTTCCGGAGGCTTCGCGAACATCGCTGAGCTTTGAGGCGGTTGCGATTGACCGTTTGAACTCGTTCCAGAGCGTGATGGCGCCGGGACGGCATTTATCGCTCAGGCACCAAGGTGAATACGACCAGTCACCACCGAAGCAAAAGGCGAAACGAGCGCCGATGAACTTGGGATTCTGCTCGACAATGTGGGCAACGGCACGCCGTTGGCGCCGAAACTAGGTATTCGGCATGGTCGTTCGCCAGCCGACGGCCGTGGACCGTTGGGCTCGCCAGCCAGTCGGTTCCGAAGTTGCTCCCGGGCGTCTCAGCGTTCTCACGAGGAATGAGGCTGCTCGTGATATTCAGGATCCGCCTCGACACGAGCCATCGCGAAGTATTATTGCCGGGCCTTGCGGCTGACGCAGGGATCGCGCGGATTGAATATATCGCGTAGGCAATCAGATGGTCCGCTCCAGTTTGTTTTCCAGCCCCATCTCAATCATGCAACGCCAACCTCCCGCAGCCCACATACCGAAGTCGTCGACGCTCGTGGTGGCGGCATTCAGAAGCTTGCTGCCCTGTCGCACCAGACCGCAAAATGACGGCGCCCAGCTCGCTGGACTCAAAGTATCAAGCCGTTTGAGCCTTGCCCAGGCCTGAGTCAACCGTCGACCCCAAGCGCATGACTTCACTTGGGAAGGATTCGCACATAGGGGGCCGATCGCCTGGCCCCAAAGCGGCAACGGTTGGCGGTACAAACCTTACGCCAAGATCTGAACAGTCCCCGCGTCGAAGGCAGACGGTCTGACGGTTGTTGCATCACAGCCATGGCTGTTGGCCCCGACCGGTACGTCGACCCAATTACAACTGGAGGATCATCGACTTTGCCGGACACCGAATGGCGCCGGCAATGACGTGAACGTCGACACGCCGAAGAAAATTCGGCGGCGGCTCAGAAGCGAACCAGTAAGTCAAATTCCGTAAGCGATGTCAGGTCGGTAATCGAATCCCGCCAAGTCGGGACATGCGGCAGTATTCTCAACCATCACGACGCCACTAAACGAGCGTGAATCAGGCACGCGCGTATATCCTGAGTTTCATCTGCTTGCGTCGGTGCAGGGTGTGGTCGTCGAGGCGCTCGACGACGAACTCGAACTTAAGATTGAGGATCTCGGTTTATCGGTTAACAGCGACAATGGGTTGCACATTTCAGCGGTGTCCGCGACGCGGACGAAATTGTCGGCTGAGGTTTCAGGCGAGTTGCTGTTTGACACTTTTGAATGGCAGCGTGATGGCGCCGGCGACTTTATCTCTCGGCGCCAAGCCCTGGCGACGGCAGTCACCGAAGTGCCACCGGAAAAACGAAACGAAGCGAGACTGGATCTTGCTCGATACTATATGGCCAACGGCTTTGGTGCCGAAGCACTGGGTATTCTGCGCATTATTGCCCGCGAGAACCCGGGTATTGGGACGCAGCCGGAGTTCCGAGCGTTACGCGCCGCCTCGGCGATTCTCACGAGACAATTAGAGGAAGCGGCTCGTGATATTCAGGATCCGCGGCTTGATAGGTATCGTGAAGTATTATTGTGGCGCGGCATTCTTGCGGCTGAAGACAGGGATATACCGCGCGCGATTGAATATATCCGTGGCAATGATGGTCCGCTCCAGGGGTATTCGTGGCCCTTGAAAGTCAGGCTCGCAGCGACCGTCATCTCAATCATGTTCGAGGCGCGTGACGTGGAGACGGCCGGAAAATGGATTGATATCCTGTCGCACGAGACCGACAAAATGACGCGCGCCCAGCTCGCTGAACTCAGGTATCAACAGGGCAGGCTTGCCGAGGTTCAGGGCAACCTCGACCTAGCGCATGAGTATTGGGAAGGCTTGCATAGGGGGACGGATCTCTATGGCAGCGTGCGGGCGGAACTTGCGCTCGTAGTCCTTGGTTTGCGCCAGGAGGATTTACCTGCGTCGGAGGCGATTGATCGGCTTGAGCGGCTTCGTTTCCGCTGGCGCGGCGACGAGGTAGAGCTGACGATCCTGCGGCAGCTGGGAGATCTCTATTTAGCGGAGAATGACTATCGTAACGGTTTGAGCGTTCTGCGCACTGCTGCGACCTATTTCGCCGGCGATGATGCGAGTAGTGAGATTACCCAGCAGATGACAGACGCTTTTACCGACCTCTATCTCAAAGGGGAGGCGGACAATCTCAAACCTGTCACGGCGCTGGCGCTATATGACGAGTTCCGAGAACTCACGCCAGCCGGTCAAGATGGCGATGATATTATCCAGAAGCTCGCGGATCGGCTCGTCAACGTGGATCTGCTGCACCGGGCAGCACAGCTGCTGGAGCATCAGATCAGGTTCCGTCTGCAGGCGGTGCCGAAAGCGCGCGTTGGCGCCAAGTTGGCGCTGATTCAACTGCTGGACCGTAATCCCGAGGCGGCGATTGCCGCCCTGAAGAGCAGTGAATATCCTCAGCTCCCGCGCGACATTTCAGACGATCGGCGACGCATTCGCGCTAAGGCGAGTTTTGAGCTGGGCCGGCGGAGCGAAGCCATTTCGCTGTTGGCCGGCGATATCAGCCATGAGGCCGATCTTCTCAAAGCCGACATTTACTGGCACAGCGAGGATTGGGCGCAGGCTGCGCGGATACTACAGCGTTTGGTGGGAAATCCGCCTGGCGAGGACACGGTTTACGACGGAGAGCAGGCGCGGGTCGTTCTCAATCTTGCCGTAGCGCTACAGCTCAACAACGACCGTGATGGCCTCAACCAGCTTCGCGCTCTTTACGGGCCTGCTATGGAGGCGAGCGAACTTCGCGATGCCTTCAACTTCATCGCCCGCAGCTCGGTTGGCGGCGTCGCTGATTTAAAGACGATTACGCAGCAGATTTCCGAAGTTGACCAGTTTGAATCATTCCTCTCCAACTACCGTGCGCGCTTGCTGCCGACCCGGTCGGCTGCTGACACTGGCACGGTGGCCGCGCCCAGCACCTAAAACAAACGATTCCAAGTCCTGTACGGCGGTATTTCTGGCGCTGTTTGCGGCTGTTCCCTTCTGGCAAGCGAACCATTCATTACCGGCGTTTGAAGACCGCGCGGCGGCATTCGGCTATGTCGGACCGAAGCTCTGAACCAGGCTTCCCGCAACGAGGTACCAGCCGAGGGCGACAAGAACGAAGAAAATCAGTTTGAACGGAAGCGAAATCATGACCGGTGGCAACATCATCATGCCCATCGACATCAACACCGATGCGACGACCATATCGATAACTAGGAAGGGTACGAACAAAAGAAAACCGATCTCGAATGCCCGCCTGAGTTCGGAAATCATGAAAGCGGGAACCAGTGCGCGCAGTGGCGTCTCGCTGGGCGCCGTGATCTGCTCGACTTTGGCGATCCCGAGAAATAGATCGAGGTCTTTTTCACGCACGTGACCCAGCATGAATTCGTGGATCGGCGCTATCGAACGCTCGATGGCCTGTATCTCGGTGATTTCTTCGTTGATCAGCGGCGCGATGCCTGCGTCATAGGAAGCCTCGAGCGTTGGCATCATAATAAAAGCGGTGAGAAACAGCGCCAAGCTGACGACCACGGAGTTAGGCGGCGTAGACTGCGTACCCAAGGCCGTCCGCAAAATCGATAAAACCACGACAATTCGCGTGAACGAGGTTGCCATGACGAGAATTGAAGGGGCCAGCGTGATAACCGTCAGCAACAGGACGAGTTGAATGATCCGTGCTGAAGCTGAACCGCCTTCGCCGAAGTCGAGGCTGATGTTTTGAGCTGCCGTTGGTTCTGACAAAACGACTAACGTTGCGGCCGTTGCCGCTGCGACAAGTAGGATTTGGCGTGCGATCTTCACTCGCGCCCGCCCACACCGCCACGAACAATTGTCGCGAGCGTCGGCCGCTCTGCCGCTTCGTGAGCTACACCCCCGGCTGAAATGTCACCCTCGATGAGCAGGTCGCTGGTTGCGCCACATAGAACTAAGTGCTCCTTGTCGTCTCGACGCAGCAACACAAGCCGGCGACGCGCATCGATCGGCAATGTTTCAACGATTCCCAGGCGCTTATCACGGCCTTTGCGCTTGACGAGAAATTGTGCGCCGCCAGTGCCAAACCGGCGGAGCAAGATGGCCAATAGGCCGATTAGCCCGACCACAAATACTAGGGTCCGGACTCATTACAGCCACCAGATGACGGCGGCGGCAAGGGCGATTGCGGCGATGAAGTTTTTGATGTTGCGGTCGAAGCGGGTGGCTATACGGCGCCAGTCCTTGAGGCGGCAAAACATGCGCTCGATGATGTTGCGCTGCCTGTAGACGGTCTTGTCATAATGGTATTGGACCTTGCGGTTCTTGCGCGGTGGGATGACGGCCGTGGTTCCACGTTCTGCCAGCCAGTCGCGCAGGGCTTTGCTGTCATAGCCCTTGTCGGCGACGAGTTCGGCGGCGGGCGGCATGGCTTCGATACAGCGCTGGGCGACCTTGCAATCATGGACGTTTCCTGGTGTCAGGAGCAGGACGAGGGGCCTGCCTTTCGCATCGCAGACAGCGTGGAGCTTGGTGTTGCGGCCCCCCTTGGTGCGGCCGATGCCATGGGCCAAGGTCCCCCTTTTCCGCCGCCGGCGCAGCGATGAACCTTGATGCAGGTTGAATCGATGAACAGCCGGTCGGGGGCGTCTTCGCCGCCCGCCAGCGCGCTGAATATCCGTTCCCAGATGCCGCGCTCCGCCCAGCGTACAAAGCGGTTGTAGAGCGTCTTCTTCGGTCCGTAGACCTCACGCGGACAGTCGGCCCAGCGCCCGCCATTCCTCAGGGCATGGACGATCCCGCTCAGCACCCGGCGATCGTCAACGCGCGCCATGCCGCGCGTATCCGTCGGCAAAAGCGGCCCAATCCGAGCCCATTGCGCATCCGAAAACCAAAAGAAATCCGACATTTCCATCGCCTCCTCGCTGGAAACAATGAATCATGCCAGCCCCGCTTTGGGAATCCCCTTAATGGGTCCGGACCCTAGTGCCAGAAGAAAACGGAAGTAATCGTCCAAGCCCATCGGCACCCATGCGCAACGCTGTCGCGCGGTTGGCAATTGGAACTGGGTTTACGCACCCTATGCGGACAAAGTGCGAACCTTCGTCTGCAGTTCCTCCGAAAAATCTTTCAAGTCGTCGAGCAGCGAGTTCAGGATCGGGCGAACCGCGAGTGCGTCGTCTGGCGGCAGGTCGACGACCGAGCGGCAGGATTTTTCGACTCGTGAATCGATACCTTCGAGAACGATGAGATCATCTCCCTCGAGGCTCCTGCGAGCTTCGCTTACCGCACTTGCGATATCGCTCAATTCTGTGAGGAGTTCAGCCTTATCAGTCATCATTGGGGGACCTCAGTTGGTGTGGTGCCGTTCGCGGCATACACGTAACGCAAGATCTCTGCCACTGCGATAAAGGCCTCGACTGGAATTTCGCTGTCTAGATCGACTGCAGCGAGCATTTCTGCAAGATCAGGGTCTTCGCGCACTTTGACATCGTTGGCGAAGGCAATTTCTAAGATTTTTTCCGCAAACCAACCGCGCCCTGAGGCGACGATCTTGGGTGCGCTGTCTTCATTACTCGGCGTATAGCTGAGAGCGACGGCGACGGCATTTTTTGCCGCAATGTCATCCGTTTGCTCGGCATTTTTTGCCGAGCGCGCCGATCCTGGCGAATGGCTGCGCTTGGTATAGCGTTTCGACAAGACGCTCTTACTCCGTTGTGGTCTCAGACCATACACCCATACACCCATCACACCCGTCCGCGCCCCGATTGTGCGGCGAACCGTATCCAGAGGTTGCTAGCATGCTGATGATGCATCCTTTGCGCCAGCTATTGCGGAATTCAGGGATTTACTGCGTTGAACGCGGTTCCCGGCGCCGTTGGATGCCGAATCGACGGGATCGCCTTCGCTCGCCTCTGCCGGTAGTCGGTGCACTGTTGTACCTGGAGGGTTGCTGAAGCCCAGCCGCACGGTTTTGCCTTTTATTTCTACAACTGTCATTTCGACTGTTTCGTTTATGGGCACCTCTAAGAATTGGTGAGTTGCCGGAGGATATTGTTTAACTAGGCTGTCACCAGCTCCAGCCATGCCGGAGCCGAGATTTTCGGGGTCTTCCACGCTCCAATTGAGTTATTTCCGCTTCAAGACCGTCCCCAGGCGGTCTTCTCCTCCGAGTATCGTCACACGGCCGCCGCGAGACGCTCCAGTTGGACCAGGCGGCGCATGTTGTAGGCGAGGTTCTTCAACCCGATCCGCGCCTTCGCCCGCACCAGCCCGACACTACGCACCAGCGTCCCGCCCATGTCGTTGCTCTGGGCCCCGAAGACATGCTCGACGCGGACCCGAACCGACGAACGGGTCTTGTTGCCTTGCTTCTCGCGCTCGCTCAACGGCTTGTTGCGGCGGCCCTTGCGATGGATCCGGCTCCGCAACCCCTTCTCCTTCAGCGACGCCTCGATCTCCGCCGAGCGGTAAGCGCTGTCCGCCCACACACCCAAAGCCGTGTTGTCCCCATCCAGGATATCGTCGAGGACTTGGCTGTCGTGCTCCGCCGCGTCGCTTACATGATAGCGCCGCACCAGCTTGTGCCGACGGTCCACGTTGACATGGTTCTTGTAACCGTAATGGCTCTTGCCGTGCTTCTTGGTCGACCGCGCCTCGACATCCTTTTGGCGCCGCTTTGCCGGCTTGTCCTCCCAGCCTGCCGGCGTCTCGCCCGCCTTTATCCGCGCGTTCTCCTCGCGGCTGTTGCGCTGTTTGGGTACCGCCACAATCGAGGCGTCGATGATCTGGCCGCCCATCGCCAGATAGCCCTGATCCTTCAGGTAGCCATCGAACGTCTCGAATAAAGCCTCGATCACGCCAGCTTGCGTTAACTGTTCGCGGTACAGCCACACCGTCTTGGCGTCGGGAACCCGGCCCTCTAGACCCAACCCCAGAAATCGCATGAACGACAGGCGGTCACGGATCTGATGCTCAACTTGGTCGTCCGAGAGATTGTAGAGCGCGCACAGAATGATCGTCTTGAACATCACAATCGCATCCCACGGCTTGCGTCCCGCCCGCGATTTGCGCACCTTGTCCGCACGCCGCCACACCGCCTCAAGACGGGCGCGCAAGTCCTCCCACGGAACCACCCCGTCGATCTTCAAAAGCGGCTCGTTCTTGGCGTCAAGAACGGAATACCGGTTCCCAAGATCGAAAAACCCCATCTGACCCATCAACCACGCCTCCCGCTATCAACAAATCGTCAACCCGATTCTAAATCGACGACGCCCGAAAAAGGAGAATTTTTAGAGGTTCCCTTATCATTATCCGCTCGCCAATTTTCCGTTTCAAGTACAACATGACGATCTACCCGTTCTGATGCAGTTTACAGTGATGTTCGATAGCGGATCATTGTACTCGTAAGTCATAATGCAATTTTCTTTACTTTTCATTATTTTTTCTTCAGGATCACAATGTTCTGAATTAATATAAGTTGTTTTGGATTTGTCAACGTATGCTTCGAATTTTTGCGATTAGGGGTCGCATTTTGTGGTATAGAAATTGCTAGAAAGTTACGTTGAGGAGCGCTTTCATTAGATAGCGCGGGCTGGGGACGAAGAGACGGATGGACCTGAGTAAACTTACGCTGTTTCGCTTGATGTCCGACAGGATGGACTGGCTGACGCAACGCCAGCAGGTCCTGAGTCAAAATGTCGCCAACGCGGATACTCCAAAATATGCTGCTCGCGACTTGAAGCCTTTTGATTTAAGGGACGCTGCGCGACGCGATAGTTCCTTCCGCATGCAGCTTGCGGTAACCAACGCAGCCCACATCCGGCCGGCGATCAGCGATGACGGCACCTATGCTGTTACGGAGACGCGCCGTCCATATGAGACCGCGCCGTCCGGAAACTCCGTGGTGCTTGAAGAACAGCTGATCAAGGTCGCTGAAACCGCGACCAACTACCAGATAACAACGGGGTTGTATTCCAAGTACCTGCAGATGTTCCGCATCGCCATCGGTCGCGGCGGAAATTAAGGAGACAGAAGGATGCCCGTGGATCTCATGAAGACCATGTTCATCTCGGCCTCAGGAATGAAGGCGCAGGGTACGCGGTTGCGCGTAATTGCTGAAAATGTCGCCAACGCGAACTCGACGGCAAATACGCCTGGCGGCGATCCCTACCGCCGCAGGATCGTAAGCTTCAGTAACGAGCTTAATCGCGTGCTAGGCGCACGAACGGTCCGGGTCAACGACATCGTCGAAGACAATTCGGAGTTCAACCTCCGTTTCGATCCGAACCATCCGGCGGCGAACGAGGATGGTTATGGGAACCTCTAAAAATTCTCCTTTTTCGGGCGTCGTCGATTTAGAATCGGGTTGACGATTTGTTGATAGCGGGAGGCGTGGTTGATGGGTCAGATGGGGTTTTTCGATCTTGGGAACCGGTATTCCGGTCTTGACGCCAAGAACGAGCCGCTTTTGAAGATCGACGGGGTGGTTCCGTGGGAGGACTTGCGCGCCCGTCTTGAGGCGGTGTGGCGGCGTGCGGACAAGGTGCGCAAATCGCGGGCGGGACGCAAGCCGTGGGATGCGATTGTGATGTTCAAGACGATCATTCTGTGCGCGCTCTACAATCTCTCGGACGACCAAGTTGAGCATCAGATCCGTGACCGCCTGTCGTTCATGCGATTTCTGGGGTTGGGTCTAGAGGGCCGGGTTCCCGACGCCAAGACGGTGTGGCTGTACCGCGAACAGTTAACGCAAGCTGGCGTGATCGAGGCTTTATTCGAGACGTTCGATGGCTACCTGAAGGATCAGGGCTATCTGGCGATGGGCGGCCAGATCATCGACGCCTCGATTGTGGCGGTACCCAAACAGCGCAACAGCCGCGAGGAGAACGCGCGGATAAAGGCGGGCGAGACGCCGGCAGGCTGGGAGGACAAGCCGGCAAAGCGGCGCCAAAAGGATGTCGAGGCGCGGTGGACCAAGAAGCACGGCAAGAGCCATTACGGTTACAAGAACCATGTCAACGTGGACCGTCGGCACAAGCTGGTGCGGCGCTATCATGTAAGCGACGCGGCGGAGCACGACAGCCAAGTCCTCGACGATATCCTGGATGGGGACAACACGGCTTTGGGTGTGTGGGCGGACAGCGCTTACCGCTCGGCGGAGATCGAGGCGTCGCTGAAGGAGAAGGGGTTGCGGAGCCGGATCCATCGCAAGGGCCGCCGCAACAAGCCGTTGAGCGAGCGCGAGAAGCAAGGCAACAAGACCCGTTCGTCGGTTCGGGTCCGCGTCGAGCATGTCTTCGGGGCCCAGAGCAACGACATGGGCGGGACGCTGGTGCGTAGTGTCGGGCTGGTGCGGGCGAAGGCGCGGATCGGGTTGAAGAACCTCGCCTACAACATGCGCCGCCTGGTCCAACTGGAGCGTCTCGCGGCGGCCGTGTGACGATACTCGGAGGAGAAGACCGCCTGGGGACGGTCTTGAAGCGGAAATAACTCAATTGGAGCGTGGAAGACCCCGAAAATCTCGGCTCCGGCATGGCTGGAGCTGGTGACAGCCTAGTTAAACAATATCCTCCGGCAACTCACCAATTCTTAGAGGTGCCCTTATGTAAGTCTGCCCAACATAAACACGTTGGTCGAGGTAATGGATATGCGCGAGGCGCAGCGCAGCTACGAGGCCAACCTGAGCGTAATTGAGGTGACGAAATCAATGTTGCAGCGCACACTCGATCTCTTGCGCTAGTATACAATTTGGAAGGCCGGTATCCGGCGAGGAGGAACGCAACATGGATGTAAAGTTTACTGAAGCGGTTGCGGCAATGAATAAGGCCGCAGGCCTTGGTGGCCAGGGAATGGAACCGCGCGAGACATCGCAGACCGGTGCGTTCGCGCAAATGGTCAAGAACGTTGCCCAAGAGGTCGTCGCGACTGGCAAGGAGGGCGAAAAGATGGCCGTCGAGGCGATTGCCGGAAATGCCGCGCTCGCCGACGTCGCAATCGCAGTGTCAAACGCCGAAATAACGCTGCAAACTGTCACCGCGGTTCGCGATCGCATCATCGGCGCGTATCAAGATATTTTGAAAATGCCGATCTAGGTGTGGGCAGAACCTGCGGAAATCTCAGATTGACCTATCACGCTGCGCCTGGTTGCACGAGTTCGCCGCGGTGATGCGTTATACTTCAGCAATTAGAGCCCTCGGCGCGACATGAGCAGCGATCCGCGGCGGCAACCGGAGGTCACAGTCCTCCATGAATGAAGCTGAAGCGATTGATTTCGGACGCGAGGCGATCTTTACGCTGTTGAAGATCGGCGCGCCGATTATGTTGACCTCTTTGGTTACCGGCGTGATCATCGCCATTGTTCAGGCACTGACGCAAATCCAAGAAATGACGCTGACGTTTGTGCCCAAGATCATCGTCATGTTTTTTGTGCCCATGGCCTTATTGCCGTTCATAATCAATGAGTTGACCGTGTTTATGGGCGTTGCCGTCGACCGCATTATCAATATTAGCTGACATCGATGCTGGCGGATCTCCTACCTGTTGAGATCTTTGCCTACGGACTGGTATTCGCAAGGATCGGGTCGGCGATGATGCTACTGCCGGGTATCGGTGAGGCGTATGTGGCACCAAGAATCCGGCTTTTGTTCGCGCTGCTGCTGACGGTGGTCATAGCGCCGCTTTTGCAAGACAGTATGCCGGCGTTGCCGGCTAGTCCGATCCGCATGTTCGTAATCATCGGCAGCGAGATAATTATTGGCATCTTCATCGGTTCCGTAGCGCGATTGATGATTTCTGCGCTCGCGACCGCAGGCACGGTGATGTCGGTCATGGGCGGCTTCGGATTTGCCTCGCTCTTCAACCCGCTAATGCCGGATCAGGGTGCTTTTACGGCGGTATTTCTGACGCTGATGGGCGTGTTGCTGATCTTCGCGACGGACACCCATCACCTCATGCTGATGGCTTTGGTCGACAGCTATGCGATGTTTGCGCCTGGCGTGCCGCCAATGTTCGAGGATTTCTCCGACGCAATCGCACGCCTGGTCGCTTCGAGCTTCCGCCTTGGCATCCAGGTTGCGTCGCCCTTCATCGTCGTCGGCACGATCTTTTATCTCGGGCTTGGCTTGCTGGCGCGGTTGATGCCTCAGTTTCAAGTCTTCTTCATTGGTCTTCCGCTGCAAATTCTGCTTGGGTTGACGATGTTTTCGGTGACCCTTAGCGCGGGCATTCTCTGGTTTCTCGATGCGTTCGAGACATCGATGATGGCATTCTTCGAGCCTGTATAGAACGAGCCTGTATAGAACATGTCAGAACAAGCCGACGAATCACAAAAAACCGAAGAACCAACGCTGCGAAAGATCGAGCAGGCGCGCGAGCGTGGCACCGTTCCATCGAGCCGTGACCTCAACACCTGGATCATGCTGATCGCGGGCACCATCGTCTTTGCAGTGCTGATGCCAAAGATGATGTTCGAAATAACGTTCGTGCTGAGCCGTTTCATCGAATCGCCGCACGAAGTTCCCTTCAACCAAAGTGGCGTCGGCGATGCGCTGCGGGGCTTGGTGAGACGCGTTGCCGGCGCTTTGCTCGTGCCGATCTCAATTTTGGTTCTGGCGGCCATTGGCGCCAACGTGGTTCAAAAGGGGTTTCTATTTGCGCCGAAAAAGCTCGAGCCTAAGCTCGAAAATATCAGCCTGAAGGGTGGGGCAAAGAAAATCTTCTCGGCGACCAATGCCGGCGAATTCGTCAAAGGCTTGATCAAGATCTCCATCGTCTCTGTCGTCGGTGTCATGGTGTTGATCCCCGAGTTCAAACGCATCGACACATTGCCGATGATGGAGCTGCCGCAAGTCCTGGGGGTGATGGACGGCTTGGCGCTGCAACTCCTGCTCGTCGTCGTCACCATCCTGGCGGTCGTCGCCGGACTCGACGTCGTCTTTCAGCGCTACCAGCATTTCAAGAAGCTGCGGATGACGAAGGTCGAGCTGAAGGACGAGTTCAAGCAGGCCGAAGGCGATCCGCTGATCAAATCGAAGCTGCGCCAGATCCGCACCGATCGGGCCCGATTGCGGATGATGTCGGCTGTGCCGGAAGCCGATGTCGTGGTGACCAACCCGACGCATTATGCGATCGCTTTGCAGTATAAGCCCGACGAGATGGAAGCGCCGAAGTGTGTCGCCAAGGGGCAGGATCTGGTCGCCCTGCGGATCCGCGAGATTGCCGAAGAGAATAATGTCGCAATCGTCGAAAACCCGCCGCTGGCGCAAGCGCTTTACGCGGCGGTCGAAGTGGACGTGGAAATCCCCCCCGAGCACTACAAAGCTGTGGCCGAAGTCATCAGTTATGTCTGGAACCTGGAAGGCCGGATGGCGCCTGCCTGACGCGGTTCGCAGGCTGGTATCGGTATCTGACTGCTGAGAACAAAGAAAGAACTTGTATTAAAGAACAAATCATGTACATTCGCCTCCATTGCATCACATCCGTGCCTGTGAAATAAGGAGGGAATGAGCCATGTCGCAGTCAGCCCTGCGCCTCGTCGAAACTGAACTGATGGACAAGCAAAAAGCCCTGGACGCCGCGCTCGGCCAAATCGAACGTGCCTTCGGCAAAGGCTCGGTCATGAAGCTCGGCCAACGTGAGAATGTGGTTGACGTCGACACGGTATCGACCGGATCGTTGGCGCTCGACATTGCACTCGGCATCGGCGGCCTACCGCGTGGCCGCGTCGTCGAGATCTACGGACCGGAGAGTTCCGGCAAGACCACCCTGGCGCTGCACGTTATCGCCGAAGCCCAGAAGGCCGGCGGAACCTGCGCCTTTGTCGATGCCGAACATGCGCTCGACCCGGCCTACGCCCGCAAACTCGGCGTCGACATTGAAGAATTGCTGATCTCCCAACCGGATGCCGGTGAACAGGCGCTTGAAATTGCCGATACGCTGGTTCGCTCGGGTGCGATTGACGTCCTGGTTGTCGATTCGGTAGCGGCACTCGTGCCGCGGGCCGAACTCGAAGGGGAAATGGGCGACACCCACGTCGGCTTGCAAGCGCGGCTGATGAGCCAGGCGTTGCGTAAACTTACTGGATCGATCTCACGGTCACGCTGCATGGTCATCTTCATCAACCAAATCCGCATGAAGATTGGCGTCATGTTTGGCAGCCCGGAGACGACTTCGGGTGGAAACGCGCTCAAATTCTATGCGAGCGTTCGCCTCGACATCCGCCGCATCGGCGCGATCAAAGACCACGAGAACATCGTCGGCAATCAGACAAGGGTGAAGGTCGTAAAAAACAAGATGGCGCCGCCATTCAAGGTCGTCGAATTCGATATCATGTATGGCGAAGGAATTTCCAAGACCGGCGAGTTGCTCGATCTCGGGGTCGAAGCCGACATCGTCGAGAAATCGGGGTCATGGTTCTCATATGACGGGCAGCGTATCGGCCAAGGCCGCGAAAACACCAAAACCTTCCTTCGGGAAAATCCGGACCTGGCAAACTCCATAGAGCAGAAGATCCGTGAGCATGCCGGACTGTCGTCCGATGCCAAGCCCGATACGCCCTCGACGTCCGCGACGGCTGACTTGGAAGAGGAAACGGAAGACGCGGAAATCGAGAAGGCCTAGTCCGCTCCACTCCGCAATATTTCCTGCGACTCCCGAGCCAATGATCCGGCTCTGGGGTCGCATTCGTTTGATTGAAAATTGGAGTTTTGACTGTCGGTAGACCCGCTCTCATGTTGCAGGTCTGTTTACACTCGTCCATGCGCGCGATAAAAGCAGCGACCGGCAGGAGCGATAATCCGGCGGGTTGATTGGCCCGGAGCGGTGTCGCGCTCGCTGCCATTTTTTGGCATCGTGGATCCGACCAACCACTTGAGTACCATGGCCAGCGCTGACGAAATTCGCACCGCGTTTCTTGACTATTTCAAACGCCACGACCACGAGGTTGTCGCATCGTCACCGCTTGTCCCGAGCAACGATCCGACGCTCATGTTTACCAATGCGGGCATGGTCCAGTTCAAAAACGTCTTCGTCGGTGCCGAGCAGCGGCCATACGCGCGCGCGGTGACCTCGCAGAAATGCGTCCGCGCCGGTGGCAAGCACAACGATCTGGAGAATGTCGGCTACACCGCGCGCCATCACACATTTTTCGAGATGCTTGGGAATTTTTCGTTCGGCGACTATTTCAAGGACGTTGCCATCGAATTGGCCTGGAATCTCATTACAAAGGAGTTTGGTCTGCCACGGGACCGGTTGTTGGTCACTGTCTATGCCGAGGACGAGGAGGCGCATGGACTTTGGCGCAAGATTGCCGGTCTCGAAGAGTCGCAACTCATCCGCATTGCCACATCTGACAATTTTTGGGCGATGGGCGAAACCGGCCCCTGCGGCCCGTGTTCCGAGATTTTCTATGATCATGGTCCCGAGGTTCCGGGCGGTCCACCGGGCAGTGCCGAGGAGGACGGCGATCGGTTCGTTGAGATCTGGAACCTTGTGTTCATGCAGTTCGAACAAATTTCGGCCGATGAACGCATCGAGTTGCCAAAGCCGTCTATCGACACGGGCATGGGCCTCGAACGCATATCCGCTGTGCTTCAGGGCAAGCTCGACGTCTACGACACTTATTTGCTGCGTCGGCTGGTTGTCGCCTCCGCCGAGGCGAGTGGCACTGCCGTTGATGGCGAGCAGGCGGTATCGCATCGTGTCATCGCCGATCACCTGCGCGCATGCAGTTTCCTGATCGCCGACGGCGTGCTGCCGTCCAATGAGGGTCGCGGGTATGTTTTGCGCCGCATCATGCGCCGTGCGATGCGCCACGCTCACTTGCTGGGATCGCAAGAGCCGTTGATGTGGCGCCTGGTGCCGGCGTTGGTGCAGCTGATGAGCCAGGCGTTTCCGGAACTGGCCAGGGCCGAGGCCTTGATCACCGAGACCCTGCGGCTCGAGGAAACCCGCTTCAAGAAGACGCTCGGGCGCGGCTTGAAGCTGTTGGAGGACGCAATAGGGGAACTCGAGCCGGATACGGCATTTGACGGCGAGGTCGCATTTCGCCTTTACGATACGTACGGGTTCCCACTCGATTTGACGCAGGATATTTTGCGCGGACAGGGCCGGCAGTTGGATAGCGAGGCCTTTGAACGCGCCATGGAGCGTCAGCGCGCCGAGGCTCGCAAGGCCTGGTCCGGGTCCGGTGATGCTGCGACCGACGAGGTCTGGTATCAGGTGCGGGAGACGACCGGTGCCAGCGAATTTCTCGGGTACGGTGGCGTGTCGGCGGAAGGGTTGGTCCTGACCCTCTTGGTCGAGGGCAAGCCGGCAGCCTCAGCCGGTGAAGATACAGCCGTGTCGGTTATTACCAATCAGACGCCGTTTTATGGCGAGGCCGGCGGGCAGCTCGGCGACACGGGCATACTGATCGGTGCGAACGGTACGGAATTCGTGGTCGAGGACACGCAGCGTCGACTCAACGATCTCTTCGTGCATACCGGCCGCGTTAAGAAGGGCAGTTTGAGCGTCGGCGATGCGCTGGAGATGCGCGTCGACGCGGACCGCCGAACCCGCCTTCGGGCCAATCATTCAGTTACTCATCTTATGCACGAAGCGCTCCGGCGTAGTCTTGGCGACCATGTTGCGCAGAAAGGATCGCTGGTGGCGCCGGACCACCTGCGTTTCGATTTCAGCCATCACAAGTCGATGACCGATGATGAACTGGCGATGGTCGAGCGTGAGGTAAATGCGCGTATTCGCGAGAACACGCCGGTTTCGACGCGGGTGATGGCGCCTGAGGACGCGGTTGAGGCCGGCGCCCTCGCGCTGTTCGGCGAGAAATATGGGGAAGAGGTGCGTGTCGTATCGATGGGTGGCGATTCGGCGCGGGCGTTTTCGACGGAGCTCTGCGGCGGCACCCATGTTGAGCGTACAGGCGATATCGGATTCTTCAAGATAACCCAGGAGTCCGCGGTTGCGGCCGGCGTACGCCGGGTTGAGGCGCTGACCGGTGACGCTGCATTGAACCATGTTGACAGTCACCGCCACATTCTCACCGCGGCGTCGGCGCTGGCCAAAGCGCCGATCGCGGACCTGCCGGAGAGGGTTGCAACGTTGGTTGATGATAAGCGCCGCCTGGAACGCGAGCTCAGCGAGATGCGCCGCCGCTTGGCGACTGGTGGTGACGGCGGTTCGCTGCCGGCGGCACGCGAGATCGGCGGCATTAAGTTTATCTCGCGCAGACTCGATGGAATTCCGCCCAAGGAACTGAAGCCGCTCGTCGACTCGCTGAAGCATAATCTCGAGTCCGGTGTCGTCGCGGTGGTGTCGGTCAATGACGGCACGGTATCGCTTGTTGTCGGTGTCACCGACGACCTTGTCGATCGTATCAGCGCGGTTGATTTGGTTCGTACCGGATCGAAGGCGGTCGGTGGCAAGGGCGGTGGCGGCCGGCCCGATATGGCGCAGGCCGGCGGACCCAACGGGGATGCCGCCGACGCGGCAATCGATGCCATCGAATCGGCATTGGCCGAAAACGCCTAAGGCTTTTTTCAGACTGCCGCCCAGGCGAATTCAGCGACTATTCCGAATTCTCGAATTTGCGGACACTGATTGTTGTCTCGCCTATGATGGACCGCTCATGGATGGGTAGTCGCTGGCGAGGTTCTGCCGGTCGGTAGGGTTGCTGATTTGGGGCTGAGTGCATGAACGAATTGCGATCCCGCGCTTTTCTGATGCTCGAGGGAATCGGCCGGAGCGAAGGCCCTGGCCGCGTCGTCGATACGTTTCTGGTCGTCCTTATAATTACAAATGTTGCGGCGGTTATCTTGGAGACGGTCGCCTCGCTCCGCACGGCGTACGGCCAATTCTTTTTTGGATTTGAACTGTTTTCGGTGGCTGTCTTTACGGTTGAATATCTTGTTCGGCTCTGGGTCTGCGTAGAAGAACGGACGGATACCAAGGCAATACCGTGGACGACGCGAATTAAGTACGTTTTGACGCCGTATGCGCTGATCGATCTATTTGCAATTCTGCCGTTCTATCTAAGTTTCTTCGTCGCCGTTGATCTCAGATTCCTGAGGTTATTTCGGTTATTCCGAAATAGGGTATCCTATTCGCTCTCGTAGTGCCTAGATCTGGGGGGCAGGGCTGGGTCTGCCCCCGACGAGCTTCTTGTATGGCACGGGCTCCAGTTGCACTGCTTGCTGGAGGAGTCGATAGAACAGGAGGCCGCGAGCTTTGGATCGGCGGCGATTGAAGCGGAACGTGAACTCGTCCAGATAGTAATCAAGCTGGGAGGCGCTAATAGCCCCATGGTGAATACCCAGCCACCACCGATCAAGGAGGCCGGCTACCCGATGAACTTGGGGCATGACAATGTGGGCTGGGTCGCCGCTGGCGGAAATATTTTTCGGCTGGTGTTCGAAGCCGACTCCCGTGAGACCGTTGTAGGCTCGCCAGCCATCGGTTCGAATCGTTGCTCCCGGGCACACAGCCGTTTGGACGAAAGGAATGAGGCTCTCGGCGGATGCGTCCTCGACACGCGCCATGCGGATACGACCGGTGCCCCGACCCCGGATTTCGGCGGCAATCGCGACAATCGATTTCTTGTTTGTTTTCCGCCCCGTAACGCCAACCTCCCGGCCGCCCACATAGGTTTCGTCGACCTCGACCTCGCCATTCAGAAGCTCTCTGCCCGGTCGAACCATGGCCCGGCGCAGCTTATGGAGCCATGTCCAAGCCGTTTGATAACCGCCCAGGCCGAGTATTCGTTGAACCCCAAGCGCACTGACGCCGTGCTTCTGATTCGTCACATACCACATCGCCTGGAACCAAAGCCGCAACGGTTTCCGCGTACCCTCGAAGATCGTCCCCGCGGTCGGCGACGTCTGACGTTGGCATCCCGCACATCGCTGTTGGCCCCTGGCCGTCACCCACGCCTCGGTTCCCCCGCAGGCCGGACACCGAAACCCGGCAGGCCAACGGACACGCCGAAGAAAATCCGCACAGGCGGCCTCAGAAGCGAACCAGTCGTCAAATTCCATAAGCGTGCGAGGGTAATCGATCCCGCCAACGGGATGGGCAGTATTCTCGGCCATCACAACATCTTGCCACTACGAGAGCGAATAGGATACCCTATTCCGGGTAAAGAGTTGCGTCTGGATTTGATGGGCTTGCTTCGACCCAATCAGCGAGACCACACCGATAGAGCGGCCTTCATAGGAAGGGTCATCGATAATCTTTTCAATCTCATCAACGATGGCTTCGACCTCGGCCATATTGACTTGCCCACGGCCTTTTCTCCCGTGCGGCACGAAGACATCGATCAATGGCGGATCGAGCCGTTCAGAAGCCTTGGGTATCCGCAGCGGAATGATGGGCTCGGTATAGAATTGCATGCTGAAGCGGATGATCGGCTCGACGCACCGAAAGTGCTCATGGAGCATAATTCGACGGCCCGGGAACATTGCATTGGCCAAGTCGTACAAGGATCCCCCAGGGAGATGTCCCGGTCGATGTTGAAAAGTTGAGGTAGGTGTCGCTCTCCTGGAGCCGTTAGGCTCCGGGTGCTGCAAACCCAAGAGGGAGAACGACACCATGGGAAAGAATATCCGTAGTTCCAGTAGCCCGAAAGCCCTTGCCACCTCGTTTCCTATGCCGCCGCTGGCAGACGCGATGGACGCAGTCCGTCTCAGCGTGGATCGGTTCTGTCTCCTGGCCGGGGTCGAGGCCTTGGCCGAGATGATGGAGGGGGACGCCACGACCGTGTGCGGGGCCCGACATCGTCGCCATGGGAACCGTCGGGGTTATCGCTGGGGCCATACGCAGAGCGAGATCGGCTACCACGGCGGCCGCGTGAAAGTGCAGCGGCCACGGGTTCGCGACCATGCTGGCAAGGAGGTGGGTTTGGAGAGCTGGCAGGTGCTGCGCGACGGCAACCTGTTGCTCGAGTGGGCGCTCAACCTGATGGTCCTGAACGTGTCGACCCGCAAGTACCACCGCGCGGTCCGTCTGCCCGAGGGCGACCTGGCGAAAGCGCGTGGCGCCGGCACCTCGAAGTCGGCCGTTTCCCGGCGCTTTGTGGCGCTGTCGCGCAAGAAGATGAAGGCCTGGCTCGCCTCGGACCTCTCGGAGCTCGACCTGCTGGTCATCCAGATCGACGGTCTGCATGTCGGCGACCATGTCTTGGTGGCGGCGATCGGCGTCGATGGCAACGGCGACAAGCATGTCCTGGCCGTGGTCGAGGGGGCGACGGAGAACACTGTCGTCGTCCAGGCCTTGCTCGACAATCTCCTCGCCAGGGGGCTCGATCCGACGCGGCCCCGGCTGTTCATCGTCGATGGCGCGAAGGCGCTCAGCAAAGCGATCCGCAACACCTTCGGTGTGGCCGCCGCCATCCAGCGCTGCCAGGTCCACAAGGGCCGTAACATCATCGAGCGCCTGCCCTTGCATTTGCATGCGAGCGTCAAGAAGGCGCTCCGTCAGGCCTGGGACCAGGACGACGCAGACAAGGCCGAACGGCTGCTGCGCAACCTGGCCCGGCGTCTGGAGCATGAGGAACCGGGCGTCTCGGGCAGCATCCTGGAGGGGCTGGACGAGATCCTCACCGTCATCCGCCTCGGCCTGCCGCACGAACTCCGGCGCTCGCTTGCCTGCACCAACATCATCGAGAACGCGCTCGGCACGGTGCGTCAGGTCACCCGCAACGTCAAATGCTGGAGGAACGCCGAGATGGCGCTCAGATGGACCGCCGCCGGCTTGCTGGAGGCCCAGAAAACCTTCCGTCGCCTCAAGGCCTATCGTCAGCTGCCCATACTCCAAAACGCTCTCCAGGAGCACTTGAGAAAGGCTCACGCCGACAGTGCCATTGAAACCATCATGAAGGCAGCATAGCCTCATCAACCAGCGATGCCTGCCCCACGAATTTCAACAGAGATAGGGACATCGCCCCCCCCCCCAGGGAGCATGAGCGGTCCGTAGGGTTGGTTTTGGAGGAAGTTATGCTTGAGTTGCAGAAGGCGACGTTCCTCGACGAAAGCCCCGGTCGGACTCACCTGTTTATCATCTCCGACGATAAGGACCTTCTTCCCTCGTAACAACGCCGGTAAAGCCCCGATGTCGGATTGAGAAGCCTCGTCAACGATGACCAAATCGAAGGATGCAAGAGCAGCAGGCAGGCTCTCGGAGATCCGCCACGTCGGCATAATCCAGCATGGTACGGCCGCATATGACTGCTCCATGGCTGAACGGGCGTCGCGACGGAAACGCTGGGCGCGAATACCAGTTCCCCTGCCGATACGCCGGATTGCGCTCGTGAACATGACGAGGGCGCTTTCCACCCGTTCGGTCATAGATGTCTTGAGACTTAGAAACGTACGGATAGGGTATCCTATTCGCTCTCGTAGTGGCAAGATGTTGTGATGGCCGAGAATACTGCCCATCCCGTTGGCGGGATCGATTACCCTCGCACGCTTATGGAATTTGACGACTGGTTCGCTTCTGAGGCCGCCTGTGCGGATTTTCTTCGGCGTGTCCGTTGGCCTGCCGGGTTTCGGTGTCCGGCCTGCGGGGGAACCGAGGCGTGGGTGACGGCCAGGGGCCAACAGCGATGTGCGGGATGCCAACGTCAGACGTCGCCGACCGCGGGGACGATCTTCGAGGGTACGCGGAAACCGTTGCGGCTTTGGTTCCAGGCGATGTGGTATGTGACGAATCAGAAGCACGGCGTCAGTGCGCTTGGGGTTCAACGAATACTCGGCCTGGGCGGTTATCAAACGGCTTGGACATGGCTCCATAAGCTGCGCCGGGCCATGGTTCGACCGGGCAGAGAGCTTCTGAATGGCGAGGTCGAGGTCGACGAAACCTATGTGGGCGGCCGGGAGGTTGGCGTTACGGGGCGGAAAACAAACAAGAAATCGATTGTCGCGATTGCCGCCGAAATCCGGGGTCGGGGCACCGGTCGTATCCGCATGGCGCGTGTCGAGGACGCATCCGCCGAGAGCCTCATTCCTTTCGTCCAAACGGCTGTGTGCCCGGGAGCAACGATTCGAACCGATGGCTGGCGAGCCTACAACGGTCTCACGGGAGTCGGCTTCGAACACCAGCCGAAAAATATTTCCGCCAGCGGCGACCCAGCCCACATTGTCATGCCCCAAGTTCATCGGGTAGCCGGCCTCCTTGATCGGTGGTGGCTGGGTATTCACCATGGGGCTATTAGCGCCTCCCAGCTTGATTACTATCTGGACGAGTTCACGTTCCGCTTCAATCGCCGCCGATCCAAAGCTCGCGGCCTCCTGTTCTATCGACTCCTCCAGCAAGCAGTGCAACTGGAGCCCGTGCCATACAAGAAGCTCGTCGGGGGCAGACCCAGCCCTGCCCCCCAGATCTAGGCACTACGAGAGCGAATAGGATACCCTATACGTACGGTTCTCGACGACCTTCTGGAAGGTCTTTCGGAGGTCGCCCTCATGCCGGAAATTAGTCTCAGCCAGCTCCCGTATTCTGTCGCGTCCGTCGATTCGTTTGAGATACGTCTCTTGCCGCCGCCAGTTCCAAGTTTTCCGCCAATCGATAGGCGTCCAGACATCCTCGCCGCTGGATACTGGTTCGTTCTGTAGTTTCTCCGCCCAGTTCGGTGCTCCCGATTCCGCAACCAATCCAGCGACCCGTTCGATTGTGTCCATTTGAGGTCGCAGATTAAGTAAGTCCGAAAGCTGTCTACATAGGTCCTGCCAGCCGTCAGTGATTTGGGGTGGTTGCAAGGCTTGGTCGCCAACCGGTTTGGCAACAAACTCCTTCAATGCATCGACTATTGGCCCCGAACATGTGGCGAGGCGTTCCAGCAACTCGTCAATCTTATCCCGGGACCCTGTAAGGCGGTTCTTCGATAGATTGACGCGGATGGTTTCCACCGCCTTCTCCGCCTCTTGTCGTGACGCGAGAATGTCAGATACGGACATGCCGTAAGGAAAAAGATCAGGCACGTCCTTTTCTATGGCTCCGCGATCTTCGTCCAAAACCACAGTCACCTGATCGATAATACGGACGACATTGGATAACCAACGTGCCATGTCGTCCACGTCGCCTTCCATCGTCGGGAGGTCATGTTCAGCTTTTACGGCGGTCCAACGGCCGACAAATGCGATCATATCCCGCCGCCATTGAAGGGCCTCAGCCACTTTTTTCCATTCCTCCGCCCCGTTCGGCTGGTGGCCCTCAATGCGAATGCGGCCATACCGGGCACGAGCCTCGGATTTTCCAAAGGGCACCAGACCGAACGGTCGAGAGCCGTTCGCAGTACGCGCCACGCCGTCAAACAAATCGGTGTCCCCGTCTGCGCCTTCGGGTAGGACGACGGCATTTCCGACGATGTCTCTGCGCCGGTTGGTGAGGTCTCTCGCGGTTGGCAGGAGGTCATTAAATAGCTTGACTTCGTCAGACCGGACACCTTTGTCGCGCCATATCTCGGTGATGCCCTGGAGCCACGGCTCCAGCTCCAAATCCTTGAACATGGAGACGATACGCTCGATGGCTTCCAAGAGTTTTCCGGCGCGTTCCGTAGCACGGGGCGTCGATAACGAAAGCACGGGCACGTTGTGATTCGTCACCTCCTCATCCAGACGCTTAGCGCGGACGAGATCCTCATGGACAGCTGTGATCATGGCTGCGTCGGGAAGGTCCGAGACGCTCGGCAACGCCTTGCCGAGATACAATAGGTTCTCGCCCAGCGCCTTCCGGGCCTCTCGGGCGGCGGCGACATCTTCCTCCGAAAATTGGGGATCGTACTTCGTTTCTGGTCCCGGGTGGTCGGGTAGCCATTCATGGCTTTCGCGGCCGCCGACGATCTCTTGGGCCAGCTCCATAGGGAGGATGCCAACTCCGTCCCCGACAGTCTTCAGGTGGTGGTTGGCCCATTCGCCGAGTTCTTTGTCAATTTTTCTGATGTTTTTTCTCAGCACCCCGATGCGCTGTTGGTCGGCTTTAATATCGCGTTCCAGGTGGCGGGGGCTCAACTGCGTCGCCGTGTTGGAAAGCACACTCACGGCTTGTTCCAATTGCTTGAGGCCAGCCCGTTCGTTCGTCAGCAGACTAATAGTGAGATTCTGAATGCCTTTCGGGATGTGGTCGCGCAGGACGGTCAGCGCGGCCTCTCCCTTCGATGTGACCAGCACACGGCGGCCTGTGGCGAGGTAGTGGCAAATGATGTTGGCAATGGTGTGGGTCTTACCCGTTCCCGGCGGCCCTTGCACCACGACACCGTCGGCCTCATCGAGGCGATGGATAATGGAAATCTGGTCGTCGTTGAAGGGTTTCGGAAAAAAGAACTCTTCGGTGCGTGTAGCCTCAATCTCGGATACTGGGGAGGGTGATGTCGCAGTATCGCCTCCTCCTAACTGATCACCTTGACCGGTATCGATTATCGGGGAAACGTATGGAGAGGTGGTGCTTGGCTGCGTCACAAGCCGTCTTGCTGGACCTGGAAGGTCTTCCGATTCTTCGACGGCCTCTTTCAACTTCACTAAATCGTTAATGAAAAAAATAGGGTATCCTATTCGCTCTCGTAGTGGCAAGATGTTGTGATGGCCGAGAATACTGCCCATCCCGTTGGCGGGATCGATTACCCTCGCACGCTTATGGAATTTGACGACTGGTTCGCTTCTGAGGCCGCCTGTGCGGATTTTCTTCGGCGTGTCCGTTGGCCTGCCGGGTTTCGGTGTCCGGCCTGCGGGGGAACCGAGGCGTGGGTGACGGCCAGGGGCCAACAGCGATGTGCGGGATGCCAACGTCAGACGTCGCCGACCGCGGGGACGATCTTCGAGGGTACGCGGAAACCGTTGCGGCTTTGGTTCCAGGCGATGTGGTATGTGACGAATCAGAAGCACGGCGTCAGTGCGCTTGGGGTTCAACGAATACTCGGCCTGGGCGGTTATCAAACGGCTTGGACATGGCTCCATAAGCTGCGCCGGGCCATGGTTCGACCGGGCAGAGAGCTTCTGAATGGCGAGGTCGAGGTCGACGAAACCTATGTGGGCGGCCGGGAGGTTGGCGTTACGGGGCGGAAAACAAACAAGAAATCGATTGTCGCGATTGCCGCCGAAATCCGGGGTCGGGGCACCGGTCGTATCCGCATGGCGCGTGTCGAGGACGCATCCGCCGAGAGCCTCATTCCTTTCGTCCAAACGGCTGTGTGCCCGGGAGCAACGATTCGAACCGATGGCTGGCGAGCCTACAACGGTCTCACGGGAGTCGGCTTCGAACACCAGCCGAAAAATATTTCCGCCAGCGGCGACCCAGCCCACATTGTCATGCCCCAAGTTCATCGGGTAGCCGGCCTCCTTGATCGGTGGTGGCTGGGTATTCACCATGGGGCTATTAGCGCCTCCCAGCTTGATTACTATCTGGACGAGTTCACGTTCCGCTTCAATCGCCGCCGATCCAAAGCTCGCGGCCTCCTGTTCTATCGACTCCTCCAGCAAGCAGTGCAACTGGAGCCCGTGCCATACAAGAAGCTCGTCGGGGGCAGACCCAGCCCTGCCCCCCAGATCTAGGCACTACGAGAGCGAATAGGATACCCTATTGAAAAAATTGTCCGACCTCTGCCGTGCGAACACTACCCATGTGTTGGTGACGCGCAACGTCTTGTCGATCTGGGGAAGGGTCCGGTCGGTGATATCGGACAAATCGTCGGGGTGGTAACGGGCCTCGCCATGCATCCGCATTGCCACTTCCCGAAGGATGGACTCGAATGTCTCGCCATTGAACGGAGACAGGTCCTCGTCTTCCTTGAATCTGGTGAAGAAATCCTTGGCGAACGAATGGACTTGGTCAGCTCCGGGGTTCTCTATGGCAAAAAATGGCTTAACAGCCCGTTGAAAAAGGCGTCATTGACCGGGTTTCACGCCACGGCGAAGCATATCGCGGCGAAGGCGGTTTCGCCATCCTCCGAGACGATGAGGACGATCTGAACGACCAGGACGGCTCCAGCGGGCGTAACAAGCACGAACAAGGCGCCAATTCCGCCCGCCACGGCCTCCTTCGGGGTGCCGGCGCCGATGAGTTGGCGCATCAGCAACGATAGGTTGTGGCCGGCGACGTGAAGCAGGTATCGCTTGTGCACGTTCTCGCGGCCCCGAAGCCAGGTCCGGCGCATACCGCCGCGATCGAGGTTGTGGGCAAAGGAGCGCTCGACGATCTCGGCGCGCAGCTTGAAGGCTTCCCTGGCCACCCCCGATAACAGCCGGGTCCGGTTGTTGGTGACCGCCCGGCGAGCCGCATCATCTCCGTGCCAGCGCGCAAAACCCTTCTGCTTGGGCTCGGAGATCCGGCTCTTCCAGGGGCCGTCGTCGAGCGCCTTCAAGACCAACCGTGAGTGGTAGCCCTTATCGGTCACACATTCGGCCGGATCTTCGGCCGTCGGCGCCACATCCACCGCCTCGAGGTTTGCCTCGGCCGCCGCCAGGGTCTTGGGAAGCGTTGTCGTATCGCCCTCGTCGGCCGGGTGCAGCTCCGCCGCCACCACCGCGCCGGTGTCCAGATCCACCGCGTGCTCGGGCTTGTAGGCCAGGTGCGTGGTGCCGTCCTTCATCTTGGCGATCTTGGCCTCGGGGTCGCTCCTGGAAACCCAGTCCTGGTTCGAGAGCTTCTTGCCCTTGCGCTTGCGGTCCAGACGCGCCAGGTCCTCAGCCGTGGGTGTCTCGATACCGCTCTCCTGGGCCAAGCGCTCCAGCATCCCCCGGTAACCCTCGCCCGTGTCCCTCCGCACGATGTTGCGCAGCGCCGCGTTGGCCTCCATGGTCGAGGCATCCACCCCGATGCGCTCGCCCTTCACCAGACCCGCCTCGGCGATCAGCGCCAGGACCCAGTCAAACACCGCCGTGTGGACTTCATGGGGCAGGCGCGCGCGGGTCCGTGACAGCCAGGAATGGTCCGGCACCCGTTCCCGCATCTCCAACAGCAGGAACTCCCGTAGCGACAGGGAATCCGAGCAGCGCCACTCCAGCCCACGCTCAGAGTCGATACCCTCGAAGTAGCCCACCAGGTGCATACGGAAGTAGCGCCCGGGTGGCACCGAAGGCGCCCCCATCCTGGCCGCGTAATAGGGCTGGCAGACCGCCTCGGCGAAGCCGTCGAAGCCGCCCTCGATCAGTACCAACTGCAGGCGGTCGTAAAATACATGACCAGGCGAGCGCGGCATCTCCGACCAGCTCACCATCAAGTCCCCCTGACGATCCTTCTGCTGTCCCATCGCCATCAGCGAACCCCCCTTCAGGCCAGGACACCAGAGAATCAGACCATGCCGACTTCGTCCAGGGAAGACTTCGTCAACGGGCTGTTAAGAGGAACGTTGGGTTCGGTGGAGCGGGGGCGGATATTGATCCTGCCCGACAAGGTATCCATGTCGATCTCGGCCAGTTGCTCCACGACCGGATGATCGATGATGCGGCCGTCTTCTAACCGCCAGCGCACCATCCCCATACCCCAAACGAGTTCGAGGCCCTGTTCCCCGTCCATCGCTTGGATGGATTGTTGGAGGCTGAAATAATTGTCGTATATCTTGATGGTTTCGCGGCGCGGCTTTTCCGCTTCAGCCCACTCCCGCCACGGTCCTTCCACATACGCGCGCACGGCGTAATCGACATCGGGCAGGTTCTGAAGACGGAAAATAACATCACAGAAACCTGTTTGTTCCCCTTCGTCTCCGAAGCGATCCGGCCGCATTGCGGGTTGGGCATCTTCTTCGTATAGAACTCCCTCTTCGATTAGCTGTTCGGCGCGAACGCGAGGAATAGTCTCCGTGCGAACAGTTTCGATGATTGGCTCCGTAATCGGATCGGCAGCTACCGTGATCCAAGGCTCAACGTCTTCAGGAACAATCGGGGGCGCGATGCGCTTCAAGCGGTCGATAGAAAGCCAAATTGGGCCGTCTTCGTCGGACAGTTCGTGGCGGACGCCGACCCGGCCCTTTAGATCGGCTTCGTGATAGATGAGTTGGCGATACTCGCCAAGGGCGAACACGGCTTTCTCGCTAAGCCGGGCCATATGCTCGACGTACTTGACGAGGTCGAGCAAACGTTCTTGGACCTCACTGTTTTCTTGAGATCGTTCGGTCATTATCGATTCTCATTCTTCACGTTCCCTCACGCCTCGACCCTCCCCGGCCTGCGCAGGCGCTTGCCTTCTTTCTCGGCGACGTTGGAGTCGAAGTAGACACAGCCGTCACCCCTTCTTCCGTCCCCGCTTCCTCGGCTTCCTCCCCAACCCGATCTTCTTGGCCAACTCGCTTCGCTGGGCAGCGTAGTTCGGTGACACCATCGGGTAGTCGGCTGGGAGCCCCCACCGCTCGCGATAGTCTATGACGCTCAGACTGTCAACGGCGGAGCAAAATTTGGAGTGCGCCCCTGGACCCGGTGGTCGCTCGATACCGGAACAAGACACTCCGGCGTTATTTCCGTGGTGACGCCGCCTTCGCCTCGCCCGAGGTTTATGAGTTTCTGGAAGCGGAAGGCTTCAAGTACGCCATCCGGCTTCCGGCCAACAAGGTGCTGCACGACAGCATCGCGCACCTGCTCAAGCGCCCCGTCGGTCGGCCGCCGAAGGAAGTTCGTCGGTATTACGCGAACTTCAGCTATCGGGCCGGTAGCTGGACGGAGCCCCGCCGGGTCGTCGCCAAGGTGGAGTGGCACTCAGGGGAACTGTATCCCCGCGTCGGCCTTGATCGGTTTCACCGCTCAAGCGTCACCAACCTGAGCCGTCCTGTCGAGCGGGTTGTTGCGTTCTACAATCAGCGCGGCACTGCCGAGCAATGGATCAAGGAAGGCAAGAACGCCATCAAGTGGACGCGGCTGTCATGCCGTTCGTTACGCAACAATGCCGTCCGGCTCCAGCTGCATGCACTCGCCTATAACCTCGGCAACTTCATGCGTACCCTGGCGTTGCCCGATGCCGTGGAGCAATGGTCGCTGACGACGCTGAGGGAGAAGCTGGTCAAGATCGGTGCGAAAGTTGTCAGCCATGGCCGGTACGTCACATTTCAATTGGCCGAGGTTGCAGTCCCAAGAAGCTTGTTCCAGAAAATCTTGAGCCTGATTGATGATCTACGACGAAGACCCGCTCCGGCGTAGGCCGAGGGAATCGACGGCAAGGAGATTGCGACACGAGAGGTGTGTCTGGATGGCAAGAGAAACGACCAAATGGCCTTCCACGCGCTGGCCGATTACCAAAATCATGTCATCGGATGGCTGCAATGGGAACAGAGTTCCCTTGGAGATGGGGCCGTGGTACGATTTCCGCGAATTTGGATGTCATCTGGGGAATGTCGGTTCAGAGGGTTCATCATGGGCGAACAGTCCAATACAGACACAAATCATCCAACTCTTTTTTCGTCGGGAGTCGCCGCCCTTGTTGCCGTGCTGGTCCTGGCGCTCGCGGCGCCCGCCGCGGCAGGCGACAACCGCGGCTCGGCCGAAGAGGCTCAGGACATGGTTGCGCGCGCGATCGCCTACTACGACGAGATGGGGGCCGAGGCGGCGGTGGCGAGGTTCAACGCCGACCCGGCTCCGGAGTTCCTGGACCGCGATCTCTACATCTTCGTTATCGGACCCGAAGGAACCGTCGTCGCCCACGGCGTCGACTCCTCGCTTCTGGGAGTTGCCCTGGCGAGCTTCGTCGATGCCGACGGCAAGGAGTTCGGCGAGGAGATAGGTTTGATGGCCTCGGCGGAGGGGGCTTGGGTCGACTACAAGTGGAAGAACCCGGTCAGCGGGGAGATCGAGCAGAAGTCAAGCTGGATCGTGGCGCATGACGGCCATATCTTCGGCGCGGGAGTCTACAGGCCGTAAACCGGTGCCCGTCACACTAACATTGGCTTTGTCAAGTTAACTGATTGTAGGGTAGTGCATCAGTTTGAAATCTTGTTGTAGGCCTTGGGCCGACCCGGCTTCGGCGCCCGCTCATCCATGATCCGCACCAAGTCTTCCATGTCCCATACCGTCTCGCTTAATCCGGCTTCCATGGCCGGGGTGACGCGAAGCGTTTTGTGGATGCGAACTTGGAAGTATCGATGCCGATGATGCTAACCTGTTCCACGGACGCCTCCTTCGTTGATCGAATGCACCCTGCGTGCGTTTCTTCCTGGCGCTTATGACGCCGTTAGATGGGGGCGTCCACTCCATCGCTTCAGGCAGCGCATGATCTCGCGTTTGGACAGCCCCTCCAGGGTCCTGCGAGCGACATAGGCTCGGGTCCGCTCGTCGGTTCGCATTCGGCACACGACGACCATGTGCAGGGCGGAGTTGGCTTGGCGGTTGCCTCCGCGGTTGAGACGGTGGCGTTGCGTCTTCCCACTCGATGCGGGGATCGGGCAGACGCCGCACATCATGGCGAAGCTCGCCTCGGAGCGGAGCCGATCCGGGTTATCCCCACTAAAGGCATTGTTGCCGCTCTACGCCGGCAAGGTTGACTGCATCTTCATCGACCCGCCCTACAATACTGGCAACGAAGGCTGGTGCTACAACGACAACGTCAACGCACCTATGATCCGCGAGTGGCTTGAATCCAACCCCATTGGGATTGAGGACGGCCTACGACACGACAAGTGGTGCGCCATGATGTGGCCGAGACTCCGACTTCTCCACGAGCTTCTATCAGAAACCGGAACATTGTTTGTTTCTATTGATGATAATGAAACGCACAGGCTTCGTTCTCTGCTGGATGGCGTATTCGGAGAAGATAGATTTATTTCAGAGATCATTTGGAAGTCCGCTGATAGTTCAAACAACGACGCGAAGAGATTCTCCGTCGATCACAACGCTATTCTCGTTTATTCCAAAGATGAGAATTGGATTTCAGAAAAGTTAGAGCGCACAGACGATGACAGTCAACATTATCACAACCCAGATAACGACCCTAAAGGTCCGTGGTTTCCAGGGAACTTGAGCTCTCCCAACCCTAGGGAAAACCTTAGATACACCATTCAGCACCCAGACGGCAGAACCCTCCAACCGCCCCCGAACGGATGGAGGTGGAGCAAACCAGTGATGGATACGAAAATCGCTTCGGGCGAGGTGGAATTTGTCACCACTGAGAGAGGTATTTTGAGAAAAACGTATCTTGCCGATCAAGGTGGCCTGTCACCGTCGACACTTTGGGCCAATTTGGATGAAACGGGGCACAATAGAAACGCAAAGTACGAGCTCAAAAGAATATTCTCGGAACTGGAAACATCTGATGTATTCGCCACCCCAAAACCGACCAAGCTTATAAACAAGATATTAAAAGTGATCGGCAACCGAGCTGCGATTGTGCTCGATAGCTTTGCTGGATCAGCTACTACCGCCCATGCAGTTTTGGAGACAAACAGGCTCGACGGCGGTAATCGTCGCTTCATCATGGTCGAGATGGAGGACTATGCCGACAGCCTGACCGCTGAGCGCGTGCGCCGTATCGTCAACGGCTATGAGTTCAAAGGCACGCAGAAGATTGAGCTTATGCGCGAGCGCCTGAATTGGAGGGCTCTGACGAGAGCCGATGAGTTGGTTCAGAAAGTTGAGGCCATTGCGAACCTGCATGGCCATGAATATGAGGCCATCAAGAAAACGGTCAAAGACGGTGAACTGATCGTTACGGGCGAGAAGACGGTCGACAACCGCGCCGAGGGGCTTGGTGGCACGTTCACTTATTGCACACTTGGCGCGCCGGTCGAATTGGACAAAGTGCTGAGTGGTGAGGCATTGCCGTCTTTCGACGTTATCGGCTCCGTCCTATTCCACATGGCAACAGCACGGGCCTTCGACCCGTCCACTATGCGGCAGGACGACTTCTATCTTGGAGCGACTGAAGGCCAGCATGTCTGGCTAATCTACAAGCCCGATCTGGACTGGCTGAAAACCCCTGAGGCCGCGTTGACGCTTTCGCGCGCCAAGGCGTTTGCTGCCAACGATCCGACGAGCCGTCACCTGGTCTTTGCGCCTGCCCGATATGTGAGCCAAAAGATGCTCGCCGAGCAGAATGTGGCTGTGGAATTCGTGCCGCTTCCCTTCGCCCTTTACCGCGTCGATCGGAGCTGACGCGTCATGTTCCGTCAGCTCGACTATCAGGACCGCGTGCTGACTACGCTCGACGCGTATCTGGACCTTCTGAAGGACAAGAAGGCGCGGGCGGACAGGATCGCCGTGCTTGCTGCGCAGGACCCGGGCCTTGGTCTCGCCATCCCAGACTTCACTAAGGAGGCTTGGGAGGCTCTGGAGGTGGACGGAAAGCTGCCCCCTTCCCGTGCCGCCATTCCGTTCTCGCCGCGCGTGGACGGATGCGACCGGCCTGTACCCAATGCGGTGCTGAAGGTGCCGACAGGAGGCGGCAAGACTTGGTTGGCCGTTTCCGCTGTCTCAAAGTTCATGGGGCGCTATCTTGACCGCAATAACGGTTTCGTCCTCTGGATTGTGCCGAACGAGGCAATCTACACCCAGACGCTGAAGCACCTGAAAGACCGGCAACACCCCTACCGGCAAGCGCTCGACCGAGCCGCCGCTGGACAGGTTAGGATCATGGAAAAATCCGACCGCCTTGATGCGCGTGACATTGAAACGAACCTCTGCATTATGATCCTAATGCTTCAATCCTCGAACCGGGAAAATCAAGATACGTTGAAGATGTTTCAGGACCGGGGCGACGTGCATGGCTTCTTTCCGCCCGAGGGCGAGCAACAGGCGCACAAGGCCGCGCTCGACCGCACGCCAAATCTCTCCGCCTATGAGGATATGTTCCCGATGGTGAAAGATTCGCTCGGCAACGCCTTGCGAATCATCCGGCCCGTGGTGGTGCTGGACGAGGGTCATCGTGCCATCTCTGACTTGGCCTTCGGCACCCTTTACGGCTTCAACCCCTGCTTCGTCCTTGAGCTGACGGCCACGCCGCAGGACGTGCAACCGCGTGGCGGCAGGAACCCTCGCGAGGGGCGCTATGCGAACGAGCTTGTGGAAGTGACGGGACGGGAGTTGGACCGCGAGGGTATGATCAAAATGCCCCTCAACCTCGATCCCCGGCAGGGAAATGACTGGCAGGCAACGCTCAACGCCGCCCTCTCAAAACTCAATGCTCTTGATGGCGATGCGCGGCAGTTCCGCGCCGATACGGGCCGCTATATCCGCCCGATCATGCTGATTCAGGTGGAGCGCACTGGTGCCGACCAGCGCGAGAGCAGCCACATCCATGCCGAAGACGTGAAGGACTGGCTTCTGACAGCGGGCTTCGATGAGGCCGAAATTGCCGTTAAGACGGCTGAGCAGAACGACCTAA
This sequence comes from Alphaproteobacteria bacterium, assembly GCA_963664465.2. GTDB lineage: Bacteria > Pseudomonadota > Alphaproteobacteria > UBA8366 > CAVOAK01 > CAVOAK01. The sequence continues at coordinate 58,767 of CAXXSU010000004.1, read as the reverse complement.
ATCAGCCAGAGAATCTGGACTTACTTTCCCCGACCAACCGAGTCCGAGCGATTATTACGAAGCAAGCGCTTCAGGAAGGCTGGGACTGCCCCTTCGCCTATGTCCTTTGCGCCCTCGCGGCTAGCTCCAACCTGAGGGCGATGACGCAGCTCTTAGGGCGCATTCTGCGTCAACCGAGCGCGATCAAAACCGAAATTCCGTCTCTCGACGAATGCCACGTCATCACACATCGCGCTGACACCGCGACCGTGGTCGAAGCCATCAAGGACGGACTTGAAAAGGACGGTCTTGGCGATCTCGTCCTGCAAGTGACCCAGGGTGACACATCCGGGTTGGTTAAAGTCGTACGGAAGATCGACCGCCGCCCTGATTTTACCTCGACCGAAATTTACCTGCCCAAGGTGATGATCGTGGAAGGGGCAGAGGTTCGCGAGCTTGATTACGAGACCGACGTGCTCTCAGGCATCGACTGGCGCGGCTTCGATCCACAGGATATTGCTGCCCGTATACCCGAAAACGCTCAAGCTGCCGAAAGCCAGCTTCAGCGGATCAGGCTCTCTGATGATGGCGACGAACTGTTCGTCGGTGAGACTGTCGCGAATAACACAGAAACGCTGGTCTTCGACGCCGCCTATGCGGTCCGCATGATCTCCGACATCGTGCCTAACCCTTTTGTCGGGCGCAAGATCGTTGGCCGCCTTCTCGCAGCGCTCCGCGTGCGCGGCTTCGACGACGCGAAGATCGGCAGGTTGGCGAGCCTGATTGTTGAAGAGTTGCGTAAGGGGCTCGACACGGCGCGCACGGCGCGGGCCGAGGCAATGTTCAAGGACGAGGTCGCCGCCGGTAGCATTCAATTTCGCTTACGTCTGGACGGTCGAAACTGGCGAATGCCGTTTTGTGTCGAGACGACGGAAGCCGAGAACGCCCGCCAGCTTCTCAGCAACACGGGCGGTCCCTTGGGAAAAAGCCTATTTGCGCCCGTCTACGAAAATGAACTGAACGGGCAAGAGCGGGAGGTCGCCGTTTATCTCGACGGGGACGAGGCGCTTGCGTGGTGGCATCGCAACGTCGCTCGGATGCAATACGGTATCCAGGGCTGGAAGAAGGCTAAAATATACCCGGATTTCATCTTTGCGGCACAGGATCACGGGGAAGCCAAGCGGATCACCGTGCTAGAAACCAAGGGCGATCAGCTCGACAATCTCGACACAGCCTACAAGCGCGAGGTTCTCGCCTTTCTGTCTGACAGCTTCGCATGGGATGACTACACCCCTGCCGGCCAGTTGGAGTTGGTCCAAAACAACGGCAACACCGTCCAGTGTACGCTCATTCTCATGAGCGAATGGAGGGTGAAACTGCCAGAATACCTGATGGCAGATGAGCCTTCCTGAAGCGGGGAAATCAGCGCGCGTGATTGCTACGTGATTGCTAATGCAGTTCTAGAGCATTGAGCTGGTCTGTTATTCGGCGCGCAGGTTCGACGCCGATCAGCGCGCTAGCTCGTTGATATTCCGTGATTCTAGGGGGTCAAAATTCCGCGCCGAATAACAATCAGACTAGAACGCTAAATGGCGCCGCTACCGTGGGGCAAAATGAAGGGCAAGGGCCTTATTGATAGGAAAATAATCACATAATTCAGTGCAGTAGTCTAAATATTCGAATCCCACACCCTCCGCCATACTTGGCCGCTCTCGCAATCGGCTGATAGGGTAACGTTCATAGTCCAACAGATCAGGGAGAAGCACCATGACCGAATACGTCTTTGCCTATCACGGCGGAAAAATGCCCGAGACCCCAGAGGAGGGCGCCAAGTTTATGGAAAGGTGGCGTGCCTGGTCGGCAGGCATCGCGTCAGCTTACGTCAATCGCGGTAATCCGGTCGGCAAGTCCGCCACTGTCAGCGCGTCTGGCATCTCCGACGACGGTGGTGCGAATCCATTGTCGGGATACTCAATCGTTCAGGCAGACAGTATGGAAGCCGCCTGTGAACTGGCGAAAGGTTGCCCGCATCTCGATCACGGCACGATCGAGGTCGCGGAGGTGATGGAAATGGAAATGTAGCGCAAGAAGCACGCATCGATCATCTGGGAGATCGGATTATGAGCGAATTGACTACTGGTGTTAGCTGGCTTGGCGTCATCGTTGGGGCCGTCGTCGCATTTTTCGTCGGATGGTTGTGGTATTCGCCGAAGCTGTTTGGCAAAAAATGGGCGGAAGGCGTTGGCGTGGATATGGGGGCAGCCAGCGATATGCCGGTTGGGGCCTTGGTTTCGCTTTCAGTCGGGCTGCTTCTGATGAGCTGGTTTGTCGGCGTTACGGCCGTTTCAAACGCCCTGCTTACAGTGATCCTTGGAACACTGGCATTTACTGCTTTGGCCTATTCCGGCGGGACGTTTACCAAGAAGTCCAGCTATGCGCGAAACGTGGACGCCGGTTATTGGATTCTTTCGCTGGTGATCATGATCATTTGTCAGGGAATTTTCCGCAGCCTTTGATTGCTTCAACCCGGGCGAGTTGACGGCTCCGTGCGGCTTGATGGCACGGTGTGAGACAGTGGGGAGTGACAGCTTGCAGTAAGTCTGGTCGGTGAGAACGTCAATCTGATTTTGCAACCCGGCAGCAAAACCGGGCAGATCTGTGCAGATCTGTATTGCAAGTTCCGACGGTGCCCGTTTCCGGCTATGAGCGGACCTCGTGAAAATGCTGGGGAACTGATAAAACTCCAAGCCTAGGTCTATCGCGCGTGACCCCACATTTCAGGGATCGATTAGCGCTGATGGTGCGACCGCCAAGAGTTTGAATTGACGAGAGGGGAACCCGCCGATGGACAACATACTTACGCGGCATCTGCGCGAGACGGACGAGGCATATTTTGAGCATTTGGCTTTCGCCATGCTGTTCGGCGTGTGGGGACTGATGTCTGGCGCCGCAGCAGTCATGCACGCGGTGTTTCCATTTCTGTTGGTAACTGCATCAAGCCGCGCCTACCAGCGCATGGTGGCTATGCTGGAGAACCGTTGAACGGCGCGGGATGGCCGCTGCACGGCTGGCTTTGGCGCGCTTGTACTGGTGTCGCGCCTCCGCTACACGATGAGCGGGTTGCCTGCGCCATCCGTGGGATGTGCGGGAGGGCAACACCGCATAAGAAGCCAGTTTACGGAATTGGAGCCAAACGATGATCGATGTTTATGCGTACCGAACCGGCAACGGCTTGCGCCCCTGCATTGCCATGGCCGAGTGCGAGCTCGAGCACACCGTGCATTTTGTTGACTTGTCAAAGGGCGAGCATAAAACGCCGGAGTTCCTGAAGATGAACCCGCTCGCCGCCATTCCCGTCATGGTCGATCATGACGGACCCGGCGGCAAGCCGCTGACGATCAGCCAGTCGGCGGCAATCGTTCTTTATGCGGCCGAAAAGTCGGGTAGGTTTCTGCCGAGCGATGGCGCGGCCCGCGCGCTGGCGATGCAGTGGCTGATGTTCGATACGTCCGATGTCGCCGGCACCAACAATGCGATTTTCATGACGACGATGAGGGCGCCAGAGAAGGTGCCTGCCGTCATCGAATTTTTCGAAGACAGGCTCTACACGTTGTTTTGCAACGCTGACGAACGGCTAGCTGACGTGGAGTACTTGGCCGGCGAAATCTCCGTGGCCGATCTCGCGCTCTATCCCTTCGTTGCGCTGCGCAAACCATTTCTTGAAGCGCGCGACGCGCTGTCCAATCTTGAGCGTTGGACGGCCTCGATGGCGGCCCGTACAGGGGTCGCCAAAGGCATGGCCGCGTTTGACTAGAAGCGTCTGAAACCGGAACGCGATCCCGGTTTACGATTAATAAGGGGAGACTTCGAATGATTGAACTCTATGCTTGTGATACCTCCAACGGCCAGCGCGCTGCCATTATGCTTGCCGAGGCCGAGTTGGAGTTCCATACGCGAATTCTAAACCTTCAGGCTGGCGAACATAAAACGCCGGAGTTTCGCAAGATCAATCCGGTCGGCGCCGTTCCGGTGATTATCGATCCCGACGGTCCCGGCGGCGAATCGCTGACGCTGGCGCAAACTGGCGCCATTTGCCTCTACGTTGCTGAAAAGACCGGTCGCTTCCTGCCCGAGGATGCGCATATCCGGGCGCTGGCATTCCAGTACTTCATGCAAGCGATGTCGGATGTCGTGCTCTATAGCGGCGCTTATTCGTTCTCGCTGATGCGCTTTCCCGAGCCCAGCGAAGCGAGCACCAAAGTATTCAAGGACCCGCTGCTCGAACACCTGGGCTATTTCGACCAACGGCTCGGTGAAGCTGAATATCTTGCCGGCGAGTATTCAATCGCCGATATCGCGCTCTATCCAGCTGTTAACCAGCGCCGCGAACTCTATGAAGAAGCGGGAGGCCTGCATAACTTGGACCGCTGGCGTCAGATGATGGCGGCGCGGCCGGGCATCGCCAAGGGCATGCAGTTGGTTGCATAGAATTGCGTTGCATCGCGCGATTTAGTCCGGTCAACTCGGCAGACGCTTGATCCACGCTTCTGTCTCCCGACTGCTCACGTCGGTTGTCGCTTTGACCGCCGGGTGACTGTAGACCACCTCGCGCCAAGCCTGAAGGTTGGGGCCGTATACGGAGTCGCGGCCCAGATGGGGCAACAGTTGATCGGCGAACGTAAAGGTGCCCGGAAATGCGCAATCGGCGATGCTGATCGTCTCGCTGGCCATGAAGGGATGAGGGTCAATCAGTGTGTCGAGCTGGAGCACGCGTTCCTGGTAGTTATCCAAGTTCGCATTGAGCACCGCCGGGTCGAGTCGCGACGGACCGCCATGGACGAAGGTGTGCCGCAGATGCGGCTCCAGCTGGAGGTCATGAAATCGCGACAGAAAACGCTGGCGCGCCCGCGCTTCAGCGGTTCCTGGTAACAGTGACGGTTCCGGATATTTTTCTTCGAGATATTCGATCAATGTATCGGATTCGCTGAGGACGAAGTCGCCGTCCTGGATGGCTGGAATGGTTCCCATCGGCACGATCTTCTTATATTCAGCAGCGCCGTGGCCGCCTGGCGGCAGAACCGTCTCATACTCCACACCCTTTACGTCGAGAGCGATGCGGACCTTGGCGCAATACGTACTCACTGCAGTCGCATAGAATTTTATCATCGGTGCTCCTTCGGTAAGCCAGTGCAGGGCATCCCGTATTTATAGCGGCCAGACCAATAGGATTGCCGGCGTCGCCACGGCGACGATCAATATCTCCAGCGGCAATCCGAGACGCCAATAATCGCCAAAGGCGTATCCGCCGGGCCCCATGATGAGTGCATTGTTCTGATGACCGATCGGGGTCAGGAACGCGCAGGATGCGCCAACTGCGACCGCCATCAAGAACGGGTCGGAACTGACGGTCAGCCGGTCGGCGACCGCGACCGCGATCGGCGCCATCACAACCGCTGTTGCAGCGTTGTTTAGGATATCCGAAAGGGTCATCGTAAAGACGAGCAGAAGGACCAGCGCGATGACAGGTGAAACATTGCGCACGGGCTCAAATAGGAGCCCGACAATTGCGTCCGTCGCGCCGGTCGACTCAAGCGCGCCGCCGATCGGGATCATGGCGCCGAGCAACACGATCACCGGCCAGTCGATACTCTCGTAGAGATCGCGCAGGGGCACGATATTGGAGATCACCATGACGACGGCGGCAAGCCCCAAAGCGACTTCCAATGGCAACAGGTTTATGGCGCCAGCCGTGATCGCCAACCCATAGATTCCGAGCGACACGGTGATTCGCTTGCCTGTGCCGAACTGAAGACCGCGTTCGGCTAAGGGCAGGCATCCAAGTGACGAGATCACTTCCGGCAGGTGATCGAGGTCGCCATGCAGCAGCAAGACGTCGCCAACACGGAAGCGCAATGCGCTGAGGTGGTCCCGATAGGGCCTGCCTTGCCTCGAGACCGCCAGAAGATGCACGCCATGCCGGCTTGGGAAGCGCATCGATTCGACAGTACGCCCCTCAAGTCTGGATCCCGCCTGTACGACTGCTTCGGCCGGGCCCGATCCCTCGGCGGACAAAAGCGCCGAACTGGCGCCTTCCGTGCCGACGATCTTGAGGCCGAGGTCGGTCACGACTTTGTCGATTTCTGCAGGTCCGGCTTCGATAATCAACCGGTCGCTGGCGGCGATCGGCACCCGCTTCGGCAACCTCGTGTAGCGTCGCCCACGGCGCGTCAGACCAACGAATTGCGCGTCGCTCCGAGCCGCTAGTTCTTCCGCCTCGGCGAACGTCATGCCGACGATCTTCGCGCCTCGGGGCACCCGTGCCTGAGTGACATAATCTTCGATCTGGAAGAGATCCTGCGGAGCCGCCTTCGCGCGGCCAGCGCTGGCTATCAGGCGCCAGCCAATCGAAACCACAAAAATGCAGCCGACGAGAGCTACGGTACCGCCGACCGGCAGAAAATCGAACATCTTGAATGGCTCGCCCGTGACCTGCCCTCGATAAGTCGCAATGATTATGTTCGGTGGCGTACCGATCAGAGTTACGAGACCGCCGAGGATCGATGCGAAGGAGAGTGGCATCAGGATTTTCGAGGCTAACGTTCCGCCTGATTGGCTGACCGAATCGCCACCGGCATCAGCAATGCAAGCGCACCGACATTGTTCATGAAGGCCGACATCACGGCGGCTATGCCGGAGAGCGCACCCAAATGTGTAACTGTATGGCCAGTCGCCGGTGCAATGGCCTTTGCGAGCAAGTCGGTAACACCGGAATTGGTAAGCGCCCGACTCAGGATCAATACCGTCGCCACGGTAACGGTCGCCGGATGGCTGAAGCCGGAAAACGCGCTTGCCGGCGCAACGACGCCAACGACAACAGCGATCAGCAAGGCGCCGAACGCGACCACGTCGTAGCGCCAACGGCCCCACAGAAACAGCCCAAAGATGCCGGCCAGAATGGCGAGGATTAGAAGTTGCTCGACCATCATTGCCTGGACCGGATCGACGTCAAGGCTGGCGCTGTCCAACGTTGTTGACAGCGTCTTGCCATACTCGCGACGCGTTCTTTACGACCGCGGCAGACCAGTATCATACGCAAGCGAAGTCCCCGCATGAGTTAGACCGTTCCGGCGGGTGAGAACTGCATGTCCTGCCCAATGCGCTCTCTGGCGATGCTGTGTATCGTTTCGCGAAGTTCCGGGTTGCGATCCAGGAAGTTCCTGAAGTCGCGCGCGGCCAGCGATACCCCTGACGCCCACCACAATGCACCGCCGATCAGACTCGTCGATATCAAGAGCCCCACCACCGCCAAAACAAGTATGGGGAGGAGGTCGTCGAGCAATCGCCGAACATTGATCGACAATGCCGCTTCAAACACCAGCGTCGGAAGGAACAAGAAGAACACTGCGTCGGAGGTTATCTCGAGCGCACTCATCGAACGCATGAAGTCGCCGAGGAGCCAGACATCGGTATGTCCAAAAGCGACGACGATGGCACCCAGCACAACGCCGACAAGGGCGAGGAGAACGGTGAATGGGAAGTTGATTCGCGTTGCGACGGGACGCAATACGCTTGAAATGGCCAACAAGCCGACCACACCCAAAATCGTCGCGACTAAGTCGTGCATTCCTGTCTGGCACCAGATTGTCGGATTGCGAGGCGCGGCGGGCTGCGTCTCGAACCATGGTGGGAATTCGTCAGACTAGCGAAATAGTCGAGTTTAAAGAAGCCTGTATGCGGACGGTTGGCGGTGTCCAATTGCCAGCCAAATCTGGCTTGTCTTTGACCCCTCTAACCGATACTTTCGAGCGGCCAATTGTTGCCGCGCCAATACCCCGATGTGAGATCTACACCGCGACAGCTTTGGCAACGGGGAAGGAATATGGGACACAGCCAGTCGCCGCGCTTTCAGAACCGGTCAGTGACAATCAGCGCTGTCGCTGGCGAAGGGCGGCCGTGGGTTGCTGGAGACTCTAAAAGTGCCTGACGCAAGACGCGTCCTGTGGGCCTTAGCAGCCTGGGTTGGTGCCGCGTGCGAACGCTGCACCAAATTCCTGTTTCGCGAACGCTATTTACTGCTTCGGTCCGGGGGCGCGGTTCATTTCGTTCGGCTGACGGCTCGGCTACAAGTGAGCCTGACGCTGCTGGCGGTGGTGGCACTGATGTGGGTTGGTGGGGCGACTTATACTGCACTCGACCAGCAAACCGTCATTCGATCCGGCGTCGACGAACTTAACGAAATCAAAGCCGCCTATAGAGACTTGCTGGGTGAGGCATCTGACTACCAGGAGAAGGTTGCTCTGCTGACGCAGCGTCTTGCAACGGGGCAAGGCGAATTAGGGAAGCAGAGCAAACGGATCAGCCAATTGGACGCGGATTCGGCGGCGACCGGAGTCGGTGACGAATTTGCGCAGCACCTACGACAATTCGCCGCCGACGTCACTGAAATGACTCAGATCTCGGCGCTCATTGAGGAGTCGCTGAGTAAGATCGAGGCTGATTTCGCGCGCGTCGACGCAGACGGTGACGGTGCCGTGCGTTTGCGGACATTGTTGCGTGATCGCCTGCGCGAAATCGAGGGCAAGTTGGTTGAGACTCAAACGGTGCTCGCGTTAAGGGAGAAAGAGGTCGCTACGCTTGAGAATAGTCTGGATGCGACCAACAACAGTCTAGCGTCCCTGAAGAATTCCCACGGCGAATTACAATCCCATGTCGCGCGAATCGAGCTCGAATGGGAGGCCGAACGCAAGCGCGGCGACGAACTCACGACAGAACTCGTAAGCATGTCTGAGGCTTTACTGGCCGTAAGGACCAAGCATGTGGGCGCGCTTCGCCAGCGCACTGCGTCAGAAACCCGAATGGCAGCTCTCGAAAACTTGCTTGGCGCATCCAGAACTCAAAGCCAGCGGCTGGAGGCGCAGTTGACGGAGGTCCTCGGACAGCTATCTACGCAGGCTGGCCAGCTCAATGACACTAATCTGGCGCAACTGCCGGTCAGTGAACGTGTGGCCCGGCTCCTCGAGCGATTGGAGGAGCTCTACACAAGCCAAGAGGCGACGTTGGTGCGCTACTCGGAGCGCGCGATCGAAGGATTGGAAGATTTGCAGCGAATCATCACGATGGCGGGGCTTGATTCGAAGACTTTGATGTCACGCGTCGAATATTCGCCCTCTGGGCAAGGCGGACTGTTTATCGCCGCGCCCGCGGGTGACGGAGTTTCGACCGCTGCGTTGAGCCATGAAAGGGAGGGACTGGCCGATGCCTTACTCAACCTCGAGACAAACCTTGGTCAGTGGGAATCGCTGCGTGAAATCTTTCATGCACTGCCGCTTGTTGCGCCGGTCGACAACTACCATGTGGCAAGTGGATTTGGCATTCGAAAGGATCCATTGACGAAACGCCGGTCGATGCATTTTGGCGCCGATCTCGCGGGTTGGATTCGCTCGCCCGTGTACGCGACTGCGCCTGGAACGGTGGTCGTTGTCGGACGTAAGGCACGCTTCGGAAAGATGGTGGAAATCGACCATGGATATGGCGTGCGAACGCGTTATGGACACTTCAACAAAATTCTCGTAAAGAAAGGACAAGTTGTTGATTATAGGTATAAAATCGGCCTACTTGGAAACACGGGCCGTTCAACCGGGCCACATGTGCATTACGAGATACTATTTGACGGAAAGCAGATTGATCCGTTGAAGTTTATCAAGGCGGGCAGATATGTTTCGAAGAGGTAAATCGGCTGCCAAGGGCGGTGCGGAACGTGCGCCGGAACGGCCGCCTCCGCCCTCGATCATCAGTGCCAACCTTCGAATTATCGGTAATCTGAACACCGACGGGGACGTTCAAATCGATGGCACTGTCGATGGTGATGTGCGTAGTCGGCTTCTGACCATTGGGACGACGGCGGTGATCAATGGTTCGATTGCCGCCGATACTGTGAAGATTGCCGGTGCGGCGAACGGAGAAGTCACCGCGCGGGTTGTCCAACTCAGCGGCACGGCGCATGTCGTCGGCGACATCAACCACCAAACCCTGTCGATCGATGCCGGCGCGTATGTCCAGGGCCTTTGCCGCCACATCGAGCCGAAGTCTGAACTGCCGCAGAGCGGCCACGTCTCACAGGATACTAAACATGAAGATGCGACGGTCGGTGGCGCGGCGCGTGTTGGCGCCGCGGAGGATGCGCCCAGTCGACCGCGACGTCCGGTTAAAGCTGTCGGCTAATTAGCGTTTTTGCCGCGGATCCAGTTGTTTGCTAGGAATCGATCGCGCTTGCGAAGACCGAGCTATCGACATTGCCGCCAGAGCAGACGACAACAATTGTTCGGCCCTCAATCGGTATTTTCCGCTCGAGCGCTGCGGCTAGCGCGATACTCCCACCCGGTTCAACGACCAGTTTGAACTCGCCGAAGGCGACGCTCATCGCGCGCAGGACCGCGCCGTCGTCGATCGAGAGCCCACCTGCCAGGTGTTTTTGGCACAACGCAAAGGTAAAGTCGCCGGCGCGTGGCGGCTGCAGCGCATCGCAGATGGATTGTGCGCCGGGAACGTTACCTGACGGCTCGCCGGCCGCAAGCGAGCGGGTCATACTATCGAATCCGACTGGTTCCACAGCGTAGACGGCGGTATCCGGACATGCCTCCGCGAGCGCAAGAGCTACCCCGGAAACCAGCCCGCCACCGCCGCACGGTACCAGCGCGACGTCAATGGCGATGCCAGCTTCGTCAGCCTGTTCCGAAATCTCCAGGCCGACTGTTCCCTGTCCGGCGATGATTTCGGGATCGTCAAAGGGCGATATCAGTGTTGCGCCCCGATCTTTGGCGATGTGTCCGGCTAAAGTTTCGCGGTCGACGCTGCCCCGCTCGTAGGACACAATTTCAGCACCGTAAGCTTTGGTATTGTCGACTTTTATCTGTGGGGCATCGGTCGGCATTACGATCGTCGAGGGCGCGCCCAGCAATTGCGCAACCGATGCGATCCCCTGTGCATGGTTGCCGGATGAGTACGTGACCACGCCGGCCTTGAGTTGATCGGAACTAAGCCGGCTAAGTTTGTTGTAGGCACCGCGAAACTTGAACGAACCTGTGCGCTGTAAGGGTTCAGCCTTGATCAGCAAGCGGCCGCCAAGCCGCTCGTTGACGGTCGGCGATTCCAGAAGTGGCGTGCGCACCGCTTTGCCACGAATCTGTTCAGCCGCCGCACGCACGTCGTCGAATGTCGGACGCGGGTCAGAGAGATTTGAGGAAGGCATCGATAGCGTGGACCGATTCGGGTTCGTTCAACGAGGGCGTGTGGCCTGTGCGTTTCACCTCGACCTGCACCAGTCCATCATGCTCCGCTGCCATTCGTTGGAAGGTTTCACGGTCGAGAATATCCGAATTCTCACCACGAAACGCAAGCGCTGGTACCCGACGCAAGCATCGGAAGAGTCGCCATAGATCCGGTAGCGGGGGACCTTTGAGCATGTATTGAACAAGCCGAATATCCCAGTCGACATGGAGCATTCCGTCGTCTCGCTCGCGCCAGGTGCCACGTATCGCGAGCTGCAAATCGTCGTCGCTCTGGAACGTTGCGCGAGGAAGTGCGTGGCGGAACTCACGCGCCGCAGCGTCCCAATCGGCGACCGGCCGATCAGTCCCGGCATATGCCAAGATGCTATCCAATCCGGCTCCGATTCCCGGGCCAATGTCGTTGAAGATGACCCCACGCAATATGGCTGGGGCAATCACCCCCAGGCCCATTGCGAGCAGGCCTCCCATCGAGGTGCCGATGACGATGACGCGGTGAACCCCGGCGACCACCAGCAAGTGTCGGATATCGTCGAGATAAGTCCTTGGTTGATACCGATTCGGATCCGTATCGTAGGCTGACTTGCCGCGCCCCCTATAATCAGGGCAGATCACGTAGCGAGATTTGCCGAGGTGCATGGCAAGTCGGTGAAAATCCTGAGAATTGCGCGTTAATCCAGGAAGACATAGGACCGGCGGTTGGTTTGAATACGCCGTGCCGTAGCTCCGATAGTAGAGCGGCAGACCGTCCTGGGACGTATAGATGTGTTCGGAGAAGTCGCGCATGCGGTTTGGCGTGATTCGATTGCTCAGGAATACTTGTCGTGTAATTTGAATATTACCGGCAGAAGAATGGCTGTTGGGAGTGGGTAATACGTCGCCTATGTCATGGTGTTACCGCCGGATGGCCATCTTTTGCGAGCGGCTGCAATATGGCGCCGGCGCGTCGGCCGTGTAGGCGCTGCGTATAAACCGCATAATTTTCCAGCACCCGTTGGACATAATTTCGCGTCTCACCAATCGGGATGGATTCGATCCAGTCGATGGCGTCGGCACTTACGTTTCGTGGATCGCCATGATCCGTCAGCCAGCGCTTAACGCGGGATTTTCCTGCGTTGTAGGCGGCGAGCGACAAAATAAACGAGCTGTCGTAGGCCTTGAGCAATTCTGCAAGATATGCGCTGCCGAGCCGCAAGTTGTGGTCCGGATCTGCCGTCAGGAGCGAACGGCGATGTGAAATCTTGAGTTGCTGCGCAAGCGACCGCGCGGTGCGCGGCATGAGTTGCATAAGGCCGCGTGCCCCTCTCGGACTGACCGCTGCCGGATCGAATGCGCTCTCCTGCCGAATTACCGCATGAACTAACGCTGCATCGGGTTCCTGGCCATGGCGTGTGGGTAGCGCCGGATAACCGCTCACGCTGAGGACGACGCCTGCTTGTGCCGCCTTCTTCGCCACAAGGACGGCTAAGTCACTTCGGCCGACGTCGCGCGCCAAGCGCGCAGTATTGGTCCACATCGCGGGTCCGGATGCCAGTCCTGCTAGGCGTCGAAAGAACGTCGCAAGCTCTTGATCGCCGTCCACCTTCGCCAATGCACGTATCGCACGGACAAGTTCGTGCTGCTCGAAGTTTTTGGTTTCTTCCGCGGTCGGCGACACTTCTGGCGGGAGGGTCGGTTGCTGCCTTTCCGTTAACTGGGCCGCCGCGAGTTGACCATAGAATGTCGTAACGTGCGTTGCGGCTACGCGATACCACAATGCGGCTATGACGTGCTTGTTGGCCGCCTCAGCGGCACGCCCCGCCCAATATGAGCCGCGCGACCGGCTAATGGGATAGCGCACATTTTCGAATAGCGACTTGAAATGGAGAAACGCCGTTTCGTAGTCGTGAAGAAAGCGGAGTGCGATCCAGCCGGCAAGCCATTCCGCCTCAGCATGTCCCTGTCCGGGCTCTTGCCCGTGTTCACTGGCTAGACGGTAAGCGAGAGTCGCATTGCCGGTGCGCAGTACACGCCGCGCGAGGATGTGTCTTTCGGTCCACCATTGCGATGGGCGCACAAGATCATCGCGTCGCGGTATCAACAGTTCCAATGCGCGTTCGTCAAATCTCTTTTTTCTCCGCCATCTAAGGCGCTCGTAGACAAGTCCCGGCGCATCAATGAGATGCTCGGGCACGTGAGCGATCGCCGCGTCGACGCCGCCACGACTTTGGATCAGTCGAATGCGCGCTTCGGCAAGGGCTCGATAATCCTTGGTGACATGCCGCATTTGTCTTCGGGCCGCCGAGACGCGTTCGTCCCAAAGCAGCCGGTCGAGCCGCGCTGTTTCGTCCTCTGGGCGTAGCAGCTTGCGGAACTGCCTACGGAATGAGCGCTCCTGACTGCGGCCCATATCAAGGCCAATCCATGTCTGCCGCGCCAGTAGAACTGCCTCATCGTGGCGCTCTGCACGAACGAGTGCCGCAAGATGGCCGATCGCGCCGGCCGCCGAAACTGGTGGATATCGCTCGAACCAGTCGAGAACGACTTGATCAGATGTCGAGTCCGTGAGTGCCTCTTCTGCACGTTGGCGCATGAGCCGCAGCGACGGCCATTCGGGGTTCGCATCGATGAATTTGATAATGTCTTCGGCTGCCGCGCCCGATTTGGCCGATTTGAACCTAAGCCAGGCAACAACTTTTTTTGGAAGTTCAGCTGAGGTTCGGCTCGCACGCGTTGTTGCCGACTTCCAGTTTCCAGACTTCGAAGCGGCGATTGCAACTCGCAGCGCTTTGGTGTCCGAAGCTGAAATTTGCTCGGCCCACACGGAAGACGCGGCGGCAACAAATACCGCGAATATGGCTAGTGCCGATGACGTACGCAGAGTCCTGACAGGCACGTTAAGCCCCTGCATTGTTCCCAGATTAGCGCTCCCTGAATGGGCCACATAATACCGAAGAGGGGGGCCGCCAACAAGCCAACCGTGCCGGCGCTGCTTGCTGCTGGCCTGCGCTTGGCGTTATGTTCACGGTACTTCGGAAATTAGGCGGATGGAGCCCTGTTATGTTCAAGGGGTCGATTACGGCACTTATCACCCCGTTTCGGGATGGTGGGGTGGACGAGCCGGCATATCAAACATTTGTCGAGTGGCAGATAGAACAAGGCGTTCATGGTGTGGTGCCGGTCGGTACGACAGGAGAGTCGCCGACGCTGACGCATGACGAGCACAAACGGGTCGTTGAGTTATGCGTGGAGGTTGCGACCGGCAAGGTTCCGGTGATTGCGGGTACCGGGTCGAACTCCACGGAAGAAGCGATCGACCTGACGGTTCACGCCAAAGAGGCGGGTGCGGACGCGGCACTCGTCGTCACACCGTATTACAACAAGCCGACCCAGGAAGGGCTATTCCAGCACTATTCCGCAATTGCGGAATCTGCAGACATCCCGGTCGTGATTTACAATATACCCGGCCGCAGCATCGTCGATATGTCGGTTGAGACGATGGCGCGGCTTTCAAAAATCACCAACATCGTTGGCGTCAAAGATGCGACCAACGATCTTGCGCGCCCGGTATATACGCGGCTCGCATCAGGGTCCGATTTCTGCCAGCTTTCGGGAGAAGACGGCACGGTAGCCGCCTTCCTTGCACAAGGCGGAGACGGCTGTATCTCAGTCACCGCAAACGTTGCACCGGGGCCATGTTCGCAACTGCATGAGGCTTGGCAGGCTCGTGATTTGGACAATCTTGCCGCGTTGCGCGACCGTTTGGCTCCATTGAACTTGGCGTTGTTCTGCGAATCGAGTCCTGGCCCAGTTAAGTACGCAGCAAGCCTGCTCGACAAATGTTTGCCCGATACGCGTCTACCACTGGTTCCGATCGCGGACGCCAGCAAGCAGCAAGTGCGCGAGGCGATGGTCTCGTCGGGACTGCTCAACTGAGGCGATGGCCCGCAGCGCACCTAAGGGAAAGCTCGTAGCGCAAAATCGGCGGGCCCGTCACAACTACATTATCGAGGAAACGCTCGAAGCTGGCGTTGTGTTGACCGGCAGCGAGGTAAAGTCGCTACGCGCCGGCCGGGTCAGTCTGAACGAGGCCTGGGCGGGTTCGCAGCGTGGTGAGTTGTATCTCATGAATTGCCATGTTCCCGTTTACAAGGAAGCGGGCGATCTCAACCATCTGCCAACCCGGCCGCGCAAGCTGCTGGTTCATCGGCGCGAGCTGAACCGGCTCACCGATGCCGTGCGGCGGGACGGCCGCACGCTCGTGCCGCTGCGCATCTACTTCAACGAACGAGGCGTCGCCAAGGTGGAACTGGCGGTCGCCCATGGGAAGCGCAAATCGGATAAACGGGAGTCGGCAAAGGCCCGCGATTGGCAGCGCCAGCGGGCTCGGTTACTGCGTGAGAAAGATTAAAGGGCACCTCTAAGAATTGGTGAGTTGCCGGAGGATATTGTTTAACTAGGCTGTCACCAGCTCCAGCCATGCCGGAGCCGAGATTTTCGGGGTCTTCCACGCTCCAATTGAGTTATTTCCGCTTCAAGACCGTCCCCAGGCGGTCTTCTCCTCCGAGTATCGTCACACGGCCGCCGCGAGACGCTCCAGTTGGACCAGGCGGCGCATGTTGTAGGCGAGGTTCTTCAACCCGATCCGCGCCTTCGCCCGCACCAGCCCGACACTACGCACCAGCGTCCCGCCCATGTCGTTGCTCTGGGCCCCGAAGACATGCTCGACGCGGACCCGAACCGACGAACGGGTCTTGTTGCCTTGCTTCTCGCGCTCGCTCAACGGCTTGTTGCGGCGGCCCTTGCGATGGATCCGGCTCCGCAACCCCTTCTCCTTCAGCGACGCCTCGATCTCCGCCGAGCGGTAAGCGCTGTCCGCCCACACACCCAAAGCCGTGTTGTCCCCATCCAGGATATCGTCGAGGACTTGGCTGTCGTGCTCCGCCGCGTCGCTTACATGATAGCGCCGCACCAGCTTGTGCCGACGGTCCACGTTGACATGGTTCTTGTAACCGTAATGGCTCTTGCCGTGCTTCTTGGTCCACCGCGCCTCGACATCCTTTTGGCGCCGCTTTGCCGGCTTGTCCTCCCAGCCTGCCGGCGTCTCGCCCGCCTTTATCCGCGCGTTCTCCTCGCGGCTGTTGCGCTGTTTGGGTACCGCCACAATCGAGGCGTCGATGATCTGGCCGCCCATCGCCAGATAGCCCTGATCCTTCAGGTAGCCATCGAACGTCTCGAATAAAGCCTCGATCACGCCAGCTTGCGTTAACTGTTCGCGGTACAGCCACACCGTCTTGGCGTCGGGAACCCGGCCCTCTAGACCCAACCCCAGAAATCGCATGAACGACAGGCGGTCACGGATCTGATGCTCAACTTGGTCGTCCGAGAGATTGTAGAGCGCGCACAGAATGATCGTCTTGAACATCACAATCGCATCCCACGGCTTGCGTCCCGCCCGCGATTTGCGCACCTTGTCCGCACGCCGCCACACCGCCTCAAGACGGGCGCGCAAGTCCTCCCACGGAACCACCCCGTCGATCTTCAAAAGCGGCTCGTTCTTGGCGTCAAGAACGGAATACCGGTTCCCAAGATCGAAAAACCCCATCTGACCCATCAACCACGCCTCCCGCTATCAACAAATCGTCAACCCGATTCTAAATCGACGACGCCCGAAAAAGGAGAATTTTTAGAGGTTCCCTAAAGCGAAGCCAGCTCAGGAACGATGCGCGAATCAGTCGAGCAGCTTGCGGATGCCGGCAAATACATCTTCAAACATGGCGCCGGTGAGGCGACCGGTGTTCGTGTTGTAGCGCGAGCAGTGATAGCTGTCGGCAAGTTGGGGGCCACTCTGCAATCGGTGGATTGCGCCGTGACTGAATCTTGCCGAATTCTGAGTAAAGCCCAAGGTGCGTAGGACCGCATTGTGGGCGATTGTACCAAGCGCAAGCACAACCTTTGGGCGCGGCAGGGTCGTGAGTTCGCCGAGGAGAAACTTCCGGCAGGCTGAGACTTCCGAAGCGACCGGTTTGTTTTGCGGCGGGACGCATCGAACCGCATTGGTCACCCGACAATTTTGCAGCCTCAATCCATCGTCTGCGCGCTCGCCGTAGTTGCCCTTGGCAAACGAAAATTTGCAAAGCGTACTGTAGAGCAGAATGCCGGCGGCATCCCCGGTGAAAGGCCGGCTGGTCTTGTTGGCGCCGCGCAGACCCGGCGCTAAACCGACAATCAGCAACTCGGCGTCCGGCGGTCCGAAACTTTCCACGGGCGCGTTGTGCCAATCTGGGTGCGCCTGACGGTTGGCCTCCCGAAACGCAACCAGGCGTGGACACAGTAGGCAATTGCGCCCAGGCGCTGCGCGTTGCTCCGACATTTCCGGCAGGTCTACCAGAAAGCGCCGTTAGGCGAGCTTCGCAAGTCCGTCATCGTGCTCCGGGTCGTCGAAGTCATCGTCGTAGGGTCCGTCATCGACAACGTCTCCAGGACTGGAATCGTGGGGTGCACTATGAACACGCGCGATTTGTCCGGCTATATCCTGCAACTCGATGAAGTTGTCGGCCTGTCGGCGCAATTCGTCGGCAACCATTGGTGGTGCTGAGCGTACCGTGCTGACGACCGTGAACCGCACGCCCTTGCGTTGGACTGCGTCGGCAAGCCGGCGAAAATCGCCATCGCCCGAAAACAGCACGATATGGTCCAGCTTCTCGGACATTTCCATGACGTCGATCGCCAGCTCAATGTCCATGTTACCTTTGATCTTGCGACGACCCGAGGCGTCCGTGAACTCTTTTGCCGGCTTTGTAACCATCGTGTAGCCGTTGTAGTCGAGCCAGTCGACCAGCGGTCGAATGGGTGAGTATTCTTGGTCTTCGATCAGTGCCGTGTAGTAGAATGCGCGGATCAATTGACCTTGAGTCGCAAACAGTTCGAGAAGCCGTTTGTAATCGACATTGAAGCCCAAGGCCCGCGCTGCCGCATATAGGTTCGCGCCGTCGATGAATAACGCAACTCTTTCATGTGAGTAGATATTTAGGTTCAATGAACAAATCCATCATCAATTAAATACTTGATTAAATACAGTTGGCCGCATAATCGATGCTGACCCCGGCAGCCGGTTCGGTGTTAGTCAGCAACATATGTTAGTTAGGGCACAGGAGTAGGACCCGCAAGTCCAACTCCCAACTATTTAGCCGAGCACTTGTTTTTGATGCCCCGGGTAGCGCCAAAAATTTGCCCTGCGAATATTTTCGGCAGTGAGAATTCGGCAAAAATCCAAGGCAATTCGCTTGATACGCCATGGATAGCTCCATATATTCAATAAATCTCCGACACATCCACGAATGAGGATTACTAAGGCATGGCGCGTGTTACTGTAGAAGACTGTGTAGACAAGGTCAGTAATCGGTTTGAATTGGTCATGTTGGCCGCGCAGCGTAGTCGCGAAGTGTCAGCGGGCTCCGAACTGACTGTCGAACGCGACAACGACAAGAATCCAGTCGTGGCGCTACGTGAAATCGCCGAAGAGACGATCAAGGTCGAGGACTTGCAGGACGGTCTCGTGCGTAGCTTGCAAAAGTTCGTCGAGGTTGACGAGCCAGAGGACGACGATGCACTTGAACTAATGGCCGGAGCGACAATGGCAGGCGAAGCGGTCGAGGATTTGCAGGCCCTAATGGGCCAAGGTGCATCGAGAAGCTCGAAAACGCGCGAAGAGGAAGAGACTGCCGAGGTTGCCGAGGCGACCGCTGACACCGCCAAATCGGATGATATTGACGAGCAAGAGGATACATGAAGCTAGGTGCGGCGCCTTCTTCATTGGCGACGCGCCGTCATGCCGACGGGGTAACCCGGCATGATGCAGCAGAGTGAACTTGTCGATCGTGTAAAGAGTTACGATCCCGGCGCTGATGAGGAAGCCCTCAACCGCGCCTACGTTTTCTCTATGCAGGCGCATGGCAGCCAAAGGCGCGCTTCTGGAGATGCCTACTTCTCGCATCCGTTAGAGGTCGCGGGAATACTGACCAGGCTAAAGTTGGACGGTGCGTCGATCATAACTGGTCTGCTGCACGACACCGTCGAAGACACAATCGCCACGCTTGACGATATCGAAGGCCAGTTCGGTCCCGATATTGCGCGTCTGGTCGATGGCGTGACAAAGCTCAGTCAGATCGAATTACAGTCCGACCAGAGCCAGCAGGCCGAAAATTTTCGGAAGCTCGTCCTTGCGATGTCGGAGGACATCCGTGTTCTCCTCGTCAAGCTGGCCGATCGCCTGCACAACATGCGGACGCTCAGTTTCATTCTGGACGCGGAGAAGCGGCGTCGAATTGCCGGCGAGACGCTTGATATTTACGTGCCCCTGGCCGAGCGGATTGGCATCCGCGACTGGAAGGATGAACTTGAAGACCTGGCGTTTCCAGAACTCAATCCGGAAGCTTATACGTCGATAACCAAGCGTCTTACTTTTTTGCGCGAACGCGGCGGCAACATCGTCGAAATGGTCATCAACGGACTACGGAATACGCTTATTGACGTGGACACGGAAATTTCGGGGCGCGAAAAGACGCCATATTCGATCTGGTGCAAGATGCAGCAGCGCAATATCGGCTTTGAGCAGCTCTCCGATATCATGGCGTTTCGTCTTGTGGTCGATAGTGTGGAGGACTGCTATCGCACGCTTGGCATAATCCACGCCAAGTACCGCGTCGTGCCGGGGCGATTTAGAGATTATATCTCACTTCCCAAATCGAACGGTTACCGCTCGCTGCACACCGGCGTCATCGGGCCGGAAAACCAGCGCATCGAGATGCAGATTCGCACCCGAGAAATGCATGAGGTGGCCGAGTATGGCGTCGCCGCCCATTGGCGTTACAAACAGGGTGCAGGGCAGACCGAGGGCGAACAGTATCGGTGGTTGCATGAGTTGCTCGAAATTCTCGAACATGCCTCTGGTCCGGAAGAATTTCTCGAACATACCAAGCTTGAAATGTTTACTGACCAGGCGTTCTGCTTTTCGCCAAAGGGCGACCTGTTTGCGCTGCCGCAAGATTCTACTCCGGTTGATTTCGCCTATGCGGTTCATTCGGAGATCGGCGACACGTGCATCGGCGCCAAGGTCAATGGACGAGTCGTTCCGCTGCGAACCAAATTGAAAAATGGGGATCAGGTCGAGATTAAGACTTCGAAGGAGCAGACGCCTTCACCGACCTGGCTGAGCTTCGTGACGACTGGCAAGGCGCGGGCTCGGGTCCGTCGCTATGTCCGCAGTTTAGAATATGAACAGTATGTTCGCCTCGGCCGACAAATCGTCGAACAAGCATTTACGCAGGGTGGGCACAAAGTCGACGAGAAGCACCTACGCGGGAGGCTCGGCCAGTTTCACTGCGATGAAATCGAGGATCTCTATGCTCTGGTTGGCGAGGGGAAACTAACCGGGGGCGATGTCGTCGAATCAAGTAAACCCGGCAGCCGGTGGAAACGACGTAAGGCGGCTGCGAAGAAAGGCAGCGAAAAGGCGGCAAAGAGCGATAGCCACGCCGTGCCGATTCGAGGACTAATTCCAGGGATGGCGGTTCATTTCGCGAATTGTTGTCACCCGCTGCCTGGGGATCGCATTCTCGGCATCGTCACGACAGGCAAGGGCGTCACGGTGCATACCGACGACTGTGAAACGCTTGAGAGCTTTACCGATATGCCCGAGCGCTGGCTTGACGTTTCGTGGGACGAGGACGCGAGCGCGACCGGAATTCATGTTGGTCGCGTCAACGTCGTCCTCACCAATGAGCCAGGTGTTTTAGGCGCCATTTGTACAGTGATTGGCCGCGGCAGCGGCAACATCTCAAATCTCAAAATCACGAGTCGTTCGCCAGATTTCTTCGAACTGCATCTCGATGTCGAGGTTAAGGACGCGCAGCAACTAACGGATATCATCGCGGCGCTGCGCGCGGACCCGATCGTCAATACGGTCGAGCGGGTCCGTGGCTGAACGCTATAAGCAATTGCACCGCGCAGTCACCCGAGACGCATAACTGGAATGTTCAAACGTCGAATTAGACCGCACATTTGGCTGCGTCTTCGCAACCTGATCTGGCCGCATATCGGCTGGCGCCGGTCGGCAATGTATCTGTGGCACCGGTTGGCGCGGCTACCGGGTACTCCGTATAGCATCGCTGCGGGTCTTGCCTGCGGTGTGGCAGTGTCGTGTACGCCTTTCGTCGGGTTCCACGTATTGCTTGCGGCATTAATCGCATGGCTCATCGGTGCAAATATTCTTGCCTCCGTCATCGGTACGGCGGCCGGCAATCCGTGGACATTCCCGGTTATCTGGCTGTGGACTCATGAACTCGGGTTGCGCATGGGCGTTCAAAGCAACAATGTGGCGACCGATCAGCTGGACTTCCCGCAGCTCTTCGGCGGCAGCATGGTTGCGTTGCTGCGCTTTGACTTCACATATTTGTACGATCACGCTCTACCGGTCATATTGCCGATGATAGCCGGTGGTATTCCGACCGCAGTCCTGGTTTGGATTGGCGTCTATTTTTCGGTCAAGTCACTGGTTGCCGCATATCAACACAAACGCAAATCGCGTCGTGGACGCCGACGCCGTAGCGTTAGGCAGGAAGCATGAAGAGATATTTGAGACTGGGCGTAAACATCGATCATGTAGCGACGATCAGAAATGCGCGTGGC
The DNA here is from genome assembly GCA_963664465.2 of Alphaproteobacteria bacterium. GTDB lineage: Bacteria > Pseudomonadota > Alphaproteobacteria > UBA8366 > CAVOAK01 > CAVOAK01. The sequence continues at coordinate 36,835 of CAXXSU010000004.1, read as the reverse complement.
GGACGACACCCCGATCCGGTGCGCGCAGCCCGGCAGGCGGCACAGGCGGGTGCTGATGGAATCACGGCGCATTTGCGTGAGGACCGCAGACATATTTCGGACGACGACATTGCCAGACTAACCGATGAGGTGAAGCTACCCCTCAACCTTGAGATGGCTGCAACCGACGAGATGGTCGAGATTGCACTCAAATGGACGCCGCATGCGGCCTGCATTGTGCCCGAACGACGCGAGGAACGGACAACTGAAGGTGGACTCGATGCGGCGGCGGGTCACAACCATCTAGCGCCCTATGTGCGCCAACTTCTTCAGGCCGGAATTCACGTATCATTGTTCATCGAGCCCGAACCCCGCCAGATCGAGGCGGCGGTTGCGCTGGATGCGCCGGTTGTCGAACTGCATGTCGGGAAATACTGCGACGCTGAAGACGCCGATCGGGGTCGCGAATTGGACCGTATTCTTGCCGCGGCCGAACAGGTTGAGTCTGCTGGCCTTGAATGTCATGCGGGTCACGGGCTTACCTACGACACCGTTGCGCCGATCGCGGCGATCCCGACGATCGAAGAACTCAATATCGGTCACTTTCTCGTAGGCGAAGCGATATTCAGCGGCCTCGATAGCGCCATAAAGCGGATGCGGGCAATCATGGACAACGCGCGTGCGGAAGCAGAGGGCGAGCGCAGCGCCTGATGATCATCGGTATTGGCAGCGATATAATTGACATCCGACGCGTAGAAAAGACGCTTGCGCGGTTTGCCGGACGATTCGAATCACGCGTGTTTACAGCGACGGAGCAAGCAAAATCCAACCGACGGACCAATCGCGCAGCCAGCTATGCCAAGCGTTTTGCCGCAAAAGAAGCGTGCTCGAAGGCGCTCGGTACAGGCTTGCGCAAGGGTGTCTATTGGCGCGATATGGGCATTATCAATTTGCGTTCTGGAAAGCCGACGATGGAGTTGAATGGTGGCGCGGCCCGACGGCTGGCCGATCTCGTTCCAGCCGGAATGCAGCCGCAAATCGACGTCACAATTACCGACGAATTTCCTCTCGCGCAGGCAGTCGTAATAATTTCCGCCGTACCGGAAAGTTGATTGAATACGCGCGCTAGTGGCCGGGGAATCTTGACAGTGTGGAACGCTGCCGGGCATACCTGATGCCGCTGCCGACTGTGCTGCGCCTGCGCGCGGTTATTTGAACGCGGCTTCTCGGCAACGTCACAGATATAAGATCGCATGACGACGAAACCTCTTCCAAGCAAGGCGAAACCCGCGAGTCGACGCGCCGGCGGCGAACTTGTGGAAACCGTGCGCACCGTGCTTTTTGCGGTGATCATCGCACTGGTGGTCCGAACTTTCGGTTATGAACCGTTTAACATTCCGTCCGGCTCAATGGTGCCGACGCTGCTCATTGGCGACTATCTTTTTGTCTCCAAATTCTCATACGGGTTCAGTCGGCATTCGCTGCCCTTCAGCCCGCGACTGTTCAAAGGCCGTATTTTTGCGCGCGAGCCCGAGCGCGGCGATGTCGCCGTCTTCAAGCTGCCGAGCGACAATGAGACCGACTATATCAAACGTATCGTAGGTCTTCCGGGCGATCGCATTCAGGTGATTTCCGGCATCCTTCACATCAACGGCGTGCCCGTTAAGCGTCGTAGGTTGTCGGACTATAGGACGCGAAATATATTTGGCGCACGTATGTTTGCACCGCAATACATGGAGACGCTGCCCAACGACGTTAGGCATAATATCGTCGAGGAAGCGGGAGACGTCGGCAGTCTTGACGACACAAAGGTATATCACGTGCCCGAGGGGCATTACTTCGCTATGGGCGACAATCGCGACAACTCTGCGGATAGTCGCGTACTCAGCCAGGTCGGATTTGTGCCGGCAGAAAATCTTGTCGGCGAAGCGAAGTTCTTGTTTTTCTCGACTAACGGCAGTGCGCGGCTCTGGGAAATCTGGAAGTGGCCGTTTGCAATTCGCTACAGTCGCCTGTTCAACGGCATCGGCTAGACGCAGCAGCGATGGAGCCTAAGATCGAGGCTCATGCGTGATCTTGGTACTGAACTAGATTACACCTTCGAAGATCCGGGTTTGCTTCGACAGGCGCTGACGCATGGCAGCGTCAGTACGGGCCGAACGTCGAGTTATGAGCGACTGGAATTTTTGGGCGATCGAGTTTTGGGCCTGGTCATTGCCGACATGCTGCTTGAGGCATTTCCGGACGAGAACGAGGGCGCACTGGCAAAGCGACTTGCAGCACTCGTGAGTGCGGCGACGCTTGCAGACGTCGCCGGTGAAATCGGCCTTGGCGAACATATCCGCGCGCGCGGTAACGACAGCGACTTGGCAGGTGCTTCCGGACGCCTCGCCGATGTCTGCGAGGCGGTCATCGCGGCGCTTTATCTGGATGGAGGCCTGTCGGTGGCGCGCGAGTTCATCGCTCGTTATTGGCTGCAGCGTCTCAAAAATACGACGCATCCGCCGACCGATCCCAAGACGTTGTTGCAGGAGTGGGCGCAGGCGCGTGGTTATGATCTACCCAACTACATCGAGACCAAACGAGCCGGGCCCGACCATGCCCCGAGTTTCACGATCAGCGTCCAGGTGGGTGAAATGCCGCCGGCCATAGGCAAGGGGGCGTCCAAACGCGCGGCCGAAAAATCGGCGGCGGCGGGGCTCCTCGAACAGTTGCAGGCCGATGACTGAAGGCGATACACGCTGCGGGTTTGTCGCGCTGGTCGGTGCCCCAAACGCCGGCAAGTCCACTCTCATAAACCGTTTGGTCGGGGCAAAAGTATCTATCGTCACGCCGAAGGCACAAACCACGCGTGCCCGCGTGCTCGGGATTGTCCTGCGTGGGGAGAGCCAGTTGATCTTCATGGATACACCGGGCATCCATTCTGCGAGACGGCGTCTCGAACGGGCGATGGTGGATTCGGCATGGCGGGGAGTGGCCGATACCGATCATGTCGCACTGCTGGTCGATGCGTCCGGCGGCAGACGGGCGGATGTAAAGGCGATAATCGACCAGCTCAGCAAACTTGGCCGCTCGGCCATACTCGTGCTGAACAAAATTGACCTTGTGCCGCGCACGGCGCTCTTGGAATTGAGTGAGGACCTTAACGCTGCCGGGCTCTTCAGCGAGACATTCATGATTTCCGCTCTCACGGGTGATGGCGTCGAGGATCTGCTTGACTACCTGGCGCAGCACGCATCGAGGGGCCCGTGGCTGTATCCGGAAGATCAGCTTTCAGATATGCCGCAGCGCCTGATGGCTGCCGAAATTACGCGCGAAAAGCTGTTTCTTCAACTTCACCAGGAACTGCCCTATTCGCTAACTGTCGAGACCGAGGCATGGGAGGAGCGACGCGACGGCAGCGTCAAGATCGACCAGGTCGTCTATGTTCAACGTGACAGCCAGAAAGCCATCGTCTTGGGCAATTCAGGGCGCCGCATCAAAGCGGTTGGGGAAGCGGCACGACACGAACTGGAGGAAATGTACGGCCGTCGCGTCCACCTTTTCCTGTTCGTAAAAGTGCGCGCAAACTGGATCGAGGATCGTGAGCGGTACGCACAATGGGGTCTTCGGCATGATGCCTGAGATTTGCCCTACATTGCGAACGTTCGACGCGAGGTAAGTAGCGCCAATGCAGTGGTCCGATGAGGGTTTCGTTCTATCGGTACGGCGCCATGGTGAAACGTCGGCAATCGTAAATCTGCTGACCCACGACCATGGACGACATGTCGGATTGGTGCGCGGCGGCGCTTCATCCAGACAACGCGGCACGCTGCAATCCGGCAATCTGGTGGCGGCGACGTGGCGAGCTCGACTGGAAGAACATCTTGGCACATTCACGATTGAACCAATCCATGCCGTCGCCGCCGGCCTATTGGATAAGCCAGGACCGCTTGCGGCGATGATTTCCGTTTGTGCGCTGGTTGAGGCGAGCCTGCCGGAGCGCGAACAGCATCCCCAACTGTTTGACGACATGTCATCCCTCCTGTCGTCTCTGGACGGTCCGGAGTGGCGCGCTGCCTACGCGAGGTGGGAACTCTCGCTATTGACGGAGGTTGGATTTGGACTCGACCTATCTGCTTGCGCGGCCACCGGCATGAATGACGACCTGATCTATGTCTCGCCTAAATCGGGGCGGGCGGTGTCGGCGTCGGCAGGCGAACCCTATCGCGACCGACTTCTACCGCTGCCGCGCTTTCTTCTCGGCGAATCTGCGACGACGCCGGAGGATTTGGTGGCGGGTTTGCATTTGACCGGTTATTTCATTGATCGGCACATATTGGCGCCGCATGGACGAGCGATGCCCGATGCGCGCACGCGCCTTGTCGACCGCGTAAGCGAACGTTCCGACGATCTCGCCAGATAAGCGAGCTCAACCGCCAATATGGCGCACTTGCAGTGTTTTAACACGATGTGTAGCATCGCAGCGCGGCCGAACCACTATATCTGGTAGGAGTTGTTGATGGCGCGCGCGCTGAAATCTGGTGAAATTCGCGCTACACCGTTCGCCGAGGCGCTTGGTGAACGTTATCTGTCTTATGCTCTGTCGACCATCATGTCGCGGTCGTTGCCGGATGTCCGTGACGGCCTCAAACCCGTTCAGCGTCGAATTCTTTATGCCATGCGCGCGTTGCGACTTGATCCGGCCGCTGGCTTCAAGAAGTGCGCGCGCATCGTCGGCGATGTCATGGGCAAGTTCCATCCTCACGGGGATGAAGCGATATACAACGCCTTGGTACGGCTGTCGCAGGAGTTCGCGGTGCGCTATCCGCTGGTCGACGGTCAGGGCAATTTCGGCAATGTCGATGGCGATAATGCAGCCGCCATGCGCTACACCGAAGCACGCTTGACCGAGGTCGCTGAAGCATTACTCGAGGGCATCGACGAAGATGCGGTCGAGTTACTGACGTCCTACGACGGCGACGATCAGGAGCCGACGGTTCTGCCGGCGAGTTTTCCAAATCTGCTCGCAAACGGCGCCACCGGTATCGCCGTCGGCATGGCGACCAACATTCCGCCGCACAACCTCGGCGAAGTCTGCTCTGCATTGCTGCACTTGATCAAATATCCGAATGCCACAATCGCCAAGCTTGTAGACCTGATGCCGGGGCCGGATTTTCCGACCGGCGGTGAACTTGCGGAAGACCGGGAAACGCTGGTCGAGGCCTACGCGACCGGGCGCGGCGGCTTGAGGGTCCGTGCGCGCTGGCAGGTCGAGAAGTTCAAGGGTGGTGGCTACAACATTGTTATCACCGAAATCCCCTATCAGGTTCAGAAAGCAAAGCTGATTGAGCGGATTGCCGAGCTCCTGATTTCACGCAAACTCGCTATGTTGGGGGATGTGCGGGACGAATCCACGGATCAAGTGCGTATCGTGCTCGAGCCGAAGAGCCGCGCTGTTGACGCTGCAGTTTTAATGGAATCGCTGTACCGGCAAACCGAGCTCGAATCGCGCGTCAGTCTTAATTTGAACGTCCTCGACGCCGAGCAAGTGCCGCGTGTCATGAACCTGCGTGAGCTCCTGCAGAGTTTTCTCGACCATCGCCACGATGTCTTGTGCCGCCGATCGCGACGGCGGCTGGCCGATATCGAACGACGGCTCGAGATCCTCGACGGATACCTGATCGCCTATATCAACCTCGATGAGGTGATCCGAATTGTGCGAGAGGAGGATGAACCGAAGCGATCGCTGATCCACGCTTTCGACCTCAGCGATTTACAGGCCGACGCTATCCTGAACATGCGGTTACGCAACTTGCGCAAGCTTGCAGAACAGGAGATTCGCGGCGAACACAAGGATCTCTCCAACCAGCGCAAGTCCCTCCAACAGCTTCTGAATGATGAAAAGAAGCGCTGGAATGCTATCGCCTCGGAAGTGACAAAGATTAAGAAGCGGTTTGGCCAAGACACCGATCTGGGCGCGCGGCGGACGCTGGTCGGCGAAGCTCCTTCTGCAGTCGTCGTGCCGCTCGAAGCGATGATCGAGCGCGAGTCCGTGACCGTCATTTGCTCGGAGATGGGCTGGATTCGTCGCGTTAAAGGTCAACTCGACGCTGTCGACGACATCAAATACAAGGAAGGTGATCGTCACCGTTTCGTTCTGCATGCGGAAACGACCGACAAGCTGCTGATCTTTGCCAGCAACGGGCGATTTTACACGCTCGGCGTGGACAAACTGCCCGGCGGGCGCGGCTACGGTGAACCGTTGCGCCTGATGTTTGATTTGAGAAACGGTCACGACATCGTCTCGCTGCTCGTGCATCGTCCCAACCGCAGGCTTTTGGTCGCCTCCAGCGATGGCCGGGGCTTCGTTCTGTGCGGCGACGACGTCGTTGCCCACACGCGGCTCGGCCGACAAGTGCTGAACCTCCCCGGTGATGTCGAGGCGGCCCTGTGTGCCGTCGCCGAGGGTGACGCTGTAACGACGATTGGTGATAATCGTAAGCTGTTGATCTTCGATTTGGCGGAAGTGCCGGAAATGGCCCGGGGAAGGGGAGTTATTCTGCAACGCTACAACAAGGGCGGCTTATCCGATGCCAAGGTATTTACCAAAGCGGATGGCTTGAGCTGGGAGACCGGCGGTCGAAACCGCACGCATTCGGATTTGGCTGCTTGGCTTGGCAAGCGTGGACAGTCAGGTCGACCGCCGCCTCCGGGATTCCCCCGCAGCAATAGGTTTTCAAAGAAGTAGTGGGTGGCGCGGAACGAATAAGACGCGCTAGCCGCTCGATATAGGAGACGCAAAGAGATGTCTGATACGACCAACTCGCAACCCACGCTCGCAGCGTCGATGTGGCCGAGTTCCACGCCCCTGTTGTCCTTGCGTTCGGCGCTGCTGGCGCTGGTTGGCAGCGGTCTGCTCGTCCTATCGGCGAAAATTCAGGTGCCGTTCTGGCCGGTACCGCTGACCATGCAGACATTCGCTGTCTTGGTCATAGGAATCCTCTATGGCTGGCGTCTCGGTGCGGCAACGGTCGTACTCTATCTTGCTGAGGGCGCAGCAGGTTTGCCCGTATTCGCTGGTGGCGGGGGTATCGGCTATTTCGCTGGGCCGACTGCCGGGTATCTCTTTGGCTTCGTTATCGCGGCGGCATTGGTTGGACGGCTTGCAGAACGTGGTTGGGACCGCAGGATTTCAACGACGGCTGCGGCAATGCTGCTTGGCAATCTGGCTATTTACGTGCCGGGGCTGTTGTGGCTTGGAACCGTCGTCGGATATGGCAAGGTATTCGCTGTCGGGATGTTGCCGTTCCTGCCAGGCGATGCACTGAAGCTGGCGCTTGCGGCAGCTATCCTGCCGGCAGCTTGGCACCTGATGCGTAAAACTTAGCGGTGGGCGAACATCGGACTGCGCCCGTTCAACCGAAGATCACCTTCGGCAGCCAGGTCGCCAGCTCGGGGAACACGGCCAAGATGATGAGTGCAACGAGCTGAATGATGACGAAGGGCACGACGCCCTTGTAAATTTGCATCGTCTTCACTTCGGGCGGCGCCACGCCGCGCAGATAGAACAGCGCAAATCCGAACGGTGGCGTCAAAAAGGATGTCTGCAGATTCATTGCCATCATGACTCCGAGCCAAACCGGGTTGATATCGCTCTGCAGTAGAACTGGCGCGACGATTGGTACGACGACAAAGGTAATTTCAATAAAGTCGAGAAAAAATCCCAAAATAAACATCACGACCATTACCGTGATGATTGCGCCGACCTCGCCGCCGGGCATGCTCGCGAGAACGCCATGAACCAAATCGTCACCGCCGAATCCGCGGAAGACGAGCGAAAATACGGCGGCGCCGATCAGAATGACGAACACCATAGAGGTAATCTGCATCGTTGAGCGCACGACGTTTGTAAGAATTGTTGTCTGTGCGACCCTCAGGATACTTACCGCCAAGCCCCAGGCTACGCCGAGGCAGCCGAGCGCGGCGATCCATATGGCCACCATGTCGCCAGTCGGAATCTCATCACGTAGGACGCGTAGGTCGACGAACGCCTGAAGCGCTAGTATGAGGACGAGCGAGAGCGCAGCTGTATAGATTGGTGTTGGTTTGTTCGGGTCGAGTAGCCGTGAAAGTAACGAGAGCCCCGCAGCAAGCGCATTTGGCGGTGTCGATGCCTTCGGCAACTCGAGCGAAGGAACCCGAAGGCCAGCCAAAAATGTTGCGCCGACCGCGCCGACCGCCGCCGCTTCCGTTGGCGTTGCTATGCCTGCGAGGATCGACCCTAGGACGGAGACGATCAGGACTATGGGCGGCACCAGCGCGTGCATGACGCGAACAAACAACGCGCCACCGACATCATCCAGCTCCTCAAGCGGAATTGCCGGAGATGACTCCGGCCGGAGCCAGGCAACGGCAGCTTGGTAGGCGATATACATACCAACTAGCATCAGACCCGGGAAAAGAGCCCCGGCAAATAGGTCGCCGACCGATACCGGTTCAGGTGAAAAATTGCCGATGTTGCGTTGCGCATTGACATAGGCGTTTGAGATCTGGTCGCCGAGCAGGACCAGCACGATAGACGGCGGAATGATCTGGCCGAGTGTACCGGCGGCGGCGATTGATCCACTTGCCAGCGCTGGGTCGTAGCCGCGGCGCAACATCGTCGGCAGCGACAGGAGCCCCATCGTCACCACGGTCGCCCCGACAATGCCGGTCGAGGCAGCCAGCAGTGCGCCGACGATGGTGACTGAAATTCCGAGGCCGCCGCGTAGCGTGCCGAACAGGCGGCCCATGGTATCAAGCAGTTCCTCCGCGACTTTGGAGCGCTCCAGCATGACGCCCATAAAGATGAACAGGGGGACCGCGATGAGAATTTCGTTCGTCATGGCATTGCCGTAAATACGCGACGGCAATGCACCAAAAAATGATGGGTCGAAGACGCCAAACCCGATGCCGATAAAGGCAAAGATCAACGCCACGCCCGCTAGTGTGAAGGCAACTGGAAAGCCCGCCAGCAGCACCAGACAGAGGGTGGCGAACATTAGGACATCGAGGATTTCCTTGATCTCCAAGGGGCTATCTCTCTGCGAACTCTTGGCGCTCTCGACCCGTTTTGCAGCCGGCCAGCACAAGCAGCGAATGAATGACAAGGGATAACCCTTGCAAGGCGAGCATGACCGCAAAGACGAGAACTATGCTCTTGAGCAGGAAGACACCTTGGATGCCGGAAGTTTCCTTTGAGCCCTCAAATACTCGCCACGACGAGGCCACATACGGCCAGGAGTAGCGAAAGATCACTACGCAGATGGGAATCAGCAGGATGGGGGCACCAATCAGATTTACGAGCGCTTTTCGCTGCTCTGAAGCTTCACGGTAAAATATGTCGATGCGAACATGACCCTCATGCAGCAACGTGTAGGCTGCGCCCAACATGAACAGAATGCCGTGCATATAGACGATCGATTCCTGCATGAAGATGGAGCCGACACCGAACACATAGCGCAGCACGACAACCATGAACTGGACGATGACCATGGCTAGCGCGAACCAGGCGACGGTGCATCCCACCTTGTCGTTGAAGTGGTCGATGCCGCGCGCGAACGAGATGAGATAGTTCAGGGTCGCCTCTTGGGTGGCGCCGCCAACAGCTCGATCGGAGCCCCTTCGTTGCATGGCGGCATGTTTATCGGTCGACGCTGTAATAGGCTAGCTGATTACAGACGATAAGGCCCGCACTGTTCAAAGTGCGGGCCTCGTCAAGCTCAAACTACGCGCCAGTTATGAGCGTTCGTACTTGAACGGCAGCAGTCGCGCGTTCCAGTAAGCCTGGTCGGATAGTTTCGACCAACCGATGGCGTTACGACGGAATTCAATGAAGCTGTCATAGACCCTCCTGGTGATTGCATCTGCGTCGGCGGCCTCCGCCACCACTTCGCCAGACGCTTTACCGATCGCATTCATGACTTCGTTTGAGAAACGCCGCACCTGCACGCCATGTTGCGATACGAGTGTCTTCAGTGATGCGTTATTGCGGGCGTTGAACTCAGCCAAGGTGAAGTTGTTCTCTGCAGCCATGGCAGACTCGATGAGTGCCTTGTGCTCGCTGGAGAGTTCGTCCCAGACCTTCTTGTTAACACCCGAACCCAAGGCCGTCCCTGGCTCATGGAACCCAGGATAATAATAGAACTTGGCGACCTTATAGAAACCGAACGCAAGATCGTTCCAAGGTCCGACCCACTCGGTCGCGTCGATATTGCCCGATTGAAGGGCCTGGAAGATCTCTCCGCCGGGCAGATTGACCGCAGCGGCGCCGATCCGCCTCAACACCTCGCCGCCGAGGCCGGGCATGCGGATTTTCAAGCCCTTGTAGTCCTCAAGGCTATTGATCTCCTTATTGAACCAGCCACCCATCTGCACGCCAGTATTGCCGGCAAGGAACGGCTTGAGATTGAAATCGGCCGCGAGTTCGTCCCAAAGCGCCTGTCCACCGCCGTGATAGACCCACGCGTCCATTTCGGTCGCCGTGAGACCGAACGGAACGGCAGCGAAGAAATTGAACGCCTTCGACTTGCCCTGCCAATAGTATTCGGCGCCATGGTAAAGGTCGGCAGTTCCACCGGAGACGGCATCGTGGGATTCAAAGGGCGGAACGAGTTCGCCGGCGGCGAATACCTTTACGCTGATTTTGCCGTCCGAACCGTTGGTGATGCGCTGGGCCAACCGTTCTGCACCAGTACCCAAACCTGGAAAATTCTTGGGCCATGTGGTGACCATCTTCATTTCGCGTAAGCCCTGCGAAATTGCGGGTTTCGGGAAACTGGAAGCGGCGACGGCTCCGACGACGGCTGCGCCGGCTGCCGTACTACTGCCCTTCAAGAAATCGCGACGTTTCATTCCTACCTCCCATGTTGTTATCGGCCGACAATTGCCATTTGTAGCCGGCCTCGACGGTTCGTCCGATCCGCCATACGAGGAGGATATCGCCATAAAGCAGGAATAAGCAACGCCGCGACAACGAGAATCAGGAATATGTGAAGGACGCGCCGGGCGTAGCTGCGAGTGCACAGCGTACAACGAGTTCGACTATCAGTGCGGAAGCCGTTTCCAGCCCTCGGAACCGAACGCCTCAAGCGGTCGGAAACGGCTCTTGTATTCCATCTTGCGGCTGCCATCGACCCAAAAACCCAGATAGACATGGTCGAGTTCAAGGTCCAATACCTGTTGGATCATCCACAACACGGTATAGCTGCCCAGGCTCCGCCGATGCGCGTCGGGTTCAAAAGCGCTGTAGACCGCGGACAGCCCATGTTCGAGGCGATCTGCGAAACAGCAAGCGATCAGCCGTTTTTCAGTGTCCCGGAATTCGATGATGCTGGTATCGACCGGGCTCGACAATATCATCTCCGCGAATTCTTCACGGTTCATCTTCGCCATTTCGCCCTCGCCATGGCGAGACTGCAAATAGCGCTGAAACAGATCGAATTGTTCGTCGCTGACTATGAGGCCGACATCCTTTGCCTTGAGGTCCTCGTTTGCTCGAAGAACACGTCGCCAAGTGCGACCAAAGCGAAACTCGCGGGCGACGATGCGGACTGGCATGCATGCGCTGCATGAAGGACAGGCAGGTCGATAGATGATGTGCTGCGTTCGCCGGAACCCGCCCCTGGATAGAAGCTCAAACGTTTCGCCGGCGTGCGGTCCGGAGAGTTCCGCGAACAGTTGTTGCTCCGTGCGATCCGGCAGGTAAGGGCACGGGCTCGGTCGCGATCGATAGAATGTCAGAACACCCATGGCGTCTCAGCCGTCAAATTTGATCGAATGCACTTATTTTCCGCCAAACCGCGCTGATGCAGCTAATCGCGGATGATGCGCGGCGGTTTTGGAATTGCCTTGCTGGCCTCTTTGCCGGCGGCGCGCAGGAGCGTTATGGTGATGCGCCGATTGGCAGGCGATGTGGGGTTGTCAGGATCCAGCAACTCGCGGTCGGCGCGGCCGATGACATTGGATATGCGGCCCACGGGTATGCCATGTTGGACCAACGCGCGGCGCGCTGCGTTTGCGCGATCAAGCGAGAGTTCCCAATTGGTGCGCCCGCCGAGACCATTGAACGGCGTGACGTCAGTATGACCCGTGATGGTGATATTGTTTGGCAGGCGCTCCGCAACGCTGGCAACGAGTGTCAGCAAATCGCGCGATTTCTTGCTGAGTTGGGCGCTTCCAGCGGTAAACATTGATGCGTTGTCCTGGTCGGTGAGCTGAATGCGAAGACCCTCCTCCGTATTCTCAACCTTCACCGACTTTGTAACATCTTGCAGGTCGGGCACCTGTTTGATCGCCTGCTCCAATGCACCTTTTGCAGCGTCGAATTGATCCTGTTCACGCTGCTCCTCGGCACTGAGCTGTTCGGACGAACCTAGAGCGTCTTTCAACGCCTGTTGGAGTCCTTTTTGATCAAACTGCTTCGCTCCGGGCCTTGCCTCCAAGCTGGAAGTTTCGGAAGGCGTTATGCCCGCCTTGGCGATCGGGCCGGGGGCCGATGCCGAGATGCCGCCAAAAACGCCGCCGCTTCCGCTTGAACCCTTCGTTGCACCGATCGGCTCGAAATACTGAGATACGCCTAATTTCTGTTCCTCATCAGAGACCTGCAGCAGCCAGAGCAGCAGAAAGAATGCCATCATCGCTGTCACGAAGTCAGCATAGGCGACCTTCCAGGCGGCACTGTGTGGGACAGGAGCCGGCAGCTTCACCTTCTTGTAGATCGGGTCCATGTTGACGGGGGTTTGATCAGCCATCTTGCTACTCTGTCGATCCGGCGTCGTTGGACGCTGCGTCGGCGGGCAAGTTTTCCCGCAAAAGTACGATAGCAATACGTCTGTTGCGATGTGATTCGGGTTCGTCGGCGAACAGGTGATCCTGGTCCGCCTTGCCAACGACCTTTTCGATCCGATCGGCAGACAAGCCACTCTCTACCAAGGCGCGACGAGACGCGTTGGCTCGGTCGCCGGAAAGTTCCCAATTTGTATAGGTACTGCTGCCAAATTTGACCGAGTCGGTATGGCCGGATATCGCGATCCGATTGGGGAGAGTATTGACGACGCCGGTGACAAGCGCCAGCAGCGCACGAGCCTGATCCTGCAAATCAGCGCTACCCGACTTAAACATCGCGACGCCTTCCTGGTCGATAATTTGAATTCGCAGGCCTTCAGGGGTCTGATCGATCAGCAGGCTGTCGCGCATGGTTTGGAGTTCCTGCGCATTTTCAATTGCTGCGCGCAGCGTGGACTCCGCCTTGGCAAATTGTTCAGTTTCCTTTTCTGCCGCAGCCCGCGCCGCCTCAGACGCTTTTCCGGACTCGCCCTCAGTCTCTTCCTCAGCCTCGCCCCCAAATGTCGGCAATGCGACAGTTACCGTCGGCGGCGAGCCGGCCGACCTGAGCGCACCCTCCGCACTCAGCGCTAGTCCGGCTAAGACGCCGCCCGTACCAATCTGTTCCGATGATGCCTTCTGAGGTTCGAAATACTCCGAGAGGCCGTGCTTTTGCTCGTCAGTCGCTACCATCAAAAGCCACAGCAACAGGAAGAACGCCATCATCGCCGTGACGAAATCGGCGTAAGCGACCTTCCAGGCGCCACCGTGCGGCGCTTCGAGCGGCTTAATCTTCTTTATGAATACCGGTGGGCCGAGAAACCGTTCTTCTTCTTCTGGTGGTTGTCCGTCCGCCATGGATCTTCCGTTCAGGAGTCGTGAACAAGTCTCATGAGGGTGGTGCCAGGTTGCCCGTCATCTCTTCGACTTCCTCGAACGTTGGGCGGACGTGCTCCTGCAACGTCTTGCGGGCAAATTCAACGCACACCGCTGGAGCATATCCCTGAAGATAGGCCAGCATCCCGGCCTTCATGCACAGAAAATACTTCGCGTCAGCGTCGTGTACGCTCTTGAGCGAAGCCGCCATTGGCCCGACGAAACCGTAGCACAGCAGAACCCCGAGAAATGTTCCAACCAGCGCGCCGCCAATCAACTTGCCGAGAATTTCCGGCGGCTCGGTGATCGAACCCATCGTTTTGATGATACCCAGCACGGCAGCGACAATGCCTAGCGCCGGGAATGCCTCCGACAACTGCTGCAGCGCATGCTGCATTTGATGGTCTTTTTCATGATGGATGTCGAGTTCCTGGTCCATCAACGTTTCCATTTCATGGGGGTTGTCGGTTCCCATCGTCATCAGGCGCAGATAGTCGCAAAAGAATTCGACCGCATGATGGTCTGCCGCAAATCGCGGAAACTCCTGAAACAGGGAACTCTCATGCGGATTCTCGACATGCGATTCCATGGCCAGCATGCCTTTGCTCTTGGCGAGCTTAAAGACCTGATACTGAAGCGAAATCAGCTCGACAAAGTCATCGCGTTTGTATTTTGGGCCTTTGAGAATGGAAATGATTGCGCCCATCGTTCCGCCAAGGACTTGCTTTGAATTGGCGATAACATAGGCGCCGACGCCAGAGCCGCCGATGATGACCAGCTCGAAGGGCTGCCACAAAACGGCAAGCTTGCCACCCAGCGCAACGTAGCCGCCGAGGATGCTGCCGATAACGATAACAATGCCGATGATGAGGAACATGCGGGAGCCCAATTCTAGTAGCCGCAAAGATAAGCAAGAAGCGCCGACAAAGTCTATGCAGATTACGCAACTGAATTCGCACCTAGCGGCCTCTATGCGCATAGGGCTAGTCGTCAAATCGAAACGGCACGTGCGGCGCCGAACCGCTGAACTATTTTTTGAATAGGGTATCCTATTCGCTCTCGTAGTGGCAAGATGTTGTGATGGCCGAGAATACTGCCCATCCCGTTGGCGGGATCGATTACCCTCGCACGCTTATGGAATTTGACGACTGGTTCGCTTCTGAGGCCGCCTGTGCGGATTTTCTTCGGCGTGTCCGTTGGCCTGCCGGGTTTCGGTGTCCGGCCTGCGGGGGAACCGAGGCGTGGGTGACGGCCAGGGGCCAACAGCGATGTGCGGGATGCCAACGTCAGACGTCGCCGACCGCGGGGACGATCTTCGAGGGTACGCGGAAACCGTTGCGGCTTTGGTTCCAGGCGATGTGGTATGTGACGAATCAGAAGCACGGCGTCAGTGCGCTTGGGGTTCAACGAATACTCGGCCTGGGCGGTTATCAAACGGCTTGGACATGGCTCCATAAGCTGCGCCGGGCCATGGTTCGACCGGGCAGAGAGCTTCTGAATGGCGAGGTCGAGGTCGACGAAACCTATGTGGGCGGCCGGGAGGTTGGCGTTACGGGGCGGAAAACAAACAAGAAATCGATTGTCGCGATTGCCGCCGAAATCCGGGGTCGGGGCACCGGTCGTATCCGCATGGCGCGTGTCGAGGACGCATCCGCCGAGAGCCTCATTCCTTTCGTCCAAACGGCTGTGTGCCCGGGAGCAACGATTCGAACCGATGGCTGGCGAGCCTACAACGGTCTCACGGGAGTCGGCTTCGAACACCAGCCGAAAAATATTTCCGCCAGCGGCGACCCAGCCCACATTGTCATGCCCCAAGTTCATCGGGTAGCCGGCCTCCTTGATCGGTGGTGGCTGGGTATTCACCATGGGGCTATTAGCGCCTCCCAGCTTGATTACTATCTGGACGAGTTCACGTTCCGCTTCAATCGCCGCCGATCCAAAGCTCGCGGCCTCCTGTTCTATCGACTCCTCCAGCAAGCAGTGCAACTGGAGCCCGTGCCATACAAGAAGCTCGTCGGGGGCAGACCCAGCCCTGCCCCCCAGATCTAGGCACTACGAGAGCGAATAGGATACCCTATTTTTTTGATTGCGGGCCGCAGGTAGGGTCTTTTGAAGACTGCCATGGGACGGCAGCGCTAGGCGTTCGTATTGCTGATGCCCAGCTGCCGAGTGGGCAAGCCTTCCCGATTGAGTTGCGCGATGATTTCCTCGGCCTGCATCTTGTCGCGGGTTTCTACCAAAACATCTAGGTCCGCCAGCTTGACCGGAACATCTTGGAACAGGCGCTGGTGGGCAATCTCGATGATATCGCCGCCGACGGTCGCAATTTGCTGCGCTACCTTGGCCAAGGCGCCTGGTCGGTCGGTAATCGTGACACGAAGGCGAACGATCCGCCCTGTACGGACCAGGCCGCGCATCAGCACCGACGCAAGCAGCCGTGCGTCTATGTTGCCGCCGCAAACGATGAGACCGACTTTGCGGCCGGCAAATCGATCGCGATTTTCCGTAAGCGCCGCCAACGGAGCGGCGCCGGCACCTTCGGCCAGCACTTTGCTGCTCTCGAGCATCGTCAATATGGCGGTCTCTAAAGCGAATTCACTAACCACGAGAATGTCATCGACCAGCCGCCCGACGATGTCGCGCGCGGCGCTGCCGGGAACCGAGATCGCAATTCCTTCGGCGATCGTATTGCCGCCGGAGGTGGGTGTGAGACCGTGAATCGCCTCATACATCGAGGGGTATTGCGCGGCTTCCACGCCGACGATTTCGATTTTTGGCGATAGTGCTTTAGCCGCTGTCGCAATTCCGGCAATGACACCGCCGCCGCCTATGGGAACTACGATCGCGTCCAGGTCGTCGACGTCGGCAAGCATCTCCAGGGCGATTGTCCCCTGTCCCGTCACGATCAACTCGTCATCGTAGGGATGGACAATCGTAAGAGACTCGGCGGTTGCCAATTCTTGTGCAAACGGTTCGGCCGCATTGACGCTCTCGCCGTGCAACAACACTTTCGCGCCGAACGCTTCCGTTCGTACGATCTTCGTAAACGGCGTCGCTTCCGGCATGACGATCGTTGCCGGAATGCCGAGCCGTTGTGCGTGATATGCAACCCCTTGCGCGTGGTTTCCGGCGGAGATCGCGATCACTCCGGATTTCTTTTGCTTGTTGGTTAGGCTCAAAAGCTTGACCAACGCACCTCTATCTTTGAATGATCCGGTACGCTGCAGAATTTCCAGTTTGAGATAAATTTCAGTATCGAGCGCCGCCGAGAGTGCCACCGAGTGAACGGTTGGCGTCCGAACCACGACGCCCGAGATTTGGTTTGCCGCGGCGGTTATTCCCTCCAGCGAGACAGTCATGGGCTAGTCTCCCCCGGGACGGCAAGATAACTTTTCAAGCGATCTGCAGTTTGCGTCGTGTCGATTTGGAAGTGCGGGGGCGTTCACGCACACCATTTCAATTTGCGGAATTGAGGCCATTGCTCCCTCGACAGTCGAAAATTATGGTTCAGCTTCATAGAGGAGCATTTGTATGTTCGCAATGAAACGCTTCGGCGCGGCTAAACAGACATCAAGGAATCGATGAAAAATCAAACCAAACCAACGAATTCCCGCCACTTTGCCGATGCCGACGCTGTCGTTTCGGCATTGCAGCCAAGCTACCCGGTCTATTGCCTGCGGCCTCGAGAACTTCAGGCATCGGCCCGACGTTTTCTCGACAATTTTCCCGGCCGCGTTCTCTACGCCGTCAAATGCAACCCACATCCTTTGGTATTGAGGGCATTGTTCGATGCCGGAATCCGCGATTTCGATACCGCGTCGCTGGCCGAAATTGCCGCCGTGAAGGAGATCCATGAGGAGGCGAATTCCTTCTTCATGCATCCAGTTAAGTCTCGGGCAGAAATACTTACATCTTATAGAGTATATGGTGTCTCCCATTTCGTTATAGATGATGCTGGAGAGCTTGAAAAAATTAAACAGGAAACCAAGAATGCCAGCGGTCTCGTTGTCATGGTCAGATTTGCCACGCCAGGCGGTGTCGCGCGTTACGAATTGTCGCAGAAGTTTGGTGCGTCGGAGGATGAATCAGTTGAACTCCTGCATGCCGTTGATGATGCCGGCTACGAAACTGGGCTGGCTTTTCACGTCGGTTCGCAATGCCATAGCCCGGATGCCTATTTATCGGCCATGCGGTTAACCGGTGTAATCGCTAAGCGGGCAGGCGTCGAGCTTCGCTATATCGACGTTGGAGGCGGGTTTCCGGCACCCTACCTGAATGATAGGCCGCCGCCGCTATCCGACTACTTCCAAGCAATCAAACTCGGTCTTCAGGAAATCGACCTACCTGCGGGATGCACGATCATGTGTGAGCCCGGCAGAGCGCTCGTCGCGGCGGCCTGTTCGCTGGTCGTACAGGTCCTTCTGCGAAAGGGAGACGCCGTTTATATCAACGATGGCGTCTATCACAGCTTGGCAGAAACGGTGACCGGAGGTCTAAAACCCCCGGTTCGTCTGATCCGTCCGAATCGTCCCGAGAGCGGGGAATTCAGCGAATTCACGGTCTATGGCCCGACCTGTGACAACACCGACTGTCTGCCCTATCGCTTGCCCATGCCGGTAGATACCGAAGAGGGAGACTGGCTTGAGTTCGGCCAAATGGGCGCCTATTCGAATGCCATGGTTTCGCATTTCAATGGATTTCACCCTGATACATTCGTGACCGTAGATGCGCCGCCGATGCTGTCCGAACGCGCATATTCGGCAACAGACAGCACATCGAAGATCGATTCACCAAAGCTTCCTGCGGCGTAGGGCGTCGTCAGGCGAGCTCGCCCGTGTCCATGTCGCCCGTGTCCATGTCGTAAGTGATCCACGACGTGCGCTTGGCAGCGCGGTCGTAGAGCGAGCGGGCCGCGTAGTTGTCGTCGGCCGTAATCCAACGAACGACAGGAATACCGCGGCCTCGCGCCTCATCGGCGATGGCGTTTAGTAGGGCGTCGCCAATTCCGCCACGGCGTGCGGCGGCATCAACGAATAGATCGTCGAGAAAGAGACCCGTCGTACCCGCCAATGGCCGTGCAAATGCGTGATAATGTGCGAGCCCGACGAGCGATTGAGCCTCGCGGGCGACAAGCGCGTTCAATTCATGAGCCTCGTCGTGCAACCATTGCCACACCAAGTCGAGTGTCTCAGCCGGCATCGGCATGCGGTAGAACACAGCGTACTCTTTGTATAGCCGTTGCCATTCGTTCTTGTCGCTCGCCTCGAGTGGTCCAACTGTTACCATGTCGTACATCCATCGTCGTCGGTGGCTGGAGTGTGAACCGGCGATAGGTTGAAACCGGCTGAATTGGTCGCTTGCCGAGGCATTATGATGGAGAAAACTGGTCTGTCCATGTCAGAGGACAAGCTGTTGGCAGGGACCATTCCGCCGACCACGCTCCTGTCCGACCGTGCAGTGGTCGACCTGCCTTCTTTCGAACCGCGCGCGCCGTGGCTGAGTGCGGACCTACAGACGATGCGTAATTTTATCGTCCGACGTTTCGGCGGCGTGCCGCCAAACCTCGCCGGCGAACGGCTCCATCTCGAGATGACCGACGGTTCCGGCGACAGCTTGGCCGCGACCCTGAATCCGGGCCTTGCCGACGCACCCTTGGTGGTTCTCCTGCACGGAATTACCGGCTGCGAGACGTCAAGCCATATGCTGATCACGTCGCGCCACTTGAACGGGCTCGGATATCCCATACTACGGCTCAATCTACGCGGCGCGGGCCCGTCTCGTGACACCTGCCGGGGTCACTATCATGGCGGCAGCAGCCAAGACCTCGCAGATGCGTTGAGTGCCCTCGACCCGGCGCTAACGCGAAACGGGCTGCTGCTTGCAGGCTATTCGCTTGGCGGGGCCATAGTCCTTAAGTTCCTTGGCGAATTTCAGGGTCAATTTCCTATTCTGGCTGCCGCGTCGGTTTCGGCTCCGTTCGACCTCGCGCAAGCGTCGCGCCACGTTAGCCGCCGGCGCAATCGATTCTATGCTGGTTGGCTGTTAAGGCGCATGAAGGATGACGCAGCGGGGGCGGAGATCAGTGACGCCGAACGGGCCGCAATCGTTTCGGCACGCAGTGTCTACGACTTCGATGATAGATTTGTTGCACCGCATCATGGATTCGACGATGCGGCGCACTACTACCGCCAGTGCTCCGCATTATCCGGCCTGCGGTGCATTTCCGCCCCGACGCTGGTATTGCACGCGCGCGACGACCCATGGATTCCGCCTGACGCCTATCTCGACTACGCGTGGTCCGCCAATGCCAACTTGACAGCGCTTTTATCTCGCCGCGGCGGCCACCTTGGCTACCATGGGCGCGGGAGCCTGATCCCCTGGCATGTTCGCTGTATTGCGCGCTTTTTTACGCGCTACTTGCCGGCGAGCTTGCGGGCCACTTCCAGCGCCGCGTAGGTCAGGATGCCGTCAGCACCGGCTCGCTTGAAGGATGTAAGGACCTCGATAATGATCTTGTCCCAATCGAGCCAGCCCTGTTCCGCCGCCGCCTTCATCATCGCGTATTCCCCGCTTACATTGTAGGCGTAGGTGGGGACTCCGAAGGTATCTTTGACGCGCCGAATAATGTCGAGATAGGGCAAGCCTGGCTTGACCATCACCATGTCGGCGCCTTCTGCAAGGTCGAGCGCCACCTCGCGCAGTGCCTCGTCGCTGTTTGCCGGGTCCATTTGATAGGTGCGTTTGTCGCCAATCAACGCGGCTTTCGAACCGACGGCATCGCGGAACGGACCATAAAAGGCCGAGGCGTATTTCGCAGCGTAGGCGAGAATTCGTGTGGTCCGTAAACCTTCATCGTCAAGCGCCTGGCGAATTGCACCGACGCGGCCATCCATCATGTCCGATGGTGCAATCGTGTCGCAGCCAGCTTTTGCCTGGACAATTGCTTGTCGGCACAGCACCTCGATAGTCTCGTCGTTAAGTATTTCGTCGCCGCTCATGACGCCGTCGTGGCCGTGGCTGGTGAAAGGATCGAGCGCAACGTCGCAAACGACCATCAGCTCCGGAACGGCATCCTTGACGGCAGTGATGGCGCGACACACGAGATTGTCTGGGTTGGTGGCCTCGCTGCCGTCCTCGTTCTTTCGCTCATTCTCGATGTTGGGGAACAGCGCAATCGCTGGAATTCCGAGCTCTTCCGCCTCGCGTGCTGCCTGTACCGCGAAGTCGATCGATAGACGATCAACGCCAGGCATGGACGCCACAGGAATTCGCTGGCGCTTACCTTCGACGACGAAGATCGGCCAAATCAGATCGTCGACCGATAATCGCTTCTCCGCGACCAGGCGGCGCACGGACTCATTGCGACGGTTTCGTCGCATGCGTGTCGTTGGATAACTGCCGGACTGATCTCTGCTCACTGTCCTATGGTCCTGAATGGTTGCTCAATTCCGGCTGAGATGATGGCCGCGGATACCCTGCAATGTTGCGATAGACTATGCGCGGCGCAGTTGTGACACAACGATTGACGCGAAATGCCGCGTGCTTTGCCGTGAATATTCAATCGCGACGGCCACAACCCGTGTAATGACCCGGCGGCTTAATCGGTCTTTCCGGTCAATCGCGGCCCGGTCAATCGCGGCTTTGTCGCGGCATTGTCATGCGTGGCATGGGCATTAACGTCGCCAGCGCGGCCGTCACGAGCGCAAGCGCCGTCAGTTCTTGCCATCCGGTTGGCTCGTCGAGCGCCACTGCGGCCGCGAATACACCGATCAAAGGCACCGGGAGAACCCCTAATGAGGCAACGTTGGTTGGCACGAGTTGCAGGATCTTGAACCAAATGTTGAGGCCAAGCGCGGTGCCAATCAGGATGACGAATCCGGTTGCCACCCACGCGCTCGGTGATGCCAATGTCACGCCGAGTGGTTCGAAAAGGAGGGCCAGCGCTGTCAGCGGAATGCCACCGATAAAGAGCTGCCACGCGGTGATCGTCGTCATGGGTGAGGCCCAGGCGATGCGTCGTTGCAGGACCGCGCCAATACCCCAACTGAGCGCTGCGCCAAGCATCGCCAGAACCCCGAGCGGAGCGCTGCTCATACGGTCAAAATCAGCGCTGACGAGGGTTACGACCGCACCGAGCCCACAGATCACGCCAATGGCGTGCCGCATGCTGCCGCGTTCATTCAGGATGACGAGGGCTGCGAGGAAGGCCCAAACCGGCATTGTGTAGGCGAGGATAGTCGCCCGTCCCGCCGTGAGCAGGGTTAATCCCCAGCCTGAGAAACCCAGCCAGCCGGCGACATTGAAAATACTCGCAACGATGAGCGGCAAGACTTCGGCGCGTGTCACGCGGAGCGGCCGTGCGAACACCATAAGCATTAAAAAGATTGCGGCGCTGCTGCCCCACGCCGTTACCATCCGGAAAGTCATGTAGGGCATTTCGCCGACGGCAAACTTCATCACAGGCCAGAGCAAACCCCAGTCGAGTGCAAGCAATATCAGCAAGAAAATGGCGCTGACCGGGACGCGTGGTTGCCCGGGCGTTGTAGCGCCGATCTGAATTGTGTTGCCTTCGGTCACCCGAACTAGCCAGTGAACGCCTGAATCCCGGTCTGTGCGCGGCCGAGGATCAAGGCGTGGATATCGTGGGTTCCCTCGTATGTGTTGACCGATTCAAGGTTCATCATATGGCGGATGACGTGAAATTCGTCGGCAACTCCGTTGCCACCGTGCATGTCACGGGCGGTGCGCGCTATATCCAATGCCTTGCCGGCAGAATTGCGTTTGATGAGTGAGATCAATTCCGGTGCAGCGCGGCCCTCATCTTTGAGCCGGCCGGTTTGGAGACACGACTGAAGCCCGATCGAGATCTCCGTCTGCATGTCCGCAAGCTTTTTCTGGATCAATTGATTGGCGGCGAGCGGCCGGCCGAACTGATTGCGTTCGAGCGTATAAGTTCGTGCGGCATGCCAACACGATGTGGCGGCACCCAACGCCCCCCAGGCGATCCCGAACCGAGCGTTGTTCAGGCAACCGAATGGTCCACTGAGACCTTTTGCATCGGGCAATTGGTTCTCGTCGGGAACGAACACCTGGTCCATCGCTATTTCGCCGGTCGAGGAGGCCCGCAAGCTGAATTTTCCCTCGATTTTCTGCGCTGACAGCCCTTTCATGCCTTTCTCAAGGATGAAACCGCGAATGTCGTCCGCGTCGTCCTTGGCCCAGATGATGAAGATATCGGCGATGGGAGCATTGCTGATCCACATTTTGTTACCGCTCATTTGCCAGCCGCCATCGACTTTCTTTGCGCGGCTGCGCAGGCCTCCCGCGTCCGAGCCGAAATCAGGTTCGGTAAGTCCAAAGCAGCCGATAAATTCTCCGGATGCGAGCTTTGGAAGATACGTTTCGCGTTGCTGTTCGCTGCCGTATTCATGGATTGGGTGCATAACCAGGGACGACTGCACACTGAACACGGATCGGTAGCTCGAATCTACGCGTTCGATCTCATGGGCGATCAGGCCATAGCAAACGTTGTTCACACCAGCGCATCCATAGCCGTCGATCGTCGCCCCGAGCATGCCGAGCTCACCCATTTCGGTCATGATTTCACGATGAAATATCTCGTTTCTGTTTGCCTCAACAATGCGTGGCAGGAGCGTCGATTGCGCGTAGCTGTGTGCGGTGTCGCGCACCATCCGCTCCTCGTCGGTCAATTGCTCGGCCAGCAGGAAAGGGTCTTCCCAAGAAAACGGCGTGCGGTTGCTGTGCGGTTTCTCGGGCGTTGCTTTTTTGGCTGCGGTTTTGGTCGCCGTCATGGGGTCTCTCCTGTAGCGGCCAATGGCTGGACGCTCCACGCGGCGCCTGAATCGCGGGCATTCTATCGAGTTCGATGCGCCTTGGCACTGAACAACCGAGTTCAGATTATTCAACCTCGGCGATGCCTGCTTGGCTTCACGCCGCTGCTAAGTCGGCGCTTCCGTCCACCAACGCTCCCGCGACCGGTTACAATGCCGTATACTCCGATCCAGCACCTTTCCGGGCGATGGGTAGAATTCCAATGGCGGACAATGCGAAAGATCATGTGATCCTGGAATACATTCCCGTCGGAAAATATGTAAAGGTTTCCGCTGTCGACACGAGGACTAGCAGCCCGTTGAAAAAGGCGTCATTGACCGGGTTTCACGCCACGGCGAAGCATATCGCGGCGAAGGCGGTTTCGCCATCCTCCGAGACGATGAGGACGATCTGAACGACCAGGACGGCTCCAGCGGGCGTAACAAGCACGAACAAGGCGCCAATTCCGCCCGCCACGGCCTCCTTCGGGGTGCCGGCGCCGATGAGTTGGCGCATCAGCAACGATAGGTTGTGGCCGGCGACGTGAAGCAGGTATCGCTTGTGCACGTTCTCGCGGCCCCGAAGCCAGGTCCGGCGCATACCGCCGCGATCGAGGTTGTGGGCAAAGGAGCGCTCGACGATCTCGGCGCGCAGCTTGAAGGCTTCCCTGGCCACCCCCGATAACAGCCGGGTCCGGTTGTTGGTGACCGCCCGGCGAGCCGCATCATCTCCGTGCCAGCGCGCAAAACCCTTCTGCTTGGGCTCGGAGATCCGGCTCTTCCAGGGGCCGTCGTCGAGCGCCTTCAAGACCAACCGTGAGTGGTAGCCCTTATCGGTCACACATTCGGCCGGATCTTCGGCCGTCGGCGCCACATCCACCGCCTCGAGGTTTGCCTCGGCCGCCGCCAGGGTCTTGGGAAGCGTTGTCGTATCGCCCTCGTCGGCCGGGTGCAGCTCCGCCGCCACCACCGCGCCGGTGTCCAGATCCACCGCGTGCTCGGGCTTGTAGGCCAGGTGCGTGGTGCCGTCCTTCATCTTGGCGATCTTGGCCTCGGGGTCGCTCCTGGAAACCCAGTCCTGGTTCGAGAGCTTCTTGCCCTTGCGCTTGCGGTCCAGACGCGCCAGGTCCTCAGCCGTGGGTGTCTCGATACCGCTCTCCTGGGCCAAGCGCTCCAGCATCCCCCGGTAACCCTCGCCCGTGTCCCTCCGCACGATGTTGCGCAGCGCCGCGTTGGCCTCCATGGTCGAGGCATCCACCCCGATGCGCTCGCCCTTCACCAGACCCGCCTCGGCGATCAGCGCCAGGACCCAGTCAAACACCGCCGTGTGGACTTCATGGGGCAGGCGCGCGCGGGTCCGTGACAGCCAGGAATGGTCCGGCACCCGTTCCCGCATCTCCAACAGCAGGAACTCCCGTAGCGACAGGGAATCCGAGCAGCGCCACTCCAGCCCACGCTCAGAGTCGATACCCTCGAAGTAGCCCACCAGGTGCATACGGAAGTAGCGCCCGGGTGGCACCGAAGGCGCCCCCATCCTGGCCGCGTAATAGGGCTGGCAGACCGCCTCGGCGAAGCCGTCGAAGCCGCCCTCGATCAGTACCAACTGCAGGCGGTCGTAAAATACATGACCAGGCGAGCGCGGCATCTCCGACCAGCTCACCATCAAGTCCCCCTGACGATCCTTCTGCTGTCCCATCGCCATCAGCGAACCCCCCTTCACAGCCCGTTGAAAAAGGCGTCATTGACCGGGTTTCACGCCACGGCGAAGCATATCGCGGCGAAGGCGGTTTCGCCATCCTCCGAGACGATGAGGACGATCTGAACGACCAGGACGGCTCCAGCGGGCGTAACAAGCACGAACAAGGCGCCAATTCCGCCCGCCACGGCCTCCTTCGGGGTGCCGGCGCCGATGAGTTGGCGCATCAGCAACGATAGGTTGTGGCCGGCGACGTGAAGCAGGTATCGCTTGTGCACGTTCTCGCGGCCCCGAAGCCAGGTCCGGCGCATACCGCCGCGATCGAGGTTGTGGGCAAAGGAGCGCTCGACGATCTCGGCGCGCAGCTTGAAGGCTTCCCTGGCCACCCCCGATAACAGCCGGGTCCGGTTGTTGGTGACCGCCCGGCGAGCCGCATCATCTCCGTGCCAGCGCGCAAAACCCTTCTGCTTGGGCTCGGAGATCCGGCTCTTCCAGGGGCCGTCGTCGAGCGCCTTCAAGACCAACCGTGAGTGGTAGCCCTTATCGGTCACACATTCGGCCGGATCTTCGGCCGTCGGCGCCACATCCACCGCCTCGAGGTTTGCCTCGGCCGCCGCCAGGGTCTTGGGAAGCGTTGTCGTATCGCCCTCGTCGGCCGGGTGCAGCTCCGCCGCCACCACCGCGCCGGTGTCCAGATCCACCGCGTGCTCGGGCTTGTAGGCCAGGTGCGTGGTGCCGTCCTTCATCTTGGCGATCTTGGCCTCGGGGTCGCTCCTGGAAACCCAGTCCTGGTTCGAGAGCTTCTTGCCCTTGCGCTTGCGGTCCAGACGCGCCAGGTCCTCAGCCGTGGGTGTCTCGATACCGCTCTCCTGGGCCAAGCGCTCCAGCATCCCCCGGTAACCCTCGCCCGTGTCCCTCCGCACGATGTTGCGCAGCGCCGCGTTGGCCTCCATGGTCGAGGCATCCACCCCGATGCGCTCGCCCTTCACCAGACCCGCCTCGGCGATCAGCGCCAGGACCCAGTCAAACACCGCCGTGTGGACTTCATGGGGCAGGCGCGCGCGGGTCCGTGACAGCCAGGAATGGTCCGGCACCCGTTCCCGCATCTCCAACAGCAGGAACTCCCGTAGCGACAGGGAATCCGAGCAGCGCCACTCCAGCCCACGCTCAGAGTCGATACCCTCGAAGTAGCCCACCAGGTGCATACGGAAGTAGCGCCCGGGTGGCACCGAAGGCGCCCCCATCCTGGCCGCGTAATAGGGCTGGCAGACCGCCTCGGCGAAGCCGTCGAAGCCGCCCTCGATCAGTACCAACTGCAGGCGGTCGTAAAATACATGACCAGGCGAGCGCGGCATCTCCGACCAGCTCACCATCAAGTCCCCCTGACGATCCTTCTGCTGTCCCATCGCCATCAGCGAACCCCCCTTCAGGCCAGGACACCAGAGAATCAGACCATGCCGACTTCGTCCAGGGAAGACTTCGTCAACGGGCTGCTAGGGTCGAAGTGTCGATCGTCGGCGATCCCAAACAGGGGGAAGAGGCGCTGAAGCGAACCGCAGTCCGAAAACTTCACTATGTTCTGCGAAAGAGATCGCAGGGGGTCTAACCGGAATTCGTTTCCAGGCGAATGATCGCTGTATCGTTGCTGAAAGTGCCGGTCCAGGGCACCGAGTCCAGGGCACCGAGCGGAGGACACAAAACGTTGTGATACTCCCGCGACGCCACCCGATATCTTGCAGAACGGAGTAGGCCTTGCAGCCCGATCTCAAGATGTCTTTGGATGCTGTTTAATTCTTGGTGGCGTTCGAACTTGGAATTTGCAGAATACTTGGCGCGAAGCGCAGCCTAATGAGCGATTGCGCGACGGCGCTTGGTCGTACGTCCAAGCCCAATCTTCTTCGCAAAAGTCGAGCGCTGCGCCGAATAGTTTGGCGCAACCATCGGGTAGTCGGGAGACAATCCCCATTTCACGCGATATTCGTCGGGGGTCATGCTGTAGGTGGTGCGCAAGTGGCGCTTCAGCATCTTCAGCTTCTTGCCATCTTCTAGGCAAACGATGTAGTCCGGCGTCACCGATTTGCGGATTGGTACAGCCGCCTTTGGCAGTTCTCCACGACCTGCGCCGGCGCCGCCATTGATACCGTTCAGCGAACCATACACGGTACTAATGACTTCAGGGATCTTCCCCGATGGCAGTAGATTATTTCCAAGGTATGCCGACACGACGTCTGCCGTCATGCGCAATATCTCGGTCCGCGAAGTGTTCTCGCTGCCCGCTTCTTTCATTTTCCCAGCCCCCAACGAGTCATCATTTTGTACAATTGTATAGTCTGCATATCCAATGATTAGAGTCAATGAAGTTATAGATGTACTTGAGTAATCATCACTTCCTTATATAAAAATTTGTGTTGTTTTTCTCTTGGGTTCATTAATTTAATACTATATATTCCGTTCTTGATTAGGTGTGGCACAATATAGAGTATGCATTTGGCCTCGCACTCAAGAACAGCAGGTCCTCTTCCGTAACTCTAATTGAAACCGAGAAGTTCTTGCGGCTCGGTTCGCCGAAGTTGACTGTTCCCGGTTGGACCGCTGCTTGGCGAAACCTAGTGGTAGGCTGGCGCAGGACGGCGACATATGGTATTCGAACCCGGCATTTGTGGAAGAATGTCGTCGATTGGGTGGTGAAGACTCGGGCATCGTTCGGGTCGAAATTCTGGGATGGCCGCAGTTACAATTGCAGTTGCATCCGACCACGCGGGTTTCGCGTTCAAGGAGAGCGTGAAAGAGCTTCTTGAGGACATGGGATACATAGTATTGGATCTGGGCACGCATAGTGAACAATCGGTTGATTATCCCGATTTTGCCGACGCGCTGGCGCGCGCGCTTGACGACGGCCGCGCAAACCGAGGTGTCGCCATTTGTGGCAGCGGGTTCGGTATAGCAATGGCTGCCAATCGTCACCGGAACGTGCGTGCCGTCGTCTGCCACAACACAACCGAGGCACATCTCGCACGGCAACATAACGATGCCAACGTCATCGCGTTTGGCGCCCGCACGATGGGAATGGAAACGGTTGTCGACAGTCTGAAGACATTTCTGGTGACTGAATTCGAGGGCGGTCGTCATGTTCCGCGCGTCGCCAAACTTTCCTGAACGCACAGGCGTCCCGAACGCATAGGCGTCCCGCGATTGACTCAATACTTCGGAATTCGAGGCTAAGAGCATGCAGCAAAGTTCACCGGTCCACGACGACGCCAAGGGCGGGCGAGCCGGCGCCGGATTTTTCAGTGCCGATCTCGCGGCTGCTGACGCAAGCGTCAGTGAGGCTCTGCGTAAAGAGTTGCATCGCCAACAAACCCAAGTTGAATTGATCGCTTCGGAAAATATTGTTAGCCGTGCCGTACTTGAAGCGACCGGTTCGATCCTTACCAACAAGTATGCCGAGGGTTATCCGGGGCGCAGGTATTACGGCGGATGCGACTTCGTCGACATCGTCGAGCGGCTGGCAATCGATCGTGCGAAAGAGCTATTCAAATGTGACTTTGCCAACGTCCAGCCACATTCAGGCGCACAGGCCAACGCGGCCGTCTTTTTCGCTCTGCTTGAGCCGGGCGACACGGTTATGGGAATGTCGCTTGCGGCCGGCGGGCATTTGACCCATGGCGCCCGCCCGAATATCTCCGGTCGTTGGTTCAAGGCGGTACAATATGGCGTTCGCCGTCGAGACGCGCTGATCGACATGGGAGAAGTCGAAAGATTGGCGCATGAATGCCAGCCCAAGCTCATCATCTGCGGCGGCTCGGCCTACCCAAGGACCATCGATTTTGAAGCCTTTCGGGCGATTGCAGAGTCCGTGGGCGCCATACTTATGGTCGATATGGCGCATTTCGCCGGATTGGTCGCCACGGGTTTGCACCCGAGTCCATTTCCTCATGCTGACGTCGTGACGACGACCACGCATAAGACGCTGCGCGGTCCGCGGGGTGGGATGATTCTTTCGAATGACGAAGACCTTGCGCGGAGAGTGAATTCGGCAATTTTCCCTGGCACGCAAGGTGGACCGCTGATGCATGTGATTGCTGGCAAGGCGGTTGCCCTCGGTGAGGCGTTGCGGCCGGCGTTCAAGAGCTATGCGCGCGACGTCATGGAAAATGCAAGAGAACTGGCCGAAACCATGGTCCGAGGAGGCTTCGATATCGTCTCCGGGGGCACAGATACGCATCTAATGTTGGTCGACTTGCGGCCCAAGGGTCTAACTGGTGACATCGCCGAAGATTGCTTGGAACGTGCTGGAATCACCTGCAACAAAAATGGCATTCCCTTCGATCCGGAAAAGCCGACCGTGACGTCTGGCGTCCGATTTGGCAGTCCCGCTGCGACATCCCGTGGATTCCGCAAGGCCGAGTTCAAGCAAGTCGGCGAGTTGATTATCGAAGTCTTGAACGGGTTGTCGGCGGCGCCGGATAAGAACGCGGGCCTCGAAAAATCGGTACGCGGCCGCGTGAAGAAGTTGTGCGAACGCTTTCCGATATATCCAGACTTAGCGTGAGACACGTTTTGAAGAAGGCTTAAAGATCATGCGTTGTCCTTTTTGCGGTCATAACGATACCCAAGTGAAGGATTCGCGTCCTGCCGAGGACAATTCGACGATTCGCCGCAGGCGTTACTGTGCAAATTGTGGTGCCCGTTTCACGACGTTTGAGCGGGTCCAGCTACGCGAGCTCACAGTCATCAAGAAGAACGGTCAGCGAGAGCGATTTGATCGCGATAAACTCGCGCGATCGATGCACACAGCGCTGCGCAAACGCCCTGTCGATCCGGATCGCGTGGAGCGCGTCGTTAACGGCATCGTGCGGCGGCTCGAAAGCTCGGGCGAGAGCGATATACAGGGCGAGAATATTGGCGAGTTGGTAATGGAAGCGTTGGCGACGCTCGATCAGGTCGCGTATGTGCGGTTTGCATCGGTTTATCGCAACTTCCGCGAAGCGCGGGATTTCGAGGAATTCATTACCGACGAAATCAGTGTCACAGACGACGCGGACGACTCAGCCGATTAGGCCGTCGGATTCGGTCCACATGCGGGCTGCGCTGGGTTTGGCGCGGCGCGCCCTGGGGCGCGTTTGGCCGAACCCGGCTGTGGGCTGTGTGATCGTCCAATACGATGGCGATGGGCAGACCATAGGTCGCGTCGTCGGCCGGGGGTGGACGCAGCCCGGTGGACGGCCCCATGCGGAAACGCAAGCCCTGGACCGTGCAGCCGAAGAGGCCCGCGGCGCGACGGCGTATGTTTCCCTTGAACCGTGCAGTCATCATGGAGAGACGCCGCCCTGTACGCGGGCGTTAGTGGCCGCTGGCGTCGCGCGGGTCGTCTCGGCGCTTGAAGATCCGGACCCGCGGGTTGCGGGTCAGGGGCTCGCGCAACTCAAAGAAGCTGAAATTGAAGTGACTGCGGGCGTTTGTGCCGACGCGGCAAGCGAAGTGAATGCCGGCTACTTGCTGCGCCAGCGTTCCGGGCGTCCGCTCATCACGCTCAAGCTGGCAACAACCTTGGACGGGCGGATTGCGAACAGTCGCGGTGAAAGCCGCTGGATAACGGGCGAAGAGTCGCGCGCCCATGCTCATCTCGTTCGGGCGACTCAGGACGCGGTGATGGTTGGTGTAGGAACCGTCGTTGCGGACGATCCACACCTGGATTGCCGGCTGAGCGGCCTTGAGGACCGTTCTCCAGTGCGTGTGATCGTCGACAGCCGGCTGCGTACGCCATTGACTTCGAAACTCGTCGCGACTGCCGGAAGCCGTCCGACCTGGATGTTAACTTCGGTCGGCGGCGACCCTGTGCGCATAAAGGCATTTGCAGATCTCGGTGTGGAGCTCCTCGAAGTTTCGGTCGGCGCCGATCTCCATCCCAGTTTGGTCGATGCCGTCGAACTTTTGGGACAGCGCGGACTCACGCGTCTGATGGTGGAGGGTGGCAGCCGCCTTTCCGGGGCTCTAATTCGCAGCAACTTGATTGATCGCGTTCTTTGGTACCGCGCCGGCAGCATAATGGGCGACGACGGAATTCCTGCCGTGTCGGCATATGGTGCCGAAGAGTTGTCAGCGATCCGCCGCTTCAAGCGCGGTCCCGTGCGGCCGCTTGGCGAAGACTTGTTGGAAACCTATTACCGGCAAGGCTAAGCTAGCGAAATGTTTACCGGTCTCATTACCGAAATCGGACGCGTGCGCTCGGTCAATGGAAACGATCAGTCGCGCATCGTCATTGAATCGCCGATTTGCCGACAGTCCACATCAATTGGCGCCTCCGTCGCCTGCGCCGGTGTTTGCCTAACCGTGGTTGAGTTCGCTGTCGACTGGTTTGCCTGCGAGGCCTCGGCAGAGACATTGTCCTGCACCACGCTCGGAAGCTGGGAACCAGGTACATCGGTTAATCTTGAAAAACCGCTCAAACTCGGTGATGAGCTTGGCGGCCATCTGGTTATGGGTCATGTCGATGGCGTTACTCATGTCGTCGGACGGCGAGAAGACGGATCCAGCATTCGCTTCGAATTCGACGCGCCGACTGAGCTTGCGCGATACATTGCACCTAAGGGCGCCGTTGCGCTCGACGGCGTATCGTTGACCGTCAATGAGGTCGAGGGATTGCGCTTCGGCGTAAACGTTATTCCTCATACCGCCGAACAGACCACCTTCGGTTCCGCGCGCGAGGGCGACCCGATCAACCTTGAGGTTGACATGCTTGCCCGATATGTTGCGCGGCTCTCGCAAAATTAGGAAGCGACCGTGACTTTCAGCGACGTCACCAGTCCGATCGAGGAAATAATCGAGGAGGCGCGGAACGGCCGGATGTCGATCCTGGTCGATGACGAACAACGCGAAAATGAGGGCGATTTGGTGATCCCCGCGCAGATGGCCACACCCGAGGTTATCAACTTCATGGCAAAGAACGGCCGTGGACTTGTTTGCCTGGCGCTGACCGGTGAGCGCGTGCTGCAGCTCGGCCTGCCATTGATGTCTCGGCATAATGAACAAAGGAACCAAACCGCGTTCACCGTATCGATCGAAGCCCGCGACGGCGTGACGACCGGCATTTCAGCTCCAGATCGAGCCCGCTCGATCGCGGTGGCGATCGATCCCAAGAGCACAGCCGAAGATATTGCAACGCCGGGCCATGTATTCCCCTTGCTGGCCAAAGACGGTGGAGTGCTGGTGCGTGCCGGCCATACCGAGGCGGCGGTGGATATTGCCCGTCTCGCCGGGCTGAGCCCGTCGGGTGTCATCTGCGAGATCATGAATGACGACGGCACGATGGCGCGGCGTCCCGATCTCATCAAGTTCGCGCAGTTTCATGGTCTGAAGATGGGGACGATCGCCGACCTGATCGCCTATCGCCGCAGCTATGACCGGATCATCGAACGTGCCGTCGAGTCCAAGCTCGAAAGCCGATATGGCGGAGCTTTTCGCATGATCATCTACGTCAATCGCGTGGCCTACGCCGAGCACATAGCGCTGGTTAAGGGCGATATATCCGGCGGACCGCCGCCATTGGTGCGTATGCATGCTCAAAACGCACTCGACGACATACTCGGTTCGGTCGAGAGCGGTAAGTCAGGGGAGCTGCAGCGGGCGATGGAGATGATAGGTGCCGAAGGTCGCGGCGCGGTGGTCCTCATACGGGAGCCGCACGCAACACATCTATCAGATCAGATCAAGGCCCGCGACGCGATGGTCAATGGCGAGCAAGTCCGCGCAAACAGCGAATTGCGCAACTACGGTGTGGGCGCACAAATACTTCTCGACCTCGGCGTCAAAGAGATGGTGCTTCTTTCCAATACACCGAAGACCATCATCGGCATCGATGGGTACGGTCTAAAAGTGGTGGAACGGCGTCCTATTTTGGTCGAATAGCTTTGCTATGGAGTACCAGCCTCCACATGTTCTGATCCTTGACGCACGGTTCTATTCCGAGATTGCCGATGAACTTGTGCGCGGCGCGGTGGCGGCCTTGGACGCTGCCCACGCGACCTATGAACACCATAGCGTACCCGGTGCATTTGAACTTCCGGCCGCGATCAAATATGCCGTGCGCAGCATGGACTTTGACGCGCAGCGAAGGCGTTTCGACGGCTATGTAGCCCTGGGCTGCGTCATTCGGGGCGAAACGAGCCATTTTGACTATGTATGTCAGGAAAGCGCGCGCGGGCTGCAGGATCTGGCCTGTCGATATTCGTTGGCTGTGGGGTATGGAATTTTGACCGTCGACAGTGCCGATCAAGCGTGGCAACGCGCGGCCGTTGACGGGCGTAACAAGGGAGGAAGCGCTGCCAGCGCGTGCCTGGAGATGATTGAGCTGAAATACCGATTTGGACTGTATCCGAGATGAGCGCGGAGCGCCGCCGGGTGCTGTCGGGGCAGCGGCGCAGCGCAGCGAGGCTGGTCGCTGTACAGGCGCTCTACCAGTTGGAGTTGGCTGGCGGCACACCTGACCAAGCGATCGAGCAAGCGCAGGAAATTGCTCACGGCGTTGAAGACGACCAGGGCGAAGTCGAGTTTGTTGGACCCGATCCATCGTTGATAAATGATTTGGTGCACGGCGTGGTAGATCGCCGTGCCGACATTGATCCCATGATCGATGTGGCTCTTTCGGAACAGCGATCGGTCGATCGGCTGGAGACCCTACTGCGGATTACGTTGCGGGCCGGTGCTTATGAACTACTTGTCCGCTCGGATATCGACGCGCCAGTGGTCATCAGCGAGTACGTGGATATCGCCAAGGCTTTTTTCAGCAATAAGGAGCCGGCGCTTGTCAACGGCGTCCTCGATCGACTGGCCCGCACGCTGCGATCGAACCCGTCTGGTGAAATCCAATCATGACGTCGCGGCGTAAAAAAACCGGCGAGTTCGAAAGGATTGCCAACATATTTGCACCGCTCGCGGCGGGATATCCGGGCGCGTTCGGTCTAGCCGATGATGCGGCTGTCGTGCGACCCCGCGCCGGTTACGATTTGGTCGTTACGACGGATACCTTGATTGCCGGCGTCCACTTCCTATCCGACGATGCCCCTGGCTCGATCGCCGAGAAACTTCTGCGCGTCAATCTCTCTGATTTGGCAGCGATGGGTGCCCGGCCCTTCGGCTATACGCTCAACATCGCGCTCCCCGCGGAAGTTGAGGATGCTTGGCTCGACGCCTTCGCTGCAGGTCTTGCTGGCGATCAGGCGGAGTTTGCGGTGACGTTGATCGGTGGAGATAGTGTCGCAACCAGCGGACCCATTACCCTTACGCTGACGGCGTTGGGTGATGTTATTCGGGGCGACGCCATGCAGAGGTCGGGCGCACAGGTGGGCGATATTGTTTACGTGAGCGGAACCGTTGGTGATGGTGCCGCCGGATTGGCCGTGGCGAAAGGCCGGGCGGCTGCCCTTTCCGCACTGGATCGGCAATACCTGCGTCGCCGCTACGCGAAGCCGGAACCACGACTGGCGTTGGGGCGGAAACTGTGTGGTATTGCGCACGCCGTCGTCGATATATCCGATGGCTTGGTGGCCGACCTAGGTCATATTGCAAACGCGTCAAGGGTGGCGATTGAAGTCGACGCCGCAATACTCCCACTATCATCGGCGGCGAAGGCGGCACTTGACGGCAATATTGTATCGATGGACGACGTCCTAGGCGGCGGCGACGACTACGAACTTGCGGTTACCGTTCCGGAAATTTCGAGAAATCTGATGGCTACGTTTGCAAAGTTGCTTGGATTGCCGTTAACGGAGATCGGTCGCGTTCACGACGGCGCCGGAGTGTGTGTTGTCGATTCGAATGGAACGGACATTACCCCCGCAAACAAAGGCTATTCGCACGCTTAATTGAGAGCTTGTAGTAAAGAAATTCCGTTGCGCGAACAGCGGTTCCTGATACAACGACCCGGCAACTTCATTGGATTTGAGCGAATGAGCAACCAAAATACGATTTTGGCGATGGTCGTCGCCATCATCGTCGTGCTGGGTGGTGGGTGGTACTTGGTGCAGCATGAGCGAGCGCCAATGGCGAGCAATGATTCCGATTCGGCGGTAGACGATTCGCTGGTGATAGGCTTGGCGCCGCTCTTGGTGCCGGAGAGCAAGGAAGGCCGGATCGTAAACATAGCCTTGTTGACGATCGGTTTGGTCACAACGACCGCTGAAGATGCCAAGCGTGTGCGCGCTGCAGTGCCGCAGTTGCGAACTGCGTACAAGGAAGACCTGGAAGAGTTTTTGACAGATCGTTCCGATACGTCGCTTGAGGCGAGAATTGCCGACTTCACGATGCATATCACGGCGATCAACAATTTGCTTCTTGGCGAGGGTACCATTGCGCGGCTTGAAGTCGACGAGCCGACCGCAAAGCCAAACGATTACAAAGTTGAATCGGGAAGCGACTGATAGCGGCATTACGGCTGTAGTTTTGTCTGTGAAATCCGTAGGTGCGAGTTTCAAGTCACGCTCTTGGCGGCGTGTGCTACTCGACCAAATTGCGTATCTGCCAGAGGGATCTTACTGAATGCGGATTGTGATCGCGGTCGCAGTAGTGTCGGTATTGGCCCTTGGCGGTGCGGCGGGTTGGTTCTTCTTTCTGCGCGGCGGAGATGTTGAACATGAAAAAACCGCCGTATCGGAAATACCGGCGGAAATCGACCAGCTCCGATTCATCAAGCTCGATGCATTTTCGATACCTGTAATCCGTTATGGCAAGGTTTCAAAATATATACTGTTGCAAACAACGCTCGAAGTTGCGAATCAAGCGGCCCGAGATCGCGCGCAGCGGCTAATGCCGCGACTCAAGGACGCATTCCTGATGGACTTGCACGGCTATTTTGCTGATCGCCCGGCCAACAAGACCGGCATCAATTCGCGCACCGTCAGGAAACGGATGAAGCGTATTGCTGATCGCACGCTTGGGCCGGAGATCATAATAGACGTAATCATCGAGGGCGCGTTGGAAAGCAATAGTCCATAGCTGGCGCGGATATATCAAACATGACAACAGAATCGGCTGAGACGCTTGAATGGCGTGGCTCAACGCGGCGCAATGTTCTGCTTCTGGCGGCCTGCCAGTCGCTTTCGGCGACCACAATGTCGCTCATTATTACCGTTCATGCGCTTGCCGGGTTCATGCTCGCCACGGACAAGACCCTGGCGACGCTGCCGCTTGGCGTGATGTTCACAATGGTGATGTTTTCGACCATTCCAGCATCGCTGTTTATGAAGCGTTACGGCCGTCGGGTCGGCTTTACGCTTGGCCAGTCGATCGGAACCTTTGCCGCGCTGTTTACCGTCTACGCCATCTTTCAGGAGAGTTTCTGGCTGTATACGGTTGGTGCTGCATTGTTGGGCACGCATACGGCATTTTGGCAGTATTACCGGTTTGCTGCGGCGGATACCGCGAACGTCGCCTATCGCAGCCGTGCGATTTCGTACGTGCTGGCGGGCGGTGTGGTCTCGGCGATCCTCGGACCGGAACTCGCCAAGTATAGCCGAGACTTGCTGGAGCCCGTGGTATTCGCCGGTAATTTTGTCGTCATGGCGATTATCTGCCTGACAACGATAGTCGTGCTGCAGTTCGTAAGAATACA